>NZ_NUZU01000042.1 GCF_002567005.1 Bacillus sp. AFS073361
GTAGGACGTTGCCAGGCACAAAAAGGGACAGCTGAAGCGCTGTCCTTTTTTGTTATGGCCTAGAAAAAAAGATGGATTTATCTTTCTAACTAACATTCTCAATATAAATGCATTTATTATAGTCCATTAATCGGATGCGCAGCTTATCGTTGCGCCTTAATCGATGACCTGTCTCCGCGTCAATCAACTCATTTCCCATTTCAATTGAACAGTTCGACTTATTGATAATTAGTAATGTATTATCAGTAATTGGAACAAATGTAATTTTATCAATTTCATTAAACTCAGAATCAAGTGAAACCAATTCTTTAAGACGGAATTCTCCCTTAAAGGATTTCAACTTCTTAATTTGTGGTTCTATACGTTCCTCTGTATTACCATCCTCGATCTCCACTACAATTTGACCACTAAAGCCACGATTTTCCTTCCTTTTTTTTTGCAATAAAAATCAAGATAAGCGTTACCAGAAGTATAGCCCCCGCCACCGTAAGGATAATATAAACTTTAAATGGTTGGCGAATATTTCACGCAGGATTCCGGGTAAATCATTCGCATTTACATCAGAACCACAGATAACCTAAGTTTTTTTGTAAAAAAAGAGATGAATTAATTGTCGACAATTTTTGCATTGGTGTCAGGCACCGGCAGTTTCCACTGACAAAAATTTATATTTTCCCCTGAGAATCTACTTTTGTATTCAATAAAGGCCAGTCCCGAAAGAGACCGGCCTTTAAGTAGCAATTATTCTTTACTAGAGATGGTGATAAATTTATTAAAGATGCCAATCGATGTAACGGTTCCAAATCCTACTTCGGAAAAGTCAGTTTTGTAGATGGTGAAAATAAAATAGTCTTTCTGTGTAGTTCCGGCATCGAAAATAGATTCCCCTGCTAGAGATAAAACTCCTTTTTCAATCAAGCTCGAAGATTTATCCATTGTCTTGTGATTAACCCAGTCGATATAGGCAGAACGTTTAGGATTTGTTGTTGCTAAAACATAGATAAGCACGATTAAAATAATGATAGGAACAATACGTTTCATTGAGCAAGACTCCTAACTTTTTAAAAGATTAATGGGAAATAATATACTGACTTATCTATGATTGCTTGTACAAGCATATGTTAGCCCGACATGAAAAATCACTGAAACTTTCTGATTACTTGGAAAAATAATATGGATGCTTATTAACTATTAATATGCTAAATTAATACTAACATCTATTATGAAAATGAGGGGATTAATTCGTGACGAGAAAATGGAAGTGGACGGTTTTCTGTTTCTTATTCCTGCTTTTTATGAATGCGTTGGGAATCATTGCAGTAAAGATTTTAGGCAGGTAAGCGGGAAACAGGATTTCTCCGCGAAATTTTTCAGGTAGGGAATGATGGGGATGACAACAAATTTAACCAAACCGATTTCAAAAAAACTACTATTTTCCATACTTATTGTCACATTTGGTGCGGAAATTCTCCTCTATCTCACTCGTTACAGCTATTTGGCCAGTACATTATATGATGCGGTCATGGTATCCTCGTTTTTTATCGGCTGGAAGCTTTATGGCAGGCTTGGAGGCGAGCGGGCTCATCTAAAAAGTCCGCGCCAGCATATGCTTCAATTCACTGGAGCCTTTTTGATTTTTTTCCTGGGAAGCTCGTTTGTTAATGTCTATTCAAGTCTTACTTTTGAAGATTTTAACGAGGATTATAATCAATATGTTCAAGAGTACAAGGAGTCGCAGGTCATTGATGGGGATGGGAATGAATCGGAAGTTCCTGCCCTTCAAGAGCAAACGATAGGGGACTTTTTTGAAAAAATAGATTCGATTGGTACGGATATTTATAATGATCTATTAGCTGGCCTGGAAGAAGTTTGGCGGCTTGCTTATATGATTCTATTGCTTCTTGTTTTTAAACAGGTGTTTCCACGGCGCTGGGAGAGGGGATCAAGGGATGTTTTCCTTATGGCGGCATTGTTTATCACTTCTATTCTTTTCGGGATTGATCATACACTCGATACTGAACAGCCATGGGCGAATCGCATCGGGGCGATCGTAACCTTCGCCAATATGGGCTTTTTGTTTGGGGTGATTCTTTTATGGACGCGGAACCTTTGGTTGACGGTTATTGTCCATGCTGTATATGACATCACGGCTACACTCTCATGGTCCTATATCGATTATGCCGTGGAATATTTTACGTTGGGTATTTTACTAGTTCATGTGTGTCTTGTTATTTTTGAAAAAAAGCATCAAAAACGATCTTTGCAACAGATTGTCACAGTTCAGGAAGAACAGTTGGAAGGGTTGTCGCAAAAGGTAGAATAAAAGGAAAGAGGCTCCCGTAATGCGGCAGCCTCTTTTCTTTTAATTTTTTAGGGAATAGGATTTGGAGTTTATCCAATATTGAATGGTCCCATTCTCTATTTGTTTATACTTGATTTTTTCCTGCTCCAAACCTTTGATTAAACTATCCGCTGCTAATTCCTGCATCACACTTAGCTCGATTAATGATCTTTTTATTTGCACTTGGTCGGAATGGCTGGGGTCCTTATAGGAGGTCATCATGTCGAGGCGGTGTTTGAAAACAGTGATAATATCCTGATGGTATTCATGAAAGTTATCTGCCGACTTTAGGTTTGTTATTTTTATTAATAGTTTCTCTTGTTGGACTTTACTTTGCTCTAGATTTTCACTATTACCTGTGAGGAAGCCGGTTAGTATCTGTTCACTTTGTTCGTTGTAATCATGAATATTAGTTAAGTAGGATGTTACGCTTATTTCGTTTTGATTCCAATCTACTTTAAATAAAAGAATACAAGTCAGTATCAACAGAATGATCGCCGTTAACGTTAGCATCCATTTTTTATTAGAACGCCTTTTGCAGGAAATCACTGGTTTATTGTTTGGATGGGTAAGGGCATAAATCTGCAATTCTTCTAGTTCTTGCTTTACTTTTTGTTGGGCGGTTGTGAGCACCTTTCTGCCCTCCAATTTACCTAGTATGGTTTGTTGAGAATCTATTACTATCCTACTACATCAAGCGACAAAAAATCCATATTTTCTCCAATTATTCTAAATTTTGAAAGGTATTTCCCGAGAAATGGCGATATTTCTGCAATGGTGTCAGGCACCATCTTTTACATCATAGTTTGTAACTTCTATAGGATGTGAAAAGTTTGTTGGATTTTGCCGAAATAAATATAAGGTTTATCAGTTTCTATTAAAACATTAATTATGGTATTGTAGTAATATTGTAATATTGTAGTAATATAAATGGAAATTACAGGGGGGTTCACTTGTGTTAAGGCGTATTTTGATTGGATTTATTATCTTATTTTTAGGTTTTTCTGTTTTTCCTCAGGCTCAACAAGCTGAGGCTAGCACCGTATCAAAGAAGCAACTGATTATTGTTAATAAAAAGATCAATAAACTAGCATTTTATGAGAATGGTAAATTAGTAAAAACATACAATGTTGCAACAGGCAGAACATCTAAACTTACACCAGAAGGATCTTTTTACATAAGGGAAAAGATTAAAAATAGACCTTATTATAAACATAATATTCCTGGCGGCGATCCTCGTAATCCACTTGGAAAACGCTGGTTGGGTATAAGCAAACAAGAAAATGGCGGCTATCCATATGCAATTCATGGAAATAGTGATGAAAGTTCGATTGGAAAATATATCTCGGGTGGATGTATCCGGATGCATAATAAAGAGGTAATTGAACTATTCAGCAAGGTAAAGATCGGGGCGAAAGTCCGTATTACTACTTCGAAAAAAACCTTTAATCAACTAGCAAAACCGTATTTTAAAAACATCGACATCAAAGCTCCAACGTTCCCTTCAGTAACTAGTGTTTCTGATAAATCAAGTGAAGTGTCGGGCGTAACAGAAAAGAGTGCAACAGTTACAGTTAAAATTGGCTCTAAAAAATATACTAAAAAAGCAGATTCAAAAGGGAAATTCAAGGTGAAAATCCCTAAACAAAAAGCTGGGAAAAAACTATACTTATCAGCTAAGGATCTGTCAGGTAACATCAGTAAAACCAAAACCATAGTTGTAAAAGACAAAACAGCTCCAGTGGTAAGTGGCGTAATCAACAATAAAACTTACAATAAAGATGTTAAGATTACCTTCAATGAAGGAAAGGCCACATTAAATGGGAAAGCAATTAGTTCAAAATATGTAGTTAAAACAGAAGGAAAACGTACTTTAGTGGTAAAAGATGCGGCTGGTAATAAAACAACAGTTGTGTTTACCATTGATAAAACAGCACCAGTGGTTAGTGGAGTAAACCATAATGCTATTTATAATAAAGATGTAACGCTCACTTTTAAAGAAGGAACGGCAACATTGAATGGAAAAGCAGTTAAAACAGGCTATGTTGTTAAAACAGCTGGAAAATACACTTTAGTTCTAAAAGATGCAGTTGGGAACAAGAGAACGGTGGTATTTATCATTGATAAAACAACACCAGTAGTTACGGGAGTAGAGAATAACGTAACTTATGATAAGAATGTTACCATCTCATTTAATGAAGGAAAAGCAACATTAGATGGGAATGCATTTACATCAGGAACGGTGGTTTCTACAGAGGGACCACATACTTTAGTTGTAACTGATGCAGCTGGAAATAAGACAACAGTGAAATTCACTATTACAAAGGTGCCAATGCCAGTTTAATATTTTAAGTGCCGAGAAATAAATGGCGCCGAGAAGGAAGACAGCACTCGATCATTCGTGATTCGGGTGCTGTTCTTTTATTGTAGATTAATATAAAAAGTCCCAAGTGAATGAACTCACCTGGGACGTAACTTTGTTTATTTTAGAATTTGAACTTTCACTGTTTTTCTTCCCCATTGAATAGCTTTCTTATAAGAAGGAACGAAGATATCAATCTTTTTCCCTTTTATCGCACCGCCCGTGTCACCGGCGATCGCATAGCCATACCCTTCAACATAAACCTTTGTGCCTAATTTGATGACTTTAGGGTCAACAGAGATGACTTTAAGTTTTGGGTTTTTCTTTAAATTTAAACCTAAAGCAGTGATACCAGAACATCTTTTACAATTTGCTGTATAAGCAGTAGCGCTAACAGTAATTGTTTTTACTACTTTTTGCTTCTTTGAGCTCGTTGTAGTAGTTGTGGCCTTCTTAGCAGGTTTACTAGCCGTTGTGCCAGACACCTTTAACTTTTGATTCGGATGAATCGTATTTGATTTAAGGTTATTCCATTTTTTTAATGTATTTACTGAGACTTTATATTTTTTTGCAATACGATAAAGTGAATCGCCACTCTTAACTTTATATGTATTGGATGCTGCGGATGCGTCGTGATTACTTCCAAATAATATCATACCTGCCAAACCAAACATGACGAGGAATTTCTTCATAACTAAAACCCCTTTCTACTGTTATATAAAAGTTACCACAATAATATTACACAAATATTTCAATAGCTTACTAGTTTCATGACAAATTCGTTATATTAAGGTGTCATTTAGTAATAATGAGTTATTAATTTGGTGTCAGGCACCGTTTGTGGACAAAAACTACGTTTTTGTCTGTGTGGAGTGGATGTATTATTTAATTTGGAATTATTTTACAATATTATTTTCTCTACTTAGGTTAACTAGTGGAGAAATAATATTCTTCTATTGCACCTAATCTATCAACGAAATGATAAAATGATTAATAAATAGAATGGCATATTAAGTGAAATAATCATAATGGAGGTTTACTAGTGAAATATATTTGGTTTCTGAGTCTGATGGTTCTCAGCTTACTTTTTATGTCTTCGGACGCCAGTGCTGATGGGATTAATGCCCATCCAAAGAAAATCGATCCAGATGTGGTATTTAAGGAGAAAACGGAATACATTGCCGAAGAACTAATCGTCAAATTTGCGCCAGATACGACACAAACGGAACGGGAGGACTTACTGAAACAAGTGGATGTTGAAGAGGAAACTCCATTAGATGACCAGGATTTCTCCTTAGTTAAAGTCACGCCCGGTACGAATTTAACCACGATTGCGAAACAGTTATTAATGAGTAAGCAAGTGCTTTTAGTCGAACCAAATTACAAGTTCAAAAAAGCATACCTTCCGAAAGAGCCGGGCTATAGCAGGCAATGGTACCTTCCCAAACTCCAACTGCCTAAAGTATGGGACAAAACAAAGGGGTCTTCGAAAATTACCGTTGCGATTATTGATGGCGGGGTTCAGAAGGATCACCCAGACATAAAAGGAAAAATTATCAGCCCTTATAATGCCGTAAATGGTTCTTCCAGTTATGCTCCTGATAAGCATGCTACACATGTAGCTGGCATTATCGCAGGAAATTTTAATAAGTATGGGATTGCTGGGATTGCTCCAGATGTAAAAATCATGCCAATTAATGTTTTTCAAGGAGACCTGGCAAGTAGCGATACGGTCATCCGAGCCATTTATTATGCCGTAGCTCACCATGCGGATGTTATTAATATGAGCCTTGGGGATGATAGTTATAGTTATTTACTAGAGTCTGCTACAAAGTATGCCAAATCAAAAGGTGTGGTCCTCGTGGCTGCGGCCGGTAATTCTAGTACGTTTTTGCCGATGTATCCTGCCGCATCTGAGGGTGTGATAGGGGTTAGTGCCACTGACCGAAACGATCGAATTGCCAGCTTTTCAAACTATGGAAATTATATAGATCTTGCTGCTCCAGGGGTGGATATTTATTCATCCATAGCTGGAAGTACATATGCTTCATATGACGGGACATCAATGGCCGCACCGATGGTTTCAGGAATTGCTGCGCTTGTCCGTACGAAGAACCCATTTTTAAGTCCAAGCCAAGTAGAAACCATTCTGAAAAAATCAACAATTGATCTCGGCAGCAGGGGATGGGATGAAGATTTCGGATATGGAAGAATTGATGCGTATAAGGCAGTTTCGAATACACCTGCACCGATTTCAAGCATAACGGCTCCGAAAACCTATACCGTGACAGGGAAAAACAAAGCTGCATTTTCATTTAAAACAACAAATAAAACCAAGGTTTCTTTATCAATCAAAGATGCACATGGAAAAACAGTAAGAAAGGTACTATCTAATAAAACCTCTACAGGGGCGAAAATCTCCGCTTCGTGGGATGGAAAATCAACAAGTAAAAAGTTTGTTACAACGGGTACCTATAAAGTAGAAGTGAAAATCACCAAAGGGTCAGACAGCTACTATAAAAGTACGATGATTAAGGTTGTTAATCATACGAAACCTGCCATTTTGGTGTCAGGCACCTACTCCTATTCTCCGAATGTAAGTGGGAAGGTTACAATCCCTTATGAGTTAACGCAAAAAGTGAAGGTAACTGCTGTTGTGACGGATAAAAACGGTAAAACGGTTAAGAAAATTCTATCTAAAAAAACCATCTCAGCCGGAAAGCATTCAATCGTATGGAATGGGAAAACAACCAAAGGGCGTCTAGTGAAGGATGGGACATACCAAATCGTTTGGACATTGACAGATAGTCACAATAAAAAAGGGAAAACCAAAAAAGTTCAACTAACAGTGGACAGTGTCCGGCCGACTGGAACAATAACACTATCATCCACCCTGTTTAAAATGGACACCAAAAGCACGAACACCTTGAAAATGAATTTAAAAGAAACCTCATATGTAATCGTTCATGTTGTCAATGAACAAGGGACAATCATTAAGAAAGTAATTAACAAAAAAGCTAACCCTGGTACTCTCACCGCCAACTGGAACGGGAAAAATGATAAAAATCAACTGGTTCCTGAAGGCACCTACCGTTATTTCGTTCAGTTAAAAGATATGGCTGGAAATTTAACCAAGATAAACAGCCCTTCACTGATCCTGCAGGATTGGCGTGTACCTGTTATCGCGTCGGGAGAAGATTATTATTTAAAAACAAAAGGAACCATGACCATCGGCTATACCTTAAACAAACCTGGAAAGGTGACAATTGGAATTTATCAAAGCGGAAAACGCCTATCTACTATTAAAACAGATGCAGCCGAATTAGCGGGGCAGCACTCCTTTACATGGAATGGGACGGATGATGCCAACAACCAGCTTAACGATGGTCTCTATCAGTTTAAAATTAAAGTCGTTGATAAGTATAATATCACTCAAATCTTCTCAGGAAATGTCCATGTCGAGCTGAATACAATCGAAATAAGTTATCCTGCTGTGGTCATGTTCTATCCAGGTGAAGGCAGTGAGGTACATTACAAACTCTCACGGCCAGCGAATGTGACGATAGAAATTTTGAATCAAGCGAATCAAAAGATTAAAACCATAGCACAAGATAAAGCATTAAGTGAAGGAAGCCAATCTTTTAGCTGGCTTAGCGGCGATGAAAAAGGTGACACGTATTATTATGTCATTACCGCAAAGAATGCCTACGGACAAAAGTCTGTTAAGGGGAAAATGACTTCAACAAGTAACCCAGCGTGGTTAGTTTCACATAGTTTTAGCTTTCACTTAGCTTCTGATCAAATGTATAACGATCAATTACAGATGAAAATTAACACAAAACAACAGATAACGACTATCCTTCATGTTTATAATGATGAGGGCAGTTCGCAAATTGCCCAAAAGCAATATACGGTGAAGTCAGGTTCTAATACGCTTGTCTATACCAAGCCTTCAAAATATTCCTGGTATTACTATTTGATCGAATATCGTGATTCATTAGGAAATGAATATTGGTATGAAATTAATGAATAATAACAAAAAACAGTCTGCCAAAGCTTTTGGCAGACTGATTTTTTATTATTAAGTAGTTTCCAATTGTGTTTTCATTTCTGTTTGAAGCCGTTCTTTTTCGTCAGCGGGAACGATGTAGTAATAGATGCCGTTCATTCTTGTTCCTTTTCCTTCGATGGTCATTTGATCGATGTTACTAACTACACTTTTGTAGTTCTTTTGAATAGCAATCATTTGATCAAAGGTGAGATTTGTTTTTACATTTTTCCCGAGTGCAGAGAAAATATCACTGTAATTGGCTAGTGAAGATAGACTTGCTCCCTCTTTGATGACCCCTTGAATAATTTGACGCTGGCGAATTTGGCGGCCAAAATCACCGCGCGGGTCTTCTTTCCTCATTCGAGTATAGGCAAGAGCCTTTTTGCCATTCAAGGTCACTTCCCCTTTAGGAAAATGATAGCCTCCATAAGAAAAATCCAGATCATTATTCACCGTTATACCGCCAACAGCATCGACGATATCCTTAAAACCTTCCATGTTCACTCTTACAAAGTAATCAATCGGGATATCTAAGAAGTGTTCAACCGTGTTCATCGCCATTTCTTCGCCGCCAAATGCGTAGGCATGATTTATTTTATCCTCTGTTCCTTTTCCAACAATTTCCGTACGTGTATCCCGAGGGATACTTAGCATCTTAACCGAATTAAGCTTCGGATTAATGGATAAAACAATCATGGTGTCTGAACGGCCTCTATCCCCTTTACGCTGGTCGACCCCTAAAAGTAATACGGAAAATGGCTGTTTGTTTTGTAAGGATACTGCCTCCGTCCGCTTTTCTGATGTACGATCGACAGGGTGATGCATAGTTTCGACAGCATTTGTTAAAGAATTATATACGGAATAGGCATAAACTCCCACCCCGATTATTAATAAAAGTAAGACAATCCCAGTTACGCGTAGCCATGTTCTCTTTTTCTTTTTTTCAGCTCTCATCAAATTTTCCTCCACAACGGTATTTTGAACTATATTTTAGAATATCAGAACTTATCGAAATTTAATACATTTATTTCAAAAACTTACATATTTTTTTACTGGATTTATTGGAAATAATTCTTTCATGAATAATCTATAAAAAATGGAGAGGATTCTTTAAAAACAATAGATTAAAAGGAAGAAAACTCAAAAAATATATTGTGAATAATTCGTAAATTATAGAAAAAGGTCTATTATTCTTTTGGAAAAGTTAGTAGAATAGTCATGCAATACAAATTATTTTGTCGAAGGGCGGAAAAAGTGTGAAGAGACAGATAAAAAGAAGCATGAAGAGACGGATGCTTAATAGTTCTCTAGCAACTGCGCTAGCGCTTACAGCAATTCCTTTGAATATTTTCCCACAGGCTGCAAAAGCTGAAGGAACAGGGAATACAGCTATACTACGTATCTTAGAAACTACAGACTTACATTCTAATGTTTTACCGTATGATTATTTCAAGGATGCTGCGGTGCCGAATTATGGTTTGGCAAAAACTGCTACACTAATTAAGCAAGCACGTTCAGAAGTTGACAACTCGATGCTATTTGATGCGGGTGATACGATTCAAGGAAATCCACTAGCAAGCTATGTAGCAAAAGTAAATAAACTAGGACCAAATGAAACCCATCCTATTTACAAAGCAATGAACTATTTAAAATATGATGCAGGTATCGTTGGGAACCATGAATTTAACTATGGTTTAGATTACTTAAAGGATGTTCAGGAAGAAGTACAATTTCCAATTGTAAGCGCTAACATTTATAAAGATGACCACGATTCCGACTCAACTAATGATGTTAACTATTTCATTCCATATAAAATTGTAGACAAAACCATTAAGGATGCTGCCGGCAATGAACATGTAATTAAGGTTGGGGTCATCGGCTTTGCACCACCGCAAATCATGCAGTGGGATAAAGATAACCTAACTGGTAAAGTCATTACTAAAGATATTGTTGCCCAAGCAAATAAATTTATCCCGCAAATGAAAGCTGAAGGAGCAGATGTTATTGTCGCAATTGCTCACTCAGGCTGTGATATTGCTGCAGAAGGTCAAGAAGCAGCAGAAAATGCTGTTTATGATTTAACAAAGGTACCTGGCATTGATGCAATGCTTTTCGGACATGCGCACGTAAACTTCCCTGGGGATGCTTCATTTAATGGCAAGACTGGCATTGATAACACTAATGGTACAATCAATGGAGTACAAGCAGTTGAAGCAGGCTTCTGGGGAAATAACCTAGGTGTACTGGATTTAGCACTTGTACAAGATGCAAATGGCAAGTGGACTGTAGATAAGGCTAATTCTAAATCAGTTAACCGTCCAGTTTCCGCTGACACTGCATCAGACGCTACAATTGAAAGTGATGCACAAGCTATTCACGACCAAACAAGGGCATATGTTAATGGAAAACTCGGTACGACAGATATTCCAATGCACAGCTTCTTCACTCGTGTTATGGATGACGCCTCCACACAAATTGTAAACAATGCACAAATGGATTATGTAAAAAAAGCGATTGCGAACACAGAATATAAGGATGTGCCAGTTATTTCAGCTGCAGCACCATTTAAAGGCGGCCGCGGTGGTGTAGCCGATTACACAAACATTGCTAAAGGTGATGTCACGATTAAGAGTGCAGCTGATTTATACTTGTTTGATAACACCTTAAAGGCTCTAGAAATTACAGGTGATCAAGTGAAGCGCTGGATCGAAGAATCAGCGAAACAGTTTAATACAATTGACCCTAATAATCCGGAGCAGCAAGATTTACTCGATTATGATTTCCGCCCTTACAATTACGATGTCATTGATGGGGTAAAATACGACATTGACGTGACAAAGCCAAAAGGTGAGCGTGTTGTGAACCTCCGAATGATGGATGGAACTCCTGTTAAGATGGACCAAAAATTCATCATCGCAACAAATAACTATCGTGCTGGCGGAAGCGGCGGTCTTGCAGAATTGAAGAATTTAAAGCCTGTTGTGGATTCTCCGTTTGAAAATCGTCAAATCCTTATGGATTATATTAGTGCACAAGGTACCATCAATCCAGTTCCAGATAACAACTGGAAAATTGCTCCGGTTGGGGGCACAGCGAAGGTTGTCTTCCACTCTAATCCAGATGCTAATGCATACCTTGGTCAACAACCAGATGTTAAAGACCTAGGTCCATCAACAACAAAACCAGGCTACCAACTATATGAATTAGACCAAAATGTACACGTTCAATTATTAGGAATCAATGACTTCCATGGTCAATTGGATTATACAACCAAAGTGTCTAATCGTGAGGTCGGCGGTATTGAATACCTAGCTGCATACTTAAAGCAAAGAGAAGCAACTAACCCTGCAAATACGTTAATGTTACAAGCTGGTGACTTAGTAGGTGCAAGCCGTCCGGTTTCTGCCCTATTACAGGATGAACCAACCATCCGTTTCATGAATGAAATCGGAATTGACGTAGGTACAATTGGTAACCATGAATTTGATGAAGGCGTAGTAGAAATGAAACGTTTAATCAATGGCGGTGCCCATCCTAAAACAGAAGAGAAATATGGTGCATTTGAAGGTGCCAATTTTGATTATGTGGTAGCCAACGTTGAAGATGAAAAAACGGGTGAATTAATTTTACCTCCATATGCAATCAAAGAAGTGGATGGCGTTAAGATTGGTTTCATCGGTGTAGTTACAACTGAAACACCAAGCATTGTTACAGCAAGTGGTGTGGCGGGTGTTAAGTTCACAGATGAAGTAGAAGCAATCAACAAATATACAGCAGAGTTAAAATCTAAAGGTGTAGAATCAATCGTTGTTCTTGCCCATGACCCTGGTACTTCCGCAACAAATGGATCGAATCCAACAGGTAAAGTAGTTGATATGGCTAGTGAGATTGATGATGAAGTAGACGTAATTTATGGAGCCCATGACCATAAATACTTGAACTCTACTGTTGATGGTAAATTATTAGTGCAATCTTATTCCTATGGTACAGCATTCTCAGATGTTGAACTTGCCATTGACCCAATTACAAAAGATATCGTAACTAAAACTGCTGAAGTTGCATCGACTTTCAAAGACAGTATTACACCAGATGCAAAGATTAAAGCAGAGCTTGATCAATACCAAGCTGATATCGCTCCACAAACACAACAAGTTGTAGGAACTGTAACTGCACCTATTTCACGTACGCAAAATAAAGCAGGGGAAGCTCCAATGGGTAACCTAATTGCCGACAGTATGCGTGCTAAAACTGGTACTCAGTTTGCATTTATGAATATCGGCGGGGTTCGTGATGAAATCAAAAAGGCTGGAGACGTGACTTGGGGTGACTTATTCGCCGTTCAACCATTTGGCAATGATGTAGTTAGCCTAAAGCTTACCGGAGATCAAGTAAGAACATTAATTAATCAACAATTCCAAGCAGACCGGTACCGGATTATGCAAATTTCTGGCTTAAAATACACTTGGTCAGATAAATTGCCACTTGGACAAAAAGTTGTCGACATCTTCCTTCCAGATGGTTCAAAAATGGACCCAGCTGCAGAGTATACTGTATCAGTAAATAACTTTATGGCTGATGGCGGAGATGGATTCACAATCCTTAAACAAGGTAAAGAACGTAAGGTTTGGACAACTGACTTAGATGCCTTAGTAGACTATATTAAATCAATTGAAGGTCCAATCACTGCAGGTATTGAAGGAAGAATTGTTCTTGATGAAGAAGTAACTGCTGACATTAATGAAGTAACAGACCAATCGACTACTGTAACGGGTAAAACTGAAGCTGGTGCAACTGTTGCGGTAACAGCTGGTGAAATTAGTAAAACAACCACTGCTGCTGAAGATGGAAGTTTCTCAGTAGAGATTCCAGTCCAAAAAGCAGGAACTGAAGTTGTTGTTTCTATTACGGATAAAGCTCTAAACGTAAAAGAAGTTCGCTTAACTGTTAAAGACGTAACTGATCCAAATGCTCCTGTTCTTGAACCGGTAACCAATTTGTCTACTGTAATTAAAGGTCACGGTGCAGAACCTGGTACACATGTTTACATTACAAATGGTTTCAATTTGAAGGTACATTTAACAGCAGATGCTAATGGTAATTTCAGTGTTCCATTAATGGCGCCGCTTAAAGAAGGCACCCAAATATTCGCATTCTCTGTTGATTTATCATTCAACTTAAGTCCAATTGGCTATACAGTCGTTCTTGACGTAATTGCTCCGAATAAGGCTGTCGTAAATGCAGTAAGCAACAAAGATAAAGTGGTATCTGGAACTGCTGAGGCTGGTTCTACAGTTACTGTATCTAGCAGCAAAGGTGTTCTAGGCACTGCAAAAACTGGTGCTGATGGTAAATTCTCTATATCTCTAAAATCTGCTCTTGGTGCCAAAACTGTAGTAACTGTCGTGGTAACTGATCCATCAGGCAATAAGAGTGAAGCAACAACTGTTACAGTTGGTGATAAAATTGCTCCAATCGTAAGCGGAGTCGTTAATAATGGGATCTACAATAAAAACGTTACCGTTAAATTTAATGAAGGAACTGCAACGTTAGATGGTAAATCCTTCAGAAATGGAACGCCTGTTGCTAAAGAAGGAGTCCACACATTAGTGGTAACTGATGAAGCAGGCAACAAAACAACCGTAAAGTTCACGATTGATAAAAAGGCACCAGTCGTTACAGGTGTTGTAAATAACGGACTTTACAAAAAAGATGTAACCATCAACTTTAATGAAGGTAAAGCATTATTGAATAATAGAGCTATACCAACTAAGAAAGTAGTGAAAACTGACGGAAGTTACACATTAGTGGTAATGGATGCAGCTGGTAACAAAACAACTGTCAAGTTTGCAATTGATAAAAAAGCTCCAAGCACACCATCTGTTGATAAAATTACGGTGAAAACTACCAAAGTAACTGGTAAAGCAGAAGCCTATTCAACGGTCAGTGTAAAAGTGAGCGGCAAGGTGATTGGTTCTAAAAAAGCTGATAAATATGGCAAGTTCTCGATCTCAATCAAAAAACAAAAAGCTGGCAAAGTGGTTGAAGTCGTAGCAGTAGACAAGGCTGGAAATGTAAGTAAGGCTAAGAAAGTAACCGTAAAGTAATAAGTTTTTCAGAAAAAACCTCTGAAAAAATTTTTCAGGGGTTTTTCCTGTTTAAAATCTATGAAATAATTCGTTCGACTAGCCAAATAGCTCCTAAAATAAATATGATCGATGAACCGATTTGAACGAATCTACCTGAGATCTTTAATCTGAAAATATAAGTAAGTAAAGGTAATAGTAAAAGAACAATCGCTAACTGCACGGCTTCAATCCCCAGGTTAAAATTAACTAATGCAACAGCAAGATGGCTTTTCGCAATCTCCATTTCCTTTAAAATACTAGCAAACCCAAGACCGTGAATTAAACCAAACAGAAACGTGATACCCCAGCGGTGTCTGATCTCCTTTCGGAAAATATTCTCAATAGCCACGTAACAAATACTAAAGGCGATGGTGGCTTCCACAAAACGAGAAGGTAACGTGATCCAACCTAATACCGCAAGGCTAAGAGTGATGCTGTGTGCCAATGTAAAGGAAGTGACAATAGAAATATACTGTTTGAGGGTTTGTTTTCTTAACAACAAGGCAAAAAGAAATAATAGGTGATCATAGCCAGTAATAATATGGAGCATCCCTAATTTGAAAAATGAAACCCACGAAGAAGTGGTGGTTTGTGGTTCTGGCGCAACTGCCTTGGCTTGATCTTGTTCCGTGCCAGGCGAAGGCAGGGTGGTTTGGTCCTGACCTTGTTCCTGCTGTACCTCAGTTAAAAGTATCGTCCAAGTCCGTTCCTTCCCTTGTAATACAGCCTCACTCGTTTGTCCCATAAAAGAGGCTGAAATCAAATCAACATAATTCGTCCCCGTATCATTAAAATAAAAGCCATCATTATAAACGATTGTATCCCCAGCCGAAAAGGCCGGAAAGGTCATCGTCGTGGAAAGAAACTCTTTGTTTTCTTTTTTTACTAACTTCATTGTTTCTACTTTAGGAGTCACTTCTTTGTTGTTCTTGTCCAAGGTCAAACCTTCAGTAATTAATTCCTCAATATGATGCTGCTCTTTTTTTACCTCAGATTTTTCAAGTACCCAGTTTTTATTTAGGTCAATATCGGGTAATAGTTCTATAAGGGATAATGTATCGAGGGTGAAGACGATCTCCGTTTTCTCTTCGTCCATTGTTATTTTTGTGTAACTAGCACTATATGCATGGGCATCAGCGAGTTTAGGGAAACAAAGTAAGCTTATAAGAAGGATGGATAGTAAACTACAGAAATAACGGTTGCTATCAAAATAGTTCACAATTTGTCTGTTTTTGTAGGTATATGAATGCACAAATGAACCTCCTGAATATTATTAAAAAAATATAACTGAATTTACCAATAGGAATAATGAATGTAAAACCACCTTAATATAATCACATTTTATCTGAATTTGTATACAGTACTGAAAAATTATTTTGTCTATTGGAGGTAATTGTATAAATATTTCTATATCCAAAGTATTGTTAATTTTGTAGAATTATAAAGTAATATATTACTTTGGTATGAATGTGTTGTAAGCGTTTTTACTAGGTGAAATGAAATTACAACAAAGGGTGGTAGATGGATGAAAGAAAGACAAAAGAAGTTTAAGCGTTGGACAAGCACGTCTATGGCAACACTTCTCTTGGTCAGTACCTTTTTGCCCAGTGGTCTAAACATTAGAGCACATGCAGACATGGCTGATCATGTTGTTATCTCTCAAGTGTTTGGTGGGGGAGGAAACGGAAGCGGCACTACAGCAGCTCCATACAATAAAGACTTTATTGAGCTTTATAACCCGACTGATCAACCAGTTGATTTAACAGGATGGTCTGTTCAATATGGCTCTTCGGGGGGGACGAGTTGGACACCAACTTCATTGACTGGAGTAATTCCTGCACATGGGTATTACCTTATTTCTGAGGGTGGCGGTGCTGCTGGAATAGACCTCCCAACTCCAGATGCTTCAGGTACAATTGCCATGTCTGGTACTGCTGGTAAGGTAGCTTTATTTAAGGACAAAACCACAGCGGCATCGGGTGTAAAGCCAACAGATACAGTTGATTTCGTTGGATTTGGTGGTGCAAATGCCTATGAAGGACCCGCTCCGACAAAAGCTCCCTCCAATACTACAAGCGTTCAGCGCCGCCCATATGCAAATACTGATCCGGCTCCTGGAAAAGGAAATGCATGGGACACTGATGATAACGCAGCAGACTTTTATGTAGGACCGGTTGCTGCACCTAGAAACACTGAAAGCACTCCTGAAGCCCCGATGGTTCCAGTAATCAGCTTGCAGCCAAAAGGAAATACCATTCAATTTTTACAACAACAAGATAATTCAGCTACCTTAAAGGGTGGTGCTGGTTCAGCTGAACCTAACTCAACCGTGAGTATCTATGAAACAGCAGCTAAAGGATCAGCACTTGGCACAGCAAAGGCAGCTGCTGACGGTTCCTTTGAAATCAGCTTCACAGCATCTAAAGCACTTCCGGCTGTTTATGTGTCTGCTAAACAAGGTGATATGGACGAAAGTGCGGCTATTCAAATCGACGTAGCCAAAGCATCCTCGAGTATTGCTGTTGATAAATTGAACTACATGGTATCAGGTGGAGTAGGTACATTAATCGGTAATGCAGGCGCAGCTGTTAAGGATTCCGTCATCAAGGTATATGCTGCAGAAAATGCAACTGAACTACTTGAAACAGCAAAAGCAAGTGCAACTGGAGATTTTAATATTAAAATAAACACCAATGCTCCTGATAAAGTTTATGTAACACAGCAATACAGCACAGCAAAAGGGATTATGCTTGAAAGTGCTCCTGTAGCGATTGAAAAGGCTGTGTTGAATACCATCACACCACTTAACGAAGTGAAAGCAACTGACTCGAAAGGGATTTTAACAAATCTTAACGGGTTCTTCACAGTTGAAGGTGTGGTAACGATTCAAAACGGTATTCTTGGTACACAGAAGAACAACTTCTATATCCAAGATGCAACAGGCGGAATCAATGTTTTTGGAAGCCTTGATTCAGGTCTAACTGTACAACGCGGTGACAAGTTACGAGTTACAGGTAAAGTCATCGTTTATAAAGGAATGACAGAGTTTGAGCCTACTGCTATTCAGAAATTGGATGAAGGCCTAGCACTTCCAACGGTTAAGGAAGTAACCATCCCAGAAGTAACTACATTTGCAACAGCTGAACCTCTTGAAGGAAGCCTTGTAAAAGTAACAGGAAAAATTTCTGCAGTAGAAGTAACTGCACCAAATTACAATGTAACAATTGTTGATGAAAACAATAAAACTACTATTCTAAGAGTTATGGAGAAGACTGGCATCAAGCCAGATACCGATCTAGTAATTGGTAAAAGTTACTCCATCACAGGTATTGTTGGTCAATACACATCAAATGCTACACACGTTAATGGATACCAAGTATTCCCGCGTGACGTGAAAGATATAGCTTCTATCTTAGGAATTACACACACACCATTAACAGAAGTATACAAAGATACAAATGTGGAATTTGTGGCCAATGCCGATGGTGCAGAAAGTGTAACTGTTTACTATCGTGCCAAAGGAGCAACAACTGAGTATATTAAATTGGCAATGGGCAATGACGGCACAGGCCGTTATACAGCAACATTGGATGCAGCAAACGTTCCAGCGAACGGCTTTGACTACTATATCGAAGCTGTAGCAGGCACGAAGGTACAATCAGTTGGAACAGGTGCTGCACCAAATCCGGTAGCAGTGATTGAAGATACAACGGGTCCTGCCTTCAGCGGTGAGACACCACAAATAGATGTAAAAGTGGAAACTCCACGTCCTGAAATTACAGCTCTTATTAATGATCCAAGCGGAGTTGATGAGTCATCTGTTCAAATGTGGCTTGATGACAAAGAATTGAAGGCTCCAGAAGCTACTATTACTAAAACGCAGGTTAAATACACACCAACAGAGGATCTTACAATTGGGGTCCATAAGGTAAAGGTGTCTGCAACAGATACAAAAGGCAACGAGAATAAAAAGGAATGGACGTTTGAAATCGTTCCACGTTTTGATGGCGGACACCACTATCGTGGTACCACACACAACCATACCAACATTTCACATGATGGTGCGGGAACGCCAGAAGATGCCTTAAAAGCTGGACAAAAATATAATTACGATTGGTTTGCTTTCTCTGACCACTCACATGATATTGATCCTGAAAAATTAGGAACTGATACAGTCAACCGTACTGCAAAAGATGGTAAAACTGTCATGCAGGAACGTTCAGGTGGAACACAGTGGCAAACAACGAAAGACCTAGCGAAAGAATATACAAAGAACGGTGAATATGTAGTATTCCCAGCTTTTGAAATGACTTCGACTACATGGGGTCACTCAAATATCTTTGGAACAGATAATTTTATTGACCGTAACATTAACGGTAAGCAATACCAAGACTTAAATCAGTATTATGCATGGGTATTAACGTATGACAATATCGTTGGTCAATTTAACCATCCTGATATGTCAGCCAATGCTTTTAACAACTTTAAGCCTTACAACAGCGATGTAGATAAATTATTTACCATGCTTGAAGTAGGCAATGGTTCTGGTCACTACGGCTATGCCAATGCCGAAGCAAAATATTTCTCAACACTAGATTTAGGCTGGCACCTTGCTCCTACGTATGGTGAAGATAACCACGAAGGAACATGGGGACAAATCAATGCCCGTACAGTTATCGTTGCAGACGATCTTTCTCAGGATTCTTTAATGAACTCGATGCGTAATATGCGCGTGTACATGGAAGAAGATCCGAACTTCACATTAGATGTATCTGCGAATGGCTACTATATGGGTTCAACGGTTGATAGTAAGAACCTAACATTTGATATTAAGGGAAGCGACGTAGTAGAGGAAGCGAAAAATAGCACAGACTATGATTATCTTCCGGCATCTTATAAGTCAGATGATAGAATTGCTAAAGTTGAATTAATCTCAAACGGCAGCAAAGTAGTCGATTCAATTACACCAATGGAAAAAGACTTTACATGGTCACCGGAATATACGGTAACAGGCGGCCAGCAATGGTTTGTCGTGAAAGTTACCCAAATGGATGGCGAGAGAATTTACTCTTCACCAATCTGGTCTAAAGAAGAATCAGTTGATGTAAAAGTGAACAGTATCGATATTGACGGCGGAGTCATTGTTGGCGGTAATCCTGCAACATTAAAAGCAGCAGTTGCGAACAACGGTACTGAAGTCGTGAAAAACCTAAAAGTAGATTTCTATTACGATGAAGTTAAGACGGAGAATCTGATTGGTACAAACAATATCACTTCGATTCTATCCAAGACTTCAGCAACAGCTACAGCAACATGGGCAAGCCCAATTAAAGGCGATCATAAGTTAATTGCCGTTGTAACTTCCTTAGATGGACTGAATCTTGGGGATGTTCAATTCTCGTTACCAGTAAAGATCAAAGAGCCACTTGGAATTAAGGTGTTAATCGATGCGAACCATAACAACGAAAACACAAGTACAGATGGCGGAACGTATAAGGATAACTTAAAAGCCTTTACGCTAATGCTTCAAAAAGAAGGTTACACGGTTGCTGAAAATAAAATAGCACTAACTGATGAAGTGTTAAGCACAACAAAAGTATTAGTGCTTACACACGGAAAAGCATTAACAGCGGATGAAAAAACAGCTGTTGCTAATTTTGTGAAAAATGGCGGTTCCCTATTAATGGCGGGTAAGAGCAACAACAGCACAGATCCTTCCATTAATAACGGAGTACTGAGCGAAATTGGATCAGCTATCCGGATGGGGAATGATGGCGTATTTGATGATAGCAAGAGTGGAAACTTCTGGAGTGATCCAGCTGTCAGCCCGTATGCAGTCAGAGTACATCCAGGATTAGTATCCAACCATATTACTGACCGCGTATCATTTGTTGATTATTACAGCGGAACAAGTTTATCTGGGGCAGATAATAAGGCATTAACCGAATCAGATAAAGTAACCATCCTTGCAAAAGGAAATGAAACAACGTACCAAGGCAAAGTTTTAGGCGGATTCACTTATGATGCCGTTTCTGATGCAACAGGCGGTTCTGCGATTCCGTTAATCGCTTCTGAAGAAATTGGCGAAAATGGACGAATCATTGTTTCAGGGATGAACATTTTTAATGATAAACAGATGGATGAATCTTATGAACCAAAAGGCAATGACGAATTAATTTTTAACGCTGTCAATTGGTTAGCGCATCGCGAAATGAAAGTGCAAAATATTGCCGATGTTCGCAAACTGGCTGATGACACAGATGTAGTCGTTGAAGGAACCGTTACCACTGGTGCAGGCGTCTTCTTTGATGCGTTTAACTTACAAGATGAGACTGGCGGTATCATGGCTTACCTTGAAGTTCCAGATGGTTCATTAAAAGCAGGCGACAAAGTACGAGTTTATGGTCACATTAAGAGATTTGATAATAATATTGAGTTAGAGTTTACTAGCTTTGCAAAAGATGTTATTAAACTTGGATCAGGTGATCCTGTCGAGCCGAAACTAGTACAAACTGGAGAAGCAACATCAGCTGCCAACCAAGGATTCCTAGTTAAAGTGAAAGGTCAAGTCGTATCTAAGTTTGACGAAAATTCTTATGTGATCAATGATGGTTCTGGTAATGTGTTAGTATTCACAGATGGATACATTATCAACCAAAGCAATGTTCAGGTACCAGTTCTTAAAACGGGTGACACCCTAGAGGCAGTTGGTTTATCTGGTGCTTTTGCACAGGGTACACGTATCCGTGTAAGAGATACAAGAGAACTAATAGGAACGGCAGATACTACTGCGCCAGAAAAGCCGTTTGTAAATGCTGTGACCGATGCTGATGAAGTAATCAGTGGAACAGCAGAAACGGGCTCTAAAGTTGTCGCAAAAGTAGAAGGTCAAGAAATAGGTACAGCAACAGTTAATGCTGAAGGTAAATTTACAATGACCATAGCTAAACAAGTAGCAGGCGTGAAGATTAATGTAACAGCTACTGACGAAGCAGGCAATGTAAGTGAAGCGGCAGAAATAACTGTAAGTGACGTAACTGCACCAGCAGCACCAATAGTTAACGGTGATGTAAACGATAACGATGTAGTTATTAAAGGCACAGCAGAGGCAGGAGCAACAGTTAGGGCTCATGTAAACGGTCAAGAAATTGGCAAAGCAACAGCTACTGCTGAAGGTAAATTTACAATGACCATAGCTAAACAAGCAGCAGGCGTGAAAATTTTTGTAACAGCTGCTGACAAAGCGGGCAATGTAAGTTTAGAGACTGAAAAAACAGTCCAAGACGAAAAAGTTACAACTGTGAGTGTCGCAACAGACAAGCCTGGTACACAGGTATTTAAAGATCCAATTCAGTTTACAGCTACTTCACAAGGAAGCAGGAGCCCTGAATATCGCTTCTATATTCTTGATAAAAAGGGAGCAGTAATCGTATTACAAGATTATGGGGTCAGTAGTACATTGAAATGGACAGCAAAAAATCCAGGTACCTACACTATTTTCGTTGAAGCAAAGGATAAATATAATTCTGGAATTTCTTCATATTATGAAGCGCGAACGGAATTAACCTTTGATGTAGAAGCAGGTAAAGGAAAAGCAAAAAATTAAAAAGTGGAATGAATAGGAACATCCTCTTTCCACCTCAGACTGTCGACAAATCCTAAAAATTGGGGTTTGCCGATAGTCTTTTTTTTGTGGGTATCCACATTGGATATCCATTTCCATTATCTATTTCCTTTTTATAGTAGAATCCTATATTCATAAATTGCAAATTTTGTTAAAATTTAAGAAAGATAAAATGTAAGAAGGATGGGGAAAGGGTTGAAGGCAGGACGTTTTTTACTAGGAATAATTAGTGCTTTTTTAGTATTTTCCATGATTATCCCTAGCCAACAGGCAAATGCTGCAGAATTAACAGCGCATCAGGATTTTACTAAAAAGGTAACTGTTGAACTAAACAAGTACATAAAAAAATCTGGCGGTGTAGTTATGCTGCAGTACCAGGACTTAGTAACAGGTGAGAGCTTTCAAATAAAAGGGAAGACCTCTACTCGTGCGGCAAGCACGATTAAATTGCCGCTAGCCCTTTATATTATGGAGCAAGCAGCTAAAGGCAAGATCAATTTGAATCAGAAGCTGAAATACAAGAGTTATCATTATTATGGCGGCAGCGGCGTCATTCAAAAGGATAAAGTTGGGACGTACTACACCATTCGTGATTTGGTTAAAAAAGCGATGATTTATAGTGATAATATTGCCTTTATCATGTTAAAGGAACGAGTCGGACAACAAAATTTTATTAAATATATGAAAAGCGTTGGCGGCAAGTATGCCTATCCGAATGGGAGAAATTTAACTTCTGCAAAAGATTTAACAATCTATGCGAAAAGGCTCTATCAATTCTCGAATAGAAGCCCGTTAGGCAAAGAACTAGTCGGCTATTTGAAAAAGTCCGTTTATAATACGACCATTCCACGCGGAATTAAGGGGACCCCCGTGGCCCACAAGGTTGGGATGATTCCAATAGACCGAATCTATAACGATGCAGCGATTGTGTATGACAAAAACCCTTACGTCTTAGCAATCATGACAAAAGGTATTTCCTTTGAGAAGTCACAAAAGGTCATTGCCGGGGTTGCGGCTATAGTTAACAAATATCACAAAGCGAAGGCGTCAGCACCATATTTTAAGAGTAAAGCAGATGTAACCATCTATCAAAATAACAGCAAAACAGCTGCGATTGGAACATTGAAAAAGTACCAAACTCTAAAAATTATCTCAACCAAGGGTACTTGGTTTGGAGTCAAATTCGGAAAAGGCACCGGATATATTGAAAAGAAATCAGTGGTTGCCCTAAAGAAAACGACAGTAAGCGGCTGGGCTGCAAACCTTCCCCAAATCGGCATCATTAAAATGAAGGAGAAAACACCCGTAGTCGACAAAACTATTGCAGGTAAGGTCATTGCCTATATTAATAAAGACCAAGATTACTATTTTTTCAAAATTGATAAAGATTACTATGTTGTTGATTTAGGTGGAAGAGTCGGATATGTCGCTAGTAAATATATTGCTGATCTTAGTATAAGCATGTAAATTTTCCGTCTTAGCTAGGGAGAATTCACCCCTAGCTTTTTTAAATCATTCTATGGAGGGGTTGACGAGAGATGAAGAGAATAAAATGGATGGTACCATTGCTGAGTTTACTGCTATTTGCAGCAAACACAGGTAAGGCAGAGGCAGCCACTGGTGTGATTGATAAAACGCCGCCGAAAATGCCTACGGTAAATAATCTGACTAATAAGTCCTTTACGATCTCAGGTAAGGCAGAGGCAAATGCCATCGTTTATGTAAATAGAAACTCAAAGTATTATTTAAAGAAGGCTGCAGACAAAAACGGGAATTATTCTTTTCCGATTCCGCAGCAAAAAAAGCAAACGGTCATCGAGGTGTATGCTGTCGATCAAGCTAAAAATAAAAGTTTAGCAAGAAAAGTGATTGTTAAGTCACAGCCCAAGCTAAAAAAGCAGAAATTGAATGTGTCCGTCATTCGCCAAATGCCTGAGCTGCCGCGTGGGTGTGAAGTGACGAGTTTAGCGATGATGTTGAATTATTCAGGTACAAAGGCAAATAAAATGACACTGGCCAAACAAGTGAAAAAGGACCCAGCTGTCATGCAACGGAAAAACGGCAAAATCTATTTCGGCCATCCTAATTATGGGTTTGTCGGCAATATGTATACCTTCAATAAACCAGGGTTAGGCGTTTTTAATAAACCGATTGAAGCCTTAGCAGAACGATATAAACCGAATCGGATTAAAAATTTAACTGGAAAGCCGTTCGAAACGATTTTAAGTTACGTAAGTGCCGGCCATCCGGTCTGGATTATTAATACGAGCTGGTTCAGCCGTGTTCCTAATTCTTATTGGCAGACATGGTACACTTCACATGGAACGGTTCGGATTACCTATAAGGAACATTCAGTTGTGATCACTGGCTACGATTCTAAATATGTTTATTTCAATGATCCGTTGGATGGAACGAAGAATAAAAAGCGCCCGATCAAAACATTTGTTGAGGGATGGAAACAATTTGGAAGCCAAGCGATTAGTTATTATTAAGACGTTCCCATCCTCGTTTTTCTGAAAAAAGGAATATGAACCAGATCGATTAGGAAGTTAATTCCGATCGAAACCATGATGGTTAGGATAAATACCCAAATCACGATTAGGGTCGAATAGTAAGGAGCAAAGCTGATTTCTTGAAAAAAGTAATAGATAAAAAAGGTATGTGTCAGCCAAATAATCGTTGAGTGTTTTCCTAATAGAAGAAATAACCTCTCCAGTATGGTGATATTTTGAACTAGTTTCACAAACGAGAAAATCACCAAAGGGGCAAGAATAAAATCTGAGTAATTATAAATTCCTTCTATTTCAGGTCCTCTTGTTTCAATAATAAATTTGAAAGAGTACTGTCTGAAATAAAAATAGAGAACAAGAAGCAGCAAAAACACGATCTTATTATTTAGGTGTATTTTAGAGAAAAATGCATCCATTTTTTCAAATAAAGAATATTTGGAAAAGTAGATCCCAGTAATGAACATGATTTGCCACTGAAATAACGTCCCTACATGATTGATTCCAATTTGAACTAGTTCTAGGTTAGAAAAAAATTCGTCAATGTGTAAAAAGAAAGCAGAAAGAAACAAAAAAATAAACGAGAGGTAGCTTGTCAAAGTAGGCCATTTTTCAATCAATTTTATAATTAGTGGGAAAAGCAATACCAATTCAATATAAACAGAGATGAACCACCACTCGCCATTATAGGTATGAATCAGAGCAAATAAATTATAAATAAACAGTTTAGGGTTCCACGCATACCTTACCGTGTCATCAAAATATTTGAGTCCAATCGGAATAAAAATAAAAAAGACAAGCCAGTAAATAGTAAAAAAGTTAAATGCCCTTATCAGCCCCTGGCGGAAGGTAAACTTGTGTTTTGATTCGAAGCTTTTATAAAGACCCAATCCGCTGAGGAACAGGAAAATAGCTACACATAGTTTACCAAACTGACCGATGAGCTGGTCTAAAGGTAAGTTATCAACCATCATAATCGGCTTGTAATGGACAGCCTCAATACGGTTGGGAAAAGCAAATAAATGGTGATAAACCATTAAGACGATGGCAAGTCCCTTGGAAATCGCGGTCATATTTCTAGAAAAAATAAATGGTTTATCTTCCATATATCATTCACCTCAGGAAAAAATCTCGTTTTATCCATAGGTTGTTTGGAATCATGCGGGATTATTCATCACGTAGGATTTTTCTTTTGCACGAGAATTGAGGAAAAGCGTCAATTGCATATCTTAGAATAGAAGATTTAGAGTTTTTTAATTTTGGCTGTGTTAAACATGTCTGTTGATTNNCCCGCAGGAGTCTTCGTGCCTTCTAATCCAAACAACAGAGTGCCAAAATCAACATTAATCTTTAACACAGCCTTATTTTTAGAGGGGGAAAAAGATATGTTAAAAAAAACAACCACAGTCATTTTTGCGATGCTGCTTCTGCTAAGTACTTGTTTTTTTTCAACAAATAAAACGTATGCGAGCGAGAAAACAGCTAGTAAGGTTGTTTATTTGACCTTTGATGATGGCCCGAATCAATACACGCCTAAAATACTTGATATTTTGAAAAAGAAACAAGCACATGCAACCTTTTTTATGATCGAAGGAAACATTAAACGAAATCCTAAAACGGTTAAGAGAATGATTAAAGAAGGCAATTATCCAGCATTACACAGTGTTTCCCACAGTGTTAAAAAATTATATCGCGGAAGTTCAAAGAACGTTGCAGTCGAAATGGAGAAGACACGGCAAACTTTGTTAAGAGTTTCGAAGTTTAATAGTATGTTAACCCGTGCGCCGTATGGAAGCAAACCCTATATGAAGAAACCCTTAAGGGATGCATTAGCAAAAAAGGGCTTTAAAATGTGGGATTGGGACATTGATACACTTGATTGGAAATATAATCGGACCAGTCCGAAGACGATTACATCAAGAGTGAAATCCGGACTTAAAGGTAAAAAGGGACCAATCGTGATTCTATTCCATGATTCAAAAGGAACAGCACAGCAGCTTCCGATTATTATTGATTACCTGCGCAAAAAAGGTTATACACTAGAGGTCTATAACCCGCAAAAACATATTGTGAAGAATTTTTGGAATGATAAGAGATTTTAATCAGACCATTTAAAATGTTTAAAATGTGTTTGACCACAATACAATTAAGATTTACTTACAATAATAAAACACAAAAAGGGCTGCAAGAGAGGCAGCTCTTTTTGTTGTGGTTAAGGTATAGGCATATTTAGATCTGAAAATTCAAGGGATTCCCCCGATACTTTGTATAAATAATAACAGCTAGAAAAAAGCTAATAAAATACTACTTTTTCATCTGTTCAATCCTTCCCCTTTTGATGTATTCTTGTCTATCAATTATGTCCCCAGTCATTTTATTTGATTTTCATTAACACAAATCGTCTAATAAACCGATAAAATTGTATAAATTAACAAAATCTATACATAACAATGATTAATTGTTAAAATCTAATAGGAATATTGTCGAAATTTCAGGGAGTGTGACAGAAAAAGCATGAATATTAAACAAAAAGCGACGGTATCAATCATCATCCCATATTATAACTCCATGGAATTCATCGGAGATTGTTTAAATTCCGTATTATCACAAACCTATACGAATCTGGAGATTATCATCATAAATGATGGTTCGGATGCAGAAAATACTCGATACATTGAAACGTTGCAACACGACAAAAGAATGGTCTATATAAAAAATGAATCAAAAAAGGGAGTAGCCTACTCACGGAATAAAGGCTTGAGTTCCGCAACTGGAGAGTTTGTGCTTTTTCTAGATAGTGAGGACATCCTAGCAGAAAAAGCGATTGAAATTCTTCTATCATCTATTGAAGATGCACCCGCGATTGCAGGGAAAACTAAACGATTATTAAGACCCAATGATTTAGAGGTTCCACAGCCTACGGAAGTCATCGTGACCCCTAATCCAAGTCAAAAAATATTCCATAGCGGAAGTATTTTAAATGTATTGATTCGGAGCAGTTTCATCAAGGAACATAAGGTTCGCTTTTATGAGGGCACGGAAGGAGCCACAGATATATCGGGGATCATCCCGTTTCTCTTATACGTAAAGAGTTTACCCAGCTTGAATATCCATACATATTTTCAACGGGTTCGTAATGACCCCATTTCCAATCCAAGTCTGGTCCAACGTTCAATCCAAGAGAGAACTCGTGATTTTATCAAAGTCTATATGGAAATGAATCAACAGTATGGAACGTATCAATCAGTGAAGGAATATTTGGACGGGCTGCTTCTCAGGTTCTATCGACGACAGGTTATAAATATTTTTAACGACCAAAAACACATGGATGAGTTCTTTGACTTATTGTCTTCAGCAATGAGTATTCTCAACCCAGCTAGCATTGCTTCGCAGCCTAGTCATATTAAAAGGGAAGTCAATCAGTTACGTGCTGGAAATAAAGACAAATTCATTAAAGGATATAAACTTCATGTAGAAGCAAGGGATTTTAAGAATGCGATAAAAGGGTTTACTAGGCTTAAAAGGTACATCTACAATAAGTTTTTCTTGAGATTTCCGATGAAGGAGAATTACATTATTTTTGAGAGCTTCTTAGGAAAAAACTACTCGGATAGTCCTCGAAATATTTACGAATATATTATTGAAAACAATCTTGATTATCAGTGTATCTGGGTTTTCAATGATAAAAATCGTCAAATTCCTGGAAATGCGAAAATCGTAAAACGATTCAGTCTTGCCTACTATTATTATTTTGCGGTATCGAAATACTGGATCAATAATATGCGGCAACCGCTCCATCTTGTCAAACGAGAGGGAAATGTTTTTTTAGAAACGTGGCATGGGACTCCGCTAAAAAAATTGGTATTTGATATGAAGGACGTCTATTCGGCCAATCCAAGATATAAGCGGGATTTCTATATGCAGTCACGGGCGTGGGATTATTTATTATCGCCGAACCGCTATTCTTCGGAAATTTTTCGGAGTGCCTTTAAGTTTGATAACGAAATGCTGGAGTTTGGCTACCCCCGCAATGACATTCTTTATTCACCGCAAAAGGAAGAAATTGTGGCAAGAGTAAAGAAAAACATTGGAATACCTGACAACAAAAAGGTAGTGCTATATGCACCAACCTGGCGGGATGATGACTTCTATGAGCCGGGAAAATATAAATTTCAACTGCAGTTGGATCTACATAAAATGAAGGAAACTCTTGGAGATGACTATGTAGTTGCACTAAGGATGCACTATTTTATTGCGGATGATATTAATGTGGAAGGCTTGGATGGCTTTGCATTCAATCTTTCTAAGTATGATGATATTGCTGAATTATATCTGATTTCGGATATTCTTATCACTGATTATTCTTCTGTATTTTTTGATTACGCAAATCTGAAGCGCCCTATTTTATTCTTTACGTATGACCTGGATAAGTATCGGGACCAATTAAGAGGATTCTATCTGGATTTTGAAAATGAAGGCCCAGGACCATTACTGCGGACAAGTGATGCCGTCATTGATGCGATTGCAAACATTGATGTGATAAGTGAGCAATACTCAGATAGATACGCTGCATTCTATGAACGATTCTGCAGCTGGCATGATGGAAAATCTACGGAGAAAGTAGTGAAAAGAGTGTTGTCTATTTAAATGGAAAGGAAAATTATCCTGGTTTAACTTATAACGCCAAACTGTTAGAGTGAGATCTTTTATACTTACTAAATATCTTTAAAAAACAAATAAAAAATCCTACTCCATATTTTGATTTTGGAGTAGGTGATTGATTTTTAATGTAAAAGGGATTTATTAACAGTGCTCTGTTTTTTTATATCAAGGAAATTAATTTTATTACTTATAAAGTTAACACATATTGATACAACAATAGTTAGGATAAAAACCCAACCTACGATGAGAATAGAGAAATATGGTAAAAAAATAATTTTTTGATAATAGTAGTAAATGAAAAAAGTATGCGTTAGCCAAATATTGTTTGAATGTTTACCTAAAGTCGCAAACAATTTTGAAAAAATATTTGTATAAGAAACAATTTTGACAAAAGAAAAAATCAATATTGGAGTTAAGATGAAGTCAGCATACGTATAAATTCCGCTTATTTTCGCCCCCCTAACTTCAATAATCCAAGGGAGTGTAAATTGCCTAATATAAAAACAAATAAAGAGTACTATTAGATAAAACAGGATATTTTCCAATTTTAATCTATTAAGAAATTGGTTAATTTTCTCAAATACTGAGTATTTTGAGAAATAAATACCAACTATAAATACTACTTGCCACAATAATAAAACACTTAGATGATTCATTAAAAGTTGTATTAGTATGTTGTTAGGAAATAAGAGGATAGCATTTTGAAAAAAACCAGCAAAAAATAGACTAATAAAGGATAAATAATTCACGATTAAGGGAATTTTTTCAATCAACTTAATAAGAATAGGGAATATTATTATTAATTCCAAATATAAAGGCACAAACCACCATTCACGATTATAGGTATTTGTAAGTGAGGTGAAGTTTAATAAAAAGTTCTTTAAGTTAAATACATATCTCGGTTGGTTATGAAACCAAATAAGACCTATTGGAATAAAAATAATAAAAATAATCCAGTAAGTTTTTAAGAATTGAATAATTTTCTTTAAACTTACTTTAAAAGTGAAGGAATTATTCTTTAAAAAGTTTTGATAAAGCCCATAACCACTTGTAAAAAGGAAAATTGAAACACATATTTTTCCAAATGCACCAATTAATTGATCTAAGGGCTGACCATTAAACATCATTAGTGGAGCATAATCAACTGATGAAATACGATCAGGGAATGTAAACAAATGATGGTAAACCATTAATAGAATAGCTAAACCTTTTGCTTGAGAAGTCATTTTCTTTGAGAATTGAAATTCATTCTTTTTTTTCATCATATACCTCGGTTAAAGAAGATTTAAATTATACAATGAAAATTGTATCTTTTTATATCTAATGAATCAATAAACTTTTTTGGGATAAATACTGGATATATAAATCCTTGTCTAATATTTTTAATTAAAGTATACTTACTTGAAAAATTAGAGTAGGACTATATTCACAATAATATTATATTTAAAATAAAGTCGGCATAGAGGGGTCAAACATGGAATATAAATTTAAATTTACTGTAATTATGCCAGTTTATAATGTAGAGAAATATTTAGAGGAATCGATCTTGTCAGTGGTAAACCAAAACATTGGGTTCACTGACAATATTCAACTGATTTTGGTGAATGACGGAAGCACAGACAATTCCGAAGAGATTTGTGTAAAGTATAAAAAGCTTTATCCTAATAATATATTTTATATTAAACAGGAAAATGCTGGCGTCAGTGCGGCACGTAATAATGGAATGAAATATATTGAGGGTAAATATGTTAACTTTTTAGATTCGGATGACTTGTGGCCGGAAAATACATTTAGTACGGTATATGAAAAATTTGAAAAGTGGAAGAATAAAGTGGATGTCATTGCAACAAGGATGAAATTCTTTGGAGCAAAAGAGGACTACCATATACTTGATTACAAATTTAAAAAGGATAAAATCATCGATATATTTGAAAATTATAATTACATCCAATTGAGTTGTCCCTCTTCATTTATTAAGAGTGATGCTTTAGTAGGGCTAGAATTTGATACAAGAGTAAAGTTTTCAGAGGATTCTAAATTTATGTGTCAGATTTTACTTGAAAAGAAAAAGTATGGGATATTATCTTCTGTTGAATATAAATACCGAAAACGATTCGACAATACGTCTGCTATTCAAATAAGTGAAAAATCAAAATCTTGGTATTTTGATACTCCTTTATATGCCTATAAATTTGTGATGGAATACTCCAAACAAAAATTTGGTTATGTCATACCATACATTCAATTTTATGTAATGTATGATTTACAATGGAGACTTAAAGGGGTAGTTTCCTCAGAATTAACAGAGGAAGAACAAAGGGAATATAAGAGTATAATTATTGATCTCTTACAAAATATTGATGACTATATCATTTGGGAACAACGGAATTTATGGCGGGAGTACAAGGTATTTGCATTATGTTTAAAGTATGGCAGAGATATAAGAGAAGAGGTTCGTTATAGTAAGGGAGGACTCTTTTTTAATAATATTTCTATTGACAATTTGAGTAATAGGAACAAACTTGTAATTGAAATTTTGGAGGTGAATAATAAACAATTAATATTAGAGGGTAACATTAATATCATGTTGCCAGAAGACAGCTATGAGATCTACTTTGAAACGAACAACGGAGAAATATATGATGTTGAAACTTTTAAGAGGTCCCACAAAACAAGATTTTCATTTAATGAAGAAATTTTTCAGCTGCTTGGATTTAAAGTGCAAATCCCTTTAAAAAAAGTAAAAAGTATAAAAGCAGTCATTAAGTATAAAGAACATAACAAGAAGATTGGTATTAATTTTGGGAAATTTGGGAAGTTAAATGAAAATATTAATAATTCGTATTTTGTTGCAAGTAAATATATAATAAAATACCAAAAACAAAAAATAATGTTCTTTCGAAGAAGTGCAAAAGTGCAAATAAAAAATGAGATGTTTTTTCTAAAGCAGTTATATATGAAAAAGGAATATACAATTATGTTATATCGATTGCTTTATACGGTATATTCCCTTTATTTAAAGAAGTTTAAACCGAAAAAGGAAATTTGGTTATTATCCGACAGAATTAATATAGCTAATGATAATGCAAGACATTTATTTAAATATGTAGTGGAACAAAAAGACAAAGATATTTTTCCGTATTTTGTAATTTCTGAGAATAGCCGGGATTATAATGAATTAAAGAAAATAGGGAAAGTTATTAAGTATGACTCATTTAAATATAAATTGTTCTTTTTGCTTAGTTCTAAAGTAATATCTTCTCATGCTGATGAATTTGTAATAAATGCTTTCGGTAAAAAAAGAAGTTTTGTTAAAGATTTATACAAATTTAAGTTTGTTTTTTTACAGCATGGTATAACAAAAGAAGATATTTCAAATTGGCTGAACAAATACAATAAAAATATCAAGTTGTTTGTTACTGCAGGAAAAACGGAATATGAATCCATATTGAATTATGACTTTTATTACAATGATGACGTTGTAAAATTAACAGGTTTTCCTCGTTATGATAATCTAATGAATAAACAGAAGGATACAAAGCGTTCTATACTTATTATCCCTACATGGCGTCAATACTTAGCTGGTCCGTTAGATGATAATAAACATAGGCTTTATAATCCAAGATTTAAGGATTCCAATTATTTTCATTTTTACAATAATTTAATTAATGACGCTAAACTTTTGAAAGCATTAGAGGAAAGTGGATTTTCTGCTAAGTTTTGTCTACATCCGTCCATTCTAATTCAAATTGAAGATTTTACTGATAATGAGTTTGTTAAGTTGGAGAGAAATCCAGTTGATTACCAAGAAGAGTTTAAAAATAATTCCCTTTTAATAACTGACTATTCAAGTGTCTTCTTTGATTTTGCATACCTTAAAAAACCAATTATTTACACACATTTTGATGAGGATGAGTTTTACCAAAATCATTTATATCAACAAGGGTACTTTAGCTATGAAAAAGACGGCTTTGGGCCAGTTTACTATGATTATGACTCCACATTAAATGGTATTATCAATACAATCAAAAATGGTTGCATCATGGATGAAGAATATATTAAACGTGTGGAAAAATTTTATTACAAATTTGATACTAGCAACTGCAAAAGAGTCTATGAAGAAATTTTATTATTAAAATGAAGAGTTAGTAAGGTTAAGACTGTCGACAAATCTGAAAAAAATCAAATTAATCGACAGTCTTCTTCTTATGCTAAGTCAATAACGAATGTTACACTAGGTGCGTGGACGAATTTTGAACATGCCACAAAGAAAAAGGATGGATTTCTGGAGTAATTCTCTAATCATATTAATATAAAACTGTCGATATAAGCGCGATGTTTATTATAGATGCCCTGAATTTGAAAAAGTTGGTCAGTTGGACAAGTGGTAAAGCACCAAAATAGTATAAAATGGGCCACAAGATAACAGTTTTTAAACTGAATAAATGTAAAAATGACAAAATACATCCGAATTGTTTTATTGGGATATATTTTGTCTACCCTTAAGAGCCTTCCTATAGTAAGGCTCTTTTTATTGAAAAAAGCAGAAGTTTGTCGAAGAGTGAAATATTTATTTCTAGACAAATTTTTAAAAAAAATATATGGTAATTGTTCACAAACTAGAAAAAGTAAAGGATAATAGCTTTTGTAGTTTCAAATTTTAATAGGAGGGTGATATTTTTTAGGGAATAAAATTATTTTTTGTGTTGATATGTCGTAATTTGCTTTTGGAAAGGAGATTATTGTTGTTTAGTGACATAGAGAGTATAAACAGAAAACGACAAACACGAGTTGGAGTTTCATTAAGAACCTCAATAGTATTGCTCGCGATGTTTCCTCATCCCTACTAAGGTTCGAAAAGGAAAGCTCTTTGGTAATCTGCTAACAATATTACTCTATTATTATGAATGAGGTTACTTTTGGTATTAAAGAATAATAAGACTATAGGGAATATAGTAACTTAAAATACTGTGAAAATAGCCTCATGTAATTACTTAAAAAGTCGAGTGGCGTTACATCTTGGAGGTTTAAATGAAATATATATCTAGATTATTAGTTCTAGTATTAATCTTTTGTTTGATTGGCCCATATTATACATCAGCAGAAAGTAATCTAGTAAACATTGAGGATCTTTCAACCCCTAATCCTGAACAGTCAAATGCAGAAAATGCTGATCTTAATAAAGTCGATGAAACCTTAACTGATACAAATGATGTCGAGAATAATACAGAAGAAGCAACATTAGATGAATCCTCAGAAACACAAGAAACCGAATTAGAAAAGAAACAAGAAGAGAAGAGTGTTATTAAGGAAGGTTCCATAACTTCTAATAGTAATGAAATTAATAGTTTCGTAGATGATTCAACCCATTCAGATGGTGTGAATGTGGAAGTTAATTCTAAGGAAGGTAATGAAGTTATCATCACAGATGAAAATTTAGATAATAGTAACCTTCCGAATACTATAGATATATCTAACACCTTTGTAATGGAAAATATCGTGGAAAGTCAAACTAGCCGGTTGGGCCACATTAAAAGTGGTAGTGTAGTAATCTACAGAATTTTAGGGGATGACTCTACCTCATTCACGGCAGGATCCACTTATACGAATAAAGTTTACTACATTAAAAAACAGGCTAAAGTAAATGATGAAACCTATTACTTACTAAGTAATAACCCAAGCAGTGAATACGGTGTAGTTGGATGGGTGAAGGCACTTGATTTATCAACACAGCTACATGTCGGAGTAGATAAACTGCCAAAAATATTTGCAATCAAAGGAATGGGTAGTTCTTTTAGTAAGGCATGGGGCGGAAAGAAAGATTATATTAATGAAGACCTATCTGTTTACCAAGATCGAGAATTTAAGGTGAATTTAACAGAAAAGGTCGGAAATATTGTATGGTACCGCGGGGAACTGGATGGCAAAACAGTTTGGATTCAATCAAGTAACGTAACGTTAATTGAGGAAAGTCAAACGAGTCGGTTAGGCCATATTCGTAGTGGCAGCGTAATAATTTATAGAAATATAGGGGATGACTCTACCTCATTCACGGCAGGATTCCCTTACACGAATAAGGTTTATTACATTAAAAAACAGGCCAAAGTAAATGATGAAACCTATTACTTACTAAGTAATAACCCAAGCAGTGAATACGGCGTTGTTGGATGGGCAAAGGCACTTGATTTATCAACACAGCCACATTTCGGAGTAGATAAACTGCCAAAAATATTTGCAATCAAAGGAACGGGTAGTGCATTTAGTAAGGCATGGGGCGGAAAGAAAGATTACATTAATGAAGACCTATCTGTTTACCAAGATCGAGAATTTAAGGTGAATTTAACAGAAAAGGTCGGAAATATTGTATGGTACCGCGGAGAATTGGATGGCAAAACAGTTTGGATTCAATCAAATAATGTAACGGTGATTGTAGAAAGTCAAACAAGCAGGTTGGGCCATATCCGAAGTGGCAGCGTAAAGATCTATAGAAATATTGGTGAAGACTCGACCTCATTTACTGCTGGATCCATTTATACGAATGCAGTTTACTACATTAAGAAACAGGCGATTGTAAATGGCCAAACATTTTACTTATTAAGTAAACAGCCAAGCAGTACAAGTGGAATAGTGGGCTGGGCGAAGGCGACTGACTTGACAACAAATCCACATATAGGGATTGACCATCAAGCAAAAACATTCTATATAAAGGGAACAGGCAGTGCATTTAGCAAGGCATGGGGCGGAAAAAAAGATCTTATTTACGACGAACTTTCAAAATATGAAACTAAAGTATTTCAGGTTAATTTAACCGAAAAAGTAGGAAACATTATCTGGTACCGAGGAGAATTGGATGGGAAATCAGTATGGGTTCATGGATCCTATTTATTAAAGCCTAAAGACATCATTAGTAAATATACTTCATATGTTGTCGGTCTAAGTACATTGGTACAAATTCAGATGGCTGCAAATCCCCAGACAGATAAGCGATACAAACTTTGGATTAGACAAGATGCATTTAAAAAAGATAGTATTCGTAATGATACTGGAACGATTACTGGAGATAGTTGGAATTTAAGGAGAGGCCCGGGTAACAATTATATCCAAGGTGGGAAAGTTAAGAATGGTGAGGTACTAACAATATACTCTAGTATTAAAGGTGAGGATGGATATATTTGGTATAATGTGAAGTACACTTCAGGATGGGTGACGCCTGATGAAAATGATTTGAAATATTACTTGAATTATTCAAATTTCACAGGCAATTTCAAGGATTCATTACAATTCTTAAAATTATCACAAAGTGCAAATATAAATGTAGTTGAAGTAAATAATAAAATTCTAAAAAATAAGGGAATTTTATCAGGTAAAGCAAAAGCATTTGTTGATGGTTCCAAACAATATGGCTTAAATGAAATCTATCTTATTTCCCATGCCTTATTAGAAACAGGGAATGGTTCTTCTCCATTAGCAAATGGTATTGAGGTCGGAAAGGATAAAAATGGTAACTTAGTCCTTGTAACATCAAGTAATAGAAGTAGTCTGAAAGATATTAAAAAGACGTACAATATGTTTGGTATAAATGCTAAGGATACCTGTCCAAATGAATGTGGTGCAAAATATGCCTATGAAGCAGGATGGTTTTCGCCGGAAAAAGCAATAGTAGGTGGTGCAGCTTTCATTGGTAAAGGATATGTAAACAATGGACAAGACACATTATATAAAATGCGTTGGAATCCTGCATTTGCAGCAGTAAATATGTATGCGTCACATCAATATGCAACGGATATTGGCTGGGCTTTTAAGCAGACTTCAAAAATGTATGAATTATATAGTTTACTAGATGAATATATTTTGGTTCTTGATATACCTAAATATAGATAGTTTCTCTGGCTGATAAAAGCACATTGATTGGCAGATACTTCTGCTTATCAATGTGCTTTTGTTTGAATGAATTTTAATGATTCTTCGTAAGCCCGTATTCAAACA
>NZ_NUZU01000043.1:0-51646 GCF_002567005.1 Bacillus sp. AFS073361
TTTGTTACGTTGGCTTAGCTTCTTAAAAGAAACTAAAATTTATTGTTTGTTTGCACGATTCTGTTTGTTTAGTTTTCAAAGAACGATTTTATCATCGCTCAGAAGCGACTTTATTAATATAACATAAGTCATCAAAAACTGTCAATAACTTTTTTAACCGCCACTTACGAAAACATTTTTTCAATGTCTTGCAGCGACGGTTATTAATATACCAAGTATTCCTTATAAGGTCAATACGTTTTTTTCTTTTTTACAATAATTTTTTATTAAGACGATAACCTCTATGAAAAACACCCTGGCCTTTTGTCTCTATATTCACTACATCGATTAAATGTTTATCAATTAAATATTCAAGTAATACTCCTAGGTCAACAGAGTAAGGAATTAATTCCTGTTCACTCATAATTTCATTGAATAACCAAACTTCCCTGCTGCTAAGTACTTCTAAAAAATGACCTGTCCCCATTTTAGTTCTTGAATGAATCATAAACTCACTTGCAAGGAATAATAGTTCGAGTCTTTTTTCAAGCGTTTCTTCACTATACACAAGTTCCTCGTATAATTTATAAATTTCAGGTTCTATCTGTTTTACTTGATTCCAAACCGTTAACTCTGGATGAAGCCCATTTTCTAACACAGCTAACCTTGCAAGATGATGCAAGGAATGAACAACATAATTGTAGGCATCTAAAAACTGATGACTTTCAAATAAGGCTTTTCCATCCACATAGCGTCGAATCAATTTTGCAAATTCTAAACCTATTTTTATTTTGCGCCCATTAAAAGGAAAATCACGCAATTCTGTTTTTAAATTGGCTACATATTCGTTCCGATCGAAAATGATTTTGGCCTCATAAAGCCATTCAAATATTTTCCGATTCGATCCTAATAAAATCCATTCATTCAACTGCTCTTCCGTGATGATATGCATGGCTGCCTTTTTATCGTGGTAGGTATAGTGCTTTATAAATAGGGGCTGCTCTGCTTCTTTGACAAGGATTAACAAGATTACATCAAATGAATCTGTTATATGACTTAACTTTTGTTTTTTTTCTACCATCAATACTCCAAGAGTATTCAATTGGCTCGCCCGTTCTTGATAAATAGGCCGAAGGATGTCTTCCATCTATTATTCCTCCATTTTTTTCAGGTAGCAATATAACTTCGACAATGATAACAAATCTCCTTCTTTCTTCGGAGACAAATTTCGACATTTCTCATCCTTGCTTTTTCCTTCTTACCATAATTATGGTATAGTTTCTCTAGGAGGGAGTAACATGGCAAGATATTCGAGTAAAATAAATAAAATTCGTACCTTTGCATTATCATTAATTTTTATAGGTTTCATTGTTATGTATGGCGGGATCTTTTTTCGAACTTCTCCACTTATTATGACCATTTTTATGATTTTGGGCCTTCTTTTTATTATCGCAAGTACTATTGTTTATTTTTGGATTGGTATGCTATCAACAAAAACTATCCAAGTAACATGCCCTAACTGCGGAAAGCACACGAAAATGCTTGGTCGAGTGGATATGTGTATGTATTGTCGTGAACCATTAACCCTTGATCCTAATCTAGTAGGCAAGGAATTTGACGAGTCATATAATAAAAAATAAGAAAATAAAAGAGGAAGACTAAACCATTTTGCTAAAAAGCTACTGTGGTTAAGTCTTCCTTCTTTATTCACAAAAATCTGCTGCTTTAAGGTTAATGAACCTCTTTACTTGCACATTCCGGACAGGAACCATAGATTTCCATACGGTGGTTTTCAACTTTGAAACCTGTTACATGGGAAGCTAGGTGCTCCACTTCATCTAAGCCTGGATATAGAAAATCCACTATTTTTCCACACTTTTCACAGATGACATGATAATGATGAGATGTAACGAAATCAAATCGACTTGAAGCATCCCCAAATGTCAGTTCCTTCACAAGACCTACTTCACGAAATACTCGCAAATTATTGTAAACCGTCGCCACACTCATATTTGGAAATTTTCCTTCAAGGGCTTTATAAATATCATCTGCAGTAGGATGTGACATCGAGTTTATTAAATATTCAAGTATCGCATGACGTTGTGGAGTAATGCGTACCCCTGTTTCCTTTAAGGTATCCAACGCTTCTTTTAACTGGTTCATCGCCATGCACCTTCTTTCTAAAAAATATTCTTACTTTATAATTGTTATAATTAATTTTACTAAGTAAAATGTACTTTTGTCAATATTGTTATCTTATTAACAAATAATGTTTATTATCCTTTTCCATGTAATGTTTGTTCAGATGCACTTAATTGGAAATTTACATAGCGTGCAGTCACAAACAATAAGTCGGAAAGTCGATTTAAATAAGCTAATACAAGTGGATTAACCTCTTCACCTAATCCAACAGCGCATCTTTCTGCCCTCCTTGCTGTTGTTCGCGCCACATGGAAAGCAGCACCTGCAGGATGTCCCCCTGGCAAGATAAAATTTGTTAACACTGGAATTGCCTCATTCCATTCATCAATCTGTTTTTCCAATTCTTCAACATCTGATAAAGCAAGTGCCCACTTCACTTCCATTCCTTTTGGGGTGGCCAGTTCTGCACCTACATGAAAGAGATTTGTTTGTATTTTATGATATATAGTATCAATTATTTCTTTCCCTTGAAAATTTTCCTTATTTAAATAGCTAAGAGCAAGACCAATCATTGAATTGGTTTCGTCACAAGTGCCATATGCTTCCACACGTAAATCGTTTTTCGCCACTCTTTTTCCGTATATTAGTGAAGTTGTTCCTTTATCACCAGTTCTAGTATAAATTTTCATTTATTAAACCTCCTGTTAATGACCGTGACTACAAGGCATTATTGCGCGAGCATTTTTTTCATCATAACACCTGTTAATATATTTAGAAAACTCAAAATATAAAAACCCTTTGTATCTCCATAAAAAAAAGGGCCACTATGGACCCAAAATTTATCTGAGGAGGTATGCCCTAATAAAAGGATATTCAATCTCACGTAACTTGCATTGGACAAATGCCTTCCCTTAACAAAATAGGCTTCTGTTAAGGAATTAGCTGAGCTGCTCCCTTATGTATAATAAAGCCTCATCAACATGACCCTTGACTTTGACATTTCTCCATTCTTTCACGAGCTTGCCTTCCTTATCAATAATAAATGTAGACCTTTCAATCCCCATATATTCTTTACCGAAGTTTTTCTTTAACTTCCACACTCCGAAATTTTCTGCTAATTGATGTTCTGTATCTGCTAGAAGAAGAAAAGGCAATCCATATTTCTCGACAAATTTTTGATGACGGTCAACTGGGTCTGGACTTACCCCCAAAATAACTGCATCCACTTCAGTAAATTTTTGAATTTGATCTCGAAAATCGCATGCTTCTGTAGTACATCCTGGCGTCATATCCTTTGGATAAAAATACAAAACGATATTTGTGCCTCGGAAATTTGATAGATTTACAGTCTCGCCATTATTGGCCTCTAACTCAAAATTTGGTACTTGCATTCCAATTTCAACCGTCATCATTTACCACTCCCATATAATAATTCCTTTAGGTAAGCGTAACAAAATTCACCCATATAAAACAACTATCCTGCATCACTTATAATGTTTCCCGGTCAAACATAACTCGAGCTACAAAAGCTGCCGGTAATGTATATCCAATCAACGCCTCTGTTACTGTAATAATCCTGCCTATCCCCTGCGGAATGACATCACCATTTCCGACTGAAAATAAGGTCATCGCACTAAAATAAAAACTAGTCTCAAAAATATTCCTGTTATCTTGATTATTAACTTCCATTAGTAAGGACATGCCAATTAACTCAAAAAGTAAATAAATAAGTCCAAAGCCAAGAATAACCGTCAAATAAACTGAGCCTAAATACAAAAAATTATCAATGGATACTAACTTATCTTTAACTGTATTAGGAATAAAAAGCGTTCTTAAACTCATGAAGATGCAAAAAATAACAATTGGAAGCAAGAAAAAAAACAAAATAAACCACCTCAAAATTTTACTTTTTGTAGTTTATTTCTATGCTAGCTTGGACAATAAAATATCTGTTAAAACTAATTCCCTGCTCCTCTATATTTCTTTACACCTTGATTCCAAATCATTACAGCAATGAGGAAGAAAACAACACCAATTACAGGTGTTAAAAATGAATACCAAAACCATTCCTTTTTGCCAAGAAAAAAGGCAGCGGGGTAAACACCAACAAAGGCAAATGGCAGCACCCATGTTAAGACAAATCGAATGAGTTTATTGTAAATATTTACAGGGTACCTGCCATAATTGCTAATGTTGTACATCATGGGCATTAGCGACGTACGAGCGTCTGCCCAAAAACTAATGCAGGCAATCATGATGAAAACTCCTCCATAAACAAGTGCCCCACCAATGACAAAAAGGATAAATAGAAATGGATCAAACCAATGCAGTGAAAGATCCAGTCGGTTTCCGGCATAAAACATCACAGCAATTCCTGTAAGAGCTCCTAATAAGGACTCTAGTTCAAGCCTCTCAAGGATGATTTGAAAGAGACTATGGATAGGTCTTGTTAAGATTCGATCCAATTCCCCCTTCACGATATACCGTTCATTAAAATCCCAAATGTTAAAAAATGCAGAAAAAACAGCAGATGGGACGAGAAAAAATCCATAAATAAAGATAATTTCATCCCTGCTCCAGCCATTGAGTAAATTGGTATGACCAAATACAACTAATATAAAAATTAAATTTATCGCTTGTGATAATAGATCTGAGAAAAATTCAACAAAAATATCGGCTCGATATTGAAGTCTCGTTTTTAAATACTGTGATAGGTATTGAAAAAACATCGAAATATAGAACAACTCTTACTCTTACCCCCCTTGAATAATCAGTTGTTTCTTTGCCAAGGACCAAAGAATTTGGATTGGAAAAAATAACAGTATTACCCAAACAAATTGTTGAGTGATTGCATCAATCGCCTGTGCTTGAGAAAAACCTTTGGTCACAATCATACTCGGAAAATAACTAATTCCTTGAAAGGGAAGATATTTCATCACAGCCTGGGCCCAGCCCGGAAAAAAACTAATCGGCAGTAACAACCCAGAGAACAAATCAATGACAACACGTTTGGCTCGAATCAGCCCAGAGTTATTATATATGAAGAAAGTAGTAATTCCTGTTAGTAAATTCAACTCCGTATTTATAAAGAAACTCAACAAAATGGAAATGGCAAACAATCCCCAAACACTGAGATCCCATGTAAACTGTACTGGAAAGACAAAATAAACGATAATCAGTCCTGGAGCCGAAAAGAAGAATAGCCTGAAAATCCCTTCCCCTAACCCCTGCATAACTTTCATCCCCAGGTAATTGTAGGGCCTAATTAATTCAACTGCTACTTTACCCTCCATAATTTCCAGGGCCATTTCACGATCAAGGTTGTTAAAGTAAAAGGCACGGGCCATCCAGGAAACAGCAACATATGTGGTCATCTGCGTAACTGAAAGACCAACAATTTGCTCTTTATTCCCGTAAATCGCAGACCATAGAAAATAATAGGCACCAATATTAATACTATAGATTAAAATTCCCGTGTAATAATTGGTCCGGTATGCAAGCATCATTAAAAAGCGGATTCTAATCATCTCAAGGTATTTATCCACTTATACCGCACCCTTTTCATAAATATTTCGAATAATTTCTTCCGTCGACGTTTCATTTATTTTGATATCTTTTATTTTAATAGCAGCTACCAACTTGGCAATGACTTGAGAAATAACTTCATCATTATCTTCCAGCGTAGCCGTAAAGATTTGCCCTTTTTCGTCCAGGTCCCACTTTACAGGAATTTCACTGGTGAGGTTATGCACAGCAGACAGTTCGACATGTTCAAGAAACTGAAATTGAATCTCTTTCCCTTCCCCCCATTTCTCCTGAAGATTCTTTAATGCCCCATCATATATGACCTTACCTTCATCTAACATGATTACTCGCTCACACAATGCCTCAATATCTGTTAAATCGTGTGTAGTTAAAAGGATCGTAGTCTGATATTTCTCGTTAATCTCTTTTAAAAATTCACGAATTTTTAGCTTTACAAGCACATCTAATCCAATCGTTGGTTCATCCAAAAATAATAATGGCGGATTGTGAATGAGCGCAGCAGCAAGTTCGCATCTCATTCTCTGACCTAGCGATAATTTTCTTACTGGTTTATCTAGCAGCGGTTCGATATCTAACGTGCGAATCACATGACTCATGTGGCTGTTATAATCTTCATCGGACACCTTGTACACTTTTTTCAAGAGGCGAAAGGATTCTTGAACGGCGATATCCCACCACAATTGAGACCGTTGTCCGAACACAACCCCAATTGTCTGGACAAATTTTTCTCGTTCTTTATGCGGGTTCATCCCGTTTACCACGATTTCTCCTGATGACGGAGTTAAAATTCCGGTCAGCATTTTAATGGTGGTTGATTTTCCTGCGCCATTCTCACCGATATAACCTACCATTTCACCTTTTTTCACAGAGAAATTAATATCATTAACGGCAGGAACAATTTTATAATTTCTTGTTAATAAATCCCTAAATGCTCCTTTTAAACCAGTTCGGCTGGAATATGCCTTAAATTCTTTTCGCAAATTATTAACTTCTATTACATTATTCATTTTCTCCCCCCAAAACAATGACCTAGAAATTTAGTTTAGCCAAATAAGATTGATAAAACAACAAGCACGCATTCATGAAATATCCGAATAGTTAAACAGACAAAAATTAGCTGAAAAAGTGCTAAAATGGGATAGAAGTAATTGAAGGAGGGAAATATATGAAATTTATTAATTCAGAAAGATTACATAATGAAGCACTTGAACATATTGTGGGCGGAGTAAACAGTCCATCACGTTCCTATAAAGCCGTAGGCGGCGGAGCACCCGTTGTAATGGAACGGGCTCAAGGGGCATACTTTTGGGATGTGGACGGAAACCAATATATTGACTATCTAGCTGCCTATGGGCCAATTATCACTGGTCATGCCCATCCCCACATTACTGAAGCAATCAAACACGCCGCAGAAAGTGGTGTATTATATGGAACACCCACACCACATGAAGTTAAATTTGCAAAAATGTTGAAAGAAGCCATTCCTTCGATGGAAAAAGTTCGGTTTGTAAACTCTGGGACAGAAGCTGTCATGACAACAATACGCGTTGCCCGGGCTTATACTGGAAGGGATAAAATCATTAAATTCGCAGGCTGTTATCATGGTCACTCTGACCTTGTCCTGGTTGCGGCAGGCTCCGGTCCATCTACATTAGGTACACCAGATTCTGCAGGTGTCCCAAAAAGTATTGCACAAGAAGTAATAACAGTACCTTTTAATGATATTGAACCATTTAAAGAAGCTTTAGAGAAATGGGGGGACCAAATTGCTGGTGTATTAGTGGAGCCCATCGTCGGAAACTTCGGGATCGTCGAACCAAAACCTGGATTTCTACAGCAGGTCAATGACTTAACCCATGAAGCAGGTGCGCTTGTGATTTATGATGAGGTCATTACAGCGTTTCGGTTTATGTACGGTGGTGCCCAAAATTTATTAGGAATCGAACCTGATTTAACCGTCCTTGGAAAAATAATTGGCGGCGGTCTTCCAATTGGCGCGTATGGTGGACGGAAAGAAATTATGGAAACAGTTGCCCCGCTGGGCCCTGCCTATCAAGCAGGAACGATGGCAGGAAATCCAGCTTCCATCCTATCTGGAATTGCCTGTCTCGAAGTCCTAAAACAAGAAGGAATTTATGATTATCTAGACCGTTTAGGTGCCATTCTTGAGAATGGGATTTTAGAGGCTGCGAAAGAATATAATATCGACATAACAATCAATCGATTGAAAGGTGCTCTAACTATTTATTTTACAAAGGAAAAAATTGAAAACTATGTTCAAGCAGAAAATACAGACGGAGAAACATTTGCAAAGTTCTTTAAGCATATGCTCCATCAAGGAATAAATCTTGCTCCATCCAAATATGAAGCATGGTTTTTAACAATCGCACATACAGTTGAGGATATTGAGGCTACTTTACATGCAGTAAGAAATGCATTTTCTTTACTCTCGAACGAATAAATATACAATTTTTATGCACAAAAGGAAGTGGAAATCACTTCCTTTTATTCTTTTAAACCCTTTGAAAACGTTTACATTAACATATTCACTAATCAAATCAGTGCCTTTTATCCACTATTTTCTTATCCAAAATAATGTATATTTATTTGATTTCTGAAAATTCTTATGATACTATTAAATTACTAATTTTTTAATTTATCCTTTAACTATATACCCCGTTAAAGTGACAAACGAATACACAACCACGAATTTATACTTAAACTTTTAGTTTCATAGGAGGTGAATGGCCTTAGTAGATTACTGCTAAAGCCTAATATGATGACACAAAAATGGACCCCTTCCCTATTTAAAGATTTCCACAAACAAGAACATGATGCTTGCGGAATCGTTGCATGTCTTGAAAAATCTAAGCGTCCAACTAGAAAAAATATATTTGATTGTATAGACGCGCTTGTGACCATGAATCATCGCGCTGGATTTATAAATGGTGAAGGCGATGGTGTCGGCATTCATACCGATATCCCAGTGGAGCTTTGGAAAGAAAAATTGCTTCAAGCAGGTCAAGAACCAACACTTGCTGAAAAAGATGAATTTGCTGTTGGGCATGTTTTTATTAGTCAAAAAGTAAACTGGAAAACTACCAAACAGGAATTACTTAATAAGCTAGAGAAATACGGCTTTGATGTAGTATTTGAATCAGATCAAGTAACGGATTCTTCTGCACTTGGCCCAATCGCCATCCAGGAAAATCCTATTTTCTGGCAATTTGCCTGTCTTTCTTCAATAACTGGCCAAGAATTAACCAAGAGCCTTTTCGAAGTATTAATTGATTTTGAATCGAATGATCAAGTTCATGTTGCTTCATTAAGTCACAACCATGTCGTATACAAGGTAATGGGTGCAGGAGATATTCTCCCACGTTTCTACCATGACCTTGCGAATCCACTTGTGGCTTCAACCATGACGCTTGGACATAATCGTTATTCTACAAATACTTTATCAAGCTTCTTCAGAGTACAGCCATTTAGTGTTCTTGGACATAATGGAGAAATTAATACCATTGCCAAACTTCGAGATGAAGCAAGAATGATTGGTGTACCCCTTGTCAAAGATGGCAGTGACTCTCAAGATTTAAGCCGGACAATGGAAACATTAATTTGCCGCGAAGGTTTTTCATTATTTGAAGCAATCGATGTTTTATTCCCGCCAATCATCAATGAAATTAAGGCATATCCTGAAAATCTTCAAGATTTATATACTTACCTAAGAGAAGCATGGGGGCATTTTGCTCAAGGTCCTGCAGGGATTATTTCAAGATATGGTGATGAAGCCGTATTTAGTGTTGATGCACTAGGACTCCGTCCGCTGTGGATGCTCGAGACAGAAAGCTCTTATTTATTTTCCTCTGAACCAGGAATCATTTCTTCGAGCGAATATGTTAACGAACCAAAGCCTTTAGCACCAGGTGAAAAGGTTGGCTTTAAATGGAATGGTGAAACGCTGGAGGTTTTTGAGCAAGATCGTTTTCAAACTGAAGTCTATTCCCGTTTTTCTGAGAAGTTAAATATTAGTGAGGTTAGGGCTCGTTTGCTACCTCCTTCATTAGGAAAAACAGTTACGATGACATATCCTGACAAAATCCATAATGGACAATATAAAGCATTTGGCTGGGAACGAGATCATATTCAATTAATCGAACAAATGGCGGAAAAAGGTGTGGAACCAATTCGATCTCTTGGTCATGATGCACCACTAGCTGCACTTAACCCAGAAAGAAAAAATATTGCTGATTATTTTAAAGAAAGTGTTGCGGTTGTAACGAATCCTGCAATTGACCGGGACCGTGAGACTGAACATTTTTCAACACGTGTCATTATTGGAAAGCGTCCAACTCTATTCAATAAAGAAAATAGCGAAACAGTTATTGAATTAACTACCCCTTTATTATTGGAAGGGAAAGCAGGCTATGACTTATCTGAGAGTTTAAATCAACCAAGTTTTGATCAAGTTGTCTCTCATTTTCAGGCACGGAAGCTTGTAACTTTTATTTCTGCTACATTCAGTAAAGAAGAAAAATTAGAGCAAGCGTTAGAAAGACTTGCAAATGAAGCCGTTCAGGCAGTTCAAGCAGGAAAAACTTTACTTGTTCTTGATGATGCAAAAGCACATCAGGAAGATTCTTATTGGATTGATCCGCATTTAGTAACTTCAGTCATTGATCAGGCACTTGTTAAAGCAGAAATAAGAAGAGAATGTTCTTTAGTCCTACGTTCTGCTGCCATTCGTTCACTTCATGACATCATTACGGCATTCGGATTAGGTGCAGACTTAATCAGCCCTTACTATATGTTCCTAACGGTTCTTGACGAGACATCAAAACCTCTAATAAACCTTTATAGTGCACTTACTAAAGGGCTAGAAAAAGTAATTTCAACAATTGGTATTCATGAACTACGCGGATATGGCCGATTATTCTCAAGTATCGGCTTACATGAGGATATTGCCAATCTATTAAAAATTGTTAACTTTTTTGGTTCGAAAGAACTTGAAACTGATTTTGAAGCAATGAAACTTGATGCTTTATCAAGAGCCGAAGATTACCACAATGAAAAGGAAAGAGTCGGAAAGACTTTCCATCTCTTCCCACGGATTTGGAAGGCAATTGGTGAAGTAGCATCTACTGGAGATTACGATGTTTATCGTGATAAAATCACCGAACAAGAAACAGAGAATCCAACAACGATCCGTCATTTAATTCAGCTTAAACCAAGTAATAAACAGTTAGTACCAGAAGATGTCGACCTTCGTGTCGGTGACCATGATTTACCGTTCATTATTTCTTCCATGTCCTTTGGTTCTCAGAATGAAACAGCATTTAGAGCCTATGCCGAAGGTGCAGACCGTTTAAATATGGTTAGCTTAAATGGTGAAGGCGGAGAAATTAAAGATATGCTCGGTAAGTATCCAAAAACAAGAGGTCAGCAGATTGCCTCAGGAAGATTTGGTGTAAATGCTGAACTTCTTAACTCTTCTAACCTATTAGAAATTAAAATTGGTCAGGGGGCAAAGCCTGGTGAAGGTGGTCATCTTCCAGGTTCGAAGGTTACAGCAAAGGTTGCTGAAGCACGTAATGCAACCCTAGGTTCCGATTTGATCTCTCCATCTAACAATCACGATATCTACTCAATTGAAGACTTAGCGCAAATGATCTTAGAATTGAAGACGGCAAATGATCAAGCAAAAATTGCAGTTAAAGTCCCTGTTGTACCGAACATTGGAACAATTGCAGTTGGTATTGCAAAAGCAGGAGCAGATATTATCACTTTGAGCGGATTCGATGGCGGAACAGGTGCTGCAAGAATTCACGCACTACAGCATGTTGGATTACCAGTTGAAATTGGCGTAAAAGCTGCCCATAATGCCCTGCTTGAAAGCGGCCTTCGTCACAAAGTAGAACTTTGGGCTGACGGCGGTATGAAAAGTGCAATGGACGTTATGAAAATTATGCTCCTTGGTGCTAACCGTGTTGGCTTTGGGACATTATCGATGCTGGCAATTGGTTGTACGACCTGCCGTGGCTGTCATTTAGATACTTGTCACGTCGGTATTGCCACTCAAATTGAATCAGAAGCACAGGCAAAAGAACACGGTCTACGACGTTTTGTTCCAAGACAATTAGATTTAGCTGTACAAGGAATAATGAATCTCTTTACTGCATTTGCAACAGAATTAAAGAGTCTATCGGCTTCCATTGGAGTTCGCAATCTACAAGATGCAGTTGGTCGTTCTGATTTATTAGAGCAAATGAAAGGCCAGGGTCAACTTAGCCTCTCTTATTTGCTAAAACCATTAGAAATCAGCCAATTTGCTAAAACAGAAGCGTCAAAATCAATTGAAGAGGTGCAAATGCAAGTAGCTGTCGGAGCAGAATACTTAGATGGCAGTGTGGACCAATTACACTCTTCTCGTGAATTCACTAGTGTTACATCCGAACAGCGAGTACTTGGAAGTCGTGTATCTTGTCACCGTGTCCGCGGAAGATTAGATGGTTCTTATAAGCAGTTACCATCGGTTCAGCTTAATTATAAAGACGGTTCCATTCCTGGAAATGGCTTAGGTGCCTATAATAGTGAAGGAATCGAAATCACTGTTAATGGCGGCGGTCAAGACGGCGTTGGAAAAACATCCTTTGGTGGGAATATCCAAATATTAAAATCAAAAGGTAAGAATGGTCAATACTATAATGGTTCGGTAGGAAAAGGGTTCGGCTATGGTGCTCAAAAGGGACTTCTTATCGCGCAAGGAAATGCAGACGCAAGAGCTGGAATACGACTTTCTGGTGCAGATTTAATCATCGGTGGTACAGTTAAAAAGCCACTTCCGGAAAATGAAGGTGGGAATATCGGTTCAAATGCAAACATCAAAGGGTTTGCCTTTGAATATATGACAAATGGCCGCGGCCTTGTACTCGGTGACCCAGGTCCATGGATTTGCGCAGGAATGACAGGCGGGGTTGTTTATATTCGTCAGCAGCCAGAAATGGGATTAACCAGAGAAGCCATTCAGAGAAGAATTGCTAAAGGTGCAAAAGTTTCAATTGTTGATCTAAATGAAAAGGGCAAACAGGATATTAACGAACTTTTAGGTAAATATACTGACCTGCTCGAACAGAACGGTCAGACAGAGGAAGCACAGCAGCTTCGTGCACTACTAACGAATGTTGAAAATCACTTTGTGCAAGTACTTCCTGTCAAAGAGCAAGCTGATCCATCTGTATCTACAGAATGATTTATAGAAACAAGTTTAAGGACGTCCGCTTTTTTAGCGGACGTTTTTTTATTCCAACTTTTTTTAACAAATATCAAAAAAATTCATTTGATATCTCTTGATAATATGGGGTAATCCATGTATAGTAAAATTTTGCTTAAGAAAACCTTTTGAAAGGAAACCAATTAGAATGAAGTTAGGTGCCCGCATATTAAAAACGGGAATTGCTATTGTACTCTCACTTTACTTAGGTCAGTTGTTACACTCTCCCTCACCGGTATTCGCTGGCATTGCCGCCATATTCGCGATTCAACCAACCATTTATCGTTCCTATTTAACGATTATTGAACAAATTCAAGGAAATCTTATTGGGGCATTACTCGCAGTCGCTTTTGTTCTTCTCTTGGGAAATCATATTATTGTGATTGGATTAGCAGCAATTATTGTCATTGCCATTAATTTAAAGCTTAAACTTGAAAATACAATTGGATTATCGCTTGTTACATTAATTTCGATAATGGAAACCCCGGGTGGAAATTTCATTCCATTTGCTGGAATCCGCTTTTCGACCATTATGATTGGTGTATTTTCTGCCTTTATAGTTAATCTTTTGTTTATGCCTCCAAGGTATGAAAACAAACTTTACTTCAAAATGACGAGTACGACTGAAGAAATCATTAGATGGATTCGGTTAAGCACACGTCATGACTTTGATCATAATCTACTAAAATCAGATATTGTAAAATTAAAAGAGAATATTATTCAAATGAATCAATTTTACACGATGTATAGAGAAGAACGCAGCTATTTTAAGAAAAAGAGCTTAGAAAAATCACGTAAGCTTGTTATCTATAGGCAAATGCATTCAGCTGCCAAGAAGGCACTCGATACATTAAAAAGGCTTCATCGTTTTGAGAATGAATTATTACATCTTCCAGCGTCATTTCAGCAAGCCATACAAGAACAATTGGATTGTCTCATTTACCATCATGAACAACTTATGCTTAGATTCATTGGTAAAATTCCAACCTCTCCCACTGATTCTGAAAATAATGTTTGCTTAAATAAAAAGCAATTATTTGATTTGTTTTTACTCCACCAACAAAAATTTACTGAGCAAGACCAGCCGCATTTATTTCATACAATGCAAATCATAGCTTCGATTATCGATTATGGCGAACAGGTTGAACACTTAGATACTTTAATTACAAGTTTTCATTCATATCATCATAATGAAGTATTGATTGAAGAAGACATTCTATAAAAAGAAACCGAAGCATTTATTCTGCTTCGGTTTCTTTTTGTTCTAATTGTTGAACTTGAAAAAGTTTATAGTAATTCCCTTGTTTCGCCATTAACTCATCATGTGTCCCTATTTCTACGATTTGACCATGTTCAATCAGGACAATTCGATTGGCATGAGTTATGGTGGATAATCGGTGTGCAACGATAAAAGTGGTCCTATCCTTAGCTAATGCTTCAAGTGATTCTTGTATTGCATGCTCACTCTCCAGATCCAGAGCAGATGTTGCCTCGTCAAGTATTAAGATAGGCGGATTTTTTAAAAAGACTCGGGCAATCGCCACTCGTTGTTTCTGTCCTCCTGAAAGCTTAACTCCTCGTTCTCCGACCCTAGTATTGTACCCTTCAGAAAGGTTTAAGATAAACTCATCAGCATTAGCAGCTTTTGCAGCCATATAGACCTCTTCTTCAGCTGCATCTGGCTTCGCCAATAAAATATTATCCATTACCGATTCACTAAACAAAAGATTATCCTGAAAAACGACACCAATTTTGTCCCGTAGAGATTGAACCTTAAAGTTTCTGATATCTATCCCGTCTAATGTGATTCTCCCACTTGTCACATCATAAAAACGGGGAATCAAACTAACTAGCGTTGACTTCCCCCCGCCGCTCATTCCTACCAGGGCAATTGTTTCCCCCTTTTTCACATGTAAAGTAATATCTTTCAAGACTCTCTCTTCGTTTGCTTCGTAGCTAAAAGACACATTTTCAAATGAAATATCACCGTGTACTTGATTACAAACTTGAGCATCTGGGGAATCAACGATATCATACTTCTCATCTAAAAATTCAAACACCCTGTCCATTGATGCAAATGATTGAGTAATTGTTGTAGAGGAATTAACTAATCTTCGCAATGGATTGTAGAGCTTATCAATATAGGCAAAAAATGCAACCATCGTCCCTAATGATAGCTGGTTCTGAATGACAAGATAAGCAGAATAGCCAATCACAATTAATGGGGCAATATCTGTAATGGTATTAACTGCAGAAAATGCCTTTGCATTCCAGCTGGTATGCTGTAAGGCCTTTTCCAAGAAATTCTTATTTTGCTTATCAAATTGACTCTGTTCAAAATCTTCTATCGCAAAGCTTTTAATTACCGGCATACCTTGAACACGCTCATGCAAATAACTTTGCACCTCCGCAAGTGCTTGTGAACGTTGCCGAGTCAGCTTACGTAGATTCCCAAAAAAATAACTAATCGAAAATGCGTAAAGTGGAAACAACAATATTGATACGAACGTTAGCTTAACACTCATTGAAAACATAAGAATAATGGCGATAATAATTGTGGCAATATCCAGCCAAAGATTCATTAATCCGGAAATGACAAACGTTTTCGTCTGTTCCACATCATTAATGACACGTGAGATTATTTCCCCCGCACGATTATTTGAAAAATATTTAAAACTTAACTTTTGAATGTGAGTATACATCGTATCACGAATATCATAAAGGATTTTACTTGAAGTCCACTGGGCAAAATATTGACGGTAATATTCAATCGGCGGTCGCAGGATGACAAAAACAACAAGCATAATAACCAGAATGAATAAGAGCTTTTCAAGCTTCTCGTCGTGAGAAAGAGTATGACTACCTACAATGTCATCCACAACATATTTAATCAATAGTGGTATCATAAGCGGAATAGAAAATTTAATTACCCCAATGATGATTGTCCCTATCACCTGGAACCGATACGGTTTTACAAATTGCAGATACCTAAGAATACTGCTCAAAATAGCCCTCCTTTCAAAAAATAATAAGAAGCATGCTATACCAATTACTTTTTTACAATAATAAAATCACATTGTTTGCTTCCTTTACACAAAAGCAAATAAAAACCTGTTGATTACATCAACAGGCGCGTAATATCCTCTTTACCCATCTAACGTCTGTATGTTAAATAACGTTCATACCAAATATCAATAAAATCTGGTGCAAATGGGCCATTCCGTTGCCGAATCCATTGAATCAGTTTTTCCACATTCCTTTTTAGGATTTGATCAATCGGATCTGGATAATTCATTTCACGGCGATGACGTTCATACTCATCTTCGTCTAGTAAATTAAAAGTCATATCTGGAAACACCTTAATATCTAGATCATAATCAATATACTTTAGTGCTTCGCCATCAAAAATAAAAGGGGAACTGATATTACAGTAGTAATAAATACCATCCTCACGAATCATTCCAATTACGTTAAACCAGTATTGTGAATGGAAATAACAAATGGCAGGTTCTCTTGTTATCCATGTTCTTCCATCTGATTCTGTCACTAGTGTTCGGTCATTGCCTCCAATAACCAAATTCTGTGTCCCCTTTAATACAGTTGTTTCTTCCCAGACGCGATGGATGTGCCCATTGTGCTTATAGCTATGTATTTGCATTGGTTCACCTTCGATGGGTACGCCCATGTTTCTCCCCTACCTTCATTCCTGAACGCTTTGCAACCCTATTTAAACCGTTAGATAAATAATGACAAAAGGTAACAAAGTACAATTCCTATTTATTACTATTATTATAACGGTTGAGAACAGATTTTAAAACAAAAGAGCCATATTTCGATGGCTCTTTGTAAAAATTTGCGAATTTTTTAGGGAATTCTTTGTTTTTCCACCTAAAAGGAAGGTGTTAAGTTCATTTCCCGATAGGAATTGATTACTTCTTCTGTCTGCTTTTCAAAAGTGGACTGGATCCCTTTTAACTCATCTTTCATCAGCCGGATCTCTGATTGGATACTTTCAAGATCCGTTGACTTGTGTAACATTTGAAGCTCTGCTTCGATTTGTTGACAACGCTCAAGTTCTCCTTGAAGAAATAATAATTTCTCCATCGTTACCAATTGCTCGGAAACTAATCTGTTAAAATGATCCATTTCCCTCACCGCCTTCTTATTAGTTCCTAATATGTATTCTTGACCAAGTTGTATTCTCCTTTGAAAATTTATGTAGACATTAGAGAAGTTTTGTCGAAATTGAAAAGCGGAGGCGCCTTGAACAGGGGCGACAGGCATAAGACGAGCCGGCTTGAAGGTTGCTTTTTAACCTTCAGGACGGATTGGCTTATGACCCCGAGCCCCTAGGCGCTGGAGCTAGACAGTTTTCTAAGTACAATGACACAGAAAGAAGACACTCTATTCGAATCTAGAGTGTCTTCTTGGTTTTTAACTATTATTAGCTTTGACCAAATTGGCCATTGCCTTGGTTTTTACGGGCTTGAGATTGTTGGTTTTGTTGTCTTACTTCTTGAGCATCTGTTTGGCTTGCAAATTCAGTTCCAAATTGGCCAGATGAGCCCTGAGAACCCTGAGCAAAACCAGATTGAGATCTTTGAGCAGATTGTTGGTTTTGTTGTCTTACTTCTTGAGCATCTGTTTGACTTGCAAATTCAGTTCCAAATTGGCCGGAAGAGCCTTGAGAACCCTGAGCAAAACCAGATTGAGATCTTTGAGCAGATTGTTGGTTTTGTTGTCTTACTTCAGCAGCATTTGTCTCGCTCGCAAATTCAGTTCCAAATGAGCCTTGGGACCCAGATTGAGATTGAGCGTTTTGTTGTCTTACTTCCTGGATGTTAGTTCCAGCTGAAGTTTTGTTTGGCTGTTGATTGAATTTTGCCAAGTTAATCACCTCCACGAATATAATGTAACCATGCTTCGTGGAGATTATCCGAAAAAAAATATTATTTAAAAATAATTAAACGAGTAATGAAATTCCACCATCGATAATGATGGTCTGCCCCCTAATCATGCTCGATTCCTCTGATAAAAGGAACATCACACAATTTACCATATCCTCAATTTCCACCATTCGTCCTGCAGGAGTTTTTTCTTTTGCCTCTTGAAGCAGTTCTTCACGATTTGGAAAATGCTTTAATGCTTCCGTATCGACTGCGCCTCCTGAAACAGCATTAACGACGATATTTTTAGGAGCTAATTCAACCGCCAAATATCTTGTAAGTGCTTCTAAGGCCGCCTTTGAAACGCCAACGACCGTATAATTTTCTAAATAGCGAATAGATCCCAGAGAACTAATGCTGACAATTTTACCACCGCCAGTTCGTTCCATTAATTTTGCAGCTTCCTGTGCACAAAACAGCAAAGCTTTGCTATTAATATTTAAAGTCCAATCCCAGTGATTTTCTTCAAGTTCCATTACCGGCCGTTGTACGCCAGAGGCTGCATTATTTACAAACACATCCAGACGTCCAAATTCTGCATCAATTTGGGTGAACATATCTCTTATTTTCGCCACGTCGCCGACGTTTGCTTTAACAACGAGTACTTTTCTACCTAATGCCTCTATTTGCTCCGCTGTCTCTAGAGCTGATTTTTTGCTTCTAGCGTAATTTATGACAATATCGTATCCTGCTTCAGCTAATCGAAGAGCTGTCGCCTTACCGATACCCCTGCTGCTTCCAGTGATGAGTGCTACTTTTTGAGTCATCAAACTATTCCCTTCTGTATCAAGTAATGTTTTTATTTTATCTTTTCCACGAATAGAAGACAATTAATATTAAACAATAAGAGTAAATTACCTTGGAAAGGAAGAAGTGCTTATGTATGTTGGACGTGATATGACCGAACTGTCAATGATGGCCAAAGCGGATTGGAAAAGCAGTGAGCTTGCTTTTTTTCATCATTCTTTGCAGCAAATTGCTCCCTATTTAAATAGTGAGGGACAAACGATTCATCGTGAAATTATTGAGGAAATTGAAAGCCGGGGAGGCATTAATAGACAAGAGGCAGATTATACACATGGTACGAAAACAGTATACGATTGAAAAAACGCCGCATTTTGCGGCGTTCATTCCTTTTGGCGTTCCAGATAAAGCTTAAGCATTTTTTGATAGGATACAGGGAAGGCAAATTCTTTCATTTCTTCTAATGAAACAAACTTCCACTCGTCACTTTCCTGAAAATCAGATTGGAACACACCTGTATATACATTAATATTCCACACCAAATGAGAAAAAACATGTTCAAGCTGCCCAATAATTTTTTCAAGTTTTACTTTTATCTTTAGGGATTGCTCAAATAATTCACTAATCTGCTCCCGATCATTTTGTAAGGGATGATGAATTTCAACATTAGGGAACTCCCATAAATTTGCGAGCAAACCTGTTGCTGGCCGCTTGTGAATTAATACCATTCCATCACCATTTAATAGGATCGCGGCAGCTAGTTGAACATCTCGTGTCTTAGTTTTTTTGGTCTTTATCGGAAGTTCATTTTGAACTCCCTCTTCGAACGCTTGGCAATGCTCTCGAACAGGACATAATAAGCACGAAGGAGAGGTTGGTGTACAGATTAACGCTCCTAATTCCATTAAAGCTTGGTTAAAAGCGGATGGGTCATCGTGTGAAATCAATTCTCGAACTGCTTTTTCAAATATTTTTCGTGAGGAGGATTTGGCAATGTCTTCCCATATGGAGAGAACTCTTGAAAACACCCTCATTACATTTCCGTCCACGGCAGGTTCAGGAATCCCGTAAGCGATACTTAATATGGCACCTGCAGTATAGGGGCCCACACCTTTCAGCCCAGCGATTTGCTCTGGAGTATTTGGTACGATACCGCTATACTTCTCATTTACTTCCTTAACTGCTGATTGTAAGTTTCGTACCCTCGAATAATATCCGAGCCCTTCCCATGCCTTCAATACTTTATCTTCCTCCGCCTCTGCTAAATCCTCTATGGTAGGAAACCACTCGATAAAACGATTAAAATAGGGAATGACTGTATCCACTCTTGTTTGCTGCAGCATGATTTCTGATACCCATATTTTATAAGGGTCTTGGTCTTTTCGCCAAGGTAAATCACGTTGTTCGTGTTTAAACCAGGTGATTAAGTCTGATTGAAAAGCAGATTTGTTGATTTTCTCTATATTCTTTAGTTCAATAATCATAACTTTTGTTCCTCCAGATGTAGTTAAACTGTGTGAAAAAAGGCATTATAATAAGTAATATATTTGTTTTACGTTAAATCACTGGAGCATGTTTGACAAGAATTATATTTGAAGGAGGATTTCCTTTTGGATACAGGAACACACGTTGTTATGGGTATTGCTATAGGTGGTTTGGCAACTCTTGATCCTGTTGTCGCTAGCAGCCATGCCGCCACCACTAGTGTCTTAATTGCTACGATTGCCGGATCGCAAATACCTGATATTGATACGGTTTTAAAGTTGAAGAATAATGCCATTTACATTCGCAATCATAGAGGCGTTACCCATTCCATTCCAGCTGTAATTTTGTGGCCGCTTCTCATAGTTGCCGTTATATATCCGTTTTTCACTGGAGCTAATCTATTTCATTTATGGGCATGGACATTTGCAGCGGTCTTTATTCATGTATTTGTTGATATATTTAATGCTTATGGAACACAAGCACTCAGACCCTTCTCTTCAAAATGGGTCGCCTTAGGAGTCATCAATACCTTTGACCCCGTTATCTTTGGAATTCATATTCTTGGAATCATTATTTGGGTATTAGGAGCTGATCCCGGCTATACCTTCTTAGTCATGTATGCCATCATTGTCGGATATTATATCATGCGCTTTAAGGCAAAACATCGTGTAATGGCTGAGATAAGAAAAAAAATACCGGATGCAACAGATATAATTATCGCACCAACAATGAGGTTCCATCAATGGAGAATTGCTGCCATGAATACGAAACAGTTTTTTGTAGGAAAGGCGATAAATAATGAAGTCGAGATATTAGATTACTTTAACCGAATTCCCGTCCCAAAGACCCCAGTAATTGAGGCAGCAAAGAAGGATAAGAATCTGTCAGCGTTTTTATCTTTTTCACCAGTCTATCGGTGGGAAGTGGATGAATACACCGATTTTTATGAAGTGCGCTTTATTGATTTACGTTACCGGAGCAATGGCCATTATCCGTTTGTTGCTGTAGTTCAATTAGATTGCGACTTGAAACCGATTAGTTCCTATACTGGCTGGGTATTTAGTGAAAAGAAATTACGGAAAAAATTAAGCATCATTCCAAGTTAAAAAAGCGCAAGCGCCCTGGAAAGCGGCGTATGGCCTCCTCGAAAGCGCCAGCATCTTATCAGTAAAAAAAGCGGTGACGAAAAGTCACTCGCTTTTTCTAGTTTGAGCTATTTTTTTCCTGCTTCAGAAAGTCCTTGTATTTTGGGTTGGTTGCCACAAATTCGTGTAACTTTTCCCCATAGTTTTCAATCCATTGCTTAACAATTCTCTCAGTCATGTCACTACCCTTATATTCTCTGCCTGCCTTTGCGTAGGTTGTTTCAAAATCTTCCCAAAGCAGTTCCACCCATGTCCTTGCTTGGTTATAGCTTAGTTGGTTATTTTTACTTAATAGCAGATTTGCTAATTCGTCATGGTAACTGTTCATGTTCACACCTCATTGGCAATTTCTTTTAACATAACCTAAATTAATAAAGCAGATACTAATGGTACGTGGTAAGCAATGAGAATGCTTTGCTTTTCACGTGCTCTCATTCCATTTTGGAGGTATAGCATGAGAAATAAAGAAACTGGGTTCCCAAATCAAAATAACAATAAACTCGAGGGAGAACCTCGGGCTAAGGCAGAATATGCTTCAAAAAGAGCAGATGGCACGATTAATACTCATCCACAAGAGCGCATGCGTGCATCTGGAGAGCGCGACGACGAATCGCCGCAAGTGTATAAATAGATAGCCATTAACATTGTTAATAAAGACAAGCCAAAGATTTACTCTTTGGTTTGTCTTTTCATTTTTTCTACTTTTTTAACAAAGAGATTGGCAAGGCCTCTTCATGGCCATCCCCCTTAAGACGATACCCCCATGCAAACACACCGTTTAGATAGTCAATTTTAAAATATTGGCCTGGACTACCCTCGATTTCATAAAGTTCTCCTGGTTTAAACTCATTTGGATTCATTAGGTATGCTTTTGCCATTTGAACCTTTCGTTCTAGAACTGCAAACTCACTTACCATTCCCATTTGTTCTGCTTTTCGTGCTTGCTCCTGAAGTATGCCAATTTCCTGACGTAATTCATGTTCTGTCATTGTACTATAGCGTTTGTCCTGCTGCATTATTCATTCACTCCCTATTAATCCCTTTATTTTAGTATAGTAATTTTTATATAATTAATAAAGTTTGAAATCAATGAAGGAGATTAGATATGAAAACAATCATAATTACTGGGGCTGGTTCTGGATTAGGAAAAGAATTGGCACACCTTTTTTCACAGAAAGGTTATCATCTACTTCTTACTGGGAGGACGGTTGAAAAGTTAACATCTGCTAGGGATGAAATTGTTGCTAATGGGGGAAAGGCTGATATTCTGCTCTTAGATATTCAAAACGGCGATGATGTATCAAAAAAAGTAAAAGAAATAAGCCATACATATACAATTTCCGGATTAGTCAATAATGCAGGTGTTGGGCATTTCGGTCCATTTGTCGAAATAAATGAACAAGACATGGTAGAAATGATTAATACAAATGTTTTGGGTACTCTTTTGATGACCAAAGAAATTTTACCTTATTTACTTCAAACGACTGATGGAAGAATAATGAATATTATTTCGACTGCAGGTTTGCGCGGAAAAGTAAATGAAGCCGTCTATGCAGCAAGTAAATTTGCTGTTAGAGGCTTTACAGAAAGTTTGCAAAAGGAATATGAAGATCACAGCATTAAAATAAATGCCGTTTATATGGGCGGTATGGACACTCCATTTTGGGATCATACCGACCATGTCAAAGACCCTTCCCGTTTCCGTACTCCAAAAGAAATTGCAGAGATGATTATGGAACAAATCGATCAGGACTCCATTATTATTGAAAGTAAAAAATCATGACTCTTCTTGGTCATGATTTTCCACTTCTCCAAGGTATGATTCAATCAGTTCCATTGGGAAGCCTTTTCGATATAAAGCTTGCTTCATCTTTTGTTGAAATTCAAAGCCGCTGAACTTACTATATTTTCGGAGTGCCTTCTCACCTTGAAATCTGATTGCCTTCATATCCTCATCAGCATCGTTGTTTACTGACGCTTCATTAACGGCAATATTAATGACATCGTATGAATAACCTTTTCTAAGCAACAGGTTCTCCAGCTTTTGTTTTTGGATTTTTAATGATTCTTTAGCTTTCTTTTCGTAAAACTTTCCGCTTATTTTTGCAGCCTTTTCAATTTGCTGCTCCAACGGATATTCCCCTAAGGCAAGCATGATTGTGCCTTCATCAATCCCTTTTTCCTTCAGTTCCATTTTGATGTTCGTTGGACCTTTGTCAGTAGTATTTGCTTGGGTTCGTACATAAGCAAAGGCAAATTCCTCGTCATTTATGTATTTCAATGCGGATAGTTTATGGATAATTTCATTAATGACAGGTTCTTCTATTTCCTTTGAAGTAAGGTAATCCTTGATTTCTTTTTCAGACCTCATCCTTCTTGATAAATAATGGATGGCTTTGTTATATGCTTTACGTATGTCGTCTTGATACTGAATTTCCATAAAGGAGAAATCGTCAAGTTCCATCCCTTTTTTTAATTGGAATTTGATCAGAACATCACTATCGACACTGAAGGCGAATTCCTCTCCCTTCCCCTTGCCGTAATCCATAAAAATATTAAAGCGATCCTGATTTTTTTGCTGAGTGGTGATCTTAGTAATCGTAGCCATGTCATTCACCTCAACATTACTTTACCATAATCCTCATAAAATATTGTAAGATAAACGTACTAAGGGGGCGGAAAAATTGAAAATTACCATTGCTGGTGGAACGGGCTTTGTAGGGAAAGCTCTGACGGAGCAATTGTTGAAAAACAATCATGAGGTAATCATTTTAACTAGAGGCAGAAAAAACACAAATGGAACTAATCGAATTCGTTTTGTTCAATGGCAAAGTGAAAATTCAAGCCCCATACAAGAACTTGAGGGTACCGATATTTTTATTAATCTTGCTGGCGAATCGATCAATGGCGGGCGGTGGACACAGCAAAGAAAAGAAAAGATCTTAACCAGTCGCTTAAATTCTGTTAACGCACTGCTAGATATCATTTCTAAATTAAGGACTAAACCAAAGTCACTGATTAATGCAAGTGCTATAGGCATTTATGGAACATCTTTAGTGAAAATTTTTACGGAAAAAGAAAACCATGGGTTCGGGAATGATTTTTTGTCAAATACAGTGCAGCAATGGGAAAATGAGGTGAGCAAGGCCTCTCGGTTAGGAATACGGACTGTTTTTTGCAGATTTGGAATTATTCTGGATAAACACAATGGTGCCCTGCCTAAAATTGCCTTCCCTTACCAATCATTTTTTGGCGGGCCAATTGGGAATGGACGTCAATGGATGTCCTGGATCCATATTGAGGATGTGGTCAATGGTATACTGTTTATTATCGAAAATGAACAAATGGCTGGCCCCATTAATTTTACTGCACCCCATCCTGTAACGATGTCTGAATTTGGAAAATCACTTTCAAGTGTATTGCATCGTCCTTACTGGCTGCCTGTCCCAAGTGTTGCTCTACGACTGCTTCTTGGTGAAATGAGCACATTGGTTGTTGATGGGCAAAAAGTACTCCCGGAGATGCTTTTAGACAATGGCTATCCATTTAAGTACTCAAATCTAAATTTGGCATTAAAAAATATATTTTCATAAAATCCGTATCATTCCTTTCTTAAAAGGTAAAAATGGAAATAAGTACATAAAGTGCTTCTATTTTTTACCACATAGCTTGATGACGATTAACTAAAAAAATTGTTGAAAGGAATGAGCAAAATGGCGGAAAAGAAGAAAAAGGATAAGGATCGTGGAAAATACTCTCTAACGAGTATGCAAGAGGTATCTTATCAAAGAGAATTTAAAATGGCAGATCGTGCTGGCGGCTTTCACGACAAGAAAACGAGACTATAACTATCGAAAGGTTCTGCTGAAGTATTTTCCATTCATGGTTCCCTTTTAAGTTGTAAATCATAGTAAAGGGAGCAATTCTGCTCCTTGGATGTTAACAATGAAAGGGGTTTTTAGTAATGGGGCGTATGCATAATGGAACTGGTAATAGTAATAAAAGTTCACTTCCACAAACACCTAAGAACCTAAAAATTACAGATGGAAATGACGTCGAATATTCTGCAGAATTTGCAGACCATGCAGACCTTGAGGCACAAGCACGAGCGAACGCAGCGAATCAGCGGGTACAAGCAAAAAGAAATAAATAAATCTTTATGAAAGATGAATTAAAAAAGAAGCAGGGCTTCCTGCTTCTTTTTTTAATTCAGGGCTTTGTGATAAGTCTGTTGATTTGCGCTCCAGGTGCTTCGCTTCAATCAACAGGTGTATCAATAAAGGTCAGAAACTCAATAAATAATGTTACGCAAAGGAAGCTAACCAAACTGAATAGAAATGTATCTTTAATGATAAATGAACTGGTCCTCCTAATTGTAGCCTTCAGGATTATAATAATTATTGAAAAATATTTCTTTATAACGAGTTCTGCAAATCCTCATTATTTTTTGACACTAATGTTTGGAAATCATCTGTAAAGGCGATTATTTCTCCCCATTCCATTAGTTCATTATCGGAAATCTTCCACGTATGTTTATCAGCGTCATTTCTGATAACCGCAAAATGAAATCGGTCAGTTGAAAAGACCTTAAATCCCTTCTCCTTACATTGTTCAATGAAAAAGAAATCCTCAGCTCGATTTACTTTTTCAAATGGAACTTGTTGACAGACAGCTTTTCTAAACATTAAGGTCGCTCCAGCAACAGTGTCTGTGATTGAATTCTCATTACCTGTTACATGGATCAGCGCTTTTTTATTTTTAAAATAGATAAATACGGAGTTTTTTCCGATAATAGAAATATCTTTATTTTTAAAAGCAGCCATCGAACTTTTAATGTAATCGGGCCCATAATAGTCATCGTCATCAAATTTGGCAATAATATCATAATTTGATTTCATAATCCCAAAATTTAAGCAGTCACCTAAAGTTGCCTTTTCGTGTAGTTGATAAATCTGGACATTACGATATTTCCTAGCCTCAGTAATCCATCTATCCATATTCATAGAATCCTTATTTAGGATAATGATCAACTCTTTATTCTTCCAGGATTGCTGTTTATAATTTTTAAAAACATTATTGATATTCTCATCTCTTATTGTACAAGTAATAATGGAAACCACTCTCTCACTCCTTTAACGCTGAGAATTATTTTATGAGTTCATGATCTTATCTAAAACGGTGGTTAAATTAGTAAACTTTTTAAGTTTTTTAATCGAATTAATTTCTTTTTTCAGCTCATTTATGTCCTCAGAGCCAAAGCCTGCAGCTCCTAAGATATTTATGTGACGGATGTCGATTTGAAGTAAAAGGACAATTGTTTCAAGTATGTGCATGAATTTTTCTTGGAATTTTTGAAATTTCCCTGGATAAGATTGAATGAGTAATTTATATTCTTTTAATAGCTTACTCATTGTTAATAAATCAACAAGACCTGAAATCTCTAATCCGAGTACAAGTACATCGATGTCATGATGCTTCGAAATAAACAGTCCAAGGTTGTTAATTGCTTCTTTCCATTTGCTTTTGCCTACAGGGTGTTCTTGATGATAGGTAATCAAATCATTTCCTGTAATATATGTGGCCCCCATTTTATATAAACGATATCCTAGTTCCCAATCTTCGTAACCGTACAGAACAAAGTCTTCATCGAACAATCCTGCCTGAGTAATAAACTCTTTTTGAATGGAAACATTCCCTGTAAGAAATGCCATCCACGGAAAGGAAAACCCTTCTAAGTCAGCAGCAAAATTGTCGGTTATCGTTTGGAACCATGGGTATGTTACAACCCCAATATCCTTGAAGGCTTTTCTTGCAATATCACTTTTTTCCAACAACGGGTACGGTTGTTTAATTGAATCTTTATATTTATTAAACCTAGAATTAAGCAAATTATCTTTTTTTGTTAAAGTGGCAATCGTGCAAATTTTCTCTGGAGTAAATTCAGGAAAGATGCATGAATAGATGATTTTTGAGTGCATTACCCCTGATAAAATATGCTTATTTTTTGATTGATGGAACTTTTGATGTTTTTCAACAAAATCAGGTTCTGTTATCATTTCTGCATCAAGAAAAATAAGAGTGCTCCCTCTTGCTGTACGAATGCCCAAATTTCGTACGCTTGCTCTTCCTAGGTTCTTTTCATTTCGTATATATTTGAAATGATAGGGAGGCATATAGCCTTTTAGCTTTTCTTCCGTTTGGTCAGTTGAAGCATCATCTATAAGGATAACTTCCATTTTTGAAGGATTGAACGTTTGATATTCTAGTGAGAAAAGAGTCAGGAGATTTAGTGGATATTTATTTAGGGAAGGAATAATGATACTTACTTCAATATCTTGGCTATCATTTACTGGCGTTTCTTTATTAAGTTTCTCTTTGGTGCTTGTGTCCTTGTTATTTGAGGACTTTTTGGTTTTTGGATTTACTTTCTGTGGTTCTTGTTTATTTACAGTTGGAATTGGCCAAACACCATATAGCCCTTTTTCGTTTCCTGTAAGCTTTTTATTCATAAAATTATTAAGATTTTGTTCTGTCCTGCAATGATCCCACAGTCTGATTTCGTTAATATCACCATTAAAGAACAGACCTGGCAGACCGCCAATCATCCCAGATGGGTAGACAAAGTCTTTAATGCTTCTAACACCTTTTTTTACAAACTTCCCATTAATAAATAGCTGCGGCTCTCTTTCATCATAGACAACCGCAATGTGAATTAGATCATTAATACTTGCTTCATGGACTAACACCGCATATATATTCTCATTCGTATGTTCATAAATCGTTATTCCATTTAGTCCAATTGAAACACTAACTCCTGCATCATTATCGGTCATCCCTTGTCCTGGCCCAATCACATAATTCGTTCCTGTACCATCCACTGACTTTTCCCGAGATTGCTTATCGATATGATGAACATTTTCGGGTAATACCCAAAATTCATAGGTAAATGTATTTTTCAGATTCGTTAATAAACGACCATTTAGGCTATTCCATAACATGACGCACCTCTTCAATTTACTTTTATAAGTAACTAGTCCATTTGGGTTTTGCTTTTACACAATATGTATACCATTTGATTTTGACTAGACTTATCCCCATTTATAGGTTGCTTTGTATATATTTTTTTGGTTTTTGTCGATTCCCTCCAATTAGGAGCATAGAAATTCACAAAAAAAAGAGCTTATGCGCTCTTTTTACGGAATAATTGCTTATGATTTTAATCAAACTATATGGCGGCTAATGTCACTTCTTTATCATTGCTTTCCATTTCATACTCCCCTAAAATTTGAAAGCAACACTTTATGTTTTGTTCACTCATTAACTGTTTAATTAACTCCGTATTTGTCCGGATAATTGCTGTCTCCTCACTAGTTTGAGTAATCCATGTGATCAATGGGTTTTTAGTATCCTTTGTGAGACCTTGAATTATCCATAATTCGTCTGCATGCTCTTTTTTATCTCCTAAATGAATTGCTGGCGTCTTTGTGAAATACTTATTTGTCCGCTTATTTTGACAGACATAAACTAAATCTTCAATTGCTGCACTTGCTGTTGGAAACATGCCGGCACCTGGTCCTTGTAATGTAATACTACCAACAAGATCTGTGTAAACATTAACAGCATTTTCTACCCCTTCAATAGAATAAAAAGGATGAGACTTTCCAACAAGGACTGGTCTAACAGCGGCTTTAATTTGATCATCTTTCTTACTTATACTTGCAATATGTTTAAACCTAAGTCCAAGTCTTTCAGCTGCCTCGATTAATTCACTTGTAATTGAAGTAATCCCTTCTCGTTCTACATCCTCCCAATTCGGTTCCTCACCAAATGCAATTCTGCTTAGAATCATTGTTTTATAAAAAGCATCAAAGCCCTCGACATCATTGGTTGGGTCTGCTTCAGCAAACCCCTTTGCTTGTGCTAAACTTAGGGCGTCAGCAAAGGACTGCTTCTTCTCACGCATTTCTGTTAAGATGAAATTCGATGTTCCATTTAGTATACCTTGGACGTGATGAACACGGTTTACATTTAATAGCTGCCTTAAGGTTTGAATAACAGGTATACCACCCGCAACTGTCGCCTCGTAACCTACTGAGACATTATGATGTTTTGCTAATTCGAGCAGGTCATTCCCGTGGTGTGCAAACATTTCTTTATTAGCTGTAATTATGTGGCATCCTCTTTGAATCGCTTGTTTTATAAATGTAAAAGTGGGTTCTTTATTGACGATTGCTTCGAAAATAACATCAAGTTGAGGTAGACTTAAAATTTCATTGAAATCTGCAGTGACTAGTACATCTTCATTAATATTTCTCTTTTTATGCTTATTTCTAATTAGTACGGCTGCGACTTCGACCCTTTTTCCTAATACTCCCTCAAGTTCTTCTGCATGGGATTGTATCGTTCTATAAACACCTTCCCCGACTGTTCCGAAACCTAGAATCGCTACTTTTATCACAGACATATTGATCCACCCTTCATTGATAATAGACATGGCTAAATAGAAAAAACCCTCTTCATAAGAAGAGGGTTAGTTTCCTCCTCTTATCTGTCAGGTAAATAACCTGCAGGAATTAGCACCTTTTCAAGATTTACCTTGATGGTTGCCGGGCTTCATCGGGCCTAGTCCCTCCGCCGCTCTGGATAAGAGTTTTATGTAATTGTTTGATTAAATTTCCAAGTTATAAAGAGAATTCTAGTTGAATCCATTGCTGTTGTCAATATTATTTGAAATTTCTTTTAAATGATTTTAGAAAACAAACCTACCGTATGGCAGGCTTGTAAAAGTCATATTTATTGCTGCAGTTTTCCCTCTGCAAGCTTGATTTGTTTCTCGACTTGCTCTGGTGATGTTCCACCAAAGCTATTTCTTACACTAACCACATGCTCTGGAGCCAATACCACATAAATATCTTCCTCAAATAAAGAACTGAAGCCTTGATATTCTTCAAAGCTCAAATCGAGCAAAAATTTATTATTCTGAATCGCATATAAAACGATTTTTCCAATTACTTCATGAGCATCACGGAAAGGCAGACCTTTTCTTACCAAATAATCAGCAATATCTGTAGCATTAGAAAAATCATTGTTGATCGCCTTACGCATGATATCTTTATTAACGGTCATGGTTTCAATCATCGGGGCTAATAACATTAATGAACCTTCCAGCGTTTCAACGGTATCAAACATACCTTCCTTATCCTCTTGTAAATCCTTGTTATAAGCTAGAGGTAAGCCTTTAAGAACGGTCAGCAAGCCGATTAAATTGCCATAGGTACGGCCTGTTTTACCGCGCAGAAGCTCTGGTACATCTGGATTTTTCTTTTGCGGCATAATACTTGATCCTGTGCAGAACGAATCGTCCAGTTCAACAAACTGAAACTCCTGACTTGACCAAATGACAAGTTCTTCTGATAATCTGGAAATATGAGTCATGATAATCGAACCGATGGATAAAAATTCAAGAATAAAATCACGATCACTAACAGCATCCATACTGTTTGGATAAACCGTTTCAAACCCCAATAACTCAGCGACACGTTCACGGTTTATCGGAAAGGTTGTTCCTGCCAATGCCCCTGAACCAAGCGGGAGCCAATTGATGCGCTTCAAACTATCAATCAATCGCTCTTTATCACGTTCAAACATCCAAAAATACGCCATTAAATGATGAGCGAAGGAGACAGGCTGAGCTCTCTGCAGGTGTGTATATCCAGGTATTAAGGTTTGGACATTCTCTTTCGCTTGCTTAATTAATGCCTGTTGAACATCTTCAACTAACTTAATAAGTTCCGTCGTTTTTGTTCTTAAGTACAGATGCATGTCGGTAGCCACCTGATCATTACGGCTGCGCCCTGTATGAAGTTTCCCACCGACCGGACCAATTTTTTCAATTAATAGTTTTTCAATATTCATATGGATATCTTCGTCTTCTACTAAAAACTCAACCTCATGATTATCTACCAGGTTTTTTATCGAGAGAAGACCATCCTTAATTTTCTCGGCATCCTCTACGGGAATGATACCGCACTCTCCCAGCATTTGCACATGAGCGAGACTTCCTGCGATATCCTCCTTAGCTAGCTTTTGATCAAAAGATATTGAGGCTGTAAATTCCTCTACTAGCTTATTGGTTTCTTTTGTAAAACGGCCGCCCCATAACTTCGACATGTAGTGTTCCTCCCTACCCTAATAACAGAGCCCTCGAAAAGGACTCGAGGGCAATCCGAATTATTTTAAAATAGATTCCTTTTTATTCACTTCTGAATAGACTTTCGTCGGTAAGCCCCAAATCTTAATGAATCCTACGGCTGCATTATGATCAAACGCATCGCCTTTAGAATATGTTGCAAGTTCCTCATTGTATAAGCTGAATGGAGACTTTCTGCCAACAACTGTATGATTCCCTTTATGAAGCTTGACGCGAATGGTACCTGTTACTGTCTTTTGCGTTTCATTAATAAATGCATCAAGGGCTGGCTTAATAGGAGAATACCAAAGTCCTTCATAAATGATTTTAGCCATTTGCTGTTCCACTTGGGCCTTAAATTGAGATACCTCACGAGTTAATGTTAAAAACTCCAATTCTTTATGAGCATTGATTAAAATGAGTGCAGCAGGGTTTTCATAGACTTCACGAGATTTGATCCCTACTAATCTATTTTCAATATGGTCAATACGGCCAACACCATGTTTGCCGCCAAGCGCATTTAGCGTTTCAATTAATTGTACAAGCGGAAGTTTTTCACCGTTAAGAGCAACCGGTACCCCCTGTTCAAATTCGATTTCAACATATTCTGCTGTATCAGGAGTTAATTCAACTGGATTCGTCCAATCGAAGGCTGCTTCTGGTGCCTCAGCCCATGGATCTTCCAACACGCCTGCCTCACATGCACGGCCCCAAATATTGGCATCAATTGAGAATGGATTATCTAAATCAACGGGAATTGGAATACCGTTTTCCTCTGCATATTTGATTTCTTCGTCACGAGTCATTCCCCATTCACGAACTGGTGCAACGACCTTTAGGCTTGGGTTTAAAGCTTGAATAGAAACTTCAAAACGAACCTGGTCATTTCCTTTCCCTGTGCAGCCATGGGCTACAGCAGTTGCTCCCTCTTTTTCTGCTATCTCCACTAATAATTTAGAGATTAATGGACGAGAAAGAGCAGATGATAATGGATACTTTCCTTCATATAAGCAATTAGCTTTTAAGGCTGGTAAAATATATTCCTTCGCTAATAATTCTTTCGCATCGATCATATAGGCTTTTACTGCACCAACATTTAGTGCTTTATTTTTAATTGCTTCTAGGTCTTTACCTTCGCCAACATCCAGACCCAATGCAATCACATCGTAACCATATTTTTCTTGAATCCATTTTACTGATACGGATGTATCTAAACCGCCGGAATAGGCTAGAACGATTTTTTCTTTTGTCATTTTATAATTCTCCTCTTACTAAGTCTGTATTTTTATCCAACTGATAGAATTATTATACAACAAGTTCCATAGAAAAAGAAACTATTATTCTAGTAAAAGTTTTAAAATTGCTTTTTGAGCATGCAGGCGGTTTTCTGCTTCATCAAAAACAACTGAATGTGGACCGTCAATAACCTCTGCGGTTACTTCTTCACCACGGTGTGCAGGCAAACAATGTAAAAAGATAAAATCATCTTTTGCAAACTTGCACAGTTCATTATTTACTTGGAAACCTTGGAATGCCTTCAATCTCTTTTCTGTTTCTTCTTCCTGACCCATGCTGGTCCACACATCTGTGACTACCACATCTGCGCCTTTAATCGCTTCTTGGGGATCATTTGTAATGATTAGTGAACATCCAGTTTGTTTCCCCACTTTGATGGCGTCCTCGGTTATTTTACCATTAGGCAAATAGCCTGGTGGACTAGCAATGCTAATATCCATGCCGACTTTCATGGCACCCTCCATTAACGAGTGGGCCATATTGTTATTACCGTCCCCGATATAACATAGCTTTAAGCCAGCTAATTTCCCTTTATGTTCTAGTATTGTTAACAGATCTGCCAACACTTGAGTTGGGTGTTGAAGATCGGTTAAGCCATTTATAACCGGTACTGTTGCATGTTCAGCTAATTCCTCTACTGAATCATGTGAAAATGTTCGAATCATTAATCCATCCACATAACGGGATAACACTTTAGCCGTATCTGATATGCTTTCTCCTCTTCCTAATTGGATATCCTTTGAACTAAGGAATATCGCATGTCCTCCGAGCTGCAACATTCCTACTTCAAATGATACTCTTGTACGGGTTGAGGATTTTTCAAAAATCATTCCTAAAACCTTACCGGCTAAATACGGATGTGGTTTGCCTTGTTTTTGGAGTTTCTTCATCTCTACTGCTTCATTTAATAGATAAAGGATTTGATCTGTACTGAACTCAGAAAGCTGTAGGAAGTCTTTTCCTTTCAGCTTCTGAATAGTTTTTTTACTAGTTTCAAATAAATTAATCGCCTCACCCATGAATGGCACCTCTCTCTTCTAACTTGTAATATTCATTCACAGATCGTACCCCAAAATCGGATCGTGGACCTTTTTCAAGATCAATAATCGCCTCAATTGTATCTAAGTGTGTAAATACAGGTACCTTGTAGCGAACAGCATGCTCGCGAATCTGGAATCCAAATTTAATTTTATTTCGACCTTGATTCGGTATGTTAATAACAGCCTTCATGGACTGGTTTCGGAAAAGATCGAGGACCTCATCATCGCCCTTAATTACTTTTTCAACAGGAATTCCATTGTCTTGAAAATAGGCAGCTGTTCCTTCTGTTGCAGCAATCTTGTATTGTTTTTTTACAAGTTGTTGCATGATTGGAAGTGACGATTGCTTATCCCGATCGGCAATAGAACAAAAAAGATAATTTTCCTCAGATTGACCACCTAGGGATGGAATAGATTTTTCAAGAGCCTCTTGATAGGTTACTCCCATACCAAGTGCCTCACCTGTAGATTTCATCTCAGGCCCGAGCACATGGTCTACACCTTTAAGTTTACTAGATGAAAACACCGGTGATTTAACCGAAAAATAATCAGGTTCGTCCATTAGTCCCTTTGTTGAACATAAATCGGTAAGGGTCTCTCCTAATTGAACACGTGTTGCCCATTCAATCATTGGTATTCCTGTCACTTTGCTCATGATTGGGACCGTTCTGGATGAACGAGGATTGACTTCAAGTACATACACCTGTTCTTGATAGATGACAAATTGAATGTTCATGATTCCAATTACCGGTGCTGAGTTAGCTATTTTCCCAGCGTAATCAATTAATGTTTCTTTCACTTTTTCTGAAAGTGACACTGGCGGGAACACTGAGATACTGTCGCCAGAATGAACACCAGCTTTTTCTATATGTTCAAAAATTCCTGGTACGACGATATTTTTCCCATCACAGATGGCATCGATCTCGCATTCTAGTCCAGGTATATATTTATCTACTAATAAAGGCCACATGGAGGCTTGCGAATTTTTCTCAAGCTGCGCTATATATTGGTTCAATTCCGCTTCTGAAAATATCGTAAACATCGATTGGCCGCCAATGACATAGGACGGTCTTACTAAAACTGGATATCCTAACGCAGCCGCTGCTTTTTTCAGTTCTTCGGGGTGTGTTACGGTCTGCCCTTCAATATGTGGAATATTTAAATCCTCCAACAGCTGATAGAATTCTTTTCGATCTTCTAAACGATCGACATTTTCCACGGTCGTGCCTAAGATATTTACTCCCTCTTCTTTTAATGCATGGGCTATGTTAATTGCTGTTTGCCCGCCAAACTGGATCAATACACCATCGACCTTTTCTTTATCGATGACATGAAGCACATCCTCAGCGGCGAGTGGTTCAAAATAAAGGCGGTCCGCAACAGAATAATCGGTACTAACTGTCTCAGGGTTATTATTAATAACCACTGCCTCGTATCCTTTTTTCTTAATTGCTTTTGCTGCATGTACCGAGCAGTAATCAAATTCAATTCCTTGCCCGATTCGAATCGGACCTGAACCAATAACAAGAATCTTTTTCTTGCTTGTTACCTCAACCTCGTCAAATCCATGCCAGGTAGAATAATAGTAAGGAGTGACGGCATCAAATTCTGCTGAACAAGTATCCACCATCTTATAGCCTGGTTTCAAGTTCAGTTCTTTCCATTTGCTTCTTACTTGTTTCTCTGGAATGGCATATATTTGAGATATTAGCTTATCGGCGATATTATTTCGTTTTGCCTGTTTAAGCAAGGAAACAGGCACATCACTCCAGGTATAGGACGCCAATTCCGCTTCTAACGTAACGATTGAGCTAATTTTGTGTAAAAACCATGAATCAATCTCGGTGATTTGTTGAACTTTTTCAAAAGAAATTCCTCTTCTAAAGGATTCTGCAATGATGAAAAGTCTCTGGTCATTTGCTTGTTCAAGAAGTCCAATTAAGTTCTTTTCATCCATTGTTTTATTTCCCTCAAGACAAAGCCCATAAACATTCATTTCCATCGAGCGAATTGCCTTGTTTAAGGCTCCTTCAAAGGTCCGATCAATCGCCATTACTTCCCCAGTCGCCTTCATTTGCGTTCCTAAAGTTCGATCTGCTTCAGGAAATTTGTCAAAAGGGAAGCGAGGTAGTTTCACCACAATATAATCAATCGCTGGCTCAAATGAGGCAAACGTATTACCTGTTATTGGGTTCACAATCTCATCCAAATGATACCCAATCGCACATTTCGCTGCCATCCGGGCAATTGGATAACCAGTTGCTTTAGATGCAAGTGCTGATGAACGGCTCACCCGTGGATTTACTTCGATAATGTAATACTGATTCGATGCTGGATGCAGTGCAAACTGGATGTTACAGCCGCCGATAATCTTTAATTCTTTAATTACTTTTATTGAAGAATCACGAAGCATTTGATACTGGACATCTGTTAATGTTTGCGATGGAGCGACGACAATCGAGTCACCTGTATGAACACCAACTGGGTCCATATTTTCCATATTGCAAACAATGATGCACGTATCATTGGCATCTCTCATAACCTCATATTCAACTTCTTTCCAGCCTTTAATACTTCTTTCTACTAATACTTGATGAATAGGACTAGCTGCTAAGCCTTTTTTTAGAACAGTTTCAAATTCTTCTTCATTGTAAGCAAAGCCGCCGCCATCTCCTCCAAGTGTATATGCGGGACGAATAATAACTGGATATCCAATTTCTTTAACGAAGGATACCCCTTCCTCGAAGCTGTGAATAATAGCTGATTCAGGAATGGGCTCTCCAATTTCAAGCATCAAACTACGGAATTTCTCTCTATCCTCGCCATTTTTGATGGACTCGACAGATGTTCCTAATAATTCCACATTGTATTTACTTAAAATGTTTTGTTCGTAAAGTTCAACGGTTAGATTCAAGCCAGTCTGGCCGCCTAAGGTGCCAATAATTCCGTCTGGTTTTTCTTTCTTGATGATTTTTTCAATGGTCTCCACATTAAGCGGTTCAATATATACCTTATCGGCAACTGCTTCATCCGTCATGATGGTTGCCGGGTTATTATTAATTAAAACAACTTCTATTCCTTCTTCTTTCAAAGCAATACATGCTTGTGTGCCTGCATAATCAAATTCTGCGGCCTGCCCAATGACAATGGGGCCTGATCCAATCACTAATACTTTTTTTAAGGATTTATTTAATGGCATATACTGTCTCTCCCATTGATGCTATCTGACTTACGAAATCTTTTAAGATATACTCTGTATCACTTGGCCCCGGATGGGCTTCTGGGTGAAATTGTACAGTTTGAATTGGAAAATTCTTATGCTTCAAACCTTCAATCGAACGATCATTAACGTTTCTGTAGCTGATATCAAATACTTTGCTGTCAATACTTTCATCAACTACAACATATCCATGGTTTTGAGCAGTGATTTTCACTTTTCCAGTCATTAATTCCTTTACTGGATGATTGCCGCCGCGATGTCCATAGGCTAATTTAGTTGTTTTAGCCCCATATGCAAGGGCTATTAATTGATGCCCTAGACAAATTCCTAGTGTAGGATAATTTTGGCTTACCTTTTTTATTTCCGGAAACCACTTTTTCAATTCCATCGGGTCCCCAGGGCCGTTACTCAATAGGACACCATCTGGATTTAAGGCTTTGATTTTTTCATAAGGTGTATTGTATGGAACAATGGTAACCGCACAGTTCTCATCCAGCAGGGCGTTAAGAATTGACTTTTTGTATCCAAAATCCATTAGCACTACATGCGGACCGCTGTTTTTGAAATATTGAATTTTTTTGGTCGATACTTTCTCAACCCAAAATGAGTTAGTATTTGATTCTAGATTTTCATTATTCTTTGTTTTGCTTAAATACCCTTTTACCGTCCCGCGGCTGCGAATGGTTTTTACTAAAAGTCGAGTATCAACTCCCGCAATCCCAGGAACTCCTGCTTCTTTAAGATTTTCAGAAAATTTATTGATGGATTGATAATGGCTTGGTGTTTCACATAAATCACCAATGATAACCCCAGACAATGCTGGTGTGACACTTTCATTGTCCATTGCATTTATTCCATAATTTCCGATGATCGGATAACAGAATGTAATGATTTGTCCAGCGTATGATGGATCGGTGATAATCTCTTGATACCCAGTCATGCTAGTATTAAAAACCACTTCTCCGAGAGAGTCTTTTTCGGCACCAATTAATATTCCTTCAAAGACTTCGCCCGTTTCCAAAGTAAGGTATCCATTCTGCAAACTACTCACACGCCTTTCTCAATACTTTGGAAAGTTTTTTCCAATGCTTTAATAAATTCATTTATTTCTTCCGATGTAACAGTTAACGGTGGTAAAATCCTTACCACATTTGGACCGGCTGTAAGAATCAGAAGGTTGTTTTCGAGTGCTTTTTGAACGATTTCTAGAGCATTCGATTCAACAACAATTCCTTTTAACAGACCAAGTCCGCGGATGTCTTTTATCAATGAATACTGTTCCTTCAAGACATGCAGTTGTTTATCTAAGTATGTTGCCATATCGTTTGCTTGATTTAATAGGTTCGTGTCATTTATATGTGTGACCGTTGCGACTCCAGCAGCTGTGGCTAATGGGTTCCCTCCGAAAGTACTGCCATGACTGCCTGGGTCGAAACCTTTGGCTGCTTCCTCATTAGCGATAATCGCTCCAATCGGAAAACCTGAGCCAAGCCCTTTGGCAATACTAATGATGTCGGGTTCAATTCCGTATTGTTCATAAGCAAAGAGGGTACCAGTTCTGCCAATCCCTGTTTGAATTTCGTCAACCATCAGGAGTATTTCTCTTTCCTTACAAATCTTCGCTAATTTTTTGACCCATTCTTGGTTTGCCGGGATGACTCCACCTTCACCTTGAACAAGTTCTAGGAGAACAGCTGCAGGCTCAATCGTATAGAGCAGCTCCAACGCTTCTTCATCATTAAATGGCAGATAACTAAACCCTGATACTAATGGAAAAAATCCCTGCTGAATTTTTTCTTGTCCTGTAGCCGATAAGGTTGCTAGGGTTCTTCCATGAAAGGATTGCTGAAAGGTGACAATTTCAGGTGCTTCTTTTCCCTTCACTTTGTGGGCATATCTTCTAGCTAATTTAATCGCTGCCTCATTAGCTTCGGCTCCACTATTACAAAAGAAAACCTGGTCACCGCAGCTTTTACCCGTAAGAAGCGCTGCCAGCTTCTCCTGATTTGGAATATTATAGAGGTTTGAACAATGCCACAAGTTTTGCAATTGCTCCTCAAGTGCAGCTTTTACAACATCTGGGACATGCCCTAGGTTACAGGTTGCTATACCGGAAGTGAAATCTAGATATTGTGCTCCCTGTTCATCCCATACATAGCTCCCTTTCCCTTTAACTAGTGTGACAGGGAAGCGGCTGTATGTTGCCATCACTGGCGAGGTCAGGGAGGTGGAATTATTGATAGACATTACGCGATCCCCTCTTCTAAGACAATTTTTGTGCCGGTCATTTTACCGTTCGTATAATCTATTAAACTGCTTTTTTCCGATCCATTGATAATACTAACTTCAGGAATTTGGTGGACAAGGCCATCAATGGCGGCTTTTACTTTAGGTATCATTCCACCATAAATGGTTTTATTATCGATCAGTTCCTCGATGGTTGCCTTTGAAACTTTATCAAGTTTTGTCTTTGCACCATTTTTTTCAACCAAGATTCCAGGTATATCACTAATGAAGCAAAGATTTGCACCCAATGCTTTGGCAATCGCTGAAGCAGCAATATCGCCATTAATGTTATATCGCTGCCCGCCAGCATCGATGCCGACCGGAGAAATGACTGGAACATTACCTTGGGCAATGATTCCTTCGATTACTTTATGGTTGACACCAATTACTTCACCAACGAATCCTAATGTATCTGCATTTTCAGTTGGTTCAGCTTGTAATAGGGAACCATCTACACCACTTATGCCAATCGCCTTGCCCCCAACTTCGATAAGGTTTCGGACAACTTGTTTGTTGACAGAGCCGCTCAATACCATTTCAACAATATCTAATACTTCGTGATTGGTTACTCTTAGACCATTCACAAAAGTGGTGTCAACGTTTAGATTTTTTAATAAAGATGTAATTAGTGGGCCCCCGCCATGGACGATGATGGGCGTCCATTCGCCTCCTTTATGAAGTGCGACAATATCTTCATAAAAGGACCTTGGGAGATTATCTAACACACTTCCGCCGCACTTAATGACTATATATTTCATTCTTTCGTCCCCCTCTTATGTGCGGTAGGATGCGTTGATCTTCACATAATCATAAGTTAAGTCGCATCCATAAGCTGTAGCGCTATATTCACCTTGGTTTAATTCAACACTCAATTTAACAATTTCGGATTCTAAGTATTCTTTTACTTCTTCTTCAACAAAGTGGCTTGGCAAACCATTTTCAAATACTGTGAAAGGTCCAATCGCCACTTTTACCGTGTTAGGTTCAACCGCTACACCACTGTAGCCAATAGCAGTAACTATTCTCCCCCAGTTTGGATCTGTTCCATAAATTGCAGTTTTAACAAGGTTTGAGGATATAATTGCTTTGCCGACTGCACTTGCTGCGTTTTGACTGTATGCGCCATTCACTTGAACTTCTACTAGTTTTGTAGCACCTTCACCATCTCTTGCAATTTTTTTAGCAAGTGACTCACAAACAATTTTTAATCCTTGTTTGAAAATTTGCCATTCTGGGTGATCTTTTGTTAGTTGAGTATTCTCTGCTAATCCATTCGCCATAACGAGAACCATATCATTTGTACTTGTATCACCATCAACGGTAATCATATTGAATGTTTGATTTGTTACATCTCGAAGTGCTGCAAGCAGATCTTCTTGCGCAATGTTTGCATCTGTTGTAACAAATCCAAGCATGGTGGCCATGTTTGGATGGATCATTCCAGACCCTTTAGATGCTCCCCCAATGGAAACAGTTTTTCCATCAATTTTAAATTGAACTCCGATATGTTTGACACATGTGTCTGTTGTTAAGATTGCATTTTTAAAGTGATTTTCATCTTGATTCTCTGGATTTAAGAGTTGTTTTATTCCTGTTAACACTTTATCCATCGGTAACAGTTCACCGATAACACCTGTTGAAGTAACAGCTACCAGATGGTCTTGTAATCCCAACTCGTTTGCAAAACTTTTTTGCATCGCGAATGCATCCATTAATCCTTGTTCCCCTGTACATGCATTGGCATTTCCAGAGTTCACGATAATGGCTTGAACCTGGTTTTCCTTTGCGATACTTTCTTGGGTGACTAATAATGGAGCAGCTTGAAAGATGTTGGTTGTATATACTCCTGCAGCCGTAGCAGGAACCTCTGAAACGATATATCCTAAATCAAGTCGTTTTCTTTTAATTCCACAGTGCATTCCGCCCGCTTTGTATCCCTTTGGTAAGGTTACACTACCTTCTTCTATAACAACGATTTCGTTTGTAGATGTTGCTTGTGTCAATTTAATTTCCCCCTTCAAATTCCCTTCGTTCTCCAATTTAACAAGGTAGTATTTTCTTATGGATACATCGGAATGTCAGTGAGCCCCGTTCGCTCATCCCAGCCGTTCATCAAGTTCACATTCTGGATGGCCTGCCCGGCGGCCCCTTTAACCAAATTATCGATAACTGATATGATTGTAAGTCGATTCGTTCTTTCGTCAACATGAAGACCAATATCGCAATAATTTGAACCGGATACTTCTTTTGTCGAAGGGATATTCCCTTCAGGCCGCACTCTTATAAAATGAGACTCTTGATAAAAACGTTTATATAAATCTATAACTTTTTTCGTTGAAATTTTTTCTTTAAGATTTACATACATCGTGCACATAATTCCCCTGGTCATTGGTACAAGATGTGTAGTGAATGAAATCGTTAGTGGATTTCCACTTTCATCTGAAAGTACTTGCTCTATTTCAGGAATATGTTGATGTGCACCTAGTTTATACGCTTTTAAGTTTTCATTGATTTCGGAGTAATGAGTTGTTAAAGAAAGTCCTCTTCCTGCTCCGGATACTCCCGATTTTGCATCAACGATGATCGATTTTTCATCTATTAAATTTGTTTGTAATGCTGGTATAAGGCCTAGAGTTGTGGCAGTTGGATAACAGCCAGGATTAGCTATTAAGTTAGCAGTCTTTATTTTTTCTGCATAAATTTCACTTAATCCGTAGGTTGCTTGTTGCAAATATTTATCCTCTGCTGGTGAATGCTTATACCATGATTCATATATATCACCCGACCTGAGCCGGAAATCTCCAGATAAATCAATACATTTAATTCCAGTCTCTAAAAGCTGTGGAACATACCTGCTACTGACTCCCGAAGGTGTAGCCAAAAATACAATTTCGTTCTTTTCAGACAATCTATCAACATCAAATTTTTCAAGTGGTTGATCAGTAACTTCAGATAGGTGAGGATAAATTTCACTAAAGCTAGACCCTGATTGTGAGTTGGAAACAATTGAACCAATCTCCAAAAAAGGATGTTTATTGATTAACCTCACTAATTCAATTGCTCCATAACCAGTACCACCAATAATTGCAGCCTTCAATTTATCCAACTCCTAAGTTGCTTTTATAATGAATTATTATACATATTTACATATAAATATTCAATGAAAAAATAGCTTAATTTTCTGTTTTAATTGAAAATTACCCTCTTTATTTTTGTAAACGCTTTCATTAATAGGAGTAATATTATACATTTTTTATGCATTCTTATGTATATTAAAAAGACAGTGAACGGTTAAGTTCACTGTACTACTAAAACTGCATTAAAAATTAGCATTTATTTTTATTGAGACATTTTCCGTCGATGTTTATATTGGTTCCATTGGAAGTGGATGAAACATCCAACACAAAAACCTAAAATGGCTACAAACGCCGCGACAGTAACAAGAATAGTGAACACGTAACCTAGGGCAGTCCAACCAAGGAAAAAACTGATAAAGCCTATTCCAAGACACGATACGGCCAACTTCTGATTAAATTGCTGCTGCTCCCAATCTTCTGGGATATAGGACTTCGAGTCTTTTCTTAAGAATAATTTAGCAACATACATTACCGGATTAAATCCAACTAGCAATCCAAGTAAACCCGAAATTAATGGTATCAATAATAACCACTTACTACCTGACAACCAAGTTAACACAACACTTATGACAATAACCCACTGGTTTGTTCTTACAAGTGGACGAGGTATGGAACGAGTATTTTCTGTCATGACCTTTCAATCCCCACTTTTCCTATTGGCTTTATATACTTAGAGTCATACTAACCTGAATGAATTCGATTGTAAAGTAATTTTTCCTCTCAAATCTAAAAAAACACTCACCAGAGTGTTTTGAAACACTCACCAGAGTGTTTTGGTTAGATTTATAGGCTTTCATGCAGAAGATTTAATACGCTTCTTAATTCCTTAACTCCCACTTGTCCAGGGGCAGATGCTTTTTTCGCTGCTCCAAAAGTTAGAGCTGACCCAAATACTTCGCCGGCCAATCGACTAATGACTCCCTTACCTGCCATAGACATCGTTATAAACGGACGATTCGCATATTGCTCCTTCATTGTATTGGTTGCATCTAGGAGGGTGAGCACATCAGCTGTACAATTGGGCATCACAGCAATTTTCGGTAAATCACCACCTAATTCTTGCGCTTTCCTTAACCGAGAGATAATTTCTTCTTTTGATGGCGTTTTATGAAAATCGTGGTTGGAAATAATCACCAGGACATTTTCGGCATGAGCCATACCAATTAAGTCTTTTACTGACTTTTCATCATTGAATAATTCAACATCTATGATATCAACCAGGCCAGTTTCTACAATAATCTTGTTTAATTCAAAGTAGAAAGAAGTCGAAATTTCCTTATTGCCGCCTTCTTTATGACTTCGAAAAGTAAAGAGGATTGGTGTATTAGGAAGGATTGAGCGAATATCAATCAGTGCCTCTTTCACTTTCTCGATATCTTCTACATACTCAAAAAAGTCGACACGCCACTCGACTAGATCTAAGTCGATATCTTTAAGAAAATTTGCTTCTTCCTTTAATTGTGCAGCGGTCTCTGCCACCAAGGGCACACAGATTTTTGGGATTCCCTCCCCAATTGTGAGGTCTCTTACAGTAACAGTTTTAGGCATTTTCCCCGCTCCTTATTGATCTTTTGAAACTTCTAATAGTTTAGTCCACATAAGAAATTAATTCATTTACAATTAAGTCTGCAATTTCATCCGAAGTTTTGTAATTGGTGGAAATCCTTAAATGATGGTTCTTATAAATATCTTGTCTTTTATAATAAAGCTCTTCCATTTCTTTCATTGACTTTCCTTGTAAAACAGGGCGGCTGTCTATAATCAGCTGAATTCTATCTTTCCAGGCTTCCAATGATAGTTCGAGAAAAATCACAATACAAGAAGCTAAGCAAGTTTCTCTTATCTCTGTTTGGAGAAAGGCCCCTCCACCAACAGAAATAACTTTTTGCTTTTGTTCCGCTAGACTCACAATTAAGCTTTTTTCTCTATCTCTAAATTCAGTCTCACCAAATTCAGTAAATATCTGGGACACAGGCATGTTATACTCTTTTTCGATTTGTTCATCAATATCAATAAATTCACGATTGAGTTTTGTAGCAACCTTCTTGCCAATCGTAGTTTTCCCAACACCCATAAACCCAATAAACACAATACTCTTGTCACTCATCTCCAAATTACTCCAGACCTCCCGTTGCTTAAAACAAATTATTAAGCATAATTATAATGCTATTTTGAGATTTTAGACAATTTTTTAGGATTAATTTATCGGTGCCTGACACCAAAAGAAAGAGACCCGCACAGGAGTCTCTATATCTATTGTTTCATTTTCGGGTCTAGGATATCCCTTAGTCCATCACCCATTAGGTTAAAGCCAAGGACTGTCAGCATAATGGCTACCCCTGGGAAGAATAATGTCCAAGGTGCCTGCGTGATATAGTTTTTGGAATCAGCAAGCATTTTTCCCCATTCAGGTGTCGGAGCCTGTGCCCCCATTCCAAGGAAACCAAGGGCTGCTGCCTCTATAATAGCGGTGGCAATCGCTAAAGTGGCTTGAACGATTACTGGTGATATACTATTTGGTAAAATATGACGTAGTAGAATTCGTGTATCCTTCATTCCTACTGCACGGGCCGCCATAATATATTCTTCCTGTTTAACACTTAATACTTTAGAGCGAACGAGTCGTCCAAAGTTTGGGATATTAATAACCGCAATTGCGATTAGTGCATTTTGTAAGGATGGTCCCAAAATTGAAACAACCGCAATCGCCAAAAGAATACTTGGAAAGGCTAACATAATATCAAAAATGCGGGAGATAATTGCATCTACCCAGCGGCCGTAGTAACCAGCAACAATTCCAAGGAATGTCCCTGCCACAACAGACCCTAAGACGGAGAAAAAGCCCACCCACAAAGATATCCTAGCGCCATAAACAATCCGAGAAAAAATATCACGTCCAAAGTCGTCGGTCCCAAACCAGTGATCACTAGAAGGAGGGAGCATTCGATCTGTTAAGACTTGAGCTTTATAGCTATATGGAGCAATAATCGGGGCAATTATTGCAATAATGATAAAAAAGACAACAATCCCTAAACCAGCTAATGCCAGCCGGTTTTTATAAAATGAGATCCATGCTTCCTTCCAGGGAGGTGTCAGCTTTTCTTCAACAATTACCGTCGTTATATTTGCCGGTTTTTTTGCAAGTTCCGCCACTCTTCATTCCCCTCCTCTATTTCGTATATTTAATTCGTGGGTCAACAAATACATACAATAAATCCACGATTAAATTAATAAGAACAAAAATTGCCGCAATAATTAATATCCCTGACTGAATAACCGGATAATCACGGTAGCCGATAGCATCATATAGATATCTTCCAATTCCTGGCCAACCAAAGATGGTTTCCGTTAGAATTGCTCCTCCAAGTAAAAGGCCCGTTTGCAGCCCAATAATCGTAAGAACAGGGATGACAGCATTTTTTAAGGAGTGCTTATATACGACCCAAAACATGCTCAGTCCTTTTGCTCTCGCTGTACGGACATAATCCGACTTCATCACCTCAAGCATGGTCGCCCGTGTCATTCTTGCGATAATCGCCATTGGAATGGTGGCAAGTGCAATGCTTGGCAAGACCAAATGCTTTAGGACCGTGATAAATTGATCGGTTCTTCCTTGTATTAAAGTATCTATTAAATAGAAATTAGTAATCGCTGAAACAGGGTCTCTTACATTCTCTCTTCCCGTCGTTGGCAGCCATCCTAATTCAATGGAAAATACCCATTGTTCCATTAAACCAAGCCAAAAAATCGGCAGTGAAACTCCTATCAGTGCAAGCACCATCGCAACATAATCAAACCATGATTTTGAGAACCAGGCACTGACGATCCCTGCATTGACCCCAACAACGATGGCAATCAACATAGCTACAACAGTTAGCTCTGCTGTTGCTGCTAAGTAAGGCCATATTTCTTCGTTGATTGGCCCCCTTGTCCGTAGTGACTCACCTAAATCCCCATGAAGAAGGGCATTAATATAATCTACGTATTGTATGTACCAAGGCCTGTCTAGCCCTAATTCCTTCGTTAACGTGGCAATTGATTCTGCCGTTGCTCTTTGACCAAGAATTACCTGAGCGGGATTTCCTGGAATAGCATGGATAATAGCAAATACAACAAGCGTCATCCCTATTAATACAGGTATTAATGAAAACACCCGGCGAACTGTATATGTTAACAATTTATTTCACCTCACTGTATAGCATAAGCGCCTGGCTAGACGCTGCCACTCAACCTTTTTCTTCATTAATTATGAATATGCATAGCTAACAAAAGGGGAGGCTAAAATTCCTCCCCTTTCAGCCATGATTATTTAAATTCAACTTTAGTTAACGCTTCAGATCCAGTTGGGTGTGGTAAGTAATTGGCCACATCTTTCCCTGCTGCTAACAGCGGTGTAGAGTGAACAAGTGGTACCCATGGAGCATCATCATGGATAATCACTTGTGCTTCTTCGTAAAGTGCATTACGCTTTGCTTGATCTATTTCTGTTTGTGCTTTAATTAAGACTTCATGTAACTTGTCATTGCTGTATTGGGAATAGTTGTTACTTCCAATACTATCTTTATCAAGCAATGTGTATAAGAAGTTATCAGGGTCTCCATTATCACCTGTCCAGCCGAGCATGAACATATCAAATTCACCTTTTGCTGCTTTATCTAGGTAAGTAGCCCAGTCCACAGATTGGATTTTGGCTTTGACGTTGATTTTGCTAAGGCTCTCTTGAATAACTTCGGCTACTTTTTGTGCTTCTGGCATATAAGGACGAGCAACAGGCATTGCCCATAAGTCGATTTCAAATCCTTTTTCGTATCCAGCTTCTTTCAACAATGCTTTAGCTTTCTCTAGATCATATGGATATGGTTCAACTGATTTATTGTAGCCTTCGATGGAAGGAGGCATTGGATTGACAGCCTCTAGAGCCTTCCCGCCATAAAAAGCATCAATAATTGATTTTTTATCGACAGCATAGTTAATCGCTTGACGAACCAATTTGTTATCAAATGGTTTACGAGTAGTTGTTAAACCGATATAACCAACGTTCATAGAAGGACGTTCAATTACTTGGAGATTGGCATTTCCTTTAACCGTAGCTTCATCTGAATTATTTAGTCCATCCATTACGTCAATCTCACCATTGGCAAGAGCGTTCAGACGTGCAGTATTTTCAGGAATCACACGGAAAATAACTTTGTTTAACTTAGGCAAGCCTTTTTGCCAATAGTCAGGGTTCTTTTCAAGTGTAATAGTATCGTTTTCTTTCCACTCAACAAATTTAAATGGACCCGTACCAACTGGATTTTGTCTAAACTTGTCACCGTATTTTTCAACAGCTGCAGGGCTTGCAATTCCAAACGGAGACATTGCTAGATTCTTTAAGAATGGAGCCTGTGGACGTTTTAGTACAAATTGAACCGTATTGGCATCTAGGGCTTTTACTTCTTTAATTACATGGCCCTCATCCTTTTTATAACCACCAAACATAGTGTAATAAGGATATTTATCGGCATCTCCATTCATCCAGCGATCAAAGTTAAAAACAACCGCATCTGCATTAAAATCAGTACCATCATGGAACTTAACGCCTTGACGAAGCTTGAAGGTGTAAGTTAAGCCATCAGGTGTCACTTCCCACGATTCAGCAAGACCTGGATTAATTGTGGTATCTTGATCACCATATTGGATTAATGTTTCAAAAATGTTTTCTGTTACTTTAAATGCTTCGCCTTCAGTTGTTGTAATTGGATCTAGTGATGTAGAATCTCCACCACGGCCATATACTAGAGTATCCTTTTTCGCTCCGCCGCTTGTGGCAGGATCTTTCTTGCCGCCTGCTTCTTCATTCGTTTTGCTGCTGCAGCCAACTAAAAACATACTGATGGCTAGTAGAGAAATCAATAGCAGTTTAAAAGATTTCTTCTTCATAAGCTTTTTTAACCCCCTATATTTTTGTTTTCTTTATCATAAATGCAGCAAATCACTTGTTATATAAGTGACATGCGACAAAATGACCGTTCAGGTTTTGTTCCGCTGGTCTAGTATTTTTACAAATATCCATCACCTGTGAGCAGCGTGTATGAAAGGCACAGCCTGAAGGAGGATTTGCTGGACTGGGAAGTTCTCCTTCAATTAAAATGGTTTCTCTCTTAATATCTGGATCTGGTATTGGTACAGCTGAAAGTAGTGCTTCTGTATATGGATGCTTTGGATTCTCGTAAAGCTCCTCACTTTCAGCTAACTCTATTAATCTTCCTAAATACATCACGCCTACGCGATCACTAATATGGCGTACGACTCCTAAATCATGAGCGATAAAAATGTATGTAAGCTGGAATTCTTTTTGAATATCCTTCATCAGATTGAGAACCTGGGCTTGAATGGACACATCGAGTGCTGACACAGGCTCATCTGCAATAATCAGTTTCGGTTTCGTCATTAACGCTTTTGCAATTCCAATCCGCTGACGCTGACCACCACTGAATTGGTGGGGATATCTTTTGGCATGATAGCTGCTTAAGCCTACGACTTCAAGCATGTCTCTCACTTGCTTATTACGTTCCTCCTTTGTCCCAATTCCATGAACAATCAAAGGCTCTTCTAAAATCTGTTCGATAGAATGCCTTGGATTAAGCGATGCATAAGGATCCTGGAAAACCATTTGGATATCCCGGCGCGTTTTTCTTAATTCCGCTTTTGACATACTAGTAATCTCTTTATCTTCAAAGACAATCTTTCCGTCGCTAGCTTCAATCAAGCGCATAAGGAGCCGGCCAGTGGTGGATTTACCGCAGCCGCTTTCACCAACAATGCCCAATGTCTCTCCTTTTTTAACGTAAAAAGATACATCGTCAACCGCTTTGACCTCTCCTTGTTTCCTTCCAAACAGGCCGCCTGTAATCGGAAAGTACTTTTTTAAACCATTAACTTCAAGAAGTAATTCTGACATGGTTGTCACTCTCCTTCTCCAATGTATGTAGGAAACAGCGCACAACATGTCCGTCTTTTTCCGTTTTAAATAAATCCGGTGTTTCTTCTTGGCATTTGGTGAATGTCTCTGTGCATCTTGCCGCGAATCGACATCCCTTATGAATCGTCCCTGGAGTTGGGACTGCACCCGGAATACTATACAGCCGTTCTGTTTTCCCTCTTAAATCGGGTACAGATTTTAACAAGCCCTTCGTATAAGGATGCTGTGGATTTTTGAGAATCGTTCGAACATCACCCTGCTCCACGATTTGCCCAGCATACATGACAATGACGCGTTCACAAATTTCAGCCACAACCCCTAAATCATGAGTAATAAGAATGATCGTTGTATTTGTCTTCCTATTTAAATCCTTCATCAATGCTAGGATCTGTGCTTGAATTGTCACATCGAGTGCGGTTGTTGGCTCGTCCGCAATCAATACCCTTGGATTGCAGGCCATTGCCATGGCAATCATAACCCGCTGTCTCATTCCTCCCGAAAGCTGGTGAGGATGGTCTTTAATTATTCCTTCTGCCCGTGGGATTCCAACAAGCTTTAATAATTCAATACTTCGTGCCATTGCTTCTTTTTTTGAAAGGTCTGTATGTAAGCGAATCGCTTCAATTAATTGATTGCCAATCGTAAAAAGCGGATTTAATGATGTCATGGGTTCTTGGAAAATCATTGAAATCTGATTCCCGCGGATGTTGCGCCACTCTTTTTCAGATATATTTTTCAAGTCTTTTCCTTCGAAAATAATTTCGCCATTCTCGATTTTCCCGGGTGGTGTAGGAATCAACCCCATGGCTGTTAGTGAAGTAACACTTTTACCACTACCAGATTCACCTACAATCCCTAGTATTTCGCCATCTCTTAAATCAAAGCTGATACCATCTACAGCTGGAACGAATTTCTTCCCTGATTGAAATGACACCTTTAAGTCTTTAATTCGAAGAATAGGATCCTTTTCCACATTTACACCTTCCTGTTCATTCGTATGTTTTATGTATTCTCATTTATCAGAAATATAACAATATAGTAAATTTTAAAATAATTATGACATATATAACTTTAGTGGTACGTTCCATATTTGTCAATTACGTGAAAAAAGTTCAAAATATTCCAGTTCTACAGAGCCGCGTTGATGCAATAAAGTAAATTTGGCTTTTTTTCCAAAACTCTAAATTTAAATACTAAAATACTAAAAGATCCTAAAAATTAATAAAAAACCCTGCAAGACTATTGCTGTCTTACAGGGAATCTTAATAATATCTTTGGTACATCAATAATTACAGGGATAGTTTTTGGCAGGTAAATGTGCTTATACGTTTTCTTATACTCAACTTTTGTGCCCATAGTTTATATAGCTCCTGTTTCTTTTATAAAAATTATTTTTTCTTACCGGTATAAATATGAATGGCATCTCTTAGAAACGCTGCCGTACCGGGCTGTTCTTTATCATAATAGGCGGTAAATCTTTCATCATCCACGTACATTTGTGCAAGACCTGCATGAGCTTCCTTATTATATTCATTCCAATAGCAGCATAACCATTGTTTATGAAGATCAGCAGCTTTTTGAGCTAAATCTCCGGCAGGGTCTCCTGTTTTATAAGCCTCAGCTAGTGTTTCTGTTATCAGTTCAGCTAACTTAGTACCCACCTCATATTGCTCTTGTGTCATATTTTGAAGTTTTGCATTGGATTTATTTACAGTATCATCCCCATACTTTTCACGAATCTCTTTTCCATATCTTTCTTCATTTTCATCCACCATTTTCTTCTTAAAGCCCTCAAACTTCTCTTTATTTGACATTTTCATTCTCCCTTCCGTTACTGCAATTGTCTTATCCACATTTGCGATTAACAATTCTAATTGTTCCTTTTTCTCAAGGAGTTTTTTTCGATGCTCTTTCAGTGCAGCTGCCCCATCAAAGGAAGGAGCCGTTACGATTTCTTTGATGCTTTCTAAGCTAATTCCTAATTCCCTGTAGAATAAGATTTGCTGCAGGCGATCCACTTCTGCTTGCCCATAGATTCGATATCCTGATGAATTTATTCTTGCCGGCTTAAGAATCCCTATTTCATCATAATACCGTAGTGTTCTGGTGCTAACTCCTGCTAGACTCCCAAGCTTCTGTACAGTATATTCCATCCGCTTTCACCTCCTTGTAAAACTAACAATACACCTTTACGCAACGTCAAAGTCAATCATAATATCGCCTATTTTTTTAGAAAAAGGTGCCTGACACCACAGAT
>NZ_NUZU01000043.1:51703-84125 GCF_002567005.1 Bacillus sp. AFS073361
ATCTGTGGTGTCAGGCACCTAATTAATTTGGAGGATTTCTTCTCATTAGTATAGTTTGCACTTTTTTAACCAAAATTAAAGATAAAGGCTTATCTATCACTCTAGTAGAGTGAAAAGTCCCTCTTCTCTGAATGTATTTACTATTTTAAAAAAACTTTCTTTTTCGATCTAAATTAGTTAAAATTCAGTATTATCAATGTTTACAACCTTCTTTTGCTCCATTTACTAAAAAATGTTTTTGACAATTCAAAACTTCAGAAAGTATTATAATATAATATAAAGGGAGGTAATACCATGTCAAACATCAATAGACAGAAAATTGTGGATAGTGTACCTCAAACAGGATTTTTCGGACATCCTAAAGGACTATCTACCCTTTTCTTTACTGAATTCTGGGAGCGATTCTCGTACTATGGAATGAGAGCCATCCTTGTTTTCTATATGTATTACGAAGTTTCTAAAGGCGGATTGGGCATTGATCAAAATCTTGCACTTTCGATCATGTCCATATACGGATCACTTGTCTATATGTCCGGAATCATTGGCGGCTGGCTGGCTGACCGGATCTTCGGTTCTTCGAAAGCCGTGTTCTACGGTGGAGTCTTAATTATGTTTGGACATATAGCGCTTGCTGTTCCTGGCAGTGTTGCTATGTTCTTTGTATCCATGGTATTGATTGTCCTAGGTACTGGGATGCTTAAGCCGAATGTTTCTTCCGCTGTAGGTGAATTATATAGCGAAAAAGACGAACGTCGTGATGCAGGATTTACTATTTACTACATGAGTATTAACCTAGGCGCATTCATATCTCCATTAATCGTTGGGTCGATAAGCAACTTCCACATCGGTTTTTCGATTGCAGCAGTAGGTATGTTCTTAGGGTTAGTCGTGTTTAGTGTAACAAAGAAAAAAAATCTTGGCCTTGCTGGAACGATGGTGGCGAATCCACTGGCTCCTGCAGAAAAGAAAAAGATTTTCACCATTATTGGACTAGCAGTAATTATTCTTGCTGTTCTATGTGCCGTATTAATTCCAAACGGTCTTTTAACTTTTGCTAGCTTTATTAATATTGTCACTTTCCTTGGAATCTTAATCCCAACGATTTATTTCGTTGTCATGTATCGCAGTCCTAAAACTACTACAGTTGAACGTTCAAGAATTATTGCCTATATTCCGTTATTTATTGCAGCGGTTATGTTCTGGGCCATTCAAGAACAAGGCTCAACCATCCTTGCCAATTATGCGGATAAGCGGACTCAATTAGACTGGATGGGAATTAAGATTTCACCAGCATGGTTCCAATCTTTAAACCCATTATTCATTATCATCTTTGCACCAGTATTTGCTTGGATCTGGGTTAAATTAGGAAAGCGTCAGCCATCGATTCCACAAAAGTTCTCATTATCATTATTATTTGCTGGTTTGTCATTCCTAGTTATTCTTATCCCGGCTTATTTTGGAGGTACGGATTCTTTAGTAAGTCCACTATGGCTTGTTCTTAGTTATTTAATCGTTGTATTTGGTGAGTTATGTTTATCACCAGTAGGACTATCTGCAACAACTAAATTAGCACCTGCAGCATTCTCAGCACAAACAATGAGCTTATGGTTCCTAGCAAGTGCTGCGGCACAAGCATTGAATGCACAAGTTGTTAAATTCTACACCCCTGAAAAAGAAATGACCTACTTTGGTGTGATTGGCGGAGCGTCCATCGCCCTAGGTATTATCCTATTAATGTTATCACCTAAGATTCAAGGTTTCATGAAAGGGATCAAGTAATAATAAAAAAGGTGCCAAACGGCACCTTTTTTATTTGTGATAAGATATATAGTGATAGGAGGTTATTGTATGTACTTAAGGGATAAAGTAAAACACCTTCCTTCTACCCCTGGTGTGTATTTAATGAAGGACTCCAATGGACAAATTATTTATGTGGGTAAGGCAAAAAATCTTAAAAATCGCGTGCGCTCATACTTCCAAAATTCAAAAGCCCATACACAAAAAATCATCAAGCTGAAAGCCAGCTTAAAGGATTTCGACTATATCCTTACTGATACAGAATTTGAAGCCTTTATGCTCGAATGTGAATTAATATATGAAATGAAGCCTATTTTTAATCGGATGATGAAAAATCCTCAATCCTATATCTACATCAGAATTGACAGGGATGGAGAGTACCAAAGAATAGAAATTTGTAAAGACGCAGATAAGCCCGATAGTCTTTATTTTGGCCCATATAAAAGCAAAAATTTAGTAGAAAAGGCGCTTCTAGGGATGAAAGACTTCTATAAGGTGAACTGCAGCAGCCCTTCTAACAAGAATACTCCATGTTTAAACTATTCCTTTGGTTTATGTCTCGGGATGTGTATGGGAGGGGCCGCACTCATTGAGTACAATGAAAGAATGAACAAAATTATTGCTTTACTACAAGGATTTGATACAAGTCTACTTAGCATTGTGGAGCAAAAAATGATCGAAGCCTCTGAAAAATTTGATTTCGAAGCGGCGGGAAAGTATAGAGATACCTTGAATGCCATCCACTCACTTCTTAATAAAGAAAAAGTCATTGAATTTACGGGAAGTAATAAAAAGATTGCTGTTATTGCCCCGTTAACAGACAGGACTTATAAACTATTCCTGATTCAGAAAAACAAAATTCTTTTCTCAGAAAAGTTTAACTGGTCCGATCCAGAATCTGTTCATAAAACCATTAAGAACAGTATATTAACTATTTTTAAAGCAACAGCAAATAATTCTTTTAATAAACTTAGCCGAGATGAAATTGATGCCGCTCAGATTATCTATAGCTATTTAAAAGGAAGCTACTGTACTTATATTATTATTTCAGAACATTTGCTTAAGCCCTCATATACCTCTAAATTAGATGGTCAAATATACAAGTTAATGCAAACCTATATGGTTAATCGATAGATTAAAAATCGCTCATTTGGGTTATGTTCATGAATGTAAGGAAGAATAATTTCTTTATTTAATTCAAACATGGTGTTATTTTCTAAATAATAAATATAATCCTCTGATGGATAATATAAAATAATTTCAACATCCCGTTTCTCCATTTCAACCGAAACTAAGATATTATTAATGATTTTCATAAAAATTTGAATGGAAAAAGGATTAAAAAAATAAAAACGATTATCTAAGGAATCAATTTGATACTCTTCGGCAAGACAACAATGAAAAAAAATATCATCATTAATAGAGTGAGTCATTTTTTGATATTTTTTTCGATTTTCAATTGCTTCCTGATAAAAATCCCTATTCATTTCAATTCCAATAACTGTTGCATGAAAATGATAATGGATAAAGAAGTTTAATCGTCCTTTGCCACACCCAAAGTCAATGATTCGGTCCTTGCGGCTTACTTGATAGTGAGTAAATAATTCTTCTAGCGCACTATAAGGAGTGGGCTCATAACGATGGTAATGAAATGACTTATGAAATCCCTTTTGGTCCCCTCCCGTTTTTATCCCCATCAATTTATCATAATAAAATTCTTTCATCTGATACTCCTATTCAGGCAAGGTCATCCCCCACTTTTACGTGAGGGATTTCTTTTTACGCTACCTTTATTGCTTTCCCAAACGGAACTCTTGGCAATATAGAACCAGGTACAAGCCAAATCATTTCATAGCTAACATCTTCAATATCTTCAGAAATAAAGCCAGTTACATCCGTAATGTAAAACAGTGTATCAATATTCTCTTCTTTTGCCCACTCAAGTACCAAAGTATATGAAGATTTCCCATGTGTATGGTATTTAATTGTATCACTTTTAATGGGGGTGGTACTTCTAATTTTAAAATCTGCTTGGACTAATATGGTATCCGGTTTAACTTGTTCAAACAGTTTTACTATGTTATTGATTAAAATGCTTGGGGCTTCATTCGTAGAAGTGTCAACAGCCAGTGCTACCTTTTTATCCTGACGCTGTTGAATCATTGATAGTATCGTTTTGTGCCATTTCAACACAACCAACTCCTTTGGAATGAATAAGTGAACCATCTTATTTTGGTTTAATAACAAGGTGGTTATGATTGGATAATAGCGGTAATCAGTAAGAAGGTGCAGGATAAGAAAATGGCCTTCTTGGTCTGCCCTAGATGTGCTTATACTTATTTATTCCTTGTTTTCATTTAGCTCATCAATCAGCTGCTTGGTTCGTTTTGCATTTCCTTCTGCGAAATTCTCGAGACGTTCCTTTAGCTCATCATCATCATGAATTCGCTCTGCGGTTATTAGATAGGTCCGCATTAAATCTTCTTCTGTTTCAATTGCCTCAACAAGAACGTCTTTTAGTACTTCCTTTTCTTCATTCTTACCATTTAACATATTAAACCCCATTTGAAAAACCTCCTTTTCACCTTTATCGTTCTCCTTTCTATTTCGAGATATCCAACTGATAAATAATAACTTAAACTTGCCACACACAATTAAATCGTGTAAGATTAAATCGCAGGCGACATATTTTCAAACAAATGAATCCTAATATTAAGGGGGAAGCTAAATGACAACAGTTTATGACTTTAATGTAAAAATGACAAATGGTAAGGAAAAATCAATAATGGATTATGAGGGTAAACCATTACTGATTGTGAATACTGCTAGCAAATGTGGTTTGACACCCCAATTCAAAGGACTTCAGGAATTATATGAAAAATATAAAGAGGATGGTTTGGAGATTTTAGGCTTTCCATGTGACCAATTCAACAATCAAGAATTCGCCGACATTGAAGAAACCACCCAGTTTTGTCAACTAAATTACGGTGTAACGTTTCCAATATTTGCGAAAATTGATGTTAATGGCGCTAATGCCGATCCGCTATTTACTTATTTAAAAAGCCAGAAGCCAGGTACACTTACTAAAAATATTAAATGGAATTTCACAAAATTTTTAGTCGATCCTAATGGTCAGGTAATTGAGCGCTATGCCCCTACGACTGAACCAAGCAAGATTGAGAAAGATATTAAAGAATTATTGTCATAATTATTTAAAGTAAGGTGATCAGCATGGAAGACTTCATGGTATTAAAAAACCAACTTTGCTTTGCTGTATATGAAACAGCAAGTGAATTCAATAAATTATATTCTAGTGCACTTCAGCCCTACGGCTTAACCTACCCTCAATACTTGGTTCTATTAGCATTATGGGAAAATGATGGTGTTTCGGTCAAAGACATAGGAGAAAAATTGAGTCTCGGGACTGGAACATTGACTCCAATGCTTACAAGAATGGAGGCAAATGGGTGGCTGCGAAAAGAACGTTCAACAGTAGATGAACGAAGGGTATTTATTTACTTAGAAAAGAAAGCTTATGAAAAAAAGCAAGCAATAACAAATACAATCAGTGACAAAATACAATCCTGTCATATTGAACTCGAGGAATATAAACAATTGATGGAACGGCTGAATCAATTGCATAGTAAGTTGAAAATCGAGAACATTGCGAGTAATTAAAACCACATACAAAAAACAACACTCAATTTTAAAGTGTTGTTTTTTGTACTATTTCATCTGATTGAAGATATTTTCCGAAGGGATGTTCTTTCCCCTCCATCAAAAACTCAATTCTATTAATCTCTTTTTAGCGGGCCTTGAGTTTTACACTAAGACTGTTTTTGGCTTGTTTTTTGCAATTTCTGCTGCCACTTCAACAATCATATCCTCTTGACCGCCAACCACTTTACGCTTACCTAATTCTATTAAAATATCACGTGAATCAACACCAAATTTTGCTGCAGCCCGTTTTGCATGGAGCGCAAAGCTTGAGTATACACCCGCATATCCTAGAGTTAGGCTGTCCTTTGTAATTTCCTGTGGCACTTGTAAAATTGGAGCCACAATATCCTCGGCCAAGTCCATCATTTTATATAAATCTACTCCAGTTTTGATTCCCATCCGTTCACAAACTGCAACTAGTACTTCTGTTTGTGTATTTCCTGCACCAGCTCCTAAGCAGCGTACACTGCCGTCAATACGGGTAGCACCCTCTTCAATGGCCGCAAGTGTGTTAGCCATCGCAAGAGATAGATTGTTATGACCATGGAAACCAACATTCACGCCAATTGATTGTTTAAGAGCCCGAATACGTTCCCTGACTTGGTCAGGAAGTAAGTAACCTGCAGAGTCAACCACGTAAACAGTATCTGCTCCATAGCTTTCCATAAGTTTTGCTTGTTCTACTAATTTAGCAACTGGCGCCATATGGTTCATCATTAAGAATCCAACTGTTTCCATTCCTAATTCTTTTGCATAGGCAATATGTTGTGGTGCTACATCGGCTTCTGTAACATGTGTTGCAATCCGTGCCATTTTAGCTCCTAAATTTGCGGCTTCTTTTAATTCATGCAGTGTACCGATTCCTGGCAAAAGAAGAACAGCAATTTTGGATTTATCTGCAACAGATACTGCAGCTTCAATTAATTCCATTTCTTTTGTGCGTGAACGACCATATTGTAACGAAGATCCTGCTAATCCGTCACCATGAGATACTTCAATAAAAGGGACGTTTGCATCATTCAACGCTTTGGCAATATTAAGTACTTGATCAACTGTATATTGATGATTGATGGCATGGCTTCCATCGCGTAAGGCTACCTCTGTGATAAGAATATCTCTTTCATTTGTCATTATTATTTCCCCTTTCTACATCTCAAACTGTTTCTTTCGTTAATAGTTTTTTGGCAAATGCTTCAGCAATTTTAACGCCTGCTGATGTCATGATATCTAAATTTCCTGCATATACAGGCAAGTAATCACCAGCACCTTCAACCTCTAGGAAGATGGTTACCTTATTTCCCTCAAAAATAGGTTCCGTACGAAGTCGGTAACCTGGAACATATGCTTGAACTACTTTTTCCATGTCAGCAATAGATTTTCTAATTGCCTCTTCATCCATTTTCCCTTCTTCTACAAGAGTGTAAACTGTATCACGCATCATAATTGGCGGTTCTGCAGGATTTAAAATCATGATTGCCTTCCCTTTTTTGGCACCGCCAACTTCTGCAATTGCACGAGAAGTTGTTTCTGTAAATTCATCGATATTGGCACGTGTTCCAGGGCCAGCACTCAAGCTAGCAATTGTCGCGACAATCTCTGCGTATTCTACAGGAGCCACGCGGTTTACTGCGTGAACCATTGGAATGGTGGCTTGACCGCCACAAGTAATCAAATTGATATTATCTTTATCTAAATGTTCATCAGTATTAACTGCGGCACATACATATGGGCCAACTGCTGCAGGCGTCATATCAATGACTTTTATACCAGCCTCTTTTAATACCCTTGCATTGTAGAGATGTGCTTTGGCAGATGTGGCATCAAATACGATGTCAGCTTTTAAAGTTGGATCTGCAAGGAAACCATCAATTCCTGTATCAACCCCTGCATAACCTAATTCTCTTGCACGGCGTAACCCGTCTGATTGCGGGTCAATTCCAATCACTGCTGTTAACTCTAATAATTCCGAGCGTCCCAGTTTAATCATTAAATCTGTACCAATGTTTCCTGAGCCAAGTACGGCAACTTTTACTTTTGTCAAATTAATTCTCCTCCTAAAAAATATTATTGTATGATTATTTCTATCAAGTCTCTCTATAAGATGCTTTTACCTTGATAACCTAAACAACTTGAAATCTCAGCTGCAGCCCTTGTAATTCCAGCTATTACTTGTGGCAGCTTATGCTCATCAAGTCTCACTTTAGGGGCTGCACAGCTAATAGAAGCGATTACATTTCCTTGATGATTAAAAATTGGAGCAGCAATACATTTCAACCCCAACTCAATTTCCTCATCATCAACCGCATACCCTTGCTCACGAATGGCATGTAACTGTTCTTTAATCTCCTCAATATTTGTCATCGTGTGTTTCGTGAACGTTTCCAAAGGGATTGACGATAAGATTCTATTTACCTCATTTTCGTTTAAATGAGCAAGGATTGACTTCCCTACCCCAGTACTATGAAAGGGAGCTCTTTTTCCAATTTGCGAATAAATAGTAAGGGCACTTTGTCCTTCTACCTTTTCAATGTAAATAATTTCATCTCGTTGTAAGGAAACTAAGTGAACGGTTTCATTTAGTTCATCGACTAACTCTCTAATTATTGGCTTTGCAACTTTCGCAATATCAAGATTTTTCCCGACAAAATTGCCAAGCTCAAATAATTTGATCCCCGGCTTATACTTTGAATCTTCAGGATTTTGTTGAAGATAACCTCTATGTTCTAAGGTCTTGATGATTCCGTGAACTGTACTTTTTGATAAATTTAAATGCTCACTAATCTCTTTGATACTTAGTTCTGGTTTAGTTACCAAAAATAATTCAAGGATATCAGCAGCTCTTTCAACAGACTGAATTAAGCGTTCTGACACGTCCACCCTCCCCTTGTTCGACATTATCGAATGCCGTTCGTATTTATTAAGGATAATTTAATAGTAACTCTCGTTCATTATTCTGTCAATCTTTTAAATATTTAGTTAAAGGGTTTCATTTACCTTTGACATATTAAAAAAAGAGCCTGATTTCTAATAGAAATCAGGCTTCTTTTACAGAATATCAAATTGTTTAAAACCAGTGGTATCAGGGATATAATCTAATGTTTTATGATTGAAATAATGGCACTCAGCATTATCAATGATAAAATGGAGCCCATCCTTAGTAATTTCTGTATCATTAGACTGAATTGTTTCTTCCAATGTCACTTTTACTTTCATAAAACAACTTTTTCGCATTTGCAAGCGTATCAATTGATTTGAGCCAGCTACCGTTATTCTATCTTGTAGTTCGGCTTTTGCATTTTCAGTTAATCTAAACACGAAACCACCCCTGTCTTCATTAAAAAAACAATGCTATCCATATAAAGGATAGCATTATCTTGTACTTCAAGTAAATTACACGATTGCTTAAGTACCACAATAGGTTCGGTAAGGCAGGTTTGATTTTTCCGGAAGTTTACAGTATTCGGCTTGTTCTGGGGAGTGAGCGTATGGGTTTGAAAGGACAATCAGCAGCTTCTCCATTACACTGTAGTCTTCTTGATCCACGGCAGCATCGAGTGCAGCCTCCACCCGGTGATTACGTGGTATTACCGCAGGATTGCTGTTACGCATTAACTGATGAGAATCAGCGGTTGATTCCTGCTGTCTGCCAAGGCGTGCCTGCCATTGCTTAAACCACTCTTTAAATTCTGAAGTCTCCACTAGGAGCGTTTCATCCAGTCTTTCAATGGTTAAGGCTCGGAAAGTGTTCGTATAGTCTGCCTGATTCTTCTCCATTATATTGAGGAGGTTTTCAACAATGGTTGCGTCCTCATCCTCTTCATTAAATATCCCTAATTTTGCTCTCATCCCAGAAAGCCAATTGCTTTGATACAAATCCATATATTTTGAAATCTCATCCTGTGCCAGTTTGACAGACTCTTCCTGATTATCATGAATTAGCGGCAGAAGGGTCTCTGCAAATCGGGCGAGATTCCAACCAGCAATATACGGCTGATTACCATAAGCATAGCGGCCTTGAGTATCAATGGAACTGAATACTGTTGCTGGGTCATACGTATCCATGAATGCGCATGGCCCGTAATCGATTGTTTCTCCACTGATCGTCATGTTATCGGTATTCATGACACCATGGATGAAGCCTACTTGTTGCCATTTAGCAACTAACGCTGCCTGTTGTTTAATCACTTCCTGGAGCAAGGTAAGATATCGATTCTCATCCGTTTCAACATCTGGATAGTGGCGATTCAGTGCATAGTCAGCAAGAGCCCGAAGTTCTTCGATCGTTCCCCATTTCGCAGCAAATTGAAAAGTACCGACGCGAAGATGACTGGAGGCTATACGTGTCAAAACGGCACCAGGCAAGGTCCTTTCGCGGAATACTGGCTCTCCTGTTGTCACAACTGCTAGACTGCGCGTGGTCGGGATCCCGAGGGAATGCATGCTTTCGCTGATAATGTATTCGCGCAGCATCGGCCCGAGTGCCGCTCGACCATCACCGCCGCGGGAGTACGGTGTCCTTCCTGGACCCTTGAGTTGAATATCAATTCGTTCCCCTTTTGGAGTTATTTGTTCTCCAAGTAAAATAGCCCGGCCATCGCCTAATTTCGTAAAATGCCCAAATTGATGCCCTGCGTATGCTTGGGCAATCGGCATTGCTCCATCGGGTATCTTGTTACCCGCAAACACTACAACGCCAGCATCACTTTCAAGTGCTTGAGCATTCAAACCTAAGTCAGCCGCCAGTGGACGGTTTAGAATAATCGACTCCGGTGATCGCACTGGTGTTGGTTCAGTCCTGGTAAAAAATATGTCAGGAAGCCGGGAATAACTGTTATCAAAGTTCCAGCCAATATCTACTTTTTCTGTTGCCATCGTATCCCCCTTTTTTGTTTCTAGTATGTAATTTAGGATTCCCTATATTTTAATGCCAATCCTTTTAAGAAATTCCGAGCGAATTTATCCCCGCACTCTTTATAATTTTTATGCCCTTCTTTTCTTAATAAGGCACCGAGTTCACCTTTTGTTACAGTTATTCCTGCACTTTCGAATATTTCGAGAAGATCCTCAGTCGTTAATGCCAGTGCTATTTTTACTTTCTTCAGGAGGAGATTATTTATGTTTGCGCTTTTCTTTATTGACGCTTCGGGTGTATCAGGTTGTCCTGGTTTGGGCTCTTGTTTGCCTCTTTTATAAATAATAAGACCGTTTAAGAATGAATCGAACATACTGTTATTACATTTTATTTGTTCGTCATATCCAGCCTCATCATCTGATTTTGTAAGAACCTTTACCACCTCAGGAACGGTTACTTCCACTCCGCCAAGTTTAAATATTTCTGCCATCTCTTTATTTTTTAACTCTAGTGCATATCTTAAACGAATAAGTAAATCATTATTATCCATCCAAAATCCTCCTTTTAAGTTTGGTGTTCATAGTCAAACCGTCATTTTCCAACTTGATAATGACAGCCAGTTCTCTTGCTCTTTATAATCGGGGAGTATTTTACCAACAAGGCGCCAAAAGGAACGATCATGATTAAGATGGACCATATGGCACATTTCGTGAACGACTACATAGTCAATCACCTGCTGTGGTGCCATCGCCAACTTCCAATTGAAGGTTAACTGCTGCCTGGAATCACAGGTTCCCCAATTGCTGTTATTATCTGAAATACGGATAGACCGTGGTTTTGTTTTAAAATCCTTTTGATAAGAACGAATACTCCGTTCTACCAACCTTTTACATTCTTGATAATAAAATCGTTTTAAGGCTTGTTTTATTTTTGCATCCTCGAGTTGTTTAACTACTATTTTTAACATTTCCCCCTCAAAAACTACATAGTCTTGTAAGATATTTATATCTTGAGATACCTTAATAGGATATTCTTTTCCTAAATAAAGGAAGATTTCACCTTGATCATAGATCTTCACTTTTTGCCCCAGAAGTCTATCCTTCATTTCCTTTGATTTTTGCTGGATCCAATCCCATTTTTCCTCTATTAATTGAAATACACGTTCATCAGTTGTTCCTCTAGGGACTTGGACTTGAATATTGCCATAAACATCTATAGTTATGCCCAACGATTCACGTTTTTTATAAACTATCTCAAAACTCATGGTCTGACCTAAATAATTATGTATCATTTAATCACCTGCATTATGACAATAGGTAAAATCAACAGTAAAAAAATAAGAGTAGCAATAAAATTCCTACTCTAACTTTGATTTAGTGTATGCCAGATCGAGAGATTTGTCCATGAGAAGCCTCAATTCCAGGGAGAAGTTAAATTATGTGTAAAATTACCCTTCAAGTATGGGACATTTTTCTTTTTTTAATGCAAAATCTCATCAATGGGCGAATTTTTAAGTCTAATGAGCGAATCTTGGGTTTTAATGAGCGAATTTTGACCTTTCATGGGCGAATCTAGTGTTTCAATGGGCGAATTTATGAAGTAAAAATCTTTAAGAAAAACTCGAAAATATAAGAACATAAATAAAGAAAAGCAGATGAATCCGCCTTTCTTTACTTGTTATTCAATTCATTCACCAATTCTATTTTGCATTTGCATCTGGTTGATGAATTCCGAATATATTTCCTTCAGTATCAATATAGTATCCTTGCCACGCCATTCCAGGCAGAGCATATTTAGGCAATGCAACTTTGCCGCCATTTTCAATAATTTTCGCTTCCGTGGAATCGTAGTTTTCCACTCCCATTGTGCATGCAAATCCATTTAGAGGTTGGTTTGGTACTGGTGGAGCGCTTTGACGCTGCATCAACGCACCATTGATTCCAGGCTCATCTTCATTACCAGTCACAGCTCCAAAGTAAGGCATTCCTGCATAATCACTCCAATCCTGAAATGACCATCCGAATACCTCTCCGTAAAACTTCTTGGCCCGTTCCATATCATCCACATGAATTTCGAAATGAACTAATCTCCCCATAATTACCTCCTAAGAGTCTTTTATAACCTCTCTATTATAGGACATGTATGGAAAAATATTCAATTAATTGAAAAAACTTTTTCTTAGCTTGTGTTTATAACACTACTTCTTTCTCCGAACTTAAGGCAGTTTCCTTTTTTCTAGAAAATAAATTGGCAAGTGCATCTGGAAGAGCCATCAATGCTGGCACAAAAATAGGAAGCAGTATAAAGCAAAGGATAACTAGTCCTGAAATAACAGCTATGGCCAGCTCAGATAAAAGTACGATCCCAGCAGGCATTAGTGTAGCAAAGGTACCACCAAGAATGATAACAGCTGCTATAATGACACCGCCTATTTGCCTGGAAGCAAGTACGATTGCATCTTTAGCCTGCATATGAGGATATTCCTTAAATCGCATCATTAAGAATATACTATAGTCAACTCCCAGAGCTACAATAATAATAAAGGAGAAGAATGGAACAAAGGATGAAATACCTTTAAGTCCCTGCATATCTATGAAAATATAATTTATGATGAACATGGCTGCATAGTAAGCCCCAACTAAAGATGCCGTAATAAAAACGGGCGTCCAGAAAGATCTTATAACAAAGAATAGGACAAGCAATACGCCGATAATAACAATCGTTGTTGTTTTATTCAAATCTCTAGTCAATACATTATTCATATCATTTGTAGTCGCACTTGGTCCGGATGTTCCACTCTTTGCATCAGAAAGAACAGTGCCTTTCAATCCATCAGAAACCGTTTGATTGATTTGTTCAACAGTCTTTAGAGCATTCTCAGAATATGGATCATCTTTCAAAACAACTAAGAATTTGGTGATTTTTCGATCTTTGGACATAAACGTATCAAATGATTTTTTAAAGTCCTTGTTTGTCAAAGCTTCCTTTGGAATAAAGAAGGTTTTATTTGTATTAAGCTGTGTTAAGTACCCATTTGTTTGTCCCAGACCATCCGAAATTTGCTCTAAACCGTTGTTGACATCTGACAGCTTTTCTCCAAAAACACTGAATCCGTTAAGGCCGTCTGCCAACTGCTGCTGCCCTGATTTCATCTGGCCAAGTCCATCAGTGACACTATTCATATTCTTTACAATTGTACCAATCCCTGAAGATGCTTGATCAAGTCCAGATTCAAGTTTTTTCAGGCCATCTGCCATTTGCGATAAACCGCTGCTTATGGCCGTTAGATTTTTATTGGCTTTTCCAAAACCAGCCGTAACGGCATTATAATTAGCATTTAATGTTTGAATACCTTCAGGTGTAATTTGGCCTAATGAGGATGATAATTGATTGATTGTTTGCTTCAATGCTTCATAATTAGCATCATTTTGAGAACCTGCATAACTTCTGCCTAAGGCCGTCACCATGGATTCCATTTGCGACAAAGCACTTTTCATCCCAAGAAGAGCCTGTGCTGCATCTTGATAGTGGTTCCCCATCTCTTTATATCCAGCCAGCATCTTCCCATAATTTTCAGCGAGCAATGCCACACCACCGCTCATCTTGGAGAGATTCGTTTCAATGGCAGCGATTCCGTTCGTGATCGTTTTTGAGTTCCTTGACCCATCATCTATACCCGCTTGAATTTGCTTTAATCCATCGGTTAACGCATTCATTCCATCTTCAAGCTTTGCCGTTCCATCCACCATTTGACCCACTTTTGAAAAGTCAGCTGATCCAAATCCATCCTGTGCTTGTTTCAATCCATCATGGATTTGGTCGACACCATCTTGAGTTTGGGATAAGCCATCTGTAACTGCCCCCATTTGACTGTCAACATAAAAATCGTCAATTGGCTTTCCTTGAGGCTGTGTTATGGAAGAAACCTGTTTCACTCCCTTAAGGCTCTTTAATCTTTCCGTTATATTATCAATGACTGAAAGAGATTCATTATTATCAAGTGCTTTGCCAGTATCAATAACCACAGTTGCAGGCATGGCCTGACCTTTGCCAAAATGTTCCGCAACCAAATTAATCGCTTTTGATGAAGTATATTTATTTCCAAGTTCCCCTATGGTATCAAAGTTAAGCTTTTCCTGATGTAAAAATATCATTGGTCCTAATATTAATAGTATGATTACCGTGGATATTATCGGATGCTTTACAGCAAAGGAAGATGTTTTTCCCCAGAACTTGTTTTCCTTATGACCATTTACACTTTTGGATGGCCAGAATAGCTTTTTACCTAGGACCTTCATAACAAATGGTGTTAGGGTCAATATTTCAAGCAATAATATAGATACCCCAATGACAACCACTACACCAGATCGATAGATTGGAGATTCTGCAAAAATGAGAGCAAGAAACGCAATAAATACAGTGAGTATACTGTAAGCAATGGTTTTACCTGCAGTTTTGTATGTGTTTACGATTGATTCATCTATAGAGTGGCCATGTGATAGTTCTTCCTTAAATCGATTAAAAAGAAGGATGTTATAATCCGTACCAATCCCAAATAGGATTAGGACCAGAAGCATTTGGGTCAGACTGGTTATTGGAAATCCTGCTTTATCAATTAATTGAGCTGCAATTCCCATGGAACAAAGATAGGAAAAAGCTACAGCCACTAAGGAGATTAAAGGTGTAACAACTGACCTGAATGCCAGGATAAGGACGACCAAAATAAAGATAACTGTTAATGCAGCACTTTTTTCGACACCTGCTTGAGAAGCCTTCAGATAATCATTATTAATAAAGTCTTCACCGCTCAGATAGTATTCAACAGGTACTTTATCCAGTTTACTTTCAAACTGTTTTTCGATATCATCAATTTCTCGTCCTTTTTTATCAAGCTTAAAACTCACCATTAGTGTGGTTCCATCTTTAGATACTAATGAACTTTTTGCTTCGGGGATACTGAAGGGATCCATGATATCTGCAATTCCAAGCTCTTGGCTGCTATTGGTAATGGATGTTACAGCCTCACCAATTTTTTTCATTTCATTATCTGATATTTTATTTTTATCATAAAAAACGATAAGGTTATTTACCCCTTCTGTTGTATCCATCTTTTTCAAGATAGTATCTGCCATTACTGAAGGGCTGTCACTACTTGTTCCTTGCTGCCCCTTTTGCCGCAGTATGGCATTGATGTCTGGTTGAATGACTGTAAGCACGATTGTCGCAATCAGCCAAATTGAAAATATTGCCCAGCGGCCTTTAATAATCTTTCTCACCTTGAATCCTCCATCATTCTATTTAGTTTTTTCAGGAAAGTACAAAACATCAAAGAATTTATGATTATCCATTCCTTCAGCCTCCATTTTTTCCTTCACAGCTGATACCAATAATTCCATGCCTCTTTCAACCATTTTCTGTTCATCAGGGTTTAACAGACTTAATACATCTACCAATGACTTATTTGCGATTTCCGAAATGTTCTCATTAATTCCATTTGATAATTCGTTCGAAAGTGAGATTTCCACTGAACGTTTATCTTTAGGATTAGGAGTTTTCACTAGAAACCCTTTGGAAGTAAGTCGATCAACAATATCTGAAACCGTACTTTGGGTCATCTTAAGATTTTGAGAAAGATGTTTAATACTGATTTTTTTATGGGCAAACACTTCTCCAATTACCCTTGCTTGGGGAATGGTTACCCCCCTTTCTTCGGAATGTTTCTGCAGACTTTTCATAATAAAACTTTGCAAAAAATCAATAGATTCACGAATAAAATCGGCTTTGTCCACCATTCACTAACCTCCTTACAAAAAAATAGTACACGATACATCCTGCAAGATGCATCGTGTACTATTTATCGTAGATTCATATATCAAATTTGTCAACGGTAAGGTTTTCTTGCCAAAAACAATAAAAAAGCTTGCTAATTTTCTTGTTCACTGATGTCCCAATTTTTTATAATTATTTCCATATAGAAATAACTCATATCTTGCCTCCAGATTCGGTTGTATAATATATTTTTACCCATTGTTATACCCCCAAGTAATATAATTCCATACCTTTATTTCATTAAGACGGGGACAGATTCAATTTAGCCCCAAAGATAGAATCACATGATTCACAAGAATAACAATCAAGATAGAAAAAACAGCTAAAGTCTAGTAAAATATCCACATGTGATATTAGATAAGGGGTTAGAAAAATGAGCGTATTAAACGTAAAAAATTTAAGTCACGGTTTCGGTGATCGTGCAATTTTTAATGATGTGTCTTTTCGACTTTTAAAAGGAGAGCACGTTGGACTAGTTGGGGCAAATGGTGAGGGTAAGTCTACTTTCATGAATATTGTTACTGGAAAGTTGCAACCCGACGAGGGAAAAGTTGAGTGGTCACGAAAAGTTCGTGTTGGTTATTTGGATCAGCATGCCGTACTTCAAAAAGGTACAACGATGCGTGATGCTTTGAGTACTGCTTTTCAATATCTTTTTGATGCTGAAGCAGAGATCAACGAACTTTATGCAAAAATGGGTGATGAAGGTGCTGATATCGATGCATTACTTGCAGAGGTTGGAGAGCTCCAAGAAACTTTAGATAGTAATGATTTCTATCAAATTAATTCAAAAGTTGAGGAAGTTGCCCGTGGTCTAGGATTAGACGATGTTGGACTCGATCGAGATGTTGATGATCTTAGCGGTGGGCAGCGTACGAAGGTTTTGCTAGCTAAGCTTTTGCTAGAAAAGCCTGAAATCCTATTACTAGACGAGCCTACAAACTATTTGGATGAACAGCATATCGAATGGTTGAAGCGTTATTTACAGGAATATGAGAATGCATTTATCTTAATTTCACATGATATTCCATTCTTGAACAATGTGGTTAACTTGATCTATCACATGGAAAACCAAGAGTTGAATCGCTATGTTGGCGACTATGATAACTTCTTAAAAATTCATGAAATGAAGAAGCAACAGCTAGAGTCTGCTTACAAGCGCCAACAGCAAGAAATAGCTGATTTAAAGGATTTCGTTGCTCGTAACAAGGCAAGTGTTGCCACTCGAAATATGGCGATGTCTCGTCAGAAGAAGCTCGACAAAATGGAAGTTATTGAATTGGGGAGAGAGAAGCCGAAACCAGAGTTTAACTTCAAAGAAGCTCGTGCAGCTAGTCGTTATATTTTCACAGCTGAAGATCTTGTTATTGGTTACAATGAACCACTTTCTCGCCCTCTGAATTTGAAAATGGAACGCGGACAAAAAATTGCCTTCGTGGGTGCAAACGGTATTGGTAAGTCTACTCTTTTAAAAAGTATTCTTGGGTTGATTGATCCGCTGGGGGGTAAAGTGGAACGCGGTGAGTATCAACACATCGGCTACTTCGAGCAGGAAGTTAAACAGTCCAACTACAACACTTGTATTGAAGAGATTTGGAGCGAGTTCCCAAGTATGAATCAGGCTGAAGTCCGTGCTGCTCTTGCAAAATGTGGACTAACGACGAAACATATTGAAAGTAAAGTCGAAGTCCTTTCCGGTGGCGAAAAAGCCAAAGTTCGATTGTGTAAAATTATTAACACAGAAACGAATCTATTAATTCTAGACGAACCTACCAATCACTTGGATGTGGACGCAAAAGAAGAATTGAAGCGTGCTTTAAAGGCATATCGCGGAAGTATCTTGATGGTATCCCACGAACCAGATTTCTATCGTGAAATTGCGACCGATATTTGGAATTGTGAGGATTGGACTACAAAAGTGTTTTAAACAAGAAAAGCGCTAGGGCGCTGGAGCGGGACAGTAAACGAAGTTCAAAAATCTATACTATCTTTTTTAAAGATAAGGGGTACCCAATGAATAAAAATTCACTTGGGTGCCCCTTTTTATTGCTTTTTATTCTGTTACCTATATCCCAGACATTCAAAATACTTTACCAACCTTTAAGAAAATTCTAGAATGTTTCCTCCTATACTTGGAACAATACCATTGTAGTAAAAAGGAGGTAATTAGAAATGGATAATCAAAAATTAGCCGATCATGAGTCATTGGATCTACATGAAATTATAAATTTTAAAACCCTTTGCTTAGCGAAATCAAAACTAATGCAAGGATTGGTATTTGATGATGATTTGAGAGCATTAATGCAAAAAGATGTTGAACAATCAATGCAAGCACTTGGAGAATTACAGGCAATTTATCAACGTGCACCTTTTGAAGCTCCTGTTCCTCAAAACCGGCCAACACCAATAATAAATTGAAAGGAAGGCTATTTCATTGAACAATGACTATTTAGACCCTATAAACTCGTTACACGTACCAGAGCTAGCAGATACCACATTTGCGATGGATTTCCTTCTTCGTGCCAAAGAAGGTGTGCGCAATATTGCTGTAGCATTAACGGAGTCCGCATCACCTGATGTTAGAACCCTCTTACGAAACCAGTTAATGCAAGGGATTGCCATGCACCAAGAAATTACAGAATTAATGATTAGTAAAAAATGGTTCCATCCATACGAATTAAGTGAACAATACCAATTAGATCAACTCTCTGCCAACAATACTTTGATGATTGGCAAAATGAATCTATTTCCTGTTGAGACCAATAGAAAAGGTATGTTTGACCGGACACCTGATGAACACTAACACTGGAGGCTGTAACCAATGAAGGCGGTAACGTATCAAGGTATTAAAAATGTTGTAGTCAAAGAAGTTCCAGATCCAAAGATTGAAAAACCAGATGACATGATTATTAAAGTAACGAGTACAGCTATATGTGGGTCTGATTTACATTTAATTCATGGCATGATTCCTAACCTCCAAGAAAATTATGTTATTGGCCATGAACCAATGGGAATCGTCGAGGATGTTGGTCCAGGTGTGACTAAGCTAAAAAAGGGAGATCGAGTCATTATCCCCTTTAATATAGCATGCGGTGAATGCATTTACTGTAAAAACCATTTGGAAAGCCAATGTGATAATTCAAATGATAATGGTGATATGGGTGCCTATTTCGGATATTCTGGTACGACGGGTGGCTATCCAGGTGGGCAAGCTGAATATTTAAGAGTGCCATTTGCCAACTTTACTCATTTCAAAATTCCAGAGACTTGTGAAGAACCAGATGAAAAGTTAGCAGTTATTGCCGATGCGATGACTACTGGTTTTTGGAGTGTTGACAATGCAGGTGTAAAGGATGGAGATACAGTTATTGTTCTTGGCTGTGGTCCGGTTGGTCTTTTTGCTCAAAAATTCTGTTGGTTAAAAGGGGCAAAGCGAGTCATTGCCGTTGATTATGTCAATTATCGCCTGCAGCACGCAAAGCGCACCAACAAAGTAGAAATTGTTAACTTTGAGGACCATGAGAATGTAGGAAGTTACCTGAAGGAAATCACCAAAGGCGGCGCTGATGTTGTCATTGATGCAGTTGGTATGGACGGTAAAATGACTGATATGGAGTTCCTTGCAAGCGGAATGAAGCTTCAAGGCGGAGCATTAAGTGCGTTTATCATGGCTTCACAAGCAGTGCGGAAAGGCGGGACAATCCAAGTTACTGGTGTTTACGGAGGCAGATATAATGGTTTCCCTCTTGGAGATATTATGCAGCGAAATATCAATATCCGCTCCGGTCAAGCACCTGTCATCCACTATATGCCATATATGTTTGAATTAGTTACGACCGGAAAAATTGATCCAGGAGATGTGGTAAGTCATGTACTTCCACTTAGTGAAGCAAAGCGTGGCTATGAGATTTTTGACACAAAAATGGATGATTGTATAAAAGTCGTGTTGAAACCTTGAGGAAGGAGATATTAAAAATGAACTACGCCTTACATGAAGTTCTTGAGGTCCATGAGATGGCTGCATTTAAGACCACTTGTTTAACTAAATCCAAAACGATGAAAGCGTTAGTTACAGATCCGCTATTAAAAGATATTATGCAGCAAGACATTGATGTATCTACGAGACAATTACAAGAATATGCTTCTATCCTTTCCAACGCTAAGCAGTAAATTAGGAGATGAATGAACATGAATCCAATCATTGAAACTTTAACGGGGATGGACGGATTATCGGATCAAGTCGTTGCTATGGACCTACTCATTTCAGCTAAAAGTGGAATTAGAAATTATGCCATGGCAGCTACGGAGTCAGGAACACCGGAAATTAAAGAAGTGCTCACTCGCCATTTAGTAGAAGCTCTTGATATGCATGAACAAATATCCGCATATATGGTAGAAAAAGGATGGTACCATGCTTGGGATACAAACGAACAAATCAGGTTGGATTTAAGTAATATCGATACAGCATTAAACTTACCTACATTATAAAAATTTCCAGGAACAGTTTAATACCAAATAAACTGTTCCTATTAAACCATTTTGAGTTCACAAAATTCTAAGTCTTTTGCATTATTGAATTACTAACTTATTAATTAGCTTCTCTTTCGCCAGCCAAGCTCCTCCAATGACCCCTGCGTTATTGCCTAGTGTGGCAATAACAATCTCGACACCATGTGCAACTCTCGGAAAAGCGAATTGTATAAATTCCTCTTTCAGAGGTCTCAGCAATGTATCACCAGCTTTTGATACTCCGCCTCCAATAACGATTTTTTCAGGATTTAAGCCATTTGCTAAATTAGCAAGGGCCAATCCTAAATGGCAGGCAACCTCACCTATGACTCTGTTGGCGAGTTCATCCCCTTCATTTACAGCATCAAAAACACACTTGGCACTCAGAGCCTGTCCATCATAAAAATTTCGTAATATACTAATCTCGTTGGTAGAAGCTAATTTCTCCATTGCCAAACGGACAACTCCTGTTGCTGATGCTACCGTTTCCAGACATCCTGATTTCCCACAATTACATAGGGCTCCGTTTTTCGGTACGGAAGTCATATGGCCAATTTCACCACCGGATCCATTTACCCCATGTACAACCTCACCATTAACGATAATTCCGCCACCAACACCTGTTCCTAAAGTAACACAAATTAAGTTTTTAGCCCCTTTGCCCGCACCTTTCCACATTTCACCGATTGCCGCTATATTTGCATCGTTGTCGACAACAACCGGCAAAGAGGTTTCCCTCTCAAGAATGGTTTGTAAAAGGAATCGATCCCAGCCTAGATTTACCGCCACTTCAACAGAACCATCCTCCGAATTCACAGGACCCGGCGCACCGATTCCGATTCCAACTAATTGATTTTTTGTTAGATTTAATTCTACTAACTTTTGTTCAATCGCTCTTGCAATCGATGCAGGTATGTGTTTGCCCTTATTACTTAGATCAGTATCGATCTCCCAGCTATATATGATGTCACCCTGCAAACTGATAAAAGCCATTTTAACCGTGGTCCCACCTACATCAACACCAACTAACCATCTTTCTTCCATAACCATTCACTCATTTCCTTTAAGTTTTCCCACTCCGAAAAGCGCCATATTTGCAAAAGAGGCTCCTCGATTGAGAAGCCTCTTGTTATAAGTTTGAGAATTGTCTAACTCCAACGCCCAGTGACTAATGGGCGCTTCTGCCTATTTCATTATTTTACAGCCGCAGCCGTTTTTTCAAGATTAACCCATTGACCTTTTTCAGCAGATTCAAGAATCGCATCTGCGATTAATTCTATCTGGTAGCCATCATTGAAGTTAGGTGAGAATTCAGTACCCTCACTAATTGCTTTAAAGAAATCATATGTTTCAATGATCTTTGTTTCACCATAACCAATTCCTAGAGCAGGGATTGGCCATAATCCTTCACCGTATGGAGTAGCTGGTCCTGAGTAAACAGTTCTGAAGCCTTTTGCATCACTTGGATCATCAGCAAAGCAAACTTGAAGCTCATCACGGCGCTCATAGTTAAAGTATAGAGAACCCTTTTCACCATGAATTTCAAAAGTTAGGAAGTTGTTGCGGCCATGTGCATTACGAGTTGCTTCAATTGTTCCAATTGCACCATTATCGAATTTGACCATGGTGATAAATTCATCGTCTACATCAACAGCTGCTTTTGGGACATCGTTGCCTCCAGCTTTCACTGTACCTAACTTGTCGATGCCGCCAGTTTGAATTGGTCTTTCAGGAATCCATGTTTTTGTAATGGCATTTACATCTGTAATTTCGCCCACAAGGTAACGAGCATAATCAACCACGTGTGTACCGATATCACCTAGAGCACCTGATCCAGCGATTTTCTTTTGGAAGCGCCATGATAATGGAGAATTCGGATCAGCAGACCAGTCTTGTAAGTATGTTCCACGGAAGCTTAGAACTTTACCAATTCTTCCTTCTTCAATATATTTTTTCGCAAGAGCAACAGCTGGTGTTCTTCTGTAATTGAAAGCAACTGCGTGTTTTACACCTGCAGCTTTTACTGCTTCTAACATTTCCTTCGCTTGTTCAGCGCCTAATGCTAATGGCTTTTCACAAATAATATGCTTGCCTGCTTTTGCTGCTGCAATCGCGATTTCGGCATGAGTATTGTTTGGAGTAACAATGTCGATGACATCGATTTCTGGGTTGTTAACAACATCTCTCCAGTCAGTCGCATAGTTGTCAAAGCCTAATCTTGCGGCCGCATCTTTAGCCAATCCTTCGTTTACGTCCACTACTGTATGGCGATGAGGAATTGCTGGTGCTGGCCAGAAAAACATTGGCATTCCTGCATATGCAAGTGAATGCGCTTTACCCATAAATCCTCCGCCGATCATACCTACGTTTAATTTTTTCATCTTAGTATCCTCCCACTATTTCCTTCTTATTTTTAAAAAGTTTGATATTCCTAATGGATGAAACGTTTATGCTTGATTTACTTTATCAAATTGCTTTAAATAACTGCGGCTGATTTTAGCCCCTTGCTTTGGATCTGGGTAGCTGTCTAACTCAACCGTAATCCAGCCATCATAGTTTGCCTCTTCTAATGCTTTAACCATTTCATCAAATTTTTGATGCCCTTCACCTAATGGTAAAAAATCTCCATTGGCATAATCTTTGAGGTGCACATACTTGATACGATCCACATATTTTCTGATGACAGCCACAGGATCTCCACCGCCTGCTTCGATATGAGCTGTATCTGGGCAAAGGTTAATCTTTGTTAATGGCATTAGTTTATCTAATTGTTCAGGAGCCTGAACGTTCGTTCCTAAATGAGGATGATAACTTGCAACAAGATTATATTTTTCAGCAATTTCAACTACTTTATTAAGCGCATTACCAAGAGCCGTATAATCGCTTTCAAGAATCCCGTTTGCACGCACAGCTCCACCGCCGATTACTAGGTGGATTGCACCTACTTCTGATGCGAATTGTGCGACACTTTCGATTTTTATTAATTCTTCTTCTAAAATATCAGGGAAAATAAAGTTCCCGCCTGTATAAACACCAACCAAAGTTAATGAATGCTCGTTCATCAATTTTAAAAACTCATCTTTTTTATCTTTATATTCCATTAAGTTGCCGTCGAAGATTTCAAAGCCATCATAGCCAGCTTCGGCAATATCCTTTAATGCCTCTTCTGTTGATCCGTAAGCAAGGTAGTAAGAATCCTTAACTGAAGTAACACCCGCTGGATGACCAACTACGCCGCCCCAAGTATTTGTTTGATAACCTAATTTCATTTGATTACCTCCATATCTTTTGGAATTTAGTGTGCCATATTTCATCCTATAAAAAACCGAGCAACTCACCTTTAATTATAGTAATCGATTACATTTTCTTTTTAAAAATTCATCTAAACTTTCAATAATATTAAGACTTAATCCACTATTTACGGTTTAGCATAATGTAATCCATTACATTTTTTTATGCAGATGAACAGCTGTTTTTTAAAAGGAAGTAATGAATTAATCTCTATTTATTTCTAGTCAATACTATCATCAGACAAGAATAATAGATGTTGTATCGCTTACATGAATTATTGTAATCGATTACACCTAAATTTGCAACCTATAATTTTAGATTGTCACAATTTGTTCACCATAAGCTTAGGAGGAAAGGAAATCGTAAAAGTTGTTCCCTTTACAACCTTCAATTGGTTACGAATTTATTGAGCGATACCTACCGCCAGCTTTTCAAGATGTTGACGATGATCCATAGTTAAAGCGTTTGTCTAATATTAATTTTTCGCTGAAGCCTCAAATAATTCTGCATGGATGGGTTCAGCAACTATGGGTTCAACAGCTTTTATGAATCTTTTAAAGTGAGGGGTTTCCTCATGAAGTTGAATCGCTTCTTCATCCTTCCATTTCTCAACAAAGATAAAGCTGTTCGCCTCTTCTGGATTTTCATAATATTGATAACTACTATTTCCTGACTCCGCTTGAGACGGTTTTGTTACAAGCCTTGCCTCTTCCAAGAATATTTCACGATAAGCTGCATTTACCTTTATGTTTGCATGAATGATAATCATGGTACATCCCCCTTAATTGTTGATGGTATTTCTTAAACTAACCTGCGTGTTTTTCTAATACAATTTCGTTTTTATTATTTTCTTCGGAAGGAAGCTTCATAAACTTCATTAGATAAGCACCAAGGAAATACGTACCTGCGAAAATCCAAATAACCCCTTTTGCACCGATAAGTCCAATAAATAACCCAACGATTGCCGGTGCGATAAAGTAGGACATTCCAGCACCAAAGCTTACAATCGCCATCGCCGATCCTTTTTTCTCCGGAGCAAGCGAAGCTACTAGAGCTGAAAGTGGGACGAAACCACAAAGCACAATTCCCATAAAAACACCTGCTATATTCAAGGCCAAGAAACTGCTGCCAAATACTTCAGGCGTGTAAAGCAAGACAAGTAACATGACGCCCATACCGAAGCTTCCAAGCCATTGAATCGTTTTTTGCCAACCTAACCATTTATCACTGATGTAAGGAATGATTAAGTTAAAGATAATATTTGCAAACCACATCGTTCCCCACATTTGCAGAAACTGTTCTGTGGTAAATCCATAATTCGACTTTAAATACATCGGGAAAAAGATTGGCAGGGAACCGATCCCAGTAGAATTGATAATCCGGACCACGCCGCCGATCGCTACTTTCGGCTGTTCGATACAAATGGTGAATCCACTCATTAAGCTCTTGAGCTTTTCCTTTGGATCTCCCTTTTGTTCCTTTTTCACATCACCTTTTACTACAATAAGACCAACAATTCCTCCGACTAATACCCATGCTACTGCACTCCACAACAACCCGATATATCCAATCTTTGGAAGCATGTAAGCAGGGAAATAACTTCCGACAACATAAAGTCCGCCGCTCCACGCTGCCCAGAACAAGCCTACAGCTGTTGCTAGAATCCGCTCTGGACTGCGATAAGTAACCCACACTAAGAAAGAGTAGCAGAATAAAGGATAACCTAAACCACGAATCCCATAAGTCGGGAGCATAATAGCGTAATTGTTTAACTTTAAACCATATTCAATGAATAGTACCTGACCGATTAACCAAGTAACAAGACCGATAACCATTACCTTCCTTGGTCCCCACATCTCGGTGAGCACACCAGAAAAATAAGATGCGATAGCTAAGATCGCTCCATAAACCGCAAAAAGAGTAGCTGATTGTTGAACGGTCAATCCCTTTTCAATCAGATAGGGAGACAACCATGCGTGCTCGAGACCGTCACCGGCCATAAAAATTAACGTTGCAACAAATCCCCAAACGACTCCCATTGGAAGTCCGCCTAAAGTACGTTCTTGACCTACAAGCGTTTTCATTTTTAACACCTCTATTTTTATTAATTGGGTGCGGGGGGGCGGTTCTTATGCTCCGGAAACAGGAGAACCGTCCCTGTGCTTTTTCCTTAAGCCCACCACATTTCCGATACTTGCTCTTTAAACAACGTTCCTTTTAACAGTGTGATGGCTTTCATTAAGCCTTCATCGATAGACGCCAACATATCTTCATGTTCAATGGAAACCACGTAATCATACCCTACTGCACGAAGTGTACTGATCATATCTTTCCACATTTTTTCGTTATGGCCATAGCCCACTGAGCGGAAGGTCCATGAGCGATCCAATACTTGACTGTAATGCTTCGTATCGAGAACACCATTCACCTTGATATTAGCCTGGTCTAAATAGGTATCTTTTGCATGGAAATGGAAGATCGCATTTTCACGACCAAGTTTTTTAATGGCCTCAACTGGATCTATTCCTTGCCACACCAAATGACTTGGGTCAAAGTTAGCTCCGATGTTCGGTCCTGCATGTTCTCTTAGTTTTAGTAGTGTTTCCGGATTATAGACAACAAATCCCGGATGCATTTCGAAAGCAATTTGATGAATCCCGTGCATTTCAGCGAATTTCGCTTCTTCTTTCCAGTACGGAATAACGATATCATTCCATTGCCATTCTAAGACTTCTGCATATTCAGGAGGCCAAGAGCAGGTCACCCAATTTGGAAACTTGGCACCCGGATGATCCCCTGGACATCCAGCAAAACCATTGATAACTGGTACCTCTAACTGTTCAGCCAGTAAAACCGTTTTTCTCCATACATCATGCGCCTCTTTGGCAGCCTTTACATTAGGATGTAGAGGGTTGCCATGGCAGCTTAGTCCGCTGATGGTTAGTCCCCTGCTTTCAATCGCCCGTCGGAACGATTTGATTTTATCTGGATTCCCTAACAAGTCATCGGGATTACAATGACTATTCCCTGGATAGTTACCGGTTCCTAACTCAACGGCCTCTACTCCTATTTGGGCTAATTTATCTAACATGGCTTCGAAAGGAAGATTTTGATATAGAACTGTAAACACACCTAGTTTCACACTAAAACCTCCTTATTCGCCTGAACCTTCACCCATTTTTGCTGTTCATGGCTTTCTAAAATGGCATCGGTAATAGCCATCGAAATATGACCGTCTTCGAATGTAGCAAAATTAGCTTGATCCTTTAAAAGATCTTTACCATCACGAATGAACGTATAATAATTTAACATCATATTTTTCAGTGCATCTGGCCAGCCTTCGTTATGACCTCCTGGATGATGAATCGCTGATCTTGCTTCAGGTGCGAACAGTGCCGGATCGGCAAGAAGGATCTCATTCGGCTTATCCCTGTGCCCCATCCATAATTTTTCTGGCTCTTCTTGATTCCAGTAAGCAGAGCTCTTGCTGCCATCGATTTCAAAGCTTAAACGATTTTTTCGGCCTGCACTTACTTGTGAAACAGTGAAGACTCCTCTTGATCCATCTTCAAAACGAACTAGTACGGATGCATAGTCTTCTGTATTGATTGAAACATCCTCATATTCTACATCATCAGTACTTTGTGTACTGAAAGTGGCCACACTTCCAATTGCTTTCTTTCTAACTGGAATGACCGTTGCTAAATCAGCAAATACTTCTACAATCTTTTTACCGGTAACAAATTGAACGGTGTCACACCAATGAGACCCGATATCTGCTACTGCGCGAGATTTTCCGCCGACTTCCGGTGCTAAACGCCAGTTAAAATCCGTTTCATATAGTAACCAATCCTGCAAATAGCTTCCGTGAACCAAATTCACTTTCCCAAGGTCACCGTTAGTAATTTTAGCTCGCAGGTTTTGCACACTCGCATGCTGTCTGTAATTAAAGTTCACACCATGTACAACACCCTGTTTTTGAGCCAATACCAACAATTCCGCTGATTCTTCACTATTCATCGCAAGCGGTTTCTCTGAGATCACATGTTTACCTGCTAAAATAATTTCTTTATTAATCGCAAAGTGCACATGGTTTGGGGTACAATTATGAACTACCTGAATTTCACTGTCACGCAGCATTTCAAGGTAATCTCCGTATGCTTTCGGAATTCCAAGTTCAGCTGCCTTTCTTTCCGCTTGTTCTTGACTCGTCTCGGCTAATGCTACGACTTCCACAAATCCAAGTCTTCTGATTGCTTCAATATGTGTCGGGCCAATGAAACCTGTCCCGATGATTCCTACTTTTATTTTTTCCATTTGTTTTCCGTCCTCCAATCGAACTTTTCGATTCACCCAAGAATGGGAAGAAGAATTTGGTGTAATCGATTACACTACCTTGCAAAAAAATATGTGTTTTGTCCTATAAATAAATAATTTACCTATGTTTCAAACCTCTATAAATGTAATGGATTACATTTATATCGAAAAAAATTTGATTTCATTTATACTTTTAAATTAAGAAATAACCTTTCAGAATAAAATACCTTTTCACTTAGCACCAAAATATTTTACTCTTTTTTTTCGACACCTTAATTGTAATCGATTACAGTATAGAATTCAATATTTTTTTTAAAACTTCCTTGATTCTTTTTTTATCAAAATGATTAAAACTGTTCTGGAACCAATGGAATCGCTGGTCCCCTAATAATGATAAATAGGGAGTGAACCATTATTAAGTTCACTCCCCTTTTGTTTTTAATTATTTTAATTCTAACAGGAATAGCTAAACTACTCTTCAACGGTAAGTTCTTTGCAAGATTCACGGACAATGAGCTTATCAGGAAGAATAAATTGATCTTTCTCTATTTCTTCATCTTTAATTAATTTTAACAGTAAACGCATCGCTTTTTGCCCCATATCAAACGTTGGTTGTGCCACGGTTGTTAGAGCAGGTTCAAAAATCGATGCAAATTGAATATCATCAAAGCCAACAACAGATAAATCTTCTGGAACTCTTAAACCTTTAGATTTAGCGGCTTTAATGGCACCCATAGCCATTTCATCATTACCGGCAAAAAGGGCTGTAGGAGGATTCTCTAGTGATAAAAATTTCATCATTAAATTAAAACCACTTTCAAAAGAGAATTCGCCTTCCTGTACCAAACTTGTATCCACAGACAGGCCATGTTGCGCCATTGCTTGATGAAACCCCCTGCATCGATCTCGTCCAACGACAATATTCAAGGGTCCGGAAATATGTCCAATTCTCTTGTGGTTTAAGCTAATTAGATATTCAGTTGCCTTTCTTGCACTGCTAACATTATCAATGGAGACCGTAGGCAGCTTGGAACCCTCATAGTATTCACACGCCAATACTACAGGGTAATCCCGGGATAAATCTTCTAATATTTTTTGATCGGTCCTTGCCGTTAATAATATCAACCCATCTGCTTTTTTCTGACCTAATATTGTTAAAAAACTAGTTTCGCTTTCGACATCGTTTCGCGCATCTCCTAGAAGTACTTGATATCCGTTTTCGATGGCAACGGATTCAATTCCGCGCAGCACCGCAGAAAAGAAAGTATTGGTTATATCAGGAACCACCACAAGAATTGTCTTGGTTTCAGATCTTCTTAATTGTCTTGCCAGCATATTAGGCTGGTAATTTAATTCTTTTATGGCTTCTAAAACTTTCTCAGCTGTTTCCTTTTTAACAGTCCCTGCATTACTTATGACTCGGGATACTGTGGCCGTTGAAACATTTGCCATTTTTGCAACATCCGCAATTCTGACCATATATTGCTTTCCCCTTCAGTGTTCGTTTACATTTATTGTAATCGATTACATTGAGAATTACAATAATTTTCGTAATTCAGCCATAAAACGGTATCATTTAAAAAAATTTTTCTCCAATAACCTGAAATTAAAAAAATTTTAAAATGCGGTAGATTACAATCACTAAATTTCTTCTCTTTTCTTATTCTTTGGGTTAAGTATAAGTATAGTATTTGCTTTCCTAATTGATCTCCTGTTGATTTTTGTAATTAATATTTAATATCGCCAATGGGGTCCATGAACCATGGTAAGGCTTTAACAAGACAATTCCAACCATTGTTGCTATTCCACCAAAAAAGACAAGTCCAGTTTAATAGCAAGGGTAATTCCTTGTTTTCATCAATTTTCTAAACCGATATTACATTTACACCTTCACAACTAACTTAGACTTTAACTATTTTTAAAATTTAAACTTTTTTATTAAAATCATAGATATCAACCATACTGGAGCTAAAATAGAGTTACATTAAAAAAACTGACCCAATTATGGTCGTTCTACGACCTATTGAATCAGCGTTTTTAATATAAAGGATTGCATTCCCCAAAAGATGGTGGAAAAATTACCGTAAAATCGAGTACCGAAGTTCTTCTAGCTCTAATATTTCTGTTTGATAAATACTTGTTTCAGTATCAGAAGATGTTTTTTTACTTCCAATTATACACTTCACTACTTCTTCAACATTCCCGTAAAAAGAAAGTTGAATCATTGTTAGTTGCAAGCCAGTAAGATCACTATCCATAATTTGCAATACTTCTGGATTTTTGGTGATTAGAAAAACTTTATCCATGGTAACAAGTAAAGCGATTTTTTCATATTGCAAATTAAAAGGTAATTCGTAAAGGAGCTCACAAGTTAGCCATGAAATGTTATCCTGACTTTGTAATAGCACGGCGTCATATTTTCGTTCTATTAAATACTCTCTTAGAATGACTAGCTTTAATTTTATATAATGTAGTATTTTTGAAATTGGCACCACCATTTCCAAGTTCCTCACCCCTACTTCTGTCTTTATTTTATTTATCACAAAGCTTACTAGAAACCCTATTTACGTATATTGCGCGTCGTTTCCTCATAAAAAATGGATTTTGCATGCTTGTTTGTAAGGCTTATTTTTTTCCAACCGATGTTAGTCAACAAAGCACTTAATAAGATAAGAAAAATTCCAAATTTTTGACTTCGGCCTAAACTTTCATGAAACAGCAAATAACTAAACAACACGGTTATGATTGGCTCAAAAATGCTTAGCTGTGCTGCTTTTGAACTTCCAATACGTTCTATTCCCTTCGCAAAAGTAAGGATTGCTAAGAAAGTGGAAAAGAACGAAATCCCTAATACAGATAACCAGCCTGAAGCGTGAAAATTAAGATTGAAATCTTGTCTAAACATGGAAAATATAAATATTGATATGGATGCAAAGGATGTCACAAAAGCCGAACTAATATACACATTAATCTCACCTTGGATTTTTTCTGTTAGAATGATATAAACTGAATATAAAACGGCGCATCCTACACTTGACATCAAACCTATTATATTAATCTGATTAAAGTCTGCACCGAGAACGAAATAAAGCCCTAATAAGGAAAATATAATTGAAACACTATGGGATTTCTCAAATAATTGCTTGGAGAACATACTATTTAAGATCATTACAAATAATGGATACAAATAATATGCTGTAGAAGCTAAGGAGACAGGCAATAAGGAAAATGATGTGAATAACAGAATAGCCATCAGAGCATAGCCCCCCGTTCCCATCATAAATAAAATGGAAATTTGTTTGAATCGCAATTGAAATGGAATTTTTTTAAACAGTATCAAAGACCAAAATAATACTGCTGCAAAGAAAAATCTAAAAAATAATAGAGTACCTATGGTAATATTAGCTGCATAAGCATATTTTGCTAGAATACCCATTATTCCGAAACAAGACGCAGACAATAAGACTAGTAAAAAGCCGAAAATATAATACATTGATTTTCACCTATTTTGATTCTTTCCTTATAATGCTATCCGTATAAAATGCAATATTTTTTATTTTAACTTAATGCATATTATTTATTAATTTTTGCATAGTTATGATCTCCTCATCTATTTTACGAGTCATAACTAAAACATCCGGGTCAGATAAAGGTTTTTCTTTAGAAATATTTAAGAGTTCCTTCCGATATTTTTCTATTCTATATTTTATATCGAGTATCTTTTTGAAAATCATTTATTTAACTCCCTTCTAAGTCATAGCCTCCTGTAATCGATTACTATTCTTTTTAACCATACTAAAAAAATTTGACACAGATTACTCACCATTACTAAATGGTTTAAGTGTACTTTTAATGAATAATCTGTGTCAGTATATTTTGGGGAATTATTCTAAGCTCTTGACCAGATTACTCAACATATAAGAAACGATTGAAAGTATGAAGCGGCTCCAACCCGTTCTTACGAACGACCACTTGATCCTCTGTCCGAACCCCGCCGATTCCTGGTACAATTAGGGACAATTCATAGGCAAAAGTTTGTCCTTCTTCCAGCACATTCGCGCAGCCAGGTCCGATTTCAGGAATATCTTCTTCAGGGTCCATACCTGT
>NZ_NUZU01000044.1 GCF_002567005.1 Bacillus sp. AFS073361
AGTTAATCGACAGTCTCGATATTCCGGTTAACTGCTCTTAATATGACAAAATCCAAAGATTTGGACCATATAACCGGAAAAACCTCCCTTATTCTTAAGGAAATATAGGTATTTCCCAATTTAGCCGGAAATTTTCCTTTTATTTTTCATCACTCAAGAAAAATTAGATGGTTGGCATTTGGTGTTAAGTAAATATACGTATGGAAGACCTAATCGTATCAGGGATCAGCGGAATGGCTCCCCATTTTTCTTTTTTGATGTGCCATTTTGTGCATTACTTCGATCGAATACATTTCTCTATAGAGAATCAAAGTGAATAGAAAAAGGCGAGACCTAATTAATTTAGGAATCGCCTTTTTCACCATAAATGATATAAGTGTCAAACGACACTATTTTTAATAGAATTGCTGTCACTGACATCAGGGTCAACTATGTTATTGGAGGAGAGATTAACAGGGGATAAGTCACCGAGTACTTCTCCAAATGCCTGATTTCGCTTATAGGAAATAAATTGGTCAATTATTTGTAACGAACCCGTATTTGCGACTGCTCCATTGTCCACGCTATTAACTTTCACGCCCAACACATTGATGACCATCGGAGAAATAAAAAACATATAAACACTCCTAGTTTTTAATGTATACCCTAAGCTCAGGACGATGGAACAAGACGTTATAGAATACTTGATTTTACGGAAGAACTATCAACCATATCATTGTCAAACACCCAAGAAGTTGATAACAGAGTAGGGGATAAGTCTCCGTTTTGTTCTCCAATTCCTTGATTACGCTTATAGGATACAAACAAGTCTAAGTGCTGACATGGCCCTAGATTCACCACTGCTCCATTGTCCATACCATTAATTTTAATACCCAGAATATTTAGTGTAGCAGGCGCAAATGTCATGGGCTCACACCTGGAATTGGCATTTTGGACGTCGAGTCAAAGGTAGAGTTGGAATCCAGTTGATCACGGTCATCCACGAAACTTCTTGTACCAAGAAAATTGCTTCCGTCTCCCATATTTTGGCCGAGGCCCATATTTTTTTTGTCTGAATTATGCCATTCGGCTAATAGGTTTTGCCCGACATTGATGGCTGAGGCATTCTCAAAAGAATTAACCTTTATGATATTGATATTGATGTTGATGTAAGGAACCGGACCAGACATAAAACCCTCCTAAGCATTTTTATTCTTTTGTGACATGCTATCTTTAATCTCATTATCAATGGTTGAAGAGACGGTGAAAGCTCTAATTGTACCATCTGCAAATTGCTGGCCAATTCCTTGGTTTTTCTTTGCACTTACATTTTTGTTTTGAATCATCGTTGAATTTAATGATACTGAACTCAAATGATCAACATTATTCAGTTTTATACCTTTAATATTGATCGTCGTTGGTAAAAAGAACATAGACCAGAATCCTTTCCGTTCAACCCCCGGGATACTTAAAGCCTATGCGGGACACAGGATGATTATGTTAGGACATTACGTGTAGATACATCATTCTGTTTTTTGAATTTTTTTAGGTAATTATCCTTTTTTCATGAATGATTTGATAAATCATAAATAGGATGAATATAGGATGCACATTTATAAATGGACCAGCTTTATACTTCTGAGGAGGATCCATACATGGATATGAATAAGATGTTACAATGGATGGATTTAGCAAAGAATTATCAATCCAATGACTTTTGGAGTGGGATTTTTGAGCAGCCCTCCTTTGATGAATTTATGAAAAGTAATTTTGATTTTGGTCAGCCCGGAGAGGGAAAATCAGAACCTGTCAGGGGAAAAAACTTTCCACCCACCGATATCTATTTGACAGACAGAGAGGTTATATTGGTCGCCGATCTGCCTGGTTATTTAAAAGAAGATATCCAGTTGTCGGTATCAGGCATCAAGGTATTAATAAAAGGAAGCAAAAAAAACCTCATCCAAGGGGAGGTGGTACAGCAAGAAAGAAATACTGGAGATTTCGAGCGGATCATCCAGCTTCCGGAACCTGTGCTGCCCAACCAAGTTAGTGCAAAGTTTAGCAATGGCTTGTTGATTGTTACTTATAAACGGCATTATTTTAACGAAGAACAGGTGCCCATCGAATAAACAATACACAGTTTGTACGAAAGGAAAATAAATCATAGTTTGCGGGGATTTACTATGCCTATTAAAAGGATATTCGGCCGAAATAATGAGGAAAATTCGATAAACAGCACCAATGATTACGATAAGCAAATTCTACGGATCAACGCACTGGAAGTCCAAATGAAAAAATTATTAGAGTTTGAAAAAGAAATTCGGCTAGCGAAGTATGGAACTGACAAACTTGTGAAAGACAGGAGATCATGGACCGAGCAGAAAAAAGTGGAGGCCAATAAGTCTGAACAGGAGTTTCACTCGAAAAGGAACGCTGAAAATAATCTGCAAGTTCAAAAAGTCAATGAGCTGTCACAAAGGATCGATCATCTGGAGAAACTAGTTCAAGAAATGATGAGGTTAAACCATCGTCCCAGGGAAAATAGGAGCTCCGGGCAAGAACAGAGTGACTCCTTCTCTATCATAAACAGGAAGGTTCGTGAGCTGGAGAAAAATTATCTAATGGTGAATGAGGTACAAGCTGGGATTCTCAAACAAATGGAAGAATTAGTAGAGAAGCTGGAAAATTGGGAGAAACCAGAAAGGGAAGAGACAGAGCAGCAGCATCCTATTATCAATACATTGTATATTGATAAATTTTATTTAGATAAGTACGAACAAACCAATAATCTTGGCCAGATTGGCATTCATGAGTTGAGCGGGGCCCTAAATATTGGAGCTACCTATGGAAAAGATGTGGTTCCTAAACAAGTTACGGAGGAAATAAAAGAGGAAATGGAAAAAATCAAGGCCGACATGGCGGAAAAGGAAAAGTCGCAAACAAGTACAGACGAAGCGGACAAGCCTCCAAAAGATGAATCATCGGATGAGGGGGAGGAAGAAGAGTACATTGAGATTGAGATTGAGTGAATATAGGGATCAGACCCTAAAAGGCTGAGGATTTCCGGCTAATGTAGGGGTTCTAGTTGAAACTTAAATCCATTCTGTGTTTCTTACGCAGGCGACATAAGTACCAGTTATTACACTAGTAAAAGCTTTAGATGCGGTAAACTAAGTAGAAATCATTATTAAGCAGTTGGGGGGCTGACCCCCGCACATGGGATGGGATGATTATTTATCTGATGCAATATTATCTCTATCAGGAGCATAGGGCGGTTTCTCCATCCAGCCGTTCTCTATGTAAATTTTCGCTGCATCTTCAACAAACCCTCGGATGTTTTTTTAGGACCTGCCATAGAGCAATCCTCGTTGTAGATAACTTTCCCTTTGCTTGAAAAATAAACGGAAAAATTCCGTTTAAATTTGGAAATATCCATATTTCCTTAAAAATAAAGGAACTTATTCCGCTTATATGATCCAAATCTTTGGATTTTTTCTTATTTAGAGCAGTTAGGCGGAATATCTCCGCTTAAATTGCTTTTTAAGCTTCCTCTGCAAACATTAGCCGGAAATTCTCCGCTTATGAACTCTCCTACCGAGCCAAAAACTAAATCAAAATACCCATTTGAGCTAGGCGGAAAAACCAAATATACATAATCGAAAAGTTTCCAAACATCCAAAGTCTATGGTACACATTGACTCCCCCTCCTTATTAGATTATCAAAAGGTTACACGTACTGCATGCAACAGCTGAATTTATCTAAACCTAACCGAAACTCAATTTTCGTATCATTTAAATCATACTTATCCTTGAGTATTTGATGAAAAAGTACGCAAAATTTATTCTCTGCGATTCCATAAAAATAGGCGAATGGATTTTTGACATTTCTGCTGAATTTCAGCTTCCTGATGAGCTGTTTAAAGGATTGGATGGCAACATTTTGGATGTGATGGATATCAAGGTCACCTTCGTAGCTGGATGCAGCTAAATTCACCGTTTTCCAATACTCTTCGATGGTCTTTGCTTCAGGAAAAAAGCATTTTACTAATTGTACGAAAGCCTGTGGAACTCGGTCGCTCACGTAGGTATGGTTTAATTCGGACGCTTCTTCTTTACGTTCTTTTATCTTTTGATCTTTTTCAGTTTTTGAAAGATTATTAGTTTCTTTAGGGTGGTTCAAGATTTCCTCTTTAGGTAGTTCATTTGAAGGAAAACGATTGATGATATATAAGTTACTAGATTGTGAACCATTCTTTCTTTCTGTTTCATAAACAGTGAGAATACCCAATTCTTTAGCTTTTTGGATCATTCGTTTAAAGGTAGAACGCGAGATTCCATTATGGTTGTATTCTTCGTGAATCGCTTTTAAGACCGTTCCAATTTTGGCATTGCATACGCCAGGTATTTTTGCAGAAAAACGAACCAGCCGCTTCAGCCCCATTAATTCTCCTTTAGAAAAATCTTGTTTGTGGAACGTTAACCACCTCTCGATATGTGAATTCAATTCCTTCAGCGAAGTAAATTGTGAAAACTGCTCGAATCCTTCAATATTGCCTGACTTTAAACCTGCCATTTCCGACACACCCTCTGCCGCTTATTTTGTGCTTTCCAATTGTCAAATCAACAATTCCAGCACTATCACCATAGCGGTTTTAGCAGCATGAATCGAATGACTAAAATTCAAATTTGAAGCCGTTTTTGGGGTGAAATGTATCATTTTGGGGGTCAAATGTGAATTTTGAGGCCGATTTTTGCATTTTCAGCTATTTTTCATATCAATTTAATATATCTTTAATGCAGTGCGATGCTTTAGTTCACCAAGAAAATCCATTATACTAAATTTATTACCTAATATTAGGAGGAGGACAAGAGTGGAAAAAATCACACCGTTTTTAATGTTTCAAGATGGTAATGCTGAAGAAGCGATGAATTTTTATATTTCCATCTTTGAGGATTCTCGAATTACCAACATTATTCGATATGGGGCTAATGAGGCTGGACCAGAAGGCACCGTGATGCAGGCAACTTTTACGTTAAAAGGGCAGGAATTCATGTGTATTGACAGTTTTGTTAAACATCAATTCACCTTTACACCGTCTTTCTCAAGCTTTGTTACTTGTAGTAATGAAGAAGAACTTGCTAATCTTTATGAGAAACTTATGGAGGGTGGACAAGCCCTCATGCCATTAAACAATTATGGATTCAGCAAAAAGTTTGGCTGGGTCAATGACCGCTTCGGAGTTTCGTGGCAACTAAATCTTCCTTAACTCTTTTTGGGGTCAGTCCCCCACTGCTTTAACGTAGTGGAGGATTGACCCTTTTTTTAGCTTCCCCCTCAGTAATTACTCGATCAATATCCAGATAAGGCTTCCCTTTTATTGCATCATTAGAAACAATTTTGATAGATCCCTTGCGATCATCTTTCATCCAAATACTCCCTCCAAAATTTATACTAATGTTAGGTTGTACAATCTATAGATATTAAATACTGTATGATCTGTCCGAAGACGCCCGAAGTTCGGACATGATTGCCTTTGAAATCACCAGAGCTGTCCGAAGACGCCCGAAGTTCGGACAAGATTGCCTTTGTAAAGACCAGAGCTGTCCGAAGACGACCGAAGTTCGGACAAGATTGCCTTTGAAAAGACCAGAGCTGTCCGAAGGCGCCCGAAGTTCGGACAAGATTGCCTTTGGAAACACCAGAGCTGTCCGAAGACGACCGAAGTTCGGATATGATTGCCATTGGATTCACCATAAGCTGTCCGAAGAGTCCACGAATCGAAGAATTATATAAGTTTATGAGAAACCCATTTGATTTTGTTGAAAGATGGGTTATTTCCTGCGGAATGAATAAATGTATTTCGACATTCTTCTTGCTTACTTTGCTGCGGGAATTCAAATATATCAATGCTTACAGAAGTTTTAACCAAACGTTTGAATAGTATAGCATATAGGGTATTTGGTCGAAAGCCTGTCGGGTGGTGGCGATCACAGCATAACCGACATTTTTCTCTTATTTTTTGTACATGTTTCAACAATTTATTTTTGCATAATGAAGGACTAAGCTAGATACATCAATGGCTACAGGGGAACTAATCAAACGTTTGATTAGAGGGGGAACTTGTTGAAATTGGTCGTTGGGAGTTTAGGGAAGTCTTCACAAACGGGTCAGATTCTTGAATATAAAAAGGAAATAATAGAAAATAAAATACAAGCCCTAAAATCTACCATATTAGCTTAGATTCCGCTGATAAGGTAACATCGAAAATTTTTATAGGGTATCGGAAATAAAAAATACCCAAATGCAACTTGATATAGGAGTGGAATAGATGAAACGGATATCGATTTTAATTGCTGATGATGAGGAGGAGATAGCGGATCTGATTGCCATCCATCTAGAAAAGGAAGGATACCATTGTCTTAAAGTAGCTGATGGGCAAGAGGCCATTCATGTTATCCAGACTCAGGTCATTGATTTGCTCATTTTAGATATTATGATGCCGAAAATGGATGGGTATGAAGTAACCCGTCAGATTCGGGAACGATATAATATGCCTATCATTTTTTTGAGTGCGAAAACTTCTGATTTTGATAAGGTCCATGGACTCGTAATTGGGGCAGATGATTATATGACGAAACCATTCACCCCGATTGAATTGGTTGCTCGTGTGAATGCTCAATTGCGGCGTTTTATAAAGTTGAATCAACCCAAAGTAGATAGTAAAGTGATCTTGGAGTTTGGTGGATTGGTGATTGCTCCTGATCAACGTACCGTTATGCTCTATGGTGAAAACATCGAGCTGACGCCGAAAGAGTTTGATATTTTGTATTTATTAGCCAGTCATCCGAAGAAAGTTTATGGAGTAGAAAATATTTTTCAGCAGGTTTGGGGCGATGCCTACTTTGAAGGTGGGAATACGGTAATGGTGCATATTCGGACCTTACGGAAAAAACTTGGAGAAGATAAAAGGAAAAACAAGTTGATCAAGACCGTTTGGGGAGTGGGGTATACATTCAATGGCTAAATTTAAACGCAGTTTCCGCTCCAAAATCGTCACATTATTTGGTTTAAGTATGCTTCTGGGCGGTGCAATCACTTTCTTCATCTTCAAGGGACTCCAGCTTTATTATCATACAACGGTTCGTCGTGAAGACCCCTTGGCTGCACTTCGCCAATTCATCGGCAGTATTGGAGACATTAACTTCTTTTTCCTGCTATTTATCTCCTTTTCGATCGTGTTTTTCTATTTACTCACCAAGCCCTATTCTACCTATTTCAATGAAATATCAAACGGAATTCACTATCTATCTCGCGGGGACTTTAAACATCGGGTTTCTATCCAATCAAACGATGAATTTGGAGATATCGGTCAAGCGATTAATCTGGCAAGTGAGAAATTAGAAGAAGCCATCCAAAGAGGAGATTTTTCAGAAAACAGTAAGGAACAGTTAGTTGTCAATTTGGCCCATGATTTACGTACGCCGCTAACGTCTGTTTTAGGTTATTTAGATTTAATCCTTAAGGATGAGAAGTTGACTAAAGAACAAGTCAGGCACTTTTTAACGATTGCCTTTACTAAATCTCAGCGGTTAGAAAGACTAATTGATGAATTATTCGAAATCACTCGAATGAACTATGGCATGTTACCAATTGAAAAAAAGCAAATTAATGTAAGTGACCTGCTTCTTCAATTAAAAGAAGAAATGTACCCAATCTTCGAGAAAAATAACTTGATGGCCCGAATGAATATTCTGCCCCATTTACCTATTTGGGGTGACGGAGAGATGTTAGCTCGTGTGTTTGAAAATCTTTTGACCAATGCCAGTCGTTATGGATATGATGGTCAGTTTGTAGATATTAACGGGTTTGTTGAGGCTGGGGAAGTGGTTGTTCAAGTTGTTAATTATGGAGATCATATTCCTCCTGATGAACTTCCATACCTTTTTGATATGTTTTATACCGGTGACAAAGCACGAACCCATCAAGAAGATAGCACAGGTCTTGGTTTATTCATTGCAAAGAATATTGTGGAGCAGCATGATGGAATCATTTCGGCTGAAAGCAGTTTAATCCGGACTGTATTTGAAGTTCGTTTACCGCAGGAAATGGACCGAGTTTAAAAATTTCATCAAGGATTTAAGAAAAATTTAAATTTTACCCTACTCTTTTTTTAAAAAGTTTTTCCTATTCTAGTTTCTATCAGAAGAAGGAGGAACTTGAAATGAAGAAGTGGGGATTTTTATTGTTTTTAGTTGTATGTCTGAGTTTTGCATGGGTCTATAAAATATGGTCTATTCAAGATAAAGTAGAGGTTCAAAGATATGAGCATTTAGATCAGAGCGAGACCTCTGAAAGTTTCGAAACGAAAGAGATGACAAAGGATCAGGTTTTTCAAGGAAATTTACTTTTGGTGAATAATGAGTTTCCCGTTCACCAAGAGAGTATAAAATCAGATGTTGTTAATCTATCTACTCATAAAGAATGGACAAAGGGATACGGTTTGCATGCTAACGGGATAAAATTGTCAGCGGATGTTGCCCATAAATTTTCGGAGATGATCGCTGCGGCTGAAAAAGACGGGGTTCACCATTTTTCTATTAATAGCGGCTTTCGGGACTTTGATGAGCAAAGTGTCCTGTATCAAGAAATGGGGTCTGAATATGCCTTGCCTGCAGGCCATAGCGAGCACAATCTCGGTTTATCACTTGATGTAGGATCCACTCAAATGAAGATGGATGTAGCACCTGAAGGAAGGTGGATCGAGAAAAACGCTTGGAAATACGGCTTTATTATACGCTATCCAAAGGACAAAACGGCCATCACAGGCATTCAGTATGAGCCATGGCATATTCGCTATGTGGGATTGCCGCACAGTGCGATTATGAAGGAAAAGAATTTTTCTTTAGAAGAATATTTGGATTTCCTCAAAGAACAAAAGGCTATTATCACTACTATCCATGGCGAAAAATATGAAATCACCTATTATCCTGTAAGCAAAGATACGACCATTCATGTTCCCTCCAATCTCTGTTGGGAGCTGTCAGGGAACAATATGGACGGGGTCATTGTGACCGTGTTTTCCACAAAAGCACCTTCTAATCTCAAGGGGGCGAGGGTGGCGGAATGAAATTAATAAACAAAATGATTGTTTTAGCACTATTTGTTTTTTATATGTATGCAGTATTTAGAATTATTCTGTTTAAGTTCCACTGGAGAGATATGACCTTTCTCGTGCATCAACTCCAATGGAATCTGAGAAACCCTGATCTTCTCATGTACCAATGGCAAAGAGGGAATTTTACCCCGTTTCAAACCATATTCATTAATATTCACAGTCTATCGGGGTGGCATGATTTAAGTAATTTCGTTGGGAATATCGCCGCATTCATCCCATTTGGAATGTTTCTTGTCCTATTGTCTAAAAATAAAGGGATGTCATTCATAGGTGTATTCGCTCGAACTTTGAGTTTAAGTTTAGGCCTGGAATGCTTACAGGTTGTTTTCTCTCTCGGAATTTTTGATGTGGATGACCTACTATTAAACACCTCTGGGGGACTGCTTGGCTATGGTGCTATCAAGCTTTATACTAAGTTTAAAGTAAATACATCAAGCATTGTTCCAGATAGAATGGAGTGAAGCAGATGAAAATAGCGATTATTGGATTGGGTGATATTGCTAAAAAAGCCTACCTGCCAGTTCTTTCGGAAAAAGAAGGGATTGAATTAGTGCTTTGTACAAGAAATCAAGACACGTTACACCGCTTATCAAAAAAATATCGGATTCCAGAAAAGGTTCAGTCGGTCGAAGAACTGATCGAAATGGGCATCGATGCCGCCATTGTGAGTACGGCGACAGAGGCCCATTTTGAAATAGCTGAAACATTACTAAGAAATGGGATCCATACATACATTGATAAGCCGATATCCATGAATTTTCATGAAACCAAAACCATTGTCGAGCTGGCAAAAGAGAACGGGACGATCGCCATGGTAGGTTTTAATCGAAGGTTTATCCCGAAAGTCAACGAGCTGAAAGAAAAGGGAAAAGCCAACTTCATTATCATGCAGAAAAATAGATTTTCAGCGCCAGATTTTGTACGAAGGTTTGTTGTGGAAGATTTTATCCATGTTGTCGATACACTCAGGTTTTTGATGGATACTGAGGTCAGAGATGTCAAGGTAGAGTACCTTAAAAAGGGTGAAATGCTAGAGCATTTGGTCATCACGCTTCTTGGAGAAGGCTGTACCGTTCTCGGGATCATGAACAGAGATAGCGGGGTCACAGAAGAAATTATTGAATACACGACAGGGCAGGATAAATACGTCGTAAACAGTCTCGTAGAAACCATTCACTATCATAATAAAGAAGTAACTATTTCAAAATTCGGTGACTGGGAGCCAACCCTGTATAAACGCGGCTTTTATCAATTAATAGATCATTTTATTGATTGCGTTCAACAAAATCGCACACCGGAACCATCTATTGAAGATTCACTGATTACCCATGAAATTTGCGAGAAAATCGTGAAGTCTATTGATTCGAATGAATAGAAATGATTTCAAGATGTTCATATCACAATACAAGAAGGTCCATTCCAGTCATGAACGGAAATGGGCCTTCTTGTATTTTTTTAGGTTTCGACTGCTTGCTTTTTCCACTTCTTAGTTTAGTAGGTTTCCATACTATTTATCTATAAAACATCTTCTAAAAACAGTACTTATATACTATACTATTAATGCAATATTTAAATTATTGCAATAGTTAGAAAGTTATATTTTAAGGGGGAATTTTATGAAGAAATCACTCTTCGCTATCGTTTGTGCGCTGGTTATGTTATCGGTTCCTTTATCTGCCTATGCACATCCAGGTAGGACGGACTCTAACGGGGGACATTATTGCTGGACAAACTGCGAAAAATGGGGACTTTCCTACGGGGAATATCATTATCCGAATGGAAAAAGTTCAAGTGCAAGTCCAAAGGAAAGTTCAAAAGTAAAGACCAGTAGCGCAAAAAAGAGCGGTTGGAAAAAATCGAATGGAAAACGATATTACTATGTTAAAGGTGTAAAACAAAAAGGTTGGAAGGTCATTGATCGTAAACGGTATTACTTTGACAAAAACGGTGTGATGAAGACGGGATGGCTTACATATAAAGGCTCTAAGTATTATTTAGATAAAAACGGCGTGATGAAAACCGGCTGGATCACCGTCAAAGGTAAAAAGTATTACCTTAATAAGTCAGGTGTGATGAAAACCGGCTGGATCACTGTGAGCGGCAAAAAATATTACCTTGATAAGTCAGGTGTAATGAAAACCGGCTGGGTCACCGTGAGCGGCAAAAAATATTACCTGGATAAGTCAGGTGTAATGAAAAAAGGCTGGGTTACCGTAAGTGGTAAAAAATATTACTTTGATAGTTCAGGTGTAATGAAAAAGGGCGGCTGGATCACCGTAAGCGGCAAAAAGTATTACCTGGATGGCTCAGGCGTGATGAAAACCGGCTGGGTTACCGTAAGCGGCAAAAAGTATTACCTGGATGGCTCAGGCGTGATGAAAACCGGCTGGATCACCGTGAGCGGTAAAAAATATTACCTGGATGGCTCAGGCGTGATGAAAACCGGCTGGGTTACCGTAAGCGGTAAATGGTATTATCTTGACAGCACAGGTGTGATGAAAACCGGCTGGTTAGATGTATCAGGGAAAAGGTACTACCTTAATACCGACGGGTCAAGGGTCACAGGCTGGAAGCAAATCAATGTCAAATGGTATTTTTTCAATAAAGATGGAGTAATGGCAGCTAATACCACAGTGGATGGCTATAAATTAGGTGCGGATGGAGCACGGATTCAAGTTCAATATGTTGCTTTAGGTGATTCCTTAGCGGCTGGTATGACTCCTTATGGTGTAGATAGAATTCCGGTAGACGGAGTAGATTTAGATTGGGGATACCCAAATTATATTGCTGCGAACTTTGAAAAGTCCTATCAGTTGCTAGATTTTGATAACTTTGGTGTGTCTGGATATAAAACGGATCATGTCATAGCTGATTTCAGTAGAGCAGACGTCCAAAAAGAAATAAAAGAAGCCACTCATGTCACGATTGATATTGGGGCGAATGATCTGCTTGCCGTCCTTCCAGCTATTCAAGCAAATCCAACTCAGGCTCCAGCAGAGCTTGGAAAAATTTCTGTAAAGTTGAACACCATTTTAAGCACAATCGACCAATTGAATCCGAATGTGAAGGTTTATGTGATGGGCTATTACAACCCATTCCCATATATCACAGATGTGCAGCAAAAAGCGCAGTTAGAACAATTATTACTCTTATTTAATGGAAAGATTCAATCACTGGCCATACAGAATGGTGATACATTTGTACCAACTGCACAAGTTATTAATGTAGCAAATTTTGCAGAGTACCTTCCAAATCCAGCAAACATTCATTTGAGTCTCGCAGGCTATCAAGTAGTGTCGGAGGAATTTTGGAAAGTGATGAATTAATCGTAGAATAGTAATTATTAAATTAGGCTGCCATACCATGACAGCCTAACTTTTTTTAAGCTAACGCAGGAGAAATCTTTAAAGCTGGAGATCTAATTCAAATATTTAGCTTAGCTGATTTTCTCCGCCAACTCTAAAATAATCCCCTCTGGGCCACGAACGTAGCATAACTTATAACTATCTTCATATTGCTGTATCTCACTAAAGATTTCCGTGCCCTTCTTTTTCAATTTGGCAACAATTGCTTCAATATCTTCAACAGCAAAGCAAATATGCCGGATGCCTAGCGTATTTGCCAAAGGTTGCTGAATACCATTTTCATCTGCCGGCGTATAAAATTTGACTAACTCGATCCATGCCTGACCATCTGGCATCCCCATTCCTACACATGCCGTTTTAACATTATTCAGCCCAACGATCTTGTCCAACAGTACTCCATCCAATTCCCATTCCGCCTGCACTTCAAGTCCTAAATCAAGAAAAAACGCTTTAGCCACTGAAAGATCATTTACGTTAATACTCACATGATCTATTCTATTGATCTTCATATCTCATACCTCCTATTCCGCCTTCTTTTTCCCGTCTTTGACCACCATTATAGGACGATAGTTCGGATCATGGCAAATATCATTAATGAATCCTAACACAGCATTTTTAAAAGCCCATGTAAATAAAGGGGCAAGCCTAGATGAAATTTGTTCATCTTGAATTCACAAATGTTTGGTACTCTCTTATGTATTCAGATTGATGAGGAGGAGATGGAATGAATCTTATAAATAGAAAAACCGCCTTTTCGGAAAATGGAGATTGGGCGGTAGAAGCGCGTGGACTTGTTAAAACGTTTGGCGACAACCGGGCTGTTGATGGGGTAGATTTGAACGTACGTGCAGGAACCATCTACGGTGTCCTTGGTCCCAATGGAGCAGGGAAAACGACCACCATCAGAATGTTGGCGACACTTTTGCGAGCAGACGAGGGTTCAGCAAAGATCTTTGGTTACGATGTTGTAAAAGAGGCACAGATTGTACGTCAACTCATTGGAGTGACTGGACAGTACGCGTCCGTGGACGAGTCACTTAGTGCTACGGAGAATTTGGTCATCTTTTCTCGATTGTTAGGACTTGGCCGTGCGGAGTCAAAGCGGAAGGCAAACGAGTTGTTGGAGGAATTTGGATTAACGGAAGCTGCCAAACGTCCATTGAAAAATTTCTCTGGTGGTATGCGGCGCCGATTAGATTTGGCGGCAAGTCTGATTACACAGCCGCCGCTGATCTTCTTGGATGAGCCGACCACCGGATTGGACCCGCGAACTCGTAATCAAATGTGGGAGACCATCCGCCGATTGGTAAAGATGGGATCCACGGTATTGTTAACGACGCAGTACTTGCAAGAGGCAGATGAACTTGCGGATAGGATAGCGGTAATCGACCGCGGCCATGTGGTTGCCGAGGGAACAGTGGACGAATTAAAAGCGTCGGTTGGGAACTCATCGTTACATTTGCGATTAGAGGATACAAAAGATATGGAGAATGCTCGTCAAGCAGTTGAGCGGGTACTCAAAGTGAAGTCGAGTGTATCGTCCGAAGGTGTGAAGATTATTGCACCAATGGCCGATGCAAACAAAGTGACTGACTTACTGATCGCGTTCCGTGAGTCAGGAATCCAATTGGCGGAGTTGAGTGTACAAAAACCGACACTCGATGAAGTTTTTCTGAACCTTACGGGTCATGGTGTAGAGGACCCGTCAACATTGCCAAGTAAATCGGGAGAAGCAGTGGAGGTAGGAATATGAGGAATCATATGAAGTCGTTTTCTGAGCGCCCATTAAAAAATAACACGAGTTTCAGTCAAACAGTCCGTAACTCGTTTACCATGGCCTATCGTGGGTTGTTGAAAATTCGCCGCACTCCTGAACAATTATTTGATGTTACGCTTCAGCCCATCATTTTCACTCTGATGTTTACTTACATTTTTGGCGGGGCAATCTCTGGGAACGTCCAGAACTATTTACCCGTCATTATTCCTGGTATCCTCGTTCAAACGGTGATTTCAACCTCCATTGTCACTGGCGTCCAGCTGCGGGAGGACATGGATAAAGGAGTGTTTGATCGATTTAAGTCATTGCCGATCGCACGTATTGCTCCGTTAGCAGGAGCGTTGCTGGCAGATAACATTCGGTATACCATTGCGACCGTGCTTACATTTGTTATGGGATATATTATGGGGTATAGACCTGATGGGGGTCTAGGTTTTGTCGTCATCGCTGGCATACTTGTGATTGCATGTTCTTGGGCCATTAGCTGGATTTTTGCCTTCTTCGGTGTGATTGCACGAACGGCTTCAAGCGTACAAGGAATCTCGATGCTCGTGCTGTTCCCACTTACGTTCCTGTCTAATGCGTTTGTTCCAGTTGAAACCATGCCCAATTGGCTTCAGTGGTTCGTAAAGATCAATCCAGTGTCGCATCTTGTGACAGCTGTCAGAGAGCTTGCCAATTCGGGAACCATTGGGATGGATTTCGGCATCTCCCTCATTGGGGCTGCTGTCATTGTCGCCATCTTTGCACCGATCACCGTACGCGCATATATGCGCCGAGCGTAGACAGGATTTAGTTGAGAGGGGTCATGTCCCCTTTGCCTTATTCAGTTGAGTTGAGCACCCCAGCGGATAAATAGACGGAAAAATTCCGCTTATTTCAAAATTATTATTAAAAAAGGCTTAAATAGGCGGAAAAATTCCGCCTATTTACTCAAAAAACGCTGAGAAGGGGAGTTTTGAACTGCATAACCGGAAAAATTCCGCTTATTTACCCCGAAACGGGCCCTATTTTTCATTTAACCGGAAAATCGAGACTGTCGATTAA
>NZ_NUZU01000003.1 GCF_002567005.1 Bacillus sp. AFS073361
ATCAAAAGTAAATCCATTATTGTAGATGCCACCCATACAAAAGCTCGCTACAATCAAATGACACCAAGAGAAATACTGATGGACCGTTCTAAGAAGCTGAGAAAAGCTATTTATCAGATAGATGAATCTATGAAAAATAAGTTTCCTGTCAAAAATACAACTGATGTTTTAGAAGATGAAATCGCTTATTGCCAGGAACTTATTGACGTGATTGAAAAGGAAGAAACTCTTATCGAGTATCCAAAAGTAAAGGAACAGTTAAACCTTTTAAAAGAAACAGTTACCGACGATATCGAACATTTACAAAGCTCTGATGATATGGATGCAAAAGTAGGTCATAAAACAGCTGATACATCCTTTTTTGGATATAAAACTCACATTGCGATGAGTGAAGAAAGAATTATTACCGCCGCAACAGTTACGACAGGGGAAAAAAATGACGGAAAGCAATTAGAATCCCTGATTGAAAAAAGCATTAAGGCTGGTCTGAAAGTTGAGACTGTTATTGGTGATGCAGCGTATTCCGAAAAAAGTAATATCGAATTTACAAAAGAAAATAATATAAATTTAGTAGCCAAATTAAACCCTTCGGTAACTCAAGGTTTTCGTAAAAAAGAAGACGAATTTGAGTTCAATAAAGATGCTGGAATGTATGTTTGTAAAGCTGGTCATATGGCTATAAGGAAAGCACGTCAAGGTAAAAAAGGTATCGCAGCTAATCAAGTTGACACATATTATTTTGATGTAGAAAAGTGTAAAAATTGCCCATTTAAGGATGGCTGTTATAAAGAAGGAGCTAAAAGTAAAACTTATTCTGTGACTATTAAATCAAATATACATACAGAACAGGAACAATTCCAAGGAAGCGACTATTTTAAGGAAAAATCGAAAGAACGATATAAAATAGAAGCAAAAAATAGCGAATTAAAACACAGACACGTGTATAATGTTGCAAAATCCTCGGGTCTAGTTGGTATGCAATTGCAAGGTGCCATGGCAATATTCACCGTGAATTTAAAAAGAATATTGAAACTAATAGATCAAAGGTAAGAGTAAAATATAGTCTTAATGAATAAAAAAGACGACTTAAAATTCATATTTAAGAATTTTTAAGCCGTCTTTTTTTGTCGTGATTTAGAAATTTTCGAGAAACCGAAGGTTTTTCAGTGCCCTCGATGATTCCAATGTCTTTTTTAGTGTGAAAGGCTTTTCTTTAAAATTTTCAAAAAGTTGTAATAATTGCAACCGTTTCCGGGCATAATAACTGTTAGAATAGGAACTAAGGACGGTGATACCGATGAGAAAACCAAGAAAACGCTCATTTGCTGAGCTAGTATCTGAAAATAAAACACAACTATTAAAAGATCGCGCTGCGATGGAAAAGATTGAACAGCGCTTAGAAGAAAAACGTCTCGGTAAAGCAGAATAACTAAAAAAGTTTACCAATCATGTTTTCCTCCCACTAGGACAAAATGTAAATAAGGAGGGATCATGACATGGGTAAAAAATATCAAACGAAACGTTTTCAACCAGATCACGTGGGAACACAACCACGTGGCTTTAGCGGGAATAAAGGAAAGAAAATGAATGATACTTCAGGCGAACACGCCCAAGTAATACAAACAAAAGGTGAATAACAATGAATTTAAGACTTGACTGGTAAAACCAGCAAGTCTTTTTTGTTTTTAAAAAATTCTTGTTTATTTTTTTCAGTCCGAAACAAACTATATCTGTACCAATTACACCCTAGGAGGAAATACAATGGCCTATAATAACAAACCGAATCCAGATGACCGCAGTGATAACGTTGAAAAGCTGCAAGCAATGATTCAGAATACTGAAAATAATATTGAAGCAGCGGAAGAATCATTAGCACTTACCGACAGCGAGACACAACGCCAAGAAATTGAGGCGAAAAACGAACGCCGTCGGGAAAGCATTGACTCCTTCCGGTCAGAAATTAAAGATGAAGCACACAACCAACAAAGCTGAAATCGAGGGCAGACCTGTTCATTGTGGACAGGTCTTTTGTTTAGGTATGGAGTGATTGTTATGGTAAGATAGAAAGGAAATTTTGAAGAAGAAGTGATGATTTTGAGACAAATTGTAAACCAGCACATTAATAATAATGAGGAAAAACTCAAACGATGGGAAATGGAACTAAATCAAAATGGTTCGATTTCTAATGAAAGTGCATTAATTTCTGCGTTGACAGATGAATCCAATCCTGTCACCTTATCAAAACTGTTAACAATTGCCGCTCTCTCGCGGATTGGCCGAAATGAACAGGATAAAATGGCTGCAATTTGGATGGAAAGAGCACTTAATTTAAATCCAAATAATCAAGCGGCTAGAGAATATATGTTACAAAAGGATTGGAAAAAATTAGCCGATATACTCTTGCCTCTTACATTTCCTGCAATGCGAGAAACAGATAACCGGACGGCAAAAAAGAAAACAGCCGAACAGTACATAGAAGTATGTCAAAATTTTTTAAATAATGCAGACAAAATACAAACAGATTTAGCCGCAAAAAGAGAATTCTCTGCAACCTTGAGTACGAAGGAAGTGTATCAACGGTATAATCAGATGTTTGAATTATACTCTGCTGCAATTGATGAAACAGGCAAGCTATTAAAGGCCGTAGAGGAGTATGACCAATCAATTACAGGTGTTTTCCATACCTCCACCTATTATGATGATTTAAAATTGCATTTATCCAATTTAGATGAAATCAAAGAAACTTGGCAAAAGCAATTTTACGAAGAAAACATACAATCTGTCACCGATCAAATCAATGCATTAGATCAACTAAATGATATGGTTGGAATGGAGTTTGTCAAGAATCGGGTAAATGACTTTTACCGCTTTCTCAAGTATCAAAAAAAGCGGAAAGATTTAGGATTTCAAATGCAGGACGATTTGAGTCTAAATATGATTTTAACAGGAAATCCGGGAACAGGGAAAACCACACTTGCCCGCTTATTAGCAAAAATTTATCATGAGTTAGGAGTCCTGCCTCGAGAGGAAGTGATCGAGACCGACCGCTCCCAGCTTGTGGGTTCCTTCGTTGGACAAACCGAAGAAAATGTCCGCACCGTTGTGGAACGCTCCATTGGTGGTGTGTTATTTATTGATGAAGCATACAGTTTGAAGCGCGAGGGTCAAACAGGAAATGATTATGGTCAAGCTGCCATTGATACGTTAGTTTCCCTGATGACTGGAAGTGAGTTTGGCGGGAGATTTGCAGTTATTTTGGCTGGCTATCCCGAAGAAATGCGCACCTTTTTGGATGCAAATCCAGGGTTACGCAGTCGCTTTCCACAGTCAAACCTCATTCATTTACCTAATTATTCAAATGAAGAGTTAATAAAAATAGCTGAAAAAGTTTCAGCAGATAATGATTATTTCCTTAGCGACGAAGCGAAAATTGAAATTAATCATCGACTAGAGCGTGAGCGGGTGGATGATACCTTTGGAAATGCACGAACAGTCCGCAATATCGTCATCGATGCGATTTTCAAAAAGGGCTCTAATAAGGAAGTCTCTGACGATAATATCCTTGAATTTATGTTATTGAATCAAGAAGATTTTCTAATCGCAAAAGAAGAAGTTGAAGAATCCCCTTATGAAAAATTAGACCGGCTTATTGGTTTAGACGAATTAAAGATGGAAATGAGGTCATTGATTTCCTTTGTTAAGATGCAGCAATACCGGTCGGAAAAAGGGCTTTCTCCAGTGCCTATTCAATTACATGCGGTTTTCACCGGCAATCCTGGAACAGGAAAAACAACCGTAGCTAAGATTTATGCAGAGCTTTTAAAGGACTGCGGTATGTTAAAACGAGGTCATCTAATTGTCGCAAGCAGAGCAGACTTTGTGGCAGGATATGTAGGACAAACTGCCGGAAAAACGAAAAAAAAGATTAAAGAAGCTCTTGGGGGAGTCCTATTTATTGATGAAGCCTATTCACTTTTCAGTTCGACCTCAGGAGATTTTGGTAAAGAAGTCATCGATACACTAGTTGATGAAATGACAAAGCACAATGAAAACTTAGTGGTAGTCCTGGCGGGTTATCCACATGAAATGGACCTGCTATTAGAAAGTAATCCAGGGCTTCGCTCAAGGTTTAAAAAGTTCTTCTTATTTCCAGACTATTCTTCTGAAGAACTGCTTGAAATTATGACTGTATATGCAGAAAGTTATCAATACCAGTTATCAAGTGAGGCTAAAGGGCTGTTATTGAGTAAAATGGATCAAGAATCCTTTAAAGGAAATGGGCGTTTTGCTACTAATATGGTGGATGAAATGATTCAAGCACAGGCCTCAAGGTTAATGGAAGTGGAAGATGGGGAAGATCTTTTTGAAAAGTCACTCCTGCTTGAGGTTGAAGATGTAATAAAGGCGATCAATAAAATGTAATGACCAATCGAAGAAAGGGTGAGGGCCCATGGAAAACTATTTTATTTCAACTCGAGAAATTCAACTCTATTATGCGGACACGGATATGATGGGAGTCATTTACCACGCTAATTATCTTAAATTCTTTGAACTTGGCAGAACTGGGTTTATTGAGGACCTAGGCTATAGTTATCTCGCAATGGAGGAGTCAGGTTATTTTGCCCCAGTATATGATGTCCAAGCGACCTATAAAAAACCGTTACGGTATGGTGATCGAGGTTTTGTAAAAACTTGGGTTGAATTAAATGACGGCATCAAAACGGTATATGGTTATAAGGTTGTAAATGGTGATGACGAGATATGTGTGGAGGGGAAGACCACACACATTATTGTTAAGAAAGATAACTTTAGACCGACTTCCTTCAAAAAAGCCTTCCCAGAGTGGTTCTTAAAATATGAAGATATTAAGAAAAAATAAACAATTTATAACACATGTGAGGGCATAAGTCTTTTAGGAATGGGGTGACTTAGATGGCTTTTGGAATCAAACGGCAGGAAGTCATCGAGTGGAAGAGAAAAATTGATAATGGAGAATTAGCTTTTTTAACCCATTATTGGTTAGATGACCGCTTTCCAGGATGCAATACGGTAACCAAGGTTGGTTGTAACAATCTTGAGCAATTAGCAGCATGGGGACAAAAACATGGATTAAAAAAAGAATGGATTCATGTTCGTAAGGATGGTTATTCTCATTTTGATTTACTTGGTGAGCGCCAACGAGACATTTTACATAAAGAAGGATTGTTAGAACATATTTGGAAAAAGAATCAGGGCACACTTGAAGAGTAATCATCTTTAAGTGTGCTTTTTGCTATGAACCAAAATATACAGGGATGGACATTACCCCGTTTAGTAGCAAGATGGTTGTGACGTATGTATGTGCAATCATCGCAGGAAGAACACTTCGTGATTTGACCGTTAAAAAAGCTAACATGAATCCTAGAAAAATATAAATCATATATATTATTACTGAAAAACCAAACATGGTGGTGTTGATACCGAAAGCGATGCTCGTAATGACTATCCCAATTGGTTGCGAGGTATGTCTGATCAGTTTCGGGAGAAGGATTCCACGCCATAATATTTCATCAAGAATCGCATTTACCAATGCGAATAACAAAATCAATAGAAACGGAAGCCAATGCAGGCCATCTTTTTGAAATTGTAGTGTGATACCTAAAAATAGAACAGCCATTAGTGCAAATATAAGAACAAATCTCTTAAAGGAAAAAACAATTTTAAAAGGAAGTTGAATTTCTTCAGTGAAAATCGGCCGGTGAAAGTAAGGCGTTATTTCTTGGTTAAACTGCTTAACCACAAAGCTAATCATTAAAATAGGAATCAACAATAATAATTGACTCATCATGATAAGCAAAAAAGGAGATAAATGAAAACTCTCAATAAAATGATCCATGTATCCAAGCAAGAGATTTCCGAGAAAAAATGAAATAATCATCCAACCAAAAAGGCGATTCTCTTCTTTTAAAAAAACAATGATTAAAAATAAACCAATTAATAACACAAAAAAAGGATTGTAAAATCCTCTCGTAAATAGAAACATCATGAGTAAAAAATACCCGGAAATCCAGAGCCCTTTCCGCTTTATCCATTCCATCCGATCTTCTCCTGTCATTCATCTGAGAATAAAAAGGCTCCGTTTTAACGGAGCCACTTCATCATGTGATCTTGAATTTCCGTGTACTTTCCTTTGGCATTACGAAGACCAAATGAACCTGCATTTTCTAAAGGGATTACACGGAAATTATGATTTCTTTTACTAGCGACATAGGTGGGATAAAAATACGGGTTCGATAACTCAATCGAGTTTCCATTACCTGATATATGTTTTGTAATGCCAATCGTAGCTAAACCACCAATATCCTTATAATCATTACGTTGTGATGAGATAAAATTTCCTAATGAATAGACAACAAACGCTTTTCTTCCATCCTTTGTTTTGATCCATTCCATGGGTTGAAGAACATGCGGATGGGATCCAAAAATAATATCGACACCTTCATTTGCGAGAAATCTGGCCAAATCCTTTTGTTCTTTGTTAGGCATTCGGTGGTACTCATCTCCCCAATGGATACTCATAACAATGACATCGGCTTCCTTTTTGGCGCGATGAATCTCATCACGCATCGTTTCACGATTTATAAGATTGACGAGAAAATCCTTTCCGTTTGGAACCGGGATTCCGTTCGTTCCGTATGTATAGGAGAGAAAAGCAATCTTTATCCCATTTTTATTTAAAATCCGCAACTTTTGGCGGTCCTTTTCATCAAGGAAGCTTCCAACGTGAGGTAAACCAATACTTTCTAAATAGTCAGCCTCTGACTTAATCCCTTTTTCACCTTTATCTAAGGTATGATTATTGGCAGTAGATACAATATCTACTCCTGTGTGTACAAGAGCATCTGCCAACTCGTAAGGACTATTAAACCGTGGATAACCAGCAAGCCCTAATGTTTTTCCGCCTATCGTGCTTTCTTGATTGGCAGTTAATACGTCTGGTTTTTTTAATAGAGTTTTTACGTTCTCAAACATCGGGTCAAATTCATATGTAGCTCCATTAAAGGCATCTTGATATACATTATCGTGAATAAGAATATCTCCAATAGCTCCAATGGTTATTTTTTCTGTCATTTCTCGATTGACCAGCAATGAAGAACGGGTTTGAAGATTTTTTGCCGGTAAAACCTTTTGTTCATCCTCGGTCGTGTTTTGCCATTGTTGAATAAAAAGGAATGATGCTAAAGCAATACAAACAAAAATAATTATAACTGAAGGTAGGGCATGCCTTTTCATAATTACTCCTTATCTTTTATCTGATAATTATACTATAGTATATTCTTGTATAATTTTAAAACTATTCTTTGCTTAATTAGGAGTTTTTAACATATAAAAAAGAACCGAAAAATCCCGGTTCTTTTTTGCTATAGCCATTTAATCTTGGGCTCGGTCTTATTCATAATTCGTTTAATATTTGCTCGGTGACGATAAATGACAAACGACGCAAGGAACAGGACGACGATGAGAAGAGGGATGTCCCATTCACCAACTACCCCTGAAACAATGGCAAACATCACGGCTGTAACCCCTGCAACCATCGATGATAAGGAAACATATTTTGATAGGTATAAACTAATAAAAAAGAAAATTAATACAGTAATAAACATATAAGGTGCATAAAACAATACGACACCACCAGAGGTAGCAACCGCTTTTCCGCCACGAAACCCGGCGAAGATTGGATAGGTGTGTCCGACGACTGCAAAAATACCTGCCAATAATGGGTTTATATCAACTTGGAAGAGATGCGGCAAAGCGGCAGCTAAGGTCCCTTTCAGGATGTCAGCAAGTGTAACGACTAATCCAGCTTTCACACCGAGGGTACGAAAGGTATTGGTTCCTCCTAAATTTCCACTCCCATGTTCACGAATATCTGTTTTATAAAAAACCTTTCCGATAATTAAACCAGAGGGGATCGAACCAAGTAAATATGCCAGAATAACTACTAAAATAATTTGAATCATTAACAAATTCTCCTTCTACAAAAAGATCCAGTCCTTCTATTTTACCATGGAATTAAGAAAAAACACTATTAATCCTTTCACATGTTCTTGCTTTTTTGATTAAGGTCAAAAGTAAGAACAAATAGAGTCAAATTTATTACGAAAATAAGGAGAATTTTCAAACCATTTGTTAATTCATTGAAAGCCTTGCATGGAGTCAATATAATTTAGATAAAATCATAGAAATACATACTAAACCGGCCCAAGTTTCGTAATCAATGGTCGGTTTTATCATATTATCCTGAATGATAGAAAGAGGTGCTTCAAAAGTGGCGGCTAATAATCACCCATACTTAACTTACCAATACAAAGATGTGAAACAGCATGAAAAAGAAATATCCAAACAAAAGAAGTTAACGAGAGCTTTAATGAACTTTCAAAATCACCTAATCTTTGTGATTGACAACGAGGAGATTATCGAATTCAATCAAGCTTTTATTAATTTTACTCGAATTAGTAAGGCCCAGACACAGCAATCTATATTGAAATACCTCTCTAGTTTTTTTGTAGATGATGCCAATTATTTTTATCCAATCGACAAAAGTAGATGGTTTGAAGAAATCATCGAAACGGGGAAAAACTCTGTAAATATGCACTGGATCAACAGCAGTCGTGAAGAGAGTTACTTTAATTTACAGTATGAGTCCATACCGGGTTCAAACCAATACTTATGTGTCTGTATGGATATCACTCATTTAGATAATGAGAAGAGTGGGAACAGACAATTATTCCTAATGGATTCTTTAACATACAGTATAAACCAATTGGAAATGAATGCGATCTTAGAAGTGGAAATGAGGCGAGCAGAACGATTAAACCAGGCCTTATCGATGATTATCATGGATATTGATTTCTTTAAACAGGTGAATGAACAGTTCGGGTATGATGCAGGTGATAAAGTACTCTCTACTATTTCCATCATCGTTCAACAACGGATTCGCGAATCAGATATTTTTGTCCGTTGGGGTGGAGAAGAATTCATATTACTCACTCCTGGTACCGACGGAAATGGGGCACAGGAATTAGCAGAATCCATCCGTTCAATTATTGAGGAATTTCACTTTGAGAATATCGATCAAATCACTTGCAGCTTTGGAATCTCCGTGTTTTCTAAAGGGAAAGCGAAAGAGGAGTTAATTTTGGAGGCGAATCATGCACTGTCTATTTCAAAAGACCGTGGAAGGAACGGTGTAACTCTTTACAACTAAGAAGTAAAGATTGAGACCCTTTAAGCTGTTTATTATGTTTTTTTGAAAAAATAGGTAAAATAAAGAAAAAGACCCTAGGAGTGAATATGATGACTATTGAAAATCCAAGTCGCAATGAAATTGGTAATATTTTAAAAAAGGCAAAAAGAATTGCGGTAGTTGGTTTGAGTAATAATCCTGAACGAACTTCTTACCAAGTGTCTGAAGCGATGCAAAAAGCTGGCTATGAAATTATCCCGGTAAATCCCACAATTGATTCTGCATTAGGAGTAAAGGCTGTTGCATCTCTCAAAGATATCGAAGGACATGTGGACATTGTTAATGTTTTCCGCAGGTCAGAACAATTGTTCGATGTAGCTAAGGAGTTTGATGAGATTGATGCAGATATCTACTGGGCACAGCTTGGCCTTGAAAACGAAGAAGCCTATGAATTCTTAAAAAACAAGGGATATACGGTTATAATGAATCGTTGCATTAAAGTCGAACATGCGATATCTAAAGCTTAAAAATCGAACCCTAAAACTGCTAATATTTAGCAGTTTTTTTATTTTTAACTCGCTTCAAACCGATGATTATATTATTACAAAAATATGTTGTTTAAAATTACGTATTTGCTAAATCGAAATAAATCGCTACAATATAGCATAGACGCCGCAAGATTTATGTTAAAATAAGAAGCGGCAAACATTGGTTCTATTTTTTAATTTTATAAAAGATTATATAAAGAATGACTAATCAATTAGTTCATGAGCAATTAGAAGGATACTTCTTTTTGTAGGGAATGAAAGGGGTATTTTAGTGGCAAGAAATCAGCAAGTTTTTGATTATAATGATGATGCCATACAGGTACTTGAAGGTCTTGAGGCGGTTAGGAAACGTCCAGGAATGTACATTGGCAGCACTGATTCACGCGGTCTCCATCATCTTGTTTATGAGATTGTCGACAATTCTGTCGATGAAGCTCTTGGTGGATTCGGTGATCAAATCATTGTAAAAATACACAAAGATAATTCTATTAGTGTAAATGACCGTGGACGCGGAATGCCTACTGGTATGCACAAAATGGGGAAACCAACACCAGAGGTTATATTAACAGTGCTTCATGCCGGCGGTAAATTTGGCCAAGGCGGTTATAAAACAAGCGGCGGTTTGCACGGTGTAGGGGCATCTGTTGTTAATGCCTTATCAGAATGGCTAACTGTCACCATTAAACGGGACGGTTTCGTATATGAACAGCGTTTTGAAAATGGGGGAAAACCGATAACAACCCTCGAAAAAATCGGCAAAACCAATCAAACGGGTACAACGATTCATTTCAAGCCAGATCCAACTATTTTTTCAACGACCACTTTTAATTTCGAAACGTTATGTGAAAGGTTAAGGGAGTCAGCCTTCTTGTTAAAAGGTTTGAAAATCGAAATTATAGATGACCGAAATGATTTCCATGAAATCTTCCATTATGAAAATGGGATTGAAGCATTCGTTGCCTATTTAAACGAAGAAAAGGATGTCCTCCATCCAGTTGTCAGTTTGGAAGGATCCCAGCATGGAATTGAAGTGGACTTTGCGTTTCAATTTAATGATGGCTATTCTGAAAATGTCCTCTCCTTTGTCAATAATGTCCGCACAAGAGATGGCGGTACCCATGAAGCCGGGGCAAAAACTGCGATGACAAGAGTATTCAATGATTATGCTCGTAAGGTATCATTCTTAAAAGACAAAGACAAAAACCTTGATGGCGCAGATATCCGTGAAGGATTATCGGCAATTATCTCCGTTCGAATCCCGGAAGAATTGCTCCAGTTTGAAGGACAAACAAAAGGGAAATTAGGAACAAGTGAAGCTAGATCAGCCGTCGATTCAGTTGTTTCTGAACACCTCTCCTATTTTCTAGAAGAGAATCCTGATATTAGCTCCCTTCTTATCAAAAAATCAATCAAAGCCTATCAAGCAAGAGAGGCAGCCAGAAAAGCACGTGAGGACGCACGCAGCGGAAAAAAACGCAAGCGTTCGGATGCTGTCTTATCTGGTAAACTAACACCTGCACAATCACGTAATCCGCAAAGAAACGAAATCTACCTGGTTGAAGGTGATTCTGCGGGAGGCTCAGCGAAACAGGGACGTGACCGACGTTTTCAAGCAGTTCTTCCACTCAGAGGTAAGGTCATTAATACGGAAAAAGCCAAGCTCGCTGATATTTTTAAGAATGAAGAAATCAATACGATTATCCATGCCATCGGCGGCGGAGTCGGTTCCGATTTTAGTGTCGAAGATATCAATTACGATAAAATTGTCATTATGACCGATGCCGATACAGATGGGGCACATATTCAAGTTCTACTGCTTACTTTCTTTTATCGCTATATGAAGCCGTTGTTAGAAGCAGGGAAAGTGTTTATTGCCTTACCTCCGCTTTATAAAGTAAGCAAGGGAACGGGCAAGAAAGAAATTATCGAATATGCTTGGAATGATGATGAACTTCAAGGAGCCATCAAGAAAGTAGGCAGAGGCTATATTATCCAGCGCTATAAAGGACTTGGCGAAATGAACGCCGATCAACTATGGGAAACAACGATGGATCCTGAAACAAGGACGTTGATTCGGGTAAAAATCGATGATGCGGCTAGAGCAGAACGCCGCGTTACCACTCTTATGGGCGATAAAGTTGAGCCGCGCCGTAAGTGGATTGAGACGAATGTCGCATTTGGGTTAGAAGAAGATGACACCATCTTAGAAAATGAAAATATTACGGTCGCCGAGGAGGGTTCTGAAGGATGAGTGCAACTGAAAAATTCCGAGACTTGCCTCTAGAAGATGTCATTGGTGATCGTTTTGGTCGATATAGTAAATATATTATTCAAGAACGAGCCCTTCCAGATGCACGTGACGGTCTAAAACCGGTGCAGCGGAGAATTCTTTATGCAATGCATTTTGAAGGAAATACTCACGATAAAGGTTTTCGTAAATCTGCAAAAACTGTCGGTAACGTTATTGGTAACTACCATCCACATGGTGATTCCTCTGTTTACGAGGCCATGGTACGGATGAGTCAGGACTGGAAGGTTCGAAATGTTCTTGTGCAAATGCATGGTAACAACGGAAGCGTCGATGGTGACCCGCCTGCTGCGATGCGTTATACAGAAGCAAGGCTATCCGCGATTGCCGCAGAATTAATGCGTGATATCGAAAAAGATACGGTTGAATTTATTCCTAACTTTGATGATACTTCCAAAGAACCAACAGTTTTGCCAGCGATGTTCCCAAACCTTCTTGTCAATGGATCAACAGGAATCTCTGCTGGGTATGCAACAGATATTCCTCCGCATCACCTTGGTGAAGTCATTGACGGAGTAATTAAGAGAATGGACCATCCTGATTGTTCCGTAGAGGAACTCATGACGATTATCAAAGGACCAGATTTCCCTACGGGCGGTATCATTCAAGGCATTGATGGAATTAAAAAAGCCTATGAAACTGGTAAAGGAAAAATTATCGTTCGCAGCAAAGCCGACATTGAAGAGGTTCGCGGCGGTAAGCAGCAAATCGTTATTACGGAAATTCCCTATGAAGTGAATAAAGCCAATCTCGTCAAAAAAATGGATGAGTTCCGTCTTGATCGTAAAGTGGAAGGAATCTCTGAAATTCGTGATGAAACAGATCGGACCGGCCTCAGAATAGTTATTGAACTGAAAAAAGATGCCGATTCAGCAGGTGTCTTGAACTATTTATATAAAAATAGTGATCTTCAAGTAACCTATAATTTTAATATGGTTGCTATTCATAAGAAACGTCCGAAATTAATGGGTCTTAGAGAATTATTGGATGCTTATATTGAGCACCAAAAAGAAGTGGTCACAAGAAGATCTCAATACGATCTGAATAAAGCCAGAGAACGACAACATATTGTTGAAGGTCTGATGAAAGCTTTATCGATCCTTGATGAAGTAATTGCTACCATTCGTGCATCTAAGGACAAACGCGACGCGAAGGACAATTTGATTGCAAAGTTTGACTTTACAGAGCCGCAATCAGAAGCAATTGTTTCCTTACAGCTATATCGTTTAACAAACACCGATATCACTGCCCTAAGACAGGAAGCAGAAGAGTTAGCGAAGAAGATCGAAGAGCTTACAAGCATTTTAGCAAGTGAGAAAACTCTTTTCTCCGTTATTAAAAAAGAATTAAAGGACGTAAAAAAACGCTTTGCAGATGAACGGCGTTCGAAGATTGAGGCAGAAATTGAAGAATTAAAAATCAATCTTGAGGTTACTGTCCCAAGTGAAGATGTTATTGTAACGATTACGAAACATGGATACGTAAAACGGACAAGTACTCGTTCCTATGCAGCTTCCAATGGTCAGGATTTAGCAATGAAGGATTCAGACCGTTTATTAGCGCAACTCGAAATGAATACGAAGGATGTCCTGCTTCTCTTCACAAATAAAGGAAACTACTTATTCTGTCCTGTTCATGAGCTGCCAGATATTCGCTGGAAAGACCTTGGACAACATGTGGCTAATATCATTCCAATTGACCGTGATGAAGAAATCATCCAGGCGATTCCAGTCAAAGACTTTGAGGCTGACCTATTCCTTGTCTTTATCACGAAAAATGGCATGGCCAAGAAAACGGAGCTAAAACAGTATAAAGCACAACGATATTCTAAACCACTTGTTGGTATCAATCTAAAGGATGATGATCAAGTAATTGATGTTCATTTAACCGATGGAACAAATGAATTATTCTTGATTACCCACTTAGGATATGCCTTATGGTTTCATGAAGAAGAAATTAGTATTGTAGGTGCTCGTGCTGCAGGTGTGAAAGGGATTAATTTAAAAGAAGATGATTTCGTGATTGGTGGAAAAATCATTCATCCAGACAGTAACGAAACGATCGTTATCGCTACACAGCGTGGAGCTGTAAAGAGAATGAAAATGAAAGAATTTGAAAAAGCTACTCGTGCCAAACGCGGTGTAGTCATTTTAAGGGAACTTAAATCAAATCCACACCGCATTGCAGGATTTGATATTGCCAATGAGCAAGATGTGATTTTTATCCAAACGGAAAAAGGACATCTCGAGGAACTTAATACAATCGATATTCACTACAGTGACCGTTATTCCAATGGTTCATTTATTTTGGATGAAGAGGAAAACGGAAAGGTTACGGCTGTTTGGAAAGTATCTGCATCGGAAAAACCTAGTGAATAAATGATTAAGGGACACTCTAAAAATTAGAGTGTCCCTTTTCATCTTTTTTCCAAAACTGGTTATACTAACAAGTAATAGAGCTTCTGGGAGGTTCATGGATGAAAAAAGAGATGCTTTTGGTCATTGTTTCATTTTTTCTCATGTCACTTACTGCAATTACTGGGGTATATGCGATTGAAGAAACGACAAAAATAATCACTATTTCAAATGAAAAAGCAGATATTACCGGTGACGGAAAAGAGGAAGAAATACTTTTAAAGGGGGTTCCTTATCAGAAAGAGGAGGCATTTTTGGAAAAAATCTATATTGAGATTAATGCTTCAAATGGTAGGAAATACACCATTCCACTAAATAGTGGTGCTAAGGCGGCATTGGAACTTGTCGACTTAAACAATGATGGAGTGAAAGATTTGTTTGCAAGTGTGGTGAAAGGGGGGAATGAACCAACTGTCCAAAATTACTCCTACTCTATTAGGAATTTTGAACAGACGAAACTTTTTCTGCCAGAACCACTTGAAATGGAAAGCCATTTTCTTCATGGGTATAAAGCAGAGATTAAACTCGCCAAAACAGGAAAGTCGTATCTATTTGATTTAAAGGACCGTAAGAAGTATTATAAAAAACTAGGATTATATTATCGTGGCAAGCTAAATGAGCCGACAGAATTAACCGTTAATCCATTTAGCAGTCTCCAACCTATACCTATAGAAAACAATCAAGTGGGGTTACTGGGCGAGCAGAAAATTACCGGGATTGCCAATGCTGACGTGATTGCTACTGTCGAATCAACTTGGTCATTTGACCAAGGTCAGTGGAAGTTAATTCGGATAGTTGTTCATAAAGAACGTAATAAATAGCTGTATTTTATCGACACAGGAGATCCTGTGTTTTTTATTTTCCAAAAATTTGACGAGATTTCCAGACGGGAATATACTTATTCTTGCCAAATTTTATCAAAGGAGTTGGATAAAAAACTCATTTCCATTTAATTGTTCATATTTAGTTCATAAAAATAAGCTACAGTTACTCTTAATCAATTAAAAACGGAGTTGAAGGAATTGATTAAATTAACCAAATTTCTAAAACCATTTCAATTAGCCATTTATCTGGTTTTAGGTCTCGTCCTCTTACAATCATTATCAGAATTATATTTGCCAACGTTAATGTCCGATATCGTTGATAAAGGGGTTGTCAAAGGAGACACGGGCTACATATGGAAAATTGGCGGTTTTATGCTGCTTGTGGCGGCAGGGGGAATGATTTGTTCGATAGCAGCAAGTTTCTACTCAGCAAAAGCAGCATCAGGCTTTGGAAAATTATTAAGAAGCAAAATTTTTTCTCACGTTGGAAACTTTTCACTGCACGAGTTTGATCAGCTCGGAACAGCCTCGTTAATTACTAGAACCACCAACGATATCACCCAGATCCAGCAAGTATTAGTAATGATGCTCCGAATGATGGCGATGGCACCGATGATGTGTATTGGCGGGATCATCATGGCATATTCAAAAGATGCGAAACTTACCCTTGTTCTCGCTGTTGCTCTGCCTGTTCTCGTGCTGGCGATCGTGATCATTGCCAGAAAAGGGATTCCACTTTTTAAAGCGATGCAAATAAAGTTAGATAATCTCAATCGGGTTTTACGTGAAAACTTAACCGGGATTCGTGTCATTCGCTCTTTTAACCGAGTGGAGCATGAGAAGAAGCGTTTTGATGAAGCGAACTGGGATTTAACTGAAACAGCCATTAAGGTCAATAAAATTATGGCCGCAATGATGCCGATTATGATGGTGGTCCTTAACCTTTCCTCAGTCGCGATTGTATGGTTTGGCGGCCTGCGGATTAGCAATGGTCATATGCAGGTAGGAGATATGATGGCCTTCATCCAATATGCGATGCAAATTATGTTTTCGTTCATTATGCTGTCGATGATGTTTGTCATGATCCCAAGGGCATCGGTATCGGCTGTTCGAATCAATGAAGTACTAGAGACAGTTGCAGATATTAAAGATCCTTCATCGTCAAAAGTTGATGAAGGAAAAAAAGGCTTTGTTGAGTTTCAAAAGGTAACATTCAGTTATCCGGGCGCGGAAATGCCAGCCATTTCAAATATCTCTTTTTCAACAAAACCCGGTGAAGTAACTGCCATTATTGGCGGTACTGGGTCAGGAAAATCAACACTCATTAACTTGATTCCGCGTTTTTATGATGTCGATAGCGGGAAAGTCCTTGTCGATGGGATAGATGTAAGGGATATGGCACAAGAAAAACTTCGAGAAAAGATAGGGTTTGTCCCACAGCAATCCGTACTTTTCACCGGATCGATTGCTGAGAACATCCGCTATGGAAAAGAAAATGCCACAGCAGAAGAGGTTGATCATGCTGCTGAAGTAGCCCAAGCGAAAGAATTTATTTCTAATATGCCAGAAGGCTTTGATGCGGTAATCTCCCAAGGGGGAACAAATGTTTCAGGGGGACAAAAACAGCGATTGTCGATCGCTCGAGCCCTTGTACGAAAGCCGGAAATCTATATATTTGATGATAGTTTTTCTGCTTTGGATTTTAAAACAGACGCCAAGTTACGGGCTGCCCTTAAAAACGAAACGGGGAACTCAACGGTATTAATAGTAGCACAGCGTGTAAGCACCATAATCGACGCTGATCAGATTATCGTTCTCGATAACGGTGAAATATCTGGAATTGGGAAACACAAAGAATTAATGGAATCATGTGCGGTTTATCGCGAGATTGTCATGTCACAGCTGTCAGAGGAGGAAATCGCATGAGTAAGGATTCCAATCAAAACCACACCCAAGGGATGGGGACTAGAAAACCTGGCCCTGGACCAGGCGGCGGATTTGGCCCGATGGGCATGGGCATGCCTGTCCAAAAAGCAAAGAACTTTAAAGGAACTCTAAATAGACTTATCAGCTATTTGAAACCATATAAATTACAGCTTTTAGCGGTTTTAATTTCAGCCATTATTAGTACCATTTTTGCGATCGTCAGCCCTAAAATATTGGGGAAAGCGACGACTAAGTTATTCGAAGGCTTGATGATGAAATTTAGAGGAATCCCTGGAGCTAAAATCGATTTTGATTATATCGGTCAAATTATTATTTTACTCATTGGCCTCTATATTCTAAGTGCGATTTTTGCTTATATCCAACAATATATTATGGCGGGTGTCGCGCAAAAGACAGTTTACAATCTTCGGAAAGAGGTAGAAGAGAAACTGAACCGACTTCCGCTTAAATACTTTGATTCACGTACCCATGGTGAAATTCTCAGCCGTGCAATAAATGATGTTGATAATATTAGTACGACCTTACAGCAAAGCTTAACCCAGCTGATTACCTCCGTTGTTACCATTATCGGTGTCATTATCATGATGCTGTCGATTAGTCCATTAATGACGTTGATTGTCATTTTGACACTGCCGATTAGCGGTGTTGCGATTGCAAAGATAGCTAAAAAGTCGCAACAGTATTTTAAAGGGCAACAAAAATCATTAGGCCAATTAAATGGGCATGTGGAAGAGATGTATACCGGTCATAAAGTAGTCAAAGTTTTCGGTCACGAACAGAAATCAATTGAAACATTCGAGGGAATCAATGAAACTCTCTACCAATCCGCTTGGAAGGCACAATTTGTATCCGGCCTGATCATGCCATTAATGGGATTTATCAATAATATTGGCTATGTTCTCGTATCAGTCGTTGGTGGAATCTTGGTAACGAAAAAAGCGATTGAAATTGGTGATATACAGGCTTTTATCCAATATGCACGTCAATTTTCCCAACCGATTGCTCAAACTGCATCGATCGCAAACGTCATTCAATCCACGATCGCCAGTGCCGAACGGGTCTTTGAAATTTTGGATGAAACAGAAGAGGTGCCTGAAGCCATTGATGCGAAGGTGATCGCTAGGCCAAAAGGTGAAGTAACCTTTGAACATGTAAGTTTCGGTTACGAGGAAAATGAACTTTTAATCAAAGATATGGAAATCGATGTGAAACCTGGTCAGACAGTAGCGATTGTCGGACCAACAGGAGCGGGTAAAACCACACTAATTAATTTGCTGATGCGTTTCTATGAAATTAATTCTGGCAGCATACTCATTGACGGAGTCGATACGAGAGAGGTAAAAAGGGAGCACCTAAGAAGTTTATTTGGTATGGTACTGCAGGATACATGGTTATTTAATAGTACGATTTTTGATAATATTGCCTACGGAAAAGAGGGGGCAACAAAGGAAGAAGTGGTGGCAGCAGCTCGCGCGGCAAACGCTGATCACTTTATTCGAACGCTCCCAGATGGGTATGATACGATTTTGAATGAAGAGGCATCCAACATTTCTCAGGGGCAAAAACAACTGTTAACAATTGCTAGGGCGATCCTTGCTAATCCAGCGATACTTATTTTGGATGAAGCGACCAGTAGTGTCGATACGCGAACAGAGGTTCAAATCCAAAAAGCGATGAACCACTTAATGAAAGGGAGGACCAGCTTTGTCATTGCCCACAGATTGTCGACGATTCGAGATGCTGATTTAATCCTAGTAATGAATAACGGAAGTGTCATTGAAAAAGGAACTCACGTGGAATTACTAGAAGAAGGCGGTTTTTATGCAGACCTGTATAATAGTCAGTTTACAGGGAGTAATTCAGTGAAAAATGTAGGTTGAGAGAATGCGTTTGGAAAGCTTACGAACTTTCTGAACGCTTTTTTTATTTTAAATAAGTGTTGAATTATGAAAAAAATTCATTTCGTCTCATTATCTTAAGTATACTTAGGAAATGAGATATTTTACGTTTTTGTTACCATAATATTATTATGTAAACTGATTAAAATTTAAAATAAGACTGCCGCGAAAACGACAGTCATTGATCATTCTATTTGCTCTTTCGGCATATCCATCTTATCCACAGCAATTTTTAAATCATCATTCTTAATATGCGTATAGATCATCGTCGTTTGGATGGATGAATGACCTAATTGCCGTCTTAATTTCGGTACATCATTGATTTCAGCATGGTATCTAGTCGCGAATGAATGACGCAGCTTATGTACCGATAACGATGGTTTACCAAATGCGGTTGCATATTTTTCAATGAGTTTTTCAACGGATCGGGCTGTTAATTGCCGTGATTTGCCCTTGGGACCAATCGGAGCTGAAATAAACAACGCCTTATTGCTTTTCTCAACCTGGTACTTAGCCGTTCTAATTGAAAGGTATTCTTGTAGGTCATCCATTGCCACTTGGCTAAAATAAACAAATTGTTCTTTATTTCCTTTACGGATTACTCTCACACAATACTTACTATAATCAATATCGTCTAATTCAATCCCAACTAATTCCGAAAGACGCAGCCCGGAACCCAAGATTAACGAGACAATGGCCGTATCACGTTCCTTATTTAATTGATAAAAATTATAGAGTCTTTTATTATCTTTATTCAATTCACCATAATCATTCGCAACAAATAAGCGGAATTTTTCATATTCGTCCCCGAGGAGGATTTTACCTTCCATTTTAGTTGCCTTGGTTTCCATGCTGTCTTTTACTTCATTAAATTCAATTTTAGCCATAACATTCCGGTTCAAATAAGGCTTTAGATCTGGGGTTTCCGCAATGTTTTGTAAGTAATTAAACAGTGATTTTAACGCAGATAATTTCCGATTTACGGTAAGTTCTTTATTATTTAATTGATAATGCAAATAATTTAAAAAACCTTCAACCTCCAAGACAGTCAGTTGCTCTAAACGCTCTAAAGGAATTTCTTTGATGGTGCCTGACACCAATTGCTCACTGACCATCCAGTTAAAGAAGATTTTATAATCATGACAGTAATTAAATAAGGAAGCCGTTGAAAGCTTACGTAATTTATGATTAATATATTCGTCAACATACCATGGAAGTTCTTTGAGCAACGTTTGAAGTTTTTGAAATTGTTGCTGCTTTGATTGATTTACCATAAAATCACCCCGCTTCTATATTTTACTAAACGGTCTTAATTACGTCAAATTTATATTTTACGTAATTATCTTTTGGAGTGTTATAAGCTATAGGCATCCGCCAGATTCCCATGCACTGTCTAAAAAATCTCTAAAAATAGATAGGAACTAAAACAATTAAAATTTCCAATCAATTAACTCATAAAAAAACGCCGACTGGTCTCTAAGACCAATCGGCGTTCCCCTGCTGCACCTAATGAGCTAAAACATTTGTATTCTCTCGCACCATTTCAATAAAATACTTCATAACTCTACTATCCTCTGTTAATTCTGGATGAAAAGAACAACCTAAGAATTGTCCTTCTCGCGCTAAAACAATACGCTCTTCATGTTTTGCTAGAATTTCAACATTCTCACCCGCCGAAACGATATGAGGTGCTCGGATGAAAACAGCGGGAATATCCTCTCCTACTCCACTGATGGACATCTCGACTTCAAAACTATCAACCTGGCGACCAAATGAATTCCGTTCAACCATGATGTCCATCACCCCGAGATGTGACGTATCATAGCCAACAATTTCTTTTGCCAGTAAAATCAGGCCTGCACATGTTCCAAACATCGGAACTCCCTTGGCGGCTAGAGCACGAATGGGTTCAAGCAACTCGTATCGGTCCAGCAGTTTCCGCATTGTTGTACTTTCTCCGCCAGGCAGTACAAGACCATTTAATTCTTTTAGATCTTCAGCCGATTTAACTGAAATGGCCCTACAGCCAAGCTCTTCAATTTGTCTTATATGCTCTCTAACTGCACCTTGTAATGCAAGTACCCCAATGTTCAGCATATTACCAACCACGTTCCTGCATACGGTCTTTTGCATCTAGCGCAGAAATTTCAATACCTTTCATCGGTGTCCCCAGCTCTTTTGAAATTTCTGCAATCAGTTTATAATCTTGGTAGTTTGTTGTTGCTTCTACAATGGCACGTGCGAATTTTTCTGGATTATCCGATTTGAAAATACCTGATCCGACAAATACACCATCCGCTCCAAGTTCCATCATTAAAGCAGCATCAGCAGGTGTCGCTACCCCGCCGGCAGCAAAATTGACAACAGGCAGCCTACCCAATTTTTTAATTTCTAGCAATAATTCAAATGGTGCTCCTAAATTCTTTGCTTCTGTCATTAATTCGTCCGTATTCATACCGACAACGCGTCTTACTTGAGCATTTACTTTGCGAATATGACGAACCGCCTCGACAATATTTCCAGTTCCCGGTTCCCCTTTTGTCCGTAACATAGATGCTCCTTCACCAATGCGGCGTGCAGCTTCCCCTAAATCACGGCACCCGCAAACAAAAGGTACAGTGTATTCGCTTTTTAATAAATGATATTCTTCATCCGCAGGTGTTAATACTTCACTTTCATCTATATAATCGACGCCCATAGCTTCTAATACACGTGCTTCGACAATGTGGCCAATGCGTGCTTTTGCCATTACTGGAATGGTTACAGCGTTCATTACTTCTTCCATAATCCGAGGGTCTGCCATGCGAGCTACCCCACCAGCTGCCCGGATATCGGATGGTACCCGCTCCAAGGCCATAACCGCAACCGCACCGGCAGCCTCTGCTATTTTTGCCTGCTCGGCATTAATGACATCCATAATAACGCCGCCTTTTTGCATTTCAGCCATTCCGCGTTTTACTCTTTCAGTTCCTACTAATTTCATAAAATTACCTCCATTTCATTTATGATTTTAGTATAATAGAAATTGACTACATGAAAAGGTTCAGTTTTATAAAAAACAATGTGGTCAGTTGGAGGGGATTGCGAATGGATATGCTAATGTTTAAGTTGGATAATAGTACAGAAAAACCATTGTATGAACAGCTTTATAATGGGATCAAAGATGCTATTATCCAAAAACAAATTGAAGTGGGAACCAAATTGCCGTCGAAGAAAAAATTAGCGGAATTTTTAAATATTAGCCAAACTACCATTGAAATTGCCTATGCTCAGCTCATAGCAGAAGGCTATGTGGTCTCCAAACCCCGCATCGGTTTTTTCGTGGAAGAGATCGACGAATTACCTTATGTTGAAAAAGAATTCCTAAACATGCCTGAAAGTAAGGTTGATAAAAAAATCGTTCAATTTGATTTCCATCCCGGAAAAATTGATGCAGATTCCTTCCCTTTTTCACTTTGGCGAAAATATGCAAAAAATATATATGATAGCAGTTCAAAAGAGTTGTTGGAACTGGGAGACCCGCAAGGAGAATTCGCCTTAAGAGTGGAAATTGCAAAATATCTTTATCAATCGAGGGGGATTGTCTGCAGCCCCGAACAGATTGTCATTGGTTCGGGAACGGAACAGCTGCTTCCAATGATTTTAAGGTTACTTGGAAATGATTTGAAATTTGCACTTGAAAATCCTGGCTATTCGGCCATACCCAAAATACAAATGCAAAATAGAGCCATCCCTATTCCGGTGGATGAAAATGGTTTAATCGTGGATGAACTGGAAAAAACAAAGGCCAATATTGTTTACATAACTCCTTCCCACCAGTTCCCTACGGGTGCCGTCCTATCCGCAACAAGAAGAACACAGCTATTAAACTGGGCAGCAAAGGATAAAAGCCGCTACATCATTGAAGATGATTATGATAGCGAGTTTCGTTATATCGGAAAACCTATTCCTGCCTTACAAGGGTTAGACCAAAACGAAAAAGTTATTTATTTGAGCACATTTACCAAATCATTAATGCCTTCCTTACGCGTCGCTTATTTTGTCTTACCATCAACCTTACTGCAAAAATATAAGGAGACATTCAGTTTTTACTCATCAACCGTACCAAGATTCGATCAGCATATTTTAGCTGACTTTATGAGAGATGGCTATTTTTCCAAACACTTAAACAGGATGCGGAAAATTTATCGCAAAAAACATGAAAAATTAACTCAAGTTTTAGAAACGTATTATCCGGATGTCATCATTACAGGAGATCTGGCAGGAATGCACATTTTAATTTCCGTCCCTCTGTCAAAACGGGAAGATCAGTTAAAACAAATAGCCGTTAATGCCAATATTGCCATCCATCCATTAAGTGATTATCTGTTAAGTCCTATTGACTATCCATATCCAACTTTTTTATTAGGTTTCGGCGGCATTCCATTGGACCAAATTGAAAAAGGCATACACCAATTAATGCAATGTTGGAACCACGAGTGATCGGAATCTAGAATAGAACCGACTGTTTTTTATACAACAACCAAGTTCCTTTTTAAAAAAATAGAGCAGTATTAGTTTACTGCTCTTTCTGAAAGGCCATATATCAGGCCTGGAATCTTGTAAAAGCTTCGTTTTTGGAAACCCGTATCATTTCACTAGAAAAATATTTTTTAAAATATTTTTCCACTTTTACATGTAGATTGTTTTCATACCACCCTGAATGTCCATGTTCTTCAAATAATTTTGGCATTCCTAATCTTTCTGAACGTTTACCCATAGCACCATCTCCAATGGATAGTGTATCAATCCATATATGATCTACAATCCCATCCAATACTTTCGGAAACTCTGGGGTAAAGGGCAAAACGGGCGATATTGAAGCTTGGGTCATTATTCCGGCTTCATGAACTTCTTTTAAGGCTTTTAACCGCAAATTAATTCCTGGTGCATATGGAGCAAAAATTTGCTTTATGTCTTCCCTGTCCGTTTCAATCGTTATAGATACTAATACTTTACATTTTTCCTTTAGTTTGACGATCAAATCAATATCTCTTGTTATTAGTGGTCCTCGTGTTTGAATTTGAAGAAAATCAGGAGGATTTTCAATCATTTCTTCTAATATCCCTCTTGTAATTTCTGCCTTACGTTCAATTGGTTGGTAAGGATCTGTTGCGGAAGACATAAAAATGTTCACAGGATTTTTTTTCTTCCGAAGTTTAATGATTTCTTTGCGGTAATTTTCTGCTGCATTTGCTTTAATTTCCAACCATTCTCCCCAGAGAATTCCTTTGAATCTTTGAATTGGCATTTCTCTAACATAGCAATATCTGCAAGCAAACGCACAACCACTATACGGATTCAATGAATGTGTATAGCCAACATCCAAATAACCTTTTGCCTCAGTCAGGATGTTCTTTGCAAGTATTTCTTTAATTTCAATTCCCATATAGAGCACACCTCTTTTTTTAAAGTCTACCGTATAATAAAAGCCATGAGAATAGAACTTATTTTAAAAGGTTATATTTAAAGGATATATTTTTAGTTCTCAATGGATAAGATAGCTGCTGACTATTCTGCAGCTAATTTTAAAATTATTTGTAGGTGGGATGTTTGTGGAGCAACATATGAATTACCTTATCGAACATTTTGGATATTTTGGAATTATAATAGCATTAATTGGAGGAATTGTAGGTCTCCCCATTCCTGATGAAATTCTTTTAACATATGTCGGCTATAATGTGTTTCAAGGAGAATTATCTTACATACTCTCATTATTGAGTGCTTTTGTTGGAGCAACCGGTGGCATTTCGCTTAGCTACTTTATTGGTTATAAGTTCGGTTTGCCGCTAATAAAAAAGATTGGCCCTAAGGTTCACATTACAGAAGAAAAAATCGATAGAACGAAAAATTTATTTAAAAGAGTGGGACCTCCGCTCATAATAATAGGCTATTTTATTCCTGGTGTTCGACATCTTACTGCATATGTAGCAGCCCTTAACAACTTCCCTTTTAGTAAATTTTCTTTGTATGCTTTTTCTGGGGCAATCCTTTGGAGTTTTACTTTTATCACATTAGGAATAAAACTAGGAGAAAAATGGGGACAAGTTGAACTATATATGTCAAAATACAGTATTTATTTCATCTTGTTCTTTCTCCTACTCTCAGTTAGTGTCTATTTTTTATGGAGACGAAAACAGAAACTTGGAAGAGTGTGAATCTGGAATGCCTGAACCACCTCGAGATATGGCCGAACAAGTAGGGGATTTGTTAGAGAGGGTCTTTTATGTTTACAGCTATAGATTGAAATATAAATAAATATAAAATAAGCACTTTCTTAGTAACAAGATGCCTTCTTAGAAAGTGCTTTAAAAATTACAAATGAAAAATGATCCTATATTTCTAAATGAAAATGATAAATTTTCTGAAATAATACCAAAAACTATAAAATTCCAATCCAAGTCTTCACGGCAGTAACCAAAATTAAACTTCCCAAAATGACTTGCAACACTTTGGTATTCACTCTTTTCCCAGTGTTTGCTCCAATTGGTGAAGCTATTAAACTAGCAGCGACCATGATAAGTGAAGGTAAAATTGGCACTTGTCCTGTTGCGATTTTACCCGAAACAGCCCCAATCGACGAAATAAGTGTAATGGCTAAGGAAGAGGCAATGGTCATCCTTGTTGGAATCTTTAACACAACAAGCATGATAGGTACTAACAGAAAAGCCCCCCCTGCCCCAACAATACCAGCTCCAATCCCAACGATAAAGGCGAATAGTGCAGCATACCACTTATTAAACTTCACTTGTTCCAAAGGAGTATCATCGATTCCTTTTTTCGGTACAAACATCATGATAACGGCAATCAACGCTAAAATACCATACACGATATTAATTCCGCTTTCCGGTATGTGCGTAGAACCGAATCCCCCAATAAAACTTCCGATCAAAATACTTATTCCCATATAGGCAATCAGAGTTTTATTTAAGAATCCTCCTTTACGGTAAGCCATAACACCGCCAATTGTCGCAAAGAAAACTTGGATAGCCGTAATCCCTGAGACTTCATGTGCTGTAAAATGACCTACCCCCAGTAAAACCGGAATGTACAATAACATTGGGAAATTAATAATTGCACCGCCAATACCTAACATCCCTGATATAAATGATCCAACAAATCCAATTAGGAAGATCGAAATGAAAAAACTAATATCCATGATGTCCCCCTTTTGTAAAAAAGGGAACCCATACTGGTTCCCCATATTTTTAACTTTTTCAATCTAAAAGTTATCGAACTGCACAGCGGTTTGGACCAATTTCCATTTCTCGTTGTTGATCGAGGTCTGGATTGATTTTCCCCATATTGGTTTGACGAATTTCTTGATACGCGTTTGGCTGCGGGGGCAAGTTTTCCGTTACTATTCTTCTGAATTCATATTCGTCGTCGATATTTAAACCATGATTTTTCGCAAATAGTGTTCCTAATTTTTCTGCCACACTGCCATTTTCATTTAACTCATCAATTATCATAAAGTGAGCTGGTAGAACGATAAGTTCTTCTGATAATTCTCTGTAACGGTTATAAAGAGTTTCCCTTAAATCACCAACCCAGTCTTCTGCCATACCCGCTAGGTCCGGTCTTCCGATGGAATCAATAAACAAAATATCACCAGAAAGCAGGAACTTTTCATCAATTACAAAGGAAGTGGAACCAATCGTGTGACCTGGAGAATACAATGCATGAATATTAATAATAGAATTTCCGATAGTTACATCATTACCGTCTTCTAATGGTTGATAATTAAAGGTTACTTCTGTTGCATCCTTTGGTGGAAGCCAGTAGGTTGCCCCTGTTCTTTCAGCAATGGTACGTCCACCAGAAATATGGTCAGCATGAAGGTGTGTATCAAATACATGTGTAATTTTTGCACCGATACTTTCAGCAAAATTAAGATAGCTATCAGTCATTCGTGTTGCATCAATCAGTGCTGCTGTACCGTTTGAAACCACCATGTAGGATAAACAGCCTTTACCGATCCGAACAAACTGATATATTTCGCCTTCATTATTTAGGTCTCCCACTTTAACCGGTTCTAAATATTCACTCCATGCTTTCATTCCCCCCTGAAGGTATGACACGTTTAACCCAGCATCCGATAACATTTCTGCCACCATTACTGATGAGCCTTCCTTCGCACAAACAACCACTACTTCTTTATCAGTAGGAACTTTATCTATAATTTCTTCTACACCATCAAGCAATTCAAAATAGGGAATATTGAAATAATCAAAGTTTTCGCCTTCGATTTTCCAACCGTTAAAATCACTTTCATTCCGAACATCAAGTATAAATAACTCTTCTTTATTAAATACTTTTTTCGTTACTTCTTTTGAAGTCATTACGTTAACCGCCATTCTCTATTTACCCCCTATGGTATTTTTATAGTTAAAAAAATAGGCTAATTAAAACATTTGCTTTTGTAAAACCATCTGCAAAATGATTTATTTAAGGTCAATACCAATTGTTTTACCTTTCCACCCGCTCATACCTGGTACCACATTATTTACATTTGTAAATCCATTTTGTGATAGTTTTTGAGCAGCAAGATCACTTCGATTTCCTGTGCGGCAAACTACAAAAATTTCATCCTGCTTATTAAGTTCATTTATTCTTTCTTCCAATTCACCTAAAGGAATTGAGGTCGCCCTTGGAATATGATTAAAAGCATATTCTGCAGCTTCTCTAACATCGATAATGACGATTTTTTCATTTGCTTCAAGTTTTTTCTCAAGATCTTCATTATTGATAACATTTGGATGTTTCTTTTCAGCGGCATCATCATTAGAAGATTTGCGAAGATAATGTTTCAATACTTCGCCTTCTTCGATCGTTCCCAAATATTGATGACCTGAACTTTCAGCCCATGCTTTCATGTCTGCTTTGGATCCTTTGTCTGTCGCTTGGACTTCTAACACTCGTCCTGCCTCAAGGGTATTCATTGCTTTTTTTGTTTTAACAATCGGCATCGGACATGCTAATCCTTTAGCATCTAAAATTTCGTTTGATTTCAAGTTTTCCAATTTTATTTCCTCCTATATACCTATAAGGGTATTATTTTTCTTAAAAAAATTTATTCAACTCTTTTTAAATAAACAGATTGACATTCCCTTCCTCTGCATCTCCTAAATACGCAGCAACTCCTGCATATTCAATTGATTCTAATAACTCTTCCTGTTTAAGACCTAACAAATCCATTGTCATGGTACATGCTACTAGTTTTACATCTTGTTCCTGTGCCATTTCGATTAATTGTGGCAGTGGCATCGCGTTATGTTTTTTCATAATATCCTTAATCATTTTAGGACCGAAACCGGCAAAATTCATTTTAGAAAGACCCATTTTATCTGCGCCTCTAGGCATCATTTTTCCAAACATTTTCTCCATAAATCCTTTTTTCACCGGAACATGTTCATTTTTACGAAGGGCATTTAATCCCCAAAACGTGTGAAAAATGGTTACTTCATGGTCATAAGCAGCTGCACCATTCGCAATGATATAGGCTGCCATTGCTTTATCGTAATCCCCACTGAATAATACGATTGTTGTTTTTTTCTTTTCTGTCATGTAATAACCTCCTGATGTTTTATACCTAATAGGGTATTATATTAGTCAAAAAAATTATCCTTTTTTAATCCAAAATTTTAAGATATTAGCTTCTTCTTCGTGTTTCAACAATTCATGACCACCTGATTTAGCCCAGGCTGCTAGGTCGTTCTTAGCACCTTTATCTGTTGTATGAATTTCTAAAACTTCACCAGAATCAATTTCATTAATCGCCTTTTTTGTTTTTACAATTGGCATTGGACATGCTAAACCTTTTGCATCTAATACTTTCACAATTTTCATTGTTGAATTCCTCCTTGTGGCAAATTACCTCTACCCCTATGGGTATAATATTATTGAAAATAAAAGAGGGTGTCAACCCTTTTTTATCGACTTTTTACTAGCAAATTAACAGCTTCTTGTACCAATTCTTCCATGCTTTTTTCACCTGGTTCATTTGCTTTTTGAACGCATTCCACTAAATTGGAACTAACTATAACTCCAATAGTACGGTCGATAGCACTTCTTGTTGCAGATAACTGAGTGATAACCTCTTTACAGTCCTTGTTTTCTTCCATCATTTTTAAAATTCCTCGTAGCTGTCCTTCGATACGTTTCACTCTATTTTTCATTTGATCATTGTATTCCATTGTTTTTCCCTCCTTTACAATTAGTTTTTATTTTTAAGCTATTTTCTTCTTTCGAAAGTAAAGGTTATAATTTGACAATTATATCCTTTTATATAAATAAAAGTTGAACATGTTTCTGTTAATATTAAAAATGTCATGCAAACTTTCTTCAATGAAACAATATCATTGACAAGCTCTATAATATACCCCTGCAGGTATGATGTCAATAAATTAATTTAAAAAATTACTTATAGAAGAAAATGACCGCAATTAATATGGCGGTCATTGAAGGATATAATTAGTCAAATGAGTCAATAGAAAATTTCCTATTGACTCAAATTTTTATTATTGACTCTTTTTTAAGATTTAATTTATGTTCAATGGTCGTAATTTTTCTTCGATTTCTTTCCGATTTGGTTCCAAAAATGGTGGAAGTGATAGTTTTTCACCCATTGTTTCCATGGGCTCATCCGTAGCAAATCCTGGTGTATCCGTTGATAATTCAAATAAGATACCATTTGGTTCCCTGAAATATAAGGCCTTGAAGTAATACCGTTCTACTTTCCCTGAAGTCGGTAACCTGTATTCTTTTAAACGAGCTGCCCATTGATCATATTCTTCCTCATTCGGAATACGGAAGGCAACATGGTGAACACCTCCTCGACCTAAGCGGACTCTTGGCAAATCGGTTCTTGTTTCAATGTGAACCTCCGCTCCGCTGCCGCCTTCTGCAGTTGCATAAATCAATATATCTGGATAATTCCCTTCAAGTGAAGGATAAGAACCGGCAAAGCGAAAACCCATAACTTCTGTTAAAACACCGATCGTTGGTTCTGCGATTGCCACGGTAAGGGTTACAGGTCCTAAACCTATAATGGCATGTTCCAGTGGTATGTCATCCCTTTGCCAAGGAATCCCAGCTCTCACACCATTTTCACCGTTATCGGCTACTAGAATTAAGCGAGTCCCCTCGAAATCTCTGAAAGCTAAAGTATCACGATTTGCCCTTTTTTGAATATCATCATGTTCAACCTCAAATTGTTTAAATCGTTCTTTCCAAAATAACAATGAATCCGAATTTCTAACCCTTAGTGATACTGTAGAAATATCTGAAGTTCCCCTGTATGTTTGGCCGAGATGAGGAATATCAAAGAACGTAACCTCTGTTCCTGGGGTTCCTTCCGCGTCAGCATAGAAAAGATGATAGGATTCTGTATTATCTTGGTTAACAGTTTTCTTTACCAATCTCATTCCTAGAATTTTTGTATAAAAATCATAATTTTTTTCCGCTTTTCCAGTTAATATTGATACATGATGTAGTCCTAAGAGTTCCATCTCCTATTCACTCCTTCGAAAGTTAAGTTCGTAAAATCATTTCATAAAAGACCAGATATTTTAGAATAAAATTGCATCTAAAGCATATTGACCGGGACCGATCAGAGCTACACCGATAGCAACTGCAAGTAGAGTTAGGTTATATTCATATCCATTAGCTGTGGCCCATAATCCGTTTGGCGCATGCACTTTAACAATAGACATTACCATAGTCCCAGCAATTATTATTCCTGCAAGTGGTGTTAATAGTCCTAATGCAAACAAAAGTCCCCCAATAAGTTCTGCCAATCCAGCGAAAAGAGCCATTGTTACCCCAGGTTTCATGCCAATAGATTCAAACCAGCCACCGGTTCCTTTCAATCCATATCCACCGAACCAACCAAATAATTTCTGAGCACCGTGACCCACAAATAGTAATCCAATGACTAAACGAATGACTAATAAACCAATATTTATCATCTTTAAATCCTCCTAATTTTTTATCTCGATTTCGAGATAATAGTATAAAAAAAATGAATGTGCGAAACAAGTATGATGAGCTGCCTCAGCAGCTCGTTATTAACTTCTAAGGGTTCATTTAGGTCTGTCTATTTCAAAAATCTCACCGATTCTCGCATAATTATTACCAGCCAATCTGCTTACAGCTGCTAATCCCCTTGGATCTATCCTTCCATTTTCATAAATATCATTGTCTACATGAAATTGAACAATTTTTCCTATAATAAAATCACACCCAGGTGTATCCGATCCACCTAATTCTAAAGAATGCTCCAATGTGCATTCCATTCGAATTTTGGCTTCCTTAACACCTGGTACTGAAATTATTAGACTTTCAATAGGAGTTAAGTTTGCTAATTCTATCTCACTCTGGTCAGGAGGCAGGTTTGATGCTGTCTTGTTCACTTTTTCAACATTGCCTTCATCAACAATGTGAATGACAAATTCTTTAGATTCGATGATGTTTCTCGCTGTATCCTTCTGCCTCCCCGCTGAGCGCTGAATAGATAAAGAGATCATCGGAGGATTGGATGAGACGATATTAAAATAACTAAATGGCGCACCATTTAAAACACCGTCTTTTGAAATCGTTGTGACGAAAGCAATTGGCCTAGGAATAATACTTCCTATTAAAAATTTATAATTTTCTCTTTCAGACATGGAAACTGGATCAATCGAAAGCAAGGATATCATTTCCTTTCATTAAATTAGTCTAATATTCTTACATCAAACGGAAGTAAACCCTGTTCTATTTGTGCTCTATTTGCTTCATACTGATCAGGTAACATCAACTTTTTACCCATTGTCTCCTGTGATTCATCATGTGCGAATCCTGGAGGATCAGTAGCAATTTCAAATAAAATTTCCCCGTGTTCTCTGAAGTAAATAGCATTGAAATAATTTCTGTCCTTTACAGGAGTGACACCATACCCATTTGCTGAAACATATTTTTTCCAATCCATTTGATCTTCGTCATCAATGGCCCGCCATGCGATGTGGTGTACTGTACCTACTCCCATTTGTCCGCGCCCAATCGGAGTTAATTTAAGGTCAATAACGTTTCCAATATCAGCAGTGGAACGATATCGAGCGAAATCTCCTTCCTTACCCACTAATTCAAGTCCCATTACTTTCTCTAACAAATCAGCGGTCTTGTCAGGTTGGGTTGATAATAGGGTAGCACCACCAAACCCTTTAATGGCAACCTCAGGTGTGACTTCTCCAAAGGTCCATGAATTAACTTCTCCTTCTTCTCTTTCAACAATTTCCAAGTGAAGCCCATGTGGATCATCAAACACCAAATATTGCTCTCCGAAGCGGTCCATTTTAGTAAAAGGAATATTGAACTTTTCTAGTCTTTGTTCCCAAAATCCCATGGCACCTTTTGGTACAACATAGGAAGTGACTCCTACTTGACCGTCACCGATGATGCCTTGACGAGCTCCTGCCCATGGAAAGAAAGTAATAATTGTTCCTGGCTTCCCGCCTTCATTCCCGAAATAAAGATGATACGTCCCTGGATCATCAAAATTGACCGTTTGCTTGACTAAACGTAAACCCAATACTCCTGCATAGAAATCTACGTTCTCTTGCGGATGACCGACAATTGCGGTGATATGGTGAATCCCCATTGTTTTTTTGTTCATTTTTCAACTCTCCTTTTACATATTAAATAAAGTCAAATAAAGGTCCTTGATATTTTATCTTGTTCTTTCTTAAGATTTTAAAATCACAAAAAATCTATGTTATTTTAAGAATCTCTATTTAGTGATATTCACTAATTCCTCCTAAAAGCATTTTATCTCGAATTTGAGATATTGGTTTAAAAAATATTTAAATCTGTTTTGAAATTGAATATCTTGAATCTGAGATAATCATAATACTTCTAAAAACTTTTGTCAATAACCTTTTCAATTTTTACGTTAGTCCATTAAAAAGGCTGCTTTTTAGCAGCCTTTTTAAATACTTTGCTCCAACTTCATCAAGAATCTATCGCTACAAAATGATTACAACGATTATGTTCATATTGGTCCAATTCGGCATGAACACTTTCCACTTGAATGGTAGCATGTTCCAAATCAAAGGTATCGTGTAATTCTCTTAATGCATTCTTTAAAATCGAGTCGTGATTATGTTCTGATATTACCAAGTGACAGCTAATCGATGGGAAATTTGATGTGATACTCCACACATGAAAATCATGCATACTTACCACCCCTGGAATTTGAAGTAATGTTTCTCGCACTCTTTCCACATCCAAATTCGCTGGTCTGCCTTCCATCAGCATGTGAATAGCATCATTGGTTATCCCAATTCCACTTTTTAAAATTAAAAGGGAAACAATTAAACTTGTAATCGGATCGGCAATGGTCCAACCAAAATACATAATCAGTAAGGAAGCAAGAATAGCACTAACAGAACCCAGTAAATCACCAATTACATGTAAAAAAGCAGCTCTCATATTAATGTTATCACTAGTTTCTGATTGATGCATAATCCAAGCAACAATTATATTCACGAACGCGCCTATACTAGATATCAAAAGCATACCCGGACCTGAAATGACTTGAGGTTCAGTAAAACGTTGAAATGATTCCCACATAATTAAAATAGAAATAACAATTAATAGAACCCCATTAAATAAAGCTGATAAAATTTCCAAGCGCTGATAACCAAAGGTTTTACTCTCGCTTACCGCCCGTCTTCCTAAAATAAGAGCTAGTAATCCCACTCCCAAGGAAATCGAATCACTTAACATATGTCCAGCATCTGAAAGAAGAGCTAGACTATTTGTCAACTTCCCTCCAATGTACTCTAAAACCATAAAAACGGTAATAATGAGAAACGCGACCATCAAAGCTTTTTTATTTTGATTGTGATGAGTGTGATTGTGCCCCATAGTACCTCCTTTGCCATTAAAAAATTTCATTTTAAAGTTTTTTTTGGGGGGGAATTTTTTCTATTCTATTATTCAATCTAATAAGAAAATATATTCGACTGAATCTAGTATTATTCTTATTTATCTCTAAATGCGTACATGACAACTTCATAAGTAGCACTATTTACTATAATTATATATGCGTCTCTTCCTCAATTAATTGTGGTATGATTGTATCAATATATTTTAGGAGTGATATCATGAGTGTACATAAAGATCTAATTAAACATGCGGCAAATCAGCATGAAACCTATCAACAATTCTTAGCGCTCGATCAACAACGTGAGCAGTATATCGAAGAAGCGATTGCCTTATGTAAACAGGGTCTACCCTTTTCAACTGATAAAATAAACGCCTTAACAAATAGTATAAATAAAATCAACCTGCGCTTTATCCCAACACGAGAATTCGTTACGGGCGAAATGGTTCAAGAATTTGTAAATAAAAGTAACTGATAAAACAAAGACGGACAGTNNACTGTCCGTCTTTGTTTTATTACTTTTTAAAAATAGTAGCGATAATTTGATCATAGGTCATTTCTGTATCAACCACGAATGTACCAGGGCGTAAGTTTTTTTCGACACCCTTCTTCTCGACATCTTTTGAGAATTTAAAGGCATCAGGTACAATTTTCGCTTTTACAAGCATTTTGCCGACATCGATGCTCGTCATCCCTTGTGTAACGGAAATAACTGATCTGTAAGCAATCTTTTGAGTTCCATTAGTAGCTGTGGATGCGGTGGAAGCTGAAGCTGCTTTTTTTGCTGCCTCAAGCGTCTTATCATATTCTGCCTTTGGTTGAACAACATATCCAGCAGCTAGAAGTTTGTCCTTCATCTCGGTTTCAGTTGGTTGAGCAACTGTTTTCTGCTCGGTTTTAGCTGGTTTGGCAGTTGCTTTTGTGACAACAGGATCTTCAGAAAAGTAAACAGCACCACATATGGTCGTAGCTAGAAGAATTCCGGCCGCAAAGCTGCTCACTACATTAAATTTCATGGGCTAATTTGCTCCTTTCATCCTTAGCTGCTAGATACGGTGCAAGAAATTGCTGAATTTCACTCTCTGAAACTTGTTTTTTCTGTGCAATAGTCTCAATTGAATATTTACGTTTATATAAATCTAGTACTTCGCGTTTGAAAATAACTTCCTCAGGAGTCAGCTGAATGCCTGCTTCCTTGGTGACCACTTCAATATCTAGTTCTAGACTTCGAATTTGCTCCTGTACGTTATTGATATCTTTCATTACCGCAACATGAACCAAATCAATTTCTTTTTGTTTTTGTTTCTCTACTTTACGATTCGATGCCATTGAAACGATGAGCAAAACAGCAGATATCGCAATCAATAGAATTATTGTCCATTCCATCATATTAATTTCCTCCTTATTAACACACAGCAATCCACAATTACCTATTATACATCGTAAAAATAAATTTTTCGACTAAAACCGACTAAATAAGACCCAAGTCGGATAGATTTTACAAATCGAACCTCTAATTCTATTTAATTACTAATAAGTACTTGGTGTTTATTTACATTAAAAAAAGCAATGCTGATACAAATGCATTGCTTTCTCCTCTCTAATATTTTTAGCTCGAAAAGAACTTAAATAATGGATTATTCATTCTCACAATTCAAACTCCCACTCATCAAGAAGTACTAAATAAAGCACAAGAAGGTTGTTTTCTAACTCAGCGGTGGTTTTCCCTGAGGCGTCCATTCCGATTTTCGGAAATAATATCATAGCGATTTGTTCCGTTAGTTGATTTCTTTCGTCTAATGGGATATGCAGAAATCGATTTGCATAGGTTTTGATAAGTTTCCAATCTCTCATTCCTAATGATTTCAGCGTCCATTCATCAAGAATAAGATCATCCTTTGAAAGTCCTCTGCTGCCGAGTTCATTTTCTATAGGGGAGAGTTTCTTTTTCCGCTTTGCCTTGCGCTCATGGACAACAATCGTTCCAGCCACAAGATCTCCAAGCCGTTTATGTTTGGAATGAAAAAAAATCATGATAATTCCTAGAAAATATGCTGTTGGCAATGAATCAATGATCCGAATCAAATTCCGAATAAAGCTGGACAGCAAGGTGATGCTGTGACCATTCTCTTGAATGACCCGGATTCCCATTAGCTTTTTCCCAAGTGTTCTTCCGCCTGAGAAAAACTCATACGCAAAAAAGTAACCCCCATTAACGATAAACAGTGCAATAATTGTTATCGCAATAGGCAGTGAATTCCCGATGAAAATAAATTCCATTTTAGACATGCCATCTAAAACGAAAAAAAGGACAATCAAAGTCAAAATATTAAACGCCATTAAAAGCAGCTGGTCGATTATAAAGGCAGCCGATCTGCTGCCTAAACCAGCAATCTGAAACTGAATGGAAACAAATTCAGGTGTTTTTATATCTAAATGATCTTCATTCATAAGTTTCCTCCATCACAAGATGATAATTCCTATTTCTATTTTTCTACAATATTACTATAATAAGGAGAATAAAGTCTTATTTTCCCAGCCCCTAAAAGTAGGTGTCAGAATGAATGTTAAACAATTTGTGAAAATGCATCGAGAAGATTGGAAACAGCTAGAACAATTAGTGGCAACCATGAGTAAGCGCAGACCTGCTATTACAGGAGATCATATAACGCAATTCCATCGACTCTATCAAAAAGCAGCCCAGAATCTCTCTTACAGTCAAACCTATTTTCCTCATGATGAAGTCACCAATTATTTGAACGGCCTTGTGGCGAAATCACATAATCTTTTGTACAAAGACCAAGTCTCTAGCTTTAAACAAATTCGTTATTTTTTCAGCCAAAAATTTATTGGTTTATTGCTTGAACAATGGAAGTTTGTCATAGCTGCAATGATCTTATTTCTCATTGGCGGTTTTGGAAGCTTCTTATCCGTTCTGAATGATCCATTGCATATCTATTCGATTCTCCCTGCGGAAATTGCCAAAGGTGTGGACCCGGAACAACTCGGGAAGGGTCATGAAGCGGTAGACTCCTCCCTCATGTCGGCGAGCATCATGACAAATAATATTAAAGTCGCCATCTTTGCTTTTGCGGGGGGCATCACCTTTGGGCTCGTAACGGTTTATTTAATGGTCTACAATGGCATCATTATTGGTGCGCTTGCTGCCCTGTTTTGGCATCACGGAAAATCGTATGATTTTTGGGCATACATCGTTCCCCATGGAATGATCGAACTCACAGCCATTTTTATTGCTGGCGGCGCTGGGCTATTAATGGGCTATAAGCTGTTTGTGCCTGGACAATATTCTCGAAGTTTCCAATTAAAACAGCATGCAAAAAGATCCGTTCAACTATTACTCGGTACAATTCCTTTGTTTATCATAGCGGGTATTATTGAAGGCTTCATTACCCCGGCTGCGATTTCATTAGAAGCAAAGTACATTGTTGCTTTCTTAACCGTGATTGGACTGATCCTTTATGTAGCGATTGGCAAGATCAAACGAAAGAAAGCTATAATAGATTCTGATTCATAATATCAATATATTGAGAAACGGCAGTAATCGCTAATTGCTCCTCACGGGCCTCGATCATAACGAGGCCTTGCTTTTCCCATTTTTTCTTTTCCCTTTTCTTAAACAAAATTTGCTGCTGCGCCATACTTTTTCGCATCACTGCTTGGACCGTACTCGGCTCCTCATTCACTCTTTTTAAAAGTGTCTGATCTTCAATTCCAATCATTAAAAATAAATGCCGCTGCCGAAGTCGTTTTAAAAGGATTAAACTACTTTCCTCGTGAAGGAAGGTCCGTACATCACTAAATAATAACAGCAGACTTCGTTTCTTTTGCACCGTTTCTAAGTACTGCAACACCGCTGCATAATTTGTTTCAGCGGCATCTATGTCTACTGAATAGATTGCTTGGAGAATGGTCTGCAGGTGCGCCATTCCTTTGGCAGGCGGTACAAAGACTTTTATATCCCTTGAAAAGGCAAGGACCGACACATAATCCCCCTTTTGGAGGGCAGCAGCTGTTACCGTCAAGGCGGCTTCTAACACTTTTTCTAATCGATTTCCCTGCGACAATTCTGCCCCCATCATTCTTCCACAATCAATTAAAATGGTAATATATTTTCCATGCTCTGGTTCATACTCATTCGTCATCACTTCTCGGAGTTTAGCGGTTTGTCGCCAGTTGATTTTCCGTGGATCATCTCCCACTACATAACTTCTAATCTTGGAAAAATCACCAACCCCGCTTCGCTGCCTCCGGATCTTTACCCCTTCGTACACCAAATATTTCTGGGCATTTTCTAAATACTGTTTCGTTTCAGTTAAATCTGGAATAACTTTTATTTCATCCCGCAATTCAACATTCACTTGCTTTTCCCACAAACCAAGCAAACTGGAATAGCGAAAATAAATCTTTTTAACTTCGTACATGCCTCTGGTCATCGCATTAGTTTCATAAGAAATGCTCACAATTGCTTCCTTAGGGATCGACCCGGCGATTGGAAATGGCCTTACAAAAGACTGTGGCAAGTCATCCACAAGACGGTATGAGAAATGATAGCTTGAAGCATTCTGAACCTCAATCGTTACCAGATAAGTTTGTCCTCTTTCAAATTCCCCAGAAACGGTCCGTTGAAAGGAAAGTTGTTTTTTAGAAGGTGAAAAAAACAAATCAAACAAACTGGCCATAAATAATATAAGATTGGCGGCAATGACCAGGCTCCATGATATTCCCCAAATAGTACTAATCCCTAATGCAATGGATAGAAAGAGGAAAACCAATACTAATCTTTTAGTCGGTATAACTCCCCTATCTTGGAACAGGAACCGAGCCCACCAGCTCTTCAATAATTTGGTCAACGGTTGCTCCCTCCAATTCTACATGCGGCGATAACTGAATGCGATGTCGTAAGGCTGGTTTGGCGACCATTTTGATATCGTCGGGTGTGACGTAATCCCTGCCTGAAAGGTAGGCCCACGCTTGCGCTGCCTTGCCAATCGAAATTCCAGCTCTCGTACTAGCCCCAAATCGGATGGATTCTGCTTCACGTGTTTTCCTGACAATCTTCATGATGTAATCTAATACATTCTCGCTCACCGTGACTTTTTCAATGTCTCTTCTTATTTGTAAAAACGTGTCCATATCTAAGATCGCTGACACAAACTTTTCGTCAAAGCTGTTTTCAATCATGCGTTTTAGGATATTTTTTTCTTCCTCGAAGCTTGGAAATTCAATTCTAAGCTTGAAGAGGAAACGATCCTGCTGTGCTTCGGGAAGTGGGTAGGTCCCTTCAAATTCAATTGGATTTTGGGTGGCAACCACAAAAAACATCTCGGGTAATGGATATGTTTCACCTTGAATCGTTACCTGTTTTTCTTCCATGGCTTCGAGCAGGGCAGCTTGTGTCTTTGCAGGGGTCCGGTTAATTTCATCCGCTAACAAGATATTGGTAAAAATCGGCCCCTTCAGCGTTTGAAAGGTGCTTTCCTTCATATTGTAAATTGTGCTTCCAGTGATATCACTTGGCAATAAGTCTGGGGTAAACTGGATTCGGTTAAAGGTGCCCCCTAAGAGATTGGCAAGTGTACGCACCATTTGTGTTTTTCCAGTGCCAGGCACCCCTTCTAATAGGACATGGCCACCAGCTAGAATAGCTGATAGCATTAGTTTAAGATTTAGACTTTGTCCCAAAATCCGCTCTTCATATTTATTTAAAAAAGATGTTAATTCTGTCTTCATTCTTCAACCTCTTTCCTTAATTGCTCGAGCCTTTTCGACCATAATAAGTATTCCTGTTTTGTGATTGATTCTTTTTCAAGAATGTGAACCAAACCTGTTAAAAAGGAGTTGATTTCATTAGCAGACATTCGAGTCCACTTTTTCTCCATATAACTCGATAAATCCTGCCATTCTCTATGATACGGAATCTGCCAACGTTCCTGGAGAAGAAGTTTGACATAATCTGATTGGATGATGATCGAGTCATGGTATCGTTTACCTCGGAGGTACCAAGCAGCTAATGCCTTCAATCCTTCATCACTAAAGCGAACCGATTCTTCCCTTAGGACGAAAATAGGTCCAAATCGCTTGCCTTTCAGCCAAAGCCATAACGTCATTAAAAGAATCATCTGGATAACAAGAACCAAAAACCACATCGGGTATACATTCCAAACTGTTGGTGCATTCTCACCGCTATGAATGTATTCATCAAACAGAATGGTGTTTGATTTTCCTTCATTTAATAGATACAGTAGCAAGGGTAAATGATCCCTCTTTATTAGATTTCCATTCGTCATCCACTCTGGGGTAATACTAACAATTAATTGTCCTTTTCCAAAAGATCGTTGAACTGAAATCGGACCGGTCTGGTCAGAAAGCAACACCCGATCTCCTTTTTTCGTCTGCAAACGGATAGTTGAATGAATTTGAGCACGATAGGATGTTTGGTCTTGCGTAAAAACCTTCTGCGACTCACTTGAATTTGTTCCACTCGTTTTAATATCAAACATCCCTTGTGGATTGGTTTGCAACAATAAAATGGTATTGCCGGCTTTCATATAATTAATGTAAGCCTTCATCTCTTCCGTTTCAAAGCTAATAGCTGGCTCGACCATAATTAGCAATTGGTGGTCTGGTTTGGTAGACAGTAAATCTGGAGAATGTCTCCATTCCTTTCCTTCAATTTCCTTCTTAACATATGTATAAAATGCTTTCACTCCACCAGGAGCAGGTGACTCAGACACGTAATTGGGATAATACTTCGGCTTCGGTGTCGAACTTAAATAACTAAAGAGCAAAAATAAACCAAGCAGGATGACCAAGCCAATCCAGGTACGCATGTTGGAAAGAGATTTCATCAACTATTCTCCTCCCTCAAATCGCCAAGTACCTTCCATACCTTCTGATGAAACTGTATATATTCCGATTTACTCACGGTACGTTCCCCGTAGGTCACACCTTCAAAAAGTTGTGCAAATTGAAAGAATTGTTCTGCCATCGACTGATCTACTTTCCTTAGTTCATCATAATAGTCCCAATTTGTTTTCCAAATTCTAGCCTCAAGCAATCCTTTTTCATGAAAAGAAAGAAGCAATGCTAAAAATAAATGGCGCGTGGAAAGTGTATATTCTTCCAAACTCTCATTCATATCTGCTTCAGCAAGATGTCTTTGCGAGGTCCAATTCAATTCTTTCCTCGATTGAAGCGGTTTTTGAATGCGGAGGATTCGATTGCGTCGCATATTCCGAATCACAAAAAAAGCAGCAAAAACAAGTAAGAAAACAATTAGTACTATGATCGCAATAAGAATGGTGCCTGACACCCTGCTCGCGGAATCGATGGCTGGAAATAATTTTTCCAGTTGGGTGGCTATCCATTCTTTTGCTTTATCCCACCATGTGGCAATTAATCCTTTTGATTCGTAATAAACTTGATATTCTTTTCCTTTTAATATTTCTTCAAGGTCACCACGTGCCTTGTCTGCATTGAACATTTTCATCACCTAACATAATAGGTTTTTTAAACCGTTTTGAATTCTTCTAGCATCTCTTTTAAATCGTCTGCATCATGTCGAGTTTTGGCATCCAGATACATAACCCCATAGCCTACAGAGAAAATCATTGTCGTGACTAAGGTAATGAGGTTTGTAATCAGTGTTAGCAACACACTGTTCCCTAAAACCATGCCAAAAGTCATTTGAACACCAAAAGAAATACACGATATAATTAAATAAAAGACGATATAAAGTCCCAGCAATACCCATGTACGCTTTCTTGTTAATCTCCAACTTCTTCCTAATCCGGGTGAAACTTTATCAAGGACAACAGAGCCAAAATAAAAGCTCCAGCGAGTTAATAAAAGTCCTACAAGAATAGCAAAGACAAGAAACAGGACGATTCCAAGAAGAATTCCTCCGACCGGATGAACAGCGGCCGCAACAACCACACCTGTGAATGCGATAATTACGATTGGAACAATGATAATCCCCAAACTAATCAAACCGAATAAAATACTGCTTCCGATGATTGGCCAAAATCGGGAAAAGGCCTCTTTAATGACCGAACCCACCGAATAATCTTCATTTCGACGGACATGATTGATAGTGAAGAGAATGGCCGCCTCAGCAACAGGTGCCAAAATAGCACTAAGTATACCGATAATAATCAAACCAATGTCAGCACCCAAACTGCTGGAATCGAATGTGCCTGATTCTTCAAAACTCGTAAGAATTTGGTCAAACCATTCCCCATCACTGCCAACCTCTCTAAAAAAGCTAGTTCCAGAACTTAGTTGCAAGATCGCTTGGACCAGGTAAACAGGACCCATAAAAATCAGTAAAATTATGAAAAAGTCCTTAAAGCGATTTTTAGTTAGTTGAAAGGTGTGGTCGAGTATTTCGCCAAATCCTTTTGGGGTAGAAAACTTATTTTCCAACGTTTAAATCCTCCTAGATAAAATTATGAATATGACCTATTTTATCATTATTCAGATATATGTAGTGTAAAAAGTTGTCAATGTACGCAAAATCTGGATAACTAAGATGTAACGTTAATTATTTTCGAATAAGATTCGATATTTTGTCCAAAAATAAATAATGGTTTGGAGTTTTTTACATAAATATGAATTCAAACACTAGAATTGGTCGAAAGATGAGGTGAAAAAACATGGGTTGGATTTGGAATAAAAACGCAAAAGATTACTATATTGTTGATCAAAAATTACCCACTGAACAGGATCCTACATTGGTCACTGTCGTTACCCCCGTTTATAACGCGGAAAAATCACTCAGAAAAACCATCGATTCTGTGATTAATCAATCACTCGGCGTGGATCAAATCGAATATATATTAATCGATGATTGTTCCACGGACTCCTCAAGAGAAATCCTCTTAGAATACTCCGCGAAATACGCGAACATCATTGTTGTTTTCCTGAAAAAAAATTCGGGCACACCTGGCCACCCCCGAAATATCGGAATCCAATTGGCTCGGTCTAATTATATTACGTTCCTAGATGCCGATGATTGGCTTGACCCTAAAGGCTTAGAAGTATTATCGTCCATTCTATTAGAAACTGGCGATGATTATGCAGTCGGAAAAACTATACAGGTCACATCTAAAGGGATGTCTATAGTTGGTGAACATGAATCTTGTAAAGAAAGACGAAGGGAATCCCCCTTTTCAATACCGCATATTTTCCATCATTTAGGACCACGAGCACGAATGATTAAAACGAGTGTCATAAAAGACAATCAAATTTTATTTCCTGAAATGAAATTTGCGGAAGACAAGCAATTTTTTATTGATGTGTTAACCCACTGCCGGACAATTTCGACGACAGCACAACCTATTTACTATTTAAATCGGATGGATAACCAGGATTCGCGTTTAACCAATCAAACGAATATTATCCAAAAAACAAATTGTAATCTCAAAGTGATTAATCATATTATAAAGAAAGATTTAGATATTGAAAAACAGAAAATGGTCTTAAACCGTCTCTATGAATTTGATTCGATTTCGAGATTCTTCCATACACCACATTTTCAAAAAACGAGGCTGAAACGCGTTTATTACTATAAGTTCAACCAAGTGTTAAAAACAACAAAGAAATTAAATTATGAGTTTTCTGAGGAATTTTTCCAACCGATGAATAAGGTGGTTTATCACTTGTTTCGCGATAGGAAATATAAGGACCTTGAGAATCTTTTTGCCTGGGAAAAGAAGGAGAAAATTAAAGAGGTCATTATCAAAGACAATCTTCCCTATGCGGTTGTACCGTTTTTAGAGGACAAATATAAATATATCCGCGTACCCATGCATTCCATACTAAATGAGGAATATATCGATAAGTATAAATATACGCTAAAATTTAAGGTGTTTGGTGATCACATTGATACACTCTCACATGGACTGGTTCGGAATTCAAATAACGCATTGCTTGAATCAATTCTTCCGGTATACATAGATACTAACGGAAATGGGACATTAGAACTCGACTTAGAGGCATTAGGCCAACTTCCAGCTGCGAACTACTCCATTTTTTTACGCTTTAATGATTATTTGAAAATTAACATCCGCAAACCAACACCAGGCAAAAACAACTATCACTATAAAAACCGTCAGTTTACTTTTTACGATACCATCTACTCAAACATCGGTTTAAAAATTTCATCTATAAAATAAAGGGACAGTGAGGACTGTCCCTTTTTAGTGAACATTCAGTTTTTAGATTTCACGACATGGTCGTTGTTTTCATAAACTAGCCAATCAGAGCCTTTGATTTTGTTAGAACCGTCAATGATTTTTTGCTTGACCCTTTTCTTTTCTGAGCCAGTTAATAGTGTAGGCTGATAATCATTCTTTGAAGAAACCGAGGAAATTGAAAATGGAACGATATTGATCTCTTTCGTATCGGATAGAACCCCATTTTTCAAATGAAAGGTTTGCTGAAAAACAAACGTATCCTTATCACTTGGATTTCGATTTCCGCCAAACATAAAGTTACCGAGGCTATATACAATGAATTTTCCTTTATATTCTTCAATTCCTTGAACCACATGTGGATGGTGACCGAGAATAAGGTCAGCACCACTGTCGATGGTAAATCGGGCCAACGACTGCTGAGAATGATCAGGGACATAATGGCGTTCATTGCCCCAATGATAATGAACGAGAATGATCTGCGCTCCTTGCGCTCGCAGCTCTTTAATATCATTCTCCACTTGATTGCGTATTTCTTGGGTATCCGACCACCCCTCATATCCTAGAGCACCGATTTTTGTTTCTTTTACCGTTGTAATATATTTATGATCATACCCAAAGTAACCAATGTTCTGTTTTTCTAGAGAAGTCAATGTATCCTGATAGCCTTGATCGAGGTAATCATGGATATGATTATTGGCTAAATTAACAGCCTCAATCCCACCCAATTCAAGGATTTTCGCATAGGATGGATCTCCTTTAAAACGAAATGTCTTCACTGCTTTTTGGGTTGCATTTGTAAGTGTGGTTTCTAAGTTGACCGTTGTAAAATCATCATTGATAAAAATATTATCCAAGCCTTTGACGAAATACGGCAACCCATTGTCATCAGCAGCTTTGATAAAAGAACTACTATAGTTAAACGATTCGTCTGAACCAAGTGTAAAATCCCCAGCTGCACTAATTTTAATCGTTGTTTCTTTCACAGGTTCAGGTTTTGTTTCTGGGACAACTTCTTGTTTAGTCTCTTGCGTTTGCTCCTCTTTTTTTATCTTCTCATCCGCTTTTTCCTTTAGATTGGAGATTTGCGAATCAGCATTCTCTTCCGTTTTACTGCTGTTCAAATAATAACCACCCGCAATCAGTAACACGACAACAAGAATAAGGAATGGGAGAAACGATTTCTTCCTTCCTCGGTATTTATCTCTTCTACTATTCATAATCCAAATGACCCCTTTAATTTACTTAACTTTCCTTATATTACAATAAGTTCAACTATTACACTATAAAAAAATATACCCATGGCTTTCTTCAGAGGGAGAAAGTCATGGGTATTAAAGGGTGGATTAATATTAAATCTGTGAGAATTCCTCTACTAGTTCACCAAATCGTTTTAAAGAGTTTTCAATTGGGGAGGATGTCGTAAGATCAACGCCGGTCTTCTTTAACAATTCAAGCGGATAGTCTGAACTGCCGCTCTTTAAGAATTCTAAATAAGAAGTTAATGTTTTTTGGTCCCCTTCAAGAATCTTGGTCGCCAAATGAATCGCTGAAGCAAATCCAGTAGCGTACTTATAAACATAGAACGGGCGGTAAAAATGCGGGATTCTTGACCAGCCAAATTTAACTTCCTCATCGAAGACTACCTCATCACCATTATATTCGCGGAATAATTTCTCATAGGTTTGGTTAAATACTTCGACAGTAAGCGGCATACCTTTTTCAGCCATCTCATGGGTCTTCATCTCAAACTCGGCAAACATCACTTGTGTGAAAAACGTTCCCTTAAATTGGTCGATGAAATGGTTCACTAAATGCTTCCGAACATCAGGGTTTTTCTCATTGTTTAATAAGTAGTTAATTAATAATACTTCATTGACCGTGGAGGCCACTTCTGCCACAAAAATACTATACCTGGCAGTGATTTGTGGTTGATGTTGTGAACTTAAACGGCTGTGGACGCCATGTCCGCATTCATGGACCAACGTAAATAAACTATCCAAATCATCTTGATGATTGAGAAGGATATAGGGGTGAACGCCGTACACTCCCAGATTGTAGGCACCTGACCGTTTCCCAGGAGTTTCTCTGACATCTATATACCGTTTTTCTTTAAACTCCTTCAGGATATTGACATAGTCCTCACCCAATGGGGCTAACGCCTTGCACATCGTATCATAAGCTTCCTCATAGGAAATGTCTTGCTTCACGCCACTAACAAGTGGGACACTCATATCATATTGACGTAGTTCATCCAGATTCAATTTCTCCTTGCGTATCCGTGAATATTGATGAAGAGGCTGAATATTTTGCTTCGTTGTTTTGATTAAATTCTCATAGACCTCTTTTGGTACGTTATCCCCAAACAGGGATTTTTCCAACGCGGAAGGGTATTGACGGATTTTAGCCGTAGTCACATTAGTTTTGATGGCAGCTGAAAGTGTAGCAGCAATTGAATTTTTTAATTGCAGGTAAGGCTGATAATATGCCTTATAGGCTTCTCTTCGTTTTTCTCGGTCCGTATCTTCGATTATTTTAGAGTACATTCCCCTCGTTAATTCCACACGTTCCCCGTCTTCACTGGTTACTTCCCCGAATTTAATATCTGCGTTATTCATCATCCCAAAAATGTTCCCTGGAGCCGAGAGGGCTTCCCCTAATTGGGAAAGGACGGCTTCCTGTTCTTTAGATAATACATGTTGTTTATAACGAAACGACTCCCATAAGTCCTCTGCAAAGTAATCCAGCTTCTTTTCAGATTTTATGTATCCTGATAATGTTTCTTCGTCTAGTGTTAATAAATAAGGCATAAAGAAGGAGGTCGACGCACTTACTTTTACACTCAGTTGTTTTGCGCGATCTAAGTTGGACTGAGCCTGGGTATCCCTAGTATTTTGATCCACACTCAACATCGCATAAGCATAAACCTTATTGAATAGGAAAGATAATTCTTCACGTTGATGAAGATATTGATACAATGAGTGCCCATCTTGAATCGTTCCATCATATTGTTTCAGTTTTTTTGCCATTTCTTCTATAGTTAGAAGATCCTCTTCCCATTTACTCTTATCGGAATAGATATCGTCTAAATTCCACTTTTCATGCGTGGGTACATCATTTCTATTAGTATAGGTCACCATTTATATATCCGCTCCCTTTTATGTAATCCGTTTTTATACTCTTATCATAATCAATATATTCCGAAATTCCTATTGGCAAAACCTAAAAGACATAAGAAAAACAGGCCACTGTAATGACCTGTTTCCCTTTAATTAATTTATTTGGTTAGCTCTTTTTCTTTCTCAATGACAGACAATCTTTGCGCTACCTCTTCTTTACTTAGACCGTGCTGTGCTATATAACGGTTGCGTGGATGAACACGACATTCGTGTGAACAGCTTCGTAAGTGCTTATGTTCGTTCTCCTCCGAGCAAAGGATTTTACGATTACATTCTGGGTTGGCACAATTCACATAGCGTTCACATGGCTCGCCACTATAAAAATCCTTCCCAACAACGACATGCTCTTTACGGTTAACAGGAACACTTATGCGCTCATCAAACACATAAAGTTGACCATCCCATAAGTCTCCCTGAACTTCGGGATCTTTACCATAGGTGACAATTCCGCCTTCAAGCTGTGATACATCTTCAAAACCTTCTTGAAGCAGCCAGCCGGAGAATTTTTCACAGCGAATCCCACCAGTACAATAAGTAAGAATCTTCTTGCCTTCAAACTCCTGCTTATTTTCGCGAATCCATTGTGGCAGATCACGGAAGTTAAGAATATCCGGGCGGACAGCTCCACGAAAATGACCTAAATCAAACTCATAATCGTTTCGTGCATCAATAACAACCGTATCTTCATCTTGCATCGCCTCAAAAAATTCCTTAGGCTTCAAATGCTTGCCGGTTTGCACATTCGGATCGACATCATCTTCCAAACGCAATGTAACTAACTCTGGTCTTAACCGAACTTTCATCTTTTTGAAGGCATGCTCAGAAGCTTCATCAATTTTAAAAATAGTACCCGCGAACAACGGATGTTCGTTCATATATTTGATATAGGCGTCAGTTTGTTCAATGGTGCCTGACACCGTACCATTAATTCCTTCAGCAGCAATGATAATTCGGCCTTTAAGGCCAAGTTCATTACAGAATTGCAGATGTTCCTGGGTCACTTCCTCAGGATTCTCTATGTTTACATATTTATAGTACAATAACACTCTAAATTCTTGATTCATGGTTACCACCTTACAAATTTTTATATATATAAAACACTTGGTTTTTAGCATTAACCTTATGATTATAGCAAAAAGAAACATCTCAATTCAAATTTTTTCACTTCCCAATGGCGGCAATTCCTTCATAGGTGGATATTACCAACCTTCTTACATCGCTTTTTCTGTTACAATTTTTTAAGTGAGCAATAATAAGGAGGACATAAACAATGAATAAACGTCGTCTCCTCGTTTGCCTGGTAATTGCGGTTACCTTTATTGGAGGAATATTAACAGGGGTCCTTTTCACCTCTAACCATAAAAAGCAAGAGCGTCCTAGTACGATCATCATAGAAGATGCACCGAAATCAGCGATTATGCCAAATGCAAAAGAGTTTCCAAACTTAAAAAAAGCACCCTCTAAGGTACTCATCGGTTATGTTCAGGATTATCGTGATCCGAACATGGTAGATTATTCGAAATTAACACATGTCATTTTCTCGTTTGTGCATCCGACCAAGGATGGAACAGTTTTATTTAATGGCGACCAAGCTTTAAAAAACCTGCGAATGGTTGTTAAAAAAGCAGATAGTCATAACACCAAAGTAATCCTTGCAATCGGTGGTTGGTACCATATTAAGGGCGGAGAATCCTATAATTATTTTCAACCAGCAATCTCTCATTCTAAATCTAGAACAAAGTTAGTGAAAGAGCTAACTAATCTTGCAGTCCGCGAGAAACTGGATGGAATTGATGTCGACTTTGAACACCCGCGCAATGCAGCGGATGCAAAAAATCTCGCTTCCTTTGCGAAAGAATTAAGTGCCCAGCTTCATCGGAAACAGAAAGAACTGTCTATCGCTGTTCATTCAAAAATTCATGCGGTCACGTTAACCGAAGCTGGCTTTATACAGTATGAACCAACCATGTTCCAATATGTTGACCATGTCAATATTATGGCCTATGATGGTCAATGGGACGACGGGTACAATGCCGCTAATCTATCGCCCTATCCATTTACTGAGAAAATAGTAAACTATTGGACAAATCTCTTTGACACACATAAAATTTCAAAAGAGAAATTAGTCTTGGGTGTCCCTACGTATGCCCAACCAGATGATCCGAAAATTAAACAAGTCTCATTTGCTGCAATTATTAACAAAAATCCAGCGAATGCAGGCAAGGACACCGTCAAAATGAATGGGACAACCTACCATTATAACGGCAGTGCGACGATGAAAAAGAAAACGAGACTCGCACTTAATCACGGTTTTGGCGGGATGATGATGTGGGAAGTAGGTCTAGACGCTCAAGGGTCACATAGTTTGACTGGGACAATTGCTTCCGAACTAAAAGCGTCAAGTAAAGAACCAGTGAAATACTATTCGGCAAAAGGCTATTAGGCGCTAAAAAAATCACCAAACAACGCTCTGAGAACAAATCGTTCTGAGCGTTGTTTTATTATTATAACCTGTTTGGCCAGCTATTTTTGAATATATTGCTATGGAAATCCTCAAAAAACTGAACTAATTCTCAATAGGACGGTTTTTAGCTTGAAAGGTTAGCTGTCTCTGAAATTAGTTGATAGGAGCGAAGCCTATCATCTGGAGAATGTGTAATGGTAACAATCATTATTTCATCCGCGTTATATTTATCCTGAAGGTCCTTCAGTTTATGGTAAACCTTTTGTGGGTTCCCAATAAGCATCTTCTGTTTCATATTTTCTAATGATTCCTTTTCAATGTCTGTTAGTGGATATTGCCTAGCTTCCTCGATGGAAGGGACTCCACCGCCTTCGCCTTTTCTCCTTTGCATTGCCCATACAAGTGTACTTATTGCGACTTCTTCCGCCCGCTCATCCGTATCCGCACAAATAGTGGAAACCGCCACAATTACTTCTGGTTCTTGGGTCTGTTTCCGTGGCTTAAAGGTCTGTAAATATTGTTCAATAATTTCTGTCCCGTCCTTTTCACTCATAAATTGTCCAAAGGCATAGGGAAGGCCATTTTCAGCTGCAAGCAAGGCGCTTTTTTTACTAGTCCCCAATAGCCAAGGAACAGGTGAAAACTCTGGGATTGGCGAAGCCGATACTTTAGCAAACTCATGATCACTTGGAAATTTATTTTCTAAAAAGTAAAGCAGCGTTTCCACTGATGCTGGCATGTTCCATATCTGCTGAAGAAAATTATCTGATAAGGCATTTGTTGCTTCAGCTGAGCCCCCTGGTGCGCGACCTATTCCAAGATCTATTCTTCCTGGAAATAAAGTGGCTAACATATTGTAAACTTCTGCCACTTTATATGGTTTGTAGTGTGGTAATAAGACCGCTCCCGAACCAATCCGAATTTTGCTAGTGTTTGCCCCGATATAAGCTAACATTACTTCTGGCGCAGAACAGGCTAATCCTTCTAAGTCATGGTGTTCAGCAATCCAGTAACGCGTATACCCATATGTTTCTGCCGCTTGGGCTAACTTCATTGATGCATTCAATGCTTCTTGAACAGTTTGATTGGATGAAATTGGGGCTTGATCTAAGATACTTAACCTCATTCCAATCTACCTCCCTTCCTTTTTCTATTTTATATTATTAGAAGCTAATTATGGAAAAATGACAACTACTCGGTGCCTGACACCCATTTTGACACGAAGTTGTAATAAATAAAGCAGTTTGTCGAAGATTTTCCTAAGTTTTTGAAGGAGAATGTCGAAAAACAGAGAATGAAGTTAAGGAGGTTTTATAAAGGAGGAGAAACATTTGAAGAAATTATTAACAATTTTATGTGGAATCATTATTGGATTATCGTTGTTTGTGAGTATTGGGAATACGGCAAAGGCAGCTGAGTGCGGATGCGACGTAACACCTGTTTTAGGAGCTGAAAAGAATAAAATTGTTGCAAATTTATTAAGTAGTCATGAGTTTAAGAATGTAAAACATTTGCTTAAAAGTGAAGGATACAGCTATAGAGGAGCAAAAAACATCGAAGTTCTTATTAATCATTCGCATAAGGATACAGTAATGGTGGGAGTACCTTTTTATAATGAGGATGGTACTATAGAAATGGCAGCATTTTTTAATGGAATTTATATGGGGCTTGGGTCCAATGAAGATTAATTTTATTAAATAACAAAATCCTTTNNAAAGGATTTTGTTATTTAATCTAGTTCACCCAAACTGCCAAACACTATGACTCAAGTTTCCATATCGAAAGCTGCGATGCAGCAACTTCGCTTTTTGACTATCATCAGCAGCTCCCATTGCATAGAAAATTGGGATAAAGTGTTCGTTTCCATAGCGTGGGACGGCATATTCAGCATAAGGAGCAAGGGAATCATATTTAAATAATGAATCTAGGTCCCATTTATTTAAATGGTGAGCCAACCAATCGTCAAACTCAAGTGCCCATTGATCGATTTCGTTATCTGCCCATTTCACTGCTCTGAGGTTATGCACAGTTCCTCCACTTGCAATGATTAATATATCATTTGACCGTAATGAGGCTAAGCTTTTTCCTACTTTATATTGCTCTTCCGGTTTAAGATTCGGATTAACGGACATCGAAATGACAGGGATATCGGCATTCGGATACAACTTTCGAAGCACTACCCATGCCCCATGATCAAGGCCGCGTTTCATTTCGCTTTCAAATGGTACTCCGTTTTTCGCGAACAGGTCTTTAATTTCTTGTGAAACCTGGTGGTCCCCTTTAGCCGGATATTTAATTGTGTATAATTCTGGGTCGAAGCCGCCAAAATCATAAATGGTGTCATATGTGTCGACTTCGCTTACTTTTTGCATCGATGATTCCCAGTGGGCTGAAAACAATATAATTGCTTTCGGCCTTGGCAGTGTTTGTCCGAGCTGGCTTAGAAACTGAGTATACTCATTGTTCTCAATTGCTAATAATGGTGCTCCATGGGCAATAAAAAAAGATGGCATCATATTTACGTCCCCCTTTTAATTATTATAGCTTTTTGAAAAAGATGTAGTTTCTTCCTTCTGACCTTTGAAGATAAGTTGATCTACTGCAAACATTTTACTACCATTTATCGCAATAAAAATAGCCATTGCTAGGAGAGCCAAATCTAATTCATAACCAGCCATTTGTCCGTTTCCTAAAAATCCAACAGCAAGTTTTACTTTAACGATTGCACCAATCATTAGTAACGATAATAGAGCTGAGACAATTTGACTGCCTAAACCTAGAACTAATGCAGCTCCACCAACCATTTCTACAACTGCTACTCCATAGGCTAAGAATCCTGGTAGCCCTATACTTTCAAACCAGCCAACGATATTTTCAATTCCACCCTGAAATTTAACTACCCCATGGACAAAGAACGTAATACCTAACACAACTCTTAAAAGTAATGTACTAACTTCAAATTTTTTTAACATAATATTATTTTCCCCTTTTATTATCATTATTTTTCTACTTTTTCCATTAACCAGTTCATGAAATCCCGATGGTTATCCATTGAAACGGTATGTCCTTCTTGGTAGGTTTTAAAGGTGACATCTGCCCCTAAACCACTAAAATACTCATTATTTGCCAATCCCCAATCAAACGGAAGAACCTGATCCAGCACACCATGGGATATAAATAAGGACAAATTATCAACTGACTGGATTTGGTACTCTTCTTTTACAAAAGCAGGAATGTATCCGCTTAGTGCAATAATGCCCTTTATTCGGCTGCCTAATGTTAATCCAAGCGTCATCGACAAAATTGCTCCCTGACTAAAGCCAAGTAAGAACAATTGGCTCTCATCTAATGGATAATCCTCGCAGGCATAATCAATAAAACTTGTCAGTTTACGGATTCCCTCATCAAACACTTCCCGGTGCGGTTTTCCATATCCTTGAATCGTAAAAAACGCATAGCCTGGAGGTTGTGGAAGATGCCCACGGATACTAAAAATGTAAAAACGGTCTTCTAAGCCGTTTACTAGTGACAGCATATTTTGTTCATTACTGCCAATCCCATGCATTAAAAACAACGCAGGGTAAGTCTTTCCCGGTTCAGTTTGTGCTGGACGACGAAGCTCATAAATCATCGGTGAATTCATCCTATCATCCCTTCTTTTAAACATATATTCCTAATATTTTTAGGATGGCTGATTATATGATTTCTTACACTTTATTCAAATCCAAGGACTTTGAATCGAAATAAACAAAAAAGATTCATATAAAGAAACTAATATACAAAAAAGATATCACATCGAAAGTTTTCTAATGTGAATCTTTGTTGTTTATAGAATAACAAGTAAATCACTATGATGTCAATAATTATTTTCTAATATATAAACTTGTTTTATATTAGAATACAAAAAATAGGAACCAAGTTGGTTCCTATCATCTTCATTATAGAGTCGCTAAAAATGCCTGTATCTCGGATATAAGCTCCATAGGATTTTCAAACATACTCATATGGCCCGAATCTTTAATGATTGATTGCTTGATATTCGCTCTACTAACAGAAAATGTTTTTTCTGCTGGAATGATCTGATCCTGTTCCCCTGCAACTAAAAGAACGGGCAATGTCGAGGATTCCAATACTCGATTCCGGTCTGGCCGGTCCTTCATCGCATGAAGCGCATCAATCGCCCCCTCTGCTGAAGTAGCATAGCCAATTTCCATTGCAGTACCAACAAAATTCTCATCCTGATTTTCCTGTGAAAATAATTTTGGAACCAATCCGTCAATGAGTGAGTAAATTCCCGAGCGGTTTACTTTTTCAATATTGGCGGCTCTGGCTTGTTTCGCCTCTTCTGAATCTGGAAAGGCAGTTGAATGGATAAGTGAATACCCGTTTAATTGACCACCGTATTTTTCTGCAAAAGCCAGGGTGATATACCCGCCTAATGAGTGACCAAACATTGTGACTTCCGGTAAATTTAAGGCATCCAAAAGATGTTTCACTTGATCTGCCATATTTTCAATCGTGCTGGTGCCTTGAAGAGGCTCTGACTGTCCATGTCCAGGAAGGTCTGGTGCAATCACCCTGTAATCTGCTGACAACGTTGGGATAACAAACTCCCAATAGCTAGAACTCCCACAAAAGCCATGCAGGAGCACGATTGGCTTCCCTTCGCCGCTGTCTATGTAGGCGACCGTTGACGTTGAATCTTTTGCTTTGAGTTTCTTCAATTCCATAGGTTCACCTCAGTGTTTGTTCAGCTAATTTGCTCTTCATTATTATCATTACTTAATAATATTCTTTTATTTGGGATTAATGTTAAGTTTGATTTTTTCAATAGATATTCTAGATGATCGATTGGCATAGAACCATGACCTTTACTATCTGCAAGTGTAAATTGAACAGTGACGCCATTATAACTCTTAACGGTAAAAGATTCAGCGGAATTGAAAAAACTTTTAATACCTTGAGATATTTGATATTTAGTACCTTCTTCAATAAACATTACATTACTCCTTTATTGATGTTCTTCATAAGTAGTATGCCTAGAAAGGGTTTATACATACATATTTTTTCCAAATGAAATTTATCTAACAAAAAAGGAGAGATGGTGTCATCTCTCTCTTACTCTTCCATTCCCTCTTCTTCATCCATCATGGCATCAAATGCCTCAGATACCTTGTCAAATTCTTCATCACTTTCGATAGCGGCTAAATCACCTTCATCATCGACTTTCATAAAAAAGATATCAATATCTTCATCAGATTCCTGCCTAATTTCATCCGCAAACCCAACAGCAACATAATCTGTACCCTCTATTGTCATGACCCCAAGCACTTCAACTTCTTGTTCTTCACCATTTTCATCCGTAATCGTAAAAATTTCTTGAACTTCAATTTTACTCATTATACGTTCAACTTCCTTTAAAAGTATTTTCATAAAACAGTATCCCTAAAAAGATGGAGTTTATTCGAAAACATGTATTTCCATTATATATTCGACAAAAATCTTATATAATTAATACATAACGCTTGCTAAGGAGAATCCAATGAATCCAAAACAATTAGAAGAAAAGATAATCGAAAACTTTCGTGGCGAAGAGAAAATGATGATTCTCGTCTTTGCTCAATGGTGTGTGAATCATGACCTTGATCCGGAAGAGTTATATTTAAAAGCCTATCCTAATCAGGGTTCTAATCCTGCTTTAAGAGAGGCCATTGAGTTAACTGTACCTAAAGAAGAAGCTGGAGAAGTCGACGATCAAACCTTGCTTGGTGTGTTAGCACTGTTTGGTAATGATGATCTTGCATTTGTGGTTACCGAAGAAATTAACAAACTGAGGAAATAACGTTTTGTACAATTTATGAAGGGTTTTGTGCAGATTTCGGGTCATTTTGTACGAATCCATGAAGTTAAGTACAAATAACGATCAGTTTTGCACAATTATACATTTTCTTCCAATTCTTCCTAATAAAGCAGACATAGTTCACTAGCTATGTCTGCTTTATTACTTAATACTGATATTCCCTGTTTACCGGCGAAGGCTTCATTAAGAAATCCTTTAACGCCTCTCTATTTTCCTCCAAATTAATCTCCAGAACCGCCCCGGCGTGAGGGTAGGTTTTATTTACATAGCTATTTTGAACCGGAATACGTAAACTGTCGATATTTTTGATTGGATAAAAAACTAATTTTGATAGTACAGCTAAAATCTCTCCTTTATCCATGTCCGACTCGACATGATCTAAACTTTCATCAACAAAATCGGGCAGTGCTGCTAACGACTCTATATGACTAAATTTATTTTTTAACTGCTCCTTTACCTTGACGACGACTTCCTGTTGTCGTTTCACACGGCCAAAGTCACTTTCGTCATCATGCCTAAACCGAACATATTTTAACAACTCTCTTCCCTTCAGCGCATTTTCTCCAGGCTTCACATCCATTTTAAAATCGTCTATCATCTTTTGACTAACATTGACAGTTATACCTTCGGGGGCAATTAGGTCAATAAAGTTAGCAAAGCCATCAAAATCAATCGAAATGGAATGGTCCACTTTTATTCCGAAATTTTGATAAATCGTCTTTTTTAACAATTCATTTCCACCAATAAAATAGGCCATATTGAGCTTGTCGTAGCCTTTTTTATGCCCGGGAATCTTGACATAGCTGTCTCTCATCAGACTAATTAACTTGATATTACCTTCTTTAGGAACATATTGAGCAATAATGATGGCATCTGAAAAGGATTGAGGTTCGCCTCTTGAATCACTTCCAATTAAGAGAAAGTTCATCATTCCTTTTTTATCTTTATGATTGGTACTATCTTCAATTTTGGATGGTGAAGAGGGTTGAACTTGATGTTGCTCACTTAAATTTCCTGCAGAACAGCCTCCTAATAACATAGAAAATAAAATTATCATGAATTTTCTCAAGCTTTTCACCAACTTTCGATAAAATTCAATTAATTACCTAAGGTGTCACCTACTTAATTTCTCTTTTTTTCCCTTGTTTATTCTTCCTTACTATAATCTCTACTTACATTATTCATGGGTAAATTGCATAAAATTTCCCATTCTGCACAAAATGAAAAAAATATTTTGAGGGCTGCCAATGACAACTAAGAATGAACTTCTAGGTGCTGCTGAAGATAGTTCACAAAGTAATATGGATCAAAATTGGATCAACCGTTTATCAAAATCCAATGACTTCTTTCATGAGCAAACCTCCTTAAAAGAGGAAGATCCTTATTGGCTTTCTTACTATCGCACACTAATTTCATCTGATATCCTCCATAAGGATGTTTTGCCCTACTTGCAGGAGCAGTTACCATTAGAAGAATTAAAACGCATCATTCCTGTCGAAGTAATTATTTTTACGAAAGATTCTAAGGAAATCATTCAAAACCTCATGAGGGGATTCCTCGCTCTTCATATGCATGAAGATGATGAACAATGTCTATTAATTAATATTGCTAACAGTAAATTCCGAGATGTTAGCGTATCAATGATGGAATCCTTGGCTGTGGGACCACAAGTGGGTTTTATTGAAGAAATAGACACGAATATTAATCTTATTCGAAAGCGATTACCAGTTCCAGAACTACTTGCCATCGAAATGAAAGTCGGCGAACTTTCCAAAACAAATGTTGCAGTTATCTATATGGATGGGATTGCCGATCCGGAAAATGTGAATACGGTTGTCCAAAGAATAAACGATGTCCAATATGATCATATCCAGGACAGTGCTTATCTCTCTTCAATGATCGAGGACAATACGAATTCTTTATTTCCCCAATCCATATCAACTGAGCGCGTAGATCGGGTAGCTGCAGGTTTAACGGAAGGGAAAATTATCATTGCAGTGGATGGTTCCCCTAATCTAGTCATTGTTCCTATTACTTTATTTGAAGCGTTTATAGCGATGGAAGATTATAGCTACTCCTGGATAATTGGAAATTTTTTTCGTTTATTACGATATGTTGCATTGTACCTTTCGACGATTGTTAGTCCAATGTATGTTGCAATCATGACCTATCATTATGAATTGATTCCTGCCCCATTACTAGAAACTTTAGTGGGTTCAAGAGCATCCGTCCCCTTTCCACCGTTTTTAGAGGCATTTTTTTTAGAAATCATGATTGAAATGGTAAAAGAGGCAGGTATTCGATTACCCTATAAAATCGGACAATCACTTGGCGTAGTGGGTGGTATTGTCATCGGACAGGCCGTGGTTGAAGCGGGGTTAACTAGTAATGTATTGCTTATTTTAGTTGGACTCGGAACCTTAGCATCCTATACGGCGCCGATCTATAAATTTAGTAACACCATACGGTTTATTAAGTTCCCAGTAATTATTCTTGCCCAATGGTTTGGGTTGTTCGGTGTATTTTTGGGACACCAATTTATATACGTTCATTTATTAAGGTTAACGTCTCTCGGACGTCCTTACTTAAGCATGTTTCCAATTCGAACAACATCATTTCAAGATCTTTGGTTCAGACTTCCTTTTTCAAAGCAGCAAGAAATCCCGTCCACCCTTAGACCACAAAAGAAAAGAAAAGCAACCGGGAATCGAGAAAACCCAGAACCAGTGAACGATTTTTATGAATAAATCGTAAAGGGGTATTCATTTGCAAGTGAATAAAAGGCATCAAGTTTCTCCCTATTTAGTTTACTTTATAGTTTACAATTCACAGGTTGGAGTTGGTATTTTAGGATTCCAAAGGACTATTGCTGCGAAAGCAGGTTATGATGCATGGATTGGTGTAATCGTGGCAGGGTGTTTCGTCCAAGTGTTCATATGGATTATGTATAAGCTGCTTGAAAAAGCGGATGGAGATATTGTTGATGTCCATTCAAAGGTGTTTGGGAACATTCTCGGAAGTGTTTTGAGCTTTATCATTATGATTTATTATTGGCTGGCAAGCGTCTCAGTCTTACTTGGATTTATTGAGATTATTCAAGTATGGATGTTCCCTACATTACCTACTTGGATTCTAGGTACATTAATACTTGGATTAGTATATTATTGCGTGTCTGGGGGTTTTCGGGTTGTTGTCGGTGTTTCATTTTTATCATTTATTTTTCCACAAATAATGCTTATCGTCCTTTATATTTTCCCTTTAAAGGAAGCACATTTTTCAAATTTACTGCCAATCATGAATCATTCTTATAATGACATGTTTGATGCGGTGAAAAATTCCATGTATACATTAGCTGGAACAGAAGCGCTACTCATGTATTATCCATTTATTAGAGATGCTAAATCTTCAAAAAAATTCGCACACTTAGCTGTCCTGTTTACTACCCTACTTTATACGGTTTCTGCGATTGTTTCATTTACGTTTTATAGTGAAATTCAGATAAAAGAAACAATTTGGCCAGAATTATCTTTAATAAAAATTATTCGTCTTTCTTATTTGGAGCGCTTTGAGTACCTATATATATCAATGTATCTCATCATTGTTTCGGCCTTACTTTCCCTTCTATTATGGTGTTCTACTAGAGGTCTAAAGAGAATTTTAAAAAAGAAACAAAAGAACTTTTTTATCATTTTAAGCCTACTTAGTGTGGTAATATCTCAATTAATAACCGAACAATTTAAAGTAACACTGGATAAATATGTAACTCAAATGAATTTATGGATCTTTTACGGCTACATCCCAATCCTCCTAATAATTTTCACAATACTAAGAAGGAGAAAACAAAATGGCTAATCGAACCTTAATAGGAATATGGGTTACTATTTTCTTATTATCCGGTTGTTCTCTGATACCGACCAATATCGTCAATCAAATAAATATGAACCAGGGTGCAGGATATGATTGGGCCGGAAAGAATACGATAAAAGGAACCATTACCTATCCAATTTATAAAAAGGATAAGCCCTCTACCACTAAAGTCAAAATATCCTTAGGTGAAACGAGTAAAGAAATTCGGAGCAACATAAATAATGAGTCACGGTATCCAATAGTCAGCGGTCAATTACTGGTTGTACTTTTTGGGGAATCACTAGCAAAAAAAGGGATAACTGATGTTGTTGATACCCTAAACCGTGACCCTTCCATAGGCAGTAGGCAGTATTATTCAAATGGCTGTTGTCGATGGAGATGCCAGTGAGCTACTTAAAATAGAGAAATTCAAAACAGAAAATGTTTCGTTGTTTGTACAAGAAATGCTGGATCAATCCATGAAATCAGATAATCTTCCTGAATCAAATTTACAAACATATTTATTTCAATTTACCCAAAATGGACAGGATCCCTACTTGCCATTAATCAAACAGATAGAAGATAATATTAAAATTATTGGCATTGCGATATTAAAAGATGATCGATATGTCTTCCCTATTTTTATGGAGGAAGCATTCACTTTTAAATGTTTAGTTGATAAATATAAGCAGGGCTTACAGCGTTTCACATTAGAAAATGGTGAAATGGTCGTTCTAGATAATCTTCGTTCAAAAGCACATTATGAAGTAAAAATTAAAAAAGGCAGACCGGAATTTACAATTAATCTTAAGATGAAGACAAGGCTTCAAGAATTCACATCTCCAAAGAAAAAAAGGGTAGCATTGGATAAAAAACATATCCAAAAGGAAATTGCCGGGCAATTAGAAAAAAACTCCTTAAAACTCATCAAAAAGTTTCAAAAACATGGCGTGGACCCTTTAGGTCTAGGTGCAAAATATAGAGAGCATGATCGCAGTTTTAATAAAAAAAAATGGAAGAGATTCTATCCAACAGCAAAAGTTCATGTACATGTAAATGTGAATATCAAACAAACTGGGACTGTAAATTAATTCTTAAAAATGAACCGGATATTTTTTTTGAAAATGGTCAAAATAAAATTAGGGCTTGTAGCTCAAGTGATAGAGCAACCTGTAGTCCTTCACGCTGACTACAGTGTGTTTTGTGGGTTCAAATCCCACCAAGCCCTTTCACTTAATAAATTTCAGCATAGCAAAGGGACTGACAAAAGTCAGTCCCTTTTTTAAGATTATAATAAGCCAAAAAATCTAACCGTTTGTGTAATAATCAGTGGAACAAGAATCGCAATAACCGTCGGAATTAAGAAGGCCAAGAAGGTCCATTTCTTACTCTTTGTTTCTTTGAATATATTCAGCAAGGTAGTGCCGCACGGGTAATGAAGGAGTGAAAATAACATCATATTAAGTGCAGTAAGCCATGTCCAGCCATGGTCTAAAAAGATTTTCTTCAAATCTACTAAGTTATCGACTTCTGTCAATGAACCCGTTGATAAATAACCCATCAAAAGAATTGGAAGAACAATTTCGTTTGCTGGTAACCCTAAAATAAATGCCAACATGATGTAACCGTCAAGACCTAGCATTTTACCAAATGGGTCCAAGAATTCAACCATATACATCAAAATACTTGTATCACCAATATAAATATTTGCAATTACCCAAGTTAAGATAGCTGCAGGTGCAGCAACTTTAACGGCGCGAACTAATACAGACCAAGACTTGGTTAAAGATGACCGAATCACGGTATCAAATATCTTCGGTTTACGGTAAGGCGGTAATTCTAATGTGTAATGAGTTGGTACTCCTTTTAGGGCCGTTTTCGACAGAACCCATGAAACAAAAAAGGTTACCACTATACCAAATAAAACAATACCTACAACGACACCTGTAGTAACTAGTGATGCTGCCCCACCTGTAAAATTGGCAGCCATGAATAACGATGCTAAAACAATTAAAGTTCCCCATCGGCCATTACATGGAACAAAGTTGTTTGTCAGGATGGCCAGCATCCGCTCTCTTGGTGATTCAATAATTCTTGTTGAAATAACCGCTGCCGCATTACAGCCAAATCCCATCGCCATTGTTAATGATTGCTTCCCATGGGCACCTACCCTTTTAAAGAGACGATCCATGTTAAAGGCTACCCTTGGAAGATAACCATAATTTTCTAATAATGCAAATGTTGGAAAAAAGATCGCCATCGGCGGGAGCATAACACTAATCACCCATGTCGTTCCTCGGTATAAACCGAGAACAAGGACTCCGTGCAGCCAATCTGGTGCATGCAAGAAGGTAAAAAATGATGTTATATACCCCTCTAAGAATCCAAAAAACTCAGCTAACATGGAGGATGGGATATTTGCTCCAGCAATTGTTAAATAAAATAGAACTCCTAACATAGCAATCATGATGGGAAAACCAAAAATTGGTGAAGTTAAAACCGCATCCAGTTTTTCGGTTCGAGTATCCCTTTTTGATTTGGTATAGGTGATTCCTTCGCCACACAATTTATGACTGCGATCGTAAAGGTTTTGAACAATGTCATCTCTCAGCTTTGGTGTCGACAGCTCCTGAGCTTCAGCATAAAGCTTTTGAATACTCATTCTCTAAACCACCTCCTGCAACCAATCGGTTACTAATTTCATTCAGTAAAGATTCATCTCCATCTAGCAATCTCAAAGAAACCCAACGAGAGGATAATTGATCTCCAACAAATTCACGTACCTTAGGTTCAATTATTTTAATCTTAGCTTCGATCTCCGCAGGATAGGACACCTGAACCGGGTTGCATTCAATCACCCCAGTCACAATCCGATCAATGGTATCTAAAAGCATAGGAAATCCCTTTTTGTTCCTTGCAGAAATCTTGATGACGGGAACCCCCAACCGATTGGTCAACAATCGCTCATTTATCTGAATTCCTTGTTCTTCCGCAACATCAATTAAATTGATGCAAATGACAACATTTGTTGTCATCTCTAATACCTGCAACGCTAGATTCAAGTTCCGCTCTAATGAAGTCGCATCTAGTACCACAACCGTCACATCTGGTTTTTCAAAAACGATATAATTTCGCGCTACCTCTTCATCCGTTGAATTCGAAAAAAGTGAATAGGTGCCAGGAAGGTCAATAAGATTGAACGTTTTATCTTTATGCTGAACAGTCCCTTGCGCAAGTGAAACGGTTTTTCCTGCCCAATTTCCTGTATGCTGTCTGAGGCCGGTTAAGGCATTGAACAAGGTACTTTTCCCCGTATTCGGATTTCCAGCTAAGGCAATTCGATATTCATTACCCATTAGATACCAGCTCCCCCTCTATTCTTGAACTTTCCTCTCTTCGTAATGCGATGGTTGTTTGGCTGACACGAAAAGCAATTGGATCTCCCAACGGACTTTTTCGGATCACCTCTACAAGCGCTCCATTCACAAATCCTAAATCTAATAATCTTCTTCTCATGACACCCTCTAGATTTATATCAGTTATTTTTATTAAATTTCCTTTTTGACCATTCACAAGTTTGATAATTTTAGGGTTATCCATCTCTCTTTCCCCACCTTCAAAGTTTTTACCTTGTGCAACTTTTCTTTAATTATATGTAAAAATTCTAAAAATGTCTCCTATTTTGTAAAAATAATTATTATTTGTGTGTGGACCCTTATCTAAAAAAAGGAAAAAAAGCCATTTTTATTCATAGGAGTACTCTATATCACTGAATTTTTAACAGGTTATGGTAATCTGAAGTTATTTTTTAAATATTCTTTTAAAAATGTTGATGGGGTGATTAAATTTTTTGTTTTCGGGAACGTTTTTTATTTAAGAACTACAAACAAAACCCCTTATGGTAAAGACTCCATTAGGGGCTTATTTTTGAGAGTGCTTATAAGGAACCAACCGTAAACCTCTGCCATTCTGGCGGCAGGAGTTGTTGATATCTACGTTGTAAGAATCGATCATCAATCAACACGATGGTTCCATGGTCCTCTTCTGAACGAATTAACCTTCCTCCAGCCTGCAGTACCTTGTTCATGCCAGGATACACATAGGCATAGTCATAACCATTTTTGTTTTGTTGATTAAAATGATCTTTAATGAGATTCCGTTCAAAACACAACTGTGGCAAACCTACTCCGATCACAACTACCCCGTTTAAGCGATCACCAATTAAATCAACACCCTCCGAAAAAATTCCTCCAAGGACCGCAAATCCCAGTAATGTTTCCGTTTGATTCGGTTTAAAGGCATCCAAAAAGGCTTCTCTTTCCGTTTCAGTCATCCCAGCTGCTTGAATAATCGTTTTCGTTACTTCATCCTGCTGCTTGAATTGCTCATAAACAGCTAATAAATACTGATAGGATGGGAAAAAGATAAAATAATTCCCAGGCCGCTTTTTTATCAATGATTGAATACCTGCTGCGATCGATTCCTTCGTCTGCTCTCGATCACGGAAACGAGTGGACAATGGATGAATATAAACATCGACCTGATCACTTGAAAATGGTGAAGGAATGGATAGCGCATAATCATCCTTCTGCCCGCCGAGCAGATCTTGATAAAAGTTAATAGGCGAAAGTGTTGCTGAAAAGAATATCTTCGATCGATATCCCTTTCCCATTTGATGAAGAAGCTTAGAAGGATCCATGCAAAAAAGCTTTACAATGAGATCATTTTTCACTTTTTCTACGTAAATGACATAATGTTCATCCAAAAATTCTTTGATTTTCAAAAAATTATTGACGATAAAGTACTCTTCCAAAAGAGTTGGTGAAGCTTCTATAGGAAGTGCTTGTTCGCTAATTTCTACAAATTGAACCAGGGAATCAATCAATTCGCCATCCAGATGTTCAAGCGTGAACTCTTGCTTATCTGGATTTTCTTTTTTTAAAGATAGAAACCAGGCATTAAGCTTACTGGCTGCGTCAAACAGGGATTTATTAACACCTTTAAATTCCTTTTTCAATTGTAGAAATACATCTTTGTTTAGGGAGGATGAAAACATCTCCCGGCCGCGGTCGACAAGATTGTGGGCCTCGTCAACCAATAGGGCAGTAGACTTCTTTTGCTCTTCCAACAACCGTTTTAAGGAGACACGCGGGTCAAATACATAATTGTAATCGCAGATGATGCTATCGACGGCATAGGCAAGGTCAATCGAAAATTCAAAGGGGCAGACTGTGTGTTTCTTGGCGTAAATTTCGATTACTTCTCGATTCATGCTAGTTTCATTAGACAAGATATCAAGTATCGCATCATTGATTCGATCATAATAACCATTAGCGAATTCACAATAATCCTTTTGACAATTGGTTTCTTCCTTAAAACAAACTTTATCTTTCGCTGTTATCGTAACGGTGCTCAAACAAAGACCACAAGAGCGCATTTTCTTAAAAGCATCTTCTGCTGCTGTACGGGTAATCGTTTTAGCCGTAAGATAGAAAACTTTGTCCAAATGCCCTTCTCCGATGGCTTTTACAGATGGAAAAAGTGTTGAGATTGTTTTTCCTATGCCGGTTGGCGCTTTGGCAAACAGATTTTTCTTATCGAAAATCGACTTATAGATCACCCCAGCTAATTTCCGTTGCCCCTCGCGGTAGGTTTCAAATGGGAAGGTAAGCTCTTTACAGCTCGCATTTCGCTTTTTTCGATGACTAGAGAGAAGGTTTGCATAAGGGGAATAGTCCTCCATTACATTTTCTAGAAAGACTTCAAGTTCTGTGATGTTGTATCTTTCTTTGAAAAATATCTTCTCAAGTGTATCTACGTGGACATAGGTAAGCTGAACCGTGATTTTCTGTAAATCATTGTCCCTCGCATACATTAAGGCATACAGTTTCGCTTGTGCCCAGTGCACGGGATAGCCTTCTTGCTGGATCTGCTCCGAAGCATGCGAAAAAGATTTGATTTCATCGATAATCACCTCTTCATCACGAAACAATAACCCATCACACCTGCCATCTATAGTGAAAGAAAGTTCTCCTGCCTTGACCTCTGTACGGAGGTATACTTCTTTCTGATCGGATTCGCCATACGTTTTCTGGATCATTTGATGAATTCTTGTTCCATCTAACATTGTTGATGGTGATCGAAAACGCGAATCGATACTTCCGCTCCTAAAAACATGTTCAACGAGAGTTCTTACTGATATAGAAATAGTATCTGACACTAAAACCACCATCTTACTATAAATAATTATGGGAATATATGTTTGCTTTTATTATATCAGTTTTTCCTCTTCTTTGGATAGTTTCCAACCCATCAATAAAAAAACAGGTAAGGACCAACCAACATCCTTACCTGTTTTTTTGGTGAATCACTATGACCGAATTTGTCCAGTTCCACGGACAATCGCTTTCGTTGTTGTTAACGCTCGGAGGCCCATTGGTCCGCGGGCATGAAGCTTTTGTGTACTAATTCCAATTTCTGCGCCATAACCAAACTGCTCGCCATCGGTAAATCGGGTGGAAGCATTATGATAGAGGACCGCTGCATCCACTGCCTGGAAGAACAAACGAACATGGTCAAGATTTTCACTGATGATGGCCTCGGAATGTTTCGTTCCATACTGATCAATATGATCAACCGCTGCCTTTACATCAGTAACCAATTTTACCGCCAAAACTGGTGCTAAAAATTCATTTTTCCAATCCTCTTCCGTGGCCTGCTTTACAAAGGGATAGGCAGCTGTTAAAACTTCATCTCCACGCAGTTCCACTCCCCGGTCATGAAGCGAATATAATAATTTTTCTGCATATGGCCATTTTTCGTGAATTAGCACGGTTTCCGCTGCATTACAAACGGATGGCCGATGTAATTTTGCATTGATCGCAATATCGATAGCCATGTTTTCTTTAGCAGTTTCATCAATGAAAACATGACAATTGCCTACGCCTGTCTCTAAAACTGGAACTGTTGCATTTTGAACAACTGATTGAATTAACCCTGCTCCGCCGCGAGGAATAAGCACATCGAGGTATTCATTCAATTTAAACATTTCAGCGGCTGTTTCACGGCTCGTGTCCTCTAAAAGTTGAACGGCATCTGCTGGAATAGCCGTTTCAGTGAGTGCCTTCTGCATGACATGAACAAGCGCTTTATTGGAATGGATCGCCGAGGTGCTCCCTCTTAAAAGAACAGCGTTACCAGCTTTTAAGCACAGACTCCCTGCATCAACCGTAACATTAGGACGCGCTTCATAGACCATTCCAATGACCCCAAGCGGAACTCGAATCGTTTCGATTTGTAACCCATTCGGACGGTTCCATGCTTCAATTGATTCGCCAATTGGATCCTTTAAATCTACCAACTGTCTTACTCCATCGACAATCTGTTCAATTCTTTCATTTGTTAAAAGAAGGCGATCCAAAAGCGAATCGGAAAATCCATTTTCTTTTCCTGCTTCTATATCTTTTGCGTTTTCGGCGATTAACCATTCTTTCTCCGTCAATAAATGGTCCGCCATTGTTAACAACGCTGTATTTTTGTCTTCAGTTGACAGCATTCCCAATTGTTTAGATGCCCTTTTCAATTTGCTGGCCTTTTCTAATAATTCACTCATTTATTTTCACTCCTTTGGCATTGTGACCCAATTATCCCGATGAATCACTTCTGCTTTTTTATTAATCGAATAATCTTTTGATTGTTCACTCGGCAAGCCTTTTACTTTTAGTAGATTCTTAGAAGAATAGTAGCTTTGTCCTTTCCCAACAATTCTCCCTTTTTGATTGCGGACCACGACAACATCTAAGGCATTAAACTCTCCAATTACATTGGTCACTCCCACTGGCAGTAGACTTTTACCTTGAAACAATACTGCATTCACTGCCCCATCATCAATTTCGATTACACCACCAACCTGTGAGTGGTAGGCGATCCATTGCTTCCTCATTTGCATTTGTGTTTGGAAGGGCCCTCCAATATAAGTCCCATCCCCTTTACCAGCTAATATATCCACCAATTTTTCCTTTCCCTTACCTGTGCCGACAAAAACACTGACACCGAGGGAAAGAGCTTTTTTTGAAGCTAGTAATTTTGACTTCATTCCGCCTGTTCCTACCGAAGAACCAGCCTCGCCTGCAACTCCTAGGAGGGTTTCAGATATCTCGGGAATAAAATGATATTTTTTAGCTTCTTTAGACGTTTTGGGATTGCCATCATATAAACCATTCACATCCGTTAAGATCATCAGTGCATTGGCATGTAAGAAGCCACTCACAAGAGCAGACAACATATCATTATCACCGAAAGTCAATTCATCAATTGCCACCGAATCATTTTCATTTATTATCGGTAATACACCCTTTTGAAGCAACTTCTGAATCGTATTAAAGAGGTTATGAAACCGGACCTGGCTATAGAAGTCTTCTCGCGTTAATAAGATTTGGGCAGGTACAATATTAAACTCATTAAACAACTGAATATACTGTTGCATCAGTAGCCCTTGACCAACAGCAGCCGCTGCCTGTTTCCCCGATACCGTTTTGGGACGTGTCGGATAACCAAGTGAGCCAAAACCTGCGGCAACAGCTCCGGATGAAATAAGTAAAACATCATGCCCTTGTTCTTTCAAGAAAGCAAGTGCCTCCACATGGTCATGTATTTTTTCTTCAGAAATTGTCCCTGAGGCATTCGTGAGTGAACTGCTCCCAATTTTTACAACCACCAACTGTTTTTTCATTTCCCTCTAACCCTTCTTTTAAAATAAAAAAAACGACTCTTCTGTCCTTATAAAAAGGACGGAAAGTCGTTTCCGCGGTACCACCTTTATTGATGCCATGCACCCACTTTGGACCCGTAACGAGGGTGACGGCTTATGTTTGCATAAGCAGTGTGTGTGTGGGCAGGTTCAACCTTTTTCCGTGAGAAACCTTTCAGCCGGCGGGTTTCACTCTCTAGCACGTTCCCAAGATTTACTAATCCCAAACTATTTTTCGATTTATAATTTCTTTGATTATCCTTAGAAAATGATAAAAAGTCAATAGAATAGTTTAAATTTTTAAAATAAAAAGCTAACCGAAAGTTTTCCGGATAGCTTAAATGTCAGTCTTATTTATTGATTTGTTTATACCACGTAGTTGCGGCCTCGACTTCGCTGTAGCTTAATTGGTGTCCATTATGCTCCCAGTGAAGATGGACTTTGGCATTTGCATTTTCCAACATCTTTTCTAGGTCACCTGATTCCAGAGGCGAACAAATCGGATCATTAGTTCCTGCGCCAATAAAGACATTTACCTCTGATAAATCAGGCAATTCAATCCCTCTTAATGGCACCATTGGATGATGGAGAATGGCTCCTTTTAAGGCATCTTTGTAATGGAACAACAAACTTGCAGCGATATTCGCACCATTGGAATATCCAATTGCGATGATATTCTTACGATCAAATTCATAAGTTTGTGAGGCTTCGTCTAGGAATTCATACAATTCTTTTGTACGAAGAATAAGATCCTCCTCATCAAAAATCCCTTCAGCTAATCTGCGAAAAAAACGCGGCATCCCATTTTCAAGGACATTTCCGCGAACGCTTAAAAAAGAAGCATCTTCATCAATTTTCCCTGCAAGTGGAATCAAATCTAACTCTGTTCCTCCGGTTCCATGCAGTAATAAAAATGTTGGCTTCGTGGCGTCTTTCCCTTTTTGAAAAATATGTTTCATCGTATCGGTCCCCTTTCTTAGGTAAAAGTTCCTTACATTATTGTTAGAAACTTGGTCATTCCCTAATCGTAAAAGTTTCTTTAATCTCTTTATTTCAATTATCTCGAATATGAGATAATATTAATACTAAATGAATACCTCGTCAACTTTTTTGATTAATTGTAAAAAAAAGCACCCACTGGATGCTTTTCTTTTGATAACACCTATGTTAGGACGCTTTTCAACAAAATCCCAAAAGTAATTCCAAGAAACATCGAAGTTAGTGTTCCCAATAAAAAATACTCTGCCCAGTCCCGATCATCCATTTGTTTAAAGCGAGCAATCGATTTGGCAGCCACAATAAATCCAATCGCTGGGTAAGCGCTATAAAATGTTAACAATAAGACTAGTAATCTCTCAATATAGCCGATTAATTTCCCTCGTGAAAGATCATGCTTACTGAAAACTGTATAATTGTATTCTTCTGTTAATCCTTTTTTACCCCTCCGGCTAAACTCAGCTTCATTTCGTTCATTTTTAAATGAATATTTCCCCTCAAAGGTCAATAATTGATTGGGCAGGGAACCGAGGAGGATCTTGATCATATGTCCGCTTACAGTTGTTGTTAGAATAACAATAATAATAAAAAACAGAACAGACTCTATGAAGCTTAATCCGCCTTTCTGTTGAACAAACCCTTCAATGTTAAACCGAAAGCAGAACACACATACGAAAAGAATCACCCCTAAATGCAGAACCTGATCTAAAACAAAGTAACCGAGCCGCTTCATGTTATCTTCGTTCGTCATTTTCAATTTATCCATCAACATAATCTTGAACCAATCCACAAAGAGATGTGATGCTACAATACCAATTAAAGGGATGAACAAGGATTTAAGGATATTCTCAAAATTAAAGTAGAAAATCCAGAATCCAACTAATACAATGCCCGTAGTTAAAAGATGATGGCTGACATGTTTCCATAAATTACTTCGTTTATCAATCACCATGTCATCTGTTTGTAAATAAAAATCAGCAAGAAAGTGGGCAAGAACTAGACTTAAAAACAACATGGTTTCTCCTCTCTCTAAAGGCTGGGACTTAAGAATGAATGAATGTGTATAGGTTCCTGCAAGTGAGTCCGGATTCTGGTGGTAAGGTTTTCATTTGTTGTTTGTGGATGAATCGCACTGTCAGGATACGCTTTTTCTTGTAATGAATGCAGTATACTAATAATCTTTGAAAAAGTATTTAGGATCTCCTCACTATTTCCCTTTTTAAAATGACTTGATATCGTGGGAGCGGTTTTGCGAAGAATCTTAGCAATCTCCTTTTGCTGTTTTAAAACAAGGAAGAGTGTGCATACCATTTTCTGGATATCCGTTTGACTTTGTATCAACTTCAACTGTAAATATAATAAAGCATTAATAAGTGTTTCAAATTCATTCCTGAACTTATGGTAAGGGAACGACTCCTTTGATTCATTAGGATAGAATTGATCTAATTCGAACTTAAAAAGCATTCTGTTTTTTTCTTGTTTTATTAAATCATTTGCATATCTTGCTTGTTTAACCAATGGATGGATCCATTTTTCAATATCCAGTTCTTTTACTTCCTTGTCAATATCTCCAAAGGCCAAGCCGAAATAAGGCATATGTTCCTTGTATTTCCACACCCTGCTTACAAAAAAGGCAATCGTATACGCAGTTGAATATCCAGGACCAACAAAAATAATTTCATCTCCGGCACGATGCTTGATTTGGATCGGCCCAAGATCCTTTGTCCAATACGTGATCCAGTCCACCACTTCATCCAAATAAACAGTAAGTTCCTCCCCCCTATTTGGGGTGGAAGAATTACTTACATCCAAAATAAAAATCGATATCGGAACATTCATTTATTATCCCCTTCAGTTCCTAGTTAGATTATATAATCTAATTTTAATTAAGTTAGATTATATTGTCAAAGAAAAACCAAATTAGCTCAATTCGTGGAACTACTTCTTGTGAACTATAAGTAAACTATTCCTCCCGCTTCTGAAACTGTCCTATTAAATACTCACACATTCTCTCCGAATGGAGTCTTACTGCTATATAAGGTGGACGGACTCCTTTTGCCGCTTCTAATGGCAAACCAAGCCATAAAACCTGCTCATCAATCAAGATAAATGGAAACGGAAAGCTGTTGCTCCATATCTGATTGGGCTGTAGTTCTTCCCATGATTCTTCCGCCAAAACGGTCAATTTCACGGACTGGCTTCTTTTTTGGAGTTGTTCCTTCCACTGTTCAGAAAGATCCGTTTGCGGCGGCAAACAAAGAATAATTGATCGTTTTGCTGACCCAAGGTCTAGGAATACTTTCTCTAACTTACGTGCATGCATCCATTGCAGCCTAGGATGCTGATTCTTGATCCATTTTCCAATATCCTTCGTCCCGATTGTTTGCTGCATACGACCTTGATGTTCCACAAGCTGCCTTAGTGTTTTACCATTATACACATGTTTTCGAATAAATGATTGATCGCTGACATGTATGAACTTTCCCTTTGTTCTGGTGATGGCCACATTAATCAAACGTTCACTATCCTTACCAGTGAGAAGCATCCCTGCTCGTGTTTGCGGTTCACTGTCCACCGTGTCAAAAATCATGACATCACGTTCACTGCCTTGAAATCTGTGCACGGTCGCAGAAATAATGTCAGCGGTTGAACATTCCTTTTCATATAAGTCAGCAAGCAGTAACTCCATTAAATTAGCTTGCGCGCGGTATGGGGTCACATAACCAATTGAACGAGCCCCAGCCACATAGGACTCATGTATTAACTGAAAGGACAATAATACATGCCATATATTCATGCGTGAATTCGATGCTTTTTCTGTCATGCCATACACCCCTGAGTGACTTGTATCAAGAAGAACAGATGCCATTCCTTGAAAGGGTGAAAGATCTACGATTGGTTTTCTATTTTTTAGAACACTTTCATGATCGCCGACAAGCGAGTGGTAAATATACTGATTCGTGAAGGAGGAGATATCCGGATGCATCCTCCGTTGCTCTTTTAATAAAAAAAGGTGGGGATGCAGCATTCCATCGCGAACCCAGTCAACCACACCAGCGCGATGGAAGATATCTTCTTTTAACCACAAGGTGACTAATGGATCCCGAGAGGAGGCAATTGGTGGTAACTGTTTAAAATCACCACAAATGATCACTCGCTTTCCAAGAGTCGCAGCAAAAGCTGCTTGAGGGACATAAGCCATGCTGGCTTCATCCAGGATGACAAGGTCGAATTCTTTTTCATAAATTGCTGCATCACCCGCCGCTTTGGCAAGTGTTGACCCCACGATGTACGCATCCTTAATAAATTCAAGCTCTTTTTGGCGGATTTTTTCAAGAACTCTGGCAATTTTAGTTTCTAGTTCAAGCAAATGATTCGTGTCTCTTTTACTAAAAGAATGAGCGATATCTTGCTTTAAATTCCGTCTTTCCGCTAGTAACAGTTCCTTCTCCACTGCTAGCTGAGGATCTTCCTTCTGAAGGAGTTGACTAGTGGTCACTGCTTCATAATCGGCAAATTGTTCGCCTGTATTGAACCCATAGCGGAGCACATCCCCCTCACGAAAACGGCCTTTCTTTTGAATAAAGGCTGATATCTCATGAATGAGGACATCAACCGCTTGATTACTATGTGATAAAATTAACACTTTCTTTTCCTGGAAATACTTATTTGCGGCTACTCGGGCCAATGTATAGGTTTTCCCTGTTCCAGGAGGACCCCAAACGAATGTAACGGGGTTGTATTTGGAACGTAAAACGAGTTCATGAATATTGCTTTTACTTTTTTCAATTGGATGCTTAGCAGGCATAGAGGGGTCCATCAATCTTTTTACTCGGATTCGTTTTTGCTTATTTTTTTTCATTTCATCCAGACGTTCAATGAGCTGTTCAAGTAATTCCCATGGATCATGAAAAAGCTGTGCTTCGTGAATTAAATCTCCAAATGATTGTTCCATGGCAAGCATAACTCCCTTCCCTTCAGAAGAAAGTACTCGACCGCTCTGTTTCATACTCCCCCACTCAAGTCGAACCTGAGAACCGATAGGTATACGAATCGAAAAAGCGGTATCGAAGTAGTATGTATAAGAACCCTCCGTGGATAACAGCCTTCCATTTGTAACAAGAAACTTATTGCTGCCATATTTTTTTAAATGGAGGATTTCATTCTGTAACGCTTTTTGCCATTCTTTAATAAAATTTATAACCTTCATTAGAATAATCCCTTCTAGATGCATATCCTTAATAAAAAAGGAAAATTTGTGCTGATTCCAAATATTATACATTAAATAGAGATGGAGGGATATTTCTAATGAGTAATTTAGATTTCTTAGAAATAAGCCGGAATTTTAAGAGTTATTATCAAGCCTTACGGGATGCCCATTATTATTTAAGAAATGATCCTGATTTAAGCCAGGAAGAATTACACGCAGTTACAAAGGTATTGAGTAAATTAATTTATGGATTTATTCGGATTAAAGGGGTTTCTTTTCGAGAAATGGACCGCGAGCAATTCAAACAAGAATTTAATCTGTTTCATCAGGATTTTCTAAATGTCATTAAAAACAGCGGAGAAAATAATGTAGAATTCGAGCAATTCGCTGCTCTAATGGATGAAGTTATTGGGATTGCTGTAAAGAGAACCATTGCTCTTGGAAAAATAGAGAAAGTAAAACAACAAGCTTTATTTGAAAACGTTGAAATTGAAGAATTACCCGATGAGATAGAATTAGATGAAATAACGGATGAGCATGAATTGGAATTAAGTAGTGAAGTTGAAAATCATGATGCCGTTGAAGACATACTTGACGATACGATTGAAGAAATTGAAGAAATAGAAGAAATTGAAGAGATGGAAGAAATTGAAGTAATTAATGAAACAGAAGAGACAGTAGCTGAAGTTAAACCAAGAAATACTACTTTGAGAACTTTTAGTACTGATTTCGGGGCTCTAAAAAATGAATTTCAAGATGAAACTATTAATGATGAAGGTAGAACGTTTAGTACTGATGTTGAAACTCTAAATAATGAAGTTGAAGTTGTCTTATTTGAAATTGTAAATGATGAAGAAGATCAACCAGAACCAATTAATGAAGTGATAGGTTCAGAAGCGGTAATTGAGGCAGAGGCAGCCACTGAGACCCCTAAAAAAGTGAAATATAAATATATTGATGCTGCTCCAGTTGTGAATTATTATCAGGAAAATGAAAGTAGTGACAATTTCCGATTTAGACCTCGGAGGAGAAGAAATAGATAACACCCAAAAAAAGACCAATTTGGTCTTTTTTTATTAAAAAAAATCGCCAAAAGGCGATTTTGAATAGTATTAGATTGAAACGTCACCAATGGAGAAGGAGCAATTCAAAACATCAGAAATCTTCGCTAATGTGGAAACCTGAACATCGACTTCGCCTTCTTCTATCGCAGCAATCGTTCCGGCAGATAATCCTGAAAGCAAAGCTAATTTTTCTATCTCAATTTCACGATTTAATCTCATTTTCTTAAGTTGATGTCCAATATGGTTCATAGTAAGCCTCCTCATTATGTAAGCGATTTCATTTTGCTGATTTTATTATATTAAACTACTTAAATATTTTCAACACTTTTAATAGTAGAAGAAGAAAGAAATCTGAGTATTCCAAGTAACAATAATAGCAACTTAAAATACTCAAATTTCAACATAGCCACTGGAATAATAGCCTATTAATAACCGGTACCTTGACCGCCTGTAATAATCGCAATACTGGAACTTGCACCAATTCTTGTTGCGCCGGCTTGGATTAGCTTTCTTGCAGTATCTAAATCTCTCACACAGGCCGAAGCTTTAACACCCATTTCTGGACCGACCGCTTCACGCATAAGTTTAATGTCTTCAGCAGTAGCACAACCAGGGCCAAATCCAGTCGACGTTTTCACAAAAGCAGCTCCAGCCATTTTTGCGAGAATACAAGCTTTTTTCTTTTCTTCGATTTCAAGAAGGCCTGTTTCAATAATGACTTTTACTGGTGCATGACCATTCGCCGCTAATACAACACCTTCAATGTCTTTTTTCACTGTCTCAAAGTCCCCAGATTTTAGAGCACCAATATTTATAACCATGTCAATTTCAGTAGCGCCATTTGCAATCGCGTCACGCGTTTCTGCACACTTAACAAAAGTGCTCGTTGCTCCAAGTGGAAAACCAACAACGGTGGTTATTCCTACACCAGAACCTTTTAATTCGTGGGCTGCGGTTGCCACCCAGTAAGGATTCACACAAACAGTGGCAAATTTATGTTCTTTAGCTTCTTCACAAAGCTTCACAATTTGGTCTTTGGATGCTTCCGGCTTTAAAAGTGTGTGGTCAATCATCCGAGCCACAGATGGCCCAGTAATAATCGATGATGCTGTTCCTTCTTTATATGTCACATTTCCAGAAGTTGAAGGCTTCACTTCCTTCAACGCTTCTTTATTCGTTAATTGCTGCATAATTTGATTCGTAATTTGTTCTACTAAAGCTTCAATTTGCATCGTGCTCACCCCACATTATTATAATCGATCAACAATTCCGGCAATGACAGCATCAAAAGAACCATTAGGGTCTTCTAAAATGTCTCTTGCCGATCCACCTTCTTCTAGAATCAAGACATAATCGCCAACCCCTGCTGAAAAACGATCGAAGGCAATCATGGCATCCCCAAATTCCTTACCTGATGCGTCCACAGGGATAACTACCATGAGCTTTTTATTTTGATGACTTGGTGTTTTAATCGTTGATACGACATTTCCAACCACTTTTGCTAGTTTCATTATTTTGCAACAGGAAGAATTTTCTCGATGTCTGAATGTGGTCTTGGAATCACGTGAACAGATAAGAATTCGCCAACACGCTGTGCTGCATCCGCACCTGCTTCAGTTGCTGCCTTAACCGCACCAACGTCGCCGCGAACCATCACACACACTAATCCTCCGCCTACATTTACTTTACCTAGTAAAGTCACATTTGCTGCTTTTGTCATGGCGTCTGCTGCTTCAATTGCTCCTACTAAACCTTTAGTTTCGATCATTCCTAATGCGTTGCTCATTTATATTTCCTCCATTCGATTAGTCACATTATAGTAGTCGATAATTCCTAAGATTCCAGCATCTGATGGAACCAACTCTTTATTAAGCGGTAAGGATGATTCCCTGCTTTTTGCTAAGTAAACAAGATCTCCTTCTCCTGATTGTCCAATCGTATCTATAGCCACAAGTGGTTTACCTTTATCCTTCAATTGCTGATCTACTGGTTGGACAATCAGGAGCTTTAAACCTATTAAATTCTCATTTTTATGTGTACAGACCATATTTCCTATCACTTTGGCTACAAACATTTTTCAAACCTGCCTTTTTTCTATATAACTCTGAGTTAAACACTCCTATTTTTCTCTCTAAACTGTATATCAGCGAATCTCAGATTTAGTACTAATTCCGCCCCAGAAAACGACTTTCGATTTCCATAATCTTCGTCACACGACGATCATGACGGCCGCCGGCAAACTCCGTTTCCAACCATGTCTTTACTAATTGTTTGGCAAGGCCTTCACCAATAAATTGACCGCCGATTGATAAAACGTTCGCATTATTATGCTCCTTACTGTTAATCACAGAAGATAAGTCCCAGCAAACTGCACCGCGGACACCAGGTATTTTATTCAATACCATTCCGCTTCCAATGCCTACACTATCAATCATAATACCAACATAGTTATCATTCGTTGCTACCGTCTCGCCAACAAGAAAAGCGATATCTGGATAATCAACAGATTCATTTGCTTTACAGCCATAATCTAAATATTCGTAACCTAATTCAGTTAAATAGGCCTTTAACTTTTCTTTTAGTTCGTATCCACCATGGTCGCAGCCGATCGCAACTTTTTTCATGAATTTTGTTCTCCTTTGGCAAATGCATTGATAATCACATCAAAAACATGAGCGTTTAAGCTCGCGCCGCCAACCAATACACCATCAATATCTGGCATCGCACTGTATTCTGCAGCGTTCCTCTCATTCGCAGACCCGCCATATAAAATCGAAATACCCTCCGCTTTTTGACCCATTAATTGTCTTAAAATAGAACGAATGTACGCGTGTGTTTCTTGAGCCAGTTCAGCTGTTGCTGATTGCCCTGTTCCAATCGCCCAGACAGGTTCATAAGCAAGAATAAAATGGGCTGTATCAATATCCTTCAACGCACCGATAATTTGCTTGGATAAAACCTGTTCTGTTTGCATAGCACTCTTTTGACCTAACGTTTCTCCGATACAGATGATTGGAGTAAGACCAGACTTGAGCGCTTGCTGAACCTTTTTGTTCACTAACTCGTCATCTTCAAAAGAATATTGTCTTCTTTCTGAGTGGCCAATAATGACATATTCGCAGCCCACATCCGTCAGCATACTGCCTGATGTTTCCCCAGTATAAGCCCCTTTGTCGGCCCAGTGAACATTTTGACCGCCCAATCCTATCGGTTTTCCAGATTGTTTGATAAATAATTGAGTCGGATATAGAAGTTGGGTTGGTGGACAGATAACCACTGACACATCATGACTGCTGTTTATTTTTTGAAAAAATTCAGCGGTCTCATTAAGGTCTTTGTTCATTTTCCAATTAGCAATCACATAAGTTTGCCGATCACATTGGAGCTCTAAGCCGCCTAGATTTTGACCAATAACATCTCTGACAAGATTTTTAATATAGCTTTCAATGGATTGTTCCATTTCCATTCACCTTATTCTGATTTAGGTAAAATACCTTCTACATCACCGTTAGGACGTGGTATTACGTGTACTGATAGAAGATTCCCTACGCGTTGGGCAGCTTCTGCACCAGCTTCAGTGGCGGCTTTTACTGCACCTACATCTCCACGGACCATAACAGTCACGATTCCTGCGCCCACTAATTCTCTGCCTACCAAGGTAACGTTTGCAGCTTTAACCATCGCATCTGCTGCTTCAATCGCACCTACTAAACCTTTTGTTTCAATCATACCTAAAGCTTCTTGACCCATTTTAACTCCTCCTCTAGTAATCTCTAATTTTGATTTTTCTTGATTTTTCAGTTGCTCTTCTTGTGAAGTGACTGTTTTATCTTCTTTTGCTTTCGCCATATCCTAACACCTCACTATATGATTCTTAATCCATCTACTAAAACGCAGCGGCGCTGGCGAGTAAATGTTTTTGCACTGGTTAATCCTTCACCTGTTGGTCCGGCAATGGTTAGTGTGGTAAAGCCTTCACTTTCAAAGCCCAAGCCCGAAACTGATGGCCCATTTTTCACAAAAATCGTTGCTTGAATTTCTTGTGCCATCTTAGTTAGATTCGTAATATTTTGCGAATGCATTATTGCTGTGTGCCGGTTGCCTTTCTCTGCAATAACAGCCAGTTCGATCGCTCGATCCACATCGGTCACTCTGACAATCGGTAAGATTGGCATTAACATTTCTGTCATTACCAATGGGTGATCCTTAGTGGTTTCAGCGATTATTAACTTAACATTTGGGCTTGCCTGAATGCCCGCTGCATGTAAAATCACCGCTGCGTCTTTACCAATGAAGTCTCTGTTTGGATAAAACTTATCATTCTTCTTTACAAGTACTTTCTCAAGCAGTTTTTCAAATTGAAACCCTCTAAGTTCAATTGCTCCGTTTTTGACCATTTCTGCTTTTAGGGAATTAGCTGCCTTATCAACAACGAACACTTCTTTCTCTGCGGTGCATAATACGTTGTTATCAAAGCTGGCACCTTTCACAATATCAACAGCGGCCTTGGAGATAATAGCAGTCTCATCAACAACTACAGGTGGATTTCCTGGTCCAGCGGCAATGACTTTTTTACCAAGTGCCATCGCTGCTTTTACAACGGGTCCTCCTCCAGTTACCACGAGCGCGTTCACCTGCGGATGATTCATGACTTGAGCTGAAGTTTCAAGATTAGGAGCTGCCACAGATGTGAGCGTATTTTCAGGTCCACCTGCTGCGATAATTGCTTGGTTTAATAGCTGAAGTGTTTGAATGGAAACACGTTTCGCACTAGGATGCGGGTTATAAACCACTGTATTTCCAGCAGCTATTAACGAAATGGAATTATTGATAACTGTCGCTGCTGGATTGGTTGAAGGTGTGATGGATCCAAATACGCCAATTGGTGCATACTCAACAAGTGTCAACCCATCATCACCCGAAAAAGCTGTGCTAACTAAATCTTCAATTCCAGGTGTTTTATTCGTCGCCAGGAGAATTTTCGCAACTTTATCTTCCACTCTGCCTAAACCTGTTTCCTCAACAGCAAGCTTTGCTAACTCTTCGGCATGCTCCCGGCTCACGGCTCGCATATTCTCAATCATTTTTTCTCTGATGGAAATGGGCAGTTTGCGAAGCTTTTCCCAGGCCAGTCTAGCTGCAGCCGCTGCTTCATCAACCGTTGAAAACACGCCATTGCCTAACTTGACATCATTTTGTGATGTGACAGTTTCAGCGGGGAATGTTGATGAATTCTGCCCTAGTTGACTGAGGACCTGTTCGACCATTTTTTTGATATCGGTTTCATTTAATTGCAAGGTTAGTTACCTCCTTTATTAAAGGTTAAGGCCCCTTGAATTTCAATTTGATCAACAATACCGACGATTGCTGCATCAACAGGGACACCGTTTGTTATCTCTGTTTGTCTTGCCGAACTTCCGCTGACAAGTAAGACGACTTCTCCCACACCAGAGCCAACGGTATCAATGGCAACAAGCGGTTTTCCATCTTCTTCAATGCTCTTCAAATCAAGCGGCTGAACGATCATTAGTTTTTTTCCTTTTAATTTTTCCGCTTTTGTAGTTGATACAATGGAACCAACCACTTTACAAATGATCATAATGTCCCTCCTTTCGAGGAATCAATCGGCTTAAATTGAATCTTTAATTCCTTAGCCAGATCTATTGCTGAAGGTGTGACCCGGCTTTTTTGCGGAATCTCAATTTCCTTGAGTCCCTCCTGAAAAGCTCTTTCTACATGTTTTGCTAGAACGAGAGATTGCTTATCAAGGTAGGCTGCATATTGCTCGTCAACTGTATTAACCAATTTACTGAGCGGTACCCACTTGACCTGATCCATTTGGATTCTCCTTATGTAGGACTGTATCCGTTCCTGGACAGTTTGCGGGGCATGGATTTGTTGGTACACATTTGGTTCCACACCATTATTGGCGATGACAATCGGTTTACCTTTTAATTGATATTGGATAGCCACCCACGCTGCTGTCTCGTCATCCACCGTTAAGGCTAGTTTTGAAAGCAATCCGTACGATGCTTGAGGAATTACGAGAACGGAAGATTGATCAATCAGTGTTCCCAAATCCTCATCTGACATCTCCTCTAACAGCACACAAGAAAGCCCTTTCATTTTTTCTTGTAAAGGAAGCCATTCCTTTGTAATTAGCCACGTTACGTTATATGTATCTACCAGCTGGGTAACCGCTTCCAAAACAGTTATTGGATCGGAAGAATGATAACCTAATAGGATTGTAATTGGAGTATCCTTTTTAGGGTCCATTTTCTCTTTTAAGTAGGCTTCCACTACCTGCTGGACAAGCAGTTTAACCTGCGTTTTAACATCCACCAGCATTACTCCCCACCCACTTGTTTCGGAGTTTGGATGGAAATAATCTCACCCATTTGTCCATTTTTGATTCCAGCTGCATTGGCTTCATCCAGGTCAATATGCATTTCAAGCTTGAATTTAGGAGAAGTGCGAATTAAAACATTTGAAAAAATGATCCCGCGGACTCCATCCACTTTTACTTGAACAAGGTCCCCATCCTGAACGCCAAATGTTTCAGCATCACTCGTGTGCATATGAATGTGGCGAGCGGCAGAGATCAAGCCTTCACGAATGGTAATTTGCCCCCGTGGTCCTTGTATGGTAATTGATTCTGATCCGTTAATATCCCCAGAATTACGAATCGGCGGCTTGACTCCCAAGGTAAATCCATCAAATAATGATACTTCTACCTGTGTAATCCCCCTAGCAGGTCCGAGGACACGAACACTATGTATTCTCCCTTTCGGACCGATAAGGGTGACCGTTTCCTTTGCTGCAAATTGGCTGGGCTGTGACAAATCTTTTAACTTCGTTAATTGGTAGCCGTGTCCAAACAAACGCTCAACATGTTCAGGGGATAAATGGATATGCCGGTTAGATGCTGCAATGGGAACTGTCTTAGATTTCATAAGGGAGTTTTTGACAACCTCTTTGACGATCTCCCTAATTTTTTCTTTATTCATTTAGGTGCTCACCCCCAAAATCGAGTAATGCCCTGGCAGTATACTCATCGGTAATGAGGACATTGGCATGACGACCTTTTAACGCCCCATAGATGCCTTCGACTTTTTTGTTACCGCCTGCAATGAGGATACCATATTCTTTTTCCGCTAAATGTGAGAGTTCGATACCAATGGTTCGATCGTTCAATGTTTGATGACTAATATGGCCATTGATATCAATAAATCGAGAACAGATGTCACCGACAGTATAATTTTCCCTTAGTATTTCAATGTCACTGTCTAAAAAATATCCCGCATGCATAAGTGTTGATTGTTCACCAGGATCCCCAACAGTAAAAATGGCAATATTGGCTTGTTTGCCTAATTCCAATATTCTTTTAACATGTCGGTCTGCTATGATTGCCTGTTTGACCACAATGTGGTCTACGACGGCAGGTACCTGCAGAAAATGTGGAATTGTCTGAAATGCATGAGCAAGACCATTAACGATTTCTGATGCATAGGTATTGGATTCTGAGTAACTCACCCCTCCATTTAGCTGGACAATTGTTACATCCTTTACATTCTTAGGTTGAATTTGTTTCACTAGTTGATATAAAGTTGTCCCCCAGGTAATCCCAATTGTATCGCCGCTTTGGACAATCTTATATAAATAATCTGCGGAAACCTCCCCCAGTTTCACTTTGATCAGTTCATCCTTAAATTCGGGAATCGATGCGACAATGCAATCCTTTAATTGAAACTTTTCCTTGATCTGCATAGCCAATTCCTGAACGTCTTCAGCGGGATCGCATATTTTTATATGGACTACTCCTTCTTCAACAGCTTGAACTAGAAGCCTAGATACGGTGGGGCGGGAAATACCCAACTTTTTCGCAATTTCCTGTTGGCTGTAGTCTAATTGATAATACATCCTAGCCACTTCCACCAGGCGTGAAATCCTTTCATCCGCCATCTTTTATTCACCTAATTTTCAATGTTATTAAACTCATTTTTCACAAAAAGTAAACGGTTACAACGTTTTGTAAAAAAGAAATTAACATTTGTTCAATCTGAATATCTAAGTTATGAAATTATGTAAAATCAAATTGAACATTTGTTAATTTAATTATAACCGACGTAAATCATCTGTCAATCATTCTATCAAAAGATTTCGACATTTAATTACTAGATTCTTTATATCCTTAGATACTTTTTAACCTATTACATTTCTCCTCATGAAAAAAAGAACCCATGTATGTACACAATTGTATATACATGGGTTCTCATTTTTTTAGTTAACGTATCTTCTGGAGGGATTCGGTAAGTGTTTTCACAAGGAAAGTTAGATCCACCTGTTTGATTGTTAATGGCGGGGCAAGTGTTAACACATTATTGTATCCAGCTACGGTTGCGCCGTTCTTTCCAATGATAATCCCTTCCTGCTTACAGTTGGCAATGACTTTATTGACAAGGTCATTAGAAAGTGGTTCCTTGGTCCGCTTATCCTTCACTAGTTCAATTCCAATTAACAGCCCTTTTCCACGAATGTCCCCTACATATGGATGATCTTGTAAAAGATTCCTTAAATCGTTTAATAGCTGAGCCCCTAAATCTCGAGAACGATCAAATAATTTTTCAGTTTCCATAATCTCGAGATTTTTTAAAGCGAGCGCACATGCCGCTGGATTCCCCCCAAATGTATTGACGTGACGGAAGTAATCATATTCTTCTGTACCTTTAAATGCTTCGTATATGTCTTTGCGGACCGCTGTTGCAGAAAGAGGCAAATAGGCACTTGTGATCCCTTTTGCCATTGTGATGATATCGGGTTTCACGCCATAGTTCATATACCCGAAAGGCTTACCTGTACGGCCAAACCCGCAAATAACCTCATCAACTATGAGCAGCGCCCCGTGTTTTTCACATACTTCTTTTGCGGCTTTCATATAGCCATCCGGCGGAATGAGGACACCTCCGCCCGTAATAATCGGTTCCATAATCATTGCGGCTATCGTTTCACTTAACTCCCATGTCATCGTCCGATCGATTTCTTTTACCGAGGATAGTTCATTTGGATCGTTGACATTTATATCATCCCGGTAGGAATCAGGTGGTGAGACATGGATAAATCCTGGTGCAAGCGGTTCGTACTTGTACTTTCGCTGTGCCTGGCCGGTCGCTGCGAGTGCCCCCATCGAATTTCCATGATAAGCACGATAGCGGGAAACGATTTTGTAACGGCTTTGTTCACCCTTTTGCTGGTGGTACTGCCTTACGATTTTAAAGGCCGCTTCATTTGCCTCAGAACCGCTGTTAGAGAAAAAGATAACATACTCATCGCCTAACATTTGGTTCAACTTTTCAGCGAGTTTTATGGCTGGAACATGGCTTTGTGAAAGTGGAAAATAGGCCATTTCCTTCAGCTGTTCATAGGCTGCCTCAGCTAATTCGGTCCTTCCATAACCAATATTCACACACCAAAGGCCGGCCATCGCATCTAAATACCGTTTTCCATCAGCATCAGTTACCCATGAGCCCTCTGCCTTTGCTGCAACTAATGTCGCTTTGGGATTATAAGGTTTCATGGAGTGCCAGACATACTTTTCATCCTGTTCCAACAAAGTTTCTTGTGAACGACTCGTTTGAACCATCTTTTTCCCTCCATTACTTGTACTTTTTAATTCTTTAAAACAGACGTATCCCATTTTGATGCATTCATATATATAGATAAACCTCCTAATTTTTATCTCTTTTTATAAAATTTTCTAATAATATAAACCTTCTAAACTCATTTTCTCGTATCCAAAGCATACATTCATTAGACACAATGTGAAATGAGGCAGAGTATTTCTTTGACGATATGAGCAACTATCAGCCATTATTCCAATATTTGATATTTAGGATATTTTATACTGGATGGGGAAGATGCTAAATAGTCTTGGACCAGCAGCATAAATTCAATGGCAACTCGTTTTTCATGTTCCATAAAGTCTTCACCGAGAATGCTTTCAAGCTTTTGCAAGCGATGATAAAGTGTCTGCCTGACTATAAAAAGCTTGCTCGCCGCCTCCTGTTTTGAGCCATTGCACTCTAAATAAACCTTTAATGTCTCTAACAACTTGCCATTATATTTCTGATCATATTGAATCACTGGCTGTAAATACTCTGCAGCAAACTCTTGTAGATTGATATGTTTACTCATTTGCGAGATCAACCGATATAAATGCAAATCTTCATAAAAATAATAGTCAGCTTTATTAGACATCTTTTGCTGAATTCGCTGAGTTTCTTTTGCTGTTTGATAACTTTTATGTATTTCATTTAAATTTCCGATAAAACTTCCAGCAGCAATCATTATTTTCGCTGAACATTGTTTTCTAATAAACTCTGATTCAAGTATGGATTCGATTGCTGTTTTCATTCGTTCCTTTACATTCTTCTTGGTCCGGTTGTTTACCAGTATGAACGTTATTTCATTTCTTTTTTCAACAGAAAACACCGTGAAACCATTTTGTTCCAGGACCGAACGAAATAATAGTTTTAAATACGTTACATCTTGAGTAATTTTCTCTTTGAGGGGAATAAGCCTAGTAATTAAGACTACAGCTTCATTGGTTTTTGTTTTGACCCGATTTTGCGCAAAATATTCACTAATGCTTTCGGGGGAATGTTCACCTTCAAGCCAGCCATACAACCACTCAAACTCCTCGACACGCTTTTTTTCTTCAACATACATATCTCGTAATAAATGCTGTGCCAGCGCTGTAGCAGTCCGATCTAAAATCAATACATCGTATTCAGTGATTGGTAGATTTTTAGAATAAATAAATAACTCCGCACATTCTTGCCCAAATAAGAAAATAGGTTGGGAGGCAATGTTATCACATGGGTCTGTTTTATATGTCTTGAGCTGGTGAATGACTGTTTTTTGTTCGAGTAGATTGATGTCTGGAATAAATTCATAATCCTCATTTTTCAAACGAAAAATAACTTGTAAATCCAGAGAAGAATACAAACATTTTAGTATATCTTCATAACTTTCAATCGTTAACAGTCGTTTATTTAGGCTTTGGGAGTAATTTTCCAAATCAGATATCTTTTGGTATTGCTGATTAATAATCAGCGAGTGAATATCTTGAGTGATTTGTACAAACGGAACTTCCTTTGAAAAAACGATGATGGGGAAATTATGCTCATTAGCAACTTGTATGACCTCCGCAGGAATCTCTGTGATGTAAGTTCCCATTTCAATACATAATCCTGCAGCTTGGTTATCAAGAAACTCTTTTACCATCGAAACAAATAAGTTCGTATTCTCCCTCCAAGCAATCCCTGTTGAAAGAATAAGTTCATTTCCATTAAGAAGATTACGAATACTCGTGGCCTCGACAACATGAACCCATTTGACAAATCGTTTAATACCTTTTTCTCCCGCAATAACGTGGGATTGTTCAAAGTTCTTTCGCTTTAAGATATCTGCCACTGTTAAATGGAAATGGTCTTTAATCATTTGGTTCTCCTTAGAAAATATCATCAAAAATATTGGTTTAAAAAGGATTGGCCTTGCAACCAATCCTTTCATTTATTTCTAATGAATGATAGGGAAGTATACCTTTATTTCTCTAGGCATGGACTAGCTGGTGTGGTTTTGCTTTAATAATAGACTAGTAAAATACTTACGGGCATTTGCTGTTCCAATCTTAAGTATTTCGGTTATATTTCCGTTTGGGTGGACAAATTCAACGGTGGCCCCGTTTAGATGTTCATTTACACCACTGATCTGATACCCCTTTTGGATAAGAAAATCAATTTTATCTCTTTCATCTAAAAATTGCTGATAATCTGACATCCAAGCTCCCCCTATTAGATTGATAGTGTTTCGCTTTGGTTGACAAGTGCATTTTTATTATATTTGGCTCGCTTCAAATATTGGCCCGAACCTGGTTTACCTACAAACTGCTTGTCACGGACAACAAATTCCCCACGGGACAATACGGAAACTGGTTCACCAGTGATCTTCATTCCTTCGAATGCGTTATAATCCACAGCCATATGGTGGGTTTCAGCCGAAATTACTCGTTCGATATTCGGATCAAAAATCACAAGGTCTGCATCTGCCCCAACGGCGATTGTCCCTTTTTTCGGGAATAAACCAAATAGCTTCGCACTTCTAGTGGAAGTAATATCGACAAATTGATTTAGACTAATCCGTCCTTTTTTCACTCCCTCAGAGAATAAAACCGACAAACGATCCTCAATAATCGGGCCTCCATTCGGAATTTTAGTAAAATCATCTCTTCCTAAATCTTTCTGCCCTTTAAAATCAAAGGAGCACTGATCGGAGCCGAGAGTTTGCAGTTGACCGCTCTTCAAAGCATTCCATAAAACATCTTGATTCCACTTTTCTCGAAGCGGCGGAGACCAAACATATTTTGCTCCTTCGAAATTCGGTTTCTCTAAGTAGCTTTGATCAAGGACTAAATATTGCGGGCACGTTTCCCCCCAAACATCAAACCCTTTGCTGCGTGCTTTAGCAATTTGTTCTACTGCATCCGCACAGGAGACATGGACCACATATAGCTGTGAGTTAGCAAGCCCCGTGAAATTTGCGGCACGTCCAGTCGCTTCCCCCTCTAATTCTGGAGGTCTTGTTAAAGCATGGTAAATTGGCGCAGTATTCCCTTCATCAAGGGCTTTCTTGGTTAAGTAATCAATGACATCTCCGTTTTCTGCATGGACCATCACCAAGGCACCGTGTTCTTTTGCGGAAATAAGTGTTTTAAACAAGGTTTCATCATCTGCTTGGAATACATTTTTGTATGCCATAAATACCTTAAAGGAAGTAATACCTTCTTCATTAATTACCTGTGGAAGTTCACCCAGGACATCTTCATTGATTTCTGAAATCATTAAATGGAACCCATAATCAATGACAGCTTTCTCTTTCGATTTATCATGCCAGGTTTGAATAGAATTTTTCAGGGGCTCACCCTTGTTGGTTAAGCAAAAATCAATAACCGTTGTCGTACCCCCGAAGGCAGCTGCAATCGTGCCTGACTCAAAATCATCCTTTGTTACCGTTCCGCCAAAAGGCATGTCGAGGTGAGTGTGTGGATCAATCCCGCCCGGAAAAACAAAACAGCCCTTTGCGTCAATAACTTCCGCACCGATCGCTGATAAATTCGAGCCGATTTGGGTGATCTTGCCGTCCTCGATTAATATTTCTCCTTGATATGTGTCAGCAGCGGTAACAATCGTGCCATTTTTGATTATTTTTTTCATCGATAATTCCCTCCGTATCATTTATTTGATAATATCTGCTTTAAATTGGGCTACGCCGCTTAAGGCAGCTTGACGTTCATTCCAAGTCATTGGTGCTAATTCCCTCGTGGCCTCCACCATGTCAATGGCTCCATCAACTGGACAAACAATCGAGCATAAATTACAGCCGACGCAATCTTCTTCACGCACCTTGAGGTAACTCTTTCCATTTTCGTCTGTCAGCATATCGATACATTGGTGCGAAGTATCTTCACAGGCAATGTGGCATTTATTGCAATTAATACAAACATCCTTATTGATTTGAGCAACGATATTGTAGTTTAAATCCAAATTGCCCCAATCAGAGAATCTAGGAACGGATTTCCCAATGATATCAGAAACCGAAGCAATCCCTTTGCTATCGAGGTAATGGCTAAGACCTTCAATCATGTCCTCGACAATGCGGAAACCATGGTGCATAGCGGCTGTACAAACTTGTACACCAGTTGCACCCATCAACATAAACTCAACGGCATCCTTCCAGTTAGAAATCCCCCCAATCCCTGAAATTGGAACGTTAATTCGTGGATGTCTTGCACATTCTGCCACCATATTCAAAGCAATTGGCTTTACTGCAGGTCCACAATAACCGCCGTGTGCTCCTTTTCCGGCAACATGGGGAATGGTATTCCATGAATCAAGGTCGACCCCCATCAAGCTATTAATCGTATTAATCATAGAAATCGCATCAGCACCACCATTACAAGCCGCTTCGGCCGTCGCTGTTATATCGGTAATATTTGGCGTTAATTTTACAATAACAGGTGTCTTAGCTACTTCCTTCGCCCAATAGGTTTGCCTTTCAACTAAGGCTGGTACCTGACCGGAAGCAGAACCCATGCCACGCTCAGCCATCCCGTGTGGACATCCGAAATTTAACTCAAGCCCATCTACCCCGACATCCTCAACACGTTTAACAATCTCATGCCACTTTTCTTGCTTCGGTTCCACCATGAGTGAGGCAATAATGGCATGGTTTGGAAATCTCTTTTTCGTTTCATAGATTTCTTTTAAATTAACATCTAATGGTCTGTCAGTTATTAGTTCAATATTATTAAAGCCTGCCACTCTTTGTCCGTTAAAACTTACAGCAGCAAACCTTGAAGATACATTCAGAATAGGATCACCCAGCGTTTTCCAAACTGCCCCACCCCACCCTGCTTCAAAGGCTCTCTGTACTTGATAGCCAGAGTTGGTCGGCGGTGCTGACGCAAGCCAGAACGGGTTCGGAGATTTAATCCCTGCAAGATTAGTACGTAAATCAGCCATTTATTTTTCTCCTCTCTATTTTCATTTGAGATATTAGTTTGACATCCCTACGAAGGAAAATTGCTTATGAATCGCATAAGCAACATCTTTACCTTGTTGTGCAGCCGTAACAACCATGGCGTCACCATTGCCTTTTCCAAACACAACATCTCCGCAGGCAAATACTTTAGGGTTGGAAGTTTGTAAGGTTTCAGAGTCGACCTTGACTACCCCGCCATTATGCTCGATGCCGAACTCTTCAATCAGTTTGAGGTGTCTGGTCTGACCAATTGCTTTCACCACAGCATCGACCGGCAGGACATGCTCTGACCCCTCAATGGCTGTTGGACGTCGTCGACCATCTTTTTCAGGTTCGCCAAGTTCCATTTTGATACACTCAATGCCAGTCACCCTACCAGTTTCATCACCAATAATCTTTTTTGGAGCCGTCAACCAGCGGAATTCCACACCGTCCTGTTTGGCAAATTCATATTCAAAGTCGTAAGCGGTCATTTCTTCTTCCGTTCTTCGATATAAGATTTTGACGTTTTCTGCCCCTAATCGGACAGAACAAGTTGCCCCATCTATCGCGGTATTTCCGGCCCCAATGACAACAATGCGTTTTCCAACAAAATCTTCAGATAACTGACCGCTTTTGGTTGCTTTGACAAATTCAATCGCATCATATACACCCTCTAGGTTTTCACCTTCCACGCCAAGGTTTGGTACATGAGCCATACCTACTGCCAGGATAATATAATCAAAATTTTCCGTGATCTCTTCTACAGAAATATCCTTACCGACCAACGTGTTAGTTCTAATATCGACATTCAATTTCTCAACCTGTTCAACTTCCCAGAAGGAAATTCTTTGCGGTAATCGGAAAGATACAATTCCGTACGTATTTAAACCGCCCGCTTTCTCAGAACCTTCGAAAATTGTAACCTCGTATCCTAGCCTTGCCAGTTCTCTAGCTGCGGATAGTCCCGCTGGCCCCCCGCCGATGACAGCCACTGTCCTACCATTGGCCTGACCTGGTTGAAAAAGTGTTTGATTATTTACCATTGCCCAATCAGTAGCATATCTTTGTAAATTACCAATCATAATTGGTTTAGTAGAGTGATTCAGCACGCAAGCACCTTCACATAATTCTTCAGTAGGACATACTCGCGAACAACTTGCACCAACAGGATTGGATGACATGATTGTTTTGGCAGATCCTAATAAGTTTCCTGAAGCAATTTTTTTAATAAAAGTAGGAATATCAATACCTGTTGGACAGGCTTTAATACACGGAGCATCGTAACAATAGAGGCAGCGATTGGATTCTTCCACAGCCTCACGGTTTGTAAGCCCACTTTCCACTTCTAGAAAGTTTTTTTCAAGATTAGATAAGGAAATACGCTGCATTTTATCATTCGCCATAAAGAAACCTCCTTCATTTATATACCGATTTTTAAAACTTTTTGAAGGCAGAAAGTTGTCCTGTTTTTTTACTGAGATTAGAATGTAAGCGCTTTATAAATATGATACTACCAAAAAGGGACCAACTCCTTTTGTTCATATATGTATTTTGCAGAAAATTCTGCATCCTAATTTAATTTTACAGACTGTAAATAGGCATTTCACCTGACAATCTGTAAAAGAATGCATGCAATATATTAACCATTATGTAAAAAAGTAAGATGTCTCCTAAGAATGTAGAATCAGAGAGGGTACATTGATGTATGTAAGCATTAAAAGGAATATTGGATAAAGTTTTCATAGAGGGCAGGATTTTTTTGTATTCTTTTCTGATACTTTTTCAATTTAACATAATGATATCAAAAAAAATGTAATATTATATCGAATTGTCAATTTTTCTTACATACTTTATTTGGTGGCCTTGTAGAGTTTGATTACCTGAATTTTACATGTTTAATAGGACTTCCTCTCTCTTATAAAAACAAAATCTTTGATAAAGTATGAGTAAAAACTTCTCGACATTTTCTACTACTTAGGAATTCCGGTCTTTTAAAAAAAAAAAGTACCCACCTTAAAGGAGGTACACTTAAATCAGATTAATTCAAAAAATATTTAGCTAACTCGACCACCATAGCTCCCATTCTTTCCTTCTCAGGGACCACAATTCTTTCGATTCCCTCATCTTTTAAAGCTGCTTCGGTTACTTTCCCAACCGCACCAGCAACTACCTTTTTATTGAAAGCGGTCACGATATCTGCATAGATATTATGTTCTCTCGAGTATTCAAAAAGCGAGTGGACCTGGGTAGCTGTGGTAAAGCAAACCGCGTCACACTTATTGAACTGCAGTTCATGTATTAACCGAACTACTACCTCTTTATCTGGTGCAATATGCTGATATGGAAGAATTTTTTCTACAGTTGCCCCACGCTCTTCTAAAAATTTTGTTAACGCAGGTGCTGTTTCACCATGGAGTTGAACCATAACTCTTGTTCCCGAGAAATCAACGGATTCGAGTGCTAGTGCTAATCCTTTTGTTGTTCCATCCACATCGACCACAAGTGGTTTTAGATCATATTTTTTCAGTGCAGACAGTGTTTTGTATCCTCTCGAGGCGATCTTGGCCTCACGGATATTCTTTAAAAATAAATCACTTAATCCAAGTTTTGCAGCTAAATCCACAAGTGTTTCAAAGCCAATTCCAGTGGTGAAAATCACCCAATCCGCCCCATTTTCCACGAAATCACGTATATCTGGTTCTACTTCTTTCTCTGCTAAAAATACTGTCCCTTGAAGGGGTCGAACGAGAGGAACACCTCCTTGTTTTTCAATTAGTGTACTTATTTCTTCTATCTTTCGCGAACCACAGATAACGACTTTCTTTCCGGTCAAACCCTTTTCCATTGTACATACCTCTCAGACTAATTTTTCTTTTGCGATTTGTTCGATCTTATGCGAAGGATAAACATTCATCCCACTTTTACCAACTTTCGCTACTACTGCCATTGCCGTTGCAACGTTTTTAGCTTCAATGGCTTTATAAGGTCGTAATGGACCAACCATGAGTACATTGATAATGGCACTTGTTTTTGCGGCAATTTTTTCTCCGAAACGAAATTCTTTTCTGTCCCCTAATAAAAGTGATGGCCTAAAAATATGTAGAGATGGTAAACTTAAATTATCTAAAGATTCTTCCACTTTACCCTTTACTCGATTATAAAAAATACTTGATTTAGCATTTGCTCCCATTGCAGTGATAATAAGAAATTTCTCTACCTCACAAATTTTCGCTATTTTAGCTGCCTCGACCGGATATTCATAATCTACTTTTCGAAATGCTTCTTTACTTTTTGCTTTTTTAATGGTCGTTCCTAAACAGCAAAAAACGTCCGTTACCTGAAATAATTCTCGGTATGTATGAAGTTCCTCAAAATTAACAACATGCACTTCACATGTAGGATGATGACTTACAATTGGTCTTCGTACTAACAAATGGATTTTTTCATAGGTTTTTTGTTGGATGAGGATATTTACCAATTCTTTTCCTACTAGTCCAGTAGCACCTAGTATTAGCGCTGTTTTTCTTTTGTTTTCCATATCTAGACTCCTTTTATTCCAACCAACTGCCTTATTAAGATTATTACACAAACTTTGAATTAATAGGTGGATTTTTGTTCAATTATTTTCAGATTGGACATACTTATGAATGTGAATTTTTAATAAGGGAGGAACATATATGCCAAACGATTTTCAATTTAGTAATTTTATTAATGAGGTTTCACTGCAAACAAAAATGGAAAATGTGTGGAGTAATACCTGTGGGTCATGGCAAAATTGCAATGAAGACACCATCCAATCTTTCTTAGCTCAGTGCCTTGATTATAATATTGATCCACAATACTGTATGAGCTGGGTCGAGCAGCATAAGGATATCATACCTGATTGGACGAGTGTATCTGAAACCTCGCTGGGATGGATAAACGAACATACTTCAACAGGTTCGGCAATCTCGATTTCAAAGGAGGATCTTAGTTGAATTTTAGGGAGGGCTACTAATCCCTCCTTTTTCATTTTAGACGGTAAAATCATCTTTTGTAATCTTTTCATTTACCCTAATGAGGATAATTACACTCCTCTGGGAAATGAAAGACAGTTTTATTTACCGTTTAGTGAATTTTTATCTCCATATGGGCAATGAATGACCTGTTCATTTGCCCTAAACATCACAAGTATTCAGTGAATTCTATGGATTAACTCTACTAATCTTTCTAAACCAACAATGAGTCTTGGGGAGGGTCTGCAGTAGAGCTCTTCCTCAAGAATTATAATTCGATCATCACTTTCATATCCTAGTTTTTCAAATCCTTCACGCTTCTTAACAATACTTTTGTGGATTTTTTCTTTTCTCACTCCTACCCAAGCAAGACAAATGAAATCAGGTTCACGGCATAATACATCCTCCCATTCCGTTTGAACGCTTGCTAAATCCACATCCTGAAAAATATTCGCTGCTCCAGCAGCCTCAGAAATCTCCGTGAGCCAGTTTCTTTTACCTGGGGTAAAAATTGGCTTTGGCCACCATTCCCAGTACAATTTTGGCTTGTAATATTGATTTGCACTTCTCTGTTTAACTTTATCAAGGCGAAAACGAAATTGCCTTACTGCTTCTACTCCAAGTTTATGCTCTCCGAGTGCTTCAGCCGTTATCATTAAGTCATTTTCAATGTCTGTTAGTGATTGCGGATTTAACACAAGGTGTGGAATTCCACGTATCTGTAAAGCTTCCACATTTTTCTCCATCCCTGGAACACTTAAAGATGCAAGGACCAAATCTGGTTTTAATTCTTCAACCAAATCCATATTAATTGACAAATCAGGACCTAATTTAGGCAGACTTTCAATTGAAGCCGGCCAATCGGAAAAATCGTCGACTCCTACCAACATGTGTGTTAAACCGAGATATTCAATAATTTCTGTATTACTCGGGCATAAGGAAATGACTCGCATCTTTTAATATCTCTCCTCCCTATTTAGCGATTAATCATAAAACGCATGGATATCAATTACTATCCATGCGTCTTTGACCAAGTTTATTTCCGTTCACCTTCGACCGCTTCCACCAACTGAAATAAAAAGCGGTAAATGAGTTGAAATGCCTCACCTATGGTTAACTCTTCCTTGTAATCCTCGACAAAATTTAAGGCGAAATTCAAATTCCATAAGCCGTCATCTTGACTGAACATTAAATCAAATTTCGCTTCATCCCCGTTTAGGAGGCTATTTAAATTTTCCCTTAATGATTTTTCAAATTTCTTTTGCAGCTTTAAACCTAACATAACATCATAGGTCCCAAAGACATCATCTGCTTCTAAAGAAACAGCTTCGACACTTATTAAATCAAACCAATTTGATTCAACGTAAATAAACTCATTTTTATGCTTTTTTAAGTAATCAAGACGCTCATTTAAAAATGCTGATGATTCATTCTTCAACATGTTTTCTGTTTCTTTATCACACCGCTCAATGTATGCGTCAGCGAATCGGATACTCGCATCTTTCTCTGAAAGTTGAAGGTTTCCAGCTAGTTGGTTTTTTTCAGCATACTCCTTTTCTTCTTTAAAAAGTGTGATTGCCCCTGTCTTTTGATTGGATTGCCTTTCATCTATGTATTGTAGGATATGGTCTTTTATCATCTAAATTGCTCCTCCTTATTTTCACAGTTCCTTGTTCTCCTTATTCTACTATAAAATGAAAGGAAACAAAAAAATAGAGGTGACTTTATAGTCACCCCCATTATTTATGATTAATTTTCCGCTAATTTAGCCTTTACATTCTGTGTAGAAGGTTTTACATCCCCTGGATCTTCCGCTTGCTTCGCGCGTTTTATAAATAACGCTAGCACCAATGCAAGACCGGCGATGAAGACTGTAACAAAGAATGCATCATTTATACCCTCTAACATGGCCTTCATTTGAATATCATGCTGCATTTTTAATTGCATCGCTTCTGTAATTTTTACTGACGGATCTGCTGGCATTGCCTTTTTAGCTGCTGCAATTAATTCTGTTGCATGAGATTTCGCACGGTTTGTCATCACTGTGACCAACAATGCCGTACCAATCGCACCAGATACTTGAGACATCGTATTGTTCATCGCTGTACCGTGTGGATAAAAGCGAGCTGGTAACTGATTCAAACCGTTCGTTGTCACTGGCATGTTAACCATTGACATCCCAAACATGCGGATTGTATATAAAATAATTAAATGAGTATATGTTGTTTCAAGTGTTAATTTACTAAACATATAACTTGTTACCACAGTAATCCCTAAACCAATAATGGCTAACGTACGTCCACCAAATTTATCGAATAATTTCCCTGTTATTGGCATCATAATTGCCATTGAAATCGCACCTGGCAGTAACAATAAACCAGCATCTAAAGGAGAAATTCCTCGAATTGTTTGGACATAAATTGGTAAGAGGATCATCCCTGAAAACATCGCCATCGTAACAATCATAGAAATAGCAGATGATAAAGCAAACATTGGGTATTTATAAATCCGGAAGTTAAGAAGTGGTCGTTCTTGACTTAATTGACGAAGGATAAATATTACTAAACAAATAACACCGATTGCGAGGGTACCGTAGACCTCAAGACTATCCCATCCTTTTGTACCTGCTTTACTAAATCCATAAAGAATTCCACCGAATCCAACACTTGATAACACCACAGATAGGAAATCCAAGCGGATATCGACTTTCTCCTTCTTATCTTTAAGTAAGAAAACTCCAAGTAAAACAACAACAATCGCGATTGGTGTGACAAAATGGAAGAGCATTCTCCAGTCATAGTGTTCAATAATCCAGCCCGATAATGTTGGTCCAATGGCTGGAGCAAACATTAACACTAAACCAAAAACCCCCATCGCCATTCCACGTTTTTCAACTGGGAAACTGGTTAACATAACGTTCATTAACAATGGCATCATGATCGCTGACCCTGAAGCCTGAACCATTCGACCCGTTAATAATAATGGAAACGCATGGGCAAAACCTGCTAAAATGGTTCCTGCTGTAAACAAAATCATTGCAGCTAAGAATAACTGGCGAACAGAAAATTTTTGAATTAAGTAGGCTGATAAAGGAATGAGAATTCCGTTCACTAACATAAATCCAGTTGTCAGCCATTGAACTGTAGCTGCTTCAATCTCTAAATCCTTCATGATTGAAGGCAATGCTATATTAAGTAATGTGTTATTTAAGAAAGCAATAAAAGCTCCAACCATTAACACGGCAAGGATTCCGTACGGTGGTTTGCTAGTCTTTTTTATGGTTTGATCCATTAAATTTCCCCCTATAATAAATGTTCAAATTTTTATACCCCTGTTTCACACTTACATAATAATATACGCTCAGTTCAACTTTTGCAATTAAAAAAACCTGAAAAATTATGGATTTGTAATCATGTATTAAATAATGTACTATATTTTTATACTATTAGTACAATTTGAAATAAGTGGTGATTTTATGAATGACCGAAAACTGCATGTGGTAAATATGGCTCATCAATTATTTATCGAAAAAGGATTTCAAGCAACGTCTATTCAAGATATTTTAGACTATAGCGGGATTTCCAAAGGAACATTTTATAATTATTTTTCGTCTAAAAGCGAATTATTAATCGCTATTTATAAAACAATTTACAAGAAACTAGAAAAGGACCGAAACGATTTATTAATCGGTCAAAACCCGGCCAGTATTGAGATTTTCATTAAGCAAGTGGAATTACAAATGATTTCTAATAGGAAAAACAAATTACTTGCCCTTTATGAGGAAGTACTAGCATCAAATGACGCAGATCTCAAACAATACATCAAACGGGCGCGTTTAAATTCGCTTCGTTGGTATTACAATCGGTTTATCGACATCTTCGGTGAAGACAAAAAACCATTTCTCTTGGACTGTGCGATTATGTTTCAAGGGATAATCCAATATAATATTCAATACAATCGATTGGCCCATGAATCGGGTGAAAAAGTAAGTAGTGTGGTCCGCTACTGCGTCGCGCGAATGGTTAAAATGGTTGATGAAGTGGCTGAATCAGGGGATCAATTAATCGAACCTAAAACTTTAGAAAAATGGGTCCCTGATTGTCCAAAAAACAATCATGAAATATTAACCCAGTTGACGAAATTAGCCTTAACAATAAGGACGTCAATAACCAAGAGTATTAAGGATTTAAGTGAGCAAAACAAATACCATGAACTTTTAGATTTTATACAAGAAGAAATCATCCATACAAGATCCCCAAGAAAGTTTCTTATTCAAAGTGCCTTTCTATCTTTAAAGCAAAACCCAGCTTCACTTTGGAAAAAAGAACTTGAGCAGCTTGATGAACTGATTGAGGCTTTTTATAGTTCTAGTGAGTCGGAAGATACAAACCCCTAATCTAAGGATTAGGGGTTTGTATATGTAAGGCTTTTATTATTTGAAAAGCGTTGTTGAATTTCCCAAATAAAATAATTCCTAGAATATTGTTTTACAACTACGATTGCATCTTCACCATTTTTTGTAAATATAAGCCCTGATCCCATCTGTTCTTGAAACTTCCACCCTTTTGATTTCATATATTTTTTTACAACATTATAATGGCTATTTCCGTTACTTTCTGATAAGTATTTGCTTCGTTTCTCAGTTTTTGAGAAAAGTTCAAATTCAGAATCAGATAAGTGAAGCTTTATAGCAGAAATCATTAATGGGATGGGATTCCCCTCCTGAAAAAGTGCAGAACCAAAACTACTGACAACTATTACAGATCCTATGACCGAAACGATCACTAAGGTAATCGCCATTTTTCTAATCCACTCCACCCGTTCGCCTCCCTATATAACTCGTTATATAATTTGACGAGGGATGGATAATTTTGGTTTCGGATAGAAATATTACATTTTCGTTAAAATAGTTTTTAGGATGGACGGCTAATATTAAAATTTCCGATAAAATAGGATATTTTTTAAAGGTAAAGTTGTAAGAATAGGGGGATCATAACAGACATGACCAACGCAGAGGTAATCATAGCAATACTCCCCATGACCCCCTCTATTTCTCCCCATTCAAAGGCACGGTTGGCACCAATTGCTTGAGCAGATGTTCCTAACGCTAACCCCTTAGCAATTCTACTTCTAATCCTAGTTACATTTAAAAGAAAGGGACCAATCATTAATGAAAATATCGCAGATATACAGACAAATAAAATCGTCAGTGACGGAATCCCTCCTAATGTCTGGGATACTGATAAGGCAATTGGAGCAGTGACCGATTTTGGAATAAGAGACAACATTATTTCCTTATTCATGTGCAAAAACTTCGTCAACAAGATAATTGAAAATACACCCGTTAATGTGCCAGGCATGACCGCCCAGAAAATAATCAGGAAATTTTTCTTAATAATTCTCACATGTTTATATAAGGGAACTGCCAGTGACACGGTGGCAGTTCCTAATAAAAGGGAGAATAATCCTGTTCCAGATGAATATTGGGCCACTTGTACATGAGAAAGTGTCAATAAACACATGATGAACACTGTTACCGTATATAACGGATTTAACCATGGCTTTTTATAAGCTTTAAATACCTTATTCCCTGCTGCATAACTTATAACAGTTATGCCGGTACACAACAATATATTAGAGATTATTGTTCCCATTTTGTTTCCTCCATTTCCTTTTCGTTTCTAAATACTCAGCAATAAAAGCTGTCACAAGAAGAACAACCAAGCTGCTTGCTGCTAGGATGATGGCTAATTTGATTCCTTCTACTCTAAAAATCCCTGCAAAATGCCATACACCTATTATGAAAGGAATAAAAAAAAGTGTTATATGTTTAATATGCAGCTGGGCTGCTGTTTCGACCCATTGGAGCTTACATAAACCCGACACCAATGCAATAAATAAAAGTGCCATTCCAACAATACTTCCAGGGACAGGAAGTTCAAGCCAAGTAACGATCCTTGTTCCAGTTAAATATATAACCAATATTGTGAGAAACTGAGCAATAGTACGAACCATTCGGCTCACCCCCTGTTTTAAATTTAACCACCCATTTTTTTTATGGGTTCACAATTAATTTCTCTAACGTCAGTATTACACAACTATTTGAGTTTTTCTGTATACATGGAATAATTTCTAACATGAATTTTATTAAAGCGATTAAATTGTTGTTAGATAAACTTCCTTTTAATTCCGTGTTCCCGATGATTAATAAAAAACCGATTCCACGTAGTAGGAATCGGCTAAAAACTAAATATTTGACTATCTATTTAAGAAAGGATTTAGGCATGACTACAGCGACTACCTCGCCACGAGCACAGAGAATATCATTCGCATACACTTCTGTCTCAACCTTAAACTTTTTAGGATGTATTTCATGGACACTGCCGATTGCTTTTAAAGGGATCCCATGTGGAGTAGGCTTGAGAAAGTTCACATTTAGTGAAGCCGTCACAAACCTTGGGGGCTCTGTACCATCACCCGCTTCATGTCCATTTTTACGATGGAGTGCCAATGAAGCAGACCCTGTTCCATGACAATCTATTAATGAGGCAACAATGCCGCCATAAACAAAACCAGGAAGCGCTAAATGCTCTTTTTCTGGTGTAAAAATAGTTATAGTCTGATCACCCTGCCATCCAGTCCGAAAATGATGTCCCTCTTCGTTCAATCGACCACAGCCATAACACCAGGCAAAATCATCCGGATACTCATCTTGAATTGCATTTACAACCCTATCTTCCATTAAAATTCTCCCCCTTAAAAGAAAACGCTTTCATTCACATAATAGCACTGAAAAAATTATTAGGTCAACCAATTAACTAAATATTTGAAATATGAACTATTTTCACATGGTGCCTGACACCAACAGTCCTAAAATTAACCGGAAAGCAGTAAAGTATGTTGGATTTTTAATAGAAGGAATAGAGCAGTCATATCAATAAGGTTTATTGAAAGACCCCTTGTGTTACAAGAGGTCTTCAAACTCATTTAAAACTATTCAAACAACTTAAATGACTACACAATGGTTTGCTTCTGGTTTAACTGATCCATGAAAATACCAACAAACTTTCGACACCGCTCAATGTCATTCATTTGTAAATTCACCTCAATCTTAAGGGTGACAATTAATTTGGTGTGAACGTACAACATATCTCTAAATTCATCAACAGCGCCACAAAACTTCGGATAGCCACTATCTCCTGTGCCTACGATTCCCGTCATGGTCCTCTTCACATCCATTGTTTCGAAGGCACGATATAATTCCATCATTTCTTGAGGAATTTCCCCATTTCCCCAGGTATAGGTTCCAATCACAACGGCCTCGTAGTTGATTAGGTCTCTAATTTGAAATTCTTCTATCCGATAAAGAGTGACATCAATCTGTTCTACTAAAAATAACTTCCAAATTAAATGAACAACTTCTTCTGTATTCCCTGTTTTAGAAGAATATACGAAAGCAACTTTCATAATTCATCGAAACCGTTGGATTGTGTTACCTTAGCATAGGTCCTCGACTTCTGCTCAAAAAAATCGGATTTTGTTTCATTCATCATTTCATCACTGAAAACATGGATCCACGGCATCGGGTTTTCTCTCTCTTTAAATAAGTTCTGTAATCCAAGCTGGCGCAGCCGCTTATTGGCAAGATATTCGGTATATTTTTCATACTCGTCCAAGTTAATACCTTCTATATCCTTCAAAATCACATGGGCCCATTCCTTTTCCAGCTGGACTGCCTGTTCTACCGATTTATACACATAATCCATATTCGCTTCGGTATACAACTCCGGGTTTTCTGATAAGAGTATCCGGAGAAACTGTGCCATAAAATACGCATGCTGCATTTCATCTCGTTGGATATAACTAATCATCGTACTGGTCTTTAGCATTTTTTGCTGGCGGGCAAGATGATAGAAAAAAGCAAAACCAGCATAAAAATAGATACCCTCAAGATTTATAGAATTCACTCCAAGTTGAAATAAATGTTGAGGTGTTGGATTCTTTCTGAAACTTTCATAAGCATCTAAGATCAGGTTGTTTCTTTTTCGGACGAGGGGATCACTTTTTGCTTGATTGAACCTTTCTTTTTGTTCATGAATTGGTACAAGAGAACTTAATATGTACGAATAGGATTCATTATGCACCGCTTCCTGCTGAGCAATGACCGCAAAGATTGCTTTAAAACTAGAATCCGTCACATAGTCCATCACTTGAAACATGGTAGGTGTTTGCAGGCTATCTAATGAAGCGAGTTGTGTATTAATTCGCAGGAAAACATCTTGTTCTGTTGCACTAAGAAGATCCCACTGCTTAATATCATCCTGCATATTAATTTCTTGTGCTTTCCAAAAATTTGATAACAATGTTTGATATAAATCGTAGATCAGCGGGTAAGCAATATCATTCCAGTTGAGCAATCCAGATGATTGTCCGTTAATAATTCCAGTGGATTTATTAGGAAAATCAGGGTTTAGCAATTTAATTCTAGGCAGTGGTATGTGAATATCCATATAAATATTTCCTCCGATCGATGTTAATAGTTGTTAACTGTGGCATGCCTCACATTCGTCAATTTCAGTTTGCGAAGTGCTTCTGACATAATAAGTGGTCTTTAAACCTTGCTTCCAAGCTTCCATATGAAGGTTTAACAAGTCTTTTGCCTTTATATCGTGCCTTACATAGAGGTTAAAGCTAATACCTTGGTCAATATGGCGACCTCGTGCGGCATTCTGTTTAATGCTCCATATTTGATCTAATTCATGTCTCGAACGACGATAATATTCGTATGTTCTATGATTTAAATCAGGTGCAGTCACTTTAAATTTAAAGTTCTTCTTTTCCTCTGCAAATTCAACCGAATAGATGGGATCGATTCCATCTGTGGAACCTCCAATCTTCGCCGTTGAGGAGTTGGGTGCAATCGCCATCAACCAACCATTCCGGATCCCGTGAATTGAAAGATCCCTCTTCAGCTGATTCCACCTATTTGATTGGTAACCTTTCCGTTCAAAATACTCTCCGGTATGCCATTCAGAACCACTAAACTGGCTATAAGCCCCCTTCTCCTTAGCCAGCTCCATTGACGAACTGATAGTATGGAACGCAATTTCCTCATACAAACGATCTGCATAATTAACCGCCTCACCAGATTCCCAGTACATCCCTTTTAATGCTAATAAGTGGTGCCAGCCAAATGTACCAAGCCCAACGGCTCTGTACTTTTTATTCGTAACCTGAGCCTGTCCAACCGTTATGGTATTTAAATCAATCACGTTATCGAGCATTCTTACCTGAATACGAATGAGACGTTCTAAGACATTCGCCGGTACTGCTTTTGCTAGATTAATAGAAGATAAATTGCAAACAACGAAATCTCCTGGTTTCCGAACAATCACGATATGCCCTTCATCATTCTGGTATTCGTTCACAATCGTCGTAGCGGACATATTTTGGGCAATTTCTGTACAAAGATTACTGCAAAAAATGGATGTTCGACCTTTACCCAATACATGCTTATTTGGATTTTGTCTATTTACTTCATCACGATAGAACATGTATGGGGTTCCTGTTTCTAATTGAGCGACCATAATCCGTGTCATGATATCCATGGCACGGTAAGTTTTGCGAGGTAGAAGTGGGTTAGCTGCAGCCTCTTCATATTTTTCGGTAAAATATTTAACATCTGTTTCATCATAAAAATCCTCTAGTCCAAGCGGATTCCCCTGTTCATCCTTCCAGCCCATCATTTGTTTTACTTGATGAGGACAAAATGTATGCCACTGTCCAATACTTCTGCCCTGCTCATCCTTATCTTCCAACTTTTTCATAAAAAGGTCTGGTATAGAAACACCTGTGAAAATATCATGGGCTTTACGGCGTTCATCCCCATTATTTGTTTTCAAGTCAAGAAACCCGTTCATGATATCTTTATGGAACAAATCAAGGTACACAGCAATGGCCCCTTGACGCTGACCTAACTGATCAACACTGACAGCTGTATCATTTACCAATTTTATCCACGGAACCACACCAGATGAGTTTCCTTTAAATCTCTTAATATCGGAACCTAGGGCGCGAACTTTACCATAATAGATTCCAATTCCTCCGCCATCTTTACTTAACCGGGCAATATCCCAATTATTTAAATAAATGCCATCAAGTGAGTCATCTACTGTATCAATAAAGCAGGAAGAAAGCTGCCCAAAGCTTTTCCCCGCATTTGCTAGAGTCGGTGTGGCAACCGTCATATATAAATGACTTAATGCCCAATATGCCTCCTTCACAAGATGCAGGCGTTCAGTCATTTTTTCATCCTTCATGAGGGTCATTGCAATAATCATGAACCGTTCCTGGGGAAGTTCATAAACATTACGATTATAATCTTGAGCAAGATAACGATCTGCAAGTAAAAATAACCCTATGTAATTAAATAATAAATCATGTTCTGGATTTATCTCTTTCGCCAGCTGGTCGATTTCATCCTTACTATATAAGTTTAAAAGATCATTAGAATAGATCCCTATTTCCGTTAAATCCTTTATTAAGTTATAAAAGTCTCCATATTTTAGAGAACGATCATATCCGCGACTTTTGGCAGCCCTACCATATAGTTCATTCAGATATAAACGGGAAGCGACAAATGTCCAATCCGGCTGGTCCATTTCGATTTGATTCACTGCATATACTAGAGCTTGTTGATTTGCTTCTAGCTCTGTTACATCAAGTTGACTTAGTTTGTTTCTAAGTTCCATTGTATTAATCTGATATTTATCTGAAACTTGTTCTATAGATTCTAAAACGTAATTATGTTCAGATTGCAGTTCCTCAATTTTCATTTCATTTCCCCCTATAATAAAAAAATCCGCTCAACGGGAATTGAGCGGATGAAACGATAACATTACAAAAGGAAATAATTAACTATCTATGCCTCCTGTCGCCACCGTTCATCTTCTCAATCCCCGAAGAAGTTGAAACATCTTAAGAAAGACAGGTCTCCTGACTCATGCTTCTATCTACTTTGAACCCTTCCCATATAAGTACCTAATAGATTAGACAATCTTATACAGTGGTTTGTTCATTTCGTCAGCATTTACAGTTGCGGGGGCAGCTCTGGATTTACACCAGATTCCCTATTAAGCCACAATGGGCATCTTCTCTTAAGGCTAACACAATATATAGTTGTTTTTTTAAAAATAAAAACAATATGTAGTGAATCAATGTTATTAATAATAGTATAGTCTTTATGATATTTCAAGTCTATTATTTTTTTAAAATGAAACTAATTTGATTGAATATCCGTATATGAAGAAAGACCAAATTGAAAAGAGGCATTTTTATGGGGAACATTATTCTATTTACATTGATTATTGGGATAGCTGCTGCGCTTGTTCTAATACCAATTTTTAAACCTGAAAAGGAAAGTAAAAAAGAGGGAAAAACACTCAAAATCGGCGTGTTCATTGCACTTGTTTTGATACTCATGATAGCAGTGTTTGTATTCTATTATTTTACTAATTATGATAGAAATTTCACCTCGGTATGGCCGTTAGCTATTCTCCTAACCGCTGTTGGGGCCTTTCTTGCCAAAGGCACAGAAAGAATACTTAAAGGAATTCTCTTCCTTGCAAGTCTAGGCCTTGGAATTTATTTCTTAACCGCATTTATCTTTAATGCGGATCAAAAGTATGAAGTTGCCAAGATGGATGAAAAGGTAGAAATTCAAACTTTTGATGAGAAAGAAACACCTGCCAGTGTTCCACCGCAGTTTGCACGCAATAAAATGAAAAAAGCGTTTGGACAAGTTCCGAACACAAGCTATTATGAGCTTGGGAACCTGCAAATTCAAAAGCTGAACGATGACTATGTATATATTGCACCTGTGGAGTTTTCCGGATTTTTTAAATGGTGGAAAGGAAACAGTACACCTGGTTACTTTACCTTAAGTGCAACGGATTCTAGTGCGAATCCTAAATTCATCAAATCAGAAATGATATTTACCCCTTCCTCTTATTTTAATAAAAATATTGAGCGGCATATTCGTATGAAATATCCGAAGAAAATTTTCTTTGGCGGTGTTCAATTAGAAATTGACGAGAATGGAAAACCCTTTTACATCCGTACTTATGGGAAGTTTATTTCCGCCCGAAATGGATTTACAGCTAAAGGTCTGGTTGTCGTCGATTCTAAGAATGGTGCAATGAAAGATTATCCATTAGCAGATGTCCCGGAATTTATCGATGGCGCAGTTTCGCCAGAAGCCGTTAGTTTGCAAAACAGCTACTACGGGAATCTTGTTCATGGATTTTGGAATAGTGTCTTCGGTAAATCTGACGTGAAACTTCCATCAGATGAAGGCACGGAGTCAAATGTAAGCCCCATCTTTGATGAGAATGGACAGATGTACTATTTTACAGATTTCACTAGCCCGAAAGAAGGCGTCGATTCCATGCTCGGGTACTCGCTGACCAACTCACGAACAGGAAAAGCAACATTTTATACCGGAAACCCAGAGCAATCTTATATGGATTCACAAGGGGCATTGCAGATCATTGAGAAGAAATTTATTGAAAAGAAATGGCTTGGGCAAATGCCGATTCTCTACAATTTTTATGGTGAAGCCAGTTGGTTAACACCTGTATTAGACTCAAATGGTTTTCTGCAAAATTACTTCATTGTTTCTGCAGCGAATCCAGAAATCTCCGTATACGCCAGCACTCCTAATGAGGCCCTTAAGCAATATAAAACCGCCTTACAAAGGGGCAAAGGCACGGTAGACGGAAGCTCGAAAGCACAAGAAAAACAAATCACCGGTACAGTGATGAGAGTCTATAAGGAGAAAAACGGGGATTTCACCATTGTCTCCTTCTTATTAAACAACCGCCAAAACTTTATCATTTCTTCCGAAAAGGCTCCACTCGCTATCTACCTCAAAGAAGGGGATAAAGTTAACATTCGCTACCTCGACACAGGCGAAGACTTCCTTCCTGCCAAAGAGTTAGCAATCGAAGCCTTACAATAGGGAAACAAAAATAGGGTGTCAGGCACCAATTGGTGCCTGACACCCTATTTCTCTTTACTGAACCTTTTGAATACGATTTTGAATGCGATAAGTGAACGGTTTAGGCTGGGCTGAGATAAAGTTGACTAACGCATCCAGGTCATTAGGACCGACTTCTTTGTTTTGAGCTTGGGTAAATACAGTAAATCCGTCCCCGCCGCCAGAGAGGAAAATATTCGCTGTCACAGTATAAGATTTATTTGGATCGATTTCTGTGCCATCTGGCAATTTAATACTAACTATTCTTTGTCCGATTGGTTTATTCGCATCCCAAGAATACGTTAAACCAGAAATTTGCAGCATGTTTGTCTTGGTTGCACTCCATTGCTGGTTAAGCAAGTCACGAATCTGCTGCCCTGTCATCGTCATTTTTACAAGATCATTATTAAAGGGCTGAACGGTGTAAACTTCTCCCCAAGTTATTTCTCCAGGATCAATGTCAGCCCGAATTCCGCCAGGATTCATAAACGCGAATTCCGTTTTTAGCGCATTTCTTTGTGCATCGGCAATGAAACTCCCAAGGACAGACTCTCCATTCTCATTTTGTTTAGCTGTTAAACTTTCAGCTGTAGAGCCGATCACCCGATTAACGATGGGTCCCACTTTTGCTTCATAGCCCTCAATCATTTGTTTAATCTCTGGATCGGGCTTCATCCCCTCCTGGAACGTGGTGACAATCTCTGCTGATTTTGAGACTATCTCTTTTGTTTTTGGATCAATCTCAATATCCACATCCGAAAATGCAGTGCCATAGGAATACGATTGCACTACTAACTTATTATCGATGGTTGCATTCATATGGGCGTGATTATGTCCGCCAAAAATAATATCCACTTCATCGTCAACCCGATTGGCAATATCCACCAGCTGCCCAGTTGGATTCTCTCCATTTGGACCGGAAGTACCTGGGTTATGTGCTAAAACAATGATTGATCTTACACCTTGTTTTTTCAATTCGGCTACATTCCGATTGATTGCTTCTACTTCATCAGTGAACTTTAATCCGGCCACACCACTTGGGACAACTACTGTTGGCGTCTCGGTAGTAACAACACCGATAAAGCCAATCGGCATTCCATTTACTTTGATCACATGGTATGGAGGCAGGATTGTTTTTCCTGTTTTTTCATCGATTACATTCGCAACTATCCAAGGAAAATTTGAACCGGCAAATTTGCCGGTTTTCGGATGTGATCCACCCTTAATCAGGCGGAGCAGTTCCGTTACCCCTTCATCAAATTCATGATTACCAACAGTTCCGATATCAAAACCAAGTTTATTCAAGATTTCAATCGTCGGTTCATCCTGTAAAAGGGCAGAAACTGGCGGGCTGGCTCCAACCATGTCACCGTTTTGAATCAACAGTGTATTTTTGTTTTCTGCTTCACGCTGTTTTAAATAGGCGGCTAAATAATCTACCCGTCCAGCTGGTTTTCCGTTAACATTCCGGGTAACATTTAATTGCCCGTGCAAGTCATTTATACCTAACAATTGAATCGGAATGAAACGATTATTCGCCGCAGGCGCTTTTTTCTTTTTAGGCTTGTTCGTTTCCGGACGATTGGATTTGTGACCATGATAGCTTTCCGATAAGCCTTGTCCTTTTGCTTCCGGTGGCTTTTGTCTGTTTGCCTCTACAGACTGGGCTTGGCGTATCGAATGATCAAGGTTTTCTGATTCTCTAAGGTCCTTAGCAGCGACACTTAGATTTCCTAACCCTCCTGTTAATATAACGAGAGATAACGATATAAATGCTTTCTTAAACCATTCCATGCATGCAAATCCTCCTACTATCTAATAATTGAACCATGGTATTTTTTGTTTTCAATGGAAGGAATATGCACATCTACATATCATAATTTGAAAAAGCCCACTATTATGCTTCAACTTCATTGTTGAAGACAAAATTATGGGCTTTTTAAATCGTATTAATGTCGTTAAACGACCATCAATTCTGATAGTTTATTTGCGTATTTTATGACAAACTTTTCAATTTTCTTTGTATCGTCTGGGTGAAACATATGCCCAGAATTCTCATACCAAACCAATTCTTTGCCAAGCGGAGCATCAAGTTCCTGAAAAAATTGCTCAACTGGTCTACCGTATACATGAATATCTTTTGCCCCATGTAAAAAGGCCAGAGGGACTTCTATTCTTTTTGTTCTTTTAAAATCAACATGTGCAAAATCCTCCACTAATGCTTGGGTGTAGGTTAGTTTGTAGGAACTATAAAGTGTATGGAAGATATCTTTCATGGAGTATTCTGAACTATTTAAGAAAAGCTTTAAGCTGCCAAGGATGCCTGGGTGCTTCACGGTTTTACTTTCATAAACCATCGAATTATATTTTATCAGTGGCCTTCGGAAATCTGTCCATTGTTTCAATAACAAATATGGCGGGCGGCCTAATTCCTCTAATTTCTTCAGTGTTTTCCAATCTTTCGCTTTTTCGGCCCGAGCCTTTAACCAATCAAAACAAATCTGATCATTATCCTGCCAATTGATAATTTGCGATATGCCAAAATATGCGTGAAGTTTTTCTGGGTACCTGGATGCGATCGATAAACCGATAATCGTCCCCCAAGAATGGCCTGCTAAATAAACCTTCTCTTTTTTAAACCGACTTCTTAAGATATCGATTAAGTCATGACAATCCTGTATATATTGCTCAACTCGAAAGGACTCTTTAGGTGTATTTTTATGATAGGTTTTTCCAGCCCCCCGTTGGTCCCAAAACACCACCACGAAATGTTTAACAAGCTCCTTTGTAGAAATAGAAACAGCATAATCCTGGCCTCTTGAAACAACGCCCGGAACCGGCATACAGGGGCCGCCATGGAGAAACAACAACAAAGGCTTCGTTCCATCATTTCCCTGAATCAGAACAGAATGCTCTACTCCACCCAAGTTTATCTTGTCAACCAAGTCAATTCCCTCATCAGCAATCGTAAACTCTCGCTTCGAAAACAACCCCATAATTCACTCCCCCCTCTATTTATGTAGTAAATGCGCATGGTGTCAGGCACCATGTTATTGTTTCGCGATCAGAGCTTGGAAGGCTGCTGATGTTCTTACTTCAATGGTTAAGGCTCCTTTTTTGTAGATGGATTGGATGATAAAAGGTGCACCTGTCGTATTTTGAAATTTGAAGTCTGGGCCGCCATAGGAGACGGTGGCATCTCTGCCCGCAGGGACATAACCTACTGACAAGGAATGGTGATGTTTTTCAATATAACTAACACCTAATTGGTCCACTGAATTATACAGAGTGGAAGAAGTCTGGCAAATCCCCCCGCCAATACCATCGACTAATTGTTTATTCACGATTTCCTTTGCTTTTTGATATCCATGTTCGGCATCACTTGGCCCAACTGTCGTGTTAAAAGAGAAAATATCGCCGCTTCCCACAATAACATTATGGATTGCCTCTGCTGACAATTTGATATTTTTCGACCTTCCCACTACCCCACTGTTAAATCTGGTGGTATAGGTTGCAACGACCACTTCCCCTAATTGCTTCACATCTTCCGGCTTATACCCGCTCTCAGTCACATAAAGAGGCAGTTCCACATCTCCTCCCGCTGCCGATGCAGTTAACACCCTTTCAACCAACTCGGATTCTTCTAAAATAATTCTCGGTTTCCCTTTAATGATTTGACCGTTTGAGTCGATCTTATCGAGAACCATTCGTTGATCATAGCCAGGGGTAGTTTCCGTTCCTCTTGCCAATTCCTTTGCCCACTTTTCTAGTTCCTTTTTATACGCTTCGTTATTAGTTCCAAACCCCATGTCGGCTGGAAGAAAGGTTTTGATAATCGATTTCGTATTGGGGTCGATTACATTAACCGTAATAGGTTTTGGTTCTTCTTCCTTTTGGGGTTCTCCTTGAGGTGTTTGAACCGAATTTTGCTTTGGTTCTGTAACTTTTTCTTCAACCGCTTTTTCTTTCACTGATTTTTCTGTACAACCGGCCAATCCTAAAAAACTACAACTGACTAAAACTGCAATTAACCACGAGCTTTTTTTCATTTCCCCAACCTCTTATCCAATATTTTCATGCTTGATTTTGACTTCCAAATGAAGTCCATTCATTCTCCGATTTTATTCGAGATAACCTGTCAATATGATTGATAAGTGTTTCAAACATGAAAAAAGCCCCTATTAATTAGGAGCTATATATCATAAGAAATTATTTAATTTTCTGTATACTGGTTTATCTAATATTACTTTTCATTATAGGCTGAATCACTTTTGGTTCAGTTATAGTAAGTTCATTTTTCTTATAGGCATGCCAATAGGCCATTGCGATAAATACTGATCCGCCCACCGCATTTCCAAGAAAAACAGGGATAAAATTCTCTAAATAGGCTAACCAAGTAAAATGGCCTGCAAAAATCGCCGCAGGAATCACAAACATATTAGCAACCACGTGTTGAAAACCAATCGCGACAAAAGCCATCGTCGGAAACCAAATACCGGTAATTTTTCCGACCATATCATTTGCTCCATATGAAAGCCATACAGCCGCAGCCACGAGCCAATTACAGCCGATCCCTGAAATGAAAGCTTGGAGAAAAGTGGCTTCTAATTTATGGTCAGCAATACTAATCGTTCTTTCCAAAAATGGTCCTGTTTCCGTTAGTCCAACCAAATGTCCAAAAAAGTAAGCCACAAATAGGGCCCCGACAAAGTTACTAAACGTTACAAGGAACCAATTATAAATAACCTTCCTGGTACTAATCTTATTTGCCATACTTGCTATTGGAACTGCCATCATATTCCCAGTTAACAGTTCTCCACCAGCTAACAAGGTAAGGACAAGACCAATTGGAAAGACAGAGGCACCAATCAAGCTGCTTAATCCTTCTATATTTCCTGTAAGAGTTGCTGTTACACGGATGAAGAGTAAATAACCTAAAGCAATAAAGGCTCCTGCCTCAAAACCCAGGATCAATGTTCGTAGCAGCGGGTAATTTGCCTTTTTCACTCCATTCTCAATGGTAATTTCCATAATTTTTTCGGGTTTACTGTACCCCATCAGAAGGACTCCTTTTAAATAAACTAGATGATTGTGAAATATTTAACATATTTATTTTATAACAAATTCTTCTAAAATCCTGTGAAAATTTCTTTAACTATTTTTTAGCGCTTACATTTATCTTTGTATTCTTGCTTTTATACTCAAAATTACTTACTTCCCTCTTTTAATAGAGGTATACTGATATGGAGATAGGAATAACAAATCCAACTCATTTCGCCACACTTTAAAAAAATAACAACCTTTACACCATCAGAATATCGTCAAATGAACAGAATTGAATAAAGAAAAGAGGCTTTATTATGGATAGAAAAATCATTTATTGGAGTTTATTTGTTCATGGCCCATGGGAAATGTATCTTGCAGCAACAACCCAAGGACTTTGTTATGTTGGATCAGACCATAAGGGCTTTGAGGAATTAGTGGACTGGGTGCAGAAAAAGTTCCCTCAGCACCAATTGGAACCAGACGATCAACGAATGCACATATTTGCTGACCAATTCGCTGAATATTTTCAAGGAAAAAGGACGAAGTTTACTTTTCCAACCGATTTTTATGGAACTCCTTTTCAACAATCTGTTTGGAATGCATTAAATGAAATTCCTTACGGGTCTACCCATACATACTCGGAAATCGCAGAATTCCTTCAAAAACCTAAGTCAGTTCGTGCAGTGGCCTCTGCCATCGGGGCAAACCCAATCTTAATTACGGTTCCCTGCCATCGGGTGATTGGAAAGAACGGAAAACTCACTGGATTTCGTGGCGGTTTGGAGATGAAGGAAAAACTGTTGGATTTGGAAAAATTGCCTTCCACCATGAAGGGATTGAAAGCCCATGCCAAATAATATTTCTGTCAGGATTGAATCACTAGATTGGGATAAGTTGCATCACCTGCTAGAAATACAAGGATTTGCAAAGCTGCCTCCATTATTGGATCCGCTTCAATGCCAGGAAATGATTAAAACATACGATGATCCATCCAATTTCCGCAGCACGATAAATATGAAACGATACAGATTTGGGAAAGGAGAATACAAATACTATCAAGCGCCTCTCCCACCTTTACTACAACAACTCCGTACGGGTTTCTACCCAGAACTGGCAAAAGCAGCGAACCGCTGGTTGCAGCACCTTAGAAAAGATCAGATATATCCAGGAAGACTGTCCGAATTTCTCAACTATTGTCACGACAAGGGGCAAGTTCGGTCCACTCCGCTAATTCTGAAATATAAAACCGGTGGCTATAACTGTTTGCATCAGGATTTGTATGGTGAAGTTTACTTTCCATTCCAAGTACTATTTGTTCTAAATCAACGGGAGAAAGACTATACCGGTGGTGTTTCTATCCTTGTCGAACAAAGGCCTCGGGCCCAAAGCCGGGGACATGTGATTACACTTGAACAAGGTGAAGGCCTCATCTTCCCAACGAACTATCGTCCGATTGAAGGAACGCGCGGCTATTATAGGACTACTGTAAAACATGGAGTAAGTACCGTAACATCTGGTACGCGCTATGGCTTGGGAATAATATTTCATGATGCAAAATAAAAGCGAAACCTAACAATATTCTATATCGGGGTAAGAAAGTCCATTATATGTAAAAAAGGCAGAAGTCTCTGCCTTTTTATTTTATATATGATTTTGAAACATAACCTGTCGTTTTACCATATTTGATTTTATACCATGATCCTGTTGTGGAAACTATCGTTACGGTTTGATTTTTCTTTAAAGATCCAATCACTTTGCCTTTAGTGGAGGCTGAGCTGCGGACATTCAGTCGGGTTACAGTCACTTTTCCCGTTTTCATTTTGACAACTTTTTTAACTTCGAAACTAGTTGTCACGCTCGAACGATTTTTACTTGTGTCCGTCGCAGATATTACAACCGAATATTTCCCATTACCTAATGATTTTGTATTGTATTCCTGATTAATGGTCCCTGCTTTTGTTTGGATATCTTTTTTCAAGTAGCTAAGGATTTTACCGGAATTGTTTTTAATATACACCGTTACCTTTGCGTTTTCGTTAGTTTTAAAAGTAATGTGGGCTTTATTATTTTTGTTATCTATGCTTGCTTTAACGCTGCTGATTTTAGGTGCGGTCTTGTCTTTTTTTACCTCAAAAGATGGCAATGTCGAAGATCGATTATTACTCAAATCAACAGCAATAATTCCTGCATAATATTTTCCGTTAGCTAAAGAATAACTGTTATATTCTTTGGTAATCGTCCCTGCTCCTGTTAGTGCATCTTTTAATAAATAGGTGAAAATCTTGCCTTTGCTGTCCTTAAGATAAACTGTTACTTTTGCCTTTTCGTTCGTCTTAAAGCTAACAAATGTTTTATTTTTCAAATGATCGACATTTACTTTGACTTCACTAATCGTTGGAGCAGTTTGGTCTATAACTGGAGTCTTTGGCGTTTCCTGAACCGGTTTAACTGCCGCTAGTTCTTCAGTTGTACTAGTTTTCTGTTCTGATGGTTCTGGTTGTTCTGTGGTATCTGCTGCTTTCTGTTCGGTTGGTTCAGCTGGAGCTTCTACAACAGGCACAGGTCTGTCGCCGTACTCTCTTACAATGGATGCACCATCGTAATAAAAGGCAAGAATCTGATTGTATTTTTGGCCTGCTTCGGCACGATTCTGTGCACCCCATTGACTTAATCCAACACCATGGCCGTCACCCAATCCGGAAACTGTAATGGTTCCGTCCTTATCCGCGATGTTTGAAACAAGATAACTCAACATCATCCGATTGCCGACCATTGCACGAATCTGTGAGGCTGCTACATTTTTATATTCTAATTTTTGCGGGATATAAGCGCCATTTTCGTCAATTTTATCTTTTGTTAAAAATTCAACTGTTATATTTCCCTTGGAAACACGACCGCCAGATGTTGGGGTGTGCAAGCTTAGTACAGGTATAGCTGTAATTTTAATTTCTTTTCCAGCATAGCCATGCGTGGCCATCCAAGCTTTTATCATATTAATAATGGTAGTATCTTTTTCTTTCATTTGACTCCATGTCAAATTAGCGGGATTAAATTGTTGTTTACTTATGGAGAATTTCCAAGCAGTTTTTGCATCATACGGATCTTCTTTAATCGTTAAATATGAGAGTGGCGAGGAACCCCAGACATTGGCATTTGATTCTGTTTTCCCGCCATTACTTGCAGAGAAAACGGCACTAACTAGCCGGCCATTTGCCTTTAGGACTTCCCCTTTTGTTTCATCCACTGCAGCTGTACTATTGGGATTCCAAGTATAACCACCATAAACTTGATAATTAATCGTATCATCAATGGTTACTGATTTATAAGTAAGCGCATAGGTTCTTGCCGCTATCGCTTGCGTTTTTAATGCTTCACGGTTCCAACTGGCATACATTTCAGAAGGGACAACACCTTTTAGGTAATCTTCCATGTAAATCTCGTTAATCGGACGAACATACTTTGAATTTTCAGGGACAAATTGAAATGAACCTAAATAATTCCGATTATTAATCGATAAATAATCGGTTTCTTTGGCAGGTTTGATTTTAACGTTATCTGAGGTAAATAACGGTGTGGTCCCATCTAGTATCGTTATGTTATTATTCTTATATTGTAATAGATAAGACTTTCCAGAAGTTAATCGTACGGTTGAATTCTCGACATAATAAACACCTGATGGTTTGATCGTTAACTCTGCTTTATTTCCGAGATTATTAACCAATTTCACTTTAATCTTGGGTTCTATGTTTTCGGCTGAGACACCACCTAATTTTATCATGTTACATACTATTAAAAAGGCCAAAAAGCCCGCAAAAAATTTTTTCAATATCATTCTCCATTCATAAAAGTATGAAGTTCATATAATAGCATACTTTATGAATCTATTAATAAACAACATGATAATATTGGTAAGTCATAAGTCCCATAGTTTTGTAAAAAATAAAAAACTCACCAAAACTGGTGAGTACTATTACCGAGCAGTAATTTGAATCCATTTAGGACCGGAACTGGTAGAAATTTGATACCAGCCGTCTCCTCTATCAACAAAAACCTTAACTTTTCGAGGAGTGATTTTTCCGCTTGACTTCGCGGATACAAACGGCTTGCTATAAAGTTTTACCGCCTTGTTAATTTGGAGGTATTTCACTGGTTTCGGATTAATATAAATCCATTTCGCTCCTAAAGTTGTATTAATTAAGTACCATCCATTTTTGCTTTTTTTCATAACCTTTACTGTTTGCGGAACGATTGTTCTCGTTTTTTTCATCGAAATGGTAGGCTTGTCATATAAATTCACATCATATTTAATCTTTAGATTTGATATGATCGGCATAAGAGGAATTAGGGAGAGGTTTTTAGTTCCGCTCTTTATCCATCCATACCCTTTCCCATATTTTATTTTATACCAATCACCAGATTTTGCGGCGATTTCAACATTTTCTATTAATTGTACTTTTCCTATTTTAGGTGCCGCATTATATGGGAAGTTTTTTACATCAAGTCCAGATTTGTATGTAATCTTTCCTTTTACTAGATATGTAGTTTGTACAGGTGACGGAACCTTCGTAGTAACCTTCGGGACGGTGGTAGTAATTAGTTCATGATGGACACCATCCCTGCTTTCACTAATAAACTTTAGACCAGCTTGCTTTGCTATTTTTTTGAGAGATGCACTTACGAAGTGTAAGCCATTTAACTGCTTTCCTTTTTTATCAAAAATTATGGCATCAAAAGCAATTCCTCTTAGGTGTGGAGCTTTTGTGCTAGGCTTAGCAACCATTGTCCCTAGCTCATGCTTGCTGCGTTCCGACCGTATACACTTTGACGAAACCCCATTTACAATTTCATAAAAGTGCTTTTGATATTGATAGGGACGATAGACGGATTTATATTGGATCTTCCAGCCTTTGGCTTTCAACAATTTTTCATAATTTATCTTGGCCGAAAGCAGATTGGGATGAACATTCTCCCAAATCACCATTTCCCCCTGATCCATTCTAAGTGCAACAGGATCTGATAAAGGCGTCAACCCTTTACACGTTGCAGATAGCACTTTATCACTAGGATTAATTAACGGAAAAACTAGTGCTAATATCATGATATAAATAAAAATTTTAATTAAAAATTTCATTTTTCCTCCTATTAAATTATTTTCCTGATTAAATATGACTATATTATTATATCAAAATTCACATAATAATCTATAATTTTACAAGGAAAAAATACCCATCCCTATCTTTTTTCTTATTTCTTCCGACAAATATCTACATTTTTCGAGTTAAATCAGCAAACCCCCTAAAAATATGGTACAATTAAAAAAGATACAGATATTTCACTTGACCGTTTTGGAAAAACAGAAAGGGTGTTTTCATGGAAGATTTTATCGAAACAGTTTATTTCTTAGAAAATCCTGAGAAGAATATTACTAAATTCGCAACTGGCACCCAGCTGCGCTATGAGGACGTAATAAAAGAGGTATTTGGCGTAGCGTGTATTAATGATTTGCAAATGATGCTTCAGTACAATAAGAGCTTTCAGACGAGCATTTGTAACTGCCATGGGATTAGTGAAAAGAAGTTAACGCTTGATAAAATCCTTCGTGTTGCTTCAAAACTAGATATGCTTCGTCTAAAGAAGCAACTCCTTAATCAACAATATGATAAAATAATTGATGAAACACACCAAGAAGATGATTTGCCGATTGACCGCCCCTTTGATGCAACAATTAAACTCCAAGAAGGAATTTTCCAATGGGATGACAGCAATTTTTCATATAATGCAGTTAAACCAGGTGCCTGACACCTTTGTGGTAAATAAACTACAAAGGCTAGGTGCCTTTTTTTCTTTGGATCAAGTGATCTATTCGAAATTAAAAGCACCATCCAGGTATGGACAGTGCATTTTACGTTTTGACAAATTGTCAAAAATTGCGTTTAATTAATCGGTCTGACTAAGTATTTGTTACTCTATTCAAAAAGGTCAACGTCCTTGCAAAGGCATCCCTTGCATACTTTGGATGATAAGTAGGATTTGTATCATTGTAAAAAGCGTGTTGGGCATAAGGATATACAATAGCCTCAAATGATTTCTCATGCTTCTTCATTTCTTCTTCGAAATCAGGAATTAAGTTTGTAATATTCTGGTCTTCCCCACCATAGAATCCGAGAACTGAACAATCGATATTAGCAATATTTTGACGGGGTGGGCGTCCGTAAAATACGATCGATCCCGCATGATAAAGCATACTACTTCCTACATAATTTACCATATTAAGTATCCAAAAATAAATAAAAGAGAAATAGAATATAAAAAAGCAGTCATTAATAGGCATGATTTTAGAGTGGCCTACTATGAAAAAACCTTCCATTCGATTAGAAGGAAGGTTTAGGGTTTTATATAAAGTTTTGTAGGCGCTTTAATATATTAGCGACGTTTTTTCTTATCTGCCTTAGTCAATCTTCCTAATAAAAACGCTCCTGCGGCAACACCGATCACAGTATTTGTTTTTTTGTTAAAGACTTGCTTTGCGACAAGGTTTAAGTTTTGAGGCCGTTCGGCAAGACGTCTCATGAAATAACCGTACCAATCATTTCCAAAAGGAACGTACGTACAGAAGTTATAGCCTTCCTTTGCCAGTTGCAACTGCATGTCTTTTCTAAACCCATAAAGCATTTGGAACTC
>NZ_NUZU01000045.1 GCF_002567005.1 Bacillus sp. AFS073361
GATTCTTCCCGATATATATTGGGAATCGAGTGCAATGGAGCCATGTATCACAGCTCCGCAAATGCGAAGGAAAGAGACGTTTACAGTCAACGGTTCCTAGAAAGCAGAGGCTGGACCATCGAACGGATTTGGAGTCGAAACTGGTGGAAGAACTCTTCAGCGGAGATAGAGAGAATAGATCAGAAAGTCAAGGAATTGTTGAAGAAGGAGTCTGTAAAAGAGAAAGTTATCAATTAAATATTAGATTATTAACGGAGTGCAAGGTAAGTGCCATTAATGTGGGATTCCCTTGCACTCTCTTTTGTTGTATGTCCTTTGACCATCGATTTTAGGGCTAATCCACCTGAATATATGCTACTGTTTCACAGGGAGACTGCCCCCAATATCGAGCTTGGAAATCCAATCAAATTCCTTCCCACTAAAACATTTGCATTTGCTCGGTTGAACTGTTTTCTTTATTATTCAAGGAAACATATCCTAATGATTTATACCCACTTTGACGCTTTTCAAACATTGTCTTTAATATAGGTACATGGACATCAACATAATCGAAAACTTTAACTTCCTGCTTGTTAGAGTGAATTCGGTGCAACCGTCCAACGTATTGCTGAAGGGTCCCTTTCCAAGATATTGGCATGGCTAAAAATAAAGTGTCCAAACGGGGATCATCAAAACCTTCACCAATGTATTTACCGGTTGCAATTATGAGTCGCTCTTCGTTATCTGGAATCTTAGCCAGGCGTTCCAATTCCATCTTCTGTTCTTTTTTATTCATTTTCCCTGTAAGGACAATAATGTTTTTGGCAAACCCTTTAAATTTATCACGAAGGAATTCAAGATGTTCAATTCTCTCCGTCAAAACAAGAGGGGAACTTCCTTTATCTAATTCATTTAAAACATCGTCAAATAGTAATTGATTTCGCTGTTCATCCTTTGAAATGGACTGGTAGATTTCTTGAAGATTAGTTGAATTTGATCTGAAATTCGTATATGTCGGTATTAATGTATGTTTAAAAGGGCGAATTTTCGCTTGTGCTTTTGCATCAGTTTTGTAGCGTACGGGGCCACACTGCATAAAGATAATGGGGTGCAATCCGTCCTTTCGAATAGGTGTAGCTGTCAGCCCATACACATACTTAGCGCGGATACGTTTTAATACTTTTTCAAAGCTGTAAGCAGAGATATGATGGCATTCGTCAACAATAATCTGTCCATATTGAGTAATAAATGATTTTAACTCACCCCTAGAATTTAGGCTTTGAATGGTAGCTACATCAATTTGTCCAGATATATTCTTTTTGCCGCCGCCAATTTGTCCTATGTCTTTGGATGATACATCGAAGAAGGTAGATAAACTTTCCACCCATTGTTGAAGGAGTTGGGTCCTATTCACAATTATTAAGGTATTAATTTTCCTTCTAGCTATAAGTGCCGCAGCGGTAACCGTTTTTCCAAAACCTGTAGACGCTGCTAGAGTCCCATTTTCATGTTCCAGTAATTTTTGGATGGCATCTTCTTGCTGCGATGTAAGTTGTCCATTAAAGTTAACTTGAAGATAATCTCCTTCATATGATTCATTTTCTATTTCAAGTTCAATGGAATAACTTTTTAACAGTTTTTCTAATTCTTCATAACAGCCACGGGGAAGTATTAGATATTCAGAATTCTCTTCATAGCAGATAATCACCTTTTGAATCCCATAGGTTGACATTCGCTTGGACTGCGCTTTATAAAACTCAGGATTATTGAAAGTAGCTAATGCCATCATTTTTGATAAAATTTCAGAAGGAATTCCATCTTTTCGGATATACATACCGTTTTTGAGCATTACATTGATTTTCTTAGGGATATTTATTTTCACCACTGGTTCATTTACAAGTAAATATCCAAGTTTATTTAAAGCGGCTGAAATATCGTGTTTATTCATTTTTTCAATTGAGGATAAATACAGCCATTGATCCTCAAAGGGTATAAAATTTTCATCAATAAATACACTATTCCCTTCACTCTTTGAATGGAGCTGTAGTGGCAAAGCGATAAGATTGCCAAATCCACCGCTAGGAAGTATATCTTGATTTGGCAGCATTCGATCAAATGAGTCAAACCCAATTTGATGTCTTCTTTCATGTGTTTTCGTTAAAAGATACATCCCAAGTTTTCTGGCTAAAGCTGCTGAAACTTTTTCTGAAAAGAAGATCCATACATGTGCACCTTTTCCTGATCGAGATCGTTCTATGTATACGGGAATATTACTATCTTTGCATTCCTTTGCAAATGCCAAAACGTCTTGTTGCCAGTTTTGTTTATCGAAATCAAATGCAAGAAAAAAACATGAATCATCTTGAAGAAGAGGGTAAATTCCGACTGTTTTTTTTCCACTCAGATGGTTAAATAATACTTGATCGTTAAGGGGAGTTAACCTTCGATGCTGACAGGCGGAACATTTAATTTGTGGTTTTTGACATAATGGTTTTTGCCATTCCAAATCGCAAGCTGGGCTGTAACCACTCTTCCCATTAATAGATTCATATCTGTATGCAAATACATCTGTTCTTCCCTTAAATAAACTTTTAAAAACATTAATTTTATCTTTTGGTAAGGACCGATTACTAATTATGTTTGCATCGATTGTAATTTCTGCTTTTTCTTCCCGTTGATGCATCATATTTGAGAGCAACCGTTTTAAGTGTTCATTTTCCTTTTTTAGCTGATTTAACTCTTTCATTAATAGATCATATTTCACTTTTATTACCTCTAAATATTATAGTTTTTTATGAGTTAATTATACGATAATAGGAAAGTCATTTTCAAAACGTGTAACATTGAGAGGATATGCAGACTTAAAAGGGAGTTAGATTTAATTTGTTAAATTTTAGTGAAGATCGCATAATATTCAACAAAAGTTTATAAAGAAATGCTATTATTTTCTTGCTATTACATTTCACTATATTCTCAAGACTTCTGGCATTTTTCTATCCATAATACTCTTTCCTTAATAAATCCCCATTAAAATTCAGGTCAAATTCCCATTTTATAAAAACTTCCATTTTAGTTTTTCATCATTTTATATAAGTATTTCTCAATCGAACGAAATTCTTAACATTACACAAAGGCAAGTGTAAATGATAAAAGGATAGGAGTGGTAGACAATGGCATCACACATCGATCATGACCGATTATTTAAGGAATTGCTGTCAACGTTTTTCGAAGAATTCATTCTGTTATTCTTTCCCAATGCTTATGAGGAAATTGACTTTCATGATTTCCGTTTTTTATCAGAAGAAATTGTAACCGATGTAACGGAAGGGGAAAAATATCGGCTAGATCTTTTAGTTGAAACAAAACTAAAAGGTGAAGATGGATTAATCGTTATCCATGTTGAAAGCCAAGCTCAACACCAGCACAATTTTAATGAAAGAATGTTTATCTACTTCGGACGCCTCTATGAAAAATACCGCAGAAGGATCCTTCCGATTGCTATCTTCAGTCATGATTCAAAAAGACAAGAGCCTGACTCGTTTTCAATTGATTTTCCATTCTTACAAGTGGTGAACTTTCAATATTTTACGATTCATTTAAATAAGGAAAATTGGCGAAACTACCTTCGCCAAGATAACCCAGTCGCAGCGGCGCTGTTAAGTAAAATGGGTTATACTAAAAGGGAGAAAACAGAGGTAAAAGTGGAGTTTTTATTTATGCTGCTCCGCTTGAAATTGGATCCAGCAAAGCAAACCTTAATTATGGGTTTTTTTGATACCTATTTACAGTTAACAGAAGAAGAGGAACAAAAAGTTATTGAAGAGGTGAGGGAAATGAGTGCAAAAGAGGCCGATAAGGTGATGGAAATAATTAATTCATATGAAAGACGGGGAAGAGAACTTGGAAATCAAGAAGGCCTTGAGAAAGGCAGACAAGAAGGTAGGCTGGAAGGAAAACAGGAAGCAATTAAGATGGTTGCTATAAGGATGAAAGAAAAGGGTAAGCCAATTCAAGAGATTGCTGAAATAACAGGGCTGGAAATAGGAGAGATTGCGCGGCTGTAGGATGGGGGTCAGGCACCTTTTTGGGTAATCCGTTTGGACAAGCCGCTTCAGCACAGGTCTTTGACCCGATATTCTCAGTTGTCGAAAAACTGAAGTTTTAATTCATCATCGTGACTCCGTCTGACTGATGAAAACAGAAATCAGCCAAAGCTTTGCTGCCTATTATAAATTTGACTATATTCGCGAAAAAGGAAAAGAAATTGTGTCAGACACAATTGTTCCAGCCTATCAAATTTACCAGGGAGCCGAAGCCGCGTGGGTGTGACCCTTTTATGCAACAAATGTTCATCTAATGTAAACAGCACCATCCACACTCATTGGAATGGTGCTGTTTCTATTTAAAGAGATAACCTCACTTGATTTTGTCACAGTTCACCGTAACGCATCTATATGTGGTATTAACTAGCGCTATTTATGAGGAATATAGGAATAATCTCTCTTTTATACCATCCAAGACTTCATCCGGCATTTCCCTGACCTTGATATCCCCACCTAGGAAAAGCAGCCAATTGGTTATTTCGGCCATTTCTTCTTTGTTATTTACATTGATAAAAGTCTTTAGAACGGCTGTGGTTTAGTAAGGATCCGTATAGGAAATGGAAACTTTTAATGGATGATATTTTTTGAACTGGGCAATCGCTCTTGGGTGTCCGCTGCCATTTTCAA
>NZ_NUZU01000046.1 GCF_002567005.1 Bacillus sp. AFS073361
TGCCTTTTGTCTACAATCTGGAACACCGTTTGAGAACAAACGGTGTTTTAACTTATTCATCAATATTATCTGGGTCTTTTACATCTTTAGGATCTTCAACTGGTTCTTCTGTATCAGTGTTTATTTTGTTATCATCAATATTATCTAGATCTGCTGCGTCTTTAGGATCTTCAATTGGTTCTTCTGTATCAATGTTTACATTATTTTCATCAATATTATCTGGATCTACTGCGTCTTTAGGATCTTCAATTGGTTCTTCTGTCCCTGGACTTACATCCACTTCAGGTGGTGGTGGATTTTTATCCTCATCTCCATTATTACACCCCAATAACAGGAACATAGAAAGAAACACTGTTGGTACTAGTCTTAACCACTTAAGATTCATTTTTACCGCCCTTTCCATTTTGATTTTCTAAATTATTTTCTTCGTTTATTCTTTTATTATTCAGATAGTCTAAAAGGAAATTTGATGAAATACAGCAATAAAATTCTAAATAAAACGGTCTGTCACGGTAGGTATACCTAATAATCTTACTCCCCCGTTCGGTTTCGGGACTTCGACTCGACGGACCGGATTCGGTTGATAGGTTCCATTCATTAAAGAATCCGTAGTTAAGGCATCGTTTAGAAAACCTCTATCGTTCATTTGCGGCGTCAAATGCATTTTCTTCATCGGAAGTAGATTCCAGCACATATCCTCCCTTTGGTTTCACCATAGGCATTAAATACTACCCACTTATACGGAGCAGGTGGGGAGTATTTGTCGCTTAACTAAATATTAATTTATCCTATTCCAGATTCTGTCTAGATCCAAGGCAACATATACTTTATCACCATTAATTTCCTTATGAATGATAGGATTGGAAAAATACTGATTTATATTTCTATTAAATTGTTTATACCTTGCTCGTGGTTTTGGTCCTAAAATAGTTTCAAGATAGTCCTTATGCATACTCCGTCTACCTCATTTTTATTATTTATTGAAAAATACAAACTGCTTCAATACTCCATTTCAAAATAAAAAAGCATACCAGTCCATGCTTCTCAAAAGGAAAATTCCCCTCGAATTGTAAAATAATTGTGCTTTAATCAGTTTTTAAAGGTTCAACTGTCCAATTTACACTACCTCCATCCCTTGATTTGCCAAGAGTATTATTTCCTAAAATTTAATAAATATATAATTCAAATTTTAAAACCTTTGTATGAATAAATATCTCAATCCTCATACATTCTAAGAAAGGTTCCAAACAAAAAAACTATAGGAGGTGATATTCATGACAGTTATTAATGACGTTAAGACAGCTCTAGCGGGATTAAAAAGTGCACAGGCTAGCTTTGAAACTTTTGCTCTCAGTACAGATAATCAACAAGCAAAGCAACTTTACCAAGATGCCGCTAACCAAACTCAATCCGTTGTAGACAGTATTGAGCCACGTGTTCAAGAAATTGAACAAGAAGAACCTCAATACAAACAACAATAATAAATAAGGTTAAAAAAGGTTGGTTGAGTATTCGCCAGCCTTTTAATAATGGATAAAAATCAGAGGTGATTTCATGAAAGATAACATAACAAAATTGAAAATTTTTCTCTTGATTTTTACAGTTATTGGATTTGGATCGGGTTGTAATAGTACTCAAAATCAGTTGGTTGAGGATAATGATCATTTGAGTATTTCACAAGTACATACCAGCAAGCCAATCAACCAATCTGTCGCTAATCATACAAAAGAAAAGATTGTCATGAAGGAAGGAATTTCTGATGTAAAGGCAGTCAATACGGATAAATACCTTTTAGTAGGGATAAAGGTTGACAATTTTGATCGTTTTCAATTAAAGAAAATTAAAAAGGAAGTACAATCTGACATAGAAAAAATGTATCCAAATCATCAAGTCACCGTTTCGACTGACCAAAAAATGTATTGGGAACTTGATAAACTAGAACAAAGATTAAAAAAAGATAACACGACGATGAAAAAATTAAAAAAGGATATTAATAAAATCAAAAGTCTAATGAAGGAACAAACGTAAAGAGGATAGGGGGTGTACCGATGTCAAATAATCAAAAGAAACAGTTATCACCTGTTCAACAGGAATATCAAGATATTCAAAAACAACGAGAAATAAAAAGGCCAGTAGTTAAAAATTGCTTCAAAGCATTTTTAATAGGGGGACTTATCTGTCTAATTGGTCAAGTTATTCAAAATTTATATATATATTATTTTGATTTTACAGACCAAACGGCTGGAAATCCAACAGTGGGAACGTTAATTTTTATTGCAATGCTTCTTACAGGTTTCGGAGTGTATGATCGAATTGCACAATTTGGAGGAGCTGGAACAGCAGTACCTGTTACAGGGTTTGGGAATGCCATTATATCAGCAGCCATTGAACATCGAACCGAAGGATATGTGTTAGGTGTTGGTGGCAATATGTTTAAATTAGCCGGTTCCGTGGAGTATAAAGGATTTTAAGGGAGGGTCTACTAATGCCTCTTTGGCTGAATGTTGTTTCTCGAGTTATTTTGTTTATGATTGTTCTGTTTTTTATCACAAAACTTCTAGGCAAAAAGCAACTATCCCAACTTTCCTTCTTCGAATATGTAACAGGTATTACAATAGGAGGAATTGCAGCAGTCGTGATCCTTGAAGTAAAACATAGTATCATTATAGGAGGATTAGCCATTCTAATTATGGCAGCTATACATATATAGGTGGTCTTATTGCTTTAAAAAGTAAAAAATTCCGTGATTTTATAGAAGGGAAACCAACTATCTTTATTAAAGATGGAAAAATTATGGAAGATAACTTAAAAAAGGAAAGATACACAACAGATGAATTACTAGAATTACTCCGAAAAAAGGATGTTTACCAGGTTTCTGATGTAGAATTCGCGATATTAGAAGCAACCGGTGATTTATCCGTCATGTTGAAAAAGGAAAATCAACCTTTAACAGCAAAGGATGTAAACGTATCGGTTGCATCAATCAAGGAGCCTCAAAACGTGATTATGGATGGCGAAATATTGGATGAACCACTTTCGACAATTGGACGAAATCGAGCTTGGTTACATATCGAATTGGAAAAGCTGGGGGTAACGATTGAAAATGTTTTTCTTGGACAGGTAAATTCTTATGGGGAGTTAACGGTTGATCTTTTTGATGATAAATTACAAGTGGCATCTCCTCAAGAAAGACCTTTAATTTTTTCGACCCTGAAAAAATGTCAAGCGGATTTAGAAATGTTTGCCCTTGGAACAGAAGTAAAGGAGGCTAAGGAAATGTTTACTAAAAATAGTAAAAAATTACAGGAAGCCATTGATAAAGTATTTCCAATTTTAAAAGGATAATACATTTAATTGAGGATAAAAAAATAAAGCCCTTAGTTCCAATTTTGGACTAAGGGAGAACTTTCTTTACGATTTTAGTTAAATCAATTTTTATTTATATTGTGTTTAATGGAGCCGTGAAAATTTTAGGGAAATCGGCAATTGCAAAGCCTATCCCTCCAGGTAAACAAATGCTTTCTAGGATTGATTGTTTCTTCTATACTCATTGATTGGTTAGCGCCTTTAAGAAATCAATTTTCGCTCCCTAGATATGGGGTGTGTTCATATTCTACTTAGATTTCCTTTCCTGGTCCTAATAGCTGTTCTTGGTAGTGCTAAGAAATTTTTGTGAAATTCCTGTTTGGGTATTTCTAAATTACAAGCCATTTGGATAAGTTCAATTATCAAGTTCTTCTAATGTGTCATTTTTCCTGACCTAGTATTTCAATGTTAGAGGATAACTCACCTATCTTCCTCACATCAGATTCATCATCTTCTTTACAAGGTTGTGATTCTCTATATAACAGTTTATACTGATTATATAGATTTTGAGCTTTCTGATAGTGATCAAAGTCTTCTTTTAAATCTGCCACTAATTTTCCTTTTAATTCGTTGTATGATTCTTCCCATTCCTCTAAACTTTTTAGATCAAATTGTTTTGAAAACCTCGGTTTCATTCTTTCCCAATCGGAATAAGTATCATTGCACCAATCTAATAACTTTTCAAGATATTGTTTTTGTTCTTTTTCCATTAATATCCCTCACTTAGTTAAATTTATATTTATTATTCTTTCAACATATAAAGAAAGCATTTTAGGCAGTATCTCCGATTAAGACGAGACCAATCGTTTAGAACCACAAAGCTGACTTTTCCAGGAATAATACTCAAAACAAATGGACATCTCTATGTTTTCCTTCAAAAAACAACTCCCCATGATAATTTGATCTTCATGAAGACCTTTAGCCTATACTACGTAAAACTTTTGTCCTAGGTGTAGGTGTTTTCGTTAAAATTTATTTATTTGGGCTAAATTACCAAAAGTAACATTTGCGTGGAAACAACATACATGTAGGTAGAGCCACTCTTTTTATAACAAACAGGCAAGATATTAATTCTGATAATAAAAAAAACCCTTGAATCCAACAAGGGTTTCTCGTGATTTATTAGATAAACAATAACATGAATGGAGGCTTTTTTTCATATTATATTTTTGGGGTGATAAAATGCCAAGAGTAAATTATAGAAGTCATGAAGTAGACGAAATGGCAAGGATGATGAGAGCAGAGGCCGAAGGTGAAGGAAAACAAGGGATGTTATATGTTGGAAATGTTATAGTGAATCGTGCAGTAGCAGACTGTTTAGACTTCAAACAAGTAAGATCGATTCATGATGTAATATTTCAAGTTCAAGGAGGAAATTTTTCTTTTGAAGCAGTTCAAAAAGGAAATGTTTTTTATCAAAGATCAAGAACATCTGAAAGAAGATTAGCAACCCAAAATTTGAATTATTGGAGAGATTTCCCGGCGAAATATGCACTATGGTATTTTAATCCAACGGCGCCTGCGTGTCCTCCTACATGGTACGATCAACCTTTTGCTGGTCAATTTAAAGAACATTGTTTTTATGAACCAAAACCTGGAACATGTGATAGTGTTTATAGAGGTTAAGCTTGAACTTTGTGTAAGATTTTTACATATTTAGGATATTTACACAAGATTAAATAAAACTTTTAGTAATATTATTGACAAGTGACACTATTTGGTAATACTAAATACTGGTGGTAAGTAATACTGAATATCAGTAACAAAAATACCTGATTTACAGAGTACTAAAAAAATATAATTTTATATATAGAGAGCACAGTTGTCCTGTGTAACTATCAACGCCAGTGTCTATAACAGCAATAATAATATGTTCATCCCCTTTTGTGATATCCCAGCCTGCTTCTGCTTGATTGGCCGATAAGTTCCATTGGTATTGTTCTCAAATTTCTTATTATCATCCTCGAATTTTGATACATAAAGAACACCGTTTGAGAACAAACGGTGTTTAACCTATTCATCAATATTATCTGGATCTGCTGCGTCTTTAGGATCTTCAATTGGTTCTTCTGTATCAATGTTTACATTATTTTCATCAATTTTTATTCTACTGGTAATATTCATTACCCGAGCCAAAATCTTTTCCAATATAGTGGTGACATGCTGCTTACGGATCTAAATCTATCCCAATTTAGGAATTTATTCTTAAACAATGACAAAAGCACAAGAGACGGGATAGGTAAACGCATACTCTTTATAGCAAAAAGAAATGAGGATGTTTTTATGAATACAGAAGTACAGGTTATGCCACAGCAAGCTGATAAAATAAATAAAGAGGAACGAATTATTAGGAGACCGTTTTTTGTAAGACCATTTTTTTGGCGACCTCCTTTTTTCTTTCGACCGCCATTATTTTGGAGACCGCCATTATTTTGGAGACCCTATTTTGGGAACCCCTTCCTAGCAGGATTACTCGGTGGAGTATTAGGCGGTTTATTGGTCAGTACATTAGTTGGACCTTATAGATATGTTTACTGGTATCCATATCCTCCAAACCCCTATTACCCCCCATACTTTATTTATTAATCATTTATGCAAAATTAAAGGCATTCTCTAAGTGAGACAGTTTCAATAGTCTTTGATCTTCAGCAAATGGGCGCTTTCCTATGGGAAGCGTTTTTCTGTTTATTTAATGGGGGAATCTGTGATTAAAATCTTTAGTCTAACAAGCTGCACAACAATCTGTTCAATCTGTTCAATCTGCTCAAGCAAACTTAAATATTCTTCCTTGATTGCACTGCCTTATTTTCCTGCTTGATTCATTGCCTTATGAATCATTTCTATCACAAAGGGATCTCGATTTTCCAAATCTTGTAATGTTGCAGATCCATTCATTAAACTTTCGCAAATCTTATTTATATCTTCTTGAACTGATACAGGAACTAGGTTCCAGGTCATCATTTTTTGAAGTTCATTAGCTACTTTTGTTTCTTGATTCAAGAAAAACACAGCCTTTCCGAAGTTATTGAATTTAGTGTTGATTTTTAAATGTTTTTTATTCAATAGGGTGGAAATTCTTCTGGCTAGGATGGTGAAGAAATTTACTTACTGTCAGGGGCTTTAACATAATATAAATCGAATAGGCACCTTTCTATTGTGATGTATTTATCGGTAACCTTACTTCAACCGTGGTACCATGGCTTTCCTTACTTTTTACTATTATGCTCCCATTATGATGCCGAACAATTTTATAACATAACATCAAACCCAGACCAGTGCCTTTTTCTTTATTGCTGTAGTACGGTTCACCTAATCGTTTAATACGTTCTTTATTTATACCAATTCCATTATCAATAATTTTCATTAAGAGATTTCCATCTTCTACAGAACCCTCAATTTTCACATATCCTCCATTAGGAATTGCTTCAATGCTATTTTTTATAATATTAACGAAAACTTGTTTAATTTGGTTCCTATCGCACAAAACTTGTGGAAGATTTGGTTGAAATTCTTGAGAAATCTCTACGTTTCTTAAATTTGCTTCGGAATTAAGTAATATAGTAACGTCATTAAAAATAGTTGGAATATTAACCTTTTCCAACTGAATCTCCTCTGGTTTTGCAAGAGTTAAAAATTCTTTTAGAATTCCCTCAATCTGATCAAATTCTTTAAAAATGATTTCAAAATATTCTTTGTTATTGCTTCCTTGCTCAAGAAGCTTAATAAACCCCTTTATTGAAGTTAGAGGGTTTCTAACCTCATGGGCCACTCCTGCTGCAAGTTGACCAACAATAGATAGTTTTTCAGCTTTTGAGAGCTGTTCTTCTGTGATCCTTTTTTCGGTAATATCTCTTCCAACCACAATAAAGTATTCTGGTTCTCCATTTTTCCCAAGTACCGGAGTACCAACACCTTCAAATAAGACGGAATTTCCACTGCCTGTCAAAAAATGAGCTTCCATCCTAGCTGGTGTTTTCGTGTCTATTACTTGTTGAAACTCCATTATTACGCTTTGTTTGTCTTCGGGATGTATTAAATCAAATGAACTTTCACCTACAAATGATTTTAAAGGGTCACCGATTATTTTTGCTAAGGATGGTGATGAATATAATATTTTTCCATGGATGTCCAATAACATGATTACGTCGGTCATATTATCAGCAATAAGGCGATATTTACACTCACTCTCTTTTAAAGCTTGCTCTGCTTTTTTTCGTGCAGTAATATCAATACAGGACCCAATAACTTCAACTACTTCTCCTCCCTTTTTTAATGGGCGTAAATGGGCTAAATAACAAATTCCATTTAACTCGTCCTCATAAGTAACAAATTCTTCTCCATCCCATGATCTATTGTAGAAAGAAGTTTTTTCGATAGCACTTTGTTGAGGCAGAAACTCCTCTAAACTTTTGCCAATAACTTGAGAAGGAATCATTCCAAATCGGTAGAGTAATTCCCCATCGCAGAGTGTATGAATAAATCGATTATTAATTTTTTTAAACTTGAAAATCATACCTTGTTGTAATCGAACAGTATCTTGTAACTCTCTTTTAGCTTTTTCATAAAATTCTTTCATCCACAAATTTTCTTTTAGATCCCCAGGGATCCCTTGATCTTCAACAATTTGTTCCATTCCAAAACGTTTTTGTTCTAATTCATTAGCTAATAACGGCTTACTTAAGAAATAACCTTGCCCTTCGTCGCATAAATGGTGCTGCAGAAAAACAAGTTGCTCCTTTGTTTCAATTCCTTCTGCAACTACTTTCAAATTCAAATTATGTGCCATTGAAATGATTGTTTTAATAATTGTTTCATCGTTAGGATTGTTGTGAAGTTTTCTAACAAATGATTGGTCAATCTTTAAGGTGTCTACAGGGAAGTATTTTAAATAGCTAAGAGAACTGAATCCAGCTCCAAAATCATCAATACTTATTTGAATACCAATCTTTTTTAGTTGCTGTAACATTAAAATTGTACTGTCAATATCAGCAGTGATGCTTTCCGTAAGTTCAACTTCTAAAAAATGTGGTTCAAGTCCTGTTTTTTGAAGAATCGTTTCGATTGTATCAATTAAATTTGATTGATTAAATTGAATCGCTGACAAATTAACAGAAACAACTGTATTAAATCCTTGTTCTTGCCATAATTTGTTTTGTTTACAAGCAGCATTCAAAGCCCATTCACCTATTGGTATAATTAATCCTGTTTCTTCAGCTATTGGAATAAATGTCCGAGGTGAAACTAATCCCCACTCTGGATGTTCCCAACGGATTAACGCTTCTACACCTACTATTTTCCCTGTTTTTAAATTTATTTTAGGTTGATAGTGGAGGAATAACTGATCTCGATCTATAGCTTTATAAAGCTCCACTTCCAGCTTTAATGGGTCAATACTTCCTTCTCCCTCATTAAAGGAGTAAAACTTGAAATTAATTCCTCTTGATTTTTTAGCTCTATTCATAGCGAATGCTGCATTTTTCATTAGTAATTCTACACTTTGTCCATCCTTTGGATACTGACTTACGCCAATACTTAATGACGTTTTTAGTTCAAAACCATTTATTAAAAATGGACTAGAGACCGATTCCATTACTTGATCAATAATAGAAGATATCTCCTTTTCATTTCGGTATTCGAAAGTGACAATAAACTCATTTCCAGAATAACGAGCAATAAAACCGAAAGTGTCTACAATCCTTTTTAGACGTTCTGCAGTGTGTTTTATTAATTGGTCGCCTGTTTCATGACCAAATGTATCATTTACTTTTTCTATTTTGTTCATGGATATAAATACGACTGCAATAGACACATCGAGAGATTGTAACTTATCATTTAAGTATTGATAGAAAAAATATCTGTTGGGTACATCTGTTAAAACATCATAATTAGCTAGATAGTTCATTTTTTGATACTCTTGTTTTTGCTCAGTAATATCTCTAAAAAATACGGACAAACCTTCAGCAGATGGGAAAGCCCTTATTTCATACCATCTATTGTTAAAATACTCTTTAAATTCTACCGTAATTTGTTTTAATAAAGCCCTTTTGTATCGGTTTACAAAATTCTGTATATCACTGTGTGGTAATACATTATATATATATTGTCCAATCGCCTTTTCACGGTTAATTTGTAAGAGACTTTCGGTTACATTATTTATGTATTCAAATTTTAAATCTTTATCTAACGAGTAAAAAGCATCGGAAATTCTTTCCAAGATAATCTCAGTATTTCTTGTCTTGCTCAAAATCCTAAACTCCTTTCCATTAGAGTATTGATTATTCATCCCCAACATAACATAGTTACCATTAAATTTCCCGCTAGGTTAGCTCCATAAGAAAAAAAGCCACCAAGTGGCTCCAACTAACCCATCAATTGATATGATTGTTTTAAAAGAATAAATTCAAAAACTACTAAAATGTAATTTGCTACATTCATACTTAATTTTTTTACATAAGTTAATAATGATTTCCACATACTACTTTTGAAATTTAAAATCATACGAAAGAAGGATTTACCAATGACAGTTGGAAAACAAGTTCAACAAGCACTTGCAGGTTTAAAAAGTGCACAAGCTAGCTTTGAAGGCTTCGCCCTAGCAACCGATAACCAAAATGCCAAGCAGCTTTATCAACAGGCAGCACAACAAACACAACAGGTTCTTGATAGTCTTGAACCACGTCTTCAAGAAATTCAAAGTGAAGAACCTCAGTACAAACAGCAATAAATTGTAAACGTTTTTCTTAAATATGCTTTTTCTAGATAAATATCTACACGACTAATTATTTACAGCCGTTGCCTAAATGTTATCCATTCCTATTATTATATAGAAAAAAATATCAGTCAGCACATACTAAATTTTTCTAATGATTGTATATGTTGACTGAATGATATGCCTGTTCACTGATGCAATTGAGAATTGTGATGAGTAAATTTATTTATCTGTTCACTTCAGAGCGTTAAGGGCTACCTTGGCGGCTTCTGCGATAAGCGCATTGTCATAGGTGGCATTCTGTGTATCGCGCTTGGATAGAACTGCAATGATAATGGGAGCTCTATTCGGCGGCCAAACAACAGCAATGTCATTCCGCGTTCCATAGCTACCTGCCCCGCTCTTATCACCGACTTCCCAGCCTGTTGGTGCACCAGCACGGATCAATGCATCCCCAGTGGTATTTCCCCACATCCAATCTGTCAGGATTGTACGTTTTTCAGCAGGGAGCAAGTCACTGACAGCGAAGGCCTTGAGGCTGGCAGCAAGTGCTTTTGGTGTGCTTGTGTCACGTGTATCTCCAGGAACAGCTGAGTTCAAATCCGTCTCGTAGCGATCAACTTGGGTAATGTTATCGCCAATCTGCCTCAGTGCTGTTTCAAATCCCTCAGGACCTCCCAGTTTCTTTAATAAAAGGTTCCCTGCGGTGTTGTCGCTATATCGAACAGCTGCCTCAATCACTTCCCGAAGAGTCATCCCGGTATCTACGTGAAGCTGTGTAACAGGTGAATATGAAACGATGTCCTCGCTGTTGTATGTGACTAACTCGTCTAGTTGATCTATTGAGTAATGCTGCAGCAATGCACCTGCTGCTAAAACTTTGTATGTAGATGCGTAAGCGAACCGCTCCTGAGGCCGATAGGAGACGGTACGATTTGTACCTGTATCAATAGCGTAGACCCCGAGCCGGGCGTCAAATTTGCTCTCGAGTTCTGCAAACTCACGGTGTATATGGGGTACTGATGTTTTCTTGACTGCCTTTCCGTGCTGATCAGAAAGGTTATGGGTGGTCATTGACCAACCGGCGAGGGGTACAATGGCAGCCACTAGCACAAGCAGGGCCAATATAAAATTATTAATGCTGTAAATATCATGTGTTTTCCTCAAGATCTTAACCTCTTTTCTCCAATTTGATTACATGCGTAATATTAGATAACGCACATAATACTACGTATGTAGTATTTAATTACGTATGTAATACTACACGTGTAATAAAAAGATGTCAATATCATTTTGTAGTTGGCCCCGTTTGGCATCCGGTACGTTTCCCGGTAGGTTTCTGCTTCAAAATACATCAGCCCTTTCATACTGGGAAGTTTGTGTACAAGGTAGCTATAAATATTACAACTGTAGTATTTGGTACCAGAAAGTCCCAAAAAGGAAGGGTAATCCTTTCTGGGGTTAATTATAATATATCTTTTTATGATGCAGGATCTGCTTGGCAATCTCCGCTGCCTTACTTCCTTGAGCTTGACCATCCTTATTTTGAATATTAACGGCAAAATAAAAACGATCATCACCTTTATCGACAAAGCCAATAAACCAGCCATTTACATTCTTTCCATTAATCATACCGGTTCCCGTTTTACCATACAACCGCCCATTCTTTTGCACATCTATTAAAATTGCCTTTTTTACCGCTTTGATATTTTCCCCTTTAAAACCCCATTGATTTTCTTCTAATTGGTATAATAATTGGACTTGTTCAATAGGTGATATTTTTAAGGAAGATTCCATCCAGTAACTATCCAAATTCCCTGAAAGATCCTCATTTCCGTATTTTATCTTGTGAAAATAATCTTGCAGCGGCTTCCTCCCTACCTCTCGATCGGTATTCTGGAAATACCAATTCACGGAACGGCTTAAGGCAGTGGCTAAATTTTGATTTTGATTCCATTCTGGATAAGGATAAATCTTCCCATCCCAAACCTGTTTATTGTTATTCGTGGAAATCACATTGGATTCCAATGCAAATAAGGCAGAATATATTTTATAGGTGCTATCAGGAGAATTTCTCTGTTCACTCATCTCTCGATTATAAATTTGATATTGGTTTTTAGAGGGATCATATAAAACAAAGCTGCCCTTGTAGCCCTTAAAATAGGAGCTTAGATCTTCATAGACTGCATTCTTCCCGCTAACCTGATACACATCATCTGGGCTGGCAATGACGGTGGTAATCGGAGCAAGGAATAGCACAACAATTCCTAAAACAGAACAGATGACCTTGCTTTTCCATTTCAATACTAGAGAATCACTAGAGAAGCTTGCAATGCACTGGATTCTTTGTTTGATTTGTTTTTTTGTCCCACCTATACCTGGAGCAAGCTGTTCAAGGGTACGATCATATTTTTTATCTGCAAAACGAATGATGGTATGCCCATATTCGATATATCCACTCTCATCCAAGAGATTTAAAACGGATGCATCACAGGCCAATTCCCGATCCATTCGAATCCTTTTTAAGGCATACCAGACGAACGGGTTAAACCAATAAATAATACGAAACATCCACATGACGTAATTCACGAACAAATCTTTGCTTTTATGATGGTGCAGCTCGTGCAAAAACACGTATTTTAATTCATTTAACGAGAATGCTTCTCGTGTTTTGCTTGGTAAAAAAATAAAGGGCTGAAAAATCCCGAACGTGATCGGCGAGGAAATAAGAGAGGTCTCCCGCAACCTTATGTTTCTTTTCACCCCAACCATCTCTTTACACGCTTCTAATAGTTTAATTAGCTTTTGGTTATGAACAACTGCAGCCGACTTTTTAATTTGATAGAGTTGATAGTTTGAATAAACAGCAGCCCCAACAAAAAGAACCACTCCAATGATCCAAACTGTAAAAAATGTATGGTAGACGAAATCGGGCGTTGACTTATTTACCGATACCGTGAAATCATGTAATAAATCGCTGTTTGGCGCCTGAGAGGCATCCATTCCATTAATCCTTTCACTCTTCGATGGCGTTTCTCTATGGAAAAAAAGTAAGCTTTTAAAAAAGCGAGTTCCTTCTCTAAGGCGAAAATAATTCCAAGGTAAAAAGGCAGCAAGGATTGGAATGCAAAGAAAATACCAAATATGATAATGTGCTTTCACTGTCATATGATTGTTTAATAGCTTTTTGATTAACAGAATTATGAAAATAAGGAGGGATACCACGATTGTACTTACTAAAATCCGCAGCAGCATGGTATCCATTATTTTTCCCCTTTCTTATCTCTCATGGATAATATTTTCTTTAATTCCGAAATATCGTCATTCGATAACTTATCATTTTCAATAAAATTTAATATCATGGAATTTAACGTGCCGCCGAAAAACTGCTGCAGAAAGGATTTACTTTTTTGCTCAACATATTCGTGCTTTTCAACCAGTGAAGTATAAATAAACACGCGGCCATCTTTTCTTGCGTGCAAAGCCTTTTTCTTAACTAGGCGCGCCAGCATGGTGTGAATGGTATTTGGCTTCCAATCACTCTTATTCGATAATTTCTCCACTACCTCAGGAGTCGAAATCGGCTCATAGTTCCATATAACCTTCATCACTTCATATTCTGCTTCTGATATTTGTGGAATCTCCTTCATGATAACCCTCCTACTTTTACAACTGTAGTATTTATTATAGCAAGACGGTTCAAATACATAAAGAATATTCGTCCACTCACTAAAAAACGCAAGGAGATATCTAAAGGTGACTTTAAAACACAACGAGAAGCACAGGCAGCTTGGACACACGGATATTAATACGACAATGAATATCTATGCTCATATAACCTCTAAAATGGAAGAAAAGGCCTCCCAACAGTTTAGCAAACTGATGAAAGACCTTCTCCTATAGTTAGCTTTTTAGTCATGGGCTGCCCTGTTTTTTATAAAACGAGAACAAGAAAAGCATTATATCATTTTATACAAAATGAAACAATCCACTCTAGGAATAAATGGATAATTCACAACAATTAATTAGTGTTTTTTAATCCTTTGCGCTTGATCAAAGAAAACAAACGAATCCGGTTTATGGCGTGATTGAGTGAACTCAAACATGATTCCCTTAGCATTAAATGTATAGTTGTTGATTACCGCTACACAATTATAACCATTCAACCCAATGTACTTCTCATCATTTACATTGGCTTTTTCAACTGTCATAAATCGTTTGGTAGTTACGATGTTTTCGCCGAGTTCATTTTCTATATATTCATATATTGAGCCCTTGGCTATCTCTTCCGTTAGATGCTTTACAACATCTCTCCTAAAATAGTTATGATCAATGATTAATACTTTTTCGTCCAGCAGCCTTAGTCGCTGGATATAATAGATTTCTGTTCCTTCAGGAATGGATGTCATTTTATTTATTTCTTTATCTACTATCAATTCTTGAAAACAAACGACCTTTGTTCCATACACTTTCTTGTTCCTGATAGAAGATTCCTTGAAGGTCTCTACCCCTCCAAGTATATATTCAGCTTGTTGATATGGATCATAAATAACACGTACACCCTTGCCATGGAGACTTTGTACATATCCCTCTGAAACAAGGTTTGCTATCGCCCTGCGGATTGTGTTCCGAGAGCATTCATATTGTTCGACCAACGTATACTCTGAAGGTAATAAATCCTGATAAGCATAAACTTTATTTTCAATTTTATCCTTCAGATCTCTATAGATTTTATCGTATTTTGTTCTTGTCATTCTTCACGCACCTAATTATTCAATTTTATCCATCTCATTTTATCATAAAGGTTATTACTAGAAAAATTTAAAAAAATTGCACATGGAAAACCCATGTGCAACATTGACCTATTCGTTTTTAAGAAAAGTAAGGGATTCATATGGTTTCAAAATCAAACGATTACTAGGGTCCCTACTTTCATAATTGGATAGGATACATTGGTATCCTTCCATGTTCTCTTCCAGTTCAACCTCTGTTTCTGTTCCGTAGAAATTATTGATAACAATCAAGGTTTGACTATCATATGTTCTCTTGTAGGAAAAAACTGACTCATGGTCAAGAAGGATTGGAATATAGGATCCTTCAGAGATAACCTTGTATTCCTTTCTTAGTCTGACCAACTTCTTGTAATAGTCCAAAATGGAATCTGGTTCAACAGCACTGTTTTTTACATTAATTTCCTTGTAATTTCCAGTAACTTCGATCCAAGGTTTATTTTCGCTGAAGCCTGCATAAGGTGAATCATCCCACTGCATAGGGGTTCTTGAGTTATCTCTTGAACGCTCCTGAAGAATGCGGTAAATATCCTCTTCCTTTTTACCTTCCTTCTTCAGGATTTTGAAATAGTTAATGCTTTCAACATCCCGGTACTGCTCAATATGTTCAAAATACGCATTGGTCATACCGATTTCTTCCCCTTGGTAAATATAAGGTGTTCCGCGCAAAAAATGTATCATACTTGCAAGCATTTTTGCTGATTCTTTATGATATTGTTTGTCATCACCAAAACGAGACACAATTCTTGGCTGATCATGATTGCACCAGAATAATGCGTTCCATCCGTTGCCCTCTTGCAATCCAAGTTGCCAATCGTTTAGCAATTTTTTCAGCGCCATGAAATCACAATTCCGCAGAATCCACTTTTGTTGATCTTTATAGTCCACCTTCAGATGATGAAAATTAAAGCACATCGACAGTTCTTTTTCTTCCGGATTTGAATAACGAATGCAGTTATCGATGGTAGTTGAAGACATCTCCCCAACCGTCACCATCCCATCATCATTCAGTCCACTTTCATGGCATAGTTCCTTCAAGTAGTCATGAACTTTAGGGCCATCTGTATAAAATCTTCGTCCATCGCCTTCGTGGTCATCAGCATATTTTTCAGGTTTCGATATGAGATTCACCACATCAAAACGGAACCCTTTAACACCTTTATCCATCCAGAATTTTAGTACATTGACAAGCTCTTTTCTCACATTTTTGTTTTCCCAGTTCAAATCTGCCTGGGTCTTATCAAATAAATGCAAGTAATATTGATTAAAAGCTGATACATATTCCCATGCACTTCCACCAAACTTGGATACCCAATTGGTTGGTGGAGTGCCTGGTTTGCCATCCTTGAAAATGTAAAAATCCTTATAATATTGGTCTCCCGCCAGCGCTTTTTGGAACCACTCATGTTCCGTCGAGGTATGATTGAACACCATATCCAGCATGATACCTATTCCTCTGCGCTTCGCTTCTTCCACCAATTCTTCAAAGTCCTTCATCGTTCCAAAGAGAGTATCAATATTCCTGTAATCCGCAACATCATATCCATTATCTTTCTGTGGCGATGTAAAAAATGGTGTGATCCAAAGGTATTCAATTCCTAGCGATTGAAGATAATCTAATTTTTCTGTAATCCCTTTTAGATCTCCAATCCCATCTCCATTGGAGTCATGGAAAGATTTTGGGTAAATTTGATAAATTGTACTTGCCTTAAAATCACTCATAATAAACTCCTATCAGTTCAAATTATTCCTTCCACTGTTAATTGTCTTTCGAGTGAAAGATTTTAAAGCGATAAAATATAAGTGTTAAACCAACGGTCATCGCAAACGCAATTCCCTCTCCGATAAAATAGGAAGCCCAATGTTCAGGGAATACAGAAAGGAAAGACAAGACGCCTCCCACGCCGACAGAAGTTGCCTTAACATTTTGATAGGCAAGGAAAGCACTCCCTACCGCACTTCCAATCATGACTGCAACGAACGGATAACGGAATCTTAAGTTAATCCCGTAAATAGCCGGCTCAGTGATTCCCATCCATGCTGATGCAGTCGAAGTGAGCGCGACTCCTCTTAACTTCTTGTTATTCTTAAGAAGGAAAAACATAGTTAATGCAGCTGCACCTTGAGCCATTGTTACCGTTTCCCCAATCGGCCAAAGTGTTACATAACCAAGTGATCCGGCCATTTGAAGATTGACTCCCAAAAATAAATGATGCATTCCTGTAATGACTAAAGGCGGGGAAATTAAACCATAGATAGCTCCCGCTAATACTGGTGCTGTATGAAATAGGGAAACAATGCTGTCTGTAATCAAGTTGGCACCAGCCATCGTAATAGGACCGATCACTGCGAAAGTAATAAATCCCGTCACCAAAAGAGCGATTGGTGAAACTAATATCAACTGAATGGATTCAGGTATGATTTTTTTCAATTTCAATTCACAAAAAGATAGGATATATGCTGCAAAGATGACTGGAATAACCTGTCCCTGATATCCAACTTTCGGTATGTGTATTCCAAAAAGGGACCAATTTTCTGCTTTACTTGGATCAGCAGCAAATTCATAGGCAGACATCAAAGAAGGATGAACCAGTACTAGCCCTAACACAATCCCGAGAACAGGGTTGCCGCCAAATTTTTTTACGGCAGACCAGCCTATCAGAGCCGGCAGGAAAGTAAACGCTGTATTTGCAATGACATTAATGATGCCGGCTGCACCCTCCCAAGAGCTATAAACATCTAAAAAGGACTTATCCTTAAAGAAAATTCCCGGGTTAGCCAGGACATTATTTAACCCCATTAACAATCCAGCAGCGACGATAGCCGGCAGGATTGGAATGAAGATATCTGCCAAAGTCCGAACGGCTTTTTGGATAGGATTATTCTTTTGATTAACCATTTCTTTTATTTCTTCCTTGGTGTTTCCCGAAATCCCAGTTTGAGAGATAAATTCTCCATATACCTTTTCTACCAGCCCAGGGCCTATAATCACCTGGAATTGACCGCTTGCTTCAAAACTTCCTTTTACTATATCAATCTCTTCTAGCTTTTTACCATCAACTAAGCTTTGGTCATTTAAAATCAATCTTAATCTTGTGACACAGTGTGTACCACTTTGGACATTATCTGCCCCGCCGACGCTTTCAATAATCTGCTCAACACTCTGTTTCAAATCCTGCATTTGATTTCAACCTCTCCATTGAACTCCTATTCGATTAGACGAAAGGGTTGGTCTATTAGAATGAATTTAGGACAACTTGTTTGAACAAGTTTTAATGCCTTCATCTTAACTTGTTTAAACAAGATTTGTCAACCATCATTTTTGCGCTTTCATTTGGGTTATATCAATTATGTGAGTGTTTTACTGAAATCCCTTACATATTCAACATTTTTTTAAAATTAATGCAAAAGACTAAAGGTGTGTAATTACAACTAAAAGATTCGAGCCGAGAAATTTCATCCCATAATTTAGCATTTTATCTTCTTGACTAGGGATATTTTATATTTATAATGAGGAGTAGTAAAACTTGTTTAAACAAGCTAAAAGAAGGGAGTTTTCACTCATGAACCTAGCCCACACACCATTCAGCTACTTCGGATCCTATCTATCGCTTTCTTACCAAGAAAGTGAAAACGATTCCGAAAATGGCCTTTTTTTACGTTCCTTGCACGGTAAATCAAAACCTCACATGAATTCACTTAAATTAATACCATTAAAAAATGGAATACCGGTAGACTATAGCTACACAGCTGATTACAACCTCATTACTCTTACATTTGAAGGAGGAGATATTTCTATCTGTTTTGATGGAGAATCGAAGCTGCTGGTAAAAGGTACCGGAGAAAAGATAGGATTCCGGCTCGACACGCAGCCCCTCTATAATTTCGAATATAATTACTTGCTTGGCAAGGATGATAGGAAATTTTGCATCGTCAACAGCTATAAAAACTTAACTAAATATCTTATTTTTTGCTCCAAGGGTTCAGTGGATCTTAAGCAGAACATCCACATCGATGAAACCGGGAGCATGAACAAGGCTGACAACATATCTATTATTGAAGTGTCATCCATTAAGGATGAATTTCTATGCGTTATTCAGGACATCCCGACCCATGTGTTGAAACCAGACTGGAAAGAATATGATTTCGAGCAATCGCTGGAAAAAAGCCGGGAGAACTTCCAGAGCTTTTGCGATAAGCAGCTGGCAGTTCCTGCAGCCTATCAAGCAGCTCTTAAACCAGCGGCTTATATTACATGGTCATCGATCGTAAGACCCGAAGGATACTTAAAAAGGTATACGATGTACGCTTCGAATCATCATTTTCCTGGAGCATGGAGCTGGGATCACTGCTTTAATGCTGTAGCTTTGGCGGGAGTCGATAATGATTTGGCATGGGATCAAATGGCCGTATTGTTCGATCATCAAGACGAACTTGGGCAAATTCCGGGATCCGTTTCTGATTCGACCATACGCTGGAACTTTACGAAACCGCCGGTACAGGGGTTGTTTTTCTCTAAAATGATGAAAAAAATGGATTTTTCCCCTGAACAATTAGAACAGGTTTATCACTATGTAAGCAAACAGGTGAATTTCTATTCATCCTACAAGGACTCAAATGAGGATGGGATTTGTGAATATCATCACGGTAACGATTCAGGACAGGACAACAGCACGGTATTTAATTCGCCCATTGTTGTTGATTCTCCTGATCTGACAGCATTTCTCATAAAAGCAATGGATATGCTGTCTGAAGTTGCCAGCAAATTGGGCATGGGCTCTGAGCAGACAAAATGGCAAGAAAAGGCCGATCATTTAACGAGAGCCTTCTGTGCCTATTTTATTAAAGACAACTTACCAGTTGCTAGAATTACAGCAAACGGAGAAATAATAGAAAGCTACAGTATCCTTCCTCTCATCTCAATCATTTTGGAGAATAGGCTTCCTGAAGAGATTAAGGAAAACATTATCGAACTGCTTTCCAGTGAGCGTTATTTAACACAATGGGGTATCGCTACTGAAGCGATTGATAGTCCATTGTATGAGAATGATGCATACTGGCGCGGAGCTATTTGGGGCCCGACTACCCTTCTCGTAGTGGATGCTTTGGAGGGTTGTGGAAAACGAGGGCTGGCTATGGAAATTGCAGACCGATACTGCCGACTGACATCCAAGAGCGGATTTCCAGAAAACTTCAATGCCATTACAGGAGAACCATTGAGAGACCGTTCATTTGCCTGGACAGCTAGTACCTTTCTTTACTTAGGAGCTAAATTAGTCAAGTAAATGAATAAAAAAACGAGTGTAAATTAAGCCATGTAACATTATTGTTAAGCCTTCCTGAGTAAACCAACAACTGGAAGGCTTTTTGCATAGCTATCTAATTTGTTTCATTATGAATTTCAACTAACATAGTACCACTGTGTATTTTTACATCCATGAACAATTATTCTTTGATAACTTTGAACTTATAGAATTGCCTCCATCATTGTGGTTCCCAAACCCTCGAACAGTTAAGGCAAGAAACTACACTCCGAAACTTACTTTCCTATAATCCATCTAGGCGCCCACCAATTCGCAGGACCTAGCAGCTTCATTAATGCAGGAACCAGGATAATCCGAATAAGGGTAGCGTCAATGAAAATAGCACAAAATAAACCTACACCCAGTGCCTTTGTAATTTCAATGTTTGTAAAAATGAACGATCCAACGACAACTAGTAGAATTAATGCAGCACTACTAATTAGACGACCAGTTTTTTGTAGCCCTATAGCGGTACTTTTTACGTTATCACCTAACTTATCATATTCTTCCTTAATCCTTGAAATTAAAAATACTTCATAATCCATTGATATACCAAACACAATACAAAAGATTGTAACAGGCATAATGACACTAACATATCCAGTTGAGGTAATATTTAGAAAATCAGCCAGCCACCCATATTGAAAAACAATTACCACAATGCCCAGGCTTGCTCCAAGGCTTAAGACGTTCATAATAACGGCTTTAAGCGGAATTAGAACAGACTTGAAAGCCGACAGTAATATGGAATAAGTCACGATGATAATAAACAACATCATCAGGGGTAATCCTGAATTTATTCGATCGATTAGGTCTACACGCAAAGCTGTTTGCCCAGTAACATACGTTTCTAATTGACTCATTGATTTATTTCTTATCCGATTAACAAGATCAGAAGATTCTGCTGAATCCGGCTTCGACCTTGGCACTACTGTCAGCAAGGCAAAATTTCCTCTTAATAAATTTTCGTTTTGCATTCGGTCATGTGTACCTTTTAACTCTAATAGATGTGAGGTTTCTTCTGGTGTTCGATTTCCAAGTATGTCTATATAACTTTGTACCTCCAACACACCATGAATTTGGCGAATTTTTTCCTCCAATTTTTTAATCTTCCTAATAGATGCTACTTCTGTGACATTTTCCTTTGCCTTCACAATAATGTAAAGTGGACTTGATTTCCGTACGTCATAATTTCCTTTCAATAAATCCGCCCCTTTCCTAGATTCATAAGCAGGGGGGAGTACTTCCGTAGTAGGAACCCCTACTTTCATCCGAAAAATTGGCAGCATAAGTGATATTAGTAAAGTGCTTATCAAGATAGCTAATATCGCTGGTTTTTTCATTACAGAATTGGCGATTCGCTCCCACATAATTGAATTTTCCAGTTTCTTTTGAGTACCAGGAAACACTTGAAGAGAATTTATATGATGTCCAAAAATACCCAATAAAGAAGGTAAAAGTGTGCATGAAAGGATCATTGCTGAAAAGACCACTAGCACTCCACCCAGACATAACGAATAAATTATAGGCAGTTTTATAAATAACATGCCAAACATACCAATCAAAACAGCAAATCCTGAAAAGATAACAGATTGTCCTGCTGTTTGTGTAGCCATGGCTACAGCGTCCCCTACTGACTGTTGCCTCTTTAATTCCTCCCTAAAACGGCTGACAAGAAAAAGAGCATAATCAACTCCAATCGCAAGTCCCAGCATCATCACTATATTAGGAAGAAAATTCGAAAGCGAATAATAACCAGTAAGATAATACGTAATACCCATTGTCAGAGATACACTCATCAACCCAACCAGCAGAGGTAGAATAGCTGCCCATAAAGTCCCAAATATAAATAAAAGAACAATTAAGGCAATAGGAAGGCCAATCTTTTCTGATTTTGCCATATCATGTTTTGTCGCCAACTGAACTTCATGAATTGTAGCTATTTCTCCATCAACATATGTATCCATTCCCTGGGGCTTCCTTATTAGCCTTTTCATCTCTGGAAAATTGTTGAGGGCCTCTTCATTATTTAGTTTTAGTTCAACCACAACAGACTGAATTCCCTTATCTACTATTAAACGCGGTGTTTTGTTTATTTGAATTTTTTCAACATATTTCTACTTTTTTAATTTATCTAACGATTCTATTATGTCCCTCATTGCTTTTTCACTAGTTAAGTCCAACTTACGACTAGTATAAACAATAGTGATCGTTGACGGGGAGGATCTTAATTCCTTTTTCATTAATGATACACCGATGTCCGACTCACTCCCCCTTGGATTTAAACCACTATCATTTAGCCTATCAGGCAGCCGTTGGGCAAAAAATGCTGAAAGGATGAATAACAATATCCAAAAAATTGCTATTGCCCAGCGAAATTTGTACATCTTTATTCCCCAATGCCAGAATAGTCCTTTTTTATTAATTTCTCTCATCTATTCCTTCCCCCCTTTTGTTTCCACTGAGAATAGGATTACTCATTTCTCACTTTTTTATCATAAAGAAAGAACGTCACTAGAATTAGTGCTTATTTATAAAGATTTAGGAATTATTTGCATTTCTAATTAGTTTCAAAAAGGGAAAAATATTATTGCACCAAATTATAAGGAGGATACCAATGGTCTATATAAAAGCAATGTTAATGTGCATGCTTACTATCCCATTCCTGTTCAATGTTCCTTCGGCTCAAGCTGCTCCTTCTGAAAATGAATTAAATCAATATTTAACCGAAATCGGATGGACAAAACAGGATTTAATGGATTATCTAGACTACTACGAAATCCCTTTAGATGATTTTAGTACAGTGGAAGAGCTAAAAGAAATTATGGGTACCCCTATTAACTCAAAAAATTTACAGGAGTTATTAACTAAATATGGTCTGACTGAGAAAGAATTAAATGAGTTAATGGATCATTTTGGTGATAACTTGAATGAATATAAATTTATTGAGGATTTGGATGCGACAGTTGAATTTTACGCCAACTATGACAAATATATGGCTGAAATCGAAAGTGGTTTAAAGGAATTTGGCATAACAGAAGAAGAAGCAGAGAGATTTTTCACCTATTTAACTGAAGTAGAAGAAAAAAATAAAGACCAATTGGACCAAATAGCAACAAACGATACACTTTGGGAAAAAGTTGCGAATGTTGAAGATCCTTCCCAATTAAGCGATGAAGACCTGGATGAAATGGTTAGAATATTAGAGCAAACCATTGCATTGTATGAAGTTAAAATGAATTTTAAGGTTAATGGCCAAGCTGTGACGTTAAAGGATTTATTGAAAATGGAAGAACCTCCAGCAGGTAATTTGTCTGGTAGTATCTACAGTACTTCAGGGGAACTTCTAATCGATTTTAATATCCCTAAAGAGTATTTTGAATCACTGGAAGTAGTTGATGAAGGTGAAGACATACTTCATTTGGGTGAGATTTCCGATGATTATGTAGATCATATGCATGAAGAAAAATATGAAGATGGACGGAAAGGTTTAAAATAAAACTGTAATTGTTGTTAGGCTCTTCCGTTTGGAAGGGCTTATTTTTTGATTGGACTTCCTCAATTAGTCGAGTAGAAGGGAGCCTTTCTACCTTGCGGTAAATTGTACTCCTCCCCCCTCCCAGAACCGTGCTTGCGCTATTAACGCACACGGCTCCTCCTAGTTATCATTTACAAAATATAGCTAATTTCTTTTCTTAAGTCGTATATATTAACCTTAACTCTTGCGTAAGGTAATGGATATTTATTAAGAAAGAGTCTGAATTTATCCCAAGTAAATGATTTCCTTTGACTTCTTCTATTGAGCCATTTAAACAGTAAGTACCCGATTTTGTCTCTGAATTTGTTTACACTTTGGGTATTATCTGTGATGCAATAATAGTTGTAATAACCTACTAGTGAGCGTTTAAATCTATCCATAATCATATGAATGTCTTTATTTCTGTTAATTTTCAACCATTCTTTAGTTTCTTTTAGTTTAGCTTGGACTTTCTTCTTGCTTGTTCTCCGTTTTACTCGAAATTTCCCTTGTTTACTCCTACCGCAATAGTGTGTAAATCCAAGGAAATCAAAAGTTTCCGGTTTACTTCTTCCCTGTTGATTTGCATTTTGCTCCGCAAACCGCCCGAAGGGTATGATTTTGGTTTTATCCTCAGCTATTTCTAGATTAAATTTCTTTAATCTCAACTTTAATGAATGGAAGAATTGCTCGGCTTCACATTTATTTTGAAAACAACAAACAAAATCGTCTGCATATCTCACTATGTATGCTTGTCCCTTGCACTGTTTCCTAACCCATTTCTCGAACCATAGGTCAAGGACATAATGGAGGTATACATTGGCTAATATCGGAGATATTACTCCACCTTGCGGTGTGCCTTTGTCTGTTTTATATTTCTTACCTTCCTCCAAATATCCACCTTTAAGAAACCTACCAATGATTCTAAGTAAGTTAGGGTCAGCGATTCGCAGTTTTAAGAACTCCATCATCCATGTGTGGTCAACGTTGTCAAAGAATCCTTTAATATCTACATCTACTACATAATTTACTGATCTCTTTTCAATATAATGGTTCAGTATTTTCAAAGCATCGTGGCAGTTACGATTTGGACGGAATCCAAATGAACAGTCTAGAAAATCATTTTCATAGATGGTATTTAATATTTTCGTAATGCCTCTTTGAACAATCTTATCTTCATGTTCCGGAATTCCCAATGGTCTTTTCTTGTTTGAATTGAGCTTTGGAATATACATTCTTCTTACTGGAACAGGATGATAACTTTTGCTTTTAAGCCTATTTACTAAATCCTCTATGTTTTCTTTTAGATTTTCACTGTATTGCTCTTTAGTTGTACCATTAACCCCAGTTGCCTTTTTGGTAGGTAGCTCCTGGTGACATTGAGCTAGTGATTGCTCATTTAATATATGTGCAAGAGATGTAAATTTCATTTTAGAATCAGATTTTGCTAATTCTGCTATCCTTAGTAGTTTTGTTTCCATTTATTATCCCTACCTCTGTGTGTAGTAAATGTGTCCCTAATAAGGGTGATAACTGGTAGCTAGCCTTTCCTCCGTCGGCATTACCCAACTTCATTGGTACTACGCTGCTATCCGACTCCCTACATCGGCATTTGGTTTCCTCGCTTGTTATCGCTTGTACACCATACTCTTCTAAAAAAGAAAAGACCGGTAGGGTCTCCCGAGTTGCCGTATCATATCAATGTATAACGTGCCAAGGTCTCTGACTCCAGAGAGGTTTTATCCTTCTTGCCTTTAACGAAAGATAAAATGTAGCTTTCTGCTGTGCTTAAGGCATCAGCCCTCTCGATTTACTAACATTATGGAGCTCAATCCCTTCAACCATTTGGCTTTCGGCCCGCTACCTAACTGTCTACGCTTAAAGACCAAAGTTACCTTTAGCCCTCCAAGACTCGCTACGAGCGAATGGCTAGTTCTTACTCGACGGGAATCCCACCCGCTATATGATACGACCTATGCTCGGCCGCACAAGCACCCGTTTGTTTAAGTATATTACTTCACATAATTGTGTACAATATGTCCTGTCAATAAAGAAAGTAGCCGTAAATTAATACCTATAAAAGCTAATAAAAAAGTGTAAAATAAATTGGTTTTTATCATGGCTTTGATAGGGTTATAAAAATTATTTTGGAGGCATAGCAGTGAATAAAAAAATCGTAGAACTGGATGTATCGAATCTTTGGAGCCCCTATCTCACCAACTCGATGGCACGGTGCGTTAATTCCTATGCTTTAAAAACCATTATGGATTCCGACATCTATTCCATTTTTGATAAAGCACAACAACTGTCCAATCATCTCCTTCAAATGATTACTGAGATTTTTCAAAAAGAACAGTTTCCGATTCCGCATGGATTTACGGAGAAAGATGTCCATCTTGATGCCCCTCGCTTATTTTCTGATGAATTTTGGCTGTTTTATCTTCACGGAATGACTACCCATGGATTAACCGCTTATTCACTCGGAATGACCATATCTCACAGGCTGGACGTACGAAGATTTTATTTAGAAGCATTCAAAGGCGCTTCTGAGATATATGATACGACCTTAGACATGTTAAAATCTAAGGGACTATTGGATCGGGTTCCTACCATCACCTTGCCAGAAGAAGTGGAATTTGCTAAAAAACAAAGTTTTCTTGCCGGGTGGTTAGGGGACCATCGACCCTTGAACGTTATTGAAATCAGCAGTCTTTATTTTAATTTACAGAAGAGTACACTCGCAAAAGATTTAATCTTAGGTTTTAGCCAAACTGCGGAGTCGAAAGAAATTCGGACATTTTTCCAACGGGTGGTGGAACAGACAGAAGAGCATCTTACGATTTTTCGTTCAATCCTGCATGAGGACTTTATCAGTTCGTCGATTTCCTGGGATACCCATATCACCGATTCCGAGACAGCACCTTTTTCCGATAAATTAATGATTTTCCATTGTGCCTTTCTTATTCAATCTGCCATGGCATATTATGGAACTGCCTTATCCGGTTCCATGCGGCGCGATCTAGGACTCAGATATGCTTCTGCAATTAAAAATGATGTCAAACTCGCGGAAGACTGTGCGGAAATCATGATTGCTAATGAATGGTTCGAGAAACCACCTCATTCGGTTGATCGTAGAGAATTCTCTAATTGATAAATTTACCGAATTCTGCAAGATGAACAAGGTGATTCTGTCAATCATATTGTACAAAACATGACTGGAATGGGCGGTATGACTGACCAAGTCAGCAACAAATACAGCGTTGAATCTTGCAAAGCAATAATAAAAAGGAGAACATTTAGTTCTTCTTTTTATTATTGCTTTTAATTTCTCCAAGGCAAATATATGTATATTTCAAGCTTTATGGCAGTTCTTATTATGAAAGGCTACTTGCGAATCGCAAGTAGCCTGTAGCCATATTATTTTATTCATACATTTTAAGGTTTAGAAAAGTGTTAACACATCAATACTGTTAACGAGAAGTATTTCCTGAACCACCAAACTGACCTGCTAATTGAGATTGAGCTGTTGCAACTAGACGTTTTGTGATCTCACCACCAACTGAACCGTTAGCACGAGATACTGTGTCTGCGCCTAATTGTACACCAAATTCAGAAGCAATTTCATACTTCATTTGATCAATCGCTTGTTCAGCACCTTGAACTAATTTTTGACGATTTCCACCGCTACGTGACATTTGTCTTCACCTCCTATAAAATTTAATATTCCTCATATTATATTAATAATACTTTGGTAATTTCCGTGGGATTAATTTTAATAAGTCCTAGCTCAACTGCATGATTAAAGTTCTATTAAATAAGCAGGAACAGCTTGATTTAAAAGGGATATTAAAACTGAAGTTATTGATAAAGGGATTATGACTACGTCATAGAAGAGCTTACCCACAATTAAGAAAAGTAATTGAAACTGGGCTAATATGACCGCCAATATGGAAGAAAAGGCCTCCCAACAGTTTAGCAAACTGATGAAAGACCTTCTCCTATAGTTAGCTTTTTAGTCATAGGCTGCCCTGTTTTTTTAAAACGAGGACAAATCCGAGGACAAGAAAAGCATATTATCATTTTAGACGTTGATATAACAAGGTTTTAAAACCCTAATTACATCATGCCGCCCGTAGTCTGCTAGAGTGTAATATTGTTAACATTGAGTGCAAAAAGTGCGGTAAATCAACATTTTGGATGTTCTTAGCTGTAACATCTTTAACGGGGATTTACCGTTTTTTATGGGAAGGCGTTAGCAAAATGTTAGCAATATGTTAACGCCTTTTTCAAGATAAAATTAGATAATTAAAAACAAAACATTATTTTGCAATCTTTTTATCCTTAATTGCAACTACATGCAATAGAGGTAGTCCACTATCTTGCACTTTATCAATAAAGTCCTCCCGTGTATCTCCATCAAATGTAGTTAAAATTCTTGATGTAAAATAATCAGCCAATTTTTGTTTATTATATTTTTGACCATCCAAGATTTTCGTTCCGCTACATACGTAGGGATCTCTTCTTTCCCCAACTCGATTAAGAACTAATACTTTTGGCGATCTAGTCAACTTTTTCATCTTTTTTATTTGCTTTTTTAAATCAGCACTATTCAGATCAGATTCATCCATCTTCGCTTGCACTAAAATAGCTTTCTTTACTTTTTTGTTTTTATCCCTTATATCTGCTGTGATTGCAAAATCAGCACCTGAACGGGATTCTGCGGAGTTTCTTCCCCTATCATTAAAAACAGTAGGGATAAGCTCAATATGTATGTCTGAGTCACTATAAACTACACCTTCCAACTTAGAGAGTAAGGCAGAGGTATAAGTAGGTTCTTGATAATAACGTTTTGAATCAGTCTTATTGATCTTATCATTAACATAATCTTTTACACTTTTTCTAACGTGTTCTGGAAAATTAAAGGAATGTTTCAATCCTATTACTCCTTAACTAAATAAATGTACTTTTACATATGGACTAATTAATATTAATCTACTAAAATGCTTTCTATGGTTTGGATATGATCAATTATTTTCTTTAATTACTAATCAAGCCAAGATTCCAATGTATTATTAAAATCAATATCTCTCCATTTTTCCTTCCACAGCTCAATATATCTTATGTCATTTGATGATGGTTCATTGGCACATCTTTCTATACTGACTATTGATGGCATCACCACAGCATCTCCAATTAATAATGCTTCACCACTTTTAAGTGATGGTAAGCTTTCAGTCACTCCATCAAGGGTGTCTGGTAATAAACGTTTAACATAATTCTGATCATCTGGATTTGTTAATCTCATAGCGACAAAATTATTACATTGTGAAAATATAGTTTCAGAAATCTCAGAAGGTCTCTGACTGACTATCGCTAATGTTACACCGTATTTCCTACCTTCCTTGGCTATTCGTTCTATTGCTAAAGTTGAACTTCTATATTTTACAAGGTTGCTTTTTGGAGCATATTTATGGGCTTCTTCATAAACTAAAAGTAATGGTGTGTTATTTTCACCTTGCTTCTTTTTAGTAAAATAACCAAATTCAAATAATAAGCGCGATATTAATGATACAGTAATACTCAAAACTTCAAATGGGACACCGCTTAAATCGATAATAGTTACATTTGACTTTTTCTCGTCTTTGTAACCTATAAAGTTTTTTATAACGTCAATAAAAGAAATTTCTTGTGATGCATCTCCAAATAGGAAGCTCAATCTTTTATCTTTAATTTTATTTTCGAATCTAGAAATGAATTTGTCTAAAGTTCCATCAGCATAGTCGCCATGTTTAATGTTTTGATTTTTGGTCGGATGAAAGTCAAATATTTCTTCAAAAAACTTTAATATCTTTTCCTCATCATTTAATAAAATTCCAGAATTAACTTCTGTCTTTCCATCATTTAATTCATAAGAATCATCCACAATCATTATTCTATCTGTTGACTTTGCATTCTTTGTTTCGCTTTTTAGATTCTTTAGACACGTTAATACTTCCTGAATATTAAACTTTAACGGGCTATCAAAATAAACATCACCCGAGTGTGTATTATTTTTCTTTTTATTTGCTATTATTAATTTTCTAAGGATTGAAGCTTGATTATAATTATTAAATTCACCTGACTCTAGAAATATTTCTTCTAGCTCCTCACCATTTAATAACCAATAAGGTAATATTAAATTTTCTACATTTATTTTGTTTGCGTTAGGAAATGCACTTTCATACTCAGAATGAATATCAAAAATAATTACATGAGAGTTATTTAATCCCTCATACTCACTCTCTTTAATACTATTTGCATTTTGTATTATTTTTGCTGTTGTATGTGATTTTCCTGATCCACTAGCACCTACGATTGCTAGATGCTTATTAAAAAATTTATTTCCATCCACCGGCACACTAACTTCTGGGTTATTTGCCAATTTTGAAAAGCTAAATTTTTTATCAGTTTCAATGCTATTTTCAAAGATTTGTTTTATGTATTTAGTTTCAGCGGGTTTAACAGCCTTTGGAGGAATTGATAAGGTATCCCCTCCTCGTATAAACCTGCTATCCTTTAATACACCGACAGGACTTGCTTCTATTATGTATTTTCTTTGCAATTCAAAATAATTCGAACCCTTATCATCAGACTTTTTAACCTCTAATAAATCAATAGAAAAACTTTCAATAATCGCTATTAAGATAACATCATTATCATCGGAAATTTGTAAGTAAGAACCAACTTTTAAGTCCTCTTCAGCAATCTTAAAATCCTCTAATCTTTCGACAGATATCTTAACTTTATCCGGTTTTACGGAGATTACTTCAGCATTAATTTTTTCCATAAATTATCACCCCTAAAATAAAAATTCATTAATATCACTAAAGTCCTCAATCTTAATGTGATTTATACCTAAATCCTCTTGCTCAATTCTTTTATCTAAATATAGGTTATATATTTTTTTTGTTCTTTGTAGTTGTAAAATAATGTCTTTGATATATTCATATCTATTAATAAATTTAAGTTCTATATTATTTTGTGGAGTACTCTCTTCTAATAAATTGCTCAAGAAAAAATCAGCACCTTCAAAGCAAAAACCGTCTCTAAAAATTATTCCTTCAGATAATAGTTCGGACTTCATATTCTTTAGCACGGTATCTTTTACATTTTGAAAAAAGATATATGGTGCGGGAGATTTTATTATAGTTGCACCACCAAATGTACCTTTTTTATAGTACCTCTCAATAATTTTTCGGGATAATTGAATTAACAGATTTGTATCATCAAAGTTTTCTGGTAACTCAAATAAAAAGATTCTTTCATGGAAATTAATATTCGTTTCACGAAAAAATCTTTTATAAATAAATTTATAATATTTTTCTTTACCTAAAAATTGAGTATAACTAGAATGAAAAATAACTTCTCTACTATTTGTTATTAGATCCTTTACCTCTTTCTTAGAACATACTCTTTTGTGCTTATCTTCTGGAGCATTATTTACTACTTTATTCTCAATATACTTATAAATTTGAGCATAATAGATAAACGCTTCTTCTTCTCCACAATTAAATTCCTTATTTATCTTCTCAATTAAGAACTCAAATTGCTCTTGATATTTACCAGTAAAAGTCATTCTGAATTGACTTATAAATTCTGTTTTTAGCTCTTCTTCAAAATTATATTGCTTATTTTTTATCTTACAGTCTCCAATAATGTCATTTAAATCTTGTAAACTCAAAGAAACTTCTTGCTCTTCTTTGTTTTTAAAGTAAGCGTATAAAACTGGTTTTCTTTTATCAGTTTTAAAAATTTCTAGTAACTGACAAATCGGCTTTTTCACTTGAGACTTTGAGAAATTTGTCCGTTCTTTATATTTAACTTGAACAATAAGGTTTTCATCACTATAATCCTCTGTTTGTTCAATTTCAATTTCATTTACCTCATTTGTTTGCTCCAAAATCCTAATAATTGTATAGTCATATTGAAAATTAAATCCTTTTATAGCATAATAGCCACCATCTAAGACTGTACTCATTCATAAAACCCTCCATTAAGGAAAACTACATTCTCTTCCTATTTCGACACCAAATTGGAAATTCCCTCCTTTTATGACAAAGTATCTTTAAACCGCGGGACAGGTTCCTCTCACGAACAAATCATAATAGACCGACCTGACCATTCGGATGTCTATTCCATGTCGCAAGAAATAAAAAAAAGAAGAAGTTCCCAAAAGTTTAGTCAACTAATGAGAAGCCTCTTCTATTCCACATAATGTTAGCAAATCATTTAATGATCCTTATATATCAAGGAATTAATCAGCTATCACATCATGCCGCCCGTAGTCTGCTAGAGTGTAATATTGTTAACATTGAGTGCAAAAAGTGCGGGAAATCAATGTTTTGGATGTTTTTGGTTGTAACATCTTTAACGGGGATTTACCGTTTTTTATGTGTGTGCGTTGGGAAGACGTTAGCAAAATGTTAGCAAATTAGGAATGAAAAACTTTCGCCTATTTTTACTCACTTAATAGGGTTGAGAGGACGGCATTGATGTTTTTCAATCTGCCTGTTCTCGGAAACATATCCATGGCAATTTCTGCACCATCAGTAAGCGGGAACATTTAATGATTTTATGGTTCTTGGGAACATATCGACACCATATACTACTCTTCTGGCGGCATTCACCCTTCTTCGTAGTGGCCGGAGTTCGACCAACTGATGTCAGTTGGCAAATTTCAAATCATACGTATCACGGAGATGGACGATTTCATCAATCAGCAGCCAGCGCTGCATACTGAATTTGATGAAATCCTCTCCCGAAGAATGATACAAAAAATCAACATTTTCGAAAACTACTTAAATTTGGAATTCAAATCTGGTGTTGATGCAGATATTGAAGGATAAAGCAAAGCAGGACTTCTTACAATTATTTAGGTGGTCCTGCTCTTTTTAGTCATCGTTAGGTAAATACCATCCGTGTTCACGATGAATACTTGGTGCATGTGGAGTTTCATTGCCCCATGCTCTTTTACTCATCTCTTTATCGAATCTTCCAAGTAAGTTCTGTAGGCTACAAGCCGCTTTAAAATCATCACCTGATGAGCAATAGTCTAGTCTTACTTTTTCTCGTGCTGTATCAAGTTCTGCATCTGTTGCATTCTCAAACCATTTACTACTATAAAGGTTTGCTTTTTCTATCTCATCTTTCAAATTATCAAATAATTCTTTTATAGCATCTTTATTCTTCAATCCAAGCACGATAGCAATAAGTGTAGGGATGCTTATTCCAATGAGAGCAAGCTGCTTTTTATGTGCTTTCATCCAAGTCAAAATTCCATTCTTATCTTCAGTAACTTCTTCTAATTCCTGTTCATTCTGGATTCCTTTATTCATAAGAGTTCTCTCCTTTCAACTTTGCTTCCTCTATAGGGTACAGTCTACAGGCACTTTGTCCCGTCTTTTTCAGCCCCCTCATCTTATTTTAGGATCAACTGCGAGACGCGCTCCACGTGGCTTGGATGATGATGGCAGATATATAGATGTAGTAGTGTTTACCTAATACCTTTTTAGTTAATATTCAATTTAACATGTAAAAGGCAATATAAGCTGAGAGTGTGTAATATCGTTAATGCAAGAAGTTTTGCATCTTTAACGTCTTTTTACCGTTTCTTATGGAATTGTTAATAGTTAAAAGCAGATAAAACTAACTCTTCTTCATAAATAATTCCAAGAATATTACTATACCTCTCATTTGACCTATAACTTTTCCATCTTACAACTTCACCCGGTATATTCAATACACTTGTGTCTTTAAAAATAATAACCATAGCATTTTCACATTCAACTATTGTTCCAAAAGCAGTTCCTGCTCCTGATATAATTTCACCTTTCCAAACTTGGAAATTTAATATTCTAGATTTAAAAGACAATTCTCCAGCCCCTAAATCTAATACCGTTACTTCCTCTAATGTACTTGAATTCAGTTTACGATAAATTTTATTATTATTTACCCAAGTCACCTTAGCTTTCTCTTCATTAACAGAATGTTTGAATATTTGATTTTCGTCATAATATTTTTTATTTAGATTTCGAGGATTTAATATAAACTCTTCAAGATATGAAGAGCTGTAGATGTTATTTTTAACCCAACTTGTTTTATTCGAATGTTTCTTAATAACATTTCTGAAATTTTCTTTATAACCCTTATAATCTTTATTATGATTTGGTGGTAATAAAAGTTCAAATATACCTTCTTCTCCGGCAGCAAAAGCAACTCTCCCATATGTCCCGACACTTATGTTATAAAATGGCATATCTGTTATTTTTTCAAACCTTTCCATATTGTCTAAAAAAGAAATAAACAACCCATCATCTGTATTTATTATTAAATTATCATTAAAAGAATTAATGGAAGTTATTACTTCTTCATTAGGAGTTAATACTTTCTTTTCAAGATACCTTTCTAAATAATTTTTAGAAAGGTATATATCATTATTATCTCTATTAAAACAATTAATATCTTTTTCTATAAATATTTTATTTTTCATTGACCCATTATACAAACTATATATAGAATCGCCGTACTTAATAGAAGTATCTCTTAAAATTTCTTCCCAATTATAAATCTCAACTTCCCCAATAAGATTCCATAAAAATAATTTATTATATTTAATTAAAAACTCCCAATATTCTCCTTCAATTCTAAGATTCACAGCTCTCATTAAATATCACAACCTCTATTATCCACGATTTTTCCCATTTGGCTTCTACTTATTATGCCTTTATCGACCCATTTCTTTAAAATTTTAGTAGGTGGCTTATCGTGTATGGATTCTCGATAATCTACGGGATAACCATGCCATTCAGAATTTTTTGTACTATCAACAAATTTAGCAATTTTGACCCATTCTTGTGATCTGTTTTTTCCTAGTCTCTCATTACTAGAATTGATTCTATGTAAAGACCATCCTTTATACTCATTAAAAATCCAATTCTCATCACACATTAAAGTAAATGAGTTAAATTCTTCATCTTGACTAATTTTCCACTCTGATTTATTACGATTCTGTAAGTTTCTATGTTGGTCTGAAAATATGTAAGTACAGTCATTATATTTTTTAGTTTGATGTGTATTAGGCAATTATAAAACTCCTTTTTAATTTAACTTCCAAATTTCGATTACATCGGTGAAATCTTTGTTTTTTTTGCTTAAATTCATCAACCACTAACAATTTGTTTATAAAAATTTATCAAGCTCAAATCTATAAAACCCTTGCATCGATTTCTTATAGATTTCAAAAGCTGAATTAGTCATTAAGTTGTTATTGCTATCTAAAGAAATGTTATTTAGTTGATTATCTTTTTGAAGCTTAGTAATAAGACTCAAAGACAATCCTGTTTTGATTAAATTTATTTTCTTTTCATCGTTAGTCCCGTAAACAGCAAGGTGATATTCATCTTGGGTTATTAGTGAAAAATCATAAAGTGCAACAATTAGTTTATTTAGATGATAATTTACAAAGTCATCCTCTATTTTCAGTTTAATAATTGCTAGATTAATTATTTCTGAATCAGATTTGCTAGATAAATCTACATAGACTTCCTTATTGTTCTCAGCGTAATTCCCAGTTTCCCTTTTTACTTCTCCATAAGAAGCACCCATGTAAAAAAGACTATTACCTTCCCTCACTCGCTTTTTAAAGTAATGAAAGGTTAAGGTTATATTTTCCTTTAATGAATTGGTTCGATTAACTTGAAGGTACATCTTATAGTAGTTTCTTGCATGTTCGTTAGTTAAGCGTAAAAATTCAAAATCCTGAATATAGTCCTTAACATCCTTTATAAACACAGTGTATATTTTGTCTATAATACCTAATTCCGACCAATTTTCAATATTTCCCTTGGCAGCTGTCTCTATCTGATTATTTAATTTTGTTAAAAATTGTGAAATTGTAATATCATATACACTTTCTAAACCAGAATTAATTAGATATCTCTTCAATTCACCGTTTTTATCGTCTCCAGTTGTCATTAATAAGTCTTCATTCTCTTTAATTAATCTAAACTTTTCTTCTGCTGCCTGTTTATTATTCTTGTCAATTTTTAAATCATCTAAGTTAAAAGACTCTAATGTTGGATTTTCAATTCTATCTTCAAATATATTACTTCTAAGTGTTTTAATTTTATTTTCCATTTTCCCATTCGCTCGATTATAAATATCATTGTTTACGAAGTGAACTTGTGGAAGTAACTTATGCAATTGGTTTGAATAACCATTAAAAATATTATTAAGCCTGTTAACCCTTCCAATTAAATTTGTAAGAGTCTTCCCATTCATGCTGTGTGTATTTAAGATGAATAAGGTATCAATGGGTAAATTTACACCTTCTAGAATAACTGAATTTGCAACTACGTATCTTAAATTAGAAATATCCTTGAATTTAAACTCTAGATATTCTTTAACAATATCTGGCAATTTTCCATGGAGATATACTACACCCTTTGTAAGCAAATTAATCATATAAAAATCCTCATGTACAAAATTTCTCAAATCTTCTTTAAGTTTTTGAATGCTCGAATCTGAATCATATACTACATTTAATCTATTAATAAAATTTTTAACAAACATTTCAATCTTCTTTGGAGACCGAATGTAAATAAAATTCTTCTGTCCTTTATGGTGGGTAATATATGAATACATATCTCCATTAAAATCAAGTTTATAAAACTCATTTACAAAGCGGTTGTATTGAAGAGTTTCAATAGATGATCTATATTCAAATATTTCAGGTTCCTTTAGATTATTTGATATTTTTTGTTCACTAATCTCTTGTTGTTTGTCTAGCTTTAGGTTATGACTTTCAGATATCAGAGGTGATAAATAAACTACTTCTTGATTAGGATTAAGCTTTCTATTTCGTCTTATTAATCTAGATAATAAAATACTTCTTGGATCTTTACCGAATAGGTTATGGGCTTCATCAATGTACAATAAATCAAAACTTACATCATGTTTGTCTAATAATCTTAAAGCTCTTTCCTGAGTGAAAATAGCTATAAATGTTTCATCACCTTGATACATTTCATCATGAATAATTATTCTTCTATTAATGGTAGCTTGTCGCACATTTCTATATGTTTGTACTAATAGAGATTTAGTTGGAACTATTATTCCAATTTTGTTTTTTGATTCATTTTGTATAATGTGGTCTAATACAAGGGAACTTTTCCCAAAAGAAGTTGGGGCAATATAACTAACTTCTTGAGAATTATCATTTAACAAACTGTTTCTAACCTTTTTCTGTTGATAAGTCTCAATGTAATTTTGGTTTTTATAACTTTCAATCTTCAATTCCATTAAACTATCATTTAGACTTAATTCTTCTTTAAGCAAATTATAACTAATAATATCTTTTGCAATAGGATAAAAACCAAAGTTTATAGAAAAATCATATAGGGGTAAATAATCTTCATAAGTGATTGAATATTTTAATATAATATAATAAGCAATATCCAAGTAACTCGTATAACGTCGATCTAGTTCATAATGCTTCATAAATAAGATTGCGCATCCAAGAATATAACTTTTCTCTTCACTGGTTAGTTCCTCATTTATTGTTAGCTTTTTGATAATCTCCCCAAATTCCTCTATCTTATTTATATTTGTTAGAATTGTCTTCTCAGTACTATTCATAACTTTCCTCTCTTCAGGATTCTAAAAAATCCAAAAATAATTCGATTGATTTTTTTGTAACACAAATTACAATAATTCCCTTATACTCAAAATTAGAAATAACCTCTTCTATATTTGTTTTCAGTTCATCTACATCATAATTCTCCCATTGTTCGTTAAGGAAAATGGTAGATGCAGGTATAATGTTATAGTCTTTAATAGAAGAAAAAATTTTATTAGTAAAATTTTTTGATAATTCTTTAATATTATTTCTAATATTCTTGCTTGTCCCAACATCGATATTTGAGGCATGATTGTAGGCATTTTGCCACGGGTTATTCTTTACATTCCCGCTGAATTTATCAGTTAAGTCATCATAAGCTATTTTTACTTTGTTCCAATGTGTGCTACCTTTGCTGTCTTTCTTACCAGATTTACTCTCCATAATCCACTCTGTCTTGTCCTTAGAATAATAACCATCAAACCCTTTTTTAATTGATCCTTCTTCTAAGTTAAAGAAAGTACATTCTTGTTTAAACCCTTGATGCATTAAATATAAATGAACAAAAAACTCAGCAACTCCACCCATTTTTGTATTTTCAGATTTGCTCTCAAAAAACTGCCTAGCCCTCTGCTTAACAGTCTCTATATCATTTCCACTATCACCTTCACATATTGTTACAAAGTGATTATTGATATATCCTAGGAATTCCCCTGTATAGTCTTCAACATCAATTATATGAATTTCAATATTTTCATCTTTAAAGGATTTAGCATTAAATAGATTAATTGTTGCTTCCATAGTATCACTTCGCCCTAATATTATTGAATTCCCATATTTTCCTACTACCTATAATAATACCACTTTTATCCTTCTACACATATTACTTCTCATCTAATATAAGAGCCTTCTATATACTTACTCATGGTTAAAAATTACTATTTGGTTTTGAATCTTGACGGTTACTTCTTTCTAAAAAATGGTAAAATTAAATTACCAAATGTTAAAAAAGGAGATTCTAATGGAAACAGTTCTTAATGCTAAGAAAAAAATAATTGCCCAAAAGACCATAAATGAAATAAGAACATTTCTTTCTGAGCTTCTAAATGGAACACGCAACTATGAGAGTATGTTTAATCTAACTGAGCAAATGACTCATGATTATTCAAATAGATTTATTATTGAACTCTTACAAAATGCATACGATGCGATTTCATTAGATACTAGTTCTGACACTGGAAAAGTAAAAATCATATTGGATGAAAAAGATGATGGGCCCTCGACGTTATATTTTGCAAACACAGGATTACCTTTCTCTCATAGTAACTTTGAAGCCATTTCCAGCCTTGCTTTAAGTAATAAAGACCCAAAAGAAACGATAGGTAATAAAGGAATCGGTTTTAAAAGTGTCTTACAAGTCAGTAATTCACCTAAAATATATTCCGGAAAGTGGCTAGAAAATAGTTTTTCTGGCTATTGCTTTGAATTTAATCCAAAGAAAGTTAAAAATTTATCGCATATTATAGTGGATTTACTTGAAGGGACTGAAATTCCATCTTTTTATAATCTTTGCCAAGTAAACCTTCCATTGGTTGAATGGGATTCTATTACTCTTAATGCCTTTAAGACAAAACTTATGAATCAGTCAGAAACACCCGAAAAATTTATAGAAACTACTGTTAACAAATTATCACCATATCAATTACCATTCCCTATTGATGAACAACACGATGAAATATTATATCAGCTAGGTAAAGAGGGGTTCGTTTCGGTTATAAAGTTAGAATTAAATGAACCAGATGCGCTTCTAAATACAAAGAATGCTCTAAAGGAATTATCTTTAGACTCTATAATTTTTCTAGATCACTTATCAGAACTTGCAATTGTTCATATTGGTAATAATAAAGAGGATGATTTGTCACGACATTTAATCCAAACTAATTTAGTTACAAATCATCATGAAATCAAAATAAAAAATAAAGAAATAAATGACCTTTTTACTAATCGCCATTATAATTTTGTAGTATTTTCAAAAAGCATCGGCGGAGAAAATGATAAGTCAAAGAAACAAAAGATTTTAAATGCTTCCAAGCAACTAAACGGAAAGTGGGAGAGCGTGAGTGAAGCAAGAATAGATATCGCAGTACCGATAACTAACAATCAACAAAAAGGTAAAATGTTTATTTTCTTACCAACTAAACAGCATAGTGGATTAGGGTTCCATATAAACGCTCCTTTCTTTGGTCAGATGAATAGAAAGGATATTGACTTTTCTTTACCTCTTAATAAATTGTATATAGAAGAAACTGCACAACTACTGTTCGATTCAATTAAATACATTATTCAAACTAAGCCTAAGAATTGTGAGAATATTATTATTGATTTATTAAGCTTTAGTAATAATTTTAGTGACATGACATCAATATTATTTGAATCATTTAAAAATATACTTAGTGAAAATAATCTCAATTTCCCTGAGTGGAATATCTTGCCTTATAAAAGTAATAATGAAGAGTTATTACTTGGACCTTTGACGAAGGTTTATTTAATTAATTCAGACTGGAATTACAATATATTTTCGAAAGAGAATCTAATTAAGAGACTTTCTATTAAATTTATTTCGAGTCTTTCAGTGGATCGCATTAGTTCTATTAATAAGCTTGCTACGCTCTGGAATTATCATATGGAACCCAATGATACTGATAAGGCCAATTGGGTAGAGAGAATGGCTCAATATCTCCATACTAATAAGGCTCCCATTGATCAATGGCAATTATTTTATGAAGAATTGCCTTCTTTAGTTAACAATGCTAATGAGTTAGTAGAAAAATATATTATTTTAGGACAGGATGAACAGATTCATGCTGTTCCTAACAATGAAACAGAGACATATGTATTTTTTCCACCTGCACAGTCAAAAGTTGAAGGAGTCAAAGACGAAGATTTGAACATCTCTACTCTTGATGTACCGAATTTTTTATCAAGTAAAATAGCCTATTTAAATACTAATATTCAATTGTACACTACGGAGAATAGTAGAAGAGTAAGAAGTAAATTCTATAACTATTTACGAAATATCATTGAAGAATTTAGCACCGAAAATATTATTGAAAAAGTAATACTGCCAGAAATGCCTAGCACGTCTATTCCTCTGCATTCCGAGAAGTCAAATGAACTGTATCAATTACTCGAATGGTCAATTTCTCTATATTACGGTGCAAGAAATAAACCCGAATCACTTAGAGAGAATTTTAAAGATATATATGTACCCTGTAGGGATGGGTGGCGGAAGGCAGATCAAGCATATTTTTCTATGACATGGGATAAGTCGTCCTTTGTAAATCATGGCCAGCTCATAACAGAATTTTTTAATAATCCAAAAAATGGTCCCATTATCAATGGTTATAAGAAACTAATTATAGACTTTAATGACCTTGATAATAGAATACAAGCATATGGAATTGATAAAGTCGCTGAATTTCTACATTTCTGTGGTGTTGTAGATCATCTGCATCTAGTACCTGCTGTCCCTGATGGAAAATTAACTATAAATGGCGGAAACCGCTCCTTTAATTTTCCAACTAATATTATTGGAAACCTTATCCCTGAACAAATTGAGGTTTATCGAAACTATTTTGACGGGCTTAGAGGTGAATATGTTAGCAATTTTCAATATGAAGTTGTAAATTTACTAACAGTTGAAGGTTTTGATAGATATCATGATTTAACAGATGAAGGAAAAAGCTTATTTGCAAAATTAATTTTTGTATCTATTCCTAAATGGTCTGATTGGCAAACTTGTAGAATTAGAAAACCCGAAGGGACGTTTTGGTGGAAGGACATACCTTCTCTTATTAAACTATCGTTACAAGAAATTCCTTGGATACCATATTACATTAATCGTAAGGTTTCATATAATTCACCAAAAGAAGTATGGTATATTCCTTCAGTTAGCCTAAGAAGTGCTGCATACACTTATGCTTTCATTCCACATATTGAATATGATTTTGCAAAGCTTTTGGAAAATGAGAATTCTCTTAACGATCTTCAGGAAATTGGACTTGGTAACTTTGAAGTATCTTCGCTATCAGAGGGAGGAAAGCTTCTTGACCATTTAGCAAACATATTTAAGGATGGAATGGTTGCTAGTGAATTAACAAACTACTTCAAACATCACTATCGCTTTGCTTGGGAAAAGGTTGTTAAGTATTACGAAGATGATGATTATGACCCTAATAATATATATAAACCTAAATCATTAGTAATAACAAAAGGAGGTTACTTACAAACCTTAGATATTGAAGATAAGCAGACACCAATTTATGTACCTGACCATAAAAAGTTATTTATACAATTACAAAGTAACCCTTCTCTCGAAATACTTTTGATAGATGCGGGTAGAAGATATGTTCCGTTATTAAGAGATGTATTTGGTGAGCGATTAACAAGATTGTCTGATTTAGAGCAATCTTTTTATGTAGACGGAATTAAATGGTCACCTTTACAAATTGAAAGTCTTGAAACTAGTATTTTAGATGGCAAACGAAGTTGGTTGTTACCTTATATAATGACAATAGCTTCTTACCGTGAAGATAGTAATCTATCTATTGGTGGCAATCGTTTTAACGAGCTTATTTCACTTATTAAAAGTGCTAAATGGTATGAGTGTAAAGATTTAATTGTTTCACTTGAATCTAAGGATGGAGAGATTATCGAGCAAAGAACTGAAAACGTTGCAGTATGTAAAGAGACAAAAACATTTTTTATTTCCTGTAAAGAATCTATTTCACTTGAAGAGTTTGCAACTTCAATTCGTGAGTATTTGGAAATTGCACCTATTGAGTTACCTCTAAAGTTTGCTTTGTCAAAGTTGGTTACCGACTTTGATGTCGAACCAGAGGAATTAGCGATTATTTCATCCTTAGAACATATAAAAATCACTCAGGAAAATTTTGAAACAATTAAACGACTGGTGAATGATAACCTCCAATGGGTAATTGAGTTAATTACTCCAGCCATTATTGCTTTAAAAGATAATCATGATATTAGGGTTATTAATTTCCCAATCATTGACAGTGAAATCACATTAAAGCAACATTTTAGTAAATTTATTCCTGACCCTCTTGCTTTAGATGAGCTAATTAGGTTCTCCAAAGAATCTCAAAATCTAAAAGAAATGGGATATAAACTATATGAGGCATACAATATATCTTTAAAGGCGTGGAACTACGCTATTGAATTGACACATAAAAATCCTCTTAAAATATATAATGAGGAATTAACAAACCTCTTCTTAAACTTCAAGGATATTTATGAAACAATTGTGTATGGAATCATTCGAGACAAAGTAAATAAACAATCAATTTCCTTAAAAAACTACATTGATGTAAAAACAGCTTATGCTAATTGGCTTATGCCATTAGAATGGAAATATCTGTGGTGGGACATTAATGATAATATTTTCTTAGAGAGTTTATGGGAGTTCCTAAAAGAACAAGATTTAGAATTCCAGTTAGAATTGTCAAACAAAGATACTCTCAATGAGTTCATTTTAGAAGAGAATATTGATTTAACTCCTAGTCTAGAAATCTCAAGACACAATAATTTATTAATAAAAGATTGTTTAAATCAAATCCAAAGAGCAACCATCGCACTATGTCAAAAAAGGCAAGTAGACATACCATCATATTGGTTGCAGACAGAACAAACATTTTTGGATCACATAAAGAGCAATAGGGATAAAGAAATTTTAGAAATTAGAAATTGGGGAAATGACGAAGCTTATGCTTACATTTTTGAAGGCGAAAAGTTTTTAAATGCCTTTCAAGAATTAAAAGAACTAATCGGCAACATTACAACCTATCATGACCTATTAAACTACCTTAATGATGAAGAGGCAAATGTAGCAACGATAGACGATATTATTGAAAAAGAAAAAGAGAAAAAGCGTAAAGAAAAAAGACTCGTTAAGATTAACGGCCAATACTTCGATACCGATGAAAGTAACATTGACAAGTTAAATGACGTTATTAGTAGTTTTGATTTCGAACAAATTAATATCAATGGGTCGGTAGGTAACCCACTATCACTTAAAGAAGTTTCTAAGAAAACTGTTAAACCTCAAACCAAACTTGGGGGTAGTATTAGAAAAGGGAAAACCAAAAGACTAAGTAGACACATTGAGAATGTTATTGGGCTTGCTGGAGAATTAATCATTTATAACCATCTAAAGAAAAATAACAAAGGCTTCAGACCGGAGTGGTGGAAATCAGAAAATAGCCTATCTATTTACTCTGATAATTTGGTAAGTGATTCATTAGGCTATGATTTTGAATTAAAACAGAATAATAAGACATACCATATTGAAGTAAAAGCAACGATAGGTAACGACTTCTCTTTTAATATGGGTACTTCAGAAACTCAAAAAGCCTTCAAAGACTCTAAAAAGAAGAATATTGAGTACATGATTGTTTTCATTACGAATGTATTTGAAAATCCAGAAATCTATTGGCTTCCAAATCCATATTCAAATAAAGGAAAGTCAGTTTTTAACATTAAAGATGCTGGTGTAAAGATTAGTTTCCATATATAGACTTTCCCGAAAATTACCTTTTTATTTTAACCAAATAATTAAAGAAGTCCTGTTGCCTGTCAATAACAATGACAGAAAACAGGACTTCCTTTGCTTATATAGTATTACTGGAATCATAATGCTAAATATATATCTAGGTCATTTTATTCCCATATCTGGGTGGAAATCTTCTTAATAAATGGACTAAAAACATTATCCCATATTATAAATTTATTGGTTATTTGGTCTAACCCATTCTCCCATGTTTCTGTATCTAATGAACAATCATTTATATCTACTTGTATCCTACTTGACTTTTTTTGCTCCATTTTTCGCCATATTATTTTTTCACCAAACTCTTTTTCTATCTCTTCACGAAATTCAAAAAGATACTCAAAGATTTTTTTATTGAGTTCAATGTTAGACTTATCAATTACTAATTGTATAGAAGAACTTTCTTTCCTAACAATTATTGAATAATAAACCCCACCCACACCAGTTCCAGCATTCAACCAGTTATCATCTGTTGGGTTCACATTACTATAAATATTTGTTTTCTCATTAAGCTTTTCTAACAGGGCTTCCCAAAATTTACGACGTTTTTGATGCCTTTCTGCAATCCGTTTTTTCTCGCTTCCTAAATTTTTCACCTCTTGACTAGGGCCTACCACTTTTGTAAACAACGGTGAAACAGTAGTATCATTAACTTTCAAAACCTCAATTTTGTATAAAAACCAACTACTATCCACAGGGGTTACTTCATTTAACCATTCAAAAACCTCTATATGTTCTACCCTTGGTTCCGGGCTAATCCAAATAACAGTTTTGGCAGCAGTACCCACTGTATAAGTAAGAATTTGTCCAAGATGTGTGTGATCTGTTTTTTCAAGCTGATTTTCAATAATAGCGCTATTTCCTTGTTCATCCTCACAATAAATATCAACATTGAATGAACCTATTTGTTTTTCAGTTTCAATAACATTTAATGTAATATCTAGTTTATCATTCAAAAAATCAATATTCTCTGCAAGCCATTTTGTAAAGTGCCTTGGCTCACTCTTCCATATGTCTCTGACATTTATAAACTCTAACTTTTTAATGTCGCATGAAGTAGTCTTCCTTCCCCTCAGAATGACAATAACAAGCTTTATAATTTAAATAGAATTAAGTACCTTTCCCTAATCTGGGGGATGGGAAAGCAATTAAAGTCTAGCAGGATAATTTTACTATTTTAAAATTTGCAAAGGAAAGGAACCATCAATAGCTCCCACATTTACTATCCTTTTTTGATAAATGTTGGACAATTTCTTGGTATTGTAAATGAAGTAAACTCTTTACCCGCTCCTTCTTCTGGCTGGTTAATGATAGCTTCTCTTAAACTTGGATTACTAACACCAATAGGCATAGCACTATCTCCCTCATAAATTGCATTAAGATGGTCTATGTATTGCCCCTTTGTCTTACTACAGCTACATTTTTTCATTTTTAGGTTGAGGCTAAATATATCGTTACACTCAAGGCATAATAAAAGTTTCATTTATATCACCATTTGTTTTCTGCTTATCTACGCAAAAGATTCTAATTTGATTCATACCAATGATACTCGTCTAAATATTTATTCTTAGTTGGAAAACCGGATCTAATTAAATCTGACAATTTCTTGGATTGTTCAGATTCAACTAATGTGTATTTGCACATATGTATTAACTTTTCTTTTTCAATTGGTAAGTCATGTACCTTTAATTCCTCAAATAAATTAAACAATTCACCAATTACTCCAAGTATTATAGCTGTTTCACTAGTATAAATTAGATTTGATTGATTTTTGATATATTCTCTTTGGAAGTAACTCTTAAAATTATCCAAATCCAAATTAAAGTCCAATTGTCTATAACCTTCAAAAGAATAATTCTCAAGATTTCTTTCTTCGGTAAGGTGCTGCGGGTAGCTATGGGTCAATTCCGTAATACCGAATTCTTTTGTATTTAAAGCCGAATACTTATTCCAAACATAACCATGTGAACCACCGCTACCTAAATCTTTAGTAATTATCAGCTTACCTTCCTTTAAAGATGGATTGATATTGATTTCTATGCCGTACCTAGCATAACTAGCCACAAAACTACCATTCTTCCTTATATTATTTTGATAACCATTATTATTTACTAGCTTATAGATATCTTCAACGAAATTTTTGCTACTCCCGGTAACTATATATCTTGATTTTCCCGTTAAAGCAATAATGCTATTGGCTAAATAGAATTTTGAATAATACGCAGTAATTTCAATCCAATGCTGTAATCCGCCGTCATAAAGCTTTAATGCACATAAGTAATTATAAAAAGCCTTGTAAAAGTTAAATAACGATTCATGTAACAATAACGCCTTAAAATATTCTAAATCTTCCTGTTCTAATTCAACTTCAACCTGATTATTATTAATAGAATTTTTAAATAGGTCTATGTTTTCAGGATATACTTTTTTAATAAAAAGGGGAACATTCCACTCGCTAGGTCTAGGAGGTATTCCTCTTATAGATAAACTTTTAGACTTATAATCCGTTTCTTTATAAAATTCAATCAAACTTTTTCTATCCATACTTTCCCCCTTAAACACCTTATACTTTGGTTTATTTCTGTCCATACTTAAAATAAGTTGTTAGTGCAACTTGTATGTCAGACAGGGAAGAGATGCACAAGCATCTCTTCTTTTAATTTTGTAAATATAGCGGGTATGTCTATGGTTACTCCCTATACTTCTTAAAGTTCTCTGCCTGCTCAAATATCTCTTTAAAAATCTCGTCTTTAGGAACAGGAGGGTAATCGTTTTCAGCAAGCGTTAATATAAGATCAACTTTTAGCTCTGCCTTAATATCATCTCGACTTGACCAGTCTGTATATCTAGCTTTATCTGCGATGATTGTCTTTATTTCTTGTGATAGTTTAATAAGTTTGTCGTGTGGGTATTCAAATTCATGTTTCTCAGAAATTGCTTTGAGAATATCGTAGAAGGCCTTTTCCTCATAATCAATTCCTAAATCCTTGAAAGAATCCCGCTCTTTCATTAGTTCTGCGAACAAATCAGCAAATTGTTCTGCAACATCATCCAAAACATCACTTTGCAAAGCTTGGAAATCTTTTCTTTCATTATATTGCTCAACCAATTTTTTAAATCTCTTTGAAAAGTCGACACCCTGAATTTTATTGGTTTTCTTAAATTCCTCAATTGCTTTTGACAATAGTTTTTGTAGAAGCTTAATCTTAGTGTTTGGTAGTTTGATTTTATTGATCTTAGCTAAGTATTCATCACTAAATAAGTCCGCATTATTTTTCGGATCATTTTTATCAAGTTTGAATACTTCTTCTACCCCTTCACTTATTAACGCTTCCTCCATCATCTGCCTTACTTTTTCATTCATTTGAGCAGTGTCCGGAGCATCACCTTTGGTTAGCTTATGAATGATAGACCTTATAGCTAGAAAATAGTGAATATAATCTCTTTCCATTTGGCTTATATTTTCACTAGACACACATAAATTGTAGGCAGAGCGAAGTTTCTTGGTTATTGCCATAAAACGTTTTTCTAACTGCTCCGTTTGTTGCACAAATTCCGCTGCTTGATTCAAGCACTGTAACTGTTGCAATGGGGTTCCTTGAAAATATGCAGTATTATCAAATTTATAAAAGATTTTTGCTAATAAATCTAGCTGATCCTTTACAATAACGACTGCCTTATCGATACCATCGAAATTTTCTCCCTCTACAACACCATATTTTTTCATCGCTACGTTTAAATTGCTCTTTATTCCAAAATAATCGACAACTAATCCAGTTTCTTTACCTTCATAAACTCTGTTTACACGTGAAATAGTCTGAATCAGGGTATGCTGCTGAATTGGTTTATCAATATATATGGTATCAAGTGATGGTACATCAAATCCTGTTAGCCACATATCAACAACGATGGCTATTTTGAAGTTTGATTTTTCATTTTTAAATTGCCTATCTAGCTCCTTACGATATTCTTTCGTACCTAACAGGTCATACAGTTCTTTACTGTCATCTTTATTACGAGTCATGACCATTTTAATTTTTTCCATTGGTTTAATTTCTTTTTTTTCTTTATCAGAAAGCTCTACACCTTCGTCACAGATTCTAACTTCTGCCCACTCTGGTCGTAGTGCAATAATTTCCTTATACAAGTCATAGGCAATATGTCGGTTGGCAGCGACAAACATTGCCTTACCCTTTACCGTTGCGCCTTCTTCAATTCTCTTTTCATAATGCTCTACAAAATCTTCAGCCACTAATTTTAACCGTTTAGGATCACCAAGAATAACCTCGATTTGCGTTACTGCTCTTTTACTTTCATCAATCTGATATTCATTAGCCCCGGCGGTTTCACATACTTTATAGTACTCTTCGATTTCATGTAATTTTGAATCATTTAGATTTACTTTAGCAGCTCTTCCCTCATAAACAATCCGTACAGTTATTTCATCGTATACAGCCTCGATCATTGTGTAAGCATCTTCTACTTCCCCAAATACATCTATGGTTGCATCCACCGGTGTTCCAGTAAAACCAACATAAGTTGCATTAGGCAGAGAATTGTGTAAATGCTTGGCAAAACCATATTTTTTCTCGACACCATCTTTAGTAATTTTTATTTTTTGGTCAAGATTTGTTTGTGAACGATGGGCTTCGTCCGAAATACAAATAACATTGTTTCTATCAGTTAGCAAATCAACATCTTCATTAAACTTCTGAATAGTAGTTAAAAATACGCCACCACTTTTTCTATTTTGTAGGTAAGCCTTTAAATATTCCCGACTTTCTACACTTATGACTTGATCATCACCAATAAAATACTTAGCATTTGTAAATTGTCCCGCAAGTTGATCATCTAAATCAGTTCTATCCGATATCAAGACAACAGTAGGGCTTTGTAGATCTTTATCTCTCATTAAAAGTCTTGTAAGATAAAGCATGGTATAACTTTTACCAGAGCCTGTCGCTCCAAAATACGTACCACCTTTACCTGAACCTTCCGGCCGCATATTTCTTTTAATGCTTTTTAATAATTTTGTTGCCGCATAATATTGTGGATATCGAGGCACAATTTTTTCCTTTTTGCTGCTTGTATCAGGGAAATAGATGAAGTGACGTACCACTTCTAGGAAACGTTTTTGGTTAAATAAACCCTTCACCATTGAATAAAGTGAATCAATTCCATCTTTTTCAAACGATTCATTACCTTCAATTTTTCGCCATGCATAAAAGAAATCATAGGGAGCAAATAACGAACCAGCTTTATTATTTACTCCATCACTAATAACACAAAATGCATTATACTTAAAAAGCTCAGGGATATCCCTCTGGTAACGAACAGTAAGCTGAGTATAGGCATCCTTTATTGTCGTATTTTCTTTAACAGCACTCTTGAACTCTATTACTACTAAAGGTAAACCGTTAACGTAAACAATTACATCAGGGATACGTTTTTCATACCCTTGTATTTCTAATTGGTTCACTATTCTAAATAAGTTGTTGCCAATATTATCTGGATCAAAGTCTATTAATTGAATAAATAAATCTTTTTTGCTACGGTCCTCTCGTTTAAGAATAAATCCATCAGAAATCATTTTGATAATGGCTTTATTACTTTCGTACAAAGTCGATGCAGGTAGCACTTCCATTTGCCGGATTATACTATCTACCTCATTAAGTGTAATTTCTTCATTCGAATAACGATTGAGTAAGAATGCTTTTAAATCATCACCTAGTAGTACATCATGTATTTCCTTATGAATTTGGTTTCCATTCTTATGTTGATAATCTTCAGTTTCAAAAAGCTCGATTACAGCTTGCTCTAGGGTTTCTTCAGTGAAATTCATAGGCTATTCCTCCACATCTAGGGGATTAACTGAGAGTTTTGAAAGTAATATATTTCTTAATTTATCCAAAGCTTTCTCTTCCTGTGTAATTAGCTTCTGGTAAGAAAATAGGCCTTTTACTATTGATTCAAACTTATTGATTGTATTTATGTCTGGAACTATAACAGGATGTAAGTGAATATGATTTCTATTAAGTGTTGGAACAGCAGAACCACTGTTATAATCCATAATATTTATTGAACTAAGAACATAATACGAGAATATTGGAGTGGCGTGTTTAAAAGACTTTACCCACAATGTAGTGTTAAGGGGCCAAAAATCTTCATCGACATAAAAAACTTCTCCTAGTGAACCACTCCGTCCTGTAACAATTCCGGGCCCTTTTACTTTATAATCATTATGCCTTCCAGCTATCCCTGTTGAAGCGAAAATTGGATACCCTCCATTTTTCCTGTCCTGTGTTGGCAAGTCAAAACCTCTTTGAAGTTCTAATAAATCGAATAAACTTCCAATATTCCACGACTTAGGGATTTCTCCTAAATCACTATTTTTCATTTCACCACCACAAGATTTATAGGGATTTCCTTCTTCATCTGGAAATTCATAATTAACAAACCATTCATTATAAATAGATTTCGCTGTTTCTGACAATTTCTGATGTATGCTCTTGTTCAATTTTATTCTATCAAGTAATATTTTATATTCTCTTACTATATCCTTTTGCCTTTTAATAGGGGGAACAGGAAGTTTCATATCACAAAAATCTTCCCATTCTATGCTTCCTCTAACACCACCAATAGCATAAAAGCATGCTTCCCTATCAAACTCACTCCTACTAAACCACATCATTAAATACTCTGGTGATACTGCATCTGTATCTACCACTTCAAAAACAGGGTAGGCTGCAGATATGATTGCTTCATCAAAATCCTTTAACAAAGCAACTGGCATTTTCTTGTCTCGCCTTACCTGCATAGTGCTACAAGCGAATTGGTTTTTTCTTATAATTTTATAGTTTTTTAAATCTGTTCCAACAATATTCGCAACAGATGGGATGAATTCTTTTGTAATACTTAGTCCTAAAAGGGTTGTTACATCAAGATTAACATTCCTTTCGTCAACTAACCTAATGCAATCCCCAATTCTCTTATAATTCGATTTCATAACCTAACTCCTTAAAAACATTTAATAAATCCTTTTTAGAATCTTCTTCAGCTTTAAGTAAGTCAGTAATTTCACTTTGTAACAATCTCATTTTTTCATTGAAATCAATATCTTCATCACGATTTGCAAACTCGATGTAATTACTAGGTACTAGCAAGAAATCCTTTTTTGCAATTTCTTCAAATGTTGCACTATAACAAAATTCCGGGATGTTTTGATATTTAATTTCGTAATCAGTTTGTTGCCAGTTATGGTATGTGTTCGTAACCTTTGCAATATCATTTTCTGAAAACTGCGTATACTTTTTTTCAAAAGGAATACCCATCTCTCGTAAATCCATAAATAATACTTCATTTTCTCTGTTACGATACTTTTTTAAATTTCCATTTTGATCGATAGTACGAGCCTTTTTGTTTTTATTGAGTACCCAAAGGGTAACACTTATATTAGTTGTATAAAACATATTTTGCGGTAATACAATGATAGACTCGACTAAATCATTTTCAATCAGTTTTTTTCGTATTTTATATTCATCGCCACCACCACTTAATGCGCCATTCGCCAATAAAAAGCCGGCTACACCATTCTCAGATAGTTTTGATACAATATTTAGAATCCAAGCATAGTTAGCATTGCCTCTAGGTGGTACTTCGTAACCTGCCCAACGCGGATCATCAGTTAATTCATTCTCAGCTCTCCATTGTTTCTGATTAAACGGAGGGTTAGCCATTATAAAATCCGCCTTCAAATCTTTATGTTGGTCATTAAAGAAAGTATCAGCAGCTGTCTCTCCAAGATTAGCCGATATTCCTCTTATAGCTAGGTTCATCTTTGCCAGTTTGTAGGTTGTAGTTGTGTATTCCTGTCCGTAAATCGATATATCTTTCTTATTTCCCTGATGTGATTCAATAAACTTTACTGATTGAACAAACATACCGCCTGAACCACAAGCAGGGTCATAAATTTTACCTTTATATGGTTCAAGCATTTCTGCAATAAGATTTACAATACTTTTCGGAGTGTAGAATTCTCCTTTACCTTTTCCTTCTGCTAATGCGAATTTACTAAGGAAGTATTCATAAATCCGACCTACAATATCTTGTTGCTTGTCTTTAAGCGTATTGATGTTATTAATCGTATCTATTAAGGATGCTAATTTATTTACATCAAAATTTAAACGAGAATAATAATTATCAGGTAAAGCACCTTTTAGCGATGGGTTATTTTTCTCAACTGTAAAAAGTGCTGTATCAATTTTTAATGCAATATCTTCTTGTTTTGCGTTCTCTACTAAGTAACTCCATCGGGAAATTTCAGGCAGATAAAATACATTTTTCATGGTGTAAAACTCAACCATATCAACATATTTTTCTTTACCCTCATCTATTAACTCCGCTTTTCGCTCTTCAAATTTATCACTAGCAAATTTCAAAAAGATTAACCCTAAAACAACGTGTTTATATTCTGAAGCCTCAACGGATCCGCGTAATTTATTGGCAGAATCCCATAATGTTTCCTCCATACTTTTTTCTTTAACCTGTTTCTTTATAGCCATAAAAATAAAGCCCCCTGTCTTCTACATCATCTACAGATAAATTAATTATATAAATTAGGAAATACTCCCCAACTAACGTTTCCATTTCCATGATATTTCCAATATTAATTATACATCAAAATAACCAAGAAAACTTTAATAACTATATCGCAATCAACCCAAAAGAGTTCCATTAAGCCAACTTAAACGTAGTACCCAAATTAATTTATCAATGCTTGTAAATTAAATATAATAGTTCCTTTTACCTAAAATAATAATAATTCTTCAAGTTTGAAACTAGAACAGCAGGAATCTGTAGATTCACAGCTTAATTATTTGTACCTTCCACTATTGTAAATGTATTTCCTTAATGTACCCTTACTTACTAAAGTCGTTAGCCCTAAAAATATTATGGTAAATCTTACCTGAATATTGATATAACTTTCTACAAACAATTTTGTTGATAATATAACAAAAACACATTATGAAAAAGGTGTATAAAAACCTATGAAGGCACATGGACTCGTTTATCTTCTTACATTTATTAAGCCACATGAAAAAGACTATTATTATGTAGGACAAACAACTCAACCATTGAAGACAAGAATAAATGATGGACACATTAATAGAGCTTGGAAGTTAGATAGTAATGGCAATTTTGAAAACAATTATAGAGTTGCAAGAGAAATTAGAAAATATGGTATAAGAGACAAAGAGAAGAAAATTATCTGGAGTAATGATAACGAGATTAAAGATCTAGATACTGCTGGATGTTATTTAAAAGTTAACATACTTTGTTCAGTAAATTCCCAAGAAGAGCTTGATGAAAAAGAAAAATTCTACATATTAAAATATCGTAGTTATGAACATTTTAAAGACTCAAGAGGCTTTAATGGAACATTAGGTGGTTACGGAAATAGTGGTGGTGTTCCAAGAGGTGAACTTTCACCATCTGCCCAGTTAACAAACTATCAAGCAAAGCAAGTTAGACTATTAATTAGAGATACCTCTTTAACTTATAAGGATATTGCGGATTTAATGAAGTGCAGTTTAGGTTGTATTCATGGAATTGTATACGGAGTAACTTATAGAGAGGTTGTTATAAACCATAAAGATGTATTAGATGAAGAATTTCAGATTTGGAAGAATTACGCTCCTAAATCTTTGAAATCCGATAATGATTTTTATTGCTATGACTTACGAAAGAATGACCCAGAGGAAAGGGTTCAATTGTGGAAAAGCGCAACAGAATGCGCTGCTGCGTTACCCAAAAACGTTAGAGCGCAATATATTTATTATGCATTAGCAGGAAAAAAAGGAATAGTTGGAGACCATTTCGCGTTTACAAAGGTAAATAACCGATATGCCTTTGAACAAACATATCTTCCTTTACTAGTAGCAAAGCATAAAAAGCGCTTTAGAGCCTTTAGTGCATATAACATTAAGACCGGAGAAAAAATTAAAACCTTTACGAGCATGGGAGATTGTATAAAGCAGCTTAATCTCGTCCATAATGCCCCAATTTATAAATGTTTGTATCATAAGTCTTCCTATAGTGGTAGTTATATTTTTATCTACGATGATGAATTTCACCCTGAATTGCTAAAGTGCAAGATGGAGCTGGCAAACCAAAGGCCTTTTTATTCATTTGACATTGATGGAAAACAAATAGGCTCTCGTTGGATAGTAATTAATGAATGCGCCCGTTTTTTTAGAATTCACGTAAGCAACATTAGTCGCTGTTTAATGAAAAATACCATTTATAAAGAAAAATATATATTTATTTACGAAGATGAATTTAACGATGAACTTTTAAATTCGATTATAAAAAATCGGGTTCAAAAAGAACGTTATCATTTATTAAATCTTGAAGGGGAATCACTAGGAATAGCTAAAAGTCAATACGAACTATATCATCACCATAAAATATTCACTACAAGTTATGCCTTGAAATCCAAGAAATACTATATTCCTTCACGTGATTTAATTATCATTCCTGATAGCGAGTATAACATCAAAAAGATAAATGCTATTTTGGATATAGCAAGAGAACAGAGTAAAAAATTTAAAGAATGCAAAGAACACATAGAAGAGGAAATAAGAATTTATTCTAAAGACAGCTTTATAATGAGCTTCCCCAACACCCGTGCAGCAATAAACTCAGGAATTGTCCCTTCTCATGCTGTATACACGGTACCTAAACGTAAGAACAAGATATATAAAAATAAATACATAATAATTTATGGGAATAATGCAACACCTTCAACCCTTGCGCAAATTCGCAAACAGTTTAAGTAACCTCAATGAAACTCTATGAATCCTTGTTTTAACAAAAAACAAGGATTCAATTTATTTTAAATTTATTTGTGTTTGTAATCTACCCATATTAGTTTAAATAGGGAACGAAATCGCTATTAGATAATGACTTAGTAAAGACAACCAACTTCATATCCTCCAATTCATCTCACCCCTAATTGGAACAACATACTTACTCCATTAACCCTATCTACTATTTCTTTTAAAAAGATGGATACTTTACACCCTCATTTCATGAGAGTCTAGTCTCACGTAAAAGTATTTTTATAATCTCCTTCGAAACTTTTAAAACGAATAAACTCAAAATTTTTTTTAAAAAACACACTAGCTCCTAGAAATATAAAAAATTGAAGATATTATGTTCTCCGAGTTGGCCATCATTATTAAAACTTTTCATATAGGGAGGACTATCTAAAATGAAAGAAGGATATATCAAACTTTACCGTAAAATTACACATAACCACATTTGGCAGGATCCACAAAAACTCCGTCTGTGGCTTTTGTGTTTATTAAAAGCATCTCATCAACAGAAAGAGTTCTTAATTGAAAACCAAGTAATTGTTTTATCCCCCGGACAGTTTATTACTGGTCGCCATTCAATTGAAGAGGATTATAATAAAGAACTTCAAACGAAGTTTCAAGTCTCCGGGAAGACACTTTGGCGATGGTTAAAAGTACTAGAAACACAAGGATTTGTTTCAATTAAATCGACTAATAAATATAGCATCATCACTATTGTAAACTGGATTTTGTACCAAAGAAATGGCCATCCGTTGTCCAGCAATAGTCCCGAATCTATCCATGAATTGTCCACAAACAATAATGAAAAGAATGAAAATAATGATAAGAAGTTATTTTCATCTAGTAAAAAACAATCCAATCTGACCGTTCTTGATAGTTTACTAAACAATAATTTGAATAGAATGGAGGATTTAAATGACTAGAAATCAAGCCATTACAATTATCCGGAGCATTACAATTGCTTATCCTAGCTTTGATATGAATCAAGAAAAATTGGACCTTTGGATTATTCATTTAGTTGATATGCCATATGAAGCTGTCGAAAAAAAACTAAACAACCATATCCGAACAAGCTCTTTTCCTCCGACAATAAGTCAAATTGCCGTTCAAGAAAAGACTCAAAACGTTTTCCTAAAGCACCTAGTAGAAAGGAAACAAATCTTAAATGCAGAATAACCAACGTGAACTATATAATATCGAAGCAGAACAAGTGGTGTTAGGCTGCATCTTACAAAAGTCTGAATTAATTAAAGAATCTACCTTGAGTGCAGAGGAATTTTATTTACAGAAACATCAAATCATTTTTAGAACGATGAGAGAAATAGATGCGAAAGGAGAACCCATTGATTACGTTTCTATTATTACGAAATTAGATGATTTTACAATCGAGCAAATCGGTGCTGCAAGCTACCTCCTGCAACTAACTGATTCTGTTCCTAGTACGGAACCATTTAACTTCTATCAAAGTCTCGTTAAAAAAGCGTTTAAAATTAGAAAGGCATTACAAATCTGTAAATCCTTTGAAATTACCCCAAGTGAAGAAAGCCTAAATCACACTTTGAAACTATTAAATGAGTTGACCGATGAAGGCCGAAATCTATCAAAAGTCTCAAAAAAAGATGTTCTGATGGATATTTATGAAGAAATCTCAACTAAAAAAGAAGGACTAAGTGGCATCGATACAGGTTTTCTAGATTTAAATTTAATGACTGACGGGTTTCAATCTGGAGATCTTATAATACTTGCCGCTCGACCATCTGTAGGAAAAACGGCACTTGCCTTAAACTTTGCTATGAATGCTTGCAAAAAGGACACCAAAGTTATCTTCTTTTCGTTTGAAATGCCTCAGAAACAGTTGCTTTACAGAATGCTAAGTTCAGTGTCCAATATAAATTCTATGTTTTTACGACATAGCGAAAAACTATTGACTGAAGACGAAATGAAACGCGCTGCATATGCTACGGGAATTGTTGATAAGTGGGATTTAGTGATAGATGATTATCCGGGGCAAACAACCTTCGATATTAGCTTATCCATACGAAGAGAGTTACGAAATTCAAATAAAAAGCATTTTTTAGTCATTATTGATTATTTACAACTAATAAAGTCTGATAATAACTATGATAGACATGACCTTAAAATAGCTGCGATCACACGCGAATTAAAACTAATTGCAAAAGAACTTAATGTACCTATCATTCTATTAAGTCAGCTTAATCGAAATGTTGAACAACGAGCGGACAAACGTCCTTATATGAGCGACTTACGGGATTCAGGGAGCATTGAACAAGACGCTGATGTAATCCTTTTGCTACACCGTGATGATTACTATAACAACAACAGTGAACAAGAGAATTTAATCGAAATTAATATAGCAAAGCAACGAAATGGTCCAGTCGGTCCAGTTGATTTACTATTTATCAAAGAAACAGGAACATTTCTTGATTTGTCCAAAATGAAAGTCAGTGGTAAATTTCATATGAGATAAATTTGGAGTATAACCTTTTTTTGGGTCTGTGTTAAGTTTTCACTTATCACAGACCTTGATTTATTTTATAAAATAATTGTAATCTGTCCTCTTTTGAGAAATTTTTAATCAGGTCAGTTATGGCCTCCGTAGTTAACCATCTACTCTCAACTACATAAAATCTTCTAATGTTAGTAGAAACTTTATCGTCTAAGTTTTCCTGTTTAATGCCTGCTTCAAGAAACAGATTAATTACTTCAGTAATAACTTCATCAGTAATTTTTGTTTCTTCTTTTTTCAGTTCCTCCTCAATTTCTCTCCAATAATCTTCAAGGAATATTTCCCACTTATCATCTTCTAGAAAAAATAAATCTATATAATTACCTCTATTAGAATCAATTACTTTTTTTCCGTAATTATTATTCTGATGCGAATACTGGGACTGCAAATTAGAAATCAATTGGTTAAACCGAACGTCGGGCTGTTGTTCCCAAACCTTTTGTAGCAAGGCAGTGATTCTTCGAATTCTTCTACGGTCTCTCAATTTAGTTTACTCCTTTCAGTTTTTAACTAGATTAATTTACTATTAGTTAGTTTATAAAATAAACTTTTTCGATTAAAGAAAATTCCAGAAAACTTTTCGGTCTATTTCTCTAGGTTGTTCGAAAGCAGCAATTATGTAGCTATAATGTTTAAAAACATCAAATGAATAAGTTTGGTGAAACACACCTTGCTCACATTCTGCAACATAGTAACTCCTAAGAACCATCATTTCGACATCCTATTTTGTTATAGAATGTGCGTTTTGTGTGTATGTATGTTTCTATCCCAAAATGGATAGATTGATAAAATATAATAGAAAGGAAAAATAAAAATGGAAAACTTAACTTTACTAACGCGAAACCAAGCTGCTAAGTTAAGCGGAATTTCAGGGAAATGTTTCAATTATCTGATTCAACAAGCACTTTTTGAACAATATCTTGTTAAAGATGGGGCAAACTGGTTTGTACAGCCAGAATCAATCCCACTCATTCAAGAATATTATTCAAAACATAATGAGGCGTATCACTATTACAATAATAGTTCTGAATATATAGCCGCATATCATGTAGCAAGTATGTTAAATTTATCATTTCGTGAATTAATTGAACAGATACGAGAAGGAATATGGGAAGGTAAATATGTAAAAGTTCCCAAGTGCGCTCCACCTCCGAAAGATTTACTTGATATCAAGATGAATTATTTCTTTTATCGCTCAGCTATTCTCGAAAATCGCTATAACACATTGGAACAGATAGGGAAAAATTCCAATTTAACTTCCCTATCGTCTTTAAGGTACTATCAACGATTGGGACTGCTTCCCCAACCACCTCATCTAGTAGGGACGAGTTTATATGATGAAAGAGAAATAATAGACCTACTCCCTCTAATAAAAAAACAGGTTAAGGAGAACTTCGCAGAATTCAAAGGAGCCAGTCTGCAGAATGCTTATGATTTATTAAATAACCATCAGCAACAAATCATCTCTAAATATCTTAAATTTAGGGCAAACGGTGGAGTTGTAGTTTACAATGGTTATCGTTCTACTCAGCAAATTGCCAATAAAGAAGAAACACTTGAGTCGATAAAACGTATTATCAGTTCTGCTTTTATTCTTATCATTGCTGGACGATGTGGAATAGAGACAGATTTTCATAGAAATCCTTTTCAACGAATTCAGCCACCTGATAGTTTTAATCCTGATGTATTCGATATCTATAATGTCTCAAAGGATGATTATTCTTCACTATCTACCAAGCGTAAGGGAACAACATTGATAAATTACTTTCAGCAACTAAGACCATTTTATTACTATCTTTTAGATACTTTAGAAGAAGATGCATTGGATGACAATGAGGATTTTAGAGAATTCACTCGCATAAAAAGACGTATATTTAAGTTTCTGGAACAATTCCCAAGAAAAGAAAGTGACCTTAATAAAGGTGATATGAATATTAGAACCAAGACATTCTTAACCAGAGAACAAATGGTTCTAATTAAACAGTATCTTCTTGAAGATGTTCGTGCAAGAGATCCGTTAAAACATGCGACAATGTGGCAACTTTCATGTACAACTGGTATTCGTCCTGAAGAGCTTCACAAAGTAAAAATAGAATATTTTCAACTGAACACCAATGGTTATCTTGAAACGGATGAAGATGGTTGGGGAGTATTAAGGTTACCAGCTTTTATGACCAAGCAAGAAAATAGTCCTTCTCATCCAGACTACCATACACCTATACCACAAGGTACTGTAACACAGCTAAACTTATATTTATCTTATATTTACCGTAAACAAGACGAGAACTCCCCAAAAGGTAAAGGATTCTTATTTAGACCTGACTATGCTTTACCAGAGTATAGACACAGAAAACCAATTACTTTCAGCTTTATTAATAGGTTAAGAAATCGCCTTGATTTTCTGGATGATGTAAGAAAGCAAGATTTTATCTTTAAAGCATCAAGACATTCTCTAAATAATATTATTATGCGTACCTTTATCAATAATGATATTTCATTAAATAATTTGGCAAAAAAAACAGCTGCAGATCATCAATTACGGCATAAACCATCTCTATCAGTCGGAGAAGAATATTATACTTCTGAGATTACGAAAGAGCAATATTATCAGGTACTCGATGCAACTATTAATTTTCCTTGGAATCTTGAAAAGTTAAAAGAATGGGAAGTTGAAAGAGGATATAGGCTAGGAGATATGGTTCTTGAAGTAGAATCATTTACAGATAATTTAGATGATAAAAATCCAAAAAGAAAACAACTTCAGGAGCAATTATTGAATATTGAAAGCGAATTGATACAAATCCAACAGAAACCAAAGTATATGTCTGAAATGCAATGGATTACTAAGCGAAATAACCTAATTACTGCTAAGAAGAATATTATTACAACCTTGAAAGGAGTCTAAATTCACTATGCAGCACCTACATCTTGATGAAGACAACTATGATGAAATTGAACGATTTCCCGTCATCCACGCAATAGACGATGATGCTATTCTTAGCACCATTAATATCGCTAGGCTAATAGGAGTCCACGAAGAAACAGTGAGGCGATGGTGCCGAAATGGATATTTGAAATGCCTTAGTCCATTTGGACGTTATAAAATTCGTGGATCAGATTTTAAATTATTTGCAAAGTAAGCCCGAATTATAAAA
>NZ_NUZU01000047.1 GCF_002567005.1 Bacillus sp. AFS073361
TTTATAATTCGGGCTTACGATTCTTCGTTATGTATCACTCTACTCCTTCTTTTAAGTTTACCTCGTTCAATAAATACCTTTTTCCACTTTCCGTTTCTATCCCAAATCTGAATTTACTCCGATAGAAGGGCAAAGTGGTTTCAAAACCAGCATGCTCGTAGTTTCGGACAACGGTTCCCCAGATGATCCGCAGTTTTCCTGGAATTTCGGCTTTTGGCAAATACGTGATCTTGTCTTTCGTCTGGATAAACAGCCGATCATTTTCCTTCATAAAATAGACTTTATTCATGAAGTGACCTTTTATTGTCCACTTTAATGCACGGTGATGACATTCAGTTATGACAACTTTCTGTTTTTCAATCTTCTTGGGACTTATATTTTCTTTGTACGGCCAGCCATTTTCACTTAGGTTTAACAAATAGGTTTTATAATAAAAAGGCATGTCCTGTTCCTTGATGTATTTCTGATCAAACAGTTGAATTAACTTCACAAATTCCTCGAAAAACTCATCTTGTTCTTCTTTGGTTAACACTTCAAAGATTATCGGGTTGTTCTTTGGAAAAAGATACAACCGAATATGGTACGTGATTAAAAACTGCACATAAGGGAGGATCTCGTTATAACGGCTCTTTGATTCGTTAATCAACGTTAAATAACAACGTCTAATCATTTCCGTGTATCGTGATTTTTGATACCAAGCATTACTAACAAGTGAATCCTCATCGACACGTCGGCGGTAATGATATTTTGCTTCCGAGACTACCCCATATTGCTTGTGCTCTAATAAAAAGGTATTGATAAAGAGGGCGTCCTCCCAAAATTTGATGTCGGTTTGAAATCGCAAATCCGGATTAGTTAGGAAATGTTTCGCTTTAAAAAAGCATCCGCCAATATGAAAATGAATCCCCGTATACTCCTCGAGAATATGGATAACACGGTCTCCTTGCTCAAAACGATAGTTCAATCTGTGCGGAGTATCGATTCGTTCAAAATGGTAGAGGGGAATCACAGCTAGTTGTATTTCAGAATGCCGCGAAAAAAAAGAACCCACTTTTTCAAGTGTATCCTCAGACAGAAGATCATCGGCATCTAGGAAACCAATATAATCTGAATGTGGTGATACATGATCAAAACCGGTATTCCTTGCACTGCCAGGACCGGCATTTTCACGGTAAATATATTTAATATTATTAGGATATTGTTTGACGTAGTTTTGACATATAACTTTTGATTGATCGGTACTGCCGTCATCAACAAGAATTATTTCGACATTTTGTTTAAAGTCAACTGTTTGATGGATAAGGCTTTCAATCGCTTCTTGTACATATTTCTCTGCATTATAGACAGGAATGATCATCGAAAAAAGCATGTGGTAACTGCCCCTTAACTGTATTTGTGATAGGTATTGTATTCATTATAGTAGAGTGTCTGGATGAGTACAATATTCCTTGTAATCAGAATTCAACAATCTCGCAACAACTGCTAGTTATTATTACACTACGAACAATATTGGAAGTTCTTTATCAAGCAAATGGATGACCAGGAAATTCTGATAACCATTTGCTTTTTTGTTGTTTAGAAAAAGTAGATGGTCAGCTCCGTACATATAAAGCACCAAAAATGGTAAGAATAACTAATAAAAAATTAGAAGAAAGTGAACTGGTAAGGGAGCTGTAGATGTTCATGAATAAAAAGATTTTAAAAAGAAGAATTAAATTTATTTTCGGACCCCTCTATAATTATGTTAGAAAGGCCAATCATCGCAGAAATTTTCAGTATAGAAGATTTTATGAAAAATCAAAGGTGAGGGACCATACTATACTTTATGAAAGCAGGGACGGAAAAAGTGTAACCGATAGCCCATATGCTATTTTTAAATACCTCTTACATCACCCCGAATTTCAGCATTTTAAACATATTTGGTCAATCCATCATGTGAAAGAGTTAGAAAGCGTGATCGCCAACTATAAAGACTTGAAAAATGTGATATTTGTGAAACGGAATTCAAAGGAATATCTTAAGTGGTTAGCCACGAGCAAGTACTTGATTAATAATTCTACCTTTCAGCCTTTTTTTATTCCCAAAAAAGAGCAAGTCTATATTAATACCTGGCATGGGACTCCGTTAAAAAGAATGGGATTTGATATCCCTGGAAATCCAGCCCACTCGCAGAATGTAGTGAGGAATTTTCTTAGTGCGGATTATCTCTTAAGTCCCAATGACCATACAACCAAAATGTTTCTTAATAGTTATAAACTAAACGGACTATATAATGGAGAAATTATTCAAGAAGGCTATCCAAGAATAGATCTAACCTATCATACTGATGCAGATAGATTTCATTCTTTACTAACTCGATTAGGGCTAGAAATCGATAAAAATAAACAGACGATTCTGTATGCACCTACATGGAAAGGGACAAATGTATCAAAAGCAAAAAATGATATGTTCCAAATCATTAGTGAAATGACCTATTTGAGGCAAAAGGTAGGAAACGAGTATAACCTTTTAATCAAAGTTCATCCCTTTTTGTATAATCAAGCGAAGAAATTTACTGAAATTAAAGAGATCTTAGTTCCGGACTTTGTAGATACTAACGAGCTGTTAAGTACTGTGGATCTTTTAATCACCGATTACTCGAGTATCTTTTTTGATTACCTTGTAACAGGTAAACCAATCTTATTCTATATTTGGGATTATGACGATTACCAGGAAGAAAGAGGTATGTATTTATCCGAGGATGAACTACCAGGACCTACGCTCTTTACCATCGAAGAAGTGGCTGACGCCGTTCAAGATATTAATAAAATAAGTGATAGCTATCGCCCTGTCTATCAGGCAGCAAAAAACAAATTCACATCACATGATGATGGAAAGGTGACGGCAAGAATCGTCCAATACGTCTTTAACCAGGAAAAGACTCCAATCAATATCATTAATCAATTGGACCGGGAAAAAAAGAAAATCCTTATTTATCCGGGGGGGTTGCAAAACAATGGCATTACCTCATCCTTTATCAATCTAGTCGACAATATTGACTATAGTAAGTTTGATGTTAGTATTTTCATGAAATCACCAAAATCGAAAGAAAGCTTAAATAATATCGCAAAGGTAAATAAGAATGCTAGGTTCTTGTTTCGAAATGGATTAGAAGTACATAGTCTTTTTGAAGTGTATCGGGATAAATTTGTTCATAATCGAGGAGCACATAGTAAAGTGACCAAAAAACTTTACCCAGAAAACGCCTATAAGCGGGAATACAACAGAATATCAGGTCGGGCACAATTTGATTATGCTATTGATTTTAGTGGTTACAGTCTGTATTGGGCCAAATATTTGCTTGCTTCCGATGCAAAGAAAAAAATCTGTTATATGCATAATGACATCCGTTCGGATAGTGAAAAGGTCATAAATGGGCGCCGGCCCCATCGAATAAATTTACGGGGCCTCTTTTCCGTCTATGATCGGTTTGACAAACTGGTAAGTGTATCACCAGCAACAATGGAGCTAAACAGAAGTAATTTGGCGGAATTTGCTGAGGAATTTAAATTTGATTTTGTTATGAACTCGATTAATCCAGAGAAAATTCTGAGACTAGGGAATGAAGAATGGACAGAAAGTATAACGAAATCGATAATCAATGAGGTTATCGCTGAAGACCAAATCATCAGTAATACGGTCTTTAAAGCAAGTGCAAGGATCACGAATCCGAAAAACGAGGTAATCTGGAACAGACCACCTGTCGTAAGCGGAGCAGCTGAAGTGGCACCAGCTCTGAAATACCTAAACGAGGAAGTCGCCATTTTACGAGAGGTGCAAACAAAGTCTACTAATTATTATAAATTTAGTATCGATGACCGGATCGTTGGCTGGCTTGACCAAGGATGTTTTGAATTGCTGCCAGATCGTGTCTTATTACATACGCCCGTGCAGAAATTAGCGATTATTTCTCATGGAAATAGATATGACATTTGGAGTATGCCCTATAATCTAGAAGGAACAGAGAAAGTCGCTTCTGGCAAGGATTATAAAGGTCGATTGGTCGATGTAGATGAAGAAGCAAGAACACAGCAAGGAATCTATAGCCGGCTTTCTATCAAGGGAACCATGATTGGCTGGATTGATTCGTCGGCATTGACGATTGTTCGGGAATATGATGGAAGGAAACAACTTCATTCCAAGATCCATCCTCCGTTGTATAAAATGCTCCATTCGAAAAAATACAAACTAGTGGTTCCAACTATAATAGAAGAAAAACTTGAAACGATTGAAGAAACAGTGATCCCTCCTCAGCCGGTTGCAGAAAATTATAATTTCATTACGATGGGACGATTATCCCCTGAAAAAGGCCAGGATAACTTGATTAAGGCCTTCAGTCAATTTCAGCAGAAATTCCCCAATTCAAAGTTGTATATTCTAGGTGAAGGTCCGTTAAGGAATGACTTGGAGAATTTGATTGCGGAATTGGAGCTATCAGATTCTGTATACTTGATGGGCCAATTAGAGAACCCATTTATATTAATGAAGAAATGCGATTGTTTTGTTCTTTCCTCCCATTATGAGGGCCAGCCAATGGTGTTACTAGAGGCGATGACTCATGGGATGAAAATCATAGCGACAGATATTGTTGCGAATCGAAATGTATTGGAAAATGGGCGGTATGGGTTATTAGTTGAAAATAGCATTGAAGGGCTGGAAAAAGGTCTCACTCAATTGGCGGGAAATGAGCTGGATATTAAGCTTGATGAATTTATTCCAGAAGAATACAATAAAAAGGCAATGGCATCGTTTTATCAAATATTAGATTGATGCAGAAATTTAGAATGGATCATAATTTGAATACGAAATAAGGAGACATAAAAATGAGTAAAGTCAAAAAGGCGATTATTCCAGCAGCGGGATTGGGCACAAGGTTTTTACCTGCTACGAAAGCAATGCCGAAGGAAATGCTGCCAATCGTTGATAAACCAACGATTCAATATATTGTGGAAGAAGCAATCGAATCAGGAATTGAAGATATTATCATCGTAACCGGTAAAGGGAAAAGAGCCATCGAAGATCACTTTGACAGCGCATTTGAACTGGAAGAAAATTTAGCTCGTAAAGAGAAGTTCGAGCTCCTCGAAGAAGTTCGTAAGCCCGGGAATGTTGATATACATTACATAAGACAAAAAGAGCCAAGAGGGTTAGGGCATGCGATTTGGTGTGCGAGAAAGTTCATTGGCAATGAGCCATTTGCGGTGTTATTAGGGGATGATATTGTCCAAGCAAAGGTGCCTTCGTTGAAGCAGTTAATGGACATATATGATAAAGTAGGTTCTTCTGTTATTGGGGTGCAGCCTGTTCCAATGGCAGAAACAAACCGCTACGGGATTATTGATCCGAGCCGGCAAGATGGACGCATGTATGAGGTAAGAAACTTTGTTGAAAAGCCGCCCGTCGAGTTAGCGCCATCAAATCTTGCCATTTTGGGAAGATATATTTTAACACCTGAGATTTTTGATCTCCTTGAAAATCAAGAAACAGGATCAGGTGGTGAAATTCAACTGACAGATGCGATTCAACGCTTGAATAGTATTCAAGATGTTTTTGCCTATGACTTTGAAGGAATCCGCTATGATGTTGGTGAGAAATTTGGTTTTATTAAGACAACGATTGAAATGGCTTTAAGCAGAGAGGAACTAAGGGAACAATTGCTTGAGTACCTAGTGAAACTGGTGAATCAAGAAGTGAAAATGAATAAATAGGTTTTTGAGTAAACACGAGGCTGCTTTTTTTAATGCAGCCCTTTCAGTGTTTCTTCTTCAACGGTTAGGAGCGCGGTTTTATTGGTATCATCCGTGAAAAAGTTAGTAATAGCAGGATACAAATGGTTATTTCAGTTGGTTTCACTTTTCCCGCCACAGAAAAAATTAATTATGTTTGAAAGCTTTCTTGGCAAGCAATACAGTTGTAATCCTCGGGCGATTTACGAATACCTGCAAAGAAATCATCCGGAATATGAACTTATTTGGAGTGTCGATCCCCGGTTTGAAAAAGGCTTTGTTGAGAAAGGAATTCCGTATGCCCGACGCTTTTCGGTAAAATGGCTGTTTTTGATGGCGAGGGCAAGGTTTTGGGTAACTAATAGCCGGATGCCCTTGTGGATTCCGAAGCCAAAGCAGACCATTTACTTGCAAACATGGCATGGGACCCCCTTGAAAAAGCTGGCCCATGATATGAAAGAAGTGCTCATGGCAGGGACAACGACGGAGCAGTATAAGCAAGAATTTTATCTTGAATCACGGAACTGGGATTATTTAATTTCTCCCAATCGGTATTCAACAGAAATATTTAAGCGTGCCTTTAAATTCGATAAAGAAATGATTGAATCGGGTTATCCACGAAATGATATTTTTTATAAAGATGATCGTGACGATCGTGCCAAGGAATTTAAGCAGAAGCATCAACTTCCTGAGGATAAAAAGGTGATCCTTTATGCCCCGACGTGGCGCGACAATCAATTTCATCAAGAAGGTAAATATAAGCTTGATTTGCAGTTGGATTTGGAAAAACTTAAACAAGAACTCGGGGATGAATATATTATCATTCTCCGGATGCATTATCTAGTCGCTGAAAACTTTGACTTGGAGGCGTATAAAGGCTTTGCTTGGGACTTTTCCAAGCATGAGGACATCCGAGAACTATATTTAATCAGTGATTTACTGATTACGGATTATTCGTCTGTATTTTTTGATTATGCGAATTTGAAACGGCCGATGATATTCTTTACCTACGATCTTGAGGAATATAAGGACGATATAAGAGGTTTTTACTTTAATTTTGAAGAAAAAGCACCAGGACCGCTCGTCGAAACAACTGAAGAAGTGATTGCTGCTATTAAAGACCAAGGCAATCCTACGGTATCAAATGAACGGATGAATGATTTTTATCAACAGTTTTGTTACCTAGAAGATGGGCATGCGGCAGAAAGAGTGGTCAATGAAGTCATTTTAAAAAATTGAAAATAAACGGATCGAAAACACCCAAGGTTGAAATTTGGGTGTTTTTGTCATTTTATCCCACAAGGACAGTGATAGTTTACAAATTCTCCGAAGAATCTCCCTAATTCTCATGAGTAAATCGACCTATTTTTTCGAATTGCAACAAGTATTTATTGGAAACTATTTAAAATTAAGAGGATATCAGCGATAATAGGAATTGATAACGTTATATTTTCTCAGATTTAATGGGAGGATGCAACTTTCGTCATAATTTGAGTTTTTTTATATTTATAGAAAAATTAGAAATGCAGCATCCAAAATCCGACAGGGAGGTGTGTCAATGAGAAATATCGGGAAAGTTCTTCTCTTATCTACTAGTTTATTAGTAGGAGAGGTTGTCACTCCAATTATTCCATCAAAGGTGCAACTTGCCTATGCCGCCAGCACTATAAAATTAGCAAATATCAGTTACCAAACGACTGACAATGTTAATTTGCGAACGGGTCCTTCGACAAAATATAAAGCAATCCTTCAGGTCCCTAAATCAAAAACGATCACTGCCACTGAACAAAAAGGCACCTGGGTAAAGGTTTCGTACCAATATACCCTAAAAGGGAAGAAAGTCGTCCAAATAGGTTGGGTTAGCGCCTCTTATATCAAGAAAATTTCTACAGCACCAAAAACGGTTAAATTTGCAAAAACAACGTATCAGACCACCGATAATGTTAACATCCGCTCAGGAGCCAGCACGAGATATAAAACATTACTTTCAATCCCAAAGGGTAAGACCATCACAAGCGCGGAGAAAATAACGGATTGGTATAAGGTGACCTACACCTATTCCTCTAAAGGGAAAAATGTAACAACTACTGGATGGGTAAAAGGAACTTTTTTAAAGGAATACTATAAATATAGTGCAATAAGCGGAGGCTATTATTTTACAAAAAAAACCGTAAAGCTATATTCTACTCCTGATACAAAGAAGAGTGCGGTATACAGCCTCGCAAGCGGAAACGGACTTTATTCTGCTTATCAAGCAGTAAATAGCGTCGGCCAGGTCTGGTATCGGGTCTCTTATAATGGAAAAACACTTTATGTTTATAGCGGGGATGTAAGCAAGGCCACGATAACATCCTTTGCGGCCGCGGACTATCAAGCCAAACTAGATACCTATTTGTACGCATCCTATGGAAAAACCTATACAAAACTAGTAAAAATACCAAAACAAGCAATTATTTCTTCTAAGCAAAGAATCGGAGATTGGTATAAAGTCTCCTATAACGGGAAATCTGGCTATGTCTATGGCGGCGATATTTCGAAATATGCTAAGCCTGCCGAGACACCCGACAAGGGAGGAACTGACAACGGTGGGGTAAACATTCCTCCAACCGATACCATTGCCGAGCAAGCCATAACGAAGACAACTTATGCGGTTATGGATCAATTAAATGTTAGACAAGCTGCGGCGACAACAGCTGCCATTTTAACCTCGATTCCTAAAGGAACAATCATTATTCCAACCAGCAAGACGTCTAATGGCTGGTATAAGGTCAGCTATGCCGGGAAAAGCGGCTACGTATTTGGCACGTACCTTCAACAGGTGATAACGGGTGATCCAATGGGCACGAGGGATACCTATCAGTTTATTGATTTAAGAACTCAATCTCCTGTTAAGGCAAGTCAAATTAATAATTATATTGCTGGCTATGTAAAAAATACGGGGAAGCCGAGTATTTTGACGAATAAAGGACAGGTATTTATTGATGCCGGGCGAAAGTATGGGGTCAATCCACTTTACTTGGCAGCCCATGCCATTCATGAGAGTGCCTATGGAACCTCTAGCATTTCGATTACCAAGAACAACTTATTTGGCTTTGGTGCCTATGATGCAGCGCCATTTGTAGCTGCCTATCGTTTTGCTAGTGTAGAGTTGTGTATTGATTTTATTGCCCGTGAAATGAAATCTACGTACTTAAATCCAGCTAATTGGAAGTTTCAAGGGGCATATCTGGGTTTTGGTACCACATCATTAACGAATGCAAGAATTGATGCTAGTAGTGAGGGCATGAACTTCTTTTATGCTACTGATCCGTATTGGGGTAAAGCAATCAGCCAGCATATGGAAAAGATTCTTTCCTATGATAAAGCCTATTATGCAAAGGCAGATCCCGATGCCAATATCCCTCAAAGGCCGTTAATTCCTGCTGGCGGAGATAAGTTTCCCGCTGATATCGTCGCCATTGCTACCATCCCTGCAAATAAACAAATTGTTCTAAATAGTAAAAAGGGCGTACATGATGCAGTGAAAACGATGAAAAGAGGAACCTCCTTTACTGTCCTGGAAAAAACTAATGACTTTTGGCTGCGGGTGAAAGTGGACAATAAAGAATACTGGACCAATGATGTAGACTTTAGCAACTATAAAAATTACATATCTGTTCAAAATCTAGGGAGAGTGACAGTTTCGGAGTTAAATATCCGAACCGGGCCATCCACATCCAATTCCTCGCTAGGAAAGCTGCCGTTAAATGATTATGTTTCTCTTATCATGAAAGCAGATGGCACAGTAACGATGGATGGGACGAAAACATGGTATCAAGTGAAAACAGCCAATGGAAGCAAAGGCTGGGTTAGTAAAATGTATATTACTCAGGAACTGAAATAGTGTTAGAGGCTGACTTGTTCACCAAGTCAGCTTTTTCAATAAACTTAAGTAATTAATGGTATTTTGTTGGAAATTATTCAGTTCTTATTTGAATTTTAAGTTTGATAGTCTTATAATGATTTGGTGAAGTCAACTACATTAAAAATGAAAAATAATTTTTGATTTTGAATAAATATTGCCGCGTTTTCCGAATACTAATAGCAGGAGGAGTTACTCTTATGAAAAAGGTGTTAACATATGGAACATTTGATTTATTACATTTTGGTCATATAAATTTACTTAGCCGTGCCAAAGACTTAGGAGATTATTTAGTTGTTGGTCTATCCACAGATGAATTCAATAAAGGCAAGAATAAACAAGCTTACCACAGCTTTGAAAACAGAAAGTTAATTTTAGAATCCATTCGTTTTGTGGATGAAGTGATTCCTGAAAATACTTGGGACCAAAAAATTCAAGACGTGATCAAACATGAAATTGATGTTTTTGTGATGGGTGATGATTGGAAAGGCAAATTTGACTTTCTTAAAGAATATTGTGAAGTGGTTTACCTGCCAAGAACAATCGGGATTTCTACTTCACAAATAAAAGAAGATTTAAATGCTGTCACAAATGGTTAGGGAACTAGCCATTTGTTTTTATTTATTTGTCTTTAAGTGCCTGTTTTCCATCTTTAGTCTGTGGCCGCTAAGAAACAAAACCACGTTTGTGGTTAGTTTTGGTGATAACACCCAGTATGTGTATGAAGAAATTCGCAGGCAGCACATTTTAACTGATGTGGTGTTTCTCTGCGAACAAAAGGTGTTCCCTAAATTTAAGGATGTTCAAGAGGCCACAACTATTCTCTTTGAAGCGAAACATATCATGAATTGGCTGAAAGCGGTATTTCATATAGCCACTTCCCGCCATATTTTTATTGATAACTACTTTGGCTTTCTAGCTGCCGTAACCTTTAAAAAAGAAGTCAAGTGTATTCAGTTATGGCATGCCTCGGGGGCGATGAAAAAGTTCGGTCTGGAAGATGAATCGATTAAAACGAGAACCGATCGTGCGAGAGAGCGTTTTTTACAGGTATACAGGAAATTTGATCGAGTAATAGCCGGCTCGGATGTGATGACAGAGATTTTTATGAAGTCTTTTAACCTCAAAAAGGAGAATATCCTGCCGACAGGCGTCCCAAGAACTGATTTCTTCTATAATGAAGAGGCAAAACGAAAAGCAATCGACACCTTACTACATCAACATCCTAGCTTGAGAGCTAAAAAAATTATTCTCTATGCTCCTACTTATCGAGACCATGAGTTAGAACACTTTAACCTTGTCTTAGAGGTTGAAAAAATGGCACATGAGTTAGGACAAGACTATCGGTTAATTCTCAGGTTACATCCGGCAATTGTTCACAAGGATGAGTATGTCCTGCGATACTCAGATTTCGTTGTTGACCTTTCCTCAAGTCAGTATGATATTAATGAACTACTGGTTGCCGCTGATTATTTGATTACTGATTATTCGTCGATTCCCTACGATTTTTCAATCTTACATAAACCGATCATCTTTTTCGCCTACGATTTAGATGAGTATAAAGAACATCGTGGTCTAATGGAAGGATTTGAAGACAACTTACCAGGACCGCTTGTCAAAGATACCCAATCAATTATTGACCTTATTCAAAACAACCGCTTCGACCTTAGCCTTGTCGAATATTATGCAGAAAAATGGAACCAATATTCTAAAGGCTGTTCAAGCCAAAACCTTGTGCAGTACATATTTGCTGAAGAGAGTTTTAAGGCAAAGAGTACTGGGTATTAATTTAATGGCTGTGTTAAAGAATAATGTCGATTTTGGCAATCTGTTGATTGCAGTGGAAGGCACGNNGGCACGCCCGCGGAAAGCGATGTGCCTGTAACGGAAATCAACAGACAAATTTAACACAGCCAATTTAATAAATATGACAAGCTTCGATATTTTCATGTCGAAGCTTTGTTTTTATTATGTCCCTTTGGAGAAATTAATGTATAATGAACAAGGTTATTATTAGCGATAGGAAGGACAATTTTCATGAAATCGATGATTACGATTGTAAAGGAACAAATCAGTTCCTTTTACCTGATCCTGAGGTTATCTGCCTTTGAACTAAAGAGTGCGAATACGAATAATTATCTCGGCAGATTTTGGGAAATACTGAATCCAATGATTCAGTTGACCATATATTGGTTTGTATTTGGAGCCGGAATTCGGAAAGGCCGAGAGGTTCCGATGGAAAATGGTATCGATGTTCCGTTTTTTATTTGGATGGTCACAGGAATGATTGTCTGGTTCTTTGTGAATCCAGCTATTTCTGCTTCTTCTAGGTCTATCTATTCTAGAATACAATTGATCTCGAAAATGAGTTTTCCCATGAGTGCCATTCCATCATTTGTGATTATGGCAAATTTTTATACCCACCTAATGTTAGTGGTTGTAGTTACTATTTTTTTACAATTTACCGATTTTAAACTAACGGTATATTTTGTTCAATTACCATATTTTATGCTGGCAACCTTACTATTTTTATTAGGACTTGCACTAGTGACGTCCACTCTCTCAACAATTGTCAGGGATGTACAGCAGGTGGTCCAGTCCATATTAAAAATGCTGTTGTATGTTACTCCTTTTTTATGGCATGTTGATGATTTGGTGATAAATGGAATTGATTATGCCTTTTTATTAAAAATAAATCCTTTATACTATATTGTAGAGGGCTACAGGGCAGCCTTACTTGGTACAACGTGGTATCCGCTTGAATACCCGGAATATACTTTATATTTCTGGATAACTGTCATTGGATTATTCATGATTGGAGCTGTCTTGCATTTAAAATTTAGAAATCGCTTTGTGGATTACTTGTAAATAGGTGGTGAATCCAAATGAATGAAACAGTAAATGTCAAAAATGTTTTTAAAAAGTATAAGATGCATAGGTCACCAAAAGAAAAACTTCTCGACGTAATTTTACCAGGGGGGTATGGGGAGGATTTTTATGCACTTCAGGATATATCCTTTACTGCCAATCGCGGTGATGTAATTGGTCTTGTTGGGGTTAATGGTTCTGGTAAGTCGACTTTGTCTAATATTATTGCAGGGGTAATTCCCCCTACTTCCGGCGAGGTCATCACAAAAGGTACAACCTCAATTATTGCCATTTCCTCGGGGCTTGATAATCAATTAACAGGCAGGGAAAATATAGAATTAAAATGTTTAATGCTTGGTTTCAAAAAGAAAGAGATTAAAGATATGGAACAGGAAATCATTGATTTTGCCGATATAGGCAAATTTATTGACCAGCCGGTTAAGAAGTACTCAAGCGGGATGAAATCTCGTCTTGGTTTTGCAATCTCTGTTACCGTGAACCCTGATATTCTCATCGTTGATGAAGCTTTGTCAGTAGGAGATCAGGTTTTTGCAGAAAAATCCAAGAAAAAGATGTTTGACTTTAAAGAAAAGGGAAAAACGATTTTCTTTGTTAGTCACTCCATGAGACAGATAAAGGAATTTTGTGAAAAGGCAGTTTGGCTTGAGTACGGCGAAATAAAAGAATTTGGTCCTGTTAAAGAGGTTATTCCAAAATACGAAACCTTCTTAAAGAAATATAAATCAATGACTGATGTGGAACAGAAAAAATTCCGTGAAGCAGTAATGGAAAAACAAAGAGGCTTAGCTACAATTTAAATAACTCGCCAGTGGGCGAGTTTTCTTACATAAATAATTTTGAGGAAAAATGTTAAGAGGATTCTAAATATGAAAACTAATTTGGTTAATATATTAGGGATTAACTTTTTAAATAAAAGATTTAATGAAGTAGTGGAAATACTTATTAAAGCCATTCACGACCAAAAAAAGTACTTCATCGTAACGGCAAATCCAGAAATTGTTATGTATGCAAATGATCATCCAGAGTATCTGACGATTGTTCAATCCGCTGATATGATTGTCCCTGATGGTGCTGGGATTATTATTGCTTCGAAAATATTGAATCAACCTATTTATGAGCGTGTCACTGGATATGACTTAACTATTCGACTTCTAGAGGAGGCGAATAAGAACAAATGGAGCATCTACCTCTTGGGTGGAAAGGAAGAAACAAATCAAAAAGCTGTAGCAACTATCCAAAGGCAATTTAACCAGATACATATTGCAGGCAGCCATCATGGTTTTTTTGATTGGCAGAAAAACACAATAACCTCTGAGATTAAAGCCAAAGGTCCGGATATTATTTTTGTTGCTTTGGGTTTTCCTAGACAAGAAAAATGGATTAAAGAAAATCTTCCGCATTTTTCAAAGGGATTATTTATGGGGGTGGGGGGAAGCATCGACGTGCTCGCTGGCGAAGTCCAACGGGCCCCGCGAATCTGGCAGAAAATAAACCTCGAATGGTTTTATCGTTTGATTACTCAGCCTTCAAGGTGGAGAAGAATGCTTGCCATCCCTAAATTTTTATCACAAATTTTTAAAGTAAAATTAACGAGAAAAAGAACTGAAGGTTAATAAAAAATGTAACTTTTTGTAGCATTCTTATGTCTTACATTATAAGAGAATATATTGGCATTAATAGGTCTAATTATTTTGTTATAGTCGTAATTTTTCGACAATTTATTAACTTATACCAAAGTAAAATTGGGTGTGCTATAATATGTTCGTTGTAGTGTACTTAGAAATATGTGCCTGTTTCTAAAATTTATTAATGGGGCATTATACTAATAGGGAGGGTCTTCATGTTATATCTGACCTTAATATTATGTTTTTTATGCTCCATTTTAATTACTCCAATTGTGAAAAAATTGGCTTTTAAATTAGGAGCAACGGACAGTCCTAATCAACGCAAAGTACATTCTAAAATTATGCCGCGTTTAGGCGGGTTAGCGATTTATATTAGTTTCCTTTTCGGTATACTAATTCTCCAACCATATAGCCCCTACCATGCAGCCATTATTGCTGGGGGAGTCATTATATTGGCTACTGGTATGTTAGATGATATCTATGAATTATCAGCCAAAGTAAAATTTGCTTTACAAATCATTGCAGCTCTGATTGTTGTTATGTGGGGCGGCGTGGAAGTTGAATTTATTAACTTACCGTTTAACGGCTACTTAGAATTTGGGATCTTCAGTATCCCGATTACTGTCATTTGGATTGTTGGTGTTACGAATGCCATCAATTTGATTGATGGTTTGGATGGTTTGGCCGCTGGTGTATCCTCAATCGCCTTTATCACTATTTCTGGAATGGCGATTGTGATGGGGAATGGCTATGTAGTCGCAATGGGGACAATCCTTCTAGCAAGCACGTTAGGATTTTTGATTTATAATTTTCATCCAGCTAAAATTTTTATGGGTGATTCTGGTGCTCTTTTTCTTGGATATATGATCTCGGTCCTTTCATTGCTCGGTTTTAAAAATGTAACATTAATCTCGTTTGTTGTTCCAATCATTATTTTAGGTGTTCCCATTTCAGATACATTCTTTGCTATCATTCGTCGAATTTACAACAAGAAATCATTAGCAGCTCCAGACAAATCCCATTTACACCATTGCTTACTAGAACTAGGGTTTACACATCGTGAAACGGTTCTGTTAATTTATGCAATGAGCGCCATGTTTGGCCTTGCAGCCTTTATTTTTACCATCACAACCGTTTGGGGTTCAATCTTAATCATGACCATTATTGTGCTAGCGATTGAACTATTCGTTGAAACGATTGGATTAATTAATAAAAATTATCGGCCGCTCCTCCGTATTATGGGGTTACTGAACAAAAACAGGTAAATCTAATAGAATAGTTAAAAAGGGTAAATCTCAACTGGATTACCCTTTTATTGTTTTCTTTTTCTCGAAAGTTATGCAAAAAATAGAACCCGGATTCTTTAAAGATCCGGGTTCTTTGATTTATTCTGTTTCTGTTTCTGTTGTACTTGCTGTTGCCGTTGAGTTTAGATGTGCTTTCAGTTTAGATTTTGTTTCTTCTAAAGCTGCTTCGTCAAGTTGATAATAATAAACACGATCAATATAGGAGTCAGATCCTTTTAGTGACATCGATTCAACATCAATTCCAGATCCAGCCTGGACATAGCTGATAAATGATTTCATTTGATCAAACGTTAAGTCTGTCGACATGTTTTTCCCGACCGCTTCCATGACATCGGTGTAATTGGTAATGGACTTAATGGAAGCACCTTTGGCGAGAATCGCCTTAAAGATTTGCTGCTGGCGAAGACCTCTTTGAATATCATTATCAATTTTTCTGGTCCGTGCAAATGCCAGAGCTTCTTCACCATCTAGTTCTTGTAAACCTTTTTTCAAGGTAATAGCTTTGGCATGGTCCTTGGAATCCTGTTCAGAAAAGGTGAACGGGACATCTACTTGGACTCCATCAAGAGCATCAATGACATCAATAAACGCGTTAAAGTTCATTTTCACATAATAATCGACAGGAACATCAAGTAATTCTTCGACTGTTTCAAGCGTCAGTTTTACGCCGCCGTACGCGTGGGCGTGATTAATTTTTGTATAAATATCCTTCTCAGGAATATGAACATAGGAATCACGTGGAATACTTAATAGTTTAATAGATTTATCTTCTTTATTAAAGGTAGCCAGCATTAACGCATCGGAACGAGAACTGCCGCTCGCCTTCCGTTTTTCACTGTCATCTACACCAATAAATAAGATCGATGTATTTTCAAGTTTAACATTGGTTTTTGTTGCCTTTGTATCGCGGTCAATCGGCTTGTAGGATTTATTCATAACAGATTCTGCTTTGTTATATAGAAATCCTCCGTATGCTGTTGCACCGACAATCAATAATAGAATCGGCATGATAATCCATAACAAAATTCGTTTTCGTTTTTTCTTACCTTTTTTCTTATTCTTATAAACCTGTCTATTGATAGACATAGATTGCCTCCTAGTATAAAGTAGAAAAATGTCAGCTTTTGTTGAAAATCTATTCTATTTTATAATATTTATAGAGATTGGTAAAATGAAATTTTTTGTAAATTTAAATTTCCTTCATTTGGACAAAGTGAAAGCAGAGAAAGCCTAAATATCGGTTTCCAGATAGGTCATTTCTCCTTTTGCCATTTCGGCTTGTCCATTTGTTAATTCAGTGATCCATTCTATAAATGTCTGCTGCTGTTCCTCTTCCACAAATACTTCAAATTCGACATTTTCTTGGTATTGAATATTCTTTAGAATATAAATGGACGATCTTAATTCGTTTTCAATCTTTCCAAGCCAAGAATAATCAATTGTAATATGGAAGACCTGCATCAACTTTCTTTCGACGATTCCGACAGCATCTAGTCCTTCCGATGTAGATTTCCCATAAGCGCGGATTAGACCGCCGGCCCCTAATTTGATGCCGCCAAAATAACGGGTAACGACCACGGCAGTATCCTTTAGTTTTCTTTTTTTCAAAACCTCAAGAATCGGCACGCCAGCTGTACCGCTTGGTTCTCCATCATCATTGGCTTTTTGAATTTGATCATTCTCACCAATGAGATAGGCAGAACAGTTATGGGTGGCATCCCAATACTTTTTTTTCAAGGCTTGAATGAATTCTTGTGCTTCCAATTCAGTTTCCGTTCTTTTGACGTGGGCAATAAATCGTGATTTTTGAATAATAATTTCATGTTCACCAGCTTTTTTGACTGTATGATATCGAGGCAGCATTCAGTGAACTCCTTCCTAAATTTCATAATGGTGTAATATAACTTTAATATGGCAGTAAAATATACATGTTATAATAAAACAGATAAAAGTAGTAAATACCTGTGTTATGGGGAAATAGTGCCACTCCTATTATACTACTACTATTTACTGAAATTAATGGTAACGTGTATGTTAAGAATAGCAAATTGATTCAAACCATTGTATTATATGTTACAAGGAATGTAGGTAAAAATCCAAAGATAATGAAATCATTTGTTTGAAATTAAAATATTGTTTAATGATAGCGTCCAAGCGATTATTGCTTTTCTTATCGGAGGAATGGGTATGAAGATTAAGCAAATCAATATGAAATCAATTGATGAAATTCGTGAAGAAATGATTGAAACCGTTACTTGCAGTAAAACTGACATCTTCCGGATCGGTGAACAATGCCGTCAGGATTATGAAAATATGATCAATGAATTAGATAATATTAAGCAGATGATGGTAAAACTCACAAATGAAGGCGAGGAACTTGAAAAACAGGTCCTTGAAGCGCGGAGCATGCTGTCAGAAGTCAGTATGAATTTTAAAAATTACTCTGAAGAAGAGGTCCGTGATGCCTATGAAAAAGCCCATCAACTGCAAATGGACCTATCTATTAATTGGCAATACAAAAAGCAGCTTTTGGATAAAAGATCCGACCTTGAAAATCGTCTAGTAGGGTTGGACGAAACGATTGATCGTGCCGACCAGTTGATATCGCAAATTTCAGTCGTAATGAATTACTTGACCAGTGATCTGAAGCAGGTTGGCGAGGTACTTGAACATGCCAAAGCCAAGCAAGATTTTGGATTAAAGATCATTGAAGCACAAGAAGAGGAACGCAAACGGCTTTCAAGGGATATTCACGATGGCCCCGCCCAAATGCTTGCCAATGTAATTATGCGTTCGGATTTAATTGAACGTGTCTATAGGGAAAAAGGCGCGGATGAGGCTTTTTCTGAGGTTAGTAGCTTTAAAAAAATGGTTCGTTCGGCACTTTATGAAGTCCGGCGAATTATCTATGACCTTCGTCCGATGGCATTAGATGATTTAGGTCTCGTCCCTACCCTCAGAAAATACTTGCGAACCATCGAAGAATATCATAACCAATCAAAAATTGATTTTGTGAATATCGGACTAGAACGCAGGCTTCCGACTAAGTATGAAGTCGCGCTCTTTCGGATGATACAGGAATCAGTGCAAAATGCATTAAAACATGCTAATGCCTGTGAAATCAAAGTACGGTTAGAAATAACCAATGCATCCATTACTGTCTTAATTAAGGACAATGGTATCGGTTTTGATATCACAGAAAAGAAACCTGAGTCATTTGGCATGATTGGAATGCGAGAGCGGGTTGACCTGCTTGAAGGTGAGCTTACCTTTGATTCAAAAATAGGTAAGGGGACCGCTGTGCTGATTCGAGTCCCACTAATTAACTAGAAAACTATGAACCTACCGTCAGTGGAGAAAATTTCGAAATTAGAAGGCTAAGGAGGCGTTAAAATTGACTACCAAAATTGTCATTATAGACGATCACCAACTATTTAGAGAAGGCGTTAAAAGAATACTAGAGTTTGAAAAATCGTTCCAAGTTGTCGCAGAAGGTGAGGATGGCAGCGAAGCATTAAGATTAGTAGAAGAATTCCAACCTGATGTGGTCATTATGGATATTAATATGCCACAAGTGAATGGTGTCGAAGCTACGCGTGATTTGGTCGACAAATACCCTGACACGAAGATTATTATCTTATCCATTCATGATGATGAGAACTATGTGACCCATGCCTTACAAACCGGGGCCATTGGTTACTTATTAAAAGAGATGGATGCAGATGCCTTAATTGAAGCGGTCAAAGTTGTCGCTGACGGCGGATCGTATTTACATCCAAAGGTTACTCATAATTTAGTAAACGAGTACCGCAAGCTGGCAGCGGGTGTCGCCCGCAGTGGCGGGGCTTACCTCCAAACAATGGAAATTCGCCGTCCATTGCATTTATTGACACGCCGTGAATGTGAAGTACTTCAAATGCTTGCCGATGGTAAAAGCAACCGTGGTATTGGCGAAGCTTTATTCATCAGTGAAAAAACAGTTAAAAACCACGTCTCCAACATTTTACAAAAAATGAACGTCAATGACCGCACCCAAGCTGTTGTTGTCGCCATTAAGAATGGCTGGGTCGAGGTTAAGTAAGTAGAGTTAGTTTGGGGCATGCTGAAGAGCATGTCCTTTTTTATTTGGGGAATTAATGCAATTTCTCCAAATTTCATATAAAATACCATATAGAGTTAAAAAGATAAGGATGGTATTTTTTATGAAGACAGCCGTCGTCACGGATAGCACTGCGTACATCCCAAAGGATCTACGCGATAAATGGAATATACATATGATCCCGTTACATGTCATCTTTGGTAACGAGGTTTACCACGAAGAAGTGGATATTACTTGGAGGCAGTTTTACGAAGAGGTTAAGATGAAAGAGCTGCCAACCACTTCCCAGCCACCCATCGGCCAGTTTGTTGAGCTTTTTGAGAGCCTTGCAAAGGAGTATGATGCGGTCATTAGCATCCATCTTTCCAGTGGTATCAGCGGCACCTTTCAAGGGGCAGTCGCGGCCAGTTCGATGGTAGAGGGCATTGCAGTGCACCCCTATGACTCTGAAATCAGCTGCATGGTGCAGGGGTTTTATGCAATGGAGGCAGCAAAATTGGCTTCTGAGGGCGAGGATCCAGGAACGATTGTGGCTCATTTAGAAGCATTAAAAATGACGGCCCGTGCCTATTTCATGGTGGACGATTTAGCTCATTTGCAACGAGGGGGGCGTCTCTCGAGTGCCCAAGCCTTTATCGGCAGCATTCTTCAAGTGAAACCACTGCTTCATTTTGAAAACAAAGTCATTGTTCCATTTGAAAAAATCCGCACCCGTAAGAAAGCGATGAAACGAATCGTTGACCTTCTTGATGAGGATGCGTCCAGTGGTAACAGCTATCAAGCTGTCATTATCCACGCCAACCGTGAGGAAGAGGCCAGGGAATGGCGCGACGAGCTGGCAGTCGCGTATCCTAATGTCGAATTTACAATCAGTTACTTCGGCGCCGTCATCGGTACCCATCTCGGCGAAGGAGCCATGGGCCTGGGCTGGATGAAAAAATTAGATAGGTAAGCAAGTTCGTAAATTAGTAAATTAGTAAGTTAGTTGCCATTCCGTCCTTTGGTCCGGAATGGTTTTTTAATTTTGGGGGTGGTGGGGGAATGGGTTTTGAGAAGTATTAAAATGGGGTTTGGCGAAATCAATTGAGGATTCGGCGAAATAAGCCCGGAGGACGGCGAATTTCATCCCCAGTTTGGCGAAATAACACCTATAGTCGGCGAAATCCAGGTCCAATCTGGCGAAATCCCCCGCCACGAGAGCAATCCTAAAAAACGAGTCAAAGAATGTGACTCGAAATCTCTGAAATAGGTAATCAAAAGGGGTTTGGCGAAATCAATTGAGGATTCGGCGAAATAAGCTCGGAGGTCGGCGAAATCCATCCCTAGTTTGGCGAAATAACACCAATAGTCGGCGAAAGCCGGGTCCAATCTGGCGAAATCCTTCCAGCCACAATAGAAAAGACATCAAACTGACACATATCCATAAAAAATTCCCATGATTAAGCAGGAAATAATACAAACTTTGTAGAAATTTCTCAAAAAAGGTAAGGGAGCTGACGATTAACTTGATCATGAAAGATTTAACCCCACCCCAAAGACTATTTTTAACAGAAATCCTAAAACTACGTCTCATTATCGGCCATAGAAAATATCAAGAAATTGAAAAGGACCTAGCCAAACGATGGGCTGGTTACTGGGGCGAAGTTGCCTTAGCAAACTACGTTAAAGAACTTCCAAAAGATATATACCTCATCTTCCATGACCTCCAACTCCAATACAACAGCATACACTTCCAGATCGATACCCTTTTACTTTCGCAAAAATACATCCTTATTATTGAAGCCAAAAATATAGCAGGCACATTGATATTCGATAATACTTTTAAACAACTCATCCGGAAAAATGAGGATGGAACAGAAGAATCCTTTGAGGACCCGCGTGTTCAATGTCAACGACTTCAATCACTCCTAAGGAATTGGCTGATCAAAAACCATTGCCATTTACTCCCTGTTGATACTCTAATTTTTTTCAAAAGCACAAGTACTATTTTGAAAACGAACTCTGGAGACAAAATGGATTCATCAAAAATATGCAAAGGAAGAGACATCTTTAATAAGATTGATGGCATGGACCAACGATATAAGCATGAACGAATCGATATTGAGACCATGTCCCAAATCGGCAACCTACTTCTAAGCCAACACAGCCCAAAACCAATTGACATTCTAAAAGAATACAATCTAACAGAAAAGGATATACGCAGTGGTGTTTGCTGCCCAAATAACGAATGCAATTATATTCCGATGAATTACAAAAGAGGGGTTTGGATCTGCCCTGCCTGTCATATGATCTCGAAGAATGTCATTCTAAGAACCCTCAGTCACTATTTCTACCTCTACAAGCCAACAATCACCAACCAAGAGGCAAGAGGCTTCCTGCATCTCCCAACCATTCATACCACACAAAAACAACTTCATAAACTGGATCTAAAAAAGTCAGGGAAAACAAAAGATCGTCTTTATTATCTCAATCCAGAGAAGGTGCCCCCGTGCGTTTTATCATTAAAAACAACCTATTAATACCAGCGGCCATACAAGAAGACTCATTCCCAATCTCTAAACTATCCAGCATCCCTCAGCCGCCACTCCATCCAACGTTCTCCTACAATCCAGACCTTCAGCAGCTTCTCACCGGCAAACAGCTCCTCCCTGAGGATATCCCATTTCCATTCGAAGAAATCCAAAGCCATTATGAAAATGGCTGTATCACCTACCGGAGTGGAATTTACTATGAAGGGAAAAAGCCAGTTTGTGCCCGTTGCGGCAACAAGGAGGCGCACTGGTTTGCTGCCTACCCATGCTCAAGATGTGGAGAAACCTGTCTCTATTGCCGCCATTGCATTATGATGGGAAGGATCAGTGCGTGCACCGCTCTTATCGGTTGGAATGGGCCGGTGCCTGACACCAACCTTCCCGCAACCATCAAGCATTGGCAGGGGACGCTCTCTAAGGGGCAACAGGTTGCATCGGACCATGTAACCACCGCTATTTTGCACAATCAAGAGCACTTAGTCTGGGCTGTATGCGGGGCAGGGAAAACCGAGGTTCTTTTCGCTGGGATTGAAGCGGCACTTGCTGCTAAAAAGAGAATCTGCATTGCCACGCCTCGGACTGATGTCGTCTTAGAACTCACACCCAGACTGAAATCTGCCTTTCCTGAAATAAAGATTGCATCCCTTTACGGTGGAAGTAAGGACCGCCATGTCTATGCTCCCCTTACCATTGCAACCACTCACCAGCTGCTCCGCTTTTACCAGGCCTTTGATGCCATTATATTGGATGAGGTCGATGCTTTTCCGTATACTGTCGAGGAATCGCTTCAGTATGCCGCCATCCAGGCCCGAAAACCGTCCTCCGCCATGATTTACCTGACTGCTACACCCAATCAAAAATGGCAAAGGGAATGCCGCACTGGAAAACGCGCATTTACCACAATCCCAGCACGTTTCCATCGTCATCCGCTCCCGGTCCCTAAGTTTGAATGGTGCGGCAATTGGCAAAAGCAGCTGCAAAAAAATAAGCTCCCGGCCAACGTCCTCCGCTGGATAGCTGAGCGGATTCATGCCAACAAGCAAGCCCTAGTGTTTTTTCCCCATATCCCTTTAATGGAAAAAGCTCTCCTTATCTTACGCCAATTGGCTGCATCCGTAGAAGCGGTCCATGCCGAAGACCCTGACCGTAAAGAAAAGGTGCTAAGAATGCGCGCCAAAGAAATCCCATTGCTTTTGACGACGACGATTCTTGAACGGGGGGTAACCTTCCCCAACATTGATGTCGCAGTGGTAGGTGCGGAGGATGCAGTTTTTTCAGAAAGTGCCCTTGTCCAAATTGCTGGAAGGGCGGGGAGGAGTAAGGATTATCCAGAGGGGGTAGTGACCTATTTTCATTATGGAAAAACCGAAGAGATGATAAGGGCCAAAAAGCAAATCGTCTCAATGAACCGGGAAGGAATCAAAAGGGAATTACTCGACAAGTAAAAGGAGGTTTAAAAATGGCCCTATTCCATCAAAACTGCTGTCTAATTTGCCATGATGTTATTATGCCAAGCATCAGCTGGCAAGCTATTTTCTCCATTGATAAGGAACATCACATTTGCCCTGTTTGTGAAGGGAGTTTAGAACAAATTCTCGGCGACCAATGCCGAATATGCAGCCGGCCGTTTTCGCAAGTAAATGATCAATTTCGAAATGGGGACGTGTGTCATGATTGCTTTCGTTGGGAGGAAGATCCAAAATGGCAAGGAAGCCTGGAGAAAAATCATTCCTTTTTCCTGTATAATGATTTTTTAAAAGAAGTAATCGCAATGTTTAAATTTCGCGGTGATTATGCATTAGCAAAGATATTTTCGGAACTTTTCAAGCGAAAGATAGGCGAATTATCTCCAGACCTACTGGTGCCTATCCCATTAAGTGACGAACGACAATATGAACGGGGCTTTAATCAGGCAACGGCTCTAATAACAGGAGCAGGCTTTTCCCCAACATCCATGCTTAGTCGCTTACACTCTGAAAAGCAATCGAAGAAATCTCGGTCAGAACGAATCCATCTTCCGCAAGTGTTTCAGGTTCTTCCTGATGTTCATGCAACAGGAAAAAAAGTTGTCCTAATTGACGATATCTATACAACAGGCTCCACACTAAGGCATGCTGCTAAACTATTGAAGGAGGCAGGTGCAGTCAGCATTCAATCGCTGACACTTGCTCGGTCGTAATCTTTCAAAGCGGTCGGAATGTTCCTTTTACTCGTAGCAAGTTTTGTACTAGATAGTTATCTCCATAAAGATTACAATAATAATATTAAATAACCTTTCATTTTAGTGCTAATTACCAATTGATTTCAAAAGTCGTGCAAAATCTTGTCACTATCTTCCCTTTGTTTTTGTCAATAAATCGACAAAATTTTTGTTCTGATTTAGCAGGATATTCATAGGGTAAAATAGAAATGTTAATACATAGCCGTAACTAAAGGAGGAATCCACAAATGAATTATAACGTTCGTGGTGAAAACATTGAGGTAACTCCAGCAATTAGAGAGTATGTAGAAAAGAAAATCGCAAAATTGGAGCGCTATTTTACAGAAGCACCTGATGCAAAGGTAAATGTGAATCTAAGATTCAATCAAGATAAAACTTCTAAAGTAGAGGTGACAATTCCGCTGCCGCAACTTGTTCTTCGTGCTGAAGAAACAAATGTTGACATGTATGCTGGGATTGACTTGATAACTGACAAATTAGAACGCCAAATTCGCAAGCACAAGACAAAGGTAAACCGCAAATTCCGCGAAAAAGGCGATTTTCCAATTACATTTGCAACAACTGAAAACACGGAAGTACATGATTTAGATGAGGATGAATTAGAATTAGTTCGTACAAAGCGCTTCGACCTAAAACCAATGGACAGTGAAGAAGCCATTCTGCAAATGAACATGCTAGGCCATAGCTTCTATGTGTTCACAAATGCAGACACACATCGTACAAATGTTGTTTATAAGCGCCGTGACGGCCGTTATGGTTTAATCGAGGCACATTAAACATAGATTAAAAGAAGAACGCTGCTCTTACACGGAGCGGCGTTTTTTTATGTATATATACTAAATGCGTACATGTTTTTTGTTAAACGTCCCGTCTAAAGTTATCCCCATGTGGATAACCTAGGACAATTGAAATTTACTCACAATTCTGTGAACGATATCCACAATTTTCAGAACATATCAACAAATCTCCACCACTTATCTACAAATCCTATAATCAAAAACAAAAAAGCCAGCGATAAATCGCCGGCCCATCAAAACAAAATCTTATTTTCCTGCCCCGCAGCAGTTTTTGTATTTCTTGCCGCTGCCACAAACACATGGATCATTACGGCCTACATCAATTTGCTTTACTTTTGGCTTTTTCTTAACGGCTTCACCGTCTTCTTTTGGATTCACTGCTTGCCCTTTTGCTACCTCTTGGCGCTCAAGATTGTTGCGGATCTCGGCCTTCATGATGTACATGGCCGCTTCATCCTCAATCGATTGAACCATCGCTTCAAACATCGCAAATCCTTCATGCTGATATTCTCGAAGCGGATCAATTTGCCCATAGGCTCGTAAATGAATCCCTTGACGAAGCTGATCCATTGCATCAATATGATCAATCCACTTGGAATCAACCGCACGCAGTGTTATAACCTTTTCAAATTCGCGCATTTGCTCAGGTAAGAGAATCTCTTCTTTTTCATCATAACGTTCCTTCACTTTTGCAAAAATCGTATCACGGATTTCGTCCGGGTCTTTTCCTTTCAAGTCATCCACTGTGATGTCACCTTCATGGAGAAGAGAGGCATTCACAAAATCGATGATGGCTTCGAGATTCCATTCTTCTTCATCCTCATGGCGTGATGCATGTGCATCAACATTTCGCTCAATGGAGTTTAAAATCATCTTTTGAACGATATCACGGAGATTTTCAGACTCTAGTACTTCATCCCGCTGGTTGTAGATAATTTCACGCTGCTGACGTAGTACATCATCATATTGCAAGAGTTGTTTACGAGCATCAAAGTTGTTGCCTTCTACACGTTTTTGCGCGGACTCAACGGCTCTTGATACCATCTTACTCTGAATCGGCTGTGTATCATCCATGCCAAGTCGTTCCATCATTGCTTTCATATTATCTGATCCAAAGCGGCGCATTAGTTCATCTTCCATGGATAAGTAGAACTGAGTAATACCTGGGTCCCCTTGACGGCCAGAACGTCCACGCAGCTGATTATCGATCCGTCGGCTTTCATGTCGCTCCGTTCCGATAACGGCAAGTCCTCCTAATTCTAATACCCCTTCACCAAGCTTAATGTCTGTACCACGCCCCGCCATGTTCGTTGCGATGGTGACGGCGCCTTTGTGGCCAGCTTCAGCAATGATCTCCGCTTCACGTTCATGGTTTTTCGCGTTCAACACATTATGGCGAATCCCTTTTTTCACTAAATAATTGGAGATGAGCTCAGACGTTTCAATCGCGACCGTCCCTACAAGTACAGGCTGTCCCTGCTGGTGACGCACTGCAATATCCTCGACAACGGCACGGAATTTACCATTCATAGAAGAGTAAATTAAATCAGGACGGTCATCACGGGCAATTGGTCGGTTCGTAGGAATAACAATAACATTCATGTTATAAATGTTACGGAATTCTTCTTCTTCCGTTTTGGCGGTACCGGTCATCCCTGCTAATTTTTCATACATCCGGAAGTAGTTTTGGAATGTAATCGTAGCCATGGTCATGCTTTCGTTTTGAACTTCGAGTCCTTCTTTAGCCTCAATTGCCTGGTGCAAGCCCTCGCTGTATCGGCGCCCTTTCATTAAACGGCCGGTGAACTGATCAACGATGACAATTTCGCCGTCTTGGACCACATAGTCAACGTCAAGATGCATACTGACATTTGCTTTTAAGGCTTGGTTAATATGATGGTTTAAGGTGACGTGGGCCATGTCGAAAAGGTTATCAATGCCGAAGGCTTTTTCAGCTTTACTAATTCCTTCCTCTGTCAACATAACGCCTTTTGTTTTTTCATCGTACGTATAATCTGTTTCTTTAGAAAGCATCTTAACAAAGCCATTCGCTTGAATATAGAGGACAGCCGATTTCTGTGCTGACCCTGAGATAATTAATGGTGTCCGCGCTTCATCAATTAAAATCGAGTCAACTTCGTCAATGACTCCGAAGAAAAGTGGGCGCTGTACTTTTTGCTCCTTATAGAGGACCATGTTATCACGCAAATAATCGAAACCAAATTCGTTATTCGTACCATACGTAATATCAGCGGCATATGCGGCTTGTTTTTCTTCCTTATCCATACTATTTAAATTTAAGCCAACCGTTAAACCGAGGAATTGATATAATTCGCCCATTTCGGCAGCATCACGGCTTGCTAAGTATTCATTGACAGTAACAACGTGAACCCCCCGACCAGAAAGTGCGTTCAAGTAAACTGGCATGGTCGCAGTTAACGTTTTACCTTCCCCTGTTTTCATCTCCGAAATGTTCCCCTCATGAAGAGAAATCCCCCCCATTAACTGAACATGGTACGGATATAAACCAAGGACACGCTTGGCACCTTCACGGACAACGGCAAACGCTTCAACCAAGAGATCATCTAATGATTCTCCGTTTTGATAGCGTGATTTGAACTCTTCCGTTTTCTCGCGCAGTTGGTCATCGGTCAACCTTTCTATTTCCGCAGCCAGTGCGTCAATTTTCACCGCAAGCTTGTCTAGCCGCTTTAGCTCACGCTTGTTCAAATCAAACACTTTATCTAAAATCCCCATATCTGATGAACGCTCCTTTTTATCGAGACTAATCACTATTTTAAAAAATCCATTCAAGAATATTCGCTATTTTCCTTTTATATCTTACCATTTCCACAATACAGTGACAACAATGATAGCGGGAAGCAAGATTCGTACAATCATCTATTATATTTCCTTCCAAGTCAAACACTTCAGCTTGGACTACTTCGATAAGTTCGAATTTTCGTCAAATATGACAGATTGATGACGTAATTTTGAGAATGTACCTCAACTAGAGATTCAACTAGTAAAAAAGCATGAAAACTGTATAAAAAGTGCGGATAATGAATAAACATTCGACTGTATGCAAAGTAAACAATATTTACGTAGTATTAAATATTATTGTAATAACAACATTTGTGCGTTGTTTTTAGTAGAAAATACCCATTTGTTTTGTGTGGGTAATTATTCACAAATTGTACATTGGAATATACTCTTACAATGTTAGATACTACCTTTAGAGAGGTTACTATGGAAAATAAAGAGAGAGATAGAATCCAAAATGGGAAGGGTGAATCTAGTGGCCATTTGGGGGAAAAAGAATAAAGATATAGATCCCGAAAGTAGAGAAGATAGAAAAAAAACGGGCCTGATTCGCAGATTATGGCAAAAGTTTCGAGGGATTGACTGGAAGAATCCAGTTAACAGGTGGAAATTACTGTTTGTTTCACTTGTGGGTTGTATCGTTGTTTTTGGTGGAGGGTATGGAGTTCTAACCATGACCAACTCACCGACATTCTGTGCAAGCTGTCATGAAATGGCGCCTGAATATTCAACGTTTACAGCAAGTGCTCACAATCAGATTTCTTGTGTACAGTGTCATATCAAGCCAGGTTTCACCAACATGATTACGCACAAAATGAAGTCGATGAAAGAAGTATACTACCATGTTACTGGTGTACCTGAACAAATTGTTCAAACCGAAGAAGAAGCCGTTTCAAACGAAAACTGTTTGCAATGCCACTCGAAAAATCGCCTAGTCACAGCGTCCGGAGACTTAAAAGTAAATCACAAAGGTCATATCGAAGAAGATATCCCTTGTATTACTTGTCATGCCGGTGTAGTCCACGCGAAAATGGCAACTCGCGGAATCAACGTTGAAGAAGTTCGCGGCGAATGGACAAAGGAAAGTGCTGAAAAATTAATGGAAAAGAAATACTTGAGACCTAACATGGGTACTTGTATTGACTGCCATGACAAAGTAAATAATGGCGAAAAGCCTTGGAAAGATCCAGCGTATAACGTTCCAGTTAATCCGGAAGAAGTGGAGAAAAAGCTCGAAGAAAACGATAAAGATGCAACAAAAGAAACTGCAAAAGAAGCAACTTCAGAAGCCGAAACAACGGAAGCAGCAGCAGCATCTAATGCGAAGACACAAGATATTATTTTACAAGCAATCGGAAAGCAAAAGAAAGATGTTAAGATTTCGATGGAATGTGAAACTTGTCACAAACAAACCGAAATTCCTAAAACACATAAAAATGTAGATTGGGGCAATAATCACGGCGGCACTGCTATTCAACAGCTAGATAAGTGTATGAATTGTCACCAAGATTCAAAATGGGTAAGGGAAATTCCAAAAGAAGATATCGTCTCCCTTCTTAAAATGGGAAATCAAAAGGTGAAGTACACACCAAATGTTTCACTTGCAAAAGAACAAGCACGTACGAACAAATTCTGTAGTGCCTGTCACTCCGATCGTCCTGAAAGTCACGGCGATAGCGATCAGTGGTTGACTTCTCATGCTAACAAAGCAAAAACAAAAGAGATGAAAGCGGAATGTTTCGTTTGTCATGATCGTGAAAAGCCAAAAGCAGACACAACCAATGCAAAAGCACCAACGGATGTTTACTGCCAATACTGCCATAGAACTGGCTTTAAAGATGATAAGAAATAAGAAGAAAATGTTCAAAAGGAGGGAAAATAATGGAAGAAGAACACATGAACAAGACCTCCCCTCCACGGACTCGCTACAAAGTATATAAATATTTAACAGTAGCACTGCTATTTATCGTCGTCTTTTTCTCACTGGGACTAATAGGAGTAGAAACTACCTCGAGCTCGAGTTTCTGCTCCTCATGCCATGAGATGAAGCCGGAGTATTATACGTGGAAGGCGTCCACACATAGTGAAGTGGATTGCGTTAAGTGTCACATAGGCTCAGGTACGGAAGAATATGCAAAGGCGAAAGCAAATGGACTTATGCAGGTGTATAAAAAAGCGACACAAACCTACACAGCTCCTATTAGAATGCCAAAGGAAATACCCGATAGCGCGTGTGAGTCCTGTCATGATGTATCTAAACGTGAAGTCACAGCATCTGGGGATATCATCATTCCCCATGATAAACATCAAAACAAAGATATTGAATGCATTCAATGTCATAACGGTGTGGCCCACGGCAAAATCGCAGACCGGAAAATGACATTCCAAACGGATTATGAAAAATGGGACACGAAAACCGGTACCTCAGCGATGGCGGATTTAAAATTCACCCGCCCGGATATGGACACCTGTATTGATTGTCATAAGGCACGTAATGTAACCATTGAATGTTCAGCGTGTCATAAAACCGGGATGGTTCCAAAAAGCCATAAAGCAGAGGATTTTAAAACCAAAACACATGGGAAACAAGCTGCAGAGAATCTAATGAAGTGTAATCAGTGTCATAGTGATATGTCAAAGGAACCCCTAAAAGGTTATGAAGATGTATCAGTTATTGATCGTTTCCTTAATAATAATCAAGTAAAACAAAAGAATCATTATAACTATGCCAAAGAGAATACTTTTTGTAAGGATTGCCATAGCAAACGACCAGCAAGCCATAACGGTAATTTCTTTGATAGCCATGGTGCAACTGCTAACAAAAACCAAGAATCGTGTCAAGCATGCCATGAAGTGAAAAGGTCGAATGAAACAGGTGGAAACCAAGTTACCTGCTCCTCCTGTCATCCAAGTAAACATAGTCAAAAGACAAGTTGGAAGGTTAACCATCCGATTTCGTTAGAAGGAGTGTCTAAACCATCGGCGAAATGCTATACCTGCCACGCAAAAGTCAGCTGTGAAAAGTGTCATAAGTAGTTGTGTACAATTTAGCTCTACCTTTGATTGGAGATTAATAGGGTTCTTAACATTTCGAACAAGTCTATCAGAGGTTATTCGAAAAAACAAATGAAATTCGAGGTGGATACTAATGGAAGCTAGAGAGCTGCCGATCAATCCAGAACCGGAAAAGAATGAAAGAACGAAGTGGAAGAAAGAGAAGAAAAAGTATTTTACAAAGTTACAGGCTGCACTGCTTCTTATCGCGACTTTATTAGTAAGTTTGGGTGGCGGCTACTATATAAGTGACAAATATATCTGGTCTGATGCAAGTCAAGAAAGGATGGATGAACAGCTAGACTATTATAAAACATTAGTAGATTCTGAACCGAATAATCCAGAGCACCGAGTCAATTTAGGTTATACCTACTTTCTAAAAGGTGATAACGATAATGCGATTAAGCAGATGAAAGTCGCAACTGACCTTGACAGCAAATACTTTGGAGCTTATTTCAATCTTGGTCTTGTCTATATTGATGAAGAAAGATACAACGATGCATTAAAGCAGGCACAAAAAGCAGTCGAATTAGGACCACGTAATTTTAAAGCGCATTTGTTATCAGGTATGGTATATCGAAATTTAAAAATGTACGACGAGGCTGCTAAATCACTTAAAGAAGCCCTTAAGTTAATGCCAACCAACACAGATATCATTACCGAAATTGGCAGAGTGGAAGAAGATCAAGGTAACAAAAAAGAAGCAGAGAAATTTTTCAAAGAGGCTTTAAACTATGACCCGCTTTATAAACCTGCGTCTGAAGGCTTGGAGAGAATTGCTGCAAAGGGAAAAGACAACAAATAGAAGGAGCTGACCACTTTGAAAAAGAGAACCGTTTATATATTGATGAGTAGCATTGTCGCACTTTCCGTTGCCTTTTTTGCAGCAGTCTATTTCTTGAATTTAGAGTCGACAATAAAACCGATTGTTGCAAAGGTTGATCCGAGCGGACCGCCTGTGTACACAAATTCATTATATGGTGAGTTTAACAAACCACTTAACAAACCAATGGATGTTGTGAAAATTGGGGAATTCGTTTATGTGAGTGATACAAATAACAAACAGGTCCAAGTATTTGATCAGTCTGGTACTTCTGTATTCAATTTTGGTAAAGAAGGAACCAATAAAGGCGAATTTAAATTTCCTTATGGGATCGCTGGAGATAAAGATGGCAACATTTACGTTGCAGACTTGTACAATGGCAATATTTCTATTTTTAATTCAAAAGGTAAGTTCATTAAATACTTTGATGATCAAAAGAAAGTCCTTAAATCACCGGGCGGACTTCGAATAATCGATAGTAAGCTTTATGTCACCGATATTAAGGCGAATAAATTATTTGTTTTTAATTTAGATGGGAAGAAAGTAATGGAAATAGGCGGAGCTGGTGCGGAAGAAGGGAGATTCATCGCACCAAATGCTGTCGCAGTTGATAGTGATCAACAAATATATGTAACAGATTCAGGGAATAATAGAGTTCAAATTTTCGATAAAGAAGGTAAGTTTATCAAAATTATTAACGGTTCGGAAGACGGCAAAGGGGATCCGACTTTCCTAAATCCAAGAGGAGTAGCTGTGGACTCAAAAGGAAATGTATATGTCGTAAACAACCTTGCCCACAATATCTCAGCCTTCGATAAAGAGGGAAAACATTTATTTGAATTAGGTGGAATGGGAACCGAAAATGATAAGCTGTATCTCCCGAATGGTTTGTATATTGACGATCGAGATACTTTATTTGTAACAGATACAGTAAATCAAAGGGTCTCCGTATTCTATTAATTCCCTTTTCGATAAAGGAGGTGAAAACAAAAGAAAAATCTCAGTTTAGCCTTTATAGTTCTATATTAAATTAGAGAAAAAGAGAGAAATTTGGGAGGTTTTAAAAATGAGTAAGATTAGATTGGGTTTATCAACTGTATTTATGCTTATTTTATTGGGCATATTCAGTGCTGTGGCCTTTGCAGAGGATGGAGTTCCTCCAACCCCAACGAACCCAGCACCTGGAATCCATGTTGGTCAAATTGATAACAATGGTAACCTAAGTACACACAAAACACATGGTAACTTCCAAAACAACACAAACTCTTGTGCAAACTGTCACAGTACACACAACGGGGAAGATGAAATGTTGTTAATGAAGGAAGGAGAATATGATCTTTGTATGTCTTGCCATGATGGCACAATGGGCTTCTATGATGTAACGAAAGGAAGCGGTGCAGGTACTTTTGATGATTCACACTTAAGCTCATCCATGCACAATGTTGATTCATCTATCAAAGTCGGAAGTGCTCCTGGTAAATATCTAAATAATTCAACTGCGGAGTTAGAATGTTCCAGCTGTCACAACCCACACGGTTCAGCAAATGACAGACTATTAAATGAAACGGTTGCAGGTAAAGCATTTGCTACATCTATAGTTAATGGTGTACAAACATCTGCTCCAATAGGAACAAAAACGATTGCTCTTGATTTACAAGACGATCCAGAATACGCGGAACTAAACGCTTTAACAGGTACCGGCGGCCTGAAAATTACAAAGTCCAATGGCCCTAAGGGATTAGCTAGTTACAATGGTGTGAATGATAAAATCTACTATTCTCAATTCTGTGGAGCATGTCACGATGATTATTTTGCGAAGAGAAATGTAGGTAGCAGCTCTAATCCTATGCCTGGAAAACCAAGTACAGCTTCACCAATCACTGCAACACATACTCACGATACCTACACACATACAACTAATAGCGCGAGCCAAGGTAGAAGTTGTGCAGCTTGTCACTATGCACACGGTACCGATGCTACCATTATGATGGATGCAGTCGGAAATAAAGTTGCAGATTATACGAAGGCAGTTGCAGACGGCGGAAAAGGCTGGTCTCAAGAAAAAGCAGAATCGTATATGAAAGATGTAAGTGTGAAAGGATCTTCATTAAAGAAATTTACAAACAACGCTGTATGTTTTGCTTGCCACGGATCTAACATTGCAAAAGGACAAATTGATCCGCAATACCTTGATGGAACTGGGGCTCTTAAAGGTAAAGCAAAAATTAAATAAGGTGCTGATCAACAAATTTCTTTTATTGAAACATACTTAAACAAGGTAGCAATATAAAATTGTTACCTTGTTTTGTAAATCGAACATAACAGAAAACTACCTATTTTACCTCCTAGATGGTTTGTTTTCTAATAATATATGCTTTTTTATATTGACTATGAAACTCAAAATTATAAGTCTTTTTAAGGGGGTGATATGGAAAAAAGAAAAAACTTATCATTATTAACCTATGAAAAAAAGAGAAAAAGAGAGAAAAACAGACAAAGTTTTATGGGAGGTTTTTTAGGATGAGTAAGTTGAAATTTAGTTTGTCTGCATTTTTAGTGCTTGTATTAGTGAGCATGTTTGGTGCGTTTGCATCTGCAGCAGAATTCACCCCCACTTCAACAAACCCAGCGCCTGGGATTCATGTTGGGGACGTTGATAACGCCGGAAATACCAACACACACAAAACACATGGTAATTTCCAAAACAACACTAATTCTTGTGCGAACTGTCACAGTACCCACAACGGGGAAGATGAAATGCTGTTAATGAAAAGCGGCGAAAAAGAACTTTGTATGTCGTGTCATGATGGTACAATGGGCTTCTATAACGTTAAAGTTGCTAGTGAAGCAGGTGTAATTGACTCTCACGAAATGAATGCCTCAATGCATAATGTTGATTCAGATTTAGAAGTAAAAGCAGCTCCTGGTGCATTAGCTAATACATCTACTGCTACTTTTGAATGCTCAAGCTGTCATAATCCACATGGATCTGCGAACGACCGTTTATTAAATGAAACTGTCGCAGGAAAACAATATGGTAACAACTATAATGTTACCATCGTTGGATATACTGAAACCATTACTAAATTGAATAAAATTCCAGTGGGACAAAAAGCAATTAAGCTTAATTTAGTAGAAGATCCTGCATATGCAGACATCAACAATAGCAGTACTATGTCTGGGTTAAAAATTTACAAATCAAATGGTATTTATAATAAACCAGCTGACGGATTAACACAAGCACAGGTTTATGACTACAAATTAAATTACTCAGAATTCTGTGCAAGCTGTCATGATGACTACTTAAAGAATAGAGAAAATGGACCGAGAGAAATGAAAACCACTCAAGGTCACGAGCTATTCACACATACAACAAACAGTACGAAGCAAGGCCGCAGCTGTACAGCTTGTCACTTTGCTCACGGTACTGACATTACAACATTACGAGACACAGCAGGTAAAACAATTGAAGATTTACAAAAACCAGTTGCAGATGGTGGAAAAGGCTGGACTGAAGCAACAGCGAAGGCTTACATGAAAGAAGTAAGTCCAAAAGGCTCATCCTTAAAGAGATTCACAAACATGTCTGTATGTTGGGCTTGTCACCAATCTACACACCAAATCGCCAATACACCTGGAACAACAAACTATCCAAATACTACAGATTATAAAAACTACTTAGTACCTGGTGGAGATTACTCAGGTAAAAACTTAATTAAATAATAAAAAAAGCTAACAAATAGCCCCACTATTTGTTAGACTTCACTAGGTTTTACAGTAAAGATTTAAAAGTAAACAAGGTGGCAATATCACTATTGTTACCTTGTTTTATTATTGCACCCGCGTGAAGAAATTGTCAAAAATATTTAATTTACCTATGAAAATTAATGTTAATTCAGTTGATATAATAGATATGAAGTTTATATCTAATTTACGAAAAGTAAAGGATGAATAGTATGAAAAGGAAGAACTACAAACGAAAGCTTATCGCATACCTTGTTATTTGGAGCGTTGTTCTTAGTTCCCTCCTTTTTAGTTCTCCTGATAACATTGTTGTATCAGCTTCAGCTGTTCCTGAAATCCAGATATTAACTCCAAATGAGGGCACTTTGTTAAATGCTCCACTAGTTGAATTTACTGGAACTATTTCGGATGATCTAACATCTGCAGATAAACTCACTGTCAAGGTTTTTGAACAGCCGGAGGATTCACAGCAGCCTATTGATATTACGGGTGAAGGGAAACTATCGATGATTCCGAACGGGACCGCTGCAGACTTCTTATACTCAAAAGATTTTAGTGAGGGAGTACATGCCGTTACATTCGTCGTCACAGATGAGGATGGGGTAAGCGCTAAGGCAGAGCATACCATTACTGTTAAGTCCGAAGGGACAGTGACAAACGAAGATACTCCTGTAACAGTGACAACAGAAGATACTCCTGAAACAACAGATCATGTATCAGACAACCCAGTAACCTCTACTGAGGAAGCAATGCCAACAACTGATGAGAGTTCTGCATCCACCGAAAAAACAATTACATCCCAGGCAGCCATTGAAGAGGAAGGGTCAAGGCCATATATGTACAAAATGTATCTTATTCCAAAAGATGCGGCCGATCAATATGAACCTGGGAAGAGTGTACCCAGCAGTTTTCTTCCTGTAGAGGATATGACTCGAGTACCCTTGAATTATGTGATATTAGTAGATGTAAGGAGTACCGAACCATTAACTAAAACACAACCATTGTTAACATCTTTTGGAGATATTAAAGGAGACGAGGATTTAATTGCTATAACTGTAATAACAGATAATCTCAAATCCTATGTTTATACATTTACACCTGATCTAAACTTTAATCCCGGTACTACATATGATGTATATCTTAATCCGAAGTTCTCAACTGAAACAGAGAAGGTGATTATTCCTCGATTCCTTAAATTCACTACTGTTAGTGATTATAAAAATACCGAATTTCAGGTCGACCGGGCAGCAGATGAAACAATTGATAATGATTCTATACACGGACCGTTTTCGGTGGTAACCAGTGCATGTTCCTTTTGCCATAGTACCCATAATGGAACGGATGAGTTCCTTCTAAAGGGGGGAAAGGGTTCTACTGAAAACGATATGTGTATGGCTTGTCATGATGGAACAGGCTCACCAAAGATAGAAGACAATAACAGTCATAGTAAACACTATACAGGTTCTACTGTAAGTTGTTCTAGTTGTCATGATCCACATAATCCAGGGACGAAACAAAATCCAAACAGCCTGCACCCTAAGGAAGGGAAGGATCCTTATTATAATTATAAAAAAGCAGGTACCGCTACTGGTGCTCTAAGTGACTACTCCTTATGCTTCAGCTGCCATGGGAATGGAAAAAAGACAAATATTGAAAAGTATTATAGTGATGGAACCCTTAAAAGCCAATCGGGTCATAATTTTCAGGCACAAACGGAGAGTGGTATCTCGTTAAATGGGCAGTTTCCATGTGCCGAGTGCCACGAGACACATGGAGCAGCCAATATTAAGATGTTAAGACCAGAGCTAGGAAATACCAAACTAAGTGGCCAAAAGCCTGAAAGTGATCAGCTTGATGATAATTGGTTTAGTAAATCCACAACTAATTGGGATGCAGATGCTCAACGAAAATTTTGTCTATCTTGTCACAATGGCAAAACAGATCTTTATGGTAAACAAGGCAAAGCCATATACGATAAAGAAACAGGTGATCCAATTAATCCAGCCAATGACGGTCATGATCGAGAAAGCCAAAAAACTTGCGCTGAATGTCACAGTGATAGTCAATCCTTTATGGAAACAGCACATGCACCTAAAAGGATAACTCCATAAAAAAACGAGCGGACACTCCGCTCGTTTTTTGGCTGTGTTAGAGGTTATTGTTGATTTTGACACTTTGTTGATTGCAGTGGAAGGCGGCGAAGACTCCTGCGGGAGTACGGGACAGGGGAGACCCCGCAGACGCTGAAAGCG
>NZ_NUZU01000048.1 GCF_002567005.1 Bacillus sp. AFS073361
GTTCAATCGTTTCTTTACGTCTTGCGTAAATGCTTTTATTCTCTTGTGTATGACGAAGATGGTCCGCTTCTTCTATGTAATGTTCCCACACATGCCGCTCAATCAATTTTTTATGTTCTTTACTTTGTGTGCATTCGGAAAGTAATGGGCAATTTTTACAATCAAGAGGATTAGAAAAGTATTGACGCTTTCCATTCTTCGTCGTCGTTGCATATTTCAGAATTTGTCCTTGCGGACAGATATAACAATCGTAGTATTCATCATAAACATACTCATGTTTTTTCATATAACCATCCTTTGTGCGTGGACGTGTATACGGTAATGCAGGAGTCATATCATTTTCAAAAACGAATTGAGCAATAGCAGGTGTTTTGTATCCAGCATCAGCAGCAACAGCTTCAGGTTTCCCTTGGTTTTGGATGACTTTCTCAAGTAGTGGCTCGAATATGACGCTATCATGGATATTCCCTGGTGTTACAATTGTGCCAAGGACAAAACCATTTCGATCTGAAGCTGCATGAAATGAGTATGCGAATTGTTTAGTTCGTTCGTCCTTTACGTAATAACCACTTTCTGGGTCAGTCGTACTTTCTTTAATTTCTTTTAATTCCTCTTTATCAAATTTATCGGGAGGAAATGGCTTTTTTCCGTGATCTTCGCGGTCTTTATTAATCTCGTCTTGTAAACGTGCTTCATAAGCTTTCGATTCTTTTCGGACAACTTTCTTCTCGAATTTACGCTTATTCGCACTTGCTTTAACATGTGTGGAATCAATAAATACGTGTTCGCTACTAATCAATTTCTTGTCAGAGGCTTCCTTCAAAATACGATAAAAAATCTGTTCAAATAAATCTGTATCCTTAAAGCGCCGCTCGTAGTTTTTACCGAATGTTGAAAAGTGTGGTACCTTGTCATTAAAGCCAAAGCCAAGAAACCAACG
>NZ_NUZU01000049.1 GCF_002567005.1 Bacillus sp. AFS073361
GTAAGCCCGTATTCAAACAACGCATATAAAAATAGCAGCACCTCCGGTACTATTAACTTATCAATTTAAGGAGGTGCTTTTCATATGCCACAACAAAAACTTACAATTGTCCCCGTTTCATTACATCCTAAAAACGATATTACAGCTGCAACAATTCCAGCAGCACTTTCCTCAAATCCTACTTGTACGATCAAAACTGGCAACGCTGAAATCTCCTTCTTCAACGGCATCGATGAGCGCATCATTCAAACGGTCATGAGGGAGTTGAAAAATCCGTGAAACACGATTATACAAGCGTAAAAAACATTTACATCATTTGCGGTAAAACAGATATGAGAAAAGGCATTGATGGATTAGCCACACTGATTCAAGATTCCTTTGAATTGGATCCATATGGTGATTCCATTTTCTTATTTGCAGGATGGAGTAAGGATCGTTATAAATGTTTGTATTTCGACGGCGATGGATTCGCCATGCTCTATAAACGTTTGGATAACGGCAAACTCCAATGGCCCAAAGATGAAAAGGAAGTACGCAATCTTTCACAACAGGAGTTACGCTGGCTCCTTGAAGGGTTATCGATCCAACAGCCAAAGGCGATTCAACCATCATCAAAAGGCGAGTTTTAAATTCGTAAGGCCACTAATTTTATCTTTATTCCTCCGTTCGAACTAGTTATAATAATAAGAACTAGACCGAACGAAAAGTGGTGAATGATGTGGCGAACGCTTCTTCTACAAATGAAAATCAATACGAAAAATTAATTCGGCTGCTCGAAGAGCAATTGACTCATTCGAATCAACAAAATAAAGAATTATCGAAACAGATCGAAGCGTTAACCGATCAAGTGCGTCATTTAACTAAGCTTTTATATGGATCAAAAACTGAGAAATCAAAATATAACACACCAGATGGGCAGTCTTCATTATTTGATGATGACCCTTCTTTTAGCGAATCTGAGCACACAGAAGAACAAAGCCAACAGACAATTTCTTATACTGTTGTTCGAACTATTAAAAAGAAAAAGCGAAATGATTCATTACGTGATGATATAGAAGTAGAAGCATTCCACTATCATCCGGAAAATACGCAATGTGACTGTTGCCAAGGACAAATGATTGAAATTGGCAGTACAATCGTACGTGAAGAAGCAGAATTTATTCCAGCAAAAATGAAGAAAATTCAACACATTGAACACGCGTATGAATGTAAAAGTTGCAAAGGCGATGCAGCTCAAAAGGCGCAAATTAAACGTGGTAAAGCACAACAGCCTCCTATTCAACGCAGCATCGCAAGTCCTAGCGTACTTGCCAAAGTCATCTATGATAAATTTGTACAATACTTACCCCTTTATCGCCAGGTTAAGGAATGGGATCGTTATGGCCTGAGTACCAATGATAAAAATCTTTCGAATTGGGTCATCCGTGCATCACACGATTGGCTATTGCCTATTTATCTACGGATGAAAGATTTGATGATGAATAAATCGCTTTTACATGTCGATGAAACATATGGGCAAATCCTCTACCGATCTGATGGGAAATCTGGTCAAACCAACGCCTACAATTGGGTGGCTCGAAGTGTGCCATGCCAAGGTCCACCAATGACTATCTTTCATAGCGCATTATCACGGGCTCGATCTGTCCTTGAAAGTTTTATTGAAGGCTTTTCTGGAACGATTATTTGTGATGGTTATTCCGCCTATGGTAAATTAGAAGGCGTTACCTTCGCAAATTGTTGGGCGCATGTTCGTCGTTATTGGCTTAAAGCGGATAGTAAGAATGGGCAAATTGGTGTGAGCTATTGTGACGATTTATATCGACTCGAAAGGAAATTTAAACATTTGTCTCCGAGTAAGCGAAGAAAAAAACGTCAAAAATACTCAAAGCCAATAGTAGATAAATTCTTTGAATGGGTTGAAAAGTCACCATTCTACGGTAAAAATGCGTTAGCGAAAGCAGCTGAATACACATTAAACAGGGCAAATGGCCTCAAAGCATTCCTGAATGATGGACGTATTGAAATTGATAATAATCCTGCAGAAAACGCCATCCGTCCCAACGTTTTAGGAAGAAAGAATTGGCTATTTAGTGTGAGTGAAGCCGGAGCAAAAGCGAATGCCATATGTTTGAGTATTGCAGAAACTGCCAAAAGTAATGGCGTTGATTTCTACGAATACTTAAAGAAACTTCTGACGGATCTACCAAATCTGGGAATCCATCAGAACCCTGAAATTCTAGATCAGTACATGCCCTGGTCAAAATTGATCCAGGAAGAATCTAGTAAATAAATGAAATTAGCCGTAATTCGATTAAAAAAATTTGAATTTACGGCTCTTTGTGCTGCGTACAGGAAGGTACGCTTATTTTTTTATAATTCGGGCTTAC
>NZ_NUZU01000050.1 GCF_002567005.1 Bacillus sp. AFS073361
CGAACCGAATGCCGTACAATAGATACTTGTCTTTGCTTATCAAAATAATCTTCGCCTAAGTCAACGTACATTTCTTTTCGGGTTAGAAGGTAATATGCGATTCGCAACATCGCATGGGCGACTACAATTGCTGCCTTTTTCTTTCCCTTTCGTCCAGCTGTGCGTCTATACAGTGCACCGAGATAGTTTTTTGAACCTCTTACTGATTTGGCTGCTTCTGTTAATGCGGATCTTAAATACTTATTTCCCTTTTTTGATCTGCTAGATTTTCTTTTTCCTGCGCTTTCATTGTGTCCAGGGACCAAGGCTGCCCATGAACACAAATGTGCGGCAGTCGGGAATTGGTTTCCAACATCCGTACCAATTTCAGCTAAGATTTGTTCAGCCATTCTTGTGGCGATACCAGGAATGGAATCGAGTCGTTCTATATCTTCTTGATATGTGCTTACTCTTTGCGCTATCTCTTGGTCTAACATTTCAATTTGCTCAGTTAGAAAATCAATGTGAGTTAAAATCGTTTTTAACATTAAGCGTTGGTGTGGGTTTACATAGCCCTGAAGTGCCAATTCAAGTTCTTCTTTTTTCTTTTTCATTGTACGACGAGCGAAGTTTGCTAGTTTTTCAGGATCTTCTTCACCATCTGCGATTGCTCGAAGCATATCTTTCGATGAAACACCCATAATATCAGATACAACAGAACCTAGTTTAATGTTGGCTCCTTCTAAAACCTTTTGAATCCTATTATGTTGTCTGGCGCGTTCTTCAATGATACTCCGGCGATAGCGAACAAGTTCCCGCAGTTCTCGTTGATTCCGATCCGGAATGAAACTTGCTTTCAGTAGTCCATGACGAAGAAGTTGGGCTATCCATTCGGCATCTTTAACATCCGTTTTGCGTCCCGGAAGTGCCTTCATGTGTTGAGCATTTACAACTAAAAACTCTATTCCTTCGGACTCTAATAAATTAACAATAGGTTTCCAATAAACACTCGTACTTTCCATAGCTACGTGAGTACAATTATTCTCCTTAATCCAGTCCAATAACTTTAATAGAAAAACCGTTTTATTAGAAAATGTTTGAATCTCCTTTCCTTGTGAAGTCATAATACAAGCAGTGATATTGTCCTTATGGACATCTAATCCACATGCTCTTTCAATGATAACATCCACTGAAATCTTCCTTTCTAGGCTTGAAAATTGGAGGCTGGTGCAACAATCAGAATTAGGATTAATCTACCATGAGTGCTTCCCGAAAGGGAGCGACAGTTTGTGGTGCACCGTGGTCGTTGGAGTCAGACTAACGGATGGGCTCTAAGGCACCATAGTTGATCGACCTTCCTCTCCCAGCCATAGAAGCAGTATGGACGGATTCAATACATTTTCATTCTT
>NZ_NUZU01000051.1 GCF_002567005.1 Bacillus sp. AFS073361
CCCGTACTCCCGCAGGAGTCTTCGCCGCCTTCCACTCCAATCAACAGTGTTATAAAATCATTAATGACCTTATAAAAAGGCATTTGATTAAGTCCATCGAATGCCTTTTGTCTACAATCTGAAATGAACCAGGTCTTTAACTGGTTCATTTTTTATTAACATCCTTCATCACTAAAAAGTAATGATATCCTTCCATTGCAAGACTTGCTGAAGTCGTTTTTCGTTAATCTCAAAACCGATCCCAGGACTCGATGGTACGGCTACAGAACCGTTTTGAACGTTAACTTCAGGAGTTATGATGTCCTCTTCCCAAAAGCGATTAGATGCAGAAATATCCCCTGGGATTGAAAAGCCTGGCAAGGAGGCAAGTGAAATATTATGGGCCCGTGATATACCGAATTCAATCATTCCCCCGCACCAGACGGGTATTCCCTTTTCAAAACAATAGTCATGAATACGTTTCGCTTCATTCAAACCACCCACCCTGCCCACTTTAATATTTATCACTTTGCAACTTCCGAACTCAATTGCTTTTCGGGCATCTTCAAAACTGCAAATACTTTCATCTAAGCAAATCGGTGTTTTGATTTCCTTTTGAAGCAACGCGTGTTCCAAGATATCATCATTGCTTAGGGGCTGCTCAATCATCATTAAATTGAAGTCATCGAGTGCTTTAATTCGATCCATATCAGCTAATGTGTAGGCAGAGTTCGCATCTGCCATGATTGCCAAGTCAGGATACTCACGGCGAATGTCAGATAGGAAAGAATAGTCTAGTTTTGGATTAATTTTTACTTTAATGCGCTGATACCCTTCCTGAAGATATTGCTCAATCTGTCGGAGCGCCTTTGTAGTAGAATCTGTCGCCACCACGACACCAGAAGCCACAACCGAACGGGTACCTCCAAGGGTTTTTGACAATGGCTGCGAAGTACTCTTAGCATATAAATCCCATAAAGCAGTTTCTAACGCAGCTTTTGCCATATTGTTCCTTCGTAATGAACTAAAAAGCTGAGATGATTGCGCCGGATGGTCGATTGGATTCTTTTGAAGAAGTGGAACTAGAAAATCAGTTAACATATGTAAAGATGTTTTAACTGTTTCTTCCGTATACCAGGGAGTCGAAAAAGCAACACCTTCACCAAAGCCTGAAACACCATCTGAATTGGTTATTTTAATGATTATCCCTTCACGAACCTTTACTGCGCCTAAATGGGTCAGAAACGGATCTTTTAACGGCATTTCAATGACATTTATTTCGATGGAGGTTATCTTAATCAACGGGTAAGCCCTCCTTCACCCATTCACGGAGCTCCCTGCGAAGTAGTTTCTTGGAGGCATTTCTCGGCAGTACCTTCGTAAAATAAAATGCTTTTGGCACTTTATATTTGGCCAATTTCTGTTGGCAAAATTGTTTAAGTTCCTCACCAGAAAGGTCCGCTCCACTTCTTGTCACAATAAATGCTACCGGTATCTGTCCCCACTTCGCATCCTCTGTATGTGTCACACCTGCCTCGCTCACATTAGGGTGTGACAGTAATGCAGCTTCAATTTCTGCGGGATAAATATTTTCTCCCCCTGAAATGATTAAGTCTGAACGCCGGTCGAGAACAAATAGGAATCCTTCATCGTCTAGGTAGCCAATATCACCGGAATGAAACCAACCATTCCTAAGCTTCTCTTTTGTAACATCCGGACGAAATAAATAGCCTGGAGTAACATTGGGACCTTTAATGACAATTTCACCAGGAATACCCGGTAGAGCCGTATTTCCATCCTCAGTTATAATTTGAATTTGTGATGGAAACAATGGCTTCCCCGCCGAACCCAACCTAGTCAAACTGTATTCTGGTGCAAGGGTAACAATTTGTGAAGAAGATTCAGTCATGCCATAAGTTTGGAATACCGGGATCTCTTTTTCAACACATGCTTGAAGTAATGGGAATGGTGCGGGTCCCCCTCCAAGAAGCATACAGCGGAATTGTTTGGGAAGGCGGCGTTCTTGAAGAGCTTCAACGATTCTTGTCAACGTGGTTCCAACAACAGACATAATCGTCACACTCTTGTCATTGATATCAGCAATTGTCCTTTCCACATCAAAATGGTCATGAAGGACTATTGGCATGCCATAAATGACACTGCGCATTAAAATGGAAAATCCGCTAATATGAAATAGTGGAACATTACAGAGCCAGCAATCGCCATCGATAAAGCCTAAATTTAAGGCTGAACCCACCGAACTCCACCAGTGATTACCATAGGTTTGGATGACCCCTTTGGGATTACCTGTGGTCCCTGATGTATACATAATGGTACATATATCGGCAAGCGATATCTCTTCAAGAATAGTCGGCTCGTGTGTGGCGCTTGAAAATATCTCGTCTATTGTTATGGTTTTCAGCGCAGGGATTTGGTTATTTATGAAAGTTTTTGTTTCAAAAAAAGAATTATCAAGAATTAATGATACCGCCTTTGAATCGTTAAGCTGCCAGGAAAGTTCCGATGGAGAGAGGCGGTTATTCAGTATCACGGATCTAACTCCTAATAACTGAAGGGCAAATAATATGACAACTGTATCAATATTGTTTTTTAATAATAGACCAACATAGTGGTCTTTTTGAACACCTAATCCTTGTAGTTTCCCAGCGGCCTGATAAGAACGTTGATAAAGTTCTTTAAAGGTTACCACTTCTTCCTGGAAATAGATAGCAGTTCGTGCAGGGGTTAGAAACGCTCTTTTCTTCAAAAAATTAGGCATCATTTCGTTCTGCATAACGGTTCACCTTTCTTCATCTGACTAACTAGTGCCTTTACTTACTTTCCTACGAAAAACAGCCTGATGGAATCATCCATCAAGCTGTTGTAAACTAACGATCAAGGAAAACGCGGGAATTTCCCAAAGTCAGGCTTACGTTTTTCTTTAAAGGAATCGCGCCCTTCTTTCGCTTCATCAGTTGTGTAGTAAAGCAAGGTTGCATCCCCAGCAAATTGTTGTAGACCAGCCAAGCCGTCTGTATCTGCATTCATAGCTGCTTTTAAGAAGCGCAGGGCTGTTGGACTTTTCTCAAGAATTTCATTACACCATTGAATTGTTTCTTCTTCTACTTTCTCAAGTGGGACAACGGTATTAACCAAGCCCATATCAAGTGCTTCTTGGGCATTATATTGACGGCATAAATACCAAATTTCGCGTGCTTTTTTATGACCAATGATTCTAGCAAGGTAACCAGAGCCATAGCCAGCATCAAAACTTCCAACCTTTGGTCCAGTTTGTCCAAACACAGCATTATCAGCAGCAATCGTTAGGTCACAAACAACGTGAAGAACATGTCCTCCGCCAATCGCATATCCTTTTACCATTGCAATTACAGGTTTTGGAATCACACGGATTAGACGCTGTAGGTCAAGAACATTTAGACGAGGAATCTGATCTTCCCCAACATATCCTCCATGGCCGCGTACACTTTGGTCTCCACCTGAACAAAATGCTTTATCTCCAGCACCTGTTAAGACAATAACCCCAATACTTGCATCATCACGCGCATAGGCAAATGCGTCAATTAATTCAGAAACTGTTCTCGGTGTAAATGCATTATGTACATGTGGACGGTTAATGGTAATTTTGGCAATGCCATTGAATGTTTCATATAAAATTTCTTCATATTTGCGTCCTGCAATCCATTCTACTGTCAAAATAATCTCCTCCTTTATTTATTTTCATTCGACAAAAAGTCACTTACTATTGTACCAAACTTTTCAGGTTCTTCCACATGAATTGCATGCCCGCTATCTTCAATCACTACCCAAGAACTATTTTTTAGCTCCTCCATCATATGACTGGCAATTAAACAGAACTTATGATCCTCCGCCCCTGTTAAAAGCAACACTTCACAAGTGAGTTCATTTAACTTGCCCCACCAGGATGATTGGGCCCCTGTTCCCATCCCAACTAAACTGTTGGCTAGGCCATTGGGCAAATTTTTCAAACGCTGTTTCCTAATCTCTTCTTGAGTTTCCCGCGGGAGGCCCTTCATGGTGACAAAAAGGGGAATCTCTTCCCAATAATCCACAAATGCAATGATTCCCTGTTCCTTAATAAAGTTAGCAAGTTCGGCATCTTTCATACGGCGATGTTGTTTTTCGTCCTCCGTCGCTAAGCCCGGTGATGCACTCTCAAGTATTAATTTTCGAACACGCCCTGGGTACAAAAGGGCGAAGGTTAATGCAAGTCTTCCACCCATGGAATAACCAAGTAGATCTACTTGCTCAATCCCCATATGATCAAGGATCGTGTTTAAATCAGAAGCAGCGGCATCCATTTGATATCGGCTAAGCTCCTGGGGAGACTCTGTTTTTCCGTGCCCAATAATATCAGGGATAATGAGCATTGTCGACTTTCCCCAGCATTCATGAAATGGAGCCCATGTGGTAGAGTCTCCCGTAAAGCCGTGCAGCAAAACAAGTGGAACCTGGCCAAGGCCGCCGTTACCGCAAACTTCGACATAGTGACGATTCCCATCGATAACGATATACATTTATTGTTCACCTTTGACAAAGTTTGATATTTCCTGGGAAACATTGCCCCAAAATTCGCGGTGTTCGTCACGATTCCTCTCTCTGTTGGTAACTATTTCATATACATTTATCCCTGTCGAATGGATGGATTTCCTTATTTCTACTCCAAAATGGTCCCAATCCTCAATCTTTATGTAATTACCATTAAACATTTTAACAGCATGCTCAAAATCAATTCCGATCGGAGTGCCGAACAAAAGTTCAAAGTTTTTCGGATGCTCAGATTGCGGGAGGAAGGAGAAGATTCCGCCGCCATTATTGTTGATTAGAATAATATTAATATTTATATTGTACAGTTTTGCTGCAATCAGCCCATTCAAGTCATGGAAAAAGGTTAAATCACCTAGGACAAGGTACAAGGATGAGGAGTTTAATGCGGCACCCAAGGCAGTAGAAACGGTACCGTCAATTCCATTTGCCCCCCTATTTGCCATTACTTTAATTTGTTTATGATTGTTAAGAAAAAAGCTATCTAAGTCGCGGATTGGCATACTATTACCTACAAATAGTGCAGCTCCTTCAGGAAGCATTTCAGCTAATTGATAGAACAGCCTGCCTTCACTTAAATCCGATATATCGCTAAGCGATATCATCGTATCTTTTGATAGTTGGTTAACCCTTTTCCAAGCTGTTAGAAAATCGGAAGAGGATTTCTCTACTGTATATTTTTCTATTTTCTCGCAGAATAACGATTCATTACAGAAAATCATATTTGTTGATAACGATGCTGGATCACGCCAGCCGCTGCCGCCATCAATCACATATTGTTCTGCGTTTCCATTTTCTTTTATAAAAATTGTTAATGCTTTTGAAATGGGCATTGCTCCAAATCTAAGAATAACATCCGGCTTTAAGTAGACTTTTGCATCATCGTTTCTTAAAAAGGTATCATAGGCTTCAATGATATTTTCAAAGCTATGTTTCCCGCTTCTTAACTGTGACAAGGGGTCAGCAATTATTGGGAAGTTTAGTTTTTCAGCTAGCCGTGTTACAGCCTCAGGAAAAATATCATCGACAATATTTCCACAAACAATAATTCCTCTTGTTGTTTTTGACAGTTTTTCGGCAATTTCTCTAAATTGTTCCTCCGCGATTGTCAAATCACCTGTATGGACTTTCACATAACCGTTTGGACGTTCACGAAGCTGGAAGAGGGCATCATCCAGCTTGGGTACTAATGGTTCCCTAAAAGGAAAATTCAAATGAACAGGACCAGAAGGGGCACTTTTCGCAATCGCTACCGCTCGCGCACAAATCGTACGCGCATAACGAATGATTTCATCACTTTTTTCAGGTAAAGCCATTTCGGAGAACCATTTTACATGTTTCCCATATAAATGGATTTGATCGATTGCTTGTGGAGCACCTACTTCTCTGAGTTCATGCGGCCGATCTGCCGTTAACACAATCAAAGGCACTCGTGCATAACGCGCTTCCACAATCGCAGGGAAATAATTCGCGGCAGCCGTACCTGACGTACAGAGGATTGCAACTGGCTTATTTAAAGACTTGGCTATTCCTAAGGCAAAAAAAGCAGCTGAGCGTTCATCTACATGTATATGAACATTAAGTTCTGGATGCTCTGCCATAATCATCGCCATTGGAGTAGACCGTGAACCTGGGCTTACAACCACATCAGTTACTCCCGTGAAAATAAGTTCTGAAACAATAGCTGCTATATAGGCTGTTAATGATTCTTGATGCTGCATATCAATTTCCTCCAAGGGCTCGGAGCATAGGTTTAAATTTCAAACTCGTCTCCAAATATTCACTTTCTGATTCAGAATCTGCTACTACTCCGCATCCTGCGAATAACGAAACTTCTTCCCCCTGAATAAGTCCAGAGCGAATGGAAACAGCAAATTCACCATTTTTCCTGTAATCCATCCAGCCTAATGGAGCGGCGTAGAAGCCACGATCCAGCTCTTCTACTTCTCTAATCTTAACAACTGCTTCCTCCTTCGGAAGTCCGCCCAGCGCAGGTGTGGGATGCAGTCTTTCCACCAATAACATTAATGAAGCATCCTTATGACATTTTCCGACCACTGGGGTATAGAGGTGCTGAATATCTCTTATCTTCATTAACTGTGGTTTTTCAGGCAGAATAATTTCTTCGCATGATTCCTCCAGAGCCTCTTTTATCATTTCCACAACAAAACCATGCTCTTTTAGGTTTTTTTGGTCATTTAATAACATCTGACCCAATTTTAGGTCTTCCTCTTCTGTTTTGCCACGTGAGATGGAGCCAGCAAGACAGGTGGAATACACTTCATTTCCTTGCTTTTTCACGAGTCTTTCTGGCGATGCACCAATAAAACAATCTCCATTTGATTCAAACGCAAATATAAAGCTTTCATGCTGCTGCATATACAAATTATTTAGGACATTCTCTGCCATAACTTGATCGTCAAACACAAGCCTCAATTCGCGAGCAAGCACAACCTTTTTTAGGGGACCATCTGTTAATTCCTTCACAACTCCATCAACAGTTTTCTTCCACCTTTCAGGTCCAATCTCTTTCATATCTAAAAGTGCAGCAACCGACTTTTTGGGTTCACTTTGATAGAGAGCATTTAAAATTTCATTTCTCTCTTCGCTTACTTTTTTAAATAAGTAAGGATCCTCATGAGGAGTACAAACCGTATTAGTTGTTAAGAACGTTTGACCATCAATGATACTCAATAAATATTTCGGCAGATGGAACAAAGAATTGGCGTATTTCGACCAAAGGACGGTTTTTTCTTTGCAGGGGTCAAACGAAAAGCCGCCGAACATGACTGGACCTATCCCCATTTCAGTATATGGATTGAAAATAAGGCAGTCCCTTAAAAATTTCTCCCATTCCTCTTCAACATGAAAAAAGCGGTCAGAATCCTGATCCGACTGAATCTGTTTAGAAATCCCGAGTCCAATAAGTACGGTTTCATCTTCTGGGTCCTTCCAAAAGAAGCGTTCACCGCGAAATTGTTCTTTTCCTATATTAAAAAATGATAGTGGGTTTATCGTGTCCATTTTATGAACTTCACTAATTAAAATGGGCCGGCCTAGTTCTTTTGCGCGTTTGACAGCCAAAAGACCTCGTTCCATTATTTCCAACTCTTGAATGGTAATCAAACAAATCCCTCCAAAACAGCCGAAATGACTGTTATCCATTCATATTAATGCAATTTTTAGCATACTACCTACATTGTAAAGAAGTCAGTATTACTTGTCACTAACAATCCTGCTTCATTCCCTATTATATCTTAAGATTTCACCTTATTGATAAAATCCGCTCTCTCATTGAATTTTTCATTTTTATCATTTTCCCACCAACCATTCAATAATAATCAAACAGGTATAATCTTCTAAATTTGATAGGAAAAATTAATTGACACTAATCCTTGAATTACATACACTTAGTTTTGGGCATGGCCCATTTAACATTGAACCTAACCTTTTATATAGAGAAAGAAACTTAAAAAGGGAGAGAAGAAAATGCAACCAACAATACAGAAGAGTTCTGAACCTGCAGTTGAATCAAACCGCGGCTTTCAAGTATGGTGGCAAATGACCCGTCCCCATACATTAACTGCTGCATTTGTACCAGTTCTGCTTGGTACAGCCCTATCCCTTAAACATGGGAACATTCATTTTGGGCTATTTTTTGCCATGCTTATTGCGAGTTTATTGATTCAAGCTGCAACCAATATGTTTAATGAATATTTCGATTTCAAACGCGGGCTGGATACAGCTCAATCCGTAGGGATTGGCGGGACAATTGTTCGTGATGGAATCAAGCCAAGAACAGTCCTAAACCTTGCTTTTGTCTTTTATGGAATTGCCCTATTATTAGGGATCTATATTTGCGCCAACAGCAGCTGGTGGTTAGCGGCTGTGGGGCTGATTTGTATGGCTGTGGGGTATTTTTATACTGGAGGTCCGTTCCCAATTGCTTATACACCATTTGGTGAAATTCTTTCAGGTTTCTTTATGGGGATGTTAATTATTTTAATCTCCTTCTTTATTCAAACGGGAACAGTCAGCACCACGAGCATTCTCGTCTCAGTTCCAAGTATGATATTAGTTGGGATGATTATGTTATCAAATAACATTCGTGACCTGGATGGAGACAAAGAAAACGGACGTAAAACAGTGGCCATTCTATTAGGAAAGAAACGTGCCATTTACTTATTAACAGGGATGTTCACTTTTTCCTTTCTTTGGGTCTTAGGTCTGATTATTTTCGGTGTTTTGCCAGTTTGGACAGCACTTGTGATCCTTAGCGCTCCAAAGGCAATTAAAGCAACTAAAGGCTTTATTGAAAACACGATTCCAATTAAAATGGCACCAGCCATGAAAGCAACCGCACAAACAAATACCATATTTGGGTTTTTATTAGCGATTGGAATATTCATTGGACACTATCTATAAGAAAAAAGCTTCTGCGATGGCAGAAGCTTTTTTTAATGCAGAGGCTTAATCCCCCATATATCATCTGCGTATTCCTTAATGGTACGATCGCTTGAGAAGTAACCAGCTTGGGCGATATTTCTTAAGCTCATTTGCTGCCAACGTAATCGATTAGTAAATGTTTCACCAATTGAACGTTGTATGTCCGCATAGGATGCAAAATCCTTTAAGACAAAATATTGATCATTTTCCTGGAGGAGCGAATCAAATATCGGTTCAAATTCATTATAGGCCCCAGGGAAAAATCCATTAACTAGTTGATCTACTGCTTGGCGAATCCGACTATCATGGTGGTAATATTCATCGGATTGATAACCGCCGAACTGGTAGTAGTGTAGAACCTCATCAGCCGTTAATCCAAACGTGAAGATATTGTCATTACCCACCAATTCACGAATTTCGATATTGGCACCATCTAAAGTACCTACCGTTAATGCACCATTAATCATAAATTTCATATTTCCTGTTCCAGAAGCTTCTTTACTAGCCGTAGAGATTTGTTCACTGACATCTGCTGCAGGAAAGATTTTTTCCGCAAGTGACACTCGATAGTTTTCCAAAAAGATCACTTTCATTTTATCGCCAATTACAGGGTCATTGTTTACCTTTTCCGCTACAGAATTTATTAATTTGATGATCTTCTTGGCATAATAATAGCCTGGCGATGCTTTGGCACCAAAAATAAATACTCTAGGGACAACAGGGTAGCTTGAATCTTCCTTGAGTCGGTTATACAGATGCATGATATGTAAAACATTTAAAAGCTGCCGTTTATAAGCATGCAGACGCTTTACTTGTACATCAAAAATAGCACCAGTATCCACCGTAGTTCCCGTCTTTTCAAGAATAACTTTCGCAAGTGTTTGTTTGTTTTCATTTTTTATTTTTAAGAGTTGATCCAAGAACGAGGAATCATTTTCATATTTAAGCAGTTGGGAAAGTTCTGTTGCTTGATAGGTCCAGTCGGAACCGATGGATTCTGTAATGAATGAAGATAATTTTGGATTTGCTTTTAACAGCCAGCGCCGATAAGCAATTCCATTTGTTTTATTGTTAAATTTCTTAGGAAACAATTGATAAAATTGATTCATCTCACGTTTCTTTAAAATTTCGGTATGCAGCTGTGCCACACCATTAACACTAAAACTTCCGACAATGGCTAAATGAGCCATTTTCACATAATTGTCTGCAATAATGGCGAGTCCCTTAATCCGGTCCCAGTCCCCTGGAGATTGTTCCCATAACTCATGGCAAAACCTTTCATTGATTTCTTCTACAATCATATAAATCCTTGGCAGCAGCGGTTGGAAAATATGTATCGGCCACTTCTCTAAAGCCTCAGACAATGTCGTATGATTCGTGTAGGAAATTGTTTGTTTGGTAATATCCCATGCCTGTTCCCAATCATATCCTTCTTCATCAAGCAGAATTCTCATTAGTTCTGGAATAGCTAAAACAGGGTGGGTATCGTTGATATGAATACAGATGTGTTCATGAAGTAGGTTCAAACTGCTGTGTTGCTTCCGATAACTCTTTAAAATAGATTGGATACTGGCGGATACTAAAAAGTATTGTTGTTTCAAACGTAAAATCTTTCCTTCATCATGGGTATCATCAGGATATAGGAACTCAGAGATCATTTCCGTTTCCCGCTTATATTTTAAGATATCCTTATGTAAGGAAAATTGGGATGGTTCGGCATTCCAGAGTCTTAATGTATTAATTGTTTTTGACTGATACCCAATAACAGGCATATCGTGAGGCACGGCCGTAACCGTTTCTGCATTTAGATGATGAAAAACAAGCCGGCCGTTTTCCATCTTCGCCTCTACCTTCCCCCAAAAGGGAATTTTAATAGAACTATCGGTTTTGCGTATTTCCCATACATTCCCATTCTTTAGCCATTGTTCCGGTAATTCAACTTGATACCCATCAACAATCTTTTGTTCAAATAAACCATGTTTATAACGAATTCCATGACCATGGCCAGGTAGACTTAGTGAGGCTAATGAGTCTAGAAAACAGGCGGCTAATCTTCCTAAGCCGCCATTTCCTAAGCCTGCATCTGCCTCAAATTCCTCTAACTCACCTAAATCTATACCTAATTCCTTCAATCCAACCTGCACGGTTTCTTCCACACCGAGATTGATCAGATTTTGTCTAAGTAATTTCCCCAATAAATATTCAATGGAGAGATAATAAACCTGCTTTCCCTTGGAAGCCAGATGTTTTTCGTTTGTAGTTATCCAATCACCACTAACAAATTCACTTATCATGGTCCCAAGGGTTTGATAATGGTCTCTGGCTGAGCTATCTGAGAAACTCTTTCCACATACCATCTCAATCCTTTTTAGAAAGGTTTCTTTAAATTCGACCGTACTAGAAAACATGTGTTTCACTCCTTGCAACGATCTCAGAATATAATTGATTATAGCTATATGCTGACTGTGCCCAGCTATAATCCATTTCCATTGCTTGTTTTACAATGGAGCTCCACGATTTTGAATCATGGTAAACATTTAGAGCGCGTTTAATCGTATAGAGCATATCGTGGGCATTAAAATTCGAGAAGGAAAATCCGTTTCCTTTTCCTGTAAATTCGTTCCAAGAGTTTATTGTATCATTTAAACCGCCTGTTTCCCTAACAATCGGGATAGCACCATATTTCATTGCAATCAATTGTCCAAGCCCGCAAGGTTCGAATTGCGACGGCATTAAAAACAAATCCGCTGCTGCATAAAGTTTATGGGCCAGCCCTTCATTAAATCCAGTATGAACTCTTAACTTTTCGGGATAAATCCGAGCCGCTTGTCTTAGATGTTCTTCATATTCATAATCCCCTGTACCCAATACAATTACCTGAAGGTCCTCCTGCAAAATTTCACGAAGAACACACTTAACTAAATCAAGGCCTTTTTGCTTTGTGAGTCTTGTAATCATCACTAACAAAGGTGTACGTGACGACTGTGGCAAACCAAAGTGATTTTGAATCTCACTTTTATTTACTGCCTTTTTCTGATGATGATTAACCGTATAGGTTTGATAAATTAATGGATCTTTTGCAGGATTATAAAAATCTTCATCAATTCCGTTTAGAATCCCGATCAAGTCCTCTTTTCTTGCTCTTAATAATCCATCTAATTTTTCACCATAGGCGGGAGTTTGAATTTCCTCTTTATAGGTTGGGCTAACGGTCGTAATTTTGTCCGCTGCAACAAGTGCACCCTTCATATAATTAATATTTCCGAAAAACTCTAAGTGACCGGAATGGAAAGAATTATAATCCATTCCTAACAAATCTCCTAATACCTCTCTCGGAAATATCCCTTGGAATTGCAGGTTATGAATGGTAAACACCGTTCGAATGTGACCGTATCCTTTTCGTTTATTATATTCTGTCCGTAAAAGGTATGGAATCATTGCCGTATGCCAATCATGGCAATGAAGAACATCGGGATAAAATTTAAGTTCCTCTATTGCTTCTAAAATTGCTCGATTAAAATAAGCAAATCTTTCCCCATCATCGAAATATCCATATAAACCTTCCCGTTTGAAATAATACTCATTATCAACAAAATAGAAGGTAACTCCTTGATAGGTAAGCTCCTCTATACCGCAATATTGATTTCTCCAACCTACAGAAACGGTGAACTCTTTCACCTGTTTCATTTCACTCTTAAATTCCTCTGCAATGGTTCCATACTTTGGCAGAATGACTCTAACATCAGTTCCCAAGCTCTTTAATTCTTTTGGAAGGGAACCTGCAACATCGGCCAATCCTCCCGATTTTGCAAATGGTCCACATTCCGAAACTGCAAATAATACTTTCACGAGTTCATCAACGCTCCTTGTTTGGTCCCTTTACGAATTACAAATGGTGATTGCATTGTGCCGGACAAATGGGTTCCGGCCTCTACTTTAACGTCTTTGTCTAAAATTACGGAATCAAGATAACAGTTCTCTTCAATTTGGCACTTCTGCATGATGATGCAGTTCTTAATAACTGCACCTTTGCCAATCTTTACTCCTCGAGAAATAATACTATTTTCTACCAAACCATTGATTACACAGCCATTGGCAATCATTGAATTTTTTACTTCAGACCCCTTTACATGCTTCGTTGGTGGTTCATCCTTAACTTTAGTAAAGATTGGCTGATCTTTTGGAAATAACTGTTGCCAAACCTCAGACTGCAATAAATTCATACTAGTAGAAAAATAGTTTTCAATTGAATCTATCATCACGGCATAACCGTCATATTCATAGTGACAAACAGAGTAAAGATTCTGAAGGTCATTAACCACGTCCTTCATACATGTATACCCTGTTTCATTTCGTGTTTCAATTAACTTAATTAGCAGGGATGTTTTAATTAAGTACATTTCCATTGAACCTCCATCTTTATGATGGATTTCCGTGATGTCACAGCCAGAACGACTATGCCAATCTAGGATTGGTCTAAAGTTCATGTTGAACACGGTATAACAATTAGAAATGATGGCGTACTCTTGTGTACTGCGATAAAAAAAGTCTAAATTCGCTGCAAAATTTTCAAACGAACCGATTTTATTTCCATCAAAATCAACAATTGGTGAAGGGAAAAAGAAAAGACCATCCCGTTTTCTGTTTAAGTCCCAATTCTTACCGGAACCCAAATGATCCATAAGCGAACGGTACTGCATTTTTGGAAATATTGCTACACTACGAATACCTGAATTCACCATATTCGACAGTACAAAATCAATAATCCGGTAACGGCCCGCAAATGGCAGGGCAGCGAGTGAGCGATGCGTTAATAAATCCTCTAAATCGTCATGATATGTTGTGGCGTCAATTACACCTAAAAGCTTTCTTTTCAATCAAAGTCCCTCCTGAATTTTATTAAAAAGCAGGGTATAGCCCGCTTAACATTTCATTAGTAACCAAAATAATCTCATCATCAAAAGAGCGAATAACGGTTCCATCTGGAACCTTTACATCTTCTTGAACAATCGCTTTCTCAATCAAACAATTACTGCCAATGATCGCATCAGGCATGATAACAGACTCTTTAATAATCGTTCCTTTTCCGACAGTCACCCCCTGAAAGAGAACAGAGTTATTAACTTCCCCCTCAATCGTACACCCTTCATTAATAAGTGATTCTTTTACAATTGCATCGGAAGAAATATATTGCGGCGGCTGGTTTGGATTGACTGAATAAATTCTCCAACCGTGATCAAATAAATCTAAATCACAATCTTCACTTAGCAAGTCCATGTTAGCTTCCCAAAGGCTTTTAACTGTACCGACATCTTTCCAATATCCTTTAAACGGATAAGCAAATAATTTCTTATTTTCCTCTAAAAGCATCGGGATTACATCTTTACCAAAATCATGACTGGAATCAGGATTTCGTTCGTCCATTTCTAAATATTCTTTAAGTATATTCCAGCTAAAAATATAAATACCCATTGAAGCAAGATTATTCTTCGGATTGTCCGGCTTTTCTTCAAAATCGACAATTCTTAAATCCTCATCCGTATCCATGATCCCAAAACGGCTGGCTTCGTTCCATGGAACTTCTATTAAGGAAATGGTTACATCTGCTCTTTTTTCAATATGGTACTCCAGCATACTCTCATAGTTCATTTTGTAAATATGGTCACCTGATAGAATGAGAACATATTCAGGCTGGTATTGTTTGAGGTAATTTAGGTTTTGATAAATGGCACTGGCCGTACCCGTATACCATTTTACTTCTGATGATTCAGCATATGGTGGTAAAACAGTTACCCCGCCATCCTTTCGATCAAGATCCCAAGCACTTCCAATTCCAATATAAGAATTTAATAATAATGGTTGATATTGTGTTAACACCCCAACTGTATCAATATTAGAATTGGCACAATTACTTAATGGAAAATCAATAATCCGATACTTTCCTCCAAACGGAACTGCAGGTTTTGCGAGATCCTTTGTTAATGAGTTAAGTCTGCTCCCTTTTCCTCCTGCTAATAACATGGCTACGCACTTTTTCTTTGCCATTACCTTTTCTCTCCTTTCGCTTTTTAACCGGTCTGATGATTTGAAATCCAAACGCAGGAATTGCTATATTAATCGAATGCGGCTGGCCATGGTATGGCTCATCTGCAGCTATGATTGTCTTTTTATTAACTAATCCAGCCCCGCCGTATTCTTCATGATCACTATTGAAAATTTCGCGGTATTCACCACTTTTAGGAACACCGATTGTATAGACAGGATAACTAACGCCTGTAAAATTACAAATAACAACTAAAGTTTCATCTTCCTTTTTCCCTTTTCTTATAAATGAGAAGATAGATTGTTCATTGTTATTTGCATCGATCCATTGGAATCCTTCTTGCAAACAATCAAGTTCATAGAGGGCCTTAGATCGTTTATAAACTTTCGTTAGGAACTTTACATAGGCATTTAATTTTTGATGCATTTCATAGTCCAATAAGTTCCAATCAAGCTGCTCTTTATCTTTCCATTCAGCAAACTGTCCTAATTCAAAGCCCATAAACAGAAGTTTTTTTCCTGGATGAGCAAACATATAACCTAACAAAAGCCTTAACTGTGCAAATTTTTCCCAATAATCTCCTGGCATCTTATCTAATAATGACTTTTTTCCATGAACCACTTCATCGTGTGAAAACGGAAGCATAAAGTTTTCTAAAAAGGCATATAAAAATGAAAACGTTACCTTAGAGTGAACATGTGACCGAAGAAACGGTGGTGTTTCCATGTACTCCAACATGTCATTCATCCAGCCCATATTCCATTTATAATCAAAGCCAAGTCCACCGTAACTAACTGGGGCTGTCACATTTGGATATTCGGTTGAGTCCTCCCCTATCATTACAAAATTGGGATCATGTTCATGGACTTGAGTATTTAATTTTTTCAAAAAGTTAATGCCAAATGGATTCTCTCGTCTTTCATTCGCGGCGTTTGGCCAGTATATGATATTTGCTACTGCATCCATTCGAAAGCCATCAATATGGAAATAATCAATCCAAAATAGTGCATTGGAGATAAGGAAACTTTGTACCTCACCTTTTCCAAGGTCAAAGTTTGCTGTTCCCCATACAGCATTTTCTCGATCACTTTCGGTTGAATAGGAATAAATGTGCGTCCCATCAAAACGGTAAAGTCCATGCGCATCCTTGCAATAATGACCAGGAACCCAATCAAGAATGACTCCAATCCCATGTTGATGCATTTGATCAACAAATTCTCTAAATTCATCCGGTGTCCCATATCTGGACGTTACCGAGAAATAACCAATTCCTTGATAGCCCCAAGAGGCGTCCAACGGGTGCTCAACAAGCGGTAATATCTCAATATGGGTAAAACCATGTTCCAATACATATGGAATTAGTTCTCCTGCCAGTTCTAAATAGGTTAGATACTCCCCATTTTCTTTCTTTTTCCAAGACCCTAGATGCACTTCATAAATCACGGCCGGCTCTGAAAGAAGGGGCTTTTTTCCTCTTCGAGTCATCCATTGATTGTCATGCCATTTATAATTTTCTAATGAATAAACAATCGAAGCTGTATTGGGTCTTAATTCAGAATAAAAAGCAAATGGATCTGATTTAAGCAACTTCTCACCTGTTTGTGAGAATATTTCATACTTATAAATCTTTCCGGTTAGATCCCTGTTTACAATTAGAATCCATACTCCTTCATCGTTAACCCTTTGCAATTCATACCCTTTACCATTCCAGTTATTAAAATCCCCCGTTAGCCTAACTGCAGAAGCATTAGGGGCCCATACGCAAAATCGTGTATAAATTTTATCGGAATTCTTAAAGATATGAGCGCCAAAAAGCTGATGACTTTGAAAATAATTTCCTTCATGAAATAAATGCAACTGATAGTCAGTCGGAAAAAACGTATTCACTGTCATGGCTCTCCTCATCCTCAATGAAAATATGTATTTCAAAGTCCAATTATAAGTGTATTTAATCAATATTTCTCATAATACTTTTTTATCTTTTCTGACAATAATCGATACATTTTCCTATCAAAACACATCATTCTTCACATTTCGACATCATTCCACAATATATCTATCATTAATCGCCAAAATATTATAAAAATTTTTTAAATTTTTTTCACAAAAAGTTATTTTAATTTTAATTCAAAATATATCTAAATCTCCTAGATGTAAGCGTTATCAACGTATTTTTTGGAAATTAGAATCGAAATTATTATTTAGATATAATTTTAGAATCATAAGATATCCTTTTTCAGGTTAGTATATGGGACTCGTATTTGGGTAAATTTGGTTAGAAGATACAAGAATGAGATGAGAATTTTCAAAAGGGAAAATATAATATGGAGAGATTATTTCACGGGTTCTCTTTAAGGATGATTGAATTGTGGTAAACATTTTACTGCTTTTTTCCTATTAGAGTTGACAATAACAATTATAGACTGCATAAAATGGCCTTTTCTCCCATTATGGGCGTCAATAGACTTGATTGGCTACCTAAAATGGCCTCGGTCCACCCTTACCGTCGTCAATAGCCTTGATTGGCTACCTAAACTGGCCTTAGTCCCCCATTACCGTCGTCAATAGCCTTGATTGGTTACCTTAACTGGCCTTAGTCCAACCCTTACCGTCGTCAATAGCCTTGATTAGCTGCCTAAACTGCACTTGTTCCCCTATTTCTGTCGTCTATCACTTTAAGTTTGCAGCCTAGAGATTAAATTTGTTTGGCTATTTTTTAAAAGAATTTTACACACAAAAAAAGACTGATAACTTAATCGTTATCAGTCTTTTCGTATGACCCCTACGGGACTCGAACCCGTGTTACCTCCGTGAAAGGGAGGTGTCTTAACCGCTTGACCAAGGGGCCATAAGATATGGCGGAGAAGGAGGGATTTGAACCCTCGCGCCGGTTACCCGACCTACACCCTTAGCAGGGGCGCCTCTTCAGCCACTTGAGTACTTCCCCGTTTGGCTCCGCAGGTAGGACTCGAACCTACGACCGATCGGTTAACAGCCGATAGCTCTACCACTGAGCTACTGCGGAACAATATATGGTGGGCCTAAATGGACTCGA
>NZ_NUZU01000052.1 GCF_002567005.1 Bacillus sp. AFS073361
GATTTGTCGACAGTCTGAGAGTGTCTCTAGACACTCTGTTTTTTTTTGAAAAAAAAGCCGGTGCTTGTTCACTAATTACCCACTCGAACACTTAATTTTAGACATTAAGTCATATGGATTGTTTTAATATGTTGAAGATTAATAAAGACCGGATCTTCTTTTGCGCCAATTAATTCCACAAAATTATCCTTAATCGCTTTTACCTTTCCGATAACATTTTCATTTTCCGCGATATTAAAGACAATCAATTCCCCAGTCAACTTTTCAATTTGAACCTCAAATGATCTTGCAAAGGTAATATTACTTGGATTCACTGGCAGATTTGCGTTACTTAAACCGTATGGACGTTGATTATTTGTGTAAGGAATTAACCATTTTAAATGGTTTAATGAGATAAACATGGTTTTGTAAATTGGCGAGTAGAAGACAAAATAATTATTCATAATACTAATAATATAACCATGTAAAGCTTGGTTACTCGTTACATATATTTCTGTAAAAATCCCTTTAGCGGCTGTTAATGTTTTTCGCAATGAGATTTCTTCGTTATTATTATAAATAGGTGCTGGTTCGTCATTAAGAGAAATTCCATCGAAGTTATTAATTTCATCTTGTGTTAAATAACGCCAGTTTTGGCAATGTATAGCTGGGATGTATAGGTAGTCATATCCATTAAAAATAACCCATAAATCGCTGCCTACATCAATAAGTAATCCTTTAATCATTTTCTTCCCAGAAATCTCTAATTGGATATATTTACCGATATTATCTTTCAACTTCATATTCTCACATCCTTTCTTTTGTTTTCCCATTTACAAAAAGAGGTGGGCTGAAAACACGATTAACCGATACCTTGGATACTTCGTTTTGAAATGCCCACCTCATATTTGTATGGGGTTTGGGGATCGTAACAGGGGAATTATGGGGAGTAAACAAATACTACTATTCAATTTTCAATTTATATTTCATAAATTTAAAATCTAGTTATCCGGTTGTTTCTATTTGGCCATCCCGCAAATGGGAAAGTTCTTGGACTGTCATTATTTGCTGGTTCACCAGCAAATCGAAGGACCTTTTGCTCAGGTTCTTTTTGTTTCCATACATTTTGACTGCTGTTTAATGTAGTTTCATGTTCTGTTTTCTTAGCAGAATTTACCGTCTCTTGAGTTTTCGTTGCTCTTGCTTCAGTCAGTTGTACTTTAAATGGTGGTGCAGGATTATTTTCTGTATTTACAATAGTTGCTGTTTCTTTAGCTGTTTTCATTCCATCTGATTGATGGTTTTCTTTCAAATTGCTCCGCTTTGTATCTTCAGACTTATTATCCTTAGTTCCCATTTCAAATGATGATTTTGAAGAGTCCTTTTCATTTGTTTGAGATTTTTTTGCCCTAAAGATATTTGTAGGAATTTCCTCCTTGGATTGAACCATAGTAGATTCAATTTTAATTGGCTGTGACCAGACCATAGTGTTATTAGGTTCGATTGCTTCAATCTTATGCTCCATTTCACTTTTTTCCATTAGTGATGGAGATTTAACTGAATTGCTGCTGTCTTCCTTTGAGGTCACGTCTGATTTATTTTTTGTTTTGTTACTAGTTTTCTTGGAAGAGGAATCAGATTTATTCTTAGATTTGTTTTTACTTCTTTTGGAAGATGATGATGATGATGATGATGAGTCAGATTTACTCTTAGATTTTTTTTCACTTCTTTTGGATGATGATGATGATGATGATGATGATGATGATGATGATGATGATGAATCAGATTTATTCTTTGATTTGTTATCACTTTTATCGGAAGAAGAATCAGATTTATTCTTAGCATCTTCATTTTTTTTGGAGGAAGAATCAGATTTATGGTTAGAACTGTTTTCATTTTTTGAATTACTTTGCGAACTAGCATTAGTTGATGCACTGTTTGTTCCTTCTTGATTAACGTATCCTTTTAAAATGTTAGAAATTTGGCTTAATTTAATTAAGATTTTTTCTTCTCCATTAATGAGTGTTGCAAAATCTTCATCCACCTGGCTCATTATGCCATTAAATTTTTGTTTATTTACACAAAGGATGGTTATCCAATTGTTTTTAAAGGAGTTTAACACCTCGGTTAAACTTTGTGTTCTTATAAAATTGGCTGTTGTTTCTTCACTCTGAAAAAGTTTCGTATTTTTTGTGATTGCTTGAATCTGTTCAAAACTATAATAAAAGACATAATTATTATTGTCTTCCACGATGATGTGATCTCTCTCTACACCAATCAGTTTACCATTAACTATCTCTTCACCTATATATAGATTTACATTATAGCCTAATAATAAATCCAACGAAGATGAGATTTTATCTAAACCCATTTAAGTGTCCTCCTTGGAGATAACTATATCGCTTCTCCTAATGAGAAGCGATATGGTTTTTATTTGTCTTTCTTTTGTTTGCCTGAGCCATTCCGATGCTCCTGTTGACCTTCAACATCTTCTTCAGGCTTTTCGACTTTTAATCCGTAGCTAATATTTCTAATGTGGAACATCGAGAGGCGAACGATTTCTTCTTTATTAATTAAAGAAACATAATCATTAGCTACTTCTCCTAATACACCCTCTAATTTCTCTGGGCCTCCACGATTAATTTTGACCCATTGGTACATTAAGGAAGATAACATCCCCTGAAAGCTATCAGCTTTTTTAAATTCGAATTCTTCAGGAACCTCAATATCGAACTCTAACTGATCCTTTGCATTCTCCGTCACACTTTTAATATGATGTGTGCAGTAGTATACGACACCATCATCTTCTGTAAGAAGGACCAGATGGTCATCATAGACATCCATTAATTTACCTATTCTTGAATCTGGGCCACCTCGATCGATCTTAACAATTTTACCCACCAAAGACTTCATCATGTCTCTATTCATAAAAATCTTTTCCTCCTTCAAATTAAATAAACATTTACACTGCATCTATATGTATCACGGTATGATGTTGTACTAATAAAGTAGCCTTTTTTTCCTGTTTTGGGGAAAAATAGGCAAAAAAAAAGTATATGATTGAACTTCATATACTCTTCACCTTAAAAAATGATGTTAATTCTTTCTTTAGATAAGTGTTTCTTTTTTTTATAAAATTAAAATAAACCTTTTTTTCTTGCTCAAGGGTATCAGCTGTAGTCTTTATATACGGATCTAGACTAATATGTGGTTTTAAGGTTTCGAATAAGCCATCAATTATAGGTTTTTGAACATCTAGAGTAAAATCGTTTTCCAAAATACTTGTTAAAATTTCGTTATAAAGGTTTCTAAATTGCGGAAAGTGGAAAAGTCTTGCAGAAAGTGTGTTATATCCAGTTAATGGTACATAGTCATAATCAAGTTTTCTGCCATGAAGATTTCTGCCCCAGGTACCATCATAATCCCAAGGTGAAATTTCATAAAGTCCTGTTTCACCATTTTTATATAATGCATAATTATGGATAAATCCATCATAATTCTGAACACATACCGCTCCAGCTACCCATCTTAAGTATTTCTCTACATCCAATACTTTTGGGATTTCCTTTGCAAAATCTTCATTATTTAGCGCATTAATCATAGCAATAAAGTTACGCAAATCATCGATATCCTCTTTTTCGCCATATTTTATTGTGTATCCTTGATCCAACCTTTTTTTTATTTCTTTTTTCTTGGTTAATAAAGAGAAATTTGCTCGATTATTGGTTGCATAAATAATAGGTCCATCCGGCAATTTTCTTTTTTTAAGGAGATATTGATCAAAGGATTCAATCTCTAAATATATACCCTTATTATAACCATTGATATACAACAGAACATGCTGCGAGTGTGGAGAGATGACGCCAATTCGATCAAAGAAATCAAGCGATAGTTTATTCCTGCTTAATGATACATCTGAAAATTCTGCATTGAGGTGAATTTCATGAGCCCCATTAATCTTGAACGGCTTTTGAAACACAATTCGATAGGATTTTTTTTTCTTATCCCTTATTACGTTTCCTCTATAAGCAACTTTAATATTAATACGATCTTCACCTATTTTTAATATCGCTGGTACTAATTCATCATTCCAAATGTCATTATCCAATTTTCTTAACCACTTCGGATTAATTAAAATTTCATATTTTAACACTTGAATTCTCCTAAGTCATATTTTTTCTAGATATATGCATCCTCACAAACGAATGTGTATATAACTAAAAAAAAATCAGACTAAAAAAAATATATGATTGTCTATGTCAAATAGATGAATTCATCATAATCTGAAATAGAATAGAAAAAATGTTTAGGAAAGTGGTGGAGAAATGGTACTAAAGCTTGATATTGAGCATTTACTTTCGCAAGCTAAAGAAAATGGCTTAGTTGGCTTTTTGGATAACAATCCTGTAGGTAAAAAAGCAAGCAGCAATAAATCATCCTCAGATAGTACAGGATCTACTGGAACGAACAGCAGTAATAGCACCAGTAGTGACACAAGCGGTAGCTCTGACAACAGCAGCAGCAGTAGCAGCACAGGCNNGCACAGGCAGCAGTAGCAGCTCAAGCAGCAGTAGCAGCTCAAGCAGCAGTAGCAGCTCAAGCAGCAGTAGTAGCTCAAGCGGCAGTGGAAGCTCAAGCAGCAGTGGAAGTTCTAGCAGCGGAAAAGGACCTAAAGGGCCTAAAGGACCTAAAGGACAACAAGGCAACAGCGGCAGTTCAGGCAGCGGCAGTTCAGGCAGCACTGGAAGTAGCAGCACAGGCAGTAGTAGTACTGGAAGTAGCAGCACAAGTAGCGGTAGTACTGGAAGTGGCAGCACCGGCAGCGGCAGCACTGGAAGTAGCAGCACAAGCAGTAGTAGTACTGGAAGTAGCAGCACAAGTAGCGGTAGTACTGGAAGTGGTAGCACCGGCAGCGGCAGCACTGGAAGTAGCAGCACAAGCAGTAGCAGTAGTAGTACTGGAAGTAGCAGCACTGGAAGTAGCAGCACAAGTAGTGGCAGCACCGGCAGTGGCAGCACCGGCAGTGGCAGTTCAGGCAGCAGCTCCAGCAGTGGAAGTTCTAGTAGCGGAAAAGGTCCTAAAGGTCCAAAAGGACAACAAAGCAGCGGCAGTACAGGAAGCTCTGGAAGCTCCAGCAGTACAGGAAGCTCCAGCAGCACCGGCAGCACTGGCAGCATCGGCAGCTCCAGCAGTACAGGAAGCTCCAGCAGCTCCAGCAGCACCGGCAGCACCGGCAGCACTGGCAGTACCGGCAGCACTGGCAGTACCGGCAGCACCGGCAGCACTGGCAGTACTGGCAGTAACGAATGCACTGGCAGCAGCAGTTCAGGTAGCAGCAGTTCTGGCGTCTGCGGCAGCACTGGAAGCAGCAGTTCAGGCAGCAGCAGTTCTGGAAGCAGTGGCAGTAGCGGGAAAAAAGGCCCTAAAGGTTGAGAATACAAGTAAGCGACCGATACTTAAACAGTATCGGTTTTTTTATAGTATAGGATATTTTAAAAAAATTGTTGATAAATAGAGCTAGTTCTTTGAATCCAGCTCCACGCCGTAAGGCTAGTATAATCGCGAAACAAGCGCTTGCGCCTTTTATTCATTAATTCGTACATAAACCCAACAAAGAGTATTAGTGACACTCGACTATTGCTATAAAAATAGGTAAAAATCTAGAGAAATTTATGAAAATATTTCTAGTTAGATGCTGATTTACTCCCTTTACGAGATATTCGTTTAGAACAAGCTGGTGCATAAGGACGTACTATGAAGTAAAGGACAAGATTGAATAAACGGAAACTTACGAAGGAAACTTAAGTGAAGGGAGTAAAATAACTTTTATGTATTATCAATCGACGGTAATTATCACCATCTCCGCTTTTATTCTAACAATGGTCTTGATCTTTATCCGTCCCAAAAATATAAACGAAGCAATACCTGCTGCATTAGGCGCCATCCTCGTCTTTTTAAGTGGAAGCGTTTCGATCGGAGATTTACTTGACATAAGTTCAAAGGTCACTGGGGCAGCAATTACTATTATTGCAACAATCGTTATGGCGATCGTACTCGAAAGTTTTGGCTTTTTTAGTTGGACAGCAGCTTTAATGTTAAAGCTCTCAAAGGGGTCCGGAATCCGATTGTTTTGGAATACCTTATTACTCTGCTTTTTGATGACTCTATTTTTTAACAACGATGGAAGTATATTAATAACAACACCGATATTGATTTTAATATTAAATAATTTGAAGTTAAAGAACCGGCAGAAGATTCCATTCCTACTAAGCGGCGCGTTAATCGCAACTGCCTCAAGCGCCCCAATCGGTGTTAGTAATATCGTTAATCTAATTGCATTGAAAATCATTGGTATGGATTTGTATCTTCAAACGGAAATGATGTTTGTTCCCGGAGTACTAGGATTACTATTTTTATCCTATCTTTTATACCTAGTATTCAAAAAAGATATTCCAACAGAAATCCGCTTCCACTCCTACTCAATCCCACTGCAAAAGAACCGCCCATACCATCCACTCCAACAAGGGTCAGAAAGCTTATTTGACCAACAAAAGAAACTCATGATCACTATGTTGATCTTCGTTTTCCTTGTAAGGATTAGTCTCTTCGTCGCTTCCTTTATTGGCATCTCAGTCTCATTGGTTGCTGTATGTGGTTCAATGATCTTATTGATTTGGAGATGGATTTATTTAAAGATAAACCCAAAAGACGTAGCAGGAAAAATACCGTGGCATATATTAATCTTCGCCTTTAGTATGTATGTCATCATCTACGGATTACACAATATTGGATTATCGCAGCTTCTATTAAGCTATTTAAAACCAATCGTTAATGACAGTTTGTTTCATGCAAGCTTAACCATGGGGGCAATCACTGCCTTTCTCTCAAATATCTTTAACAATCATCCAGCCTTAATGATATCCACTTTTGCCTTGACCGATATGGGACTAACTCCGTTATTAACAAAAACCGTTTACTTATCTAACATCATTGGCAGTGATATTGGCTCGCTTATCCTTCCAATCGGTACTCTTGCAACACTCCTATGGATGCATATTCTAAAAACAAATAAAATAAGAATAACATGGATGGAATATATTAAAGTTACCATTGTTGTTATCCCAGCCACTATGGTCTTCACCCTCATTAGCTTATACTTATGGCTATTATTGGTATTTGCAGCATAATAAAAACAGGATTCATCATTTGATGAGTCCTTTACTTTACCTTTGCCCCAAAACAGTTCTCATGTCATTCATCCATTTCTAAAAATTCCAATATTTTAATCTTAATATTCATTAATACAAAACCTTTTTCATTTAATTAATAATAAGAAAAATAGAACCTTTCGGACTTAAGGATGTGAAAAGATGTGGTTAATTCTCCAACGACTAATCTAGACCTGGAGAAACATTTATTAAAGATTTATAACCATATAATCCAATTAAGCGAGGAGAATGTTAGTAGCATCCCAGTAAGTGATGGAATTCAAAATCGGGATAACTTATTGGCTTATCTAGCCTTTCTTGAACAAGATACTCTTGAATTACGGCAAAAGTTGGTGGAAAACGGCTTTCCGACACTTGAGCAATCGCATATGCACGTTTTATACTCTTTAGAAAAAATATTAGAGAATTTGAATGTTACCAAGTTTCCTTCCAAAAAGATTTTTGTTCCCACTCCCCTAGAATCACGGACCATTATGGAGAACCGCTCGGAGGTACTCCTAGGTAAAAAGAATACTCAACTTCAATCAACAATAATGGTCACCTTAGATGAGAATATGATATACAATAAAGCCCTACTAGAAGATTTATTAGTAAATGGGATGAACATTGCAAGAATAAACTGTGCTCATGGTCATCAAGATTTATGGAAACAACTAATAGAAAATTTAAAAACAGCGGAAAAAAGGCTAAAAGCAAATGGGAAATATATTAACAAAACATGCAAAATATTTATGGATTTAGCGGGACCAAAGGTTCGCATCGGAAAACTTAATCATGTCAAAATAACCGTAAAAACAGGAGACCATTTACGTTTATACCTTGACTCAGAAAAACTTGCGCATCCAGCAACAACAAACTATCCTGCAGGTGTCCCAGTTACATTAGAGAAAGCTTTTCGTAATGTTCAAATCAGAGATCCAATTTTTATTGATGATGGAAAGATTTCAGGAGTTGTTCTTAAAGTTACAAAGGAATTCATTGAAATAAAGATTAGTTCAACTGTAGTCCGTGAATTTAGAATAAAAGAGGGGAAAGGTCTGAATTTGCCTGATTCACTAGTAAGTTTGAATGTAAGTGCCTTAACTGAGAAGGATATTGGCGATTTACCTTTTGTTATCCAACACGCTGACATTTTAGGATTATCATTTGTCCACTCTCCACTTGACCTTAAAAAACTTTATGATGAATTAGAGAGACATAGCGCTATTCATATGGCGGTGGTTGCAAAAATCGAAACAAAGGATGCAGTCCATCAATTAGCAAGAATAATCTGTGAAGGATTAAAATTTAGGTCATTTGGTATTATGATTGCAAGAGGTGACCTCTCCGTTGAGGTAGGTCCTGAAAACTTATCATATGTGCAAGATGAGATATTAAAAATCTGTGCCGTTTCTTATATTCCAGTTATTTGGGCAACAGGCGTTTTAGAAAGATTAACAAAAAAAGGACTCCCCACACGTTCAGAAATTACAGATGCCTCTTATGGAAAACGAGCAGATTGTGTCATGCTTAATAAAGGTCCATATATTATTGATTCGTTAGTATTACTTACAAAATTATTAAAAACAGAATCAAGGAATCTGCCAAAAAAACAAAGGGGTTCTTTAAATTTAACTGCTCAATACAATGTATTTAATAGTTGGTCAAAAAAGTGAGTTTGTTTTGAGCCATGTTTCTTTGTCCACTTATTATCTGTGAACCTCCTAACCTTTTTTGATTGTGAAAAAAATAGACGTATGTACAAATAACATACTAAATGGAGCCTGACATATATATAAGAAAAGCATCAACATTTTGAGCATAATTTTAGCCGGTGAGACGTGGGAGCATTGTGTATTTCCTAAAAACTTAAATAAAGTAGTCGCTTGTCTTTAACACTTCCCTCCTTATTGAATACTATTTATATAAAAGGCATGTGAGGATATGTATTTAGTTGGCTTCTACTCTCCAAAAGCAAAATCAGGTGTCACTGAATTGGCCTTATCCATCTATCATTGGCTTAAATTAAATACAAATGTATCTGCTGCATTTATTTCGTACGGGACTTTAGAAAAAGAAGAAACAACAAACGAACTCGTCCATGAATTTTCAAAACTATCACTAATGGAACAAAAACGTAAAGTTAAAATCATGAAAAATGAATATGATATCATTATTTATGATGCTTCCAGTCAACTGTCAGAGGGGGTATTAAAACTATTACCGATTGTTGACCGGCTTTTTGTAGTTGGTGAAGAACATACTGATTTTGCCGTTAAACTGCAAAAAATCATTCAATTTGATAAAATTTTTGATAAGAGCGTGAAAAATTTTATTACCCACTTACGAGGCAGTAAAACTTTTATCATCCGTGAAAACAAGGAAGATCGAGTGATAGGCTTTAATTATACGAAAAATGAAACCAATGTGATTGGGCAGATGGTGTACACAGATTATGTCACACGGTATTTAGAAGAAAAATTCATTGATAAAAACATTAAAATATTTAACAAAATTTTAAAAATACCAAAGAAGGAATTGTATAAAGGCCTGCACCAATTAGGAATTGATTTTGAAAAAGCGCTGCTTTTTCATGAATATGTCTTTCTTCGGGAAGCTTTAGGACAAAAGTACGAAGAAGCGATCGAAAACCTCTTTCCGCTATTAATTAATTCCACCTATAAAGAAATCTTCGAAAAATTTCAACTCGAAATTAATTTTATCAAAAAAATAAAAACCTTATGATTGAAAAAATACAGAGTAGTTGGATTAACTCTGTATTTTTTTACCCTTAATAATTATAATCCTTGGATTTTACCTGTAGATAAATGTACAATCTAATAGGTGTACATTACTTAAGATAAAATTATAGGTGGGAAAAAGAATGATTGCAAAGACCGAAGAAGATTTTAATGGCTTGAAAGAAATTGGCAGAATTGTTGCTATGATTCGCGATGAATTAGTGAAACAAGCGGTACCTGGAGTAACCACTAAAGAACTTGATGATATAGCTGCTGGTTTATTTGAGAAGGAAGGAGCCATTTCAGCTCCAAAAGGTGAATACGATTTTCCTGGCTTTACATGTATTAGTGTAAACGAAGAAGTGGCTCATGGAATTCCGAGCAGTCGTGTCATTAAAGAAGGAGACTTGGTAAATATTGATGTTTCAGGTTCCAAGAACGGTTATTTTGCTGATACCGGGATCTCGATTGTAGTTGGAGAAGGGGAAGAAATCCTAACGAAGATCTGTGCGGTGGCAAAAGAAGCCTTTGAGGCAGGCCTAAAAAAAGCCAAACCAGGCTCCAAAATTAATGGAATGGGTAAAGTGGTATATCAAACAGCGAAAAATCATGGATTAACGGTAATTAAAAATCTGACAGGGCACGGAATTGGACGCACTATCCACGAAAAACCTGAATATATTTATAATTACAATGAAACTTCTGACAATGGTTTGTTAAGGGAAGGAATGGTCATTGCCTTCGAACCATTCATCTCAACACATGATGAAGAAGTGTTTCAACTGGATGATGGCTGGACATTTGTTACAGAAAAAAGTTTTGTAGCACAATACGAACATACGTTGATTATCACTAAAAACGGACCGGTGATTTTAACACGATAATGAAAAGTAAGATATAGAACATTTTCCAGTTCTATATTTTATTTTGTCAACTTCAAACCACATTTCAAACCGTTACGTTGACTGTATGGTTTGAAATGTGGTATATTTGTACTAACATTTATTTTGGAAGGGGTGAGTAATTTGGGAAGTTGTATCGAATTGGTGAAATAGCTAAATTGAAGAATATCTCTAAGCGGACCATTGATTATTACACCCAAATAGGCTTACTAAACCCTATTCGGACGGATTCAAATTATCGATTGTACGGAGAAGAGTGTATTAAGATTTTAAATATGATTGAACACTATAAAAATCTAAATATGCCACTGGAAGAAATAAAGTCTTCGATTGAATTAATTAAATCAGACAACACCATCGATAAACAAAAAGTAGAAAAACATTTTGAACAGATTGCAAGTATTATGCAGCATTTGAAAGAAGAAATAAACGTGATGGAACCAATTCTACAAAGATTAAACCATCAACAAAAAGATGTGCTTGTTAATAGACTTTCGTCTGAAGGCCGTACACTCGCACAATCATTATTATTACTATTTGGCTAGAATAAAAGAATTTAACACGTAAAAAACAGGAGGTGTATTCCTTACTTAAATATTTAAGTAAGGAGACCATTGATAATTAGTAATCTACTAATAATAGCAATTTTAATTGCTTTTACAGCATTTTTTGTAGCGTATGAATTTGCTATTGTTAAAATCCGCGGTACACGTATTGATCAACTCGTTAGCGAAGGGAACAAGAATGCAGTCGCGGCAAAAAAGATCGTTTCAAATCTAGACGAGTATTTATCGGCATGTCAACTAGGTATCACCGTGACAGCTTTAGGGCTTGGGTGGTTAGGAGAACCAACGGTTGAGCATATCCTTCACCCGTTATTGAGTTACTTGAACATGCCTGAATCCATTTCGAGTATCACTTCCTTTATCCTTGCGTTTGCATCCGTAACATTTATTCATGTTGTGGTGGGTGAACTAGCACCTAAAACTTTTGCCATTCAAAAGGCAGAAACGGTCACTTTGATCTTTGCAAGACCGATGATGCTCTTTTATAAGATCATGTATCCGTTTATTAAAGCCTTAAATGGATCTGCTCGTTTAATCGTTGGAATTTTCGGTCTAAAACCAGCTTCAGAACATGAAGCTGCACACTCAGAAGAAGAACTCCAAATAATCATCTCTGAAAGCTACAAGAGCGGGGAGATTAATCAATCGGAATATAAATATGTAAACAATATCTTTGAATTTGATAACAGGAATGCAAATGAAATTATGGTGCCTCGTACGGAAATCGTTGCATTTGATATCTCACAATCATTAAATGAATGTCTTCAAATTGTAACGGAAGAAAATTATACTCGTTACCCAGTAATTGATGGTGAAAAAGATAACATCATTGGTATGGTAAACATGAAAGAAGTGTTTACTGAATATATCAAAGGGAAGAATGTTGAAACCTCGATTCAAGAGTACGTTCGTCCTGTTATTCAAGTGATTGAATCGATTCCAATTCATGATTTGCTTTTAAAAATGCAAAAAGAACGTGTTCATATGGCAATCTTAATGGATGAATATGGCGGTACTGCTGGTTTAGTGACTGTTGAAGATATTCTTGAGGAAATTGTCGGCGAAATTCGTGACGAATTTGATGCGGACGAAGTACCCGAAATCAATAAAATCAGTGAAAACAAAACGATCGTTGATGGTAAAGTTCTGATTGATGAAATCAATGACTTATTCGGGCTTGATCTCGAAAATTCAGATATGGACACCATCGGCGGATGGATCTTATCTGAAAAGATGGATCTCGTCGAAGGTGATAAAGTTAGTTATGATGATTATGAATTCAAAGTGCTTGAAATCGATGGTTACCATATTAAATCACTAGAAATTTTAAAAATAGCTAAACAAGAATCCATCGCTTAGCTTAATTAATGCCCTCTTGTCTAATCAAGGGGGTATTTTTTTATAATCATTAAAAGCTGTCCCAAAAAAGGAGATTGATCCCCATCCTTTTTGGTGCAGCTTTTTCATTTAATCGATAATTCTACCTATATTTTGTAAAGAACTTTACAAAGTATTTATAAACTTCATAAATATTCAAAATCTTTTACAAACTCTTCACCCTTCCTCAACAGCAGCTTCAAATTATGTACCTATACTTTACGTATGGGCTAGCCAGTCTCATTATCAATAAATCTTTTGGGGTGATCAATTTGTGAGTACTGAAAAAAGCTACAATTTCTACCAAGATTATCTAAAGGTATCATCATCAAAACTCACATTACCAAAGAATGTGGAACATTATCTTTATCTAAAAAGAGCGTATGACATTTTCCTTGCAACCGTAGGGTTAATAATTGCAATACCAATAGTTCTTTTATTTTCAATCCTCATTGTGATTGAAACACCTGGTTCTCCATTTTACGTACAAGAGCGACTTGGAAAGAATGGGAAGCGATTCAAGCTGATGAAGTTACGCTCCATGACTATGGATGCTGAGAGGGAAGGGGCAAAGTGGGCTGAGGTAAATGACCCACGTATTACAAAAGTGGGAGCATTCATCCGAAAGACTCGTATCGATGAGCTACCACAATTAGTCTCTGTTTTAAAAGGAGACATGTCTATTGTAGGGCCCCGACCAGAAAGACCATTCTTTACTGCAATATTCAATAAAGAGATTAAGGGATTCGAAAAACGGTTGCTTGTTAAACCAGGTCTTACAGGTCTAGCGCAGGTTAGTGGGGGATATGATATGTCTCCACGAGAAAAACTTCAATACGACTTGGTGTACATACAAAATTTAACCTTCTCACTTGAAGTAAAAATTATGGTGAAGACATTCAAAGTGATTTTCACAGGTGAGGGAGCACGTTAATAAAGGCGGGAAGTTTATGTCAGTCATCAGAAGTCAACTACATAAAGGAATAAAGTGGACTGGAATTTCTACCTTTATCATAACTACCATCCAAATCGTCCAGTTTGCATTCCTTGGCAAGCTAATGAGTATATCCGAATTCGGGCTAGTAGGAATGATTACCACGATTGTAGTTTTTGCCCAGATCTTGCTGGATCTTGGTTTTGGTACAGCCGTGATTCAAAAAGAAGAGGTTTCTGCCCGTGTATTGTCATCACTGTTTTGGATAAATGTGGTAGTAGGTGTAGGGCTGTTTGTGCTCTTATTTCTCTTTAGCCCGCTGATTGCGACATATTTTCATCGAGGTGAATTAATCGAACTTATTCGAATATTGGCTGTGATGTTTTTAATCGCTCCGGTCGGGCAGCAATGCCAATATTTGCTGCAAAAAGATTTGCGATTTAATTTACTTGGGGCCATTGAAGCAGGGACAACATTCATCTCTTTTTTAATATTAGTGATCCTCATACTTATCATTAGTCCAATTTACGCCTTTGTCATTTCACAAGTCGTTCTTAATTCATTAAAAGGCATTCTTTATTTTATCTGTTATCAAAAGAAATGGCGCCCATCATTCGTATTTGATTTGTCGGAATGCAAGGAATACATGGCGTTTGGGGCCTACCAATTAGCCTCCCGGTTAGTCAACCGAATTGGTTCCAACCTTGATGTGATATTAATTGGCCGCTTTATGGGCGCTGAGGCACTAGGTATTTACAATCTGGCCTATCAAATCGTGACCATACCAGTCTTAAAGATTAATCCGATTATTACGAGGGTCGCTTTTCCGGTTTTTTCGAAAAGCCACCATAATCAAGTTTTATTAACTGATGGGTTCTTACACATGACAAAATTGTTGAGTCTAGTTTCGTTTCCCATCTTAATGGGTCTCACCGCCGTGTCTAATGTGTTTATTTTAACTGTTTTTGGACAGAAGTGGCTGGACGCCGTTCCAGTTGTACAAATCATGGCAGTCGTAGGCATTCTTAGGGTTTTAATGAATCCCAATGGATCCGTTATTTTAGCAAAAGGAAAAGCTAATATAGCATTTTATTGGGATGCCGGTGTTCTCATTCTCTATGGGGCCTCTTTATGGATAGCGGTAATGACGAATAATTTGGAAGTTGTAGCCTGGACCTATGCAGGAGTAAGCCTGGTAAATTTCTTAGTTGGAAGATGGTTATTAAACTGGTTAATTCAGCTTCGGTTTCGGCAATATCTGCAAACTATTTCTGTTCCATTCTTATTATCTTTGCTCATAACAACACTCGCCTTTTGTTTGAAAAAGATTTCGAGCTTTTATTTTACTCAAACCAGCATATGGCCGCTAATTTTTTCCGTAGGAATAAGTGCGATCGCCTATATTTTGCTTTTGAATAGGGTTTATCCCGATTTTTTCTTGAAGATCGTAAAAAACAAATAAGAGGGCAAACATAATGAAAATTTTATGGATTACAAGTGTCTATCCAAGTGACGAATATCCAGGGCAAGGTGTTTTTCATGAAACTCAAGTTCAATCATTAATCCGTTTAGGCGTAGAGGTTACGGTGATTTGTCCTGTGCCGCGTCATTCAACCTTAATCAAGTATGTAAAAAGGCAGTATCGAGCAAATAAGGAGATCCCATTTAAGTATGTTCGAAAAGGAGTGACGGTCTACCGTCCGCCTTATTTAGCACTTCCGGGCCAACTCAGATGGTCTCAACCGGATAAACGGATGGCAGCTTCCATCTTAAAAACAATGTCTGATGGCTTAATAGAGCCCGATTTAATTCACGCACATTTTGCCATGCCGTCTGGAGGGGCAGCGAGAATAGTTGCAGAACATAAAAAGCTGCCATGGATTTTAACGTTACATGGCAGTGATGTAAATATTTATCCTTTTTATAGTGCAAGATCGAAAAAAATATTCGAACAAACCGTACATGCGGCAAACCTGGTCTTGGCAGTGGGTGAAAGCCTTAGGAATAAAGCAAAGGAGTTAACAGGCAGAGATAGTATGGTGCTTCCCATCGGGGTTGACCTATCACGCTTTAAACCTAGTGATGAAACCAAAACGCAAATCAGGAGACGCCTCCAACTCCCTGAAGAAAAGAAGATTATTGTTTTTATAGGAAGATTAACAGAAGCAAAAGGAGTTTTTGAACTTGCTCATTCACTTCAATGGCTTTCTAACGAAGTAGCCATTTTGTTTGTTGGCGATGGACCAGCTAAAGAAAAATTAGCCCAGCATTCCGACTTCAATAGACGGTTGTTCCTTATGGGGCAGGTTGAAAATGAAAGAATAAGTGATTACTTGCTTGCTAGTGATGTGTTTGCTCTCCCATCTTATACAGAAGGGATGCCAACCGTTGTTATTGAAGCACTAGCCTTGAAGGTGCCTGTAATTTGTACTGAAGTGGGGAGTGTCCCAGAATTATTTGGTGAGCATCGCCATCTTTTAATTGATAGTAAATCGGTATCCAGCCTAGTGACTCGATTAAACGAGATTTTAAACAGAAATCCCTTTACCACACATGTTCAGGATGAACTCTATGAACATATTCAAAAAAACTATCATGCTGACCGAAATGCCGTTTTATTAAAAGCTGTTTATAAACGGACAATAGAATCCATTTATTCAACGATCAAGTAATACGAACCGAAAGGATTGATAAGGATGAAAAAAATAGCTGTTATTGGAACTGGATATGTTGGACTCGTTTCAGGTACATGTTTTGCTGATTCAGGAAACGAAGTTACTTGTTGCGATATTGATCAATTAAAAATTAATGAACTGACACAAGGGATTATGCCGATATATGAGCCAGGATTAAAGGAACTGGTCCATAAAAATGTTCGTAAAGGAACACTTAAATTTAGTGCAAATATCAGTCAAGAAATCCAGGATGCTGAGGTAATTCTAATTGCAGTTGGCACGCCAATGACATCATCAGGTAAGGCTGACTTAACCTATGTAAAACAAGTCGCTAAATCCATTGGTGAAAATTTAAATAATTATAAAGTAATTGTCACTAAAAGTACGGTACCTGTCGGAACTGGAAAATTAATAGAATCGGTTATTCAAGAATACAACAATGGAAACCATCCTTTTGACGTTGTCTCTAATCCTGAGTTTTTAAGAGAAGGTTCGGCTATTAAGGATACGATGAATATGGAGCGTGCCGTCATTGGTGCTGCAAGCGAAAAAGCTTTTCAAATGATTGAGGAATTACATCAGCCCTTTACGGCCGATATTGTGAAAGCTTCTATAGAAACGGCGGAAATCATTAAATATGCTGCCAATGCATTTTTGGCAACCAAGATCTCATTTATTAATGATATTGCGAACATATGTGAACGTGTTGGTGCAGACGTTACAAAAGTGTCCGAAGGTATTGGTCTTGATAGCAGGATTGGCAATAAATTTTTACAAGCAGGCGTTGGATTTGGCGGATCCTGCTTTCCAAAAGATACGGCTGCACTTCTGCATATTGCTGAGGATTGTGGATACAATTTTAAATTAATCAAGGCAGTGATTGATACAAACGAAGGACAAAGGGTGCAGCTGGTAAAAAAATTGTTACGTGCATTAGGTTCTTTTAAAGGGAAAACGATTACTGTTTTAGGATTAGCATTTAAACCAGATACCGATGATATTCGGTCTTCTCCGGCATTGGATATTATTCCTTACTTAACAGAGCAGGGGGCAATCGTTAAGGCATATGATCCCATCGCAATCGTAGAAGCAAAAAAACAGATCGGTTATCAGTGCACCTATTCAGAGGATATCTATGAAACTATTCGGGATGCAGATGCTTGCATGATTTTAACAGATTGGCAGGACGTAAAAACATTAGATTTACCCTTAGTAAAGCAATTAATGAAACAGCCTCTGATGGTGGATGGCCGGAATCTCTTTGATTTAGAAATGATGAAACGCCTTGGATTTTCGTATTTTTCGGTTGGGAGACCAGCCATTCAAGCGGGATCTTTCACAACAAAGGCAATATAGGAGGAGGTTATTCTGATGAGAAAAGTAATAGTCACAGGCGGAGCAGGATTTATTGGCTCCCATATAGTAGAGGAATTGCTTCAAAATAATTACCATGTCACAGTCATTGATAATTTTTCAACAGGCAAACAAAAAAACATCGATCACTTACCTATTGAGGTCTATAATCACGACATTACCAATCCTAGCGTAATTGATTTAATTGTTTCTCTTAGTCCAGATTATATTATTCACCAAGCGGCACAAGTAAGTGTGGCGGAGTCTGTTAAAGACTTTCTATTTGATGAAAAAGTAAATATTAAGGGTTCGCTGCACATTATAAAAGCAGCGATTGAATCAAAGGTGAAAAGATTTGTATTTGCTTCGTCTGCTGCGGTGTATGGAAACCCGGTTTCACTGCCTGTTACCATTTCACACCCAACTCATCCGGAATCACCATATGGACTTACAAAGCTATCGGTTGAAAATTATTTAAAAATGTCTTGTGAACTGTATCAGCTGCCATATTGTATTTTACGCTACAGCAATGTATATGGACCAAGACAAGACGCAAAGGGTGAAGGAGGAGTCGTAGCTATTTTTTCAGATAAACTCACCGAAAATAGAACACCTTTCATATATGGAGATGGATTGCAAACGAGAGACTTTATTTTTGTTAACGATGTGGCAACAGCAAATGTAAAAGCACTAAATGTAAAAGAAAATATTTGTGTCCATGTGTCTTCTGGCTCATGTATTTCTATCAATGAACTGTTTAAAACGATGACTGAAGCCGCTGGTTCGAATCTGCGCCCGATCTATAAACAAGAGCGTGCAGGCGATATTAGGCATAGTATTCTTGAAAACGAAGAAACGAAAACAATACTAAATTGGGTGCCGGCTGTCAACCTGTTCGAAGGGTTACAGGCGACTCTCCAGTTCTCAAAGGAAAACCAATTGCAATCATTAAATGGTTAGTTTGAAAAAGGAGAAGGAAGTTTGATGCAAAGTAATCTACTAGTTAAACAAGCAACAGGTGTGTCAGCTTTTCTCTTAGCAGGATTGGCCATTACCTATTCACTTGTTGAAATGCCGGGTATAATGATGATTTTTATTGGGGTATGGGCGGTCATCGTTATTACTTTACTTATAAAAAGCAATGTTATTAGTAAACCGCAATTTCCCGCCGTTATGTATTTATTAGTCATGACAACATTTCTGAATCAATCAGTTCTAAACATTCATGTTGGATTTTTTAGCATATTTTTGTATCGCTTGGTTCTAATCGCAGCAGTTATAGTCTTTTTGTTTCATGCAATAAAAGAAAGGAATCTTCCTCAATTTTGGAATCAACTAAATGTAAAAGGGATATTGCTTTTTCTACTGTTTTGGATGGCTTATGGTTCGGTATCACTACTTTGGGCAAAATCAATTATAGAGGGTATTAAGTCGTTAATTCTTTTGGGTATGGGAATAACGTTTGTCTTTTTGGCCGTCTTTACATTTAGAAAAATGACTAGTTTGTTCTTGTTTTATGGAATCTGGATGTTTATGACAGTCTTTTTAATGGTGATTGGATTAATCAATCATTTTGCTCACATCCAGCTGCCTACATCAACATTGTACGGTGGTCCTGAATATAAGCTGTCATATCCAACATCTGTTTTCTTTAATCAAAATGATTTTGCCACATTTCTTACGATATCGTTCTTTTTTTATCTAGCTTTAACAAAAAATAGTAAACATGTATTTTTGAAAACAACCAGCATACTTCTAGCTATTATTTGTGTGTATCTCATTTATTTGACAGATTCACGGGCAAGTTTGCTTGGTGTAATGATTGGATTACTTGTTTATATGTTTATCCTTCTTCCAAGATTTTTAAAGAAAATGGCCGTTACTATCGGATCAACCGTATTTCTATTGAGTACGATTGTATTTTTCGGCAAGTTAGTAGATTTGTATAACGCTTCAACCATCAATCTTAGTAATGGAATGCTTCCATCTAATGTAGCAAGATTAAATTTACTGAAGAATACCCTTCAATACATATTAGATAGCTTCGGATTCGGGGTGGGAGCAGGCAATATCTCATTCTATTTGAAAAACGAATCCATCTATCCCACTAATAATGTTGTAGAAGTTCATAATTGGCTTGCGGAAATTATGGGTAATTTCGGAATTGGTATTTTACTTGGTTACATAACTATGTATGCCTATCTTTTCATACGTCTTTATAAATTTTATAGAGTTGGAAGAAATAGAAACCAAAAAGGATTACTTGAAGCGTGTATGATGGGGCTAATTGGATTTGCTGTTTCGAGTATCAGTCCGAGCTCTATTAGTAATCTATTTTTTCATTGGGTATTTCTAGGATTAGTTATTTCTACGGTTTCTGTTCTTAAAGACACGAAAAATCAACATCAACATGAAAAATCCTACTAAGGAGCAAGGTTAAAATGGGACATATGATTCAACGATTAAAAGAAAGAATGAACAAATACTTCTTAATATTATTAGCAACGACCATTTTTCTGGGCATAATTGGATGGCTTCTTCCCGTGGGACAAGAGAAATCAAGTTATACATTAGAAACTTCGATATCCTTGGGAAACTATAAGAATCCTGAGTTAAATAATCCTAAACTTGTGATCAGTTTATTAACAAACGCTCCTTTTTATGAAGAACATTTGAAAGATCTATGGAAGGAAAAGTTTAAGGAAATAAATACGAATTTACATGTAACTATGGGGCCTGATAACATCATTAATCTTTCATATTCAGATCATTCAAAGGAAAGCACAGCAAAGGTACTTAACGAGATTACTAGTGCTTTTATCGCCATCGATCATGATAGTTTCCAAGAAAAACAGAAAATCATTCAAGAATCTATCGATGCAATAACAAATGAAAAAGTAGGACCTGAGGCAAAAGTAGACCAGCAGCGTTTCTTATATGAACTTAAGACTGCTAAAGACGACATAAGACATGCTGAAATATTAAAACCTGCGGATTTTTATGCACTTGATACTGAAAATAGAGCTTTCAACTCAAAGGAAAGAGCAGTATTAGGGATATTATTGGGCGTAACATTAAGCTTTCTATGGATCGTTTTTCCCATCATTTTCAAGGAACAGTCATTTGAATAGGAGGTTATTTCATGAGTCCACAGCAGCCACTGATCTCAATTATAACACCTTCATATAATTCAAGTTTATTTATCGAGCAGACAATCACTTCTGTAAGAAAGCAAACCTATCAAAACTGGGAAATGATTATTGTTGATGATTGTTCTACAGATAATACACCAGAAATATTAGAGCAAATTGAAAAAGAAGATGAAAGAATAAAGGTTATTTATTTAAATCAAAATGGCGGGGCAGCCGTTGCCCGAAACATAGCTTTGCAAAATGCAAAGGGCAGATATGTAGCATTTCTTGATAGTGATGATTGCTGGAAACCAGAAAAATTACAAAAACAGTATTCTTTCATGCAAACCAACTATTATGCTTTTACATTTACTGGTTACGAATTAATAACTAATGATGGAGTTCTATTGAACAAACAGATACCTGCCCCCGAGCAAATTACGTACAATGATATGTTAAAGAATACGATTATTGGATGTTTGACTGTCATGATTGATCGAAAGACGGTTGGCCATTTTCAGATGCCAAACATACTCACACGACAGGATTTAGCCACCTGGCTAGCCATATTAAAAAAGGGGTTCAATGCATACGGATTAAATGAAAATTTGGCCGAGTATCGGACTGGGAATCCTTCAATATCAAGGAATAAGTGGAAAGCAGCAAAAATGAATTGGTTTGTATATCGCAAGGTAGAAAAACTTAACGTCATCAAAGCTTTTTGGTGTTTTTCACATTATGCCTTTCATGCTCTACTAAAAAGAATTTAAAAAGGGATGGGACAAATGAAGAATATACATATCATTGTGGCAACAGGGGAGTGGGGGCAGGACCAGTTACGTTACCGAAGACATCGGCTTGCAGAATATCTTCAAAAACATTCAGATACAAAAGAGGTTATTTGGTTATGCCCGTCACCAACACAAAAAGAAAAGTCCTGCTCTAGATTGTCAAATGGAATAAAACAATGGACCATACAAGATTTATTGCCACATAAAGTGTTTCGGTTTGGACGATATATTGATGAATTTCATAGATCAAAACTTCACCCATTAATACAATATTTAAGAGAAGAACAGGAAAAGTATAAAGTGAATTTATGGTATACCTTTCCAGGTTACCCAATCCTTTCTGACCTCTTTTCCTGGAATAAAGTCGTTTATGATTGCAGTGATTTATGGACTTCGCCTATCAGTGGGAAAAACTCCATCCTAGCTAATTCTAGAAAAAATATCATATCAAAAGCTGAAAATCGGATTATTCAAAGGGCAGATGTAATTACTTGCACCTCTGAGTATCTAAGTTCGAGAATAGTAGAAAATTTAGGTTCCCAAGAAAAGGTGTTCACCTTTGAAAATGGGGTAGAATATGATTTATTTGCGAACAATCCAACACAAATGGAGAATATTCTACCTGCTCAATTTAATGGTACGGTTTTAGGATTTATCGGTGGCATTAAACCGAAACTGGATTTTGATTTGATAAAGGAGGCAGCACAAAAAAAACGAGAATGGCTTTTTCTGTTTGTAGGTCCAGATGGCACGAATGATCATCCAAAATTTAAAGATTTATTAACCGAGAGAAATGTTTTATGGACTGGAAGTGTCGAACCTTCAGAAGTACCAAAATATATGAACTTAATTGATATTGGTATTATGCCATACAAATCCTCTCAATATAATCAAGCTGTCTTTCCATTAAAGTTATTTGAGTTTTTAGCAGCGGGGAAGTCGGTACTTGGTTTGCATTTGCCCTCAACGAAAAAATATGCCGAGGAATCTGTCTATGCTTATTTAGATACCGATAGTACGAACCAATTCATCCAAGTATGTGAACAATTAGAAGGGACTATAAATGATGAAAATATGATTCATAAGCGTAAGACACTTGCTAAATCAAAAAATTGGAACGAAGTATTTGAGGACATGTTTAGATTGGTTTAAAACAAACCGAGATAGCGTCAATTTTTGGAGACCCATAAAGGGTTTCTTTTTTTTGATAGTTGTTTTTTGAGTGTGTAAATGATCACAGGTGTGGAATTTTTGATGAAGGAAATACTTGCGGATCAAAAAAGAATAGTAAATACTTAACCCAGTCAATGTCTATTTGATTTTGATTTAAAAAATGAGTAATAAAAAATCCGTATAAAAGCTGCCGAAATAAAAATCAGAAACAGAATATTAAGAAAATTATTCATACAACTACCTCCCCATTTGGAAATTACTTATAAAAATGAACCATTGTATTGGAATGGCTATAGTTACATTTTAACCAGTAAATACTAAGAAATAGTTGATTCGATGTTAACCTTTTGTAAAGTATTGTTATATTTATTTTATAGATATTGAGGCTTGTTTAGCACAGGTCCATATGAAAACTTTTACAATCTTGAACAAATATAAGGAAAATACATATATTTATAATATGTAGTAAGTCTCATAAAAAAAGACCGTGAGCTCAAGACACGGTCTAAAAAACAACTATAGTAGTTAATGATTAATCCAACCTCGTCAGCCAAAACAGGATGGATTTTTCTTTGTGGACATTTTTTTGCTCATCTGAATAACACCTTTCTATCTGTTATTAAAATCATTTTTTAGTTCTGAAGTGTGCCTCCAAATAGCCATGATACCCAATAATATAGAATTACCAAGGTAAACAAGGTAGCTGGCGGGATAACAACGAAGGTTATTTTCATATACTGCCACCAACTAATCATGACTTTTCCTTTCCTTACAATATGCATCCACATTAACGTGGCCAGAGTTCCCATTGGTAGTAATAATGATCCCATGTCACTTCCTATGACATTGGCAAGATAGGATATTTTTAAACTGAGCAGAGGTAGATCCATATTTGTTAATGTTAGTGTGCCGACCATTAACGCAGGATGATTATTAAATATGTTCGAAAGAACGGATAACAAGACACCCATTAGTACACTGGCATGAAGCAGGCTTCCAGAAACCATTGGATGCATGAAGTGGATGAGCCACTCTGTTAGACCAATATTATTTAAACCGTAAATGATCACATACATACTAAAAGCGAAAACGATGATATACCACGGCGTTTTCTTCACCATATCGGTGGGGGGTATTTTTAAATATGCCCATCTCCAACCTAAAAGGACAAAAGAGCCAAAAACTGCCATAAGCGAAACTGGAATAGACAGAAACGATGCTACAAAGAGGCTGACACGAACCGCAAAGACAAACAGTAGAACGTTTCTCATAAATCTCGATCGGTCTTTCTCAGAAGCATGTTTCAATGGACTTGGCTTAAGTGGATGATAAGAAGAGAGTGAAAGCCCAGTTACCTTAGTAGGGATCGTTTTTGGTAAGACCTTTTTGAAGCGAAGAAACAAAAGCCAGGTCAGTAGAAGTAAACCAAGTGTTGCAGGGACAAACATCATCGCCGTATGCAAGTACAAACTCATGTGGACGATTTTTAGGGCGATTAGATTGACAATATTACTTACGCCAATGGGCGCACTTGAAGCGGTCGCGATTAATGCACCTGAAAGCAAATACGGAATTTTTTGGTGGTTTTTTAAGCCCATATTGTTTAGCAGTATAACTAATATTGGTGTTGTGATTAAAATACTTCCGTCGTTATTAAAAAAGAGTGTCATTAAAAAACACAATAGATTGACATACCAGAATAATCGAATGCCAGACCCTTTTGCTTTTTCTGCAAGCTTTTCTGCCATCCAGTTAAAGAACCCAAAACTTTCTAAGACGATGGCCATTACAATTGTCGCCATTATGGTAATCGCGGCACCACTGATGGTTTCCGCTATTAGACCGAGGTCAGAGAATGTAACACTCCCACTTAAGATAACAACGATCGCACCAATCGTAGCAGGGATTGCTTCATTAATACCTCGGGGTCTCCAAAAAATAAATCCTAGGGTGAGTAAAAAGGAAGCTATCGTTAACCAAACCATTGAATAAATTTCTCCTTTCGGAAGCTAGTATTTCTTGAAATGAATCATGAGCGACTTTACCTCCACGTTTTGCATCCGCATCTATCCCTCCATTCCATCTATCCCTCTTGTGACTTTGTACTGTATGTATATGTCTCCCGACTGAGACAGGCTTTAGGTTTGTACCTGTTTTTTCCGAATTTCCGCTTGAGTCTATAGTGGTTGAAGACAGAGAGAGCCCCCGAAAATACGGCGGTTCTCTTAACTAGTTTATGTTTACTAAATTTCTTCCAAATAAGTTAAAATAGATATTAAAAAGAGGTGTGTCATGGACTTATTTTCAAGAATAGCTGAAGATAAAATAAAAGAAGCAATAAAAAATGGGGAATTCGAAAATCTGCCTGGGATGGGAAAGCCGTTGGATCTAAAAGATGATCTGCCAGGGATGAGCGCAGAAATGAAAATGGGTTACCGAATGCTTAAGAATGCAGGATTCATTTCAGACCAAGTCGATTTACGAAAAGAATTGATTACCTTAAATGATCTCATTTCCGCCGCCACTGATGACGAAGAAATTAACAGGTTACAAGAAAAATTAACAAGGAAACAGTTGCAGTTTGAAAAAGTGATGGAACAAAGAAGGAAAAATTCGAATGGACGTTTCGGCAGTTATGCGGAGAAAATTTATGGAAAAATTAAATAAGTAGTTGTCTGGCTTCACTAAAAATGGAACAAAATAATTGCAAGAAGATAAAGGGTTTATTACTGGAGGTACATACGTCATGTCTACCATCAATAAGATTGCTGCAACATTATTGTCAGTCCTGTTTCTAATAGGAGGAATGGTTCCAAATAGGGTCAGTGCTGCTGAATCAGAGGTCCCCAATATTGTGGGGGTGTATGGAGTAGCCATTGATGCAGAGACAGGCGAAATTCTTTACAACAAAAATGCCCACTCAAAAGCATTTCCTGCAAGTATGACGAAAGTGTTAACGGCCATTATTTTAGATGAACAAATAAAAGATGGGACTTTATTAAGGGTTAGCTCACATGCGGCGAATCAAGAATGCCTCTGTTTGGGGCTTACAGCAGGGGAGATGATTTCTAAACAAGACGCGATGAAAGCTTTATTATTATTAAGTGCGAATGATGTCGCCGTTACAATTGCTGAGAACGCGGCAGGAAGTGAAGAAGGATTTGCAGTTCTCATGAATCAGAGGGTCAAAACATGGGGCCTTAAAAATACTCATTTCGTTACATCAAATGGGCTTCATGACCCAAACCATTATACAACACCCTACGATATGGCCCTCATCACCAAAGAAGCGCTTAAACATCCTAATGTACTAAAGGTTATGACTACACGAAAAACAATGATTAAAACAAGCAAGAAAGAAAAGACAATCAGTAATCTATTTAAATTTCACAGGAGCCCAAACTCGATTACTGGTAAACCTGGGTTTACAAATGCGGCTCATCATACACTATTGGAATACTTAAAACAAGGAAATAAGGAAGTTATCTCGGTTGTCATGAAAACCGATAAACAGTCAAAATACAGCGATATTCAAACCATGGCAAACTATTCATTTGCCCATATGAAGTCAGAAAATGAGTTTTCAGAAGGTAGGTAGTGAGGAGGGACCCATTCATTTGACCTCAAAAAATAGACCGCCTTGTCAGCGGTCTTACTGTTGTTCTTGGTCATCCCAATAATGTAAAGTATCGATTTTACCTGTCGGCTCACTTTTTAATACATTACCATCCTTGTCTTTATATACCTCGTACTCCTGGTACGTTTCTACGATATAGCCATCCACTTTTTCGATTTTCTCTAGTTTTTCCTCCAAAACTGGAACATCGCTGGAAGGCTCAACTTCTACAGGCTGTGCCATCACAGGTTGATCGGCTGAATAGGTAAAGTTTTTATTAATAAATGAGTACGGTGAATCAAGATACGCTGCAAAACCTAATGTGGCCAATAAGCAACAAATACTAATAAAGGTTTTTAATTTCATAAAATGGGCTCCTTTTTTACTTACATCCTCGTAACCCATTTTATGCGTGTCCTAAAAACATATGCATCTTGTTTAGTTTTGTATATTTGTTGATTTAACAGAAGCAATCTGCGGTCGAAAAAGTAAAAATAGAATAAAAGCAGCAATGGAGATAATTGCACCAGAAATATACGGAAGCCCGATGGCCAATGAAAACAGCCAACCACCAAGTGGAGGACCAATAATTCGGCCAAGTGAGTCAAAGGAAGATAATAGGCCAGTTGAACTTCCGTGGCCAGCGCTTGACGTTTTCGTAATTAGAGAAGAAACACTTGGACGAATGACTCCATTCCCTAAACCAAATATAGTTAGAAAAAGAGCTGCAGTACCAAAACTATTCACCAATAAAATTAAAGCAAATCCAAGCGCAGAAACAATGATACCCGACTGGATAACCATCCTTTCCCCGTATTTCTTCGTCAATCTACCAACTAGACCACCCTGGACAATCGCACTCCCAAATCCCATGATCATAAAAATATAGCCAAGTTGAGTAGCATCTAAATCTGCCTTTTTCGCAGCAAAGTAAGCAAACGTTGCTTCCAAACCAGCCAGGGATAAAGAAATTAATAATTGCACTAGATACAGAACCGTTACAGCCTCACTAAACGCCTTCCAAAAAGAGGGTTGTTTTTTGGTACCTGCCTCTGTTCTCAGTTTTGATTCTTTTAGCAAAAGGAAAACAAGAATCAAGGTAATGAAAGAAGATCCACAAGCAAGATAAAAGGGCATGTTCAAGCTGAATTTTGAGAAAATACCACCAATTGCTGGACCGAAAACAAAGCCTAAGCCCGTTGCTGCACCAACAATCCCCATTCCTTTGCCGCGATTCTCTTCGGTGGTGATATCGGCAACGTATGCCATTGCGGTAGGCATATTAGCAGAGGAAAGAATACCGCCAATAATTCTTGCCGCGAATAACATCCAAAGCTCTGTTGACAATGCTTGAATTAGAAAGGAGAGACCAAGTCCAGCTATCCCAATCATCATCACTGGCTTTCGCCCAATTCGGTCGGAAACTTGCCCCCACATTGGAGCGAAAATAAGCTGCATGAGCGAATACACCGCCATAAGTAATCCTAGTTCGGTTGGGTTCGCCCCAATTCCTTCGGCATAGAAAGGTAAAACTGGAATGATAATTCCAAATCCCACCATCACCAAAAACATAACTACAAATAAAATCGGTAAAGCGGACTTTGATTGCAAAGAATTTCACTCCTAGATGACATTTAAAGTCGTTGATATTACATACTTTCTTCCTATCAATAGGATAATGGAAATGTTGATAGAAAAACAAGTCTCATGCATCAATTATTTCCTTGGGTGGAAATAGTATGCAATACTTTTATTATCACTTATTTAGCTAATAGATAGCGATAATTATGCAAAATGCTAGCAATGGATAGCAGAGTGATAAAAACCACAAAAAACACCATTCCATTAGGGGAACGGTGTTTTTTAGCTGAATCTAGTTCCAGTGCCCAGCGGCTAATGGACTTCGCTATTCGGGCACTTTCACTTTATATTATTTAACTGCTTTTCTCGTACTTTCTGATGCAAAGTCAGCGATAATGACGAGAATCATATAACAAAGAAGTAACAAGGTAATCTCTGTATATTGGAAATAGCTCATTGCCAACTTAAATTCCATTCCAAGACCACCCGCACCAACAAAACCAACCACAATGGTTGTCCTCATGATGACTTCCCAGCGATAAAGAATATAAGTGAGAAATCGTGGTAATACCGTGGGCAGGATACCGTATAAGAAAATCTGGATTTTCGATGCACCTGTAGATGCTAAATTCCTTATTGGACGCGGGTCCATATCCTCAATCACCTCTGCCCAAAGCTTACCGAGAATCCCAAAGTTGTGGAGTGCAAGAGCGATTGCCCCAGGCAGTAAACCGGGTTTAAAAATAAAGATAATCATCATTGCCCAAACTAACTCAGGAACAGAACGAGAAAAGATATAGGTGATGCGAACTATTCCATAAAGAATCCAGTTATACCACTTCTTTGAAGAAGTTAACCCCCCATTAGCTATATTTCTAGCTGCAGGAATCACTGTAAAAAAAGCAGCGATGGTCGCAAATCCAATTGCCATAATACTCATTTCCAATGTTTCAAGCGTGAGTTTCAAAGCAGCGGCCCAACTGCCAGCGTTGAAGAAAGCAGGGGTGGCATCATTTAATCCGATCAGACCACCGAAAAATTTTTTTGCATATTCAATATTCTTATCAGATAATAATTCAAAAAATTGAGCATTCTCAGCGACCGTGATAAATCCCCATGAACAAACTACTAAAAGCAAGGTGAAAAGAAGTGAAAGCCAGCCAGGACTGAATCCCTTTCGGCGTTTCCGTTCTGTTAACCCCTTACGGACAAAATTACTCCAAACATCTACCAATATTACAAGAACAATTAGAAAAAAAACATATGACCAGACTTGATCGTATTTCAAATCAGCCAATGATAATTGAATTTGGTAGCCTAGACCGCCAAGTCCAACAAAACTCATAATGGCAGAAGACCGAATGGCACATTCAAAGCGGTACATCGTATAACTGATCATGTCGGCCCAAATCAAAGGAAAATAGCCGTAGGTGAGTAGTTGCAGTTTGGATGCTCCTGCTGATTTTAAGGCCGTAATTGGTTGATCAGGCACATCATTTAACATGTCCGCAAAAATTCTGCCAAGTATCCCTCCGTATGGAATCGCAAGGGCAAATATGGCAGCATAAGGGGAAAGACCTACGGCAGCAACGAAAAGCCAGGCCCATATTAACTCATGAATCGAACGCGTGAAGCCTAATATTCCCCTAAAAAATACTTTAGACGTTAACCGAGCAACCCTGCTTGAGGTTAATGTTCCAGAGGCAAGAACACCGACTATTAGTGCATAAATAATGGCAAGTGACATGCCGGCAACAGCATAGGCTAGCGTTATCCAGGCTGATTCAAGCCCCTTCATTAATACCTCAGCAGAAAGGTCCGGTTGAATGAGTCCTTCAAATATTTGCAACAATGTCGGTATTCCACCTGCATGGAATAGATCGGCATTCCATTGAATTGAAAACAAGCTCCAAACGAATACGGCCGTCAAAAGTAACGTGAGAAGGAGGCGATTATACATACCGAAGACTGATTTACGTCCCAACATCTCACCCTTGCTCCTTTAACCGATAAAGATCTCTTAACAAATCATCTGTTACTTTTTCTGTCGGTAAATCAAAAAGAATTTCCCCATTTTTAAGGGCGATGATTCTTGTAAAATATTTACGAGCATATTCGACGGAATGTATACTTGTGATTAATGTTTGTTTTTGCTCTGAAACGATTTTAATGAGCATGGCTAAAACATCTTCCGCACGCGCCGGATCAAGGGAGGCTACAGGCTCGTCCGCTAAAACCACTTCAGGTTTTTGGACCATTAATCTTGCCATTGCGACACGCTGCTGTTCGCCTCCAGATAAAGTGGACGTGATTTCATGGATTTTATTAGAAAGACCAACTCGATCCAGTGCTTTCAAAGCAACTTCTTTTTCTTGGGGAACAAGTAATGAGAAGAGGGATTTGATAACGCCCCATTCCGCTAATCGTCCCGCCAGGACATTATGAATGACGGCAATGGACCCAATAAGATCAAACTGTTGCCGAATGACGCCAACTTTTTTAGCAAAAATTTTGCCTTTTTTATAGGCTGATATTGGATGGCTATCGATTATTAGTTCCCCGTTTTGGATTGGCACGAGTCCGGCTATGGAATTTAATAATGTAGTTTTTCCCGCGCCGCTTGGTCCAATTAAGGCAACCATTTCCCCTTGCTCAATAGAAAAAGAAAGGGAAGATAAAGCTATCTTCCCCTCAAAATGTTTCGATATATTTTTTGCTTCAATCATTGTTTTTGAAGACATTCTACGACACCTACTACTTAATAATCTGTAACTCTTTTGCTACCTTTTCAATCTTTTTGTAATTATCATTATTTGTTTCGACAAAACTCTCCGTTTGGAATAAATCCGCAATTTCCTTTTGGTCTCCCGTAATGGATAGAAGGGCATCTTTAACTTTTTGCTTAGTTCCTTTACCAAAGACTTCTTCGACATTACTATTGATAGTCCAGTTATAGTCATAGTAAGCAGGGGTGGTATAGAATACTTTTACTTTTTTCGTATCCACTTTACCTTCTTTTACCGCTGCTTCCCAAACGGCCTCATTGAGTGCGCCCGCCTTAAAGGCACCGGATTCAATTAACTTATAGGTTGTATCATGTGAACCGGAGAAGTTGGGCTTGCCATCAAAATCGGTATTGGCATCTATTCCAGCTTCAGTTAGGAAGTATCTTGGCATTAAATGGCCGGAAGTTGAGCTTTCACTGCCAAATGTGAATGATTTCCCTTTTAAGTCTTCCAGCTTTGTGATATTTTCAGATGATTGGGTAATAAAGACCGAATGGAACTTAGCGTCCCGTGGTCGTTGCACAATTGATTCTGCTTCAGGAACAAGGTTTCTAGCTTGTACACTTGTTAAGCCGCCAAACCAAGCCATATGAATTTCACCACGTTGGAAACCAGTTACTAATGCTGCATAATCCACAGACGGTACAAATTCAACTTTCATACCAGTTTTTTCACTAAGATATTTTGCAACAGCGGTCATCCCTTTATCTAAATCTGCAGCATTCTGGTCAGGAATGGCTCCAATTTTAAAAATTTCATTATTAGTCGCTTCTTTTTTTCCTTCACTCGTTTTTTCATCACTTTGCCCACAAGCAGCTAATGAAATTACTAGCATAACAAGAATAAGAGCAGAAAGCCATTTTTTCATATTAATTCCACCTTAGTTTTTAAATAGTTTCTCTGTACTTTTAGAATTATACTTAAATGATTTTTGATTATAAATTCATTAAATCGATTTAAATAATATTTATTAATCGATATTATAGATAACAAAACATATTTAACTATAGATGGCAGGCATTCCAAACTTCCTCCAATTTTTACGATGAATAATATTCCATAAAACAAGGGCAAAATAAAAGAAAAAGGAATTAGATATGATTGGATTACTAATTGCCATTATTTCATTTAATTATTTTGCTTTTAAGAAAAATAAACTTCTAAATGGTAATCAAATTGTCCATATATGGACTTTTACGGTCGCTTTCCAAGTATTGTTCGATGTGATGGTTGAATTCAAATACCATGGATACTGGTATTTTGATAAAGAAATTGATTGGGAAGGATTGCTTCCACATATATTCTTAGTGCCTGCTGCTAATATGATTTTTTTAAATTACTTTCCATTTAAATCAAAAATCATTAAGAAAATATTTTATATTATCATTTTTGTCATTCTGATTTTGATTTATGAAGCCATCACATTGCTGCCTGCTCCGTGGGGTTACTTTCATTATGGATGGTGGAAGTTATGGCACGCAGCCATTCTTGACCCGATTTTACTGATCATACTATTAGGTTTTTATAAGTGGATATGTAAGTTAGAAATGAGTTCCTGTAAAGCTCCAAAAATACCAGAATGAATAGATTTTGAGCTGCATCCGCACTCTTTTCTTTTTGCTGTTTATTTATTTTTTTAGATGCTTAAACACATGAATACCCTTGTCCATATAATAGTAAAAAAGAGGGGAAGGGGTGAATCGTTTGGCAATCAATGAAAAGGGAATATCAATCGGTACCATTTCTGGTGGGATTGTAAACTTTGGCGGAGCGGTTTGTATTAGTCCAATTACAATCACATCGGAAAATACAGGTTCGGGAAGTGATAATACAAAAACAAATATAACTTCAAGGTCTAGAGTAAGCTCCACTACAAAAAGAAACATAACAGACCTGTTAGAAATGATTAAGGCGATGCTTTGAATGGCATCGCCTTTTTGATAACATTTCCTGAAATAAAAAAGAAAGGACGTTACCTTTTTTAGTATCGTCCTTTTACATTATTTTTTATTATTATGAGGCAATTTGATTATTTACTTCATTTACTTGCTTCATTTGCTTTGTTGACTTTGTTACGTTTAAAACAATGTTTAAAAAGATTGCAGTTAGACTTCCTGTGACAATGCCGCTGCTGGTAAGGATTTTAACACTCTCAGGCAGGTGGGCAAACATATCCGGTACGGCTGTTACACCCATTCCCATCCCAACTGAACAAGCTATGATTAGGAGATTTTCTTGTGAAGCAAAATCTACGTTACCAAGCATTTTTATTCCATAAGCAATGACCATTCCAAACATAGCCACCATTGCACCACCAAGTACAGGTGTTGGAATAACTGTAGTAAAGGCTGCAATTTTCGGAATAAACCCAAGAAAAACTAACATGCCGCCCATTGTATAAATGACGTTATTGCTTTTAACACCTGAAAGCTGGACAAGTCCTACGTTTTGAGAATAGGTTGTGTATGGGAACGCATTAAATATCGCACCAATAATACTTGCTAGACCTTCCGCACGATAACCTCTTGATAAATCCTTCTCTGTTAATTTTTTTCCAGTGATGTCACTTAAAGCGAAATAAACACCTGTTGATTCTACCATACTCACAATTGCAACGAGTGTCATCGTAATGATCGGAGTCCATTCAAATGTAGGGGTCCCAAAATAAAATGGTTTTACCATGTGGAACCATGATGCATCAGCAACAGCTGAAAAGTTTACTTTCCCCATAATAGATGCGACTACCGTACCGCCCATTAATCCTAGTAAAATAGAAATGGAGCGAATAAAACCTTTTGTAAAACGGTAAAGCAAAATAATAAATAGCAACGTTCCGAAAGCTAAGCCGATATTTGAAAGGCTGCCAAAATCCGGGCTCCCTTGTCCGCCAGCGATGTTATTCATTGCGACAGGGATCAGTGTAATCCCAATAATAGTAACAACAGAACCAGTAACAACAGGTGGGAAGAACTTAATTAACTTCCCAAAGAATTGAGAAATAACAATGACTATTAGTCCGGAAATGAGAATGGAACCATAAATGGCAGAAATGCCAAACTGTCCGCCAATGGCAATCATCGGTCCAACGGCAGTAAAGGTACAGCCAAGTACAATTGGTAAACCGATTCCGAAAAATCGATTCTTCCAAACTTGTAGAATTGTTGCAATTCCGCACATTAAGATGTCGATGGATACCAAGTAAGTTAATTGTTCTCCCGAAAATTTAAGAGCCCCTCCGACGATAAGTGGAACAATTACCGCTCCTGCATACATCGCTAACACATGCTGAATGCCCAAAGAGGCAATTTTAAATGGAAGTTGTTTCATTAGATTAATTCCTCCACATTTTCATTGATAAATGTTACTTCTCCGTTTGATAGGGAAGCAATTCTTGCTAAGGATTCAACCCTTAAACCCATGTCCTTCAATTTTTGTGCACCGTGTTGAAATGATTTCTCGATGACAATGCCAATTCCAGCAACGTTTGCACCGCTTTGTTGAACGATTTTTACTAAACCAAGAGCAGCTTCACCATTAGCTAAGAAATCATCAATGATAAGTACTCGATCACTTTCATTCATGTATTTATTGGAAACCGAAATCTCGTTTGTTTCATTTTTGGTAAATGAATAGACAGACGCCGTAAGTAAGTCATCGACCAGTGTCAATGATTTTCTTTTTCGAGCAAATAGAACTGGAACGTTCAAATATAAACCGGCCATCACGGCAGGGGCAATGCCTGAGGATTCAATCGTTACAATCTTAGTAATGCCTTCCTCTGCAAATAATCTCGCAAATTCTTTCCCAATCTCAAGCATTAACTGCGGGTCGATTTGATGGTTTAAAAATGAATCAACCTTTAATACCTGGTCGGATAAAACCTTTCCGTCAGAACTAATTTTGTCTTCTAGTAATCTCATGATTGAAAACTCCCCTTTAAAATAATAAAAGCCCAAAGGTCAATACCTCACAACAAAATAATTGAGTGAGATAATGACCTCTGGGCTCCATGTCCAAACGGCTAAGGAATGAGTGCATCTCTTAAAAAATTTGCACATTTTCCCATTACCCACTCATAGTCAGATTGTTAACGGCAATCTGGTAGAAACTTTCGGGCCTTATCCCCGCGATTATATGAGTGAAACGCATATGAATTTATTCACATTATAAAGCACATAAAAAGGGGAAATCAATCATTATTTTGCAAAAAACGAACAATAAGGTTTTTAAAATTAAAATCGTTCGTGCTCGGAAAGCTTTTAAATAAGTGTAAATAAAAGAACCACACAAATATTGAATAACCATTCATTTTCAGTTACTATTAAAGAGAAAATTAATTCTGAAAATTCTAAAATAAAGAGAAGGTGAGCACAATGAGGAAATCTATTCCAGATTCCTGGTGGAATCAAATGAAATTACCGGCCATTTCAGCCCCGATGTTTTTGGTGTCAGGCACCGAACTCGTCAAAAATTGTTGTCTGAATGGGGTAATTGGTTCTTTTCCTGCTCCAAATGCAAGGCCAATTGAAATTCTAGATCAGTGGATGGGGCAATTAAATGCAGAGTTGGCGGAGGCACGGGCTCTCGAACCTAACCGCAAGATTGCACCGTGGGCGATGAATATGGTTGTACATAGTTCCTATGGCCGCCTGCAGGAAGAACTTGAATTGATTAAAAAGCACCAGCCGCAATTGGTGATTACCTCATTAGGAAGTCCGAAATTAGTTGTTGATATTGTTCATGAATATGGTGGTCTCGTGTTCTCGGATGTAAGTGATTTAAAATTTGCTAAAAAAGCGGCAGAAGCAGGTGTTGATGGCTTGATATTAGTATCTAGCGGGGCGGGAGGTCATGCTGGACAAATTAATAACTTTGCCTTTGTGGATATGGTTCGTAACTTTTGGGATGGCATTGTTGTTCTGGCAGGTTCTATTTCAACAGGGAAGGGGATTTTAGCAGCACAAGCTGCCGGAGCAGATCTTGCTTATATGGGAACAAGGTTTATCGTAGCTACCGAAAGTATGGCAAATAATGAGTACCGAGAAATGCTCGTTGAATCCACGCAAGAAGATATCCTATTAACCGATGCTTTCTCCGGTGTCATGTGTAATATGCTGGTACCAAGTATTAAAAAGGCGGGATTGAACCCAGATACACTGGTTAAAAAAGCTCAAGTTAACTTTGATAGTATGCAAAGGGAAACAAACGTAAAAGCATGGCGCGATATTTGGTCAGCAGGGCACGGCGTCGGAGCCATAAATAAAATTGAATCAGTGTCTGAAATAATAAATAGTTTAGAAAGCGAATACAAAGAAGCATTACAAACTCTCAATCGGAATGCAGGGAAATTTAGTTCCTTGCCTTGTCAATAAATTAAAAGTAAAAAACGCTCAGCGCCACTTGGCTGAGCGTTTTTACTTTGTGGTAACTTGATTGGAATACATCCATTACCTACAAACGGCCCTCTATTTTAGGACATAAGGGAAACTGAGTTTACTTCTTCTTTTTTTCCTTTGAGACGATCTTAACCACCTTATAACCTGGTTTCATTTTAATCTTTTGAACTCCATTATTGGTTGTCACTTGATACATGGTGAATTTCCGAGGCTGACGTTCGAGGACGTCGATCTTCTTAATTGTCTCTTTGTGAAAATATTTATGAAGTTTCTTGGTTTGCTTTTCTTGTTTTTCACCATAAAGGAGATCGTAGGCGAAGATAAATAAAAATATAAATAAAGCACCAAGGATAAGTGTATACAAGACAGAATATAAAAATGACAAGGTTGACATCCTTTCTTAAAGCAATCGAGAGTATCTACGTCTTCAAGAAACCATTATAACGGAAAAGCAATCTATTTATAAGTTAATGTATAGTGAATGATCTTAAGAAATAACATTATTTTGATTTGGGTAATCTAATAGATATAAAAAATATTTTTCTTTTTTGTCCACTATATATGAACAAATTTAAAAATTTATGATAAAGTATACAATAAGAATCCTTTAATACCGCTATTCAACAGCAATATCAATGTCCTTCTGAAGCGGACGACTGTTTATCCGTAAATGACATTAAAGGTTCAAATTATAAGGGGGAAATGAATAATGTCTAGTCATATTTTAGAACAATTTTTAAATGAAAATCTTGAGGATTTAAAGGGGAAAGGTCTATACAATGTCATCGATCCACTCGAGAGCCCCAATGGTCCACTAATCACGATTAATGGCAGAGAACTTGTTAATCTTTCTTCTAATAACTATTTAGGGTTAGCAACCGATGAACGTTTGAAAAATGCAGCAGCCGAAGCCATTGAATCCTACGGCGTTGGGGCAGGCGCAGTTCGTACAATCAACGGAACACTTAAGTTGCATGTGGAACTCGAAGAAAAATTAGCTGAATTTAAACATACTGAAGCAGCGATTGCCTACCAATCGGGATTTAATTGTAACATGGCAGCCATTTCTGCGGTAATGGATAAAAATGATGCCATTCTATCGGATGAATTAAACCATGCGTCGATTATTGATGGCTGTCGTCTATCGAAAGCAAAAATCATCCGTGTTAATCACTCAGATATGGAAGATTTACGTGCAAAAGCAAAAGAGGCAAAAGAGTCCGGCCTTTACAACAAGATTATGGTGATCACAGATGGCGTCTTTTCCATGGATGGCGATATTGCCTTATTGCCAGAAATCGTAGAGATCGCTGAAGAATTCGACTTAATTACATATGTCGACGATGCACATGGTTCAGGTGTCCTTGGTGATGGGGCAGGGACCGTAAAGCATTTTGGTCTTTCTGATAAAATTGATTTTCAAATTGGCACATTATCTAAAGCAATTGGTGTAGTCGGCGGATATGTGGCTGGTAAAAAGAATCTGATTGATTGGTTAAAAGTTCGCAGCCGCCCATTCCTATTTTCAACTTCACTTACTCCTGCAGATGTAGCAGCAAGCAAGAAATCGATTGAAATTCTCATGGAAAGCACAGAGCTTAACGAGAAACTTTGGGATAATGGAAATTATCTTAAAAAAGGCTTGAAAGAGTTAGGTTTTAATATTGGTAACAGCGAAACGCCAATTACACCTTGTATTATTGGTGACGAAGCACTTACCCAACAATTCAGTAAGCGTTTGAATGAAGAAGGGGTTTATGCTAAGGCCATTGTTTTCCCAACGGTACCGAAAGGAACTGGACGTGTTCGTAACATGCCAACAGCAGCACATTCAAAAGAAATGCTCGACCGTGCAATTGCGATATATGAAAAAGTAGGTAAGGAAATGGGCGTAATTAAATAGAAAATACAATTATTAGCTAAGTGAAGAGGACGGTGAAACGACGATGAAGCGTATATTAATTACTGGTGCTTTGGGACAGATTGGATCAGAATTAACCTTAAAACTACGAGACATTTATGGAGCGGATAATGTTATTGCGACAGATATCAAAAAGAATGAGAGTGAAGCTGCTCTAAGCGGTCCATTTGAGACGGTCGATGTAACAGATGGAAACCGAATGGTGGAAGTAGCAAAAAAATACAATGTTGATACGGTTATGCATTTAGCTGCCTTGTTATCGGCAACTGCAGAGGCGAAGCCTGTATTTGCATGGAATTTAAACATGGGTGGGCTGATGAATGGACTTGAAACGGCCAGAGAACTAAAAGCACAATTTTTCACACCTAGTTCGATTGGTGCGTTTGGGCCTTCAACCCCTAAAGACAATACCCCTCAAGATACAATTATGCGACCGACCACGATGTACGGGGTCAATAAAGTTGCTGGGGAATTATTGTCTGACTACTATTTCCACAAATTCGGAGTCGATACCCGCGGCCTGCGTTTCCCTGGATTAATTTCCTATGTCGCTCTTCCTGGTGGTGGAACCACTGATTATGCGGTTGAAATTTACTATGAAGCAGTCAAAAATGGAAAATATACTTCTTACATTGATAAAGGTACTTATATGGATATGATGTATATGCCAGATGCCTTGAATGCCATTGTTGATTTAATGGAGGCCGATTCCTCTAAATTAATCCATCGCAATGCTTTTAATGTGACGGCAATGAATTTTGATCCAGAGGAAATTGCTGCTTCCATTGCTAAGTTTGTTCCTGGATTTGAAATTTCGTATCATGTGGATCCGGAACGTCAAAAAATAGCGGAAAGTTGGCCGAATTCCATTGATGCTACAGCAGCAAAAGAGGAATGGGGCTTTAAATACGCATTTGATTTAGATAAAATGACCAAGGACATGGTAGAAAAACTGCGTCAGAAGTTCTAATAAAAAAATCCTGAGCCAAAATGGTTCAGGATTTTTTTATTATCTTTTCACATAAATATATTTTTCCTTTTTCTCCGTAACTCTTCCTACAATCGAAGCATGTGCTAATCCACTAGCTCGAAGTTTTTCCACATACAGCGCGGCTTCCTGTTCACTGAGAGCAACAAACAAACCGCCGGAAGTAATCGCATCACAAAGGAGGAGTTGTTCCTCAGGAAGGAGTTCCTCGTAGACAACATCATCCGCTAACCATTTATGATTCGCCTTTGAACCGCCGGGAACTACACCATTTTTCGCTAATTCAAGGGCACCTTCTAGGACTGGGACTTGGCCGAGTGAAAATTCAAAACTGACATGACTGCCGCGTGCCATTTCACTTCCATGACCTAGTAATCCAAATCCAGTTATATCCGTGACAGCGTGAGGGTGAAATTCTGTTAACACTTCAGCCGCCACCTTATTTAGCTCAGCCATAGTGTCAGTCACAGTTTGTTCCTGTTCTGGCGTTACTGCACTTCTTTTTATACCAGTTGTGATGATTCCGACACCGATAGGTTTGGTCAACACAAGGAAATCACCTGACTGGGCACCGACATTTTTCCACACTTTATCTGGGTGGACGATTCCAGTTACAGATAATCCAAATTTAGGTTCTTGGTCATCAATAGAATGGCCGCCTACGGTAATCGCTCCGGCTTCCTTTACTTTATCAGCTGCTCCACGCAGTATCTCCGAAAGCATCTCAGCGCCCAATTTTTTAATAGGAAAGCCGACGATATTTAAGACGGTTTTAGGCTCTCCACCCATAGCATACACATCACTTAATGCGTTTGCAGCGGTGATTTGTCCAAACATATAAGGGTCATCCACAATAGGAGTAAAGTAATCCACGGTCTGAATTAGTGCAATCGAGTCAGTTAATTGATAGACCCCAGCATCATCAGATGTATCAAGTCCCACTAATAATTCTGGAACAGGTTCTTGTTTCGGTAAATGACGCAAAACTTGCGCCAGGTCCTCAGGACCAATTTTGCAGCCTCAACCAGCTTTTGTTGAAAAAGAGGTCAGGCGTACTTTATCTTGTTCACTCAACGTGTCCACCTCCATTTTTATAGTATAACTCTTTCCCAAAAATTCCGCACGGATAGACAAAAAAATTGTAGTGGAAGAAGGAATAGGGTAAAATATTTACACTATCACGAAGTAGTAAACTCATTTTTGGAGGCTGTTTCTATGAAGAATTACCATATTATTGTAGAATTTTGCATGCAATGAAACTACTCACCTAAAGCCGCGAGTTTCGCGGAAGAGCTTTTCAATCATTTTTTTAGAGATATTCAAAAGTTAGAACTAATTCCAAGTTCAGGCGGCGCATTTGAAGTGACCGTGAATGGGGAGAAAATCTATTCCAAGCTTGAAACAGGAGTATTTCCTGATACAGACGAGATGATTGAAATCATTTCCAAAAAATAAAAAGAAGCCCTCTGATCAAAAAGAATTAGAGGGCTTCTTTTTTTTACTTATAAAAAGATTATGTTAATTGAGGAACGAAAAAATATTCCCACAATAGTGAAGAAATTATGGAAGGGTAATGTATCTATTTTTTCCTATACATCTATCTATTTTTGATATCACAACTTCTAAAATTCCGTTAGTAAAAGTGGCATAAACAGCCTGGTTCACGACTTGAAACGGAAAGTTAATGGTCCTTTCTCGTTTTTTGATCTTGGAAGGGGGGGATTTAGACGCTGATATCACTAATTTATCTCCTTCTATATAAACCTTTAATTCAGAAGTTTGATATTCATTTAAGATGGCCTCAACAATCCATTCCTTTTCTGTCTCATACAGATCGATTTGAAATTGGGTTGCATCATAATAGGACGTAAGTGGATCGAGAAAATATTCCTCCAGCCATTTTTCTACTTCTTCAAAGTCAAAGTTTTGATTATTTTTCAGTTGTTTCTTTTTTGACATATTTAATCCCCCTTGCTCGTTTCATTTTATTCATAAGGGATAAAAATGTGAAGATGATATGATATAATTGGGACATGCAGAAGCGCCTCTTTTCTTAATTACGATTATCTATGGGCTCTTAAGCTTGGTATATTATAGAAGAGAACGACGGATAAAGGAGTTTTTATCTTGAAAGAATGGCTACGCTCCATCCCAGCGGTCCATGAACTTCAAAATCATCAGAGATTTTTGAATCTACTTAATGAAAGTCAGTTGGATCAACCAAATTTGACCAAACAACTTAAAGATTGTCTTGAAAGCATTAGGGGGGCAATTCTTTATGATAATTGGCCAGGTGCGAGACCAGGGACCAACGATTTTCTTGACGACCTATTTTCTATCCTCGAATCAAATATTAAGAAGCAGTATTCTTATACAATTGAAAAAGTGATCAACGCAACAGGCACTATTTTACATACGAATTTAGGAAGGGCTAGATTAAGCGAAAACGCGATCAGCCATATGATTGAGATGGCAAGGAACTATTCCAATCTAGAGTATAAGTTATCTGAAGGCGAAAGAGGCTCACGACATAGTCATGTTGAAAGCTTAATTAAAGAAATTACTGGGGCTGAAGCAGCCATGGTGGTTAATAATAATGCTTCTGCTGTTTATCTTGTTTTAAGAGCCCTCGCTCTTCAAAAAGAAGTCATTGTTTCGAGAGGGCAGCTTGTTGAAATTGGCGGTTCCTTTCGAATTTCATCAATCATGGAAGAGAGTGGAGCAAACCTAGTTGAAGTGGGCACCACCAATAAAACGCATTTATTTGATTATGAAAATGCAGTCAGCCCAGACACAGCAATTGTCATGAAAGTTCATACGAGTAATTTTAAAGTGATTGGTTTTACCAAAACGGTCGAGACAGAAGAACTTGTTCAGCTTACAAAACGTTTGGAAGATGTCATTTTTTATGAAGATCTAGGAAGTGGTGCAATATACGATTTCAGGAAGCATGGAATTGGTGAGGAACCTGTCGTAAAAGAGGTCATTGGGTTAGGGGCAGATGTTGTATCTTTTAGTGGAGACAAGCTCCTTGGCGGACCACAGGCAGGGATTATTGCTGGTAAAAAAGAAATTATTGACCGTTTGAAAAAACATCAATTGGCACGAGTTCTGCGTGTCGATAAAATGACGTTAGCTGCATTAGAAGGAACATTAATTGATTATGCCCGTGGTGAAACAGGACTGGTAAATATTCCAACGCTTCGAGATTTATTTGTACCACTTGAAGAATTAGACGTTCGATCTAAGTCTTTTGTTACAAATTTATTACAAAATACTGGAAAGTATGTTACAAAAATTACTGAGGCAACCAGTCAAGTGGGTGGAGGAACGATGCCTGATGTGGAGCTTCCAACGATGGTGATCGCTTTGAAACACAGTACTCTGAGTGCAGACCAGCTTAGCATAAAACTACGCACAGAAGTGAAGCCGGCTATTGTCGGACGGATCCAAAAAGATGAATTTATCATTGATTTACGAACAGTGACGCTTGAAGAAGAAAAGCACCTACTACAAGCTTTTATTAATATTTAGAATATAAACCTGGAGCCCCAGCACTTAATCTTAGTGCTGGGGCTTTATATAGAGAATTTAGTGCCCAAAAACCTATAGGTGCTTCGGGTAACTACATATCATGATGGGTATTATGTTTGGCCCTTGTATGGTTGCGATTCTTTACCTTTTTAGAACCACTAAGCGGCTCAGGCTGGCCAGATTGTTTTGGTGCATTTTTTCTCATGTCTTTGCCATCGTTTTTGTTCATTTTTCATCCCTCCTATATGTTAGGATGCAGTCATTAAGTCCTTTTATACCGTATATTTTTTGTAGTTCTGTGCAATTTAACTGTAAACAAAATGAAGGAGTGAAAGATGCTCATGCAAAAGTTTCCTTACCACAAAGATAAACAACAAGCATTTCAAGCAGCACAACAAGGGTATGAAAATGCCCAAGGACTATATGAAACCATCGTGAGTGATAGTGCAAGTTATGGCCATCAACTGAAACATCTGAAGGATGAAGTAAATGAAGCCTATCAGCAGATTTCAAATGCCATGGAAGTAGCATCAGAACATCAACGGGCACAGTTAGAGCGGTTCCAACAGGATTTATCAACCATGGTGTCAGAAGTCAATCAAGTGGAGTAAGAAAAGCAGGCGGGAGATCGCCTGCTTTCCTTTTCTGAATTCTGTTGAAGTGCTTAGGGTTTGGCGGTCATAAGCATTGAGCTTCCGCTTTTTACTATTGATTCTTTTTCCGTTTTTTGTTATTCATTCTTTCTTTGGCGGTTAATTCAGACTCACTGGCAAATTCCTCATTAAAGCCAGCGCCTTTTCCTTGGCCTTTAGCTGCATTCATCCCTGGAATTACATGATTAGACTTTCGTTTCACCATAGTAATCACCTCCTACAACATTACTATTTCCTGCATAGCAAAAATAATGACAAAGAAAAGTTTTTTTGAGATAATATTAGTGAAAATTTCGTTTTTTCCCTACCAACATCTATATTAACACAGATGGTGTTTTTTGAATTTTCAGAACAAAATACATAAAAAAACATAAGTTAAACTTATCAATCACAATAACTTTCTTGTTATTTACTTATGAATTAGGTTGTATTAAGATAAGAATTGTGAGAAAAGTTAAGACGGATGGGAAAATTCAGACTTTTCGACTTTTCATTTATTTTAGTGAATTATGACGAATGAGGGGGTTTTTAACACATGGTTAAAAACGATGTATTTAACGCACGAGCTTCTTTTGAAGCCAATGGTAAACGTTATCACTATTACCGTCTAAGTGCACTTGAAGAGGCAGGAATCGGCAACGTTTCTAAATTGCCTTACTCAGTAAAAGTTTTACTTGAATCTGTACTTCGCCAATATGATGGCCGCGTAATCGCAAAAGAGCACGTTGAAAACTTAGCTAAATGGGGAACAGCTGAACTGAAAGAAGTGGATGTTCCATTCAAACCTTCACGTGTAATCCTTCAAGACTTCACAGGAGTTCCAGCAGTAGTAGACCTTGCTTCTTTAAGAAAAGCAATGGCTGACCTAGGTGGGGACCCAGACAAAATTAATCCAGAAAAAACTGTAGACCTTGTTATCGATCACTCTGTTCAAGTTGATGCTTATGGATCTAGTGATTCTTTACGAGTGAACATGGATTTAGAATTTGAACGTAATGCAGAGCGTTACCAGTTCCTTAGCTGGGCACAAAAATCATTCAACAACTATCGTGCCGTTCCGCCTGCAACAGGTATCGTTCACCAAGTAAACCTTGAGTACTTGGCTGACGTTGTTCACGTAGCTGAAGTAGATGGTGAATTAGAAGCATATCCAGATACTTTAGTAGGAACAGACTCACATACGACAATGATCAATGGTATTGGTGTTCTAGGCTGGGGCGTTGGCGGTATTGAAGCTGAAGCTGGCATGTTAGGACAGCCTTCTTACTTCCCAGTACCTGAAGTTGTTGGTGTTAAGTTAACGGGCGAACTTCCAAATGGAGCAACAGCAACTGACTTAGCATTAAAAGTAACTCAAGTACTACGCAGTAAGGGTGTTGTTGGTAAATTCGTTGAATTCTTCGGCCCAGGTGTATCTGTACTTCCACTTGCAGACCGTGCAACGATTGCAAACATGGCTCCTGAATACGGTGCTACATGCGGATTCTTCCCAATTGATGATGAATCACTAGCATATTTACGCTTAACAGGCCGTGAAGAAGATCAAATTAATGTGGTTGAACAATACTGCAAAGCTAATGGCTTATTCTTTGATCCTTCATTTGAGCCAGTTTACACAAATGTAGTTGAAATCGAACTTTCTGAAATTGAAGCAAATCTATCTGGTCCTAAGCGTCCACAAGATTTACTCCCACTTTCAAAAATGAAAGAAGAATTCGTTAAAGCTGTTTCTGCACCACAAGGAAACCAAGGCTTTGGCTTACAAGCAGATGAGCTTGATAAGTCCGCTACAGTTAAATTTAACAATGGCGACGAAACTACTATTAAGACTGGTGCAGTTGCGATTGCATCGATCACAAGCTGTACAAATACATCTAACCCGTACGTCCTAGTAGGTGCTGGATTGGTTGCGAAGAAAGCTGTTGAATTAGGAATGGAAGTTCCAAAATTCGTAAAAACATCTTTAGCTCCAGGATCTAAGGTAGTAACTGGATATCTTCGTGATTCTGGCTTACTTCCATACCTAGAGCAAATCGGCTTCAACCTAGTTGGTTACGGCTGTACAACATGTATCGGTAACTCCGGTCCATTAAAAGAAGAAATTGAAAAAACAATCGCTGAAAACGATCTATTAGTTACTTCAGTACTTTCTGGTAACCGTAACTTCGAAGGCCGTATTCATCCGCTTGTAAAAGCAAACTACCTTGCTTCACCACCATTAGTTGTTGCTTACGCCCTTGCTGGTACTGTAAACATCGACTTCGCTTCTGAAGCAATTGGTAAGGATAAAGATGGAAACGATGTATTCTTCAAGGATATTTGGCCATCTACTGCAGAAGTTAATGATGTAGTAAAACGCACGGTTACTCCTGAATTATTCCGCAGCGAATATGCGAACGTGTTTGGTGACAACGAGCGTTGGAACGAGATCAAAACAAGCAATGAGCCATTATATACTTGGGATGAAGATTCAACATATATTGCTAATCCACCGTTCTTTGAAGGCTTATCACCAGAACCAGGTACTGTTGAACCATTAACAGGACTTCGTGTAGTAGGTAAGTTTGGTGATTCTGTAACAACTGACCATATTTCACCAGCAGGTGCTATTGGTAAAAATACGCCGGCAGGGAAATATCTACTTGAAAAAGGCGTTGCGATTCGTGACTTTAACTCTTATGGTTCCCGTCGTGGTAACCACGAAGTAATGATGCGTGGAACATTTGCAAACATTCGTATTCGTAACCAAATCGCTCCAGGTACAGAAGGTGGTTTCACTACTTACTGGCCAACTGGTGAAGTTACATCGATTTATGACGCTTGCATGAAGTACAAAGAAAACGGTACTGGACTCATTGTTCTTGCTGGTAAAGATTACGGAATGGGCTCTTCACGTGACTGGGCTGCGAAGGGAACTAACCTTCTAGGTATTAAAACAGTTCTTGCTGAAAGCTTTGAACGTATTCACCGTTCAAACCTTGTGTTAATGGGTGTGCTTCCACTTCAATTTAAAGATGGAGAAAGCGCTGAAACACTTGGTTTAACTGGTAAAGAAACCATCGATGTTCAAGTAGGCGAAGATGTAAAACCACGTGATCTTTTAAAAGTAACTGCAACTGACGAAGCAGGTAACAAGAAAGAATTTGAAGTTCTTGTTCGTTTTGACTCAGAAGTTGAAATTGATTACTACCGTCACGGTGGAATTCTTCCAATGGTTCTACGTGAAAAATTACAAGCTTAATATTGATAACACCATGCCACTTCAACTTGGCATGGTGTTTTTTATTGAAAGGATTGACAATCTTTCTCTCTTTTTAATAAAATATAACTAACAAACGAAAAGGAATGATTAAGGGCCGATGAAATTATAATCTTATTTTTCAGACATGATTCGAATAACGAAAAATGTTGAACCTGAAGAATAGGATTAGTATGTCCTTTTTTATGTCCTAATCGTATAAATGCGAACACAATCAAACCATTAACGGGTTTATTTGTGTTGCTTCTAAAGCGATATATATGACATAAATCTCTCTTCAGGTTCTTGTGAAGGGAGTTTTTTTATGCATACAAATCAGCAAATTGTATTAAAAGTAATTGACATAGAAAAAAGTTTTCATTTAAAAAAGGTATTGGATAATATTCATTTTGATATAAAAAATGGGGAACGGATCGGGCTTGTTGGCTATAATGGAACAGGAAAAACCACTTTGGCCAATATCCTTTTTGGGAAAATGGCACCAGAAAAAGGCATTGTAGAAAAATCAAAAGATTTAACGATTGGATATCTTTCCCAATCCATTGATTATCAGGTTAGTGATTTTCAGCAGTCTTTATCAGGAAATACCAAAAGTCATTTGCTCGAGCATGCCAGCATGTTAGGTCTCACGAAGGTTTTTAACTGGGAAGAAGAGCGTTTAGAACATTTAAGTGGCGGGGAAAAGTTAAAGTTGGCATTAGCAATGGTTTGGGCTTCAAAACCAGACTTTTTAATATTGGATGAACCAACGAACCATTTAGATTATAAAGGGATCGAGTGGTTGGTTTCTGAATTAGAGAAGTTCCGAGGCCCCGTCCTAATCATCTCGCATGATCGACATTTTTTAGATAAAACGGTAACTAGAATTTTTGAATTAGAAAATAGCAAAATTAATTTTTACAATGGAAACTATAGTGACTATCAGAAAGAGAAGAAGCTACGACTTGAAAATGAGAGACACAAATATGATGTCCAGCAGCAAAAAATAAAAGACGTGGAAACACAAATTACTCAGTTAAAATCGTGGTCCGAAAAAGCGCATCGCGAATCTACAAAAAAAGGGAAAGGACCAAGCAAAAGACAAAATGGGTTTAAGGAATATCATCGGGTAAAGGCTAAAAAAACAGACAATCAAGTAAAATCAAAAATGAAACGACTGCAAAATGAGTTGGAAAAAAATAAGCTGGAAAAGCCTTTAGATGAAGTTCAAATTAGGTTTCAGTTTGACACACAAGGGAAAAGAGGCAAACGAATTGTCGAGGCTAAGAACCTGTCCAAATCGTTTGACAATCGAACACTTTTTCAAAAATCCAACTTCTTTATTAATTATGGCGACCGCTTGGGACTCTTGGGTGAAAATGGCTGCGGTAAAACGACACTAATAAAAATGATGTTAGGTCAAGAGGATTATTCTAATGGGGAGTTGTGGAGCAGCGACTCCATAAAAATTGCTTATTTAAGTCAAGATGTTGATGAGTTACCTGCCGAAAAAACAGCTATTGAAGCTCTAGGATTCACTGATCGCGAGAGTGTGCTGAAAGCAAGAACTCTATTAGCCAATGTAGGCTTAAAGGAGCCGTTGATCACTAAGCCAATTGGAACATTGAGTTTAGGGGAACGAACGAGAATAAAACTCGTTGATATGTTAATGAAAGAATATGACGTTCTCATTCTTGACGAACCAACCAATCACCTAGACTTACCGAGCAGGGAGCAGCTTGAAAATACGTTATCAGAGTTTTCTGGGACGATTATTACCGTTTCTCATGACTATTACTTCCTCAATAAGCTTTGTGACCGGCTGATTGTATTTGAAAATCAGCAAATTCGACGAATTGAGATGAAACCTGAGGAGTATTTAAATCAGGAGGGAACCAATGAGGACGCATTGAGAGAATCACTCTTAATAATTGAAAACAAGATTGCATCTGTCTTAGGTGAGTTATCGTTCATGGATCAAAAAGACGCTAGATATACTGAGTTAGACAAAGAATTTAATGAATTACTTAAGCAAAAACGAAAACTAATGGGCTAAAAGAATACAGCCCATCAATTGCCTAAAATGAAAGGTCCTCAATATTTTCTATTGAGGACTATTTATATTTCAGACTAGAACAGTATAAACCAGCTCAATTTTTGGCCAATAAATTTAGAAGTTCTTTCTCTTTATCTGCGCGTATCCCAGCATTCCACTCATCCTCAGCCAATTGGCGGGTTTTCTCCCATTCATAAATATCAGTGATACTATCTTCAAGAGGCCTGTATGAAAGACCACTCTGAATGGCTTTATCAACATTGATAGAAAATGCACCTTTCCATGGCTTTACTGACTCAGGTGACAATGGAGAATTTTCGGGTACCCACAGCGGCATTTCTGTCCATGGGGCTACATTTTGATCCAAAAGAAATTGTTCCTCGGCCCAAACCACGTCTGCATTTGAACCTGTCACTTTCATACATGTATCGACAAACTCTTTAATTGTTAATGGATAATCCGGGCCCGTTGCATTAAACGTTCCAGAGGAGCGCTGTTCTTCCATGTCGAGGATCCAGTTAGCCAGGTCTTTGTTGTCAATCATCTGCACCCGGCGGTTTGGATTTCCTGGGACCAGAACCTTGCCGCCTTTTGCCATTCTATTTACCCAATAAGGGACACGGTCCGTATAATCATTTGGTCCAATTAATTGACCGGCACGAATATTTAACACACGCCCCGGCATATTTTTCTCAGCTATTTGTTCACATAAGGCCTTAAAATGTCCGTAATATTGATAGATGGGTCCGTCTGCATCCATTGAAAGCTGATTTGCTTCCTCAATTGACATTTCCAAGACAGGGTAGTTTTCATCTAAATTCTCTTGAATCCAATCTTGATAGACAGAAATACTCGAAATAAACGTATAATGCTGGACCTGGTCTTTTAATAAGTTTGTTGTGTTCTGGACTGTATAGGGGATAAACCCGCTTGTATCAAGTACAGCATCCCAATAGCGGTTTTGAAGCGCTTTCAAATTTCCAAATCGATTTCCGTAAAGGACCTCGATATCCTTAATTCCGGGACTTTGAATACCACGATTAAATATGGTGACTTCATGGTTTCGTTTTAAAGCTTCTTCTACGAACGTTTTCCCTAAAAAGCGGCTTCCACCTAAAACAAGTATTTTCAAAAATATCCCTCCTTCATTCATGCTTCTATTTTAACAAATTTTCAAACAATTTAGTTAACTTATCATAGAGACGAATAAAAAAATGAAAGTATTGCATATGTCTCGGATATTGTTAAAATTACATTGGGTGAAGTTGAAGGAATGATTCTAAAAACTTAACAAGAATTTACATAAAGTTGAAGGGATGCTTTAAAATGGAAAACACATACTTACAATCCGTTTCCTATGAAAACGGAGTACTAAAAATACTCGATCAAACCAAAATACCAAACATTACAGAATTTCTCGAAACAAAAAAAATCGAAGATGCCTGGGATGCCATTAAACAACTTAAAGTTCGTGGAGCGCCGGCAATTGGCATAGCTGCAGCGTATGGATTAGTGCTTGGGATCAAAGATGCTCCAGAAAGTTCTTTTGAAGAGTTTTATGAACATTTACAAAAGCAATCAGATTATTTGGCATCATCACGACCAACAGCCGTGAACTTGTTTTGGGCCTTGAAACGAATGAATGAACGAGCACTTAAAGAGAAGGAATTACCGATTAATCAAATCAAAGAAGCCTTGGAAGAAGAAGCTCATAACATTCGTAATGAAGATGAAGAAGTATGTCGGACCATTGGAAAGCATGCTTTAAACCTATTAGAGGACGGCATGGGGATTCTAACCCATTGCAATGCGGGCGGGATCGCTACTGCGAGATATGGAACAGCTTTAGCACCACTTTATTTAGCAAAAGAAAAGGGCTGGGATATCAAAGTTTTTGCTGATGAAACAAGGCCGCTGCTACAAGGTGCGCGATTAACTGCATGGGAACTAATGCAGGCTGGCATAGATGTTACTCTCATTACCGACAATATGGCCGCAATGGTGATGCAAAAGGGCTGGGTGCAAGCAGTGATTGTCGGTTGTGATCGCGTTGCAGCCAATGGTGATGTAGCCAACAAAATCGGGACATACGGGGTTGCCCTATTAGCAAAAGCCCATAATATCCCTTTCTACGTGGCAGCACCGACCTCAACGATAGATTTGGATACAAAAACAGGTACCGATATCCCAATCGAGGAAAGAGATGCATCTGAAATTACGGATGGCTTTGGAAAAAGGACCGCCCCTGAAGGTGTGAAAGTATTTAATCCTGCGTTTGATGTCACACCAAATGAACTTGTTACCGCAATCATTACTGAAAAAGGGATAATAAAAGGAAATTACCAGGGAGAACTGGTGAAACTCTTTCAATCCTAAGAGTGGAAGCGGATTGTTTTTTGTAAATTGTCACAGTTTCGGCATATCCTTGTTTGGTTTCACCTAAGATTATAGTGTAAAATCAATGTAGCAGATTATGATGTAAAGGAGGATTCGGGAATGATAAAAAAAGTAATTGCAACCGTAATACTTGTATCCTTACTTACCGTCGCGATTGTTCAAGCCATGGATAAGACTTCAGAAACTCCCGAAACGAAGAGTCAACCCACAGCAAGTCAAGAAGGTCTCGCTGTTGGAGCAAAAGCACCTGATTTTGAACTGAAAACACTTACCGGAGAAAAGGTAAAGCTGTCTAATTTAAAAGGCAAAAAAGTGATGCTGAACTTTTGGGCAACCTGGTGTCCTCCATGTAAGGCAGAAATGCCGGCAATGGAGCAATTTTCAAAGCAGATGCCAAAGGATGTTGTCATTTTAGCTGTTAACATTGATCCTCAATTAGATGTCCAAGGTTTTGTAGATAAAAATAAAATTACTTTTCCAATTCTTCTTGATGCAGAAGATACTGTAAATGAAACTTATCAAGTCCTATCCATACCAACTACGTATTTTATTGATAGTAAAGGAAACATACAGAACAAATATATCGGTGAAATGAAACTTGATGATATGAAAGATTTTACCAGCAAGTTAAAATAGACTAAAAAAGACGTTGGATGATTCGAGGGCACTGAAAAAGTCCACCTAAAAAATGTAAAAAAGGTATAATACCTCATTCATTGAGTGAATTATACCTTTTTTGTTATATAATTATAGTATCAATTTTAACGGGTGGGTATTATGATACAAAATCAACAAACAATAATTTTTAGTCCATATATGGGTATTTATGATTTAGTTGTTCCGGAGGATAATTTGTTACGTAGATTTAATAATTTGGTGGACTTCTCTTTTGTTTACGATGAACTTAAAGATAATTATTCCCAAGATAATGGTCGAAATTCTATTGACCCTATTCGCATGTTTAAATATTTATTTTTAAAAACAATATTTGACCTTTCTGATGTTGATATTGTTGAGCGTTCTAAATATGACATGTCTTTCAAATATTTTCTTAATATGGCTCCGGAGGAGCCTGTAATCAACCCAAGCTCTTTAACCAAGTTTAGAAAACTTCGTTTAATAGATATAAGCCTGTTGGACATGCTTATCAATAAAACCGTTGAAATTGCCATTGAGAAGGAAATCATCAAAAGTAAATCCATTAT
>NZ_NUZU01000053.1 GCF_002567005.1 Bacillus sp. AFS073361
CCTTTTGTCTACAATCTGAGCCGCTGATTTTTATCAGCGGCTTTTTTGTTTGTTTAATGAAAGACTTCCTGCGATTAACTATTTACTTCAATCACGGCGGAATTCTAATTACATTATTCCATTAATAATTCGTGGACAATGTGTTGTTTAAAATCTTTTGGCTTATCCAATAGTATCCCTCTACTTGACGCAGCTGCAATTATTAGTCCTAATTCATAGTACATATTTTTAGAAACTAATCCTTTTGAAATCATTTTCTTCACTTCATAATAAAATTGAATCAAAAAATCACTTGGTAATTTTTCATACAAAGACATTTTAATAACACCTACTATTCCTACTGATTTAATAGGAAAAATATCAATTAAAACTGAAATTGAAAAGAGTTTTTTTCCAGATTCATAAATTTGTCATTTTTACAGATAAGTTTGACAATACTGTTTTAATCTTGTTGATCTAACTTAGCAGGCTACTTGAAGAACTTAGTTCTCCATCTATTTTTTCAATCAATCTTATTCGAATCACCAAATAAACAAAAAAATGCATTATAATAATCTAAAGTTTAAACTAATACAGATAAGAATAGTAACGGATAAAAGTAAATGTTTTTAAAGAATATTATAAGGAGCTTTATATGGAGATAAGATACAAATTAACAGATGAAGATTATTTGAATTGCAAAGATTGAGGAAATAAAGGCTTATCTTAACTAAAAAGTGCAAAAATGATTTACGATGAATATCAGCGCTCCAATTGTATGACTTGGGATATAGGAGCTGAAACGATGGAAGAAGTATCTTTAAGTATGGTATCGGAACTAATGGTCGTTAGAAACAGGAGAAATCCTATGCCTTTGCATGGTAAGGTGAAAATTCATGCATAAAATTGGTGCAATCATACTCGCTGCAGGTATGTCTAAACGAATGGGTGAACCTAAATTATTACTATCCATACATGGCAAACCTCTTTTTCTTTATGTCCTTGGACCAGTCGTTGAAAGCTCTTTGGATCCGATTATCTTGGTTGCCGGTAAATATATAGAAGAAATCCAACAACATACTATGGACTTTCTAGAAATACAGATCATTTTTAACCAGAATTATGCTGCTGGGATGTCCACTTCCCTAAAACTAGGAATCCAATCTATCAAAGAACAGGTGGATGCTGTTATAATTTTCCTAGCGGATCAGCCGCTTGTTTCTAGGACAGTCATCCAATCCTTAATGGAAAATTATGAAGCAAGCAGGAAAGAAGGAATTCGGATTGTCCGCCCAGAATATCAAGGCGAATTAGGCCATCCGGTCTTAATGGATGCAGAATTATTTAACGAATTCCATACAATTGAGGGGGATAGTGGCGGTCATAGCATTATCAAAAAATATAAGCACGTAATGAAGATTGTTTCATTTGACAATCCAATGTGGGGAGCGGATGTTGACACCCCTGATGACTTCATGAAGATGAAACAGTATTTTGATTCAAAACCTAATGAGGAGTGAAGAAATGGCACGTGTATTATTTATTAATGCCGGTTCAGAAGGGCATATCAATCCAACGATTGGAGTTGTAAAAGAACTTGTTTCGCGTGGGGAAGAGGTCGTGTACATTACAATTGAAGATTTTCGTGAGCGGATTGAGAAGACGGGAGCAACAGTGCGTACGTTGGACGGTCAAAAATTTATACAGGCCTTTATCAAAGGTGGGAGAAGTTATTTACCAGAAAGGATTAACGGTCTTCTACATACGGCAGATATTGTTATACCTAGTGTGCTTGAACAGATTGAAGGTGAGCATTTTGATTTCATTATCCATGATTCCATGTTTGGTTGTGGACGTTTACTTGCCCAAATCCTAAATCTTCCTGCCATCAATTCTTGTACATCCTTTGCGGAGACAAAGGAATCATTCGATAAACTGTTGGAACGGCTTTCAAAAAATATTCCTACAGAAGCAGCTAAGGAAATTAATGATGAATATCAACGCCTGACAGCCATGATAAAGGAAAAATATGATGTCGAGATTGCTTCTCCTTACGAGGTTTTTTGTAATCCAGCCCCACTTACAATCGTCTATACAACTAGAGAGTTTCAACCTTCTGGAGAAGCATTCGACCAAACTTTCAAATTTATAGGTGCTTCCATCTCCACACGATTAATGCAGGATGACTTTGACCTTGATACGATCAAAGGAAAAAGTCCTATTTACATTTCTCTTGGGACAGTTTTTAACCGTGCCATTGATTTTTATAAACTTTGTTTTGCTGCATTTGGAAATAGCGATCATACGGTTGTTATGTCCATTGGGAAGCAAACTCCATTAATTGATTTAGGAGAGATCCCTCAAAACTTTATTGTAAAAAATTATGTTCCACAAACGGAAGTGCTAAAACAGAGTAAATTATTTATCACACATGGTGGAATGAATAGTACCAATGAGGGTTTCTACTACGGAGTTCCGCTCATTGTAATCCCTCAAAGCGCGGATCAGCCGATTATTGCCGGGCAGGTGGCCAATCTCGGAGCTGGTACTACATTACCAATGCAAGGCTTGACCGCAAATCAACTTCGTGATGCCGCAGATCATGTGTTAAATGAACCATCTTTCCATGAAGCTGCTTCAACTATAAGGGAATCGATTCAAAAATCAGGTGGATATCACCAAGCGGTTGATGAGATTTTTGCTTTTAAAAGAAAATACGTTATATAAATAAAGTTCACATTATTTTAGCTACATTAAATACTTAATGTAAAATGATAGGAGAGGAGTGATATCAAATGAAAGCACAAGTGATTAAAAAATTTGGTGATCCATCTGTTTTTGAGATGGCTAAGGTTCATAAGCCTGAGGCAATTCCTGGGCATGTTGTTATTCATGTAAAAGCAACAAGTGTAAATCCAATTGATACAAAAGTTCGATCTGGAGTGGTATCCGCAATTGCACCAGAATTTCCAGCGATATTACACGGCGATGTAGCTGGAGTAGTTGTAGAGGTTGGAGACGGAGTATCAGAGTTCAAGATTGGTGATGAAGTCTTTGGTTGCGCAGGTGGTGTGAAAGGAACAGACGGTGCCCTAACTGAGTATATGCTTGCGGATGTGCAGCTTCTAGCTATTAAACCAAGAAATTTAACGATGGCACAAGCAGCGGCGCTTCCTCTCGTAACGATTACAGCATGGGAGTCACTTTATAATCGTGCGAATATTCAAAACGGCCAAACGGTCCTTATTCATGGAGCTACAGGCGGGGTAGGTCATGTCGCCATTCAACTCGCAAAGGTAGCTGGAGCAAAAGTATATACTACAGCTTCATCTGAGGAAAAATTAAACATTGGACAGCGTTTAGGTGCAGATGTGACCATTAATTATCGAGAACAGTCAGTGGAGGAGTATGTAATAGAACATACAGATGGAAAAGGGTTTGACGTTGTGTTCGATACGGTCGGTGGCGAAAACCTTGATCGATCTTTCCAAGCTGCTGCCACTTACGGAACCGTATTATCCATCGCAGCACGCTCAACGCATGATTTGTCACCTCTGCATGCTAAGGCACTATCATTACATATTACCTTTATGATTTTAAAAATTATGAATAAGGAAAAAAGGCAGGAATATGGGAACATATTACGAAAAGTAACAAATCTTGTAGAGGAAGGGAAACTTCAGCCTTTAGTAGATGAAAGGGTTTTTGATTTTGATCAAGTAAATGAAGCACATACTTTTTTGGAATCTAATAAAGCAATTGGAAAGATTGTATTGATAAATAAATGGTAAAATTGTTTTTTTTCTAGAATAAGATTTGATTCTAATTGAAGAGCATTACTGGATTTTTGTTGATAGCAGACTCAAAAAAGCAATAAAATAGTGTAAATGTCTGTGTTAATAAAGATTATGGGAGAAACTAGTTAAAATAATGAAGGTATATAAGTTAAAGAATAACTTTAAAGGTTTAAAAAAGGGAACACAATTCTATTTGATTGCTGAATCTGAATTTATTGGAGTAAAAGATTTTGTTTTAAGAACGGAAGACTTAGCTGTCAGGATTTCAATAAATGAAAGGGAACTTCATAAAAATTTTATTTTATTGAAATATGGTTGAAGGAAAAAGGATGCTATAACGAAAAAATCAGAGCTGCCAATTTTGGCAGCTTTTCTAACAACATCCATCATATTAAGAAATCAAAAAAGCTCCATTCAGGACCATTGTAATATTATTGGTTAACACTCTTTTTGTTATTAGAAAGATGCCAAGTAAAGAAGTGTTTAATCTTCTCCTCTTTTTTTAGAACTTCGCAAAAAACTTCCGCTGCATATTGATTAAAGAACGAACAAACCATTCCTTCTTTTTGTCCACAGCAACTATAAAACGAAAATCTTTTAAATTTTAAATTACTAAAATGATGATACATTTCATAGTTAATATATCCGTTTGGATAAAGATCAACAATTAAATGAAAGTAAGGAAAGGCATTCTTCACCTCAGGCTCTAAGTCCATTTTATCCCAATTTAATTTCACATCAATAAGAAGACGAATACAATCGTCAAGTTCTTGAACTCCCCAGTCTTGATCTAGTATTGCATATTCCAAATTGATTTTTTTCATAATCTAGCCTCCTAAAATAAGTCCTATTTTAGGCAGCCCAGCCATCATAGTTTAGAACCTTAGACCCGTAGCTTTGCGTCCCAATCTTTCGAAAAGTTTGCCTTTATCTATAAACGATATGTAAATTATATTACAATTTTTTCAAAAATTACAAAATAAAGTTCTACAAATACCGACGTTTTATGAAAAAATTGGAACCAATTCCTATTTCAAATATATTGTGAGTAGGTGGAAGAAGGTATTCTTGTCAGTAAATCGAATATTTAATTGTCGGAATATTAAAAATGAATGGTGGTGGTTGTATGTCTTCTCCTAGATCTAGGTTTGAAATGATTAATGGAATGGAAGTTCATTTTACAGAATGGGGAGATCCACAGAAACCAGCTGTGGTTTGTTGGCACGGTTTAACTCGAAATGGGCGAGACTTTGATACTTTAGCCCGCCATCTATCCCAAAACTACTATATCCTTTGTCCGGATACAATTGGGCGGGGATTGAGCCAATGGAGTTCTTCCCCTGAAAAGGACTATTGTTTTGAAAACTACAGTAACCTGGCGATTCAATTATTGGACCATTTAGGAATCGAACGGATCCGATGGGTTGGGACCTCAATGGGTGGAGCTATTGGAATGCGTATTGCTGGAACGCTTAATCATCAAAATCGGATTTCACATTTAGTTTTAAATGACATTGGAGCAGGTGCTTCTGAAAATGCGGTTCAGGATATTGAAGGCATTAAACGAATTATTAGCTATGTAGGGAATCCACCGCAATTTAAAACCTTTAGTGAATTAAAGAAGTATTATCAAACCATTTATACCACATTTGGTCTTTCGAATGAAGAGGAGTGGAATGATTTTACCCAATACTCATGTAGAAGAAGCGATGAGGGTGGAGTGAGTCCTGATTATGATCCAAACATTGCTTTGCAATTTCAGCACACAGAAGATCTAAACTTATGGAACTACTGGGAAGCAATTCAATCAAAAATATTACTCATTCGAGGAGAAATTTCCGACGTTCTTCCTCTTGATGTTGCGGAAAAAATGAACCAAAAACCAAACTGTCAAATGGTAACGATTCCAAAACTTGGTCATGCCCCAGCTTTAAATACGGAAGAGCAAATTAGCCTTATTGAGAATTTTCTTCGGTAAATTGAAAGTTAATCTATTGAATTAGGAATGTATACCTAGGATGTGGCTATGCAAGGTTTAGTTTAAGTATTTTCAATCTAAAAAGCCGAGCATTTTATTTTGAATTGGGATGCTCGGCTTTTTTTCTATAGATGGTTTTATATACATTAACATTTAAGGAGAAATGTCCATAGCTCTAGTTCTTATGGACAAAACTCGTTAAGAGATAAAGTGAAATGTCCGCAATACCGGTTCTTACGGACGAAACTCGTCAAGCGAAAGGGAGAAATGTCCGCAATACTGTGAGCCTTAATTAATAGTAGAAACTTCTATTTTATCATTTTTATGAATATCTTCGGTGCCGGCATCCAATGCAGTCTTGTAATATAAGCATTTATGCTCGATTACTTCCATGGTTTTTTTTAGTTCTTCCATTTGTGCTTCTACATTTGCTTTTCGTTCCATAAACATGTCATATCGTTGTTGCAAAGTGGAATCCCCATCAGAACACCAATCAATGAAATTTTTAATCTCTTTAATAGGCATCCCAGTGGATTTTAGACATTCAATTACTTTTAGAGCGCCGATATCAGATTCTTTAAACATTCGTATTCCGCTAGGTGTTCGTTCTACAAAAGGAATAAGACCCTCCTTGTCGTAGTAACGCAAGGTATATACTGTAAGGTTTAATTCTTTTGCAACTTCGCTGATAGAATAAGTCTTCATCATTTATCTCCCATCCTTTTTGATATGGACTTCGAGTTAACTCTAGGATAGGGAGGATTTTATCACGCTAAATGCTTAATGTCAAAGGTACGTATACATAAAAAGGGAAATTAAAAGGCTAAAAATTTATTCGATTATTTTACTTGACCTAGAGTTAACTCTAAGGATTAATATTGTTTTGCAAGGGGAGAGAAGAGGGTAAATATGATAGAGGGGGAATTTGAACATGAATGAGTCCCTTTTAAAGTGAATCCTCTTGAAAAAATATAAATTATTGGAGGTTTTATTAATGGTAACTGCTAAAGCACGAGCTGTTGATGGTCCAGACCAACCGTTTCGAGCGGCTGAAATTAAAAGACGCGATCTTGATTCCCGTGATGTTCTGATTGAAATTAAATATGCAGGGATTTGCCATTCTGACATCCATACGGCTCACGGCGAATGGGGCCCCGTGAATTATCCACTCGTACCGGGACACGAGATTGCGGGAATTGTCACGGAAGTAGGAGCAGAGGTCACAAAGTACAAGATCGGTGATCGGGTAGGGGTTGGATGTATGGTTGACTCCTGTGGGGATTGTGAGAACTGCCGTAAAGGAGAGGAACAATACTGCCTGAAAGGAAATGTCCCTACATACGCTGGTGTCGACAAATACGGCGAGCCTACACAAGGTGGCTATTCTACCCACATCGTCGTAACGGAGAACTTTGTAGTCAGGATTCCTGATATCATTGGGCTTGATGCTGCAGCACCGTTACTTTGCGCAGGTATTACGACATTTTCACCACTAAACCATTGGGAGGCTGGACCAGGAAAGAAAGTAGCGGTTGTTGGTTTGGGCGGTCTGGGTCATATGGCTGTCCAAATTGCACATGCCATGGGTGCTGAGGTTACCGTTCTTTCACAATCATTGAAGAAAAAGGACGATGGCCTGCAATTAGGAGCAGACAACTACTATGCCACAAGTGATCCAGAAGCATTCCAGAAACTTGCAGGAACATTCGATCTTATCGTTAATACTGTAAGTGCTAAGATTGATATTAGTGCCTACCTTTCGTTACTAGCACTGGATGGTACAATGGTCAACGTCGGTGCGCCAGGAGAGCCACTTTCATTAAATGTGTTCTCCCTTATCGGTCATCGCCGTTCATTTGCAGGGTCAATGATTGGAGGAATCCGTGAGACTCAGGAAATGTTGGACTTCTGTGCAAAACATAACATTGTTCCTAAGATTGAAGTAATTTCAGCAGACCAAATTGACGAAGCCTATAAACGCGTCTTAGCTTCAGATGTGAAGTATCGATTTGTAATTGACATCAGTACGATGTAACTTGTGTAAATGAAAGGATGTCCAAAAAGTCTAGCTTTTTGGACGTCCTTTTTTATTAAGCTTTAACCGTACAATCTGAATAAATAAACAGTGACATAGATAGTGTCCTTTTTTCATACTATATTTTGGGGGTGGAAAAATGCCACGAGTAAATTATCGAAGTTCTGATGTTGACTTAATGGCAAGGATGATGAGAGCAGAGGCCGAGGGTGAAGGAAAACAAGGAATGTTATATGTTGGTAATGTTATTGTGAACCGCCTTGTAGCCAATTGTTTAGACTTTAAAGGACTAAGGTCAGTTCCGAATGTAATTTATCAAGTACAAGGTGGAAATTACTCCTTTGAGGCAGTTCAAAAAGGGAATGTATTTTATCAACGATCAAGAACTGCTGAAAGAAGATTAGCAAAACAAAATTTGGATTATTGGAGAGACCACCCGGCGAAATATGCACTTTGGTATTTTAATCCACATGCTCCCTGCCCTCCAACATGGTATGGTCAACCTCAATCTGGACAATTTAAAGAACATTGTTTTTATGAACCAAAACCTGGAACATGTGATAGTGTTTATAGAGGCTAAGCTTACTCGACGAGTAAGCTTTTTTGAGTATTTAGAAATTTACCTAAAAATAAAACTTTTAATGATGAGCCTTTTCAAGAAATAGTCTAATCCCAAAGCCTATCAGTATGGTTCCCGTGAGTCCTTCAATAATATTTTGTGTTTTAGGTTTTTTCATAAAATTACTAATCTGATGAATTAAATGGACATAAAGTACTGACCAAAGGATGGTCAATACAGTATAAGTGGTACCCATGATAACAAACGGTAAAAAAGTATTGCTTCCAGGGTCAACAAATTGAGGGAAAAAGGTTAAAAAAAGAATTGCAATTTTGGGATTTAAGAGATTTGTAAGGAACCCTTGTTTAAAACAAGATTTACTAGCAAACTTGCTTTTTGTATTCATCTCAGCACTTGCTGCTACTTCCTTGTTCTTTAAAGACCATAATGTCTTAACACCTAGATAAATTAAGTAAACAGCCCCCACATATTTAAAGACAGAAAATATTAATGCTGATTTCACAATGATGGCGGAAAGTCCTAATACAGCAGCAGACGTATGGATAAGAAGGGCACAACAAATACCAAAAAGTGTTTTAAGCCCCCCGGATTTCCCAGCGGTGACCGTATTTTTTGTAGTGATTGCAGTATCGGGACCGGGTAAAATGATAAAAAAAATACACATAAGAACAAACATATAAAAGTTTTCCATTGTAGTATCTCCTTCCTGATTTTGATAAGGTTTGAATATGTAATTCATTATATAAAAAGCGAGAGATTAATTGAAGATTAATCTCAGACTGTCGACAAATC
>NZ_NUZU01000054.1 GCF_002567005.1 Bacillus sp. AFS073361
GAAATATGAAATTCATTCACTTAAGTAATATTTTAGCAAATCCGCACTATTCAGTAAATTAGGTAAATAGATGTATTTTACAATTCTCTTATAAAAAAGTAAAAAAAGGGCAGTTCCCTACTACCGATTGCTAGCAGGGACTGACCTTTATTCCGTAACCAAAAATTTTTCCATCTCTATCATTTTTTTTAGATATTCATATTCATTATTTTCGAGAATATCGATCTCATTGTTTGTGGCCAATAGAATTTGATTGCGGCACTTGGATATTCTTTGAATCATCGGGTGAATCGTTAGGCTGGATAAATTAACAAAATCGTATACGTCTGTTAAACAAACCGGCAATTTATAGCCCTTATTGCTGCTGGCAATTAACAGACCGCTATCCCGGAGCTTGGAGACGATGTTAGACCTGAAGTAATGGTGATTGATTTTGTTCACCCGAATAGCATTAAGATTATCGAGAATTTCTTGCGTGTAGACATATTCATTTGGGTTTTCTCGCAGATTAAATAGCAAAAACTTGAGAAAATCAATTCTAATTTTTTCATCTAAGTCTTCATTGTTTTTATTTTTCTCTAGGTAATGAATGGTTAAATTCACCGATTGTTGAAAAATAACCTCATCAAACTGAGTGTCCTGATTCCTTGATATGTAATCATGCAAATAATTTTTATAGTTCTGCGGCCATAAATTCATTGCAATGATTTTCTTTTTAATGATTTTATGAAAATGTGGATAATGCTCCGAGTACTGGGGTTGATTATACCCTTTTGCAATCGTCCCAGCGATTATATTAGCCAATTGAAGGAGAATCTCTGATGAATTGTTGTTAAATCCAAAGGTGGAGTAATTAAATAGATCGGGAATACTTTTTTCAGTGATATAGGTTTTAAATTCATTCATGAATTCTTTCGATCCCTGTTCAACCAAAACAAGATCGAGCTGATCAAAGGTTCTTTGTAAATCATCATATATCAACCGATTCATGTATTTAATAAACGTCTTTTCAAACATGATGCCGCTCTCTTCTCTAATTTTCCTTTTGTCGACGATGTAGGCATAGATATTAAACGGCAGATCCTTCAGTTCATTTAATAGTTGAATTCTTACATGGGGGCTGTCGATTTTGTCTGATTGCATAACTTCGGTTGAAAAATATTTTTGTCGAACTTGCTCAACTTCCTGTTCTAACCATTCTTTACTAGATTCTTTTGCTAGAATAGCTACGATAATAAAGTGGGTTGAGACTTCATTATTTTCAAAATCAAAACTATAATCACCTGATTCGTCGATAAACGCTAATTGGATATCGTTCATTCTCCCACCTCACTCCAAAATCCTTACCTTTTTAATTCAACAAAATAGGCTCGAAAACCTTTAAATAGTTAATTTTCCCTTTAAAAATTGAAGAATAATATGGTTAAAAGTGATCTTGGGATTAGTATGTGGGGGAATGGGAAAATATAACTTTGTAAAAAAGATTAGGGATTACTATGATTGTGTGCTATACTCTGTATACCATTTGCTTTACGTTATTCTAATACCAGCCCTACTCGACTGCCGAGTAGGGTTTTTTTATGTTTTATTGGACACAAAAAAAAAGACTCTACAAAAGAGTCTTTTATATCTATTGATTCTTATTATGCTTTGCGGACGTTAGTAGCTTGGGGTCCACGTTGACCTTGTTCTACTTCAAATGTTACAGCTTGACCTTCGTCTAAAGATTTGAAACCTTCGCTTTGGATAGCTGAGAAGTGTACGAATACGTCGTCTCCTGCTTCACGTTCGATGAATCCGAATCCTTTTTCTGCATTAAACCATTTCACTTTACCTTGTTCCATTTGTTGTTTCCTCCTCGTGTGCTTTGCACACATTGTGTTACTATCCTTGCTCAGATCTTCAAGACAGAAAGTTTAGCACTTATTATCCTACCGACAAACAAAAATAATTCTTCCTTACTATAACAGAGACCGCCTATTAATGCAAACCTTCTACAAAAGATTCTCTTGCAAGGTACAATTTTAATCCAACACGATTTTCAATATGATCAATACGATAAACCACATGTGCACCGATTTTCCCCAAAAACAATCGAATAGGCAGAAGGAAATTCTTGATTTACCCGCTGGACCTCACGGGCAAATTCGACTTCATTTTTAGGAACTTGGGATAAGGAATCCGCCTTTTTCTGCGAATCAACATGAGCTCCAGGTGGGACAAAGCTGCCCGGTTTAAGTGTCACACCACCGGTAACAATGGCTCCGGAGGCAATGAAACTGCCCTCACCAATCCTGGCATGATAAACGATAGACTTAAATCCAATAAATACCTTTTGATCAATCTGACAAGGACCATGAATCAGCGCCCCGTGGGCACAGGATACCTCGTCCCCAATATAAATCGAGTATTTCTTGTGATTAATCTCTATCTGTTTGTTTTTTAAGCCATGCAGGATCACACCATCCTGTAAATTACAGTTGCTTCCGATATAAAATGGCGTCCCTTCATCTGCACGGATACTGACAAATGGGGCAATAAACGTATTACTACGAATCGTGACATCGCCGACAATATAGGTGAACGGACTTAAAAAGACGGTTTTATTGATTTTTGGAAAAATGGGGGTTGGATTGACTGACGTTGTGGGATTCGCTCCGACAAAGTAACTATACATATTAAAAGCACCATTCACATTAATCGGATAGTTCCACAAAATAATTTCCCCTTTCTGAGTATTGAATTCTTATTGATTCTCATACTACATATACGTAAGAGAATCAGTTTCATACCTATACTAGTGATTTCTGTTCAACAAAAAGGCAGTGATTCCCAAATCACTGCCTTTTTCATATTATTCTTTTGTTAAATTCACAGATTGTTCGTCAAGCTTATCCCTTTCTTTTTCTAACTGCTCCATTCGTGCATCAATTGTGCTGTGGAAAAAGGAGTGGTTCACCTTTTGTTCTAATCGTTCCAAATAGTTTTCAATATCCTTAAACTTGGATGAAAATTGGTCCGGGACAGAACTGGATTCTGCAACTTGATTGATTTTGAGATTAGCCCGTGTGATATTTTCGCGTCCCATTAATTCCATCCGGCGCAGATGCATGTCTTTTAACTTATGTTTCATTTCATCGTGCTTTCTTTCTAATTCACTTAACTGCTCCGAAACTTGCGCAAGCGATGTCTTCAGACGTTCTGCACGCTCAGCATATTGCTGATGCTCTTTTGCTGCAAATTGGTAGAGTTCTGTTTCACCAGCGTTTGAAGCAATGTCTGCTTGGTACTTCCTTTTTTCCGCTCGCTCTGTTGCCTGATGATATTCTCGCGTAAATTCTTCCTTCAAACTTGCTTGGCGTTCGACTAGTTTACCAACATTTTCTGTCTCTTGCTCACACTCACGAAGATATTGATTAAGTAAAGCGATTGGACTTTGTTTTTCCTTGTGTTGACGCGTTTCATTCAAATCAGCAATAATGAGATCTTTAATTTTAGTCAATAAGTTAGCCATTTTCAATTTCCCCTTTGATTATTTTTTTATGGCTGTGTTAAACTTGGCTGTTGATTTCCGTTCCAGGNNGTCTCCCCTGCCCCGTACTCCCGCAGGAGTCTTCGTGCCTTCCACTCCAAACAACAGAGTCCTAAAATAAACATTAACTTTTAACATAGCTATTTTTTTAATTCATTCCATTGTTTATCAAAATTTTCAAATGGATCGGACTCTTTGTTCACTGGCGGCTTTTTATTTTTATTCCATTGTTTATAAACAAGAAATAGTACATAAGCTGCCCCTACCCCGATAAGAGCTGGGATATGGTGGATGGTTGCTGATAAGACAATTAAGCCGATTATGATTAACCCCACTTTCCACCCTGTAGATTCCGCTTTCAAAAACTGTTTATAAATGAAGTAAAGAATCGCTAGACTGACAAGTAACCCCACCATCGGACCAATGGTTTTTAGTAAAATAAATGCAGCAATCCCGCCTACTATAAGTAAACCAAATTTTTTCATGCTATTTTTCCTCCTTTGTTTCATTTAATTTGATTACTGAGCCTTTTCATAACTTTATCTTGATTTCATCTTACCTTTTTTCAGGTTTTTTCATAATTGCGCTTTAGCTTGATTTTTTACTAAGACCTCAGACGTAGATACGATCGGGCTGCATATAACAAAAAAGCCCACACTTATACTTGACCTTTCAAGTGAGTGTAGACTGTTTGTATTTAATATTCTCTTCTAATATCATTAACAAGTTCATTAATCAAGCCTTCTTGGTACCCAGCCATTTTTCTCTTTTTTAGAGCATCGACTACTTCATTAAGTTCTGATGATGTGATAGCATCCATTTTTGAAAGCCTGTTAGAAATATCTTCATCTGAAATAATTGTTTCATAGGACGCAAGATCCATTCTCCAATAGGTGACCTGATGCTGATACCGATCTTTCAGCCTTTGGGCAATTAAGATTCCCTCTGGGTCCAGGTCCCCGGAATAGTATAACTGACATCCCGATTCTACCAATAAATCCAATAGAATCCAACTTGCTGCTCGTAATTGGCCATGGGTGCAGATGATCGGAGCCTCAGGGACCTCATCAATGATGGTAGAACAAACACTTGAATTTTCAACAATCCAGACTTTATTTCCCTTAACTGGCCAGATTTTGTTTGATTTTAGTAACTCTTTCAGAGGAACATTTAAAACACTGTCAGTTTCAACAGCAGCATTCCAAACCGGGTTAAGCCCCTTTTCCCCCGCGGCAAAAAATCCCCTGCAAGTAACAAAACTCCATAAATCATCTCTCATCAGCCCATAATTGCTAAATAAATCATTTATTTCTTCTGTTGTTTTCGGCATTCCTGCTACCCGAATTCCCTTATGTTGTTTATCAATATACAAGCAATAAAGGAGTAATTTCCCAGCAAATTGATCAATATCAAAATAATGCGGGTTGCCTGTGGTTCTTTGGGCAAAGAGGGGTAAGCGTTCATACCTGCTCTTTTTACTAGGAATAACTTCAAAAGCGTTGTAAACGGCTGTTAATTTATCCTTTAACTCCTCTGAGTTCTGCCTGTAAAGTGACCAGATCCAGCGGGAATCTGGTTGCTTAGACTCGATCCAATCCCACCACCAGGTTCCTTCAGGATGGCTTGAGCGTAAATTTTGGAAAAACTGCATTTCTTTCGCTTCCTCCAAACTGCTTTGTTCGGATTTCGTCATAATTGATTCTTGAAATACTTCTTCTAGCAGTTGTATAAGAGAATAGTCCTTAAATCCAGTTTGTGCTAATTCTTTATCAAAGGAAAGTAAAGATACCCTTCCTTTTTCAAGGAGTGAGTCTACCGATTGACCTAAAAATCCCGCGATGGACTCCACTTCTTCGTAGGAGAAAAATTGAATATTAACCGTGCCGGCAATTCGTCCTAGTGAGCGATATTTTTCTCTAAAAAGAGTAAACAGCTTCATAAAGCCAGGTTCCTCTTTAAAAATCTGAACCTTGTCACTCATTTGAAATCAGCTCCCGAGCAGGCTCATCATCAATCACAAATGTACGTTGTTTCCCGTCCCATTGATAGCGAATGACGGTCACAAAGTCAGCATTTTTCGGTCGGACTAACTCACATATCGACAAACTAGAAATGGTATCATAGTCTCCCCATAATGCTTGCGAGTTCATAATATAATTAAAGCCCAGCTGTTCAACCACTTCAAACATATCACGAATATTGTTCTCATCAACACCAGCAAATGCTTCATCGAGCGAAATAATATACGGAGCCATCCTGCCTGCTTCCTTATATCGTGAATAGGCTGCTGTGAAAAGTGGAATGTACATCGCCATCGCCTTCTCTCCACCACTAAATTTGAAGAAAGCATTATTCGTCAATTCTCGTTTTGGTTCATTCACCCGCTTAAAGGAGAGAACAAAGGTAAACCACTTACGATAATCCAATACCTCTTTTAAAACTTGATGTAGGGTAGAACCCTCATTCCGTAATTGAATCAATTCCTTTGCCTTGGTGATTCTAGATTGAAAATGCTTCGTAATCCGGTTTAAATCTTCTTCGTTCAGGAATTTACTACTCCGCTGCAGCAACTTAACCAGTTCTTCAGTATCTAATTCTTGTTCCGACTCTGCTGTTACTGGTTTCCATGAAATGGAGAAGGTTAATCCAGATGAGTTATCACGATTTTTCATGATTTTATCCATAGCAATTACCCATTTCTCCGCACGCTGGATTCTATTCCTCAAGATAACCCCTACAGTATTAACAATAATATCTTCATAGAGCTGGCGGTCTTGTTCATCTAGCCAGCCTTTTTGGTCTTCAAGTTCTTTTTCTAATGATGAGAACACATAATAAGGACTGACCCGCTGACCTTTATATTCCATTAGAATTAAGCGGCGGCTTTGAAGTTGACTCCACTCATTCATAAAGGGTTCATAATAGTCGCCCCATTCTTTAGAAAACCATTCTGGTCTTTCTGCGTCTTCTGGATATTCAAACATCCGATACTCCGTTAAAAATACCTGTTCATTGATGAACACCTTAGTCAGTTGTTCATTTAATTTGGACCGGTCAAACTTTCCTAAAATGGGTTCCAGCTGCTTGACGATGGTCGTCGAATCCATTTCATTGATTTCAACAAAACCACGTGAAATCTCATCTTTGACCATTTGTTCCCACAACTGGGCCATACTTGACCAGAAATCAGCATTTGTTTTTGCTGTAAATAATTCTTTTTGACAAGTTTCTTGCTTTGCTTTCTTTTGGGGAATGATTTCAAGCAAATATTTGATACCTTCCTCTGCTTCTATAAGCTCCTGCTGTACCTGCCGAATACGCTGTCTTACTTCATCAATCCCTTTTAACTTTAACTGATGTTCAATCGAGACGATTTCTGCTCGGTACTTCCGCAGTTCTGACTCTTTAACGTTTTGATCTCCTTTTACCTCATCCAATTCCACTTCCATCTCTGCAATTCGATGATTAAGATCCTCAATCCTACTTTGTACAAACAGACATTTTTGAAATAGATCTTTGATACTATAAACACGATTCCGGTAGTTTATTGCTGACTTTATGGCATCCCCTAATACTTCTTTTGTTAAATCTATGTTTAGTTGGCCGCCTGCTTGATGAAGCTCCAGTTTAACAGCTTGAAGCTGCTCATAAATCTTTTTCCAATATTCATCTAATTGTACAAGGATTTTTTTCTGCTCCTCTAATTGATGATTGGTCTTTTCAATCTGTACATTCAACTCATTAAGTTCTTCATCTGACGGTATGGACTGTTTCCATCCATCTGTATAGGCAAGTTCTTCTTCGTATTGACGCTGTTGTCCGTTTAGATTTTCTAATTGTTCGTGGATTTGTTCAAGTTGTTCTACACATTCTTTTATTTTCTCGTACTGATATCGTTTCCGTGAAGAACGGCCTATATATTTTGATGGCCCTTCATTTGGGGCATGACCTACTAAACAACCAAGTGAATACGACCCATCGACATCCACATGGAATCCCGATCCTGACTGTTCAAGAGAAATGCTCCGTAATACTTCATCTACAAGATTAGTTGAAATAAGACTGTCCTCTTCTAAATCGGGCCTCAAATAATCAGCTAATGTATATCCTAGTAATTGCGGATCTGGACAAATGACGCGATCATGGGTTGGGACCACTGACTTTTCAGTAATTAAGCTGTCCAATATTCCCGTTTGCTTCAAAGCAGACTCAATCCGCTCTTTCTGCTCCTCCGTTACATGATCCTGAAATTCAACTGCTGCATAAAATGGAATAAAAGCGTGCCCATCTCCCAAAAGCTGCCCACGAAATACTTCCGTATCCTTCGCACGTTGGGGATTAGGCATTTTCAATGTCTTCCAATAATGAAGTTCAGCGCGTGCCTCTTCCCTTTCAAACTTTTTATCTTCTATTAATTTTTCAATGAGCTTTTTCTTCGTACTAATCTCGGTTATATAATCATTTATTGATTCGAAGAGTTTTTCCCGCACCTGGTCATAGCGAGTTTCTTCATATAACCCTTCGATGGCTCGAACGATATTTTGTAGACTCTCGTTTGAAAAAACTAGCTTTGGATGTTGCTCAATCCAAGTAAATACCTGGTGCTCCAGCTTTTGCTTGTCTTCTGTAAACCAATCTCTTAAATGATCAAGATTCTTTCGTAATTCATCCACTTCTCTTTTTTTCTCAGAAGATTGATGTTGCAGGCGGCTGTGTTCTTCTATCAGACGATGTTTCTCATCAGCTAATTGTTTTAGATTGGCCAGTAATTGCTCGTGGCTACCAATCTCTTGAATCCATATGGTAAAATCAAAATCCTCTTGCTGATGCCGTTCGAAATCACCAATATTTACATCATGCTGTGTAAAGGCAGCTTCTTGTGCATCCAATTTCAGCTCATCAAGTAAATCTTCCATATCACTTTCATATTGTCTATTTTGATTATGACTTCCCTCCCGGTCCTGCCACAATCTATTGTATTGAGCATTTTTCTGATCCCATTTATTTTGTAATGAACCAATGTCCTTCATCAGAGTATTTGTAGTTTCGATTTTCTTTTGCTTATCCTCTTCAAGATTCCAAACCTCATGTCGTTCCAGCCGCTTTTTCTCAGCCTCAGCAACTTCCTGCTGTTGGCCATAGTCGTTCCGTTGTTCCTCATACCGGATGATTTCTTGTGACAATGTTTCATCTTGAGAGGATAATTCTTTTACAAGATTCCCTGCATCGGTATACCTTTTTAAAGCATTCTGCCACTTTAATGCTCGTTCAGCCAAAATATATTGATTGTAGGAATGATACTGATTAACCAGTCTGCTGCTTGAGGCAAATTCCCGTTCTAATTGCTCAAGTTGCTGCTGCGTTTGGTCCATACTTTCAATTGTATCCGAGAGATGCCTTAACTCATCATCGGTCAAAGGAGGAAGAGCAGATTCTAATATTTCATAAATAACGGTAGGTTTAAAATCCTTTGAAAGCTTAGGGCTGCGTAACTGGATTAACAATTTAATTAGGTCTTCATAGGCTTCGCTAGATTGAAAGCCAAAAATATATTTATTAACGAGCTCCATGTATTCACGCTGAGTGTGGACAACATAGCCCCCATCACCGATACGGTTTTCGAGTTCTTTTGCGGAAAAAGGCACCCTGTCCCCCATTTGTGAATGAGCAAGTTCAAAATCATGTCCAATTCTTCGATTATCTGTTAGAACAAAATACCAGGTTTTAATCCCTTTATGTCGCTTTGCCTGCATTCCAATCCCAGTAGTGACGTAGCGCTCAAGGCCTGCTTGTTTATATTCGATAAACAAGTATCCTGTACGTTCATCACGATCAACTACCTCTTTTTCTCCAAGCAGATAATCTTCCATTCTTCTAGCTTTTGATCCAAATGGATCAAGACGGTCAGGAGATTTTTTTCCATCTAATAATACCGGGAGGAAACTCTGCATGGTTACCGATTTCCCTGAGCCGTTGGTTCCTCTAAGCAGAAGTTTGCCATCAGAGAAATGGAAGATTTCTTCATCGTAATACCAAAAATTCAATAAACCTGCTCGGTTCATCACCCATTTTGCCTCACTCATCATTCTGTTCCTCCTGTTTGATAATCAGCTGGATACTCACCCGTCATGACCCCTAATAATGATTTAATTCGAAGTAGTGATGTTTCGTTTTCCACTTCCACCAACATCCAGTCTTTCATGGAACGAAGCAGCTCCGTTCGAACCCCGCTTGAACTCATATCCCGGAAATACTTCGCCCATCCTGTCCCATGTAACTTACGCATATCATCTATTACCTGTTCGAATTCTCCTTCTGTCATCAGCATTTCACCATTTTCGTTTGCTTTATAACGATTAGGCTGGCCATGAATGTACTTTGACAATTGGAGAATGAGATCAGTAGAGGCCTTGGTATTTGGAAAAACTTGTTGATACTGCCTCGGCTCCGCTACCGATAAAAAGGCAGTATTCTTATAGACATGGAGTTTATAATCACTATGCTTTTCAATATCTTCTGATAAGCGATTACGATAATTACGAATATAGAGAAAATCTGGGTCTTGTTGGTCTCTTCGATGCAATCCAGGTGAAAAGAACAGCTTACGGTACACACGCTTCCTCCGTTCATCCTCCTGATTTAATTTCCAATCTTCATTCAGTAACTCGCTCCAATGATGATAAGTGGAAAAATCATCTGGATAAGTTCTCATAAAATATCGACTATAAATGGTTGCTTCATATAAAACTTCCTGCTCTTCATTTTGATCAAAGCGACCAATTTCTCCATCAATCGTCCGTATCAATTGAAACTCCATTAAGATTTTAACAGCCCTGATCAAAGATTTTCGGTGGACATAAAGCGTCCAATCAAGAGGAAAGTCCCCCTGATAATCCGCTTGAATTTCCTGACATAATTCGGAGAGAAGGAATTGTTCATCCACAGCCTGTCCCTCCAAAAAAGAAAGGGCACAGCAAAAGATGGCATAGTCCATCGGCTCTTGAAAATCTTGAATTCCCATCCACTCTTCTGGTTCTACCGGAATTTTCTCTAATTTAATAAAATGCTGGTGGACAATTAGTCGTAATCCAAACTTTTCATTAAAATAACGTCGCAAAACTTTCTCGCGCGCGCGAACTAGTTGATACCATTCCGGTTGTTCAGAACGTAAGATCCAATAGTGATGGAACAATAGATCCATTCCTTGAATTGCCTTTTCATCAAAAAGATGTGTTTGTTCCATTAAATCACCCCTGTTCCTCAAACAAGAATATGGCATCTGGCATAAGTAAATCTCCATCTTCAGCCTTCAAAGTGATGGTTTTCTCATAATCAAGCTTTACCTTAACGTGTAACCCATAATCCGTCTTAACCATACGATTTTTACTCGCCATTGATTTCCCAATCCAGCTTAATAACAACTTGCGTATGAAAGGTTCAACTTTCGAGAGTGAAGAGAGCGTAATCATCCCTTGATTCATGTATTTTTCAATTAATTTCTTTTCTTGTTCTCGTTCTTTTAAATATTGCTCACGTTGTTGTTTTTTCTTTATTTCATTAGAGATAAAAGAACCTGGCTTCGTTTTTTCACGATAACGAACAGTTCTTGGTTTAATCGTCAATTCGACAGGCTCCTCATCCCATGTATCGACATGGAGATTTTCAGTTGTTGCTGCTTCTAACTGAAGATGCTGAATGGTCATCGAACCAAAAACAACCGCTGATAGTTTATGAGCTTCATCAATGTCCTTACATTCGGAAAACCATTTGGATAATTGTAAATAGTCCTTTTTTCGACTGCGAAAATGTTGCTGCCTCTCCCCTATTCTTTGCACATATCTCGTCATCCTGCGAATCATCTCATTTGTTTGCCACTGAAGAACCTCTAATTCACTTTGTTGGATGGTGGAACCCAAAAACCATTGCCGAAGTGAGAACCAATACTCTTCATATTCGGTAAGCCAATCGTTTGCAGAAGACGAAACATCTTCGAGACGTGGGATAGCTGATCGATGCTCAATTAGTTTTTGAAAGTAAGGCTGCAAACGCTCCGAAGTTAACTCCACCAATATCTGTTGGATTTGAAGGGATGTTTTTTGCAAAGATAGGATAAAATCTCGTAAATAGGTTGTAAACTGATTTTTATAAACTATAAATGCTTCAGTCTGCATTCTTTGGTCTGTTTGTTCACTATTTATATATGCGATATAATCAGCAGTACTTGTACGGATTGATTGAAGATACCGAAAAACATCCTCCCACATCCGCATATATTCTTCTGCGGATTTGTTTAGGTCATGTTCAACCTCATGTTGGAGGTTGGTTAGTGCTTGGAATAGCCTATCAAATTGAGATTTTTCCAAAGAGCCTTGAAAGGTATCACCCATTTTTTCTAATTGGACAACCATTCTCTCTATTTCGACCGTATAGGGTGTACATTGATAGCGAAATCTTTTCTTTTTATATTCTTCAATTGTTTTTGCATTGGTCATATCTTGCCTTGATATTAAATTATTCCATTTTACAAGCTGTCCTAATTGTTGATGTAATTGTTCCTCTTGATAATCGGAGAAAGATGGTATGGAACGCATATATTCCAATAATTCTTCAGGTGCTATAAAATCTCTCATTCTCTCGTGTTGATGGAAAAAATAGCGAAGAATCGTCCGATAATGTGCCGCAGAATCCGCAGTAAGATAGCTAGCTTCAATTATTTTTTTCATAGTAGAATCCAAGGTCATCATCCTAATTTTTGTTTATTATTTCTATTGTATAATATAGATTAGAGGTTTCATATGGGAAAGAATTTGTAATACAGTGTAACCGAGAATCAGAAAAATCAAACTTTTCGTCCGGTTTCTGTTATAATAAAAATATCCCAGGTCGACCATATTATGGTGTAATACTAAAAAGCATTTGCCGATAGGTAGATTCTTTTTTATATAATCCATTTCAGGAGGTTATCTATGTATAAAATCAAGAATAAAGAAAAGCTATTTATTTACACAGGTCCAGATGGTTCAGGAAGAAAAACAGTTGCCAAAATGGTAGCGACTGCTTTTGATATGGAGACAGTCATCTCCTACACCACTCGCTCCCCACGTCACTATGAAAAGAATGGGGAAGACTACCATTTTATTAACGAAGACACATTCAAAAAGATGGAAGATAATCAGGAGTTTCTTGAATGTGTAGAAATCGATGGTATCCATTATGGTATTCGCGAAGAGGACATTGTTAAAGCATTCGAATCCCACAACCTCGTATACCTCACATTAAATCCCGAAGGAACCGAAAAATTAAAACAAATGTACGGTGAGCGTGTCATGCGCTTTTTCATCTATGCCGACCGTGATACGGTTATTGAAAGACAGAAGGAACGACAAGATAATGATCAAGACATTGCTCGCCACATGGCCCATTATGATGAAACCATGAACTACAAAAATAGCTGTGAACACGCCTTTGAAAATTATGATTCGCCGCAGATTTCCTTTCAAGTTAGCGAAGTCATTGAGGAATTTCTCGAGAGAGGCTTTATTGTTACCGATTATTAAATAAAAAGAAAGGTGTCAGGGCTTAATCAGTGCCTGACACCTTTCTTTTTTACTGGCTTGTTAACTTTTCAAGTTCATTAAATACGGCTTCGTAATCTTCTTTTTTATCCGCTTTAAATGAGGTGTTTATGTAGGTGATCACGCCAGTTTTATTTCCCTTTTTTGCTAGTTGGGTCTTGAATCGGTACATGCATTGGCCGTTCAGGATAGGTACCCTTTCCTTCATCTGGTCCAGTAAGATCATTTCTTTGATCTAGAACTTTCCCGGAATACTCAATTGGATTATTCTTGGGCATTTTCTCACCTCCTATTGATAACCTCAATTAACTCCCTTAGCTTTTCTTATTTTGCAATTTAAGTTTCTGCTCAGCTTCACTCATATTCGGATTGCTTCGGGGCCGGCTTTTGTTTAACGCCTTTTTTAATTCAATTGCAGCATCATCGCCTGTATTGTATTTTTGGTCCATTTTGTTCCCTCCTTTTGGTTTTATTATGAACCTAATCAGAAGGTTCATTCCATGATCTAATGACATGCCAAATGAAAAGAACTCTGAAAAACAAATTACCTTTGTTTTTCAGAGTTCTTGTTTGGTTAATAAATCAATCTACTCCTGCAATTTAACTTTTACCTTCTTTTGTCGCTTTCCATCCCCTTCTGTCTGAGGGTCATTTTTTATAAAAAAGGAAAGAATGAGGGCTAATAGTGACAGGATGGATATGACCATAAACGCGACATTGGCTCCATACATATCTGGATTGGAAATCTCTGGGCGTGTCTGGGCATTTTCCGCTGTGGTCGTCATAACCGTGACAAGGATTGCAGTACCAACAGAGGCAGCGATCATTTTCATCGTATTATCCACGGCGGCTCCATGGGGGATTAATTGTTTGGGTAACTGGTTCAAGGCAGATGTTGCAACCGGCATCATTACCATCGAAAAGCCAAACATTCTGACCCCGTATAAAACAGTAATATAGGTCATTGTCGTCGAAGGACCCAAATTCGTAAAAGCAAACGAAGATGCAGTCATAATTGTTAAACCAATCATTACTAACCATCTCGCGCCGATTTTATCAAACACTCTCCCAATAATTGGTGCCATCAATCCACTGATTAGCGCACCAGGTAATAGTGCGATGCCTGCCTCCACAGCCGTAAATTCGCGCATCCGCTGCATAAATAAAGGGATAATTGTTTCTGCCCCAATCAATCCCATAAAGCCAATCATACCAATGATAATGGCAAATGGGAAAACGGAATACTTAAATACACCGAATTCAAGCATGGGATGTTTAAGCCTTAACTGCCTGGTAATAAACAGAAGCAGTGACAATCCACCAATTCCTAACGTTAATAGCGTGGTCGGGTTTGCCCATCCATAATTTCCTGCACAAGTAAAACCATACAGCAAGCCGCCAAAACCTAGTGTAGATAACACGATAGAAATAACATCCATTTTTGGTTTTGATACCTCAGTTACATTTTTTAAAGCAAAGAAAGCAACTAGAATATCTATAAGAGCAATTGGCAATATGATAAAAAACAGGACTCGCCATGAAAATTGTGAGGTCACCCATCCTGACAGTGCTGGACCAATTGCCGGCGCAAAGGATATAACTAGACCAACCAGTCCCATGGCGGCACCCCGTTTATTAACTGGAAAAATCATCAGAAATACCGTTGTCATTAAGGGAAGCATAATCCCTGCCCCGCCAGATTGGATAATCCTTCCTAATAGAAGTAGTTCAAAATTAGGAGCAACTCCGCCTACAAGGGTTCCAACAGCAAAAATACTCATCGCCGTAAGAAACAACTGCCTTGTTGTAAACCGCTCTAATAGAAATGCACTAATCGGAATCATGATTCCATTTACTAACATGAAAACAGTTGTCAGCCATTGCGCACTGTTAGCGGTTATATTCATTTCTTCCATAATTGGAGGTATCGCTGTAATCATCAAAGTTTGATTTAAAATAGCAATAAACGTTCCTGCAAGCAAAAGCGCAACAATCGTTGACTGCTTATTATTTGTAATCGCCATCTATCCATCCCCCGTTCCTCTTTTATTTCTTTATGATGGTGAGCTCCGCCATTAGCCTTTGAAAAAAACGTACTTTTACAGATTAACTGATTTATCCATAAAGTGCCAATTAAATGCTCTTTGTTTATAGCCGCCATCCTGATGCACCCCTGCCACAAAAAAAAGAGTCCTTTCGCCACTATGGGAAAGAACTTCTAATTTACCGCTTACTTCTTAATTTTGTAATTTTTATGGTTGACTATGGTTGTCAGTGGCTCATCTTTATCCTTCGAGAAACCATATTGGACCATAACAGAATTCTCCCTTATCCCAGAAACGACACCTTCAAGGTTTTTTCCATCCCGTTGAAAGGAAATTGTATCGCCTAACTTAGCCGTTGCCATTCCATCACCTCGACAATATCGTATCCATAAATTCCCGAAAACATACTTTTCAAATGATGGATTATTGCAAGAAAATAAGCCTTTGCAGGTTCAGGAGGCTATGCTATTTTTTACGAAACCACTAATGTGCCATCGTACCCGCTAAGATCATATCGTTAATGGTCTTTCTAAACCCCCATATAATATCAGATAACATCTCCAGGTCAATATCAACTTCTTTAATGTCCCAATAATTTTCATTTTTTCGGTGGTAAGTAAAATTTCCTTCTGGATACTTCATAATCGTAAGTGTACCTTTTGGATTAACAGTGTTTAATGTAAGAAAATATTTTATACCATCCTGGTGAGCATATCTCTCAAAGTCTTGAAGAAATTCAGTTATTTCACTATTTCTCAAAATCATCACTACTCACTCCCAATCTCTTATTCTTAAAAACAATGTGTGAAAAAGTAACGTGAGGAATGGGGACAGGACACTTCACCAAAAAGGTTATTGTATTGATTATAGAAGGAAAAAAATGTTATTTCAACTTAAATGTTAAATATCCAAGCATCATTTCCTAATAATTGGTGTCAGGCACCACTATTTCTCAATTTAACTATAAAATTTGGAATCCCATTTTTGTATGTAAATCTGATATAGTTGTCTTTATGATGGAATGGAAAGGAATTTTGATATTATGAAATGTATTTCAATTGATTTAGACGGTACATTATTAAACTCGCAGCATGAAATTTCTGTGGAAAATGAGAAAGTTTTAAACGAATTAAAGGCTCAAGGGCACTGCCTTATTTTGAATACAGGACGGGCTTACGCAGATGTCATTAAATTAAAAGCTGTTCAAAATATGGAGATTCCGATCTTTTGTATCAATGGGTCCGTTTTATATTCAGAAACTAGAGAATTAATGTATGAGGCTGTCTTACCTATTTCCACCTACAAAAATATTTTGGAGAAACTGAAAGGACTAGGTGTAGGCATTCTTGTTTACACGAATTATGGAGGTTTTCCTTCCACATTGCCGCCATTACACGGCAAAAGTAAACAGGAGTTGGATGAACTTTTTCAAACATTTAATTATGATACAATTCTTGAAAAAGACAATCTAAAAATCTATAAACTTATTGCTTTGGTCCATCCTGACCAAGTAGAAGAAATTGAAAAAGTTAAAGCCGCCTTAGATGGGAAATTTGATATTTCTATGGCTTCTTCTTTTCCAAACAATGTGGAAATGACCTCGAGTGAAGCCCATAAGGGAAAAGCATTATTACGATACCAGCAAATGATGAATCTTTCTTTTGACGAAATTATTGCCTTTGGTGACGGCGGTAATGACCTTGCCCAGTTTGAAGTCGCAACCACGTCTGTTGCAATGGGGAACGCCCCTGCCCTTGTTCAACAAAAAGCCGATATTATCACAAAAACTAATGACGAAGATGGTTTTTCCTATGCTGTTCGCGAACTCTTACAGTTATTAAATGCTAAAGAAACAATCTTATGATGAAAGATTTCACTTTATCATTTGATTTTGCACAATTTGTCGGTTAATTTTCTTACCATCTGTTAGACTTGTTCAGTCATTTAACATAGTGGAAAGCATACCCTTCTTACTAAAGGAGGGATTTTTTTTGAACAGAGAATTCGCAAATAAAACATCATCCAGATCTTCTGGTATTTTTGGACTTATTTTTTGTTTTATTGGAATTGGATTCATGTTTATTAACGTATTAATTGGTTCGATTATCGTTATTATTGCCCTCGTCATATTTCTTATTATGTATTTCTTTGGCAATGACACCACGGTTATTTGTCATGAAAAAGGGTTTACTGTCACCATCGCGAACCAAAGAAAAGGGACAATTGTTAATGAGTATACATGGGAAGACGTAACGGACACCCTTTATTATGAGAAAGAATCGGCAGGTGAAAATAATACCACCACATGTTATTTTCAAGTAAAAACAGAAAAGGGCATCGCCTTTAATGTATATCAGATGAAAAACTTCCATGAACTTATTGAACTCTTTAACCAAAATACACCCCACCTTGCATACTTTTGGGAAAAACCAACAGGCAGACTCAAAACTAGCTATCAAAAACAAACACGTGTCCCAAATCATTAGGAAAAGGTGTCAGGCGCCATGTGAAAAATTCACATGGTGCCTGACACCTTTATATTTTCAGACAGTAAAATGCATTAGTGGTGGTATGAGAAGAGCACCCCAAATTAAGGTAATTAATGCTGCGAAGATCATGGCAAGGGATGAGAAGGTTGCTTCTTGTTTCCCGTATTCAAACGCTTTGTTTGTTCCTGCTCCATGGGCACCCATGCCTAATGCAAGGCCTTTGGCGATGGGTGTTTTAATGGATAGCCCTTTGATCACCGATGGCCCAACAATGCTGCCAATAATCCCCGTTAAAATGACGAAAACCGTTGTTAAGGTTGGCAGACCGCCAATTTCTTTTGAAACCTCAATGGCAATCGGCGTTGTAATCGACCTTGGAAGCATCGATGTGATAAAGTCATATTTTAAGTGAAACAATTTCGACAAACCAAAAGTAGAAAAGATCGCCACAAGTGAGCCAGAGGTGATACTGATGATAATCGTACCCACATATTTTTTAATAATCTTTAAGTGTTTATAAATCGGTACAGCAAACGCAACTGTCGCTGGTCCCAATAAATGTGACAGCCATTTTGTATCCTCTAGGTATTGATTGGCTGAGACATGCGTTACGGAAATCAATATAATTAATAAAATAGGGGCCAGCAATAAAGGATGGAAAAGGAACAGACTCCATTTTGAATGAACCTTCTTCGAAAGTCGGTAGACAAGAAATGTTACAATCGTAAATAAAAACATCATCAATGCTGCTCACCCCTTTTCCTACCCGTTATTCTTTCAGCAATTAGTGCGGTAATTCCCATAACAATAATCGTACTAATCCCTATTAAACCGACGATTTCTGCCCCTTCAACACTAAGTATTTCATCATAATTGACAATTCCCACCGCTGATGGGACAAAGAAAAGCAACAGCTCGGCTAACAGCCAATTTGCTCCTTTTTCTACCCATTCCAATTTGATTATTTTGATGTAGAGCGCAAGAAATAGAAGGCACAGTCCGAACATAGACGCAGGAATAGGAAGTGGAATTACCTCTTTCAGTGACGCGCCGAGAAATAAGAAAACATGTAAAAATAATACCTGTAAGATGATAACTCCAAGTTTCATCGAAAAAATCCCTCCATAATGCAAAAAAGGAGCTAATAAACTCCTTTTCATTCCGAAATTAACTATAGAGTATATCGTACGCTGATTTCCGCCATTCGTAAAATACATATATCGAATAGTTTGCATAACTTAAAGTTATAATGGGTCTTTTAAGATAAAATCAATGAAGGTTCGACCTGCGTTAGAGATATAGCGGTCTTTCTTGGTTAGAACCGCAAGCCTCCATAAAATCGGTTGTTCAAGGTCGATAATCCTAATATCTGGGTTAAATGACCGGTTACAAATAGATTGTGGAAGAATCGTAATTCCGAGGTTGGCAGCTACCATTTCTGTCATCAAGTCCCACTGAGAACTCATAAATAAGATATTGGGTTCAAAACCGGCAGCAATGAAATGATTCCTCATAATTTGATTAAGAGCAAATTCCTCGTGGTAAAAAATAAACTCCTCATTTCTTAATTCCTTAATATCGACTACATTATGCCTTGCTAAATGATGTTCTTTGTAAACCAGCAGCTTCATTTCTTCTTCCACGATGGGGTACACATCAAATTGCTGTTCATCAATAGGGAGAACTGCTACTCCTAGCTCGAACTCTCCTTCCTCGACACTTTTTACCACTCTTGCTCCACCATACTCAGTAATATTCAGTACTATATTTGGATAGGAATGATGAAACTTCGCGATTACCCTTGGAAAAAATAAACTGCCTATAAAAGGGGGCAGCCCAATATCGATCTGCCCTCTAGACAGGTTCGTTATATCATTTAAGGTTGTTTTCATTTCAGATAGGATTCCAGCTATTCTCTGCGCATATTCTAAGACAATTTTCCCTGCATCAGTCAGATCACTGGTCTTATTGGTGCGAATAACCAACGTCATCCCTAGCTCTTCCTCTAACCCCCGGATTGACTTACTAATGGCCGGCTGTGAGATATGCATGCTTTCCGCCGCTTTTGTTATACTTTTAAACTTAGCCACTTCCATGAATAATTGTAATTTCCTTAATTCCAACACTTCCACCTCTGAAAATTTGATTATTTTATTTAAACACAAAAAAGACCCTCATAAGAGAGTCTTTTATTATTTAGGTTCAATTATGCTTTACGAACGTTAGTAGCTTGTGGTCCACGTTGACCTTGTTCTACTTCAAATGTAACTGCTTGACCTTCGTCTAAAGTTTTGAAACCTTCGCTTTGGATAGCTGAGAAGTGTACGAATACATCGTCTCCTGCTTCGCGTTCGATGAATCCGAAACCTTTTTCTGCATTAAACCATTTTACTTTACCTTGTTCCATTCTTGTTTCCTCCTCGTGTGCTTAGCACACATTGTGTTACTATCCTTGCTCAGTTCTTTAAGACAGAAAGTTTAGCACTTATTATCCTACAACTAACAAAAATAATTCTTCTTAACTATAACAGATAAATGATAAGAATGCAAATAGTTATTATCGAAAGAGCTAGGCTTCGTATTGTTATAAGAAACTTTCAGTTTTGTTTTTCACACGTATCGTAGTAAAATTCTTCACATTGACGATGATTCCCGTAATAATGATCGTAATCAAAACTGGCAGGAACCAGCCGAGTCCATTGTGATAAAAAGGCAAGAATTGCTCATATAACGAAACAATCTTCGCAAGCCAGCCGAAATATTCAATCCCAAGCAGATCGCAGAGAGTTTTAAAACCATCAATGTTACTAATCATAAAGGTGACAATAATGACAGCTGCATAAACAATCCTTGAATGGTTAAAAAGCTTCGACAAAAATGTCAGCATCATTAACGCAATCGCCAAGGGATATAACAACATTAATACCGGAATGGAAAAATTAATGATATTCGATAAACCAAAGTTTGCAATCACAAATGAAACGATTGAAAAAAACAACACCCACATTTTATAGCTGATCTTAGGAAGCAGCGTATGGAAGTATTCGCCGCACGCTGACATTAAGCCAATACTCGTAGTCAGACAAGCGAGCAGGATAATAACTGACAACATCACCGTTCCGATTGATCCAAAATAATAGGAAGATGCCTTCCCTAAGACGGGACCTCCCGTATCAAAAAGTCCGAATGCACTTGTACTCGTCGCCCCTAGATAGGCAACACCCACATAAATGATTCCAAGAAAAATCGTTGCAATTAACCCAGATTTAGCTGAAGCTAATAGGATTCCTCGAGTGGTGGTAACACCCATTGATCGAATCGAATTGATAACAATAATCCCAAATACAAGTGATGCAAGAGCATCCATCGTGTTATAACCTTCCATAAAACCTTTCATAAATGCTCCGTTAGCATAAGCAGCTTGTGGCGCTTCGATTGAACCAAGCGGTTTGACTATAACCATAACTAATAAGATAAAAATTAATACAATAATAGCAGGAGAAAGAATTTTCCCGACCCGATCTACTAGCTTGGCTGGGTTTAATGAAAACCATAATGTCACGATAAAAAAGAGCAATGTAAACACAAATAAGCCAACTTGTCCATAACCTTCGCTAACAAACGGTGCTATTCCGATATCGTAGGCGACTGCGCCTGTCCTTGGTGCGGCAAAAAATGGCCCAATCGTTAAATAAAGAACAGAAGTAAATATCACCCCATAGAGCGGGTGGACACGGCTTGCAAGTTCCTCTAAGTTCTTACTACCTGAGAAACCAATTGCAAGAATTCCTAAAAAAGGGAGCCCAATTCCAGTAATTAAAAATCCAGTAATGGCCATCCAAACGTTAGAACCTGCATTCTGACCAAGTGCCGCTGGAAAAATTAAATTGCCAGCCCCGAAAAATAGAGCAAATAGCATAACTCCTATAACGAAATACCTTGAAAATGGTAATTTATTCTGCATTTTATTACTCCTACCTAAATTGTTTCTATGTTTAGCTTTTAATATATTCCGAGAATTATATTACTATCCTTACAAATTAATATCAACCTATTTTTAAGATTTATTAGATAATTTCGACAGGAATAAAATACCACTATAAAACGAATTTACTTGATTTTTCAAAACAAGAAAAAGATGTAAATTGATCTTAACCACTGCTAAAGTTCTATTCTGAGATAACAAATATTCACAATTAAGAAAACAAACAGACCTTTATCCACTTGTCGGCAAAGGTCTGTTTGATATATCTCTAGCATTTATGGAGTTCCTGTAACAAATTTATGAATCAACTTTTGTCCAGTCTCGTTTTCTGTGTATAAAAATGATACTTGTTTACCTTCATTAAGCTGCGATAATTGCTTGATAGCTTCCTCTGTTAGCTGAAAGGCTACCTTTTTGCCCTTGATATCAATTTCAATTGAATTGGGATCTATTTGACCAACAAGCACTCCGCTCCCTTTGCTAAACGAATTATTAACAATTAAGTCGGTCACAACTTTGGCTTCCTCTTCTTTTGCTGTTAAGAATACCTCAATTTGATAGCGGCCATTAGGAAGATCCGAAATCGTAAATTTCTTAGCAATTTCTTGATTACTTCCTAACGCTAATATCTTAATCGCTTGCGTTGACATAACCTCATCGGAATACTGTTTGATTTTCTTCCCATGTATATCATAAACAATATAATCTGCCTCTAATCCGCTAGGAAACGTTAGCTTTTGGGATTTGTCTGAAAGATTTTTAACCTTGTACTTAATAATCATTGAATTGTTCACAGACTTCGTTTCGATCGTAGGATGAAATTTAGCAGCGATCTCATATTCTTCTGGGGTTTCAGTCTTCGTCCCTTCTGCACTCCCCTTAGGAACAGAATTTGTTCCACACCCTGCTATAAGCCCAATCACCAATGTTGAACAAAGAATAGAAAACCATTTAATGTTTCGCATTTTTCCTCTCCTTTTCAAAAAGCAATTTGGTGGTCTTAGCCATATAGTCGCCGAAAAGGAGAACAAAGTTACATCTTTACTAAATATTTTAAGTTCGACAATTTCCATTAAAACCAAAAAAATTGCCATAAATATAGGATACCCCCCTACATCTACAGCAATTTTTTAAGAATATGTGTTTTATTTCGACTTCAATTCCTCTAATAAAGGAAAAAGTTCTTCTAAATGTTTAATCTCAAAAGTAGGAATAACTTCATTTCTCGCTTTGTCATGTCGGTTAATCCAGACTGTCTTGATTCCTGCTCGATTCGCACCAAGAATATCGGTCATCAGATTATCCCCTACCATAATGACCTCATCCTTATCAACCGACAATAACTCAAGTGCGTGTTCAAAAATGGTCGGGTCAGGTTTCCCTCTGCCAAAATCCCCCGATATAACAATGTGGTCAAAATAGGGAACAAGTTCCGGTGTAATCTCCAATTTTGTTTTTTGAAGATCTGGTGAACCATTGGTTAATAATAGCAGTTGATAATTTCCTTTTAACCTATCTAGAATTTTAAAAGATTCCTCATATACAAAAGGTAATTTCCTGCGTTCCTGAGGAAAACGTTCCGCCAGCTCCAAGCCAAAATCAGCGTCGTCTACTCCCATTGCTTTCAAACCCGTTGTCCAAGCATCTTTCCGGTAGACAGGCACCATTTCCTTCATCTTTCTAAAGTCATCTTGATCATCTAAAAAATTCCCCCACAGCCCTTCAAACGGATTGATGCCAATCATTTGCGTGAAAGGGTAAAATTCATAGCTGGCATAAATACTTCTCGCAGCTTCTCGAACGGCCTCTTCTAGTTGATCCACATTAAGCCCATACCGCTCCTCTGCCACTTTACACGTAGCAACAAAAGCTTCCTTAACACTTTTTTGATCCCAAAGCAGTGTATCATCTAAATCAAAAAAAATCGCTTTAACCATCGTAATCTTCCCCTTGTCCAAGATATATTTTACTAGTTTACCATTTTACAAATAAAAAATATATCATTCTGAATTTTTTATTATTTTATTTTAAAAGGGAAGGTTTCCGATTTTTAGGATGATATTGTCAATACATTGTTTTTGGACGTTGTTTCGTGAAGGGCAGGATCCACGGTCACATTATTTCCGACAACTATTAAATGGATGTCCGGATCCTTTGAGACAAGGATGACACCTTTCTTAATCACTGTTTGGCTGCCTATGACCGCATTTTCAATCCAAGCGTTCTCTTCAACAATGGTATTAGGCAGGATAACAGCATTCTTGATTCGCGCCCCCTTTCCAACCTTCACCCCGCTAAACACAACAGATTTTTCGATAGTCCCGTATATTTCACAGCCTTCACTTAGTAAACTTTGTTGAGCCTTTGCGGATTGATCCAAATATAAAGGGTCCGCATTATGTTCGACCGTATGGATTTTCCACTCCGGATTTTGCAGAAAAATGTTTGTCTCCTTATTTAAAAGATCTAAATTAGCATCCCAAAAACTCCGAACGGTCCCCACATCTTTCCAATAGTTGTTGAAATAATAGGCATAGAGCCCTCGTCCATCACACAGCATTGAAGGAATGATATCCTTACCAAAGTCTCGATTTGTAATTTCTTTTTGCTCCTCTTGCAGCAAGTATTCTTTTAACACTGGCCATTTGAAAATATAAATACCCATTGATGCCAAATTCGTCGTCGGATGTTCTGGTTTTTCTTCAAAATCGATAATTTTATAGCTTTCCTTCTCCATTTTTATGAGTCCAAAGCGGCCGGCGTCTTCCCACGGAACTTCAACGACAGCAATCGTACAATCCGCGTTCGTTTCAATATGCTGTTCAAGCATCAAAGAATAATCCATTTTATAGATTTGGTCTGCAGAAAGAATCAGAACATGCTCTGGCTTTTGCTGCTCGATAAATTCAATATTTTGAAAGACAGCATGGGAAGTTCCTTCATACCATTCTACTCCAGAGTTATTGCGTTGAAATGGTGGGAGAATCGTCAGGCCCCCGTGACGATTATACAAGTTCCAATAGTTGTAATGACCAAGATGTGAATGCAGCACATAGGGCCTGTATTGCGTTAAAATGCCAACCATCTCAATTCCGGAATTCAGACAATTACTTAAAGCAAAATCAATGATACGGTACTTCCCGCCAAAGGGGACTGCTGGTTTCACTAATGACTTTGTCAGCAGGTTTAACCTTGTTCCCTTCCCGCCTGCCAATAACAAAGCAATCCATTTTTGTTTTTTCATTGTTACCCTCCTCGAAAATTAGTTCCTAACATGTGCACATCTACAACATCTTCCTCTACTTTTATTATCTCCGTTTTCTTCCAGTTTTCCGTTGAACCTGTTACAGCTTTGTGAAAGTGACCAGCTTTTTTATCGACACAAACTGTAAGCAAACTCAAATATTAGCAAGTATTGTCGTAATTTTAAAAACTGAATAGTTCCCATAACAAAAAAACTGCCATTTCTTGACGATTACCTCGACATTGAAATGACAGTTCTTTTTATATATGCTCTTAATTTAAGATTCGTTTCTCTCCTTCAATTGCTTTGATCGGATCAATATTCTGGGTAAATTCAAGCGTGCCGATATAGTTTCCGTTCTCATCACGAACCGCAAAGTAGCGAATATAAACATATTTATCCTTGAACTTAATCCAAAAATCTTCACAGTCCTTTTTGCCAGACTTAAAGTCTGCCAACAACGCCTCTACAACATGGACACTTCTTGGAGGGTGACAGTTTTGGACAGTTCGGCCAATGACGGCTTTCGTCCGCGCGAAAATTCTTTCCTTCCCGTGTGAGAAATAACGGACCACATCATCCTGATCAATAAACGTGATATCCACTGGTAAATGGTTTAATAACAACTCCAGCTGCTTTAAGGAAAGAATCCCTGTTTCCATCTTAATATACCCTTCAGAGATGGCCTTTTCTTCCAAGGCCTTTCTCTCAGGCTTCCAAACCTCGGCAGAATCGATCAGGCAAAAACCAATTTCATCACTTTCATGGGCGATTTTAACCCATTCATCTTCCGTAAAATTATTTAAGGCCATTGGGAAAAGGATGTTCTCTTCCTTATAAATCATCCCTGCTACTTCTTGAATGACATAATTTACAACGGCAATAATAGCTTCCTTATCGCCTTGATAATTAACAAGTTTCTGCCTGCAATCCTTAATCGCGTCCCGAATGAAATCATCAATTCTCCACATATTGGTGGTTGGACCGAAAATCCCGTACTTTTCTAAATAGGGAAAAATCAAATTCTCTTTACGGCTATAATGCTTTTCAATATCCAGCAATAGATTGATATCTTCCATTAGTTTGTAAATATTCTCTGTAGAATCTTCCTTCATAAATTTCTCCAAATGGACCTGAAGCTTCTTCGATAACAATTTATCTATTTCTCGATTCTCACGCTTAAAAGTATGAACGGGATGCCCAGGCTGTTCTTCTAATCTTCCGTTTTGGGTTCCATCTTCCACAATCGCTCCTTGAAAAATAGCTGAATGCTGATGATAGAGATGTTGTAGTTCTTTCGCAGAAATACTTCCCTCTTCGACAAAATCATGTTGGAGCTGTGTAATCTCTTCAATGGTTATTTTTCCAATCAATGCATCAAAGTGGGCTTTAACCTCGTCCAAGTTTCTTCCTTGATGAAGATCGACAAACAGTTGTTTTAATATACTTAAGCGTTCTGAATTTGATTTAGTCAGTTGTTCACGATTATTAATGATTTCACTCATAATAGGATTCTCCTTCATTGTGGCAAAATACTTTTGATATTTGTTCTCATTAGTAACTTACCACTTCCGAAAATCCTTGTTAGTGATTAACATCATTAGTAACAAGCTAATTGTGAAAATTTTAGGAACGAACTTTTGACAGCAAAGTTATTTCATGTTATATTTATTTCGAATTAAAGATAAATTAATTCAAGGTAATATTCCATTTAATCTTAAAAGATACTATGAAAATAAATGCTAATTATAGAGGGAAATGGGAGGAACAACAATGAATGGATTAAAAGGTATACATCACGTGACCGCGATTACAAGCAGTGCGGAAAAAAACTATGAATTTTTCACATATGTATTAGGGATGCGCTTAGTCAAGAAAACAGTTAACCAGGATGATATTCAAACCTATCATTTATTCTTTGCTGATGATGTTGGCAGTGCAGGAACCGATATGACCTTTTTCGATTTTCCAGGGATTCCGAAAGGAGTTCATGGTACTAATGAAATTGCAAAAACTTCGTTCCGTGTCCCTAGTGATGCAGCAATTGAATATTGGCTGAAACGTTTTGATCGTTTAGAGGTAAAGCATACAGGGATTAAAGAACAATTCGGTAAAAAAACCCTGTCGTTTGTGGATTTTGATGACCAGCATTATCAATTGATTTCAGATGAAAATAATCAAGGGATTGCAGCCGGTACCCCATGGCAAAAAGGGCCTATACCATTAGATTATGCCATTACAGGATTGGGTCCAATCTTTGTTCGTGTCGCAAATTTCGACTACTTTAAAGAAATGATGGAAAAAGTCCTTCACATTAAAGAAATAGCAAATGAAGGTTCATTTCATTTATTCGAAGTGGGTGAAGGCGGAAATGGTGCACAAGTAGTTGTCGAGTATAATGCGATCCTCCCTCAAGCACGCCAAGGCTTCGGGACCGTCCATCATGCGGCTTTCCGTGTCGAAGATCGGTCTGTCTTAGAAGAATGGATTGGACACATGGAAAGCTTCGGCTTCCAAACGTCAGGGTTCGTCGATCGTTTCTTCTTCGGTTCCTTATATGCAAGAGTGGCACCACAAATACTGTTTGAGTTTGCAACCGACGGTCCAGGATTTATGGGCGACGAGCCTTACGAAACATTAGGCGAAAAATTATCTTTACCGCCATTCTTAGAACCCAAACGGGAACAAATTGAGAGTATGGTTCGTCCAATTGATACGACTAGAAGTACCAAGGAATTCATTAAAGAATAAAACAAAGAGCGAGGCAACGATGCCCCGCTCTTTGTTCATTTAAAAACTTATGAAATCGTTTCTTTTTTCATTTCTTTTTCTAATTGTGCGACGCGCTCATCAATTGTACTGCGGTAAAATGAGCTGTTCACTTGGTGCTCTAAGCGGTCAAGATAGTTTTCGATTTCCTTAAACTTTGAGTATGATTTATCAGAGTATGAATGGGAATCGAGCACTTGGTTAATTTGAAGATTCGCGCGAGTCACATTTTCTCTGCCCATTAATTCCATTCTGCGAAGATGCATATCTTTCACCTTATGCTTCATTTCCTCATATTTTCTTTCTAAATCACTTAACTGCCCATTAACTTGTTCTAGGGAAGTACGTAAACGATTTGCTCGATCGGTATATTGCTGCTGCTCGGCGGCGGCGAACTGATATAACTCATTTTCCCCTGCTTTTGATGCAATTTCGGCTTGGTATGTTCTTTTTTCTGCTAACTCTTCTGCATGCTGTAATTCTCTTTGGAATTCATCTTTCAAGACATACTGGCGCTCCAACAACTTTCGCACCTTTTCGGTCTCTTGTTCACATTGGCGAAGGTATTGATTAAGAAGAGCAATTGGATTTTTCTTCTCCTTGTGATCAATCGCCTCGTGTAAATCTGCTGTAATCGTGTTTTTAATTCTTGTAAATAAGTTTGTCATGTTATTCTCTCCTTTTTTTGTTTTTATTTCTTTAATTCATTCCATTGCTTTTCAAAATTAATGAATGGATCTGATTCCTCTTTTTCAAAAATCACCTTGCTGCTATTCCATTTTTTGTAGACTAGGTACAGCACATAAGCAGCTGCAACACCAATGATGGCAGGAATATTGTGTAGAGAAGCGATCAGGACAATCCCCCCGATAATCGCTAAGCCAATTTTCCAACCAGTTGATTCTGTTTTTAGGAATTTTTTGTAGATGAAATATAACAGCACTGCACTTACAATCAGACCTAGCATCGGACCAATTGTTGAAAGCAGGACGATTGCTGCAATCCCACCTGCTAAAAGTAAACCGAATTTTTTCATTTTGTTTTCCTCCTTTGTTTATCTTGATATCATCTTACCTTTTTTCCCTGATTATCATAATTGCGCCTAAGCTTGATTTTTCACTCGGTCTAAAGACGTAGAAAGGGTCAGTCCGTTACAACTTTATGTGTTGTGAAGGACTGACCCTAATATTTAATATTCAGCTTTATTAATAAGCCTTTTTCCATTCCAGAACCATATTTCCTCTTTTAAATAGACCCCGCCAAGCCACCAATCTCGTTCATAAAATTCAAAGGACGTGTTTCTTCCATATAAAACGTCTAAACCATCGGAAGTTAACCTAAGTTTGGCTAAGGGTACTGGGTTCTCATAGTTAGGAAGTGGATTATCACATTCCAAAAATGGGTATGGGCCCTTCATCAACTCGTTTAGCATAGCTGCAAAATAAAGATCACTTATTCCATCGTTACTTCTTTTTTGAGTAATCGCTTGGAATAATTCAATAAAGGAGCTAGGATTTTTATCAAGATTTTTAATCACGAAGGTTTCTACCTCATTTAGACCTGTATGAATTGAAGGAAAGAAGCTTAAATGATATTGTAATGCTTGTTTTAAAAAAGGTAATTTTTGCTTTGAGGCTTCAATCCAATTTTCAATCTCCATGGGATTCTTTGAGGTATATGCTTGCCAGCCCGTAATTGCCTCATTTATTTGTTCTTCTGAAATGGTTTGTTTCTTTTTATGAAAAAGTTCTTCCAACTGATGTGAAGCTAATTGCCCAAGGCCATAAAATGGCTCCTCCCCTTCATACTCATTAATTGTCACCATTGATAGGTTCTTCAATTCTTTTTTTGATAGTTCATTGAGCAAAAACATTAACATCGTTTGATCATATCGGTCGTGCTCAAACCAGAGAACAATTTCTGTCTTCTTAGGAATCTCAGAAAGAAATCGATTTTGCTCTTTACAATTCTGGATGAATAACGCAGCTGGAATCGCTAACTTTCTTTCAAAAAAATCGGCTCGACAACTAATCCATTTTTCACCGGAAATGTCATGAGAGAGTGGACCAAAATCATACATTTCCCGCCAAACCAGAACATCTCCTGGAAGATTTCCAATCTTATTCCCCACCACATCCCCATTCACAATATGTATCATAGCAATATACCTCCGTTGTGACTAGCATAAATCTATTTTAGCATGGAAATACATATATCCTTCTAATATATGTATGGACCTGTAGTTTGCTAAGAAGGGATTGCATATTAGTGATTGCCTATGCATATCGTTTTAAGACGGGAAAAGGAGTGATGTTATGCTTAGTATCGAAGCAACCAGGAAAATTGAGAGTATTGCCCATCCAAAAGTCCAAAACATCGTTAGAACTTGTGTGGAACAAGGATGTCAATTCAAGCCACATCCAAATAATCCTAACTTAGTTAATTTATTTGACCCTGTCCGCAGGAAAAATATCATTGGAGATTTAAATCTTTTAAGTGAAAGAGGCTATTTTACTTTGGAAGTGGATAATGGACGTTTCAAGACTTTCCGAAATGAAGTGTTGGGATTGGATATCGACCGTGATGATTTTGAATATAAGGTATTACGGCGATTAAGGCGATAATTATAATGTAACTGACCGAAAAGGACAATGAAATTTAACTCATTGCCCTTTTTTACTTATATGGGGAAAAAGCATGAAAAACAAAAAAGACAACCTTTTTCAGATTGTCCTTTTCGTGCCCGGCAACGTCCTACTCTCACAGGG
>NZ_NUZU01000011.1 GCF_002567005.1 Bacillus sp. AFS073361
GCAGCTTCATCAAATGCAGCCGTTACAACAAGTGCGATTTACGATAAAATGCTCCATGCTTTTGACCCGTTAATCACGTTAATTCAGGCCATAAGTTATCCGATTGCAATGGTCGTTGTTTTAGGCGGTGCTTTATTCATAATGATCGGTAACAAAGAGAAAGGCTTTACGATGATGCAAGGGGCTGGTCTTGGTTATGTATTGGTCCAATTAACACCGTTATTCCTGAAGATACTTGTTGAAGCGATGAAAGCAATATGATTGTACGAATAACAAGCAAGTTCGGCTCAGTTGATGCGGTGCATAAAACGCCACATACTGGCGTCGACCTGGCTATGCAGGAAGGAACGAAACTCAGGGCGCTAGGTGACGGCATAGTCGATCGTGTTTTTGACGGTACTGGAAACATCGGCAAAGGGTTATCGATTAAATTTGAAGACGGTACACGGGCCATTTACGGCCATATGTCGGAGGTTAAGGCGCGGATAGGCGAACATGTTAACGCTGGCGAAATAATCGGGCTCAGCGGCAATACAGGCAATTCAACTGGTCCGCATTTACATCTCGGAATGAAAGGCGCAGACGGTAGCTGGCTCGATCCGACCCCTATGGCGGAGAACGCGGTTAATTATGTCGGTCATATAAACTGGTGGGACGGTCCTATAACGCAATTGAAGGGGTGGTTAGGTGAGAAATTTACGGAAATTACCGTTGACGGTATTATTGATTGGATTGCGGATATTGCTGTGGCGCTGCCTGTCATCGCCGTTGTTGGCGGTTGCGTGTATGCTCTTATTAACATGCTTAGTAAGAGGGCTGCTTCATGGGCTGCGATAGGGACGGTGATCTATGGCTTATTTATCGTAAAATAAAAAGGCGCCTGGCTTATTGCTGGGCGTCTTCTTCGTTTACCAATATTAATATATCGCTTATCTCAACGCCTAGCACCTCGCAAACTCTTCCGATTGTATCCCGTTGATACTGCTTAGTCTCGTCGTTATAAAGTCTCCGTAAAGTTTCAAACGGCAATCCAGTATCTTCAGCTAATTGTCTGATCGACATCTTTCGTTCATCTAAAATTGCCTTTAAATTTGATTTGATTCGCATGATATCTCCTCCTTCTTAATCTTATTATACACTGACTAAAAAAAGTAGTCAAAAGATGTTGACAACGGAAAGTAGTCGGGTTAATATAAGAGTGTAGACAACAAAACGTAGTCAAAAGGAGGTAAAAAGTATGAGCAGTGCAAAAGTAAAGAGGGAAATTATCGGTTTGGCGCTGTTGCTAGATGAAGTTAGTGATTACACAGTGTTTTTTGATTATTCACCGCATGTAAGTGAGCTTTCAGTATCAGTCAGAAAAAATAAGGAAGAGTGGAAACTGAAAGTTTTTGAGGGTAAATTTTACTACGATTTTCACCGTGAAGAAGATGAAGGAAAATATTTGCGGATTAAAGAGTTTTTAGAAACAGAAATTAAAAACTTAACCGAAATTAAGGGCGGTGTGTAAAGTGATGCAGGTACGTTATGTAAAAACAATCGTCGGATGGTGGAATTTATATCTCGTAAGTCATAATCCGCAAGCACCAGTAACAGTTCCACCAGCAAGAATGACGGAATTGTTTGCAGAAATATCTCCGAAAGCTAAATTCGGTTGCGGTGAAATCAGCGCAGCTCAAGCGAAGGAATTATTCGGTGAAAATTTAAAGGAGGTGAGAATAGCGTAATGGTGCGGAACATACGAGTTATTTACACTGACAGCGTTGATCCTGACTGGACACCGTTGGAAGTAGACGAAATTCTATTAGCGCCCGACATGGTCTTGGAAAGTACCGAAGAGGAACCGTTTATCTTTTTACTGGATTATCCGGTGAAAGAGGATCAATCTTTCGTTTATATCGACCGAGAGACATGCAAGAGGTTTTATGCGGAGTTCCTTGATTCCGAAATGGACCTCGATTGGCTGACGAAAGCTTCGTTCTTGCAGGTAGTGAGAGGCTTTGCTAAGGGACCTAGAGAAAAGTAAAAAGCCCGATGATATTCGTAGTATCACCGAGCTACAAAAAATAAATCTTTGGAGGTTTGATTATATCATGAAAATTGTAACTGTTGAATACCGTTTCGAAGGTGAAATCCGTGAAAGTGAAAACGAAAAAGGTTTGCTTCTAGGAAATAAAGTATTAGTTTTCCCGAATGATAAATGCGCTGAAACCGGTCTTTATAACGCAATCATTTCTGGCAATGATGCGAAGGTACTCGTCGACCTTGACGCTGATGCTACCGATTACTTACAAGAGCGACCGGGCACGTTGCTCAACTTAATTTTCGCATAAATGTGACAAAATACCTTAACAAATGCGGCGGCAACCGCTAAAATCATAAAGGGTACGGCAATACTCATCGGTAATCGTTACGTTCGGGTGTCAAGGGCAGAGGCATCCGAGCAAGCGATTTTAAATAATAGCGCGACTCCATGCGGAGCTCCTTCAACGGCACGAAGAAATTGTGCTTGGAGCCGTCACAAGACTGTTGACCGAAGCTCAGTGACGGGCGGCAACCCATTATAGGCAGCGCTGAGTAATTTACGGCTTGATTCGTTGGTAGCGGATCAGGCCTTTTTCTATTTTCATAATAACACACCGAACTAATGTTCGCAACAATAAATAATAAAAATTGAGGCAAGGTGCGCGAAAATGCAAACTCGCTCCTATAATTACACGTAAGGATAAAATATTTTGTCCGAAACAGCCCGTTTTCGAGACATATTTTAATAAGAGGGTGCGCAGTTTCCGATTCTCAAACGACATACTTTATAGAAAGACTGCGCGGGTATGCCTGCTCATCCTTATTATAAGGTAGGAGGTATTTTATTTGTCCGAAAAAGGGCCGCAATAGTGGCATACATCCTGAAGAGGCTGCGCGGTTTTAATTTTTGAAACGTTTAATAAGGTAAAGGAACTATTTTTTCGCAAAGAGCGTCCCGTTTTGGTAGTTACTGCGTCATTAATTATATAGGGTATTTTTCTAGCGGACTATAAAAATGTAACACAATTGTAATATTTGTCCATTGGAGTCGTCAGACCTAGAGCCCCAACGCTTTGAAAGGTTTCGAGAGCTATGGTGAGCATGAATTAGTATTCGTAAGTAATACGGAGATGAGCGCCTAGAATCGCTTAATATGACGTTAAATCGGGTTTGACAACCTGTGGTATAATCAGGGTATATAGAGGTATTTTATGCAGAATTAACCTATAATAACATATTACTTCAAATTTTTTTCGCTGTCAACCCTAAAATCGGGGGATTGAGTCCAATTATTATAGAAGGCTGAAGTGCCCCATGACTTCGGATTCTCTTTTTATTTATCAAACTAGTAATAAAAAATTACGAAGGAGGCAACACAATGCACACGATCACACCAGCGTTACTAAAATTACTCCGCAACAGTTACGGCATGACTCAAGCGGACGTGGCGAAATTATTACGGATAGGACAGTCGTATTACGCGCAGATGGAAACGGGAGCTAAACCGATACTTCCGAAATATAACCGCGAGCTAAACGGACATTTCAGCGATCAGACTATTACGCTATGTAAACAGATTGTAAACGGAGGGAAATAACGATGAAAAAATACGAAGTCACTTACGCGCCATCAATTAGATTAGCGAAGGAGGTTGCAAATCCTTACGATATGTTTGACCTCGCTAATATAAGCGTCTCTTATCTCTACGTTGATGCAAATAACTATCACCGAAAGTATACCGAAAAAGTCATCGTAGAAGCACCGAACAAAGAAATAGCGAAAGCGATGTTTGCGGTCGAGATATATAAATACGGAGAGTTTCGTCATATTAAAGGCGGAATAGAGCCGCTAGTTTATGATGCAGTAAGGAACATTAAAGAAATCGTTCAAATCGGATAATAAGCGCCTGGTCTTACGACCCTTAAAAGCGTTGCAATCCGGGGGAAAAACGCCCCGTCTTGCTATCTATTATTGTACTTTTTCGGTGGTCTTAAGAAGCGTAAGCAATATAAAAGAAACGTCGTGGCGGCACGACCTGGAGCCCTGGTTTTGGGCGGAAGGTCGGGGCGCAAGGTTTTAGGAGTTTTTCTTTATAGAAGATAAGAAGTAATAACTAGCAAATTGATTCAAAAAGGGGTGGAAAACGGAGAAAAACGGCGTAAAATCAAGGTTTTTCAGTGTTTTTGGTGATTTTTAAAACGTGCAAAAAAGGTGACACATCTACCGCAAAAAGTGCAAAAAAGGTGACACATATTTGGAGGGGTTGAGGAAATTGAATGAAGATATAAAACAAAACGTAGGTAAATTATTATCAGAAAGGCCGGTCGGCGACATAACACCGATAGGAAACAACGGATACGGAAAGGACGAAGCTGGTCGATTATACGCTTACGAACCGATTGAAGAAAAAGAAAGACGCAGGAAACACGCCGCAAAGAAATCTGATAATCGCCATTTTACCTTTTCGCATATGCGCCACATACGCGACTTAACGGACAATTTATCTAGTAAACTTTGCGGCTACGTTCTGATGTTACAACCGCATATTCAATTCAAGTCTAATGTACTCGTATGCAAAGGTCAAGACGAAGTTCCTCTTGACATGAAAGAATTAGCGAAGGTTTTGGGCGTTAAACTGAGGTCAGCAAAGACGGTTATAGAAGAGATGGAGTTACATGACATTCTTGAAACGACTGCCAACGGAAACTACAGAGTAAACGAGCGATATCATTTCAGGAAAAGAGCGGGGAGCGAAGCTGATATGTTGATTAAAACGTTTCATACCACACTTAAAGAGTTGAAAATAAGCGCAGCAGAGGCGGGCTTCCTTTATAAATTACTGCCTTACGTCCATTATGAAACGAATTTAATTTGTGATAATCCGTTTGAAGATGATCCGACGCAAGTGCGTTTTTTGAACGGTACGGAAATAGCTGAAAAGGTCGGGATACCACGTCAAAAAGCTAATGCAGTTATGCTTAAATTGAACGAAGTCGGAGCCATCGCCCAAGTACAGCGCAAACTATTCAAACAATTGAGCGGAGATAAACGCGACACGCTAGTTATTTTAAATCCGTTTATATTCTACCGCAAACAAGGAAAGCCGGATGCGTTATTAATGCAAATTTTCGGATGTAAATAATAAGGGAGGGAATCGCGATGAACTGTCCATATTGCGAACGAATAGGAGTTGAAATCGAAATCTATGAAAACGGTCCGGTTCGAAGGTGCTACCGCTGCGATAACGATATGGAACCGCGGAGGAATATAGGAGTAAAATCGAAAGTCGCTAATTTAGATGAATGGATTATCAGGATAGCTAAAATCCGTGGAATGACGGCCGCAGACTATTATGCTGAATTTAAGGTAGACGACTCGCATTTTAGAATGATGATAACACGTTTAAAAGAAAGAAAGCACATAAGTCCGCATTTTAAATTATAGAGAAAACTAGCGGATATTGCAAGCGAAATAAAAAACATGGGGGAATTACAATGACAAGCATTCACAAAAAGGTAATCGCTGATGCGGAATTAAAGGTTAAAATGGCGGAAATAAAAGAGTCTTACGGAAAAGCACCGGGCGAGGATACGACTGTCGACGAGCTTCAAATGCGCTTCGATACGCTTTCTACAACTCTCGAAGATATGCTCGTTGGATATGTAAAGTATGTAGGTGAACGTCCTAGCCGCATGAGAACGATTGATAAGGCGGGCAAAATGGCTCCTTATGCAAACGTAGAGGACGAAAAGGTGCGCAAGGCTCCGTTAACAACGCAAGAGGGTATCGGAAACCTTCTCGACATGAATGCGGAGTATTTAATCCGGGCGCAAAAACGAAATGAAATTAAAACACGACCGGCTGCTGAATGGCGTAAGCTTGAGCGTGAGCATGTAAATAAAAGCGACTATACTATCACGGACCTATACAGCGATTTTAAAGAGATTATCGAATTCAATGCGTTAAGGTATCTCGCTTTGCTGAAAACGTTCGGAATGGACGCGCTGGAATGTTACGAAGAAGTAATCGTCACCTGGGCGGACTACCGTGAGGAGCGTAAGAAGTGGAAACGTTGCAAACACCGCTTTTGTCTGTGTGTATTTCCGATTGATGCGGACAATTTCCAAGGGAAAAAGAAGCGGAAGAGAGATGCGAAGTATTGCTGCCGTACTTGCAATGAAAACGAAAAGTACAGCCGCGACTGTTATGATCGCACGAAAAAGATCCTTGATAATCCGACTTATTTGCCAGACTGGTTTTACGGTGAAGTTACGGAGGATTGGAAACGAAAATTAAATGTCCGAAATGAATTTCCGATGGAATCGAAAGATATCGAGAGGCAAATCAACAAAGCGAATCCGATTTACTTCCCGAAAAAGGTAAAAAGCGAGCCTGTTATTGGTGAGTGCGTAACGAGGAAACTTGCGGATTTAACTTCGGAACAATTAGAAAGTGAAAAGTGGAAAAAAGCGAAAAATATTCGGAAAATCGCCCAAGAATCGGGGGACGGACTCCCATTATTTATAGGAAGGTAAAGAGCGGATAAAAGCCCGTTATTTTTAGGGCTAATAGTAATTAAACAATATTAAAGGAGGTCAAAAAAATGAATGGTGAGAAATTTCGTTTAATCCGTTTATACTCCTCTATGAATCAGCGTGATTTTGCTGAATATATTGGAGTCAGTACGGCTACCGTGGCTCATATCGAGCTAGGAAACAGGGCAGTAACACCGATGGTAAAGTCCAAACTTGCGGCTAAATTCGATCTTACTGACGATTTTTTGTCTTACGTTGAAAAATACCGTAGATTATCCTAATTATAATTATACGTCAATAGAAAGGCGGTTGTCAAATGGATATTTTCGAAGAGTTGACGGTGCATGAATATTTCGGTAACGATGCGACATCGTCGAGAAAAGCGAAATATTGCGAAGCTACCCGCACGATTGAGTATGAGCCAGAACCCGACTACCCTGATTTTGAAGAAGAAACGCAAGAAGAAGAGGATGATCTGAATGACGACGAATGAAGAAGTTAGCGCCTTAATTTCGTACCTGCAAGCGCTGGTCGAAGTTCAAAAGGGCGGAGAAATCCGTGTGTTTGCTGAAATGAGACGCACAATTGCTAAATTAGAACGACTACTAAACGAATAGAAGGAGCGAATGAACGAATGAATGATTTAAAAAAGGAACTCGAATTGTTAGCGGCAGATTTAAAGCGACTGAACGATAAAATGGACGTTGCGTTATACGGAGGTGCTCGCCGATGAGTGAGACGCGCCAGTGTAGAATCTGTAAGCAGACTAAGGGACTAGATTTATTTGAGGTTGATAGCCGTCGTAAAGATAAGTATACGAACAGGTGCAAATCCTGCAAAACTAAAATCGAGGATAAGGCCGTTCGAGCATATCGAAGGTTAAGGTTAAGGTCCAAAAAACTGGGCATTCCGATGGAAGTTACCACGAAAGAAATAAGGCTATTACTCAACGTTTTTGAAGGATGCTGCGCCTATTGTTCAAAAAGACCGGAAAAAGCGAGAAACTTACACCTTGACCATATTGTCCCTCTGTCCGAAAACGGCCGCAATACGCTTGCTAATTTAATTCCGGCATGTAACCGGTGTAATTCATCAAAAGGCACTAAGCCAGTCGCTACCCACTTTTTAGATAAAAAGGTACCAGAAGAAAACATGGCGTTAGTCATTGAGTACCTAGCGTTATTATCAGGGAGTAAAAAGGAAGATATCGCCTCAGAAATGACTGATGATCACATTTCTTACGTTAAAAAGCAAATCGCATTAGAGGAAGCAAAGTATGAATCAGATATGGAAGCTTGAGCCTGGATGGTTAGCAGTTTATTGCGAAGACAGAGATGTCATTCGACGCATCAAACGTTCCAAGAAGGACTGGGCCATAATGTGCGACTACTTTAAAAACGACCGTTTAATTGCGGTTCAATTTAAGGTACCTGTTGTGCAAAGAAGGGTTGCAGAACGGATGCTTGGAATAGCAGAAAATCGTGATAATGAGGCTGTTTAAGGTGCCTGGCGCCTATACCCTTCCTAGATTATTCGGAACGGAAAACAGGCCCTAAAAACAGCCATTCTGTGCTAAAAATCTGTTGAGGGTGTTATGAATTCAACTACCTTAGGAGGAATCAAGATGAAGACATGCAAGGCGTGCGACGAGCCAATCAGTAACGGCAAATATTACTGTACTGACTGCCTGGCGGAAGTTGAACGCGAAAAAGTGATCGCAAAGGAACAGAAGGAGCGACGAAAAGTGTCCAGAGATTGAGGCGCTTGACATGGAGGAGATAACGATGACGGCTAAGCTAGTATGTGAAAATCGTTTTATTGTCGCTTACGTGACATTTCAAGGAGAAGAGTTCGAATATAGATTCGGTCGGAACTGCTCTAAATCGCATATATCCGCAACCCTTCCGAAGCTAGTAATGGATACGCTCTTTGACCGAAAGATTAGAGAAAGGATGGCTGCGTAAGTGGGACGACGAAGCACTAAAGAACTAAGGCTTGACGGAATGACCCAATGGCAAAAACGAAAATTTAAAAAGAAGAATAGTCCTCAAGGTCAGAAGGAAAAGAACTGGACTCAAAATCTTCTGGAACGTCTAAAAGGGACTGAGAGCGGATGAGTCGCATTACGACAATTTCATTAGCTATATACGAGAAAGACCCGGAAGCCTGGGCCGTTGGTGCTGAGCTCCTGGAAGATAATGAGGTTTACCACATATTCTCATATTTCCTTCCAAGGTCCGAGTTTCCAAGCAAGCGTCAAATAATTCATTACATGTTTGCGGAACTCCTGCCGAATGTAAAGCCTGAGGCTGAAGGTGTAAGGTTCATCTCTACGTTGCCACACTTCAGTAGTAATTTCGCAGAGTTAAAGAGAAAAGCCGGCATTTATGCGGAAAATAGATGGCTGGACTTTCGAATGACATCAAGCACAAGAAAATTCACGGTAATCCTTGCGATTGATGCGGTTCAAGAAAATAGAAGAGATTCAATTGAGGAGCGATTATATGAATAAGCGTAAGAAGGAACCGATTAAAGCGATGGCAACAACCATTCATGACCTACTACCTGCTGAGGTACAGACAGCGTTGTACTACTTATCTATTAAAACAAAAAACAATAACAATAAAGGGGATAAATAACATGAAAACAATTGAACAGGCTAAAAAATACTTTGAAGATGCAATGGATATTAGAAGGAGTTCTGCAACATATTTAAATCAAAATTGGAGCCATCTTGGTAAAGAAATAGCGGCAATTGAAAGCGATAATTTACTTTCGGCGGAAGGAAGACAGGTTAAAAAGACAGAGTTCAAGGAAAAGGCCACTCGGGCATTTTTATCGGACGTCAGCCTCCGCAAACAAAAGTATGTGAGCGACCTTAAAAAAGCTTTTGATATCGCTGATAAAATCGTCCACAATCCTTTAAAGCGTCCTGATGAGGAGACCGTTAGAAGATTTGAGAAGTCATTAAGAGAGATAAAAACGCAAGTTTCGTTATCAGTAGACGCGAAGTATGCAAAACAAAAACTTGTAAGTTTCGTAGAAGGGATAAAAGACCCTTACTTAGCCGATTTATTACGGGATGAATTCGGTGAACTGTCCGGTGCTATTTTAAGGATGTCGGGTGACGACAAGGCTTATCGTGTTGAGCTATCACAAATCTATAATGATTTAGACAATAATTTTAAAACAGATGAGGCAAGAGAAGCCCAGGCGATCATGCAGGCAGCGAGAGAAAACTTAGAGAACCCTAGAATATTTCCTCCAACAGAAATGTACGGCACTAATAGTATTGAAGCTAGTTTCATAGCTAATACATTCAACCGTGAAGCACTTGTTTACTATCATAATCCGGAACAGTATTTCGTGGCTAAGAATGAAAATCCACCGGTTTACGAAGATCCGGAAGCGAAAGTGGAGAAGAAATCTAGTACACCGGTTGACCCTGAATATGTAGATTTTATGAAAAAGGCTGAGGAATTGCGGAAGAGAATAGAAGCATTTGGAAAAGAGGAATAAGGCGCATTAGCGCTTTTTATTTTGCGATGAAACGGAGACTCTGCCATTGTTGGTCCCGTGGAGCAAATGGTTCCCTCCTATTTGGCGCTCGGTTTCGGCTGAGCGTCCTTTTTGCGTACATAGCTGCAATGAACCCCGGCAAACCGGGCGGGAGCGGACAAAAGACAGGGGGAAAACATATGAACGAGTTATTACGAGCGCGGAGGCTCTTCCGTTTGCAATGCTTCATTAACGACGTAACCGCGTTGTTTAACGAAATGGCAGACGGTAAAAATCCGAGAGGGCGCCTGAAAAGGATCAAGGGGTACAAATTATCGTTTGCTACGACCAAGAAAGAAGATCCGGAACTGGTGCCATTAGTCGAGACATGCGAACGACTGCGCATTGAGTTAACTGACGGAAAACCTTATGACCAGCGCAAGAGTGACGAGATTGACCGTCTATTTGCGGAATTTGAAAGAGAGGTGAAACAGTTTGAGCTTTAATTTACAGGCGACTCTCCGGCTTCACGACGGCTTCAGTTCGCCAGCACGTGGTATTATGCGTTCTGCGTCGAGTATGGCGGGAAATATTTCGAAATTGACTGGGATGTTTGCTGGGCTCGGAGCGGCAATCGGATCAGCCGCAGCTGCAAGGAAGATATTCGATTCCACTGTGCTCGAAGCCGCGAAGTACGAACAATCAACTGTGGTAATTAACGCAATGCTTAACGACAAGGAACTCGGAAAGCAATATATGGACTTAGTAAACAAGTTCGCGATTGATTCACCAATTTTCAATTCGCAGGATATGCTCGGTAACTCTAAATCTTTTATTAGCATTACAAAGGATATGAAACAACTAGAGCAACTTTGGTCGTTAGCAGAACGCCTCAGCGCTGTGGATCCCGTTCAAGGGTTGGAAGGAGCAGTCTTCGCGTTAAGGGAGCTTGCAAGCGGGGACTCCATTTCGATGGTACGTCGTTTTGAGATGCCGAAGAAAATTATGAATGATATCAAGAAGATGGAATTACCGGAACAGTTAAAGGCATTAGACAAGTATTTTTCTAAGATTGGGTTAACGCAAAGGCTCATCGATGATATGGGTGGGACGACGCTTGGAATTTTTGCACAAATAAAAGAGAAGCTAGCCGTTATATTCCGGGACATGGGTGCACCGGCATTAGGTGTCATTAAAAAGTTCCTTGACGGACTAAACAACGGCATATCTGGCGGATCACTTAGCGGATTCCAAAAAACAGGCGCCAAGATGCTTGAGAACGTTGCGACCGGATTCGTTAATGCGTCAACTGGTATCGGAAAGTGGATCGATAGAGTTCGGAATAACGAGGAATTTAAAAAGAAATCCACGATATTTGGTCAGGTAAAGTGGGTGATGTCAGATATTTTTAAGACTTTCATTAAGTGGCTGGATGGAGGCGGCAGCAAACAAATTGCCGATACAGTAAACACGTTATTTCAGTCATTGTCGGCGGTTATTGAGGCAACTACCGAAGTTCTTTTACCAGTTGCAACAAAGGTAGGTGCTGCGATTGGCTCAGGAGTAATTGCCGGATTTAACGCGGCAGTCAAGGATTCATGGATGTTGCAGATTCTATCGGGGGATTCAGTCGGGGCTGCCATAAATAAAGTAAAAAGTATGGGCGTAAAAAAAGCGGTAGGCTCTCTTATAGATAAGAAGAAAGGCGAATCGAGAGCCGGTGGACTATCATACGTGCCTCACAATGGCGCGCAGTATACGCTCCATAAAGGCGAGAGAATTCTCACGCCGGAAGAAAACAAAGAATATACCAACGGTAATGGTCGCGCTATCACGTTTGAGGGCGGCATTCACATTCACGGAGTTGGCGGTAACTTAGAAAAGGCTGCGGATAAACTGATGGATATCATCGCAAATAAAATACAAGCTGCTGGCGGTGCTGGGGCATAATTAACGACCGGTCCTTCGTGGGTCCGGTCTTTTTTTTGTTTATTGACGCAAACTGACGCAATACACACGATAGAATATTTTTCCAATTTAAACTATTTCGCTTTTAAATGCAGTAGAATAGTACTAGGAGGCGATAAAGGATGAAAACGGAAGGGATTCTCGGACTTATTGGCGGTATTTTCGGTTTACTGGGCGGAATGTTAGTTTTTGTAGGCTTCGGTTTTATTGATTCGTCAATTGCTTGGAAAGGGTTCGCAGGCATTTTATGCGGGGCTGTCGCAATAGTTGGCGCAGTGATGTGTAAAAAGAATCCGCATACAGGTGGCGCTCTGATGATACTTTCCGCGATTGCTGGTACATATTTTACCGTGTGGGCTTATTTTATCGCGGACGTTTTATTGATTATCGGGGGAATAATTGCGATTGAGAAAGGCGATAAAATCGTCGATGAAGAAACGCTTGGTCAATAAGGCCGCCCTTTTTAGGACGGCTTTTTTATTACGTACGGATACCATTGCGCTTCATAATATTGCGTACAGGCGAAAACTTATTGTGCTGCTCGCGAATATGCTCGCTATCCATTTGGACATATTTACGAGTGGTTTGTATATCCGCATGATCGAGTATCTTTTGCAGGGTGAAAATATCTCCGCCATTCAATACATAATTCCTTGCGAAAGTATGGCGGAACATATGCGGGGCTAACTTCTCTATATTTAACTTACGCTTCAGGCGATTCAATCTCCGACGAAAGGCACCGTCAGTAAAGTCCTCACCATAAGCGTTCATGAACAACTGAGCGTCCTCTCCGAAATATTGCTGCGTTTCATCGAGCAATTGGCGCATTCTCTTCGCAACCTCACGGCTAATTGGTATCTCGCGTGATTTCCGATTCTTTGCAATCTGAGACGGCACAGTGACCGTTAAATCTTTGAAATCAATTTGAGACACGGTCAATGATAGCGCCTCACCGATTCGAAGGCCGGTATCCAATAACAATAGAATAAGAGTCTTATCGCGCCATTGTGCGAATTGCCGATCGTCATAAGAGGCGAGTATGGCATCGATTTGTTCGTCCGGAATACCTGGCACCTCTTCGTGAGCATCGTCCCGAACCTGCGAAATATTCTGCATGGGATTATTCGGAATCATTCCTTCATTAAATAGAAAACGAAACATCGTACTCAGTCCGCGAATCCGTATATTAATAGTATGTACCGATAATCCTTTACCGCTACGTTTCCGTTGAGGGTCTTCGGCATAAGGCGTCCTTTCAGTGCGCAGGTAATTAATATAGTTGCGAATAAGGTCCGCGGTAATATCATTTACATTCGTAATATCCTCGTCTAACCATTGCCGGAAGTAACGGAAAATATCATGGTAGCCAGTGATCGTTCCCGGCCGAACTCCTTCCGCTGTTTTAGCGCGAATAAAGATTTCGATGGCCTCCTCGAGGGTATATAGGACCTCCCGAGGCTTTTGGACTTGGGGCGCTGATGTTGCTCCTCTTTCGCCAATAAACTTACGTTTCATACGGTTTTAGCTCCTTTGTAATAAAGCCGCAAGTGTCCTACGTTCACCATTCGATGTCCCACAGCGTCAAAAATCACGTCCTACAGACTACAAAAAAAAGCGCCATGTCACCGCATTGTCACCGTATTGATTGACGGATGACAAACCGCGATACATAGCGCTTTTCTAACGTTGACGTCCCGAAGAGGATTCGAACCTCCGACCTACAGTTTAGGAAACTGTTGCTCTATCCTGCTGAGCTATCGAGACAAGTTGTAATATTATTTTACTCGTTTCTAATAATAAATCCCGTCCTGATTTCAGAAAGCATATTCAAGAAGCGGTTCAATCAGTACGCTGAAGTAAAAACTTGGCAGCATATTCATTCGTGCTGAGCTATCGAGACAAGTATTAGGAACGTTATTTATTATAATTTGTTAATGACAAAAGGTCAATAAAAAGTTGATATTATTGGAACGGTAGTTCTCTGGCCATTTCGGTTCCTTTCGAAGTTTTTTCACGGAATATCAACCAAACGATTAAACTGAGCCCAATTAATAAACCTTCCAGTGATAAAATGTACCATGGATAGGGGCCTAGTACATCTAATAAACTCGCACTGTCAGGCTTATGACTTAAGAACATATAATTTCCGCCCACCAGCTTATTGATCAACATAATGATTGGCATAAGCACATTTAAAAAGATACATAATTTTAAGACGGACCAAATTGTCGGCCGGTAACCTTTTGCCCATGTAAAATAAAGCGGCACCCAGATTTCCATCAGATGTGTATAAAAGAAATGGAAAAACCGAAAATGTGGGAAGTCATAATTTAAAGCTGGAGTGAATAATGCCTGTGATGCGCCTAATAAAGCAGTAAATAATAATATCTCGTAGATAATTCTTTTCCTTGTCAGCAACAGAAGGACGGTTAATATTAAACTAATGCTGCATAACTCCAATGGAATAGCGTGACTAACATTCCAACTGCCATTTATAATCATCCAAAAATGATAGGTCAATTCCATGATGATGAGAGTGATAGCGATACCGATCTCGGTTCGCCGTCTTTGCCTAGCATTCAGTTTATCTCTATTAAGATAGATTATGCTGGAACCTAGGATTAAGATGGTAATAATTACAAAATGACTGGTTGAAAACATGTCAAAATCATAGTTTGTGAAACTGCGGCCAAACACCCCATCCATAACTCCACCACCTAATTCGGCTAATGTACCTTTACCTTTTCTAATTATATTCGATGGAATTGCTTTTACACCTCTTCAAAAATATAAAATAGTTCCATTTCACTCCGTTCTATAATTAGGATTTTTCTTCCTAATAAAGTCCTCTAGAAGTATGGTATAATGATTTGTCGAAGAAAATCGAAAGTCTTTTTTTAGTGGAGGTCATTATGGCTGCATATACGCCGATGATACAACAATACTTAACCGTTAAGGCAGATTACCAAGATGCCTTTTTATTTTTTCGCTTAGGCGATTTTTATGAAATGTTTTTCGATGATGCCATTAAAGCATCACAAGAATTAGAAATAACTCTAACAAGCAGACAAGGTGGCACGGATGAACGGATTCCGATGTGCGGCGTTCCCTATCATTCTGCACCTAACTATATTGAACAGCTCATTTCAAAAGGCTTTAAAGTGGCGATTTGTGAGCAGGTTGAAGACCCGAAGCTGACCAAGGGTATGGTGAAAAGGGAAGTTGTCCAATTAATCACGCCTGGTACAGTGATGGAAGGGAAGGGGTTATCGGATAAAGAGAATAATTATATTGCCTCAATTACCCAATTTGATGATGAAACCTTTGGTTTCGCCTACAATGATATCTCAACTGGTGAAAGCCGAGTCACACTCCTATCGAAAAATTTTGATGAGGTCCTAAATGAGTTAGCCGTTCTAAGTGCGAAGGAAGTAGTTGTTGCGAGCAACTTTGACGGTGAATGGCAAAAGAAACTTCGGGAACGTGACGTCTTAGCGATTTCATTTGAAGATAATAGTTCAATAGATATGAATTTTTCTCATTTGCTAAAAGATTTGAATCAAGAAAAGCTAAAGCAAACAATGGCGCGGCTTTTTCATTATTTATACCGGTCGCAAAAAAGAAGTTTGGATCATCTACAGCCAGTCACCACCTACCAAATCCATCAATATATGAAAATTGATTACTATTCCAAACGTAATCTTGAATTAACAGAAACGATTCGTTCCAAGGGGAAAAAAGGTTCATTATTATGGCTTCTTGATGAAACGATGACCGCAATGGGCGGCAGGATGTTAAAGCACTGGATCGACCGGCCGTTAATTAGCCAAACTGACATTGAATCTCGTCAAGCGATTGTGGAAGTCCTAATATCACATTATTTTGAGCGTCAAGAACTTCGTGAAAAGCTAAAGGAAGTTTATGATTTAGAACGATTAGCAGGAAGGGTTGCCTTTGGGAATATCAATGCCCGTGATTTGGTTCAATTAAAGCGCTCATTAATGCAGGTTCCCTTTTTACAACAAATTTTACAAGGCATGCATAATGAACAAGTGAACAAAATCGCCGAACTGCTGGATCCTTGTGAAGAAATTACAGATCTGTTGGAGCAGGCGATTGTTGAAAATCCACCGCTTTCCTTAAAAGAAGGGAATATGATTCGCGATGGGTACAATGCCCAGCTCGATCAATATCGTGATGCCAGCCGGAATGGAAAAACGTGGATTGCTCAGCTGGAACGGGAAGAACGTGAGAAGACCGGTATTAAGTCACTAAAAGTTGGTTATAACCGTGTATTTGGTTATTATATTGAGATTACACGTGCAAACCTCCATCTGTTAGAAGAAGGACAATACGAACGGAAACAAACATTATCCAATGCGGAACGGTTTATTACTCCGGAGTTAAAAGAAAAAGAAGCATTAATTTTACAAGCAGAGGAAAAAAGCAGTGAACTGGAATATGAATTGTTTACGGAGATTCGCGAGATTGTAAAAGAACAGATTCCGCGTTTACAAGCATTGGCAAAAACGATTAGTGAAATGGATGTCCTTCAGTGTTTCGCTCAGGTAAGTGAAGACCGCCATTATGTTAAACCACAGTTTTCCATGGAGGGTCGTGTCGTTGTTAAAGAAGGCCGTCATCCCGTGGTAGAAAAGGTATTGAACGCCCAGGAATACGTCCCAAATGATTGCTTCATGGACAACGACCGGGAAGTTTTATTGATTACAGGCCCGAACATGTCGGGGAAAAGTACCTATATGCGTCAAGTCGCTTTGGTTGCGATACTAGCGCAAATCGGCTGTTACGTCCCAGCCTCCGAAGCGGTCCTGCCCATTTTTGATCAAGTATTTACCCGGATTGGTGCAGCCGATGATTTAATTTCCGGACAAAGTACTTTTATGGTTGAAATGCTTGAAGCTAAAAATGCGATTTCAAATGCTACACAAAACAGCTTAATCTTATTTGACGAAATCGGGCGTGGTACCTCCACTTATGATGGGATGGCCCTTGCACAAGCAATCATTGAATACATTCATACCAATATTGGGGCAAAGACTCTTTTTTCCACCCATTATCATGAATTAACGGTTTTAGAGGAAGAACTATCTAAGCTGCAAAACATTCACGTTAGTGCGATTGAGCATAATGGAAAAGTCGTCTTTCTTCATAAAATAAAAGAAGGACCAGCTGACAAGAGTTACGGAATTCATGTCGCTCAGCTGGCAGGACTGCCTTCTGACTTAATCAGCCGTGCGAATGAAATATTAACTGCGCTAGAGCAGTCAGATTCCCAGGAGGTCAAGCCGAAAACAGAAGTAGTGGAGGTAGTTCACGTAGAAGAACAGCCTGCTCAACTTTCTTTCTTTGACGAACCGAAAGATGTGAAGAAGCAAGAGTTATCTTCTAAAGAGAAGCGTGTGATTGATAAAATGAAGGAATTAGATATATTGGATTTAACACCACTTCAAGCAATAAATATGTTGTATGAGCTCCAAAAAAAGTTAAAGTAGGGGGTGAATGGAATGGGGAAAATTATTCAATTAGATGATGCCTTATCGAATAAAATCGCAGCGGGAGAGGTAGTCGAGCGCCCTGCCTCCGTGGTAAAAGAGTTGGTTGAAAATTCAATTGACGCGGGCAGTACGGTGATTGAAATTGAAGTGGAAGAAGCCGGACTTGCCAAAATCCGCATTACTGACAATGGATATGGGATTGAGGAAGAAGATGTGTTACTCGCCTTTCAACGCCATGCCACCTCTAAAATAAAGAATGAAAATGATTTGTTCCGAATCAGGACCCTCGGATTCCGGGGAGAGGCTCTGCCAAGTGTCGCCTCTGTTTCACGGCTCGAGATGAAAACTTCTACGGGTGAAGGGGCAGGAAATCGGGTGGTTATCGAGGGCGGCAAAGTGGAAATATTTGAGAAAGCATCGAGCCGAAGAGGAACCGATATTACGATTACCGATTTATTTTTCAATACACCTGCCCGCTTGAAATATATGAAGACCATTCATACCGAGCTTGGAAATATAACGGACGTTGTGAATCGATTGGCCCTTTCCCATCCAGAAGTAGCCTTCCGCCTCATCCATAATGATAGGAAATTATTGCAAACCAATGGAAACGGAGATGTTCGCCAGGTCCTAGCATCGATTTATGGTTTGGGAATCGCCAAGCAGCTGGTTCCCATCTCCGGGACATCGCTCGATTATTACATCACGGGTTTTGCTTCCATGCCTGAGGTAACCAGAGCTTCACGAAACTATATTTCAACGATGATTAATGGCCGTTTTATCAAAAACTATCCATTAGCCAAGGCGATCCAAGAAGGCTACCATACCTTGCTTCCAATCGGCAGGTTCCCAATTGTTCTCCTGAACATTGAGATGGACCCATTGCTTGTGGACGTCAATGTTCACCCTTCCAAGATGGAGGTCCGTATTAGTAAAGAAGCAGAGTTGAATGAACTTGTCACAACGATGATAAAAGAGGAGTTTAAATCGAAAATCCTCATCCCGACAGCCTATACAGCCGTGAAAAAAGAAACGCCAAAGGAAGAACAAACTTCCTTGGCCCTTGATGAAGGAACCATAACGCCTGTCGAGAGGAAAGAGTTAGAGTGGTTCCGACCAGAAGCCACGGCAATCGTCCAAGAAAAACGTCCGTCGCTGGGTGATGGATCAACGGAAACACCTATTTCCAAATGGCCGATTCAACCCGAAATCGAAGAGGAAGAAACAATGGTGCCTGACACCTGGTTCGAGACGAATCCATTTAGTGAGGCGCCGGCTAGGTCTGATTCATATGTAAGCACTACTGTTCAACCCAACCCTGATATAATCGAGACTAAGTGTGACACACCTTCAGAAAGTAGAGTCCCCCGGTTATATACAATTGGGCAAATGCATGGGACCTATATTTTTGCTCAGAATGAAAATGGCTTATATATCATTGACCAGCACGCAGCCCAAGAGCGGTTAAAGTACGAGTATTTCCGGGAAAAGGTAGGTCAGGTCCAATCTGAGTTACAAGAAATGCTGGTACCCTTAACGTTTGAATATTCGACGGATGAATTTTTGAAAATAAATGAATACCAACACGAGCTCGAAAAAGTTGGAGTTTTTCTTGAGGAGTTCGGGATTAATAGCTATATTGTTCGTTCCCACCCGCAGTGGTTTCCAAAAGGGGAGGAAAAAGAAATCATTGAAGAGATGATTGAGCAGCTATTATTAATGAAAAAGGTAGATATAAAGAAACTGCGTGAAGAAGCCGCGATTATGATGAGTTGTAAAGCATCCATTAAAGCGAACCGCCATTTACGAAATGACGAGATCCAAGCACTCTTGGATGATCTACGTAAGGCCTCCGATCCATTTACGTGTCCGCATGGAAGACCGATCATTGTCCATTATTCGGTTTATGAAATGGAAAAAATGTTTAAACGGGTGATGTGATTTTCAATATGTAGAAAGTGAGCACAGAACCTATGAGAAGAGCAAAAAGCCTTACNNGTAAGGCTTTTTGCTCTTCTTTAATTCCGTAGCATCAGCCAAGTTCTTGACGGCGTTTTTGTCTATTTCTCTGCAATTCTCCCTGTTTCCACGTATATTTTTGCATATACAACTTTAAAACATCATTAATTGTCTTTCCGCTTTTTTCTACTGCTTCCAAAAATCTGTCTCTAATATGTGGTGGAACGTCGATACTTACTTGAACCGTTTCGGTCAAATTCTTCTCCTTTAGTTCCTCTTTTCTTAGCTGCTGCATTAATCATGCCTCCCCTGTGCAATTAAAAAAAAAAGAATAGTTTAAAAACAAAAAAAATTATAAATATTTATGATAAAATAATTTTAACAAGTGGAAGCGGATACAATGAAATAATATTTTTCAACAAATTTCGACATTTTCTGTCATGTAGGCTTTCTGTATCCGATTAATTAACTCTTTGAAACTAACAAACATTAAATGGCGATCTAATAATAAAGAAAAAGCTGCAGAATTCTACAGCTTTTTTCAAAAAGTTTTTATATAGGGGAGTATCCCTGGTTTCGCTCTTGAATTGGTTTATTTCATTGCGGCTTGCACTTTACTCATGTACTGCAGGGCCCTGCCAGTACCCATTGCTACTGATTCTAGCGGGTTTGGGGCAAGCTGGACGGGAACGACGATCTCTTGGCTTAGCCATGCCTCCATTCCATTTAATAAAGCACCACCACCTGTCAGAATCACACCACGGTCGACAATGTCCCCGCTTAGTTCGGCTGGACAATCTTCTAGAGTTGCACGGATGGCTTCTAAAATATGCAAAAGTGCTTCCTTGATAGCCACACGGATTTCATATGATGATAGTTTAATTGTTTTTGGCAGACCTGTTACAAGGTCACGACCGCGGATGTCCATGAAAATTTCCTCGTGGTCAATGAGGGCATATCCAATTTCCATCTTGATGTTTTCCGCTGTTCTTTCGCCAATGAGGATATTATATTCTTTTCGAATATGTTGAATGATATCTTCATCCAGACGGTCTCCACCGATTTTAATTGAATGGCAGGCAACCACACCACCAAAGGAGATAATGGCAACTTCCGTATTACCGCCTCCAATATCAACCACAACATTGGCAACAGGTTCATCAACTGGCATTCCTGCCCCGATTGCTGCTGCGACCGGTTCTTCGATTAAGCTGATTTTCTTTGCACCAGCTTGTCTTACCGCATCTTGGATCGCTCTTCTCTCCACACTTGTAGAACCAGATGGGATACTAACGACAACATTTGGTTTCCGGACGGCAAATCCAATCTTTTTGGATGCCTTGCGCATGATATGTTTCAGTAATTCAGTCGTTACATCATAATCGGCGATTACCCCATCCTTCATCGGACGAATAGCCACGATTTTTTCAGGAGTTTTTCCAATCATTTCTTTAGCTTCCTGACCAACTGCTACTACATTTTTGGTGACCGTATCGATTGCTACCACCGCTGGTTCATTTATCGCAATTCCTTTATTTTTACTATACACAAGTATATTTGCAGTTCCTAAATCAATTCCAATATCAAAAGTTGATAACATCTTTTTTCACCTTATTCCATTATTTTTGGTTACTAGATATGCTACGGGTAGTCTATCATAAAGTTGGGGGTAGTAAGCGGTTTGTAAATGAACCGTTATCCTTTTGTAAAGTTACAAGAAAATTATTCCTTTTTGGTAATGAAAATGAAAAATTATGATTCATGTGGATTAGGAGCATAGAAAAGAACTTTTATGTATATAATAGTTTGATGTTCAACTGCTTTTTAAATTTATGTTACGATAAAGGGGTGAAAGTGGAATCGAAAGCGTGCTTTCACTGAAAATGGGATAAGGCAGTGTGAAAATATTGGATTTAAAACAAAAGTTATTAGTAATCATCGGACCAACTGCTGTCGGAAAAACAAAGTTAAGTATCGAAATGGCTAAACGCTATAATGGAGAGATTATCAGCGGGGACTCGATGCAGATCTATCGTGGCATGGATATTGGTACAGCAAAAATTAAACCAGAAGAAATGGAAGGAATTCCACACCATCTAATTGATATTAAGGAGCCAACTGAAAATTTTTCGGTTGCCGAATTTCAACACCTTGTTCGGGCTAAGATTGATGAGATTGTCCAAAAAGGCAAGCTGCCTATCATTGCTGGTGGAACAGGGTTATATATACAGTCTGTCATTTATGATTATCAATTTTCAGATGTGCCCGGTGATGAGACATATCGTCTTATGCTGGAGGAAAGAGTAAAGGAAATCGGAAATGAAGCTCTGTATAAAGAATTAATGGAGGTGGATCCTGAAAGTGCTTCACAAATCCACCCGAATAATATAAGAAGAGTCATTCGTGCTCTTGAAATTTTCCATCTGACAGGGAAGACAATGCAAGAGTTTCAAAGTACGCAGCAACCAGACCTTTTGTACGATACTGCGATTATTGGGTTAACAATGGAACGAGAGAAACTTTATGAGCGGATCAACTACCGAGTGGATATCATGGTTGAGGAAGGGCTCATAGAAGAAGTAAAACGTCTATATCAACAGGGTTTACGTGATTGCCAATCCATCCAAGCGATAGGCTACAAAGAGATTTTTACATACTTTGATGGTAAAATGTCGTTAGAAGAAGCAATAGCCAATTTAAAGCAAAATTCGAGAAGATACGCGAAAAGACAATTGACATGGTTTCGGAACAAGATGGATGTTGTTTGGTTTGATATGACCGATGTGGAGAATATATCAAAAAAAATAAAGGAAATTTCACATTGTGTTGAAGGAAAGCTTAAAGTAAAATCGAATACATATTAGTAGAGATAAAAGAGGAGGAAATACAAATGAAAACAACAATTAATATTCAGGACCAATATTTAAACCAGTGCCGCAAAGATAACATACATGTGACCGTCTTTTTATTAAACGGATTCCAATTAAGAGGCCAAATTAAAGGCTTTGATAATTTTACAGTCCTTTTTGAATCAGAAGGAAAGCAGCAATTAGTATATAAGCATGCCATCTCAACCTTTGCACCGCAAAGAAACGTTCATCTTGAATTGGATAACCAATAAGTTTTTAAGAGCCCATCTTAAGGGCTTTTTTTTATTTTTGTGAAAACTTTTTTAATGAAATTCAACGTGTATGAATACATATTAGTTGAAGGACTATGCATTTCTCCTAAGTATATTTGAGGTCGGAATTTAGAGGATAAATTCTGAGTGGCCATAAAAAAGCATCCTTTGTAATCTGTTGGCGAAAATGAGAGGTGAAAGCTTTGGACCAACCCATTCGAATGAAAAGTAACGGCCAAATAAGTGTTGTCCTCAACTCACAAAAGGGAAAAACCATTTCAAAAGAGTTACCTGAATTTCAAGTGGTTCCGAAGGATATTCCGCCTGAACACACGGCTCTTAAAGAAATTGAAGACGAGCTTGGGGCATTGGTTGGGATGGAAGAAATGAAAATGATGATTAAGGAAATTTATGCTTGGATTTATGTAAATAAAAAACGTGAAGAAATGGGTTTGAAAGCAAGAAAACAAGCCCTTCATATGATGTTTAAAGGAAATCCAGGTACAGGAAAAACGACAGTAGCAAGACTAATTGGCAAGCTTTTTCAAAAAATGAGTGTATTAACAAAAGGTCATTTAATTGAGGCTGAGCGTGCTGACCTCGTCGGCGAGTATATTGGCCACACCGCACAAAAGACTAGAGATTTAATCAAGAAGGCCCAAGGGGGAATCTTGTTTATTGATGAGGCGTACTCATTGGGCCGAGGTGGTGAAAAGGATTTTGGCAAAGAGGCTATTGATACCCTAGTAAAGCATATGGAGGATAAACAGCATGAATTTATTCTGATTCTTGCCGGATATTCTCGGGAAATGGATCATTTCTTAACGCTTAATCCTGGGCTGCATTCGCGCTTTCCGTTAGTGGTAGATTTTCCTGATTATAATATCGATCAATTAATGGAGATTTCAGGTAGAATGCTAATTGAAAGAGAATACGCATTCAGTCGTGAAGCGGAAAAAAAGCTTAAAGAACATTTAATATGGGTGAAAGCAGTATTAAGCCCAAATAGTTTTTCAAACGGTAGGTATGTTCGAAATATTATTGAAAAATCAATCCGTGCTCAGGCGATGAGGCTGCTTATGTTAAATAGCTATGACCGTCATGAATTAATGACACTTAGAAGTAATGATCTTGTGTTTGAAGAAGATTAACCATAAAAAAACGACAGATTCTTGATAATCTGTCGTTTCTATTTGGAAAAGAATCTTAATTTGCTTCGAGCTTACGAATGGGCAATTTCCAATTAAAGGTATAAGAAAGTACTCGTAACACAGTTACAATAACAAATAAGGAATATAACTCCAATGGCTGTTCAGCAATACCCAGCCCGAGAAATAAGCCTGTCAAAATAGCCCAGAGCGCATAAATTTCTGCTCTTAGTACAATAGGCTTTCTTCCGGCTAATAAATCACGAATGATTCCGCCGCCAATTCCAGTTAAGACCGAGGCAACGATTACAGCACTAAGAGGGAGGTCCATTTTTACGGCGTAAATGCCACCTTGAATGGCAAAAGCAGAGAGGCCGATCGCATCAAATAAGTTCCCCCATTTTTGCCAGTGTTTGAGAAGATTGCTTGGAAATAAAAACACAGCAGTAATTGATAACAAGGCAATTTGAAAAAATAATCCTTGGTCCCAAAGTGCAGATACCGGTACGCCAATTAATAAATTTCGAATTGCTCCGCCTCCGAAAGCAGTAACGATTCCTAAAATATAAACCCCGAAAATATCATATTCTTCCTCCATCGCCACAATTGCTCCACTGACAGCGAAGGCTATGGTTCCAATCATACTTAAAACATCCCATGTCATTTTTGCTATCCCCTTGATGTCTATTTTATTTTTACACTATTAATATAGTAAATATGTAACGGGTTTCAAACATTAAAATTTTATCATGTTGTAGAAAAAAAACAATAAGTTTTTTGGGAATTGGAGAAAATAGAGATTATATATATTTTTTGTTATGATGAAAGCTAGATGTTTAGAAAGGAAGGATGCCTTTTGGAGCAGAAAGAAACGAAAGAGAAAGTAATCCTGGTTGGCTGCCAAACCAGCGGGGACGATGACTTACGTTTTCACTATTCAATGGAGGAGTTAGAGGCATTAACTGAAACCGCTCAGGGGGAAGTGTTGGTATCTGTGGTTCAAAAACGAGAGCGCCGTCATCCAGCGACATACATAGGTAAAGGGAAAGTCGAAGAACTAAATGCACTCGTAGAAGAACTTGAGCCTGATATCGTCATTTTTAATGATGAACTCTCGCCAAGTCAAAAGAGAAATCTTGCTACAGAATTAAATGCCCGGGTGATTGACCGCACCCAGCTGATCTTAGATATCTTTGCACAGCGAGCGAGGTCCAAAGAAGGGAAACTGCAAGTGGAACTTGCTCAATTGCAATACATACTACCGCGGCTTGCCGGTCAGGGGACCGCTTTATCTCGTCTTGGTGCCGGAATTGGGACTAGAGGACCTGGTGAAACGAAATTAGAATCGGACCGTCGTCACATCCGGCGAAGAATCGATGATATCAAAAGTCAGCTTTCTGTCATCGTTCAGCACAGGGATCGATACCGAGAAAGAAGGAAGAAAAATAAAGCCTTTCAAGTGGCGATTGTTGGATATACCAATGCTGGTAAATCAACCTTGTTTAACCGTTTATCCGAAGCCGAGTCTTATGAGGAAAATCAATTGTTTGCCACCCTTGATCCAATGACACGAAAATTGATCCTGCCCAGTGGTTTCTTTGCTTTGATTACGGATACAGTTGGCTTCATTCAAGATTTACCGACAACGCTGATTGCTGCCTTCCGGTCCACCCTCGAGGAAGTAAAGGAGGCGGATCTGCTGCTTCATGTAGTGGATATGTCCAACCCGGATTATTTCCATCATGAGAAAACGGTAAAAAGACTGCTAGATGACTTAGAAGTGAAAGATATCCCGCAAATAACGGTATATAATAAGAGGGATATTCAGCATGCCGATTTTGTCCCAACTGCGGATACACCAACAGCATTTATCAGTGCTTTTGACGAGAATGACCGCCATTCTTTAAAAGAAAAAATAGAGCAAATTGTGATGGAATTGATGGTTCCTTATGAGGTAGCCGTTCCTTCTACGGAGGGAAAACTGCTTTCTCAATTAAAAAATGAGACCATCTTAAGAGGACTTTCTTTTGATGAAGATAGTCAGTTATATCACTGTAAGGGATTTTCGCTACAAGATCATCAAATTACAGGCCAATTACAGAATTATAAAAGTAGATAGGAGATTCATGCATGTTTCAACAGTTAAAAAATGGGGAAAAACTCCAGCCAATCGTTAGGGAAGTCGAACAACAAATTGCTGGGGTACATAAGGAAATTGATGAAAGAATCGAAACCAATCAATTTAGGGTTTTACAGAGTTTTCAAAAACATCGGGTCAGTGACTCTCATTTTATCCCGTCAACTGGATACGGCTACGATGACATAGGAAGAGATACGTTGGAAAATGTCTATGCAGATGTCCTTGGCGGTGAAGCAGGACTGGTTCGCTCGCAAATCATTTCTGGTACCCATGCCATTTCCATTGCATTATTTGGTGTTCTTCGCCCTGGGGATGAACTCCTTTATATTACAGGCAAACCGTATGATACCTTGGAAGAAATCGTCGGTCTTCGTGGAAATGGGGTTGGTTCTTTAAAAGAATTTGGCATTTCTTATGATAGTGTTGCCCTGACAAATGAAGGGCGAATTAACTGGGATCAAGTATCTGAAAAAATAAAACCGAATACGAAGATGATTGGGATTCAACGTTCCAAGGGCTATGACCCAAGACCTTCTTTTACAGTAGCTGAAATTGGCGAAATGATTAAGTATGTAAAAGAAATTAAGCCAGATGTCGTTGTATTTGTGGATAACTGCTACGGAGAATTTGTAGAAGAACTGGAGCCCTGTCATGTCGGTGCGGAATTAATGGCTGGCTCGCTGATTAAAAATCCTGGCGGCGGAATCGTGAAGACTGGCGGATATATCGTTGGGAAAAAAAAGTGGGTAGAAGCTTGTTCATATCGGATGACTTCACCTGGGATTGGAGCTGAAGCTGGTGCATCCCTCTATAGTCTTCAAGAAATGTATCAAGGCTTTTTCCTAGCTCCTCATGTGGTGGGCCAGGCCTTAAAAGGTGCTGTGTTCTCGGCGGCAATGCTGGAGAAATTAGGTATGAATTCCTCGCCAAAATGGAATGCTAACAGGACTGACTTAATTCAATCTGTACAGTTTGATGACCCTGATAAAATGATTGCTTTTTGTCAGGCCATTCAATTTGCGTCGCCCATTAATTCATACGTGACTCCCCATGCGAGCTATATGCCAGGGTACGAGGACGACGTGATTATGGCTGCAGGTACCTTTATCCAGGGAGCAAGTATTGAACTCACCGCAGACGGGCCGATTAGACCGCCATATGTTGCCTATGTACAAGGTGGTTTAACATATGCCCATGTAAAAATGGCTGTTTGCCTCGCGATTGATCATTTAACTGAAAAAGGATTAATAGACCTTATTTAGTGCATTTATTGGTTTGTACAATTCTTTAAGAAAATTCCATGTAAGAATATCTAACATATCATTGACAACTTTTCTAACACGAAATATAATAGCATTATAAACAAACCCGAAGGGAGGAGTAATTAGGTGAGTGGAAAGGAAATTCGCCGTTCCATGCCGCTGTTCCCAATTGGAACGGTCATGCAGTTAACGGAACTTACAGCCAGGCAAATTCGCTACTACGAAGAACACCAATTGATTTCTCCAGCTCGAACCGAAGGGAATAGACGTCTATATTGCTTAAATGATATTGATAGGCTTCTAGAAATTAAGGATTTGATTGATCAAGGTGTGAACATGGCAGGTATTAAACAATTATTCCTAGTAAAAGAGCAACAACAATCTAACATAATCGAACAACAAGCAGAGAAGGCTAAACGCGAATTAACGGATGACCAACTTAGAAAACTACTGCGCAACGAAATGATGCATTCTGGCCGAAACAACCGATCATCATTACGTCAAGGAGATATGTCAAGATTCTTCCATTAAATTGGCAGCATCTTTTCAAAAAATAGGGGGTAAGAAAATGGCAAAGTATTCAAGAGAAGATATTAAAAGATTAGCTGTTGAGGAAAACGTAAAATTTATTCGTTTACAATTCACAGACATCCTTGGAACTATTAAAAACGTGGAAATTCCAATTTCTCAATTAGAAAAAGCACTTGATAACAAAATGATGTTTGACGGATCATCAATCGAAGGTTTTGTACGAATTGAAGAGTCTGATATGCTGCTTTATCCTGACCTTAATACATGGGTGGTATTCCCATGGACAGCAGAAAAGGGGAAAGTTGCCCGCTTAATTTGTGATATTTATACTCCAGAAGGAAAACCATTTGAAGGGGATCCTCGAAATAACTTAAGAAGAGTATTAAAAGAAATGGAAGAGTTAGGATTTACAAACTTTAACTTAGGACCTGAGCCGGAATTCTTCTTATTTAAATTAGATGAAAAAGGCGAGCCAAGTTTAGAGTTAAATGACCAAGGTGGTTATTTTGATTTAGCACCAACAGATTTAGGTGAAAACTGCCGTCGTGATATCGTTCTTGAATTAGAAGAGATGGGCTTTGAAATTGAAGCTTCTCACCACGAAGTAGCACCAGGTCAGCACGAAATTGATTTTAAATATGCTGATGCATTAACAGCATGTGACCAAATCCAAACGTTTAAATTAGTTGTTAAAACCATCGCTCGTAAACATGGCTTGCACGCAACATTCATGCCAAAACCTTTATACGGAGTTAATGGATCTGGAATGCACATGAACCTTTCATTATTTAAAAATGGAGAAAATGCATTCTATCAACCAAGCGGCGACTTAGAAATGAGCGATACAGCTCGTCAATTTATCGCCGGAATTCTAAAGCACGCTCCAGCCTTTACTGCGGTTACCAACCCAACAGTAAACTCTTATAAGCGTCTTGTTCCTGGCTATGAAGCGCCATGCTATGTAGCTTGGTCAGCTAGAAACCGTTCACCATTAATTCGTATTCCTGCTTCACGTGGATTAAGTACTCGTGTGGAAGTAAGAAGCGTTGATCCATCTGCTAATCCATACCTTGCAATGGCTGTTCTTCTAAAAGCTGGTTTAGACGGAATTAAAAACCAATTAACTCCTCCAGCACCAGTTGATAGAAACATCTATGTAATGAGCAAAGAAGAAAGAATCGAAGAAGGCATCATCGATCTTCCTGCTACATTAGCTCAAGCATTAGATCAATTAAAAGCTGATGAAGTAATCGTGGCTGGTCTAGGCGAGCACATTATGGAACACTTTGTTGAGGCAAAAGAAATCGAGTGGGATATGTTCCGTACAGTCGTTCACCAATGGGAACGCGATCAATATATGAGCATGTATTAATATCAGTAAACCCTGTCGCTTGAAGTGACAGGGTTTTTTTGTTGGTTTGTGGGGAACTAGAAGAGGGGATTTGCCGAGAAGACAAAAAAGAGGCAGAACGGTAAATGAAAGAGGTCTGGATTTACTGAGATGAGGAAAAAGCAGACCAGCGGTAAATGAAAGAGGGCTGCATTTACCGGTAGGAGGAAAAAAGCAAGCTAGCGGTAAATGAAAGAGGTCTGGATTTACTGGAAAGAGGAAAAAAGCAGGCTAACGGTAAATGAAAGAGGACTGGATTTACTGGTAGGAGAAAAAAAGCAGGCTAGCGGTAAATGAAAGAGGACTGCATTTACCTGTAGGAGGAAAAAAGAGCCCCAACGGTAAATTACATTTAATCTGTACATCAAACTACAGTAGTCAATCCCCACACATGCTAAAATAATTTCCTTATTTCTTGAAAAATTCACAATTATCTTCCTTCTGCTACTCATATATATTATATGATTAACTTGAAAACATTTGGGAGGTGCTCTAATTGTATAAACTGCAAATTTGTAATGCTCAAACCCAAGAAATACTTCGTGAAAAGACGTATAAGAAACCGGACCTTATATTAAGTTTGCTAGAGTCAGGAGCCAAAGGTCAGGAATGTTTTCTATTTGATGAGGAACGTAGAACGTTAAAAGGAGATTATGTGAGCCATTCCGTATTTAAGGAAGCGGATACAGAAGTTTACAAAGCGTTTTTTAAGGTGAAATTATCTGATATTCAGGCACGGATAGCAAAATAATCAAATAAACAGTCTTCATTGGTAAGAGAAACGCCTTAATACGAATAGTATCATGGCGTTTCTCTCGATTTATTCATTATTCTTTTCACTCTGATTAAGTAGCTTAATTTTAGAAAGAACGGCATCACCACCAATTCCTGCGATGATTGAAAAAAGGATATTTTCAACCGTTGAATTTGGAGCTGTATATAGAACGAGGAGAAGCGCAGCAACCGCACCTAGGAGCAACTCTTCTAAAAAGCCGAGATAAATGAATCTTTTTGTTTTCCTTGGCATGATAATTTTTCCGTTCTTACGAACATGTCCAACAATGCCAACAGTTCCACCAATTACAATAGAGAAAATAATGTCGGCTAACACTGTTTCTCAACCTCCTTAAGCCTAATTTTTTGGACCTAAGGTAAATCTTGGTGTAGTTCAATTATATCAAACATTTACAACATGGACATGAGTAAAAATACTGAATTTTCACTATATAATATACATGATATGATAAAAATGAAAAATTTTCCCAATAATGTGACGTAAAAAAAGCATGCACAGTTGTGCAAGCTCCCTATTAATGAATATGCCGATAAACGCCGATAACTTTTCCTAGAATTGAAACATTCCTTAGAATAATAGGGTCCATTGTAGAATTTTCCGGCTGCAGGCGTATGTAATCTTTTTCTTTAAAAAATCTCTTACAGGTGGCTTCATCTTCCTCGGTCATTGCTACAACGATATCACCGTTATTCGCGGTTGGCTGCTGTTTCACAATGACGTAGTCCCCATCTAGTATCCCAGCTTCTATCATACTCTCACCCATGATTTCTAGCATGAAAACCTGTTCATCTGCAGGTGCAAGACTTTCTGGGAGCGGGAAAAACTCTTCGACATTTTCAATAGCTGTAATTGGTAATCCTGCAGTTACTTTACCTACCACGGGAACATTTACAACTGCATTTCTTGGTATATGTGCTGCAGCATCTGCTTCTAATATTTCAATTGCTCTTGGTTTGGTTGGATCCCGTCTAATCAGTCCTTTGCTTTCCAGCCTTGCTAAATGACCGTGAACAGTGGAGCTGGAAGCAAGTCCAACTGCTTCTCCAATTTCTCTTACGGAAGGGGGATATCCTTTACTCTTAACCTCACTTTTAATGAAGTCTAATATATCCTGCTGCCGCTTTGATATTTTAGCCATGATAAAATCCACCTCGTCTGGTTTTTGTTGTCTTTATTATACCATGTTCGTATTTTTTATACAAACATAAGTTCGAAAAATAGTTGACAACAAACAAACGTTCGATTTATAATCATATTAATAAAACGAACATATATTCTTAGTAGAGGTGTTTTTTATATGAAAAAATTATGGAACAAATACTCCTATGCTATTATTCTAATTATTTTAAGCTGTTCACTTTCCTTCATATTATCTTTTCAACATCATTCAAATGATCAAGATAAGTATTTAAAGATTACGATTTCAGAAGGGGATTCACTTTGGGATATCTCTGACCAATATTCCGAACAACATTCATTATCAAACCAGGAATTTGTTTCTTGGATAAAAAAGCATAATGAAATTGATGAAGACCTAATTTTTCCTGGTGAAGAAATTATCATTCCAGTGAGTAACGAAAAGGGTTTAACAACACAAGAATTAGCTAGTGCTGTGAGTGAATAGAAAGGAATAACAATGAAAGCAATCATATACTGCCGTGTCAGCACCAACAAAGAAACACAAGAAACATCATTAAAGCGCCAAGAAGAGGAATTAACACAACTTGCTCATTCCTATCAATTTGAAGTTGATAGTGTAATTAAAGAAAAGGCAAGTGGCTACGAATTCGACCGAGAAGGGATCTTTCAATTATTAGAGCGTATTAAAGATGATCAAGTTCATGCGGTATTAATCCAGGACGAAACCCGACTTGGTAGAGGTAACGCTAAAATAGCGATTTTGCACTGCATTTTAAAAGAAAATATTAAACTTTACAGTATCTCTCAAAGTGGAGAATTACAGCTGTCAGAATCAGATTCCATGGTTTTAAAAATTGTTGGCATGGTGGAAGAATATCAACGTAAACTTCATAATGCAAAAATTAAGCGCGGCATGAAGCGAGCTGTACAGAATGGTTATAAACCTGAAAAAAACTTAAAAAATCTTGGTGAAGGTTCCGGACGTGAAAAAATTGAAGTACCAGTAGAAGAAATTGTCCGGCTAAGAAAGAATGGATTAATTTTTGCTGAAATTGCTGCCACTTTGAGAGGTTTTGGCTATAACATTTCAAAGGCAACCGTACATAGAAGATACCAAGAATATATCGAATCACAAGAAGAGTAAACCTTTTGCCTTGTCATTAGTTTTTTTTTTTAGTAAAATCAAGTGTCATGTAAACAGGTAGAAAGGAAGGTTTACTCCATGCTATCCAAAGAAAAAATGGCTAGAATTAACGAGTTGGCAAGAAAAGCAAAAGCAACGGGATTGACTGAAACAGAAGCCAAAGAACAATCAAAATTAAGAAGCGAATATTTGGCAGCATTTCGTTCTAATATGCTTGATACCCTTACCAACACTAAGTTTATTGATCCTAAGGGAAATGATGTCACACCAGAAAAAATCAAAGCTAGGAAAAAAAATACACTTCACTAAAAATTCAGGGATACAATTTTCGTATCCCTTTTTTACATAGAGCGGCATTTTCTGAGTCAAACTAAAAAATAAAGCGGATTTTGTTCTTTATTATTATGCTATTTGTTGAATAAACCACAGTATCAATATAAAATTGAAATGTACTTAGTACCTAGTCATTAGGAAAGGATGTAATTCATGTTTAATACTATTGATGATTTATCAGTTACCTCGATCCGAACTCTTTCGATTGATGCAATCGAGAAAGCTAACTCTGGACACCCAGGGATGCCAATGGGTGCAGCGCCAATGGCGTATACTTTATGGACTCGTTTCATGAACCAAAATCCGAAGAATCCACGTTGGTTTAACCGTGATCGTTTTGTTTTATCTGCTGGACATGGGTCAGCGTTGTTATACAGCATGCTTCACTTGTCTGGTTTCAATTTAAGCATGGATGACTTAAAACAATTCCGTCAATGGGGCTCAAAAACACCTGGTCACCCTGAATACGGCCACACAGAAGGTGTAGAAGCAACAACTGGTCCACTTGGACAAGGGATTGCAATGGCAGTGGGAATGGCAATGGCAGAACGCCATGTTGCAAGTGTTTATAATAAAGATAAGTATGAACTTGTGAACCATTTTACATACAGTATTTGTGGAGATGGAGATTTGATGGAAGGTGTTTCTGCAGAGGCAGCTTCACTCGCGGGGCACTTGAAACTAGGAAGATTAGTGGTCCTTTATGATTCAAATGATATCTCTCTAGATGGTGATTTAAATAAGTCTTTTTCAGAAAGTGTCAAAGATCGCTTCCTATCCTACGGCTGGCAATATCTTCGTGTGGAGGACGGAAACAATCTAGAAGAAATCGCAAAAGCGCTTGAAGAATCAAGAAATGATTTAGAACGACCAACAATGATTGAAGTAAGAACAGTAATCGGTTATGGTTCTCCAAATCGTGCGGGTACATCAGGTGTTCATGGTTCACCACTTGGTGCTGATGAATTAAAACTTACTAAAGAATCCTATAAATGGACTTTTGAAGAAGATTTCCATGTACCACAAGAAGTCTATGATAACTTCCAAAAGCTTATCGTTGAAAATGGTGAGAAAAAGGAAAAAGAGTGGAATGACCTTTTCGCTCAATATAAAAATGAATACCCTGAATTAGCAGCTCAGCTTGAGCAAGCATTAAATAATGAACTTCCAGAGGGTTGGGACAAGGATATCCCTGTTTATAGTGAAGGGAAAAGCCTTGCAAGCCGTGCCTCATCAGGTGAAGTAATTAATGGCATTGCTAAAAATCTACCTATTTTTATTGGGGGCTCAGCAGATCTTGCAGGCTCTAACAAAACGATGATCAAAGGTACGAAAGACTTTATGCCAGGTTCTTATGAAGGCCGCAATATCTGGTTTGGTGTTCGTGAATTTGGAATGGGTGCTGCAATGAACGGGATCGCTCTTCATGGCGGAGTAAAAGTTTTTGGCGGAACATTCTTTGTTTTCTCTGATTACTTACGTCCGGCGATTCGACTAGCTGCGTTAATGGGATTACCTGTTACCTATGTATTTACGCATGATAGTATTGCTGTTGGGGAAGATGGACCAACGCACGAACCGGTAGAACAATTGGCGGCATTACGTGCAATGTCAGGAATTTCAGTCATTCGCCCAGCAGATGGAAACGAAACAGCGGCAGCTTGGAAGCTTGCTGTTGAGTCAACAGACAAACCAACTGCACTTGTGTTAACTCGTCAGGATTTACCTACATTAAAAAATACTGATACCAATGCTTATGAGGGTGTTTCTAAGGGCGCCTATGTGGTATCTCCTTCTGAAAGAGAAACTCCAGATGCATTGCTTTTAGCAACTGGATCTGAAGTAAGTCTTGCAGTGGAAGCTCAAAAAGCACTTGCTGGAGAAGGGGTTCATGCTTCAGTCATAAGTATGCCTTCATGGGATCGCTTCGAGCAACAATCCCAAGAATACAAAGACTCTGTCTTACCAAGAGGTGTGAAAAAACGTCTTGGAATTGAAGTTGGCTCATCGTTTGGCTGGCACAAATATACAGGTGACGAAGGCGATGTATTAGCGATTGATCATTTTGGAGCTTCTGCACCAGGAGAAAAGATTATGGAAGAATTCGGATTTACCGTAGATAACGTTGTGGCACGTGTGAAGGCACTTTTACAAAAATAAAATCGTAATTTTAAGGAGAGCGGATTTATCCGTTCTCTTTTTTTGTTGGGGCAGATAATCTTTGCACAAATATGCACAAAGATATTGCTGCAGGAAAATTCATAAAATCTACCGAAATATATAAAAATAGCTTGCAATTCTTACAATCGACAAAAATAGTGGAAGTTTTTGGCGCCGTAAGACAAAAGTTTCGCTTGTCTTTTTTTATAATAGTAAAAAGGGTAACCAACGAAGGAGAGAACAGTGGTGAGAAAATATCAACTATATTTAATAGAAGATGAATTTGCGACCCATTACTTCGGAAGAGAGCGATTGTTTTTTCAGCTTTTTCAAGAGAATCATAAAGCAAACGGTGAATTTAAATTTATAACCCAAAAACAAATTTCCTATATAACCAGAAAAGTCGAGGCGCTAAAGATTCATCAGCTTATTCTAAAGCAACTTGGAAAAATCAAGGGTTTTAAAGCTGAAAATGGTGCATATTCGATGGAATTAAGCGGAAAACTAAGTACGGCAAAGTTAGAGGTATTCCAAGACTTAATTACTATTGATGCACAAGGAAGCTATGAAGCCGAGACTGCCTTTTTTGAAGTATTAAGAAAATGTGAGTCTTCTTTTTTAGCGCTTGACCTTGAACATCAAAGATATGGCTGGTTAAAACCGATAAAAGAAAGAAAATTTATCTGATTGCAGATATTGTCTAATCGTGTTTTATTTAGTACACTGTATGGTAGACAACACGAAGGAGGAAGTTGAATATGTATTACGTTCTAGTTGGTATACTGGCACTAGCAGCTGGTGTAGCACTAGGATTTTTCATTGCTCGTAAATATATGATGAGCTACTTAAAGAAAAATCCGCCTATCAATGAACAAATGCTGAAAATGATGATGATGCAAATGGGACAAAAACCATCACAAAAGAAGATCAACCAAATGATGGCTGCCATGAACAAGCAACAATCTAAATAAACGGACAAGCGAACACGATCCGATCAGACAATAATTAACCACCTTTCTGAATTTATTAAATTCCGACAGGTGGTTTTTATTTTCATAAAGGAAGATCCTTATGTTTTTTCGTCCTCAATAAGTATTCTTAATCTTTCTTATCTTGATAATATTTGGTAAAATGAAACTCCAGTAAATGGATTATTTTACCTGACAACAATATATTTTTTTGTGTTTTGGGGGCGGTTGGATGAAAGTATTTTTAGACTTAGCATGGTATTTTAAAAAAGAGAAAAAAGCTTATATTTCAGGGATATTCATCTTAATGCTTGTAGCTGTCCTTCAGTTAGTGCCGCCAAAGGTCATTGGAATCATCGCTGACGAAATTAAGGATGGGACTATGACAAAGGGAATCCTCCTTCAGTGGATAGGGGCTCTTGTTGCAGTAGGCCTGGCTATGTATGTTCTCCGCTATTATTGGAGAGTGATGATTTTTGGGTCATCTGTAAAGCTCAGTAGACTGCTTCGGAATCGACTGTATCAGCATTTTACAAATATGTCTCCATCATTCTACCAAAAGCGTCGAATTGGCGATTTGATGGCTCATGCTACAAATGATCTGCAAGCAATTCAGCAAACAGCTGGTGTTGGCGTGTTAACGTTGGTTGATTCGCTGTCAACTGGTGGCTTTGTGATCTGTGCGATGGCATTTACAATCAGCTGGAAACTTACCTTAATTTGTTTGATTCCTATGCCTTTTATGGTCATCCTTACGAGTTGGTTTGGAACAATGCTTCATCGAACCTTTTATCAGGCACAAGAAGCTTTCTCGTCCTTAAATGATAAAACACAGGAAAGTATTACTGGGATTAAAGTGATTAAGACGTTTGGTCAGGAAAACGAAGATATCGAGGATTTTCGGAAGAAATCAGAAGATGTTGTCAAAAAAAATATTAGTGTTGCTAAAATTGATTCACTGTTTGATCCAACGATATCAATTATTGTGGGGATTTCTTTCTTTTTATCGATTGTATTTGGTTCTAGATATGTCCTTAATGGGGAACTAACGATTGGACAATTACTCTCGTTTACTACATATTTGGGGTTACTTATTTGGCCGATGCTTGCATTTGGCTGGTTGTTTAATATTGTTGAGCGAGGCAGGGCTTCCTATGACCGTGTCACCTTGCTCCTTCAGGAAAAAGTAGATATTACCGATCAGGAGGATGCTTTAAACGTAGTGCCGGCAGGAAAAATAAAATTCGACCTTGAGAAGTTTACCTACCCAAATGAAACGGAACCAGTTTTAAAGGATATTAACTTTTCTCTACATGCCGGGGAAACACTCGGTATAGTGGGTAAAACGGGAGCCGGGAAAACAACACTATTAAAGCTGCTCATTCGTGAGTTTGATAGTTATCAAGGGGAAATTACTTTTGGTGGAAAGAAACTTCAGGCCTACAAACTTGAAAAATTACGTGAGGCGTTTGGTTATGTACCGCAAGATCACTTTTTGTTTTCGGCTACAGTCGGTGAAAACATCGCCTTTACAAATCCTAACTCCACGATAGAGGAAATAGAGAATGCCGCAAAGTTAGCGAATATCCATGATGATATCCTTCAATTTGCGGAAGGGTATCATACGGTTGTTGGGGAGAGGGGGGTGTCATTATCTGGCGGGCAAAAACAGAGGCTTTCGATTGCCCGGGCTATTTTGATGAATCCAGAAGTATTGGTCCTCGACGATTCTTTATCTGCAGTAGATGCAAAAACAGAAGAAGCCATTCTTTCTTCGTTAAGAGAAAACCGGGAAGGAAAAACAACCATAATTACATCCCATCGATTAAGTGCGATTCAACATGCCAATCTCATTCTCGTTCTCGAAGAAGGTAAGATTGTCGAAAGAGGCACCCATCAGGCATTAATGGAAATGGGCGGATGGTATAAGCAAATGTATATACGCCAGCAGCTAGAAGAGCTGGTCGAGCATGGAGGACATTAATATGGAAGAGAAAATACATCTTTCTGACCGTGAACAACGAAATATATTATTTCGGCTGCTGTCCTACACGAAACCACATAAAAAACTGATAGGAATGGCATTTATCTTTCTATTATTAACGACCATCGGTGATATTGTCCTTCCGATCCTAGTCAAAATTTTTATCGATGATTATTTAACACCCGGAAAGCTTGAATTTCAGCCTCTATTAATCCTTGGCTCCACATATATGGGGATTCAAATCATCAAAGCCATTCTAATGTTTTTTCAATTTGTAAAATTCCAAGAGCTAGCTTTAAAAATTATTCAACAGCTTCGAATAGATGTTTTTTCTAAAGTTCAGTCACTTGGGCTGAAATATTTTGATCAAACACCTGCCGGAAGTATTGTCTCTAGGGTAACGAATGATACCGAAGCGATTAAAGACATGTTTGTCACAGTCATTGCAACGTTTATCCAAGGTGGGTTTTTATTATCGGGGATTTTTATCGCGATGTTTATCTTGAATATCAAACTTGGATTATTATGCATTATTATCCTTCCAATGCTGTTATTTGTTATGAACCTCTATCGAAAGTTAAGTTCACGATTCTACCTTGATATGCGTGAACGACTGAGCCAGTTGAATGCCAAGTTAAGTGAATCTTTATCAGGAATGGGCATCATTCAAGTGTTTCGTCAGGAAAAAAGACTGCGTGCTGAATTTGGAATGATAAATGACCAGCACTATGAGGCAGGAATGAAGAATCTTAAAATTGACGGCCTTCTGTTAAGGCCAGCGATTGATTTGATTTACGTTTTAGCATTAATCATTGTGTTATCATATTTTGGGCTCACTTCTTTGAACCATGTGATTGAAATCGGAGTTTTATATGCCTTTATCAACTATCTGGATCGTTTTTTTGAACCGGTTAATCAAATGATGATGAGACTTTCCTTGTACCAGCAAGCAATTGTCGCTGGATCACGCGTCTTTAAATTATTAGATGAATCTGAGTTAGCACCTGCCCAAAAGGAAGAGAACATTCTAGCGATTGAGCAAGGAAAAATTGAATTTAAAGATTTGAGTTTTTCCTATAATGGGAAACAGGATGTGCTTAAATCTATTTCATTCACGGCTAAACCTGGCGAAACCGTCGCCCTAGTTGGTCATACCGGTAGCGGGAAAAGCTCAATCATTAATTTGTTGATGCGGTTCTATGAATATGAACGGGGAGACATATTCATTGATGGTCATTCTATCCGAAATTTCACCAAAACAGAGCTCCGAGAGAAAATGGGCCTCGTTTTACAGGATCCATTTTTATTCTTCGGGACGGTAAAGGACAATATACGCCTGCATGCCAATGACATGTTGGACGAACAAGTGGAAGAGGCGGCGAGGTTTGTCCAGGCCCATACCTTTATAGAAAAATTGGACGATGGATTTGACCATAAAGTAGTAGAGAGAGGGACCACTTTTTCTAGCGGTCAAAGGCAATTAATCGCCTTTGCTAGAACGATTGCGACCAATCCTAAAATATTGGTCCTTGATGAAGCAACAGCCAATATTGATACGGAAACAGAGGAAGCTATTCAAACGGCCCTCTCCAAAATGCGAAAAGGGCGAACCACCATTGCGATTGCTCATCGGCTGTCAACGATTCAAGATGCTGATTTAATCTTAGTTTTGCACCAAGGAGAAATTGTTGAAAGGGGAACACACCAGGAACTCCTCGCTCTAGGTGGGTTATACCATAAAATGTTCCTTTTACAAAATGGAGTGGTAGAGAGTATGGATGTTGTGAATTAATGAAGAAAGCCTGGCAGCGCTGCCAGGCTTTTCGTATTTTTATAGGAGTTTTTTCTTAACAAGCTGATGATGGAACCTTTTTTATATATATACGATGATATTCATTTAAGAGGTGGTCAAGCTCCTGGCTGTAGCGAATCGCAACGGAGGATGTCAAGCCGTTGCTAGTAGCGACTTGAATTAATTCAGCTCGTTTTTTTTCAATTAATGTAACTAAATCATCCTTTGTCACGGCCGATTTCCTTTCCAGAGTAACCCCTAAATTTTGGTTAAAACAGAATACTAATATACCAAATTTCAATTGGTTTTACTAGTATAACCTATGTTGTAAATTTTTTCAAAGAGAATTGTAAATAAATACCCATCCAATTTATGCATATAAATAGTTAGGAGGAATATTGGAAAGGAGAAATAAAAAACGAGTGCGACACAAAATATTCAAGGTCAACATTATCATTTACAACAAACATTTGTTAGAATAGAAACGTATCGACTATAGTGGGAGTGTTAATATGTCAGATGTAAATATATTTTTAGCATTAGGGGCAGGATTTTTAAGTTTTATTTCACCCTGTTGTTTGCCGCTTTATCCTGCATTTCTCTCATATATCACAGGGATGTCTGTTGGGGAGTTAAAAAGTGAAAATGCCATGCTTCAAAGGCGGAGTTTACTCCACACCTTATTTTTTCTACTAGGCTTTTCAATTATTTTTATTGCAATTGGATTTGGAACTTCGTTTCTAGGAAGCTTTTTTTTACAGTATAAAGATCTAATTCGTCAACTCGGCGGAATTTTTATTGTTTTCTTTGGTTTAGTGATCGTTGGAATTTTAAATCCGAAGTTTATGATGAAGGATCGCCGTATTGAATTTAAAAATCGTCCTTCTGGCTATTTTGGTTCCGTTTTAATTGGGATGGCGTTTGCAGCTGGATGGACACCTTGTACCGGACCAATTCTTTCATTTGTTATCTCCTTAGCAGCGACTAATCCTGGTTCTGGGATGATGTATATGATTGCATACTCGCTAGGTTTTGCGATTCCTTTCTTTATTCTTTCATTTTTCCTTGGCCGCATGAATTGGATTAAGAAGAACAGCGGGAAAATCGTCAAAATTGGTGGTTACATAATGATTGTCATGGGGATTGTCTTATTCTTTGACTGGATGACAAAAATCATTTCGATTTTTTCAAATTTGTTTGGTGGCTTTACAGGGTTCTAAATATATAAAAATATAAATATTGTATGTAAGGGAAAATTCCTGAGGAGGTTTTTCCCTTTTTGTATCAATAACAAGGTTGGTAAAAATGGGTTCTATTTTATTGAGATAATTTTTTTCAAATCCATTTATTTGAGTTATAATGGGGTAGTAAATAAATTAGATAAGGAATGAATCTAATGAACATAGTTCTTGCTTCTTCAATTGGAGCGGTGTTTATGGGTAGTCTGGCCCTAGTAGTCCGGATGAAAGCCGCAAAAAAACCCACCAATGCTCGTAAAATAATTCTACCGCCTCTGTTCATGTCGAGCGGGGCATTAATGTATATTGAACCGCAATTTAGATTAACTGGAGCAGAAATGATCGAGGCAGCAATTGTGGGGATGCTATTCTCTATTTTACTTATTAAAACCTCGAAGTTTGAGATTCGCGATAATGATATTTATCTAAAACGCTCCAAAGCATTTTTCTTTATATTAGTTGGGCTATTAGTTGTACGTCTTGTCATGAAGTCGGTGCTAAGTGCAACCATCGATATTGGAGAACTAAGCGGTATGTTCTTCCTTCTGGCCTATTCAATGATTGTGCCTTGGCGGATCGCGATGTATTTGGACTATAAAAAACTGTTCAAACAGCTGCATGGTGGGAAACAGATATAGTAAAGAGAGAGACTGGTCCTTTATTGGATCAGTTTTTTTATTGAAAATAAATAACCGTCTATTATCTAGACGGTTAAAATAGGTGCTCAAAGGGAGCGACATCAATCCGATTTTCAAACAGCTTTTTGCGTAAGAATTTATGATCTCTCTTTGGTGTTGCTTGAATATAGCCCCGAATAACTAAATCTTGAGTAATTTTTGGAGCTTTTTCTTTTAAGGCGATTTCGCCAATTTTTCCTGCAATCTTATGTCTGGCCACATCACGGAAAAGTTCGGGAACAGGGCTGACTAAATCCTCAAGGAGCACTTTCTCCTCGGGTCCCCACAAATGACGGGATTCATTAACATAATGTTCTTCCCAATCCATAACTGACTTGCCATCTTCTTTCGGCATCTTTTTCAAAAACTTCCGGAACATAAAAAATCCACCGATGGCAAAAGAACCAACTAGGAAAACTACCCAGAACAGGATAAACCATAAAAACCAACCATGAAGCATTCTATTCACCTACATAAATAACTATTTTTCATCTTATTATAATCTTTTTTTATAAGGATAGACAAGTATTGGACGTAATTGTATAAATTTTACCTGATGTTCTTCTGCTGGTATAGTAATCTCCAATCAATTTATGAATTCCTTATTGACAATTGAAAAGCTTGTCGAAAAAATGACAAAAACGCGGTATGTATTGATAATAATCATTTTCCATTGTAATATGATAACAAATGATGAAATCTATTGGATAAGATAGCTTTTGTTGATATAGTTACAACTATATTGATATATTAAAATCTTGGGGCTGAATGGGGTACTGGTGTCCTCCACAGTCTTCAAAACTGCTTGAGACCTGCGTGCCAGGTCTGGTGGGTTCGATTCCCACGCAGTCCCGCCAAAAAGTTGATGTATCAAGGGTTTTCTTAATTTTATTTTAATGATAGTTTATACATATTCCTTCACAGTCATACCCCTATCTACTGACAAGACTGTAGAGGGGCTGTAACAGAGACTGTAGGGAACGTTTCCTTCAACCTCCAAATAATTATTTATTGGAGGTTAAATTTATGCAATCAAAGGTTATTCCAAAGAAGGTAAAGCCGAAACTAGGTAAGATTAGAGAGGGAAGCAAAACGAAAACAAAGGCAAATTCCAATATCCTGACATTGGATCAGATGTTTAATAAGTTTATGACCGCTAAGAAAACAGAAGGATTAGCACCTAGGACGCTTGATGAGTACTACAATAACTATGCCTATCTCAAAGGTTTTCTTGGTGAAGAAACGACGAATGAGAACGTTGCTGCAGAGGATTTCCAAGGATATGTAGGGTATATGCTTCATTGATAAGGAACTTTCCCCTATGACAGTTAATATTCGCATTCGTAATATAAGGGCATTCATTAGGTAAGTCATAAGAAGGAATGGATTACTGAGCCTATCCATGAGGATTTCAAGCCGAAGAAATACCTGAGGATACGTTAGAATCATTCACACCCGCTGAAGTTATGAGGATGATGGATGTCATTGACGATTCAACATATACAGGATTCAGAAATAAGGTAATCATTTATGTACTTTTAGATTCGCTAGTGCGCATTTCAGAGCTTTGCGCAATGAAGCGGGAGAACGTTAATATAGATACGGGCGAAATTTTCCTTGAAGCAATGGATACAAAGACTAGAAAAGCCCGTATTGTGCCAATAACAGATCCTACAAATGAATTACAATCGGGTTGGTGGAAGGTAAATAGCTTTATCTTCGTGGACAGTGATTGGAAAGAAAGTATGTATGTAAATGGATAGGATGAATTACTCGGAGACCCAGTAAGTTTGAACCAAATTACAACTTGACATAATTTTTCATTAATAGTAAAATTCATTTCATAAATAAATTGATTAAATGATTTCCCTAACTAAATAGATTACTTTAGCATAAGGTTAATAACTATCTATTGATTCAATGAAAAAGTAAATCTATAACAAAAGGGTAATCTGTAAATATACCTCTTAAGTATGAATACTATATTACATAATTAGGTAGACTATTAAAAGGCCTGAATGGCCCGTTAAAAGTAAACCGACAATTTTCAAAGTTTAATGGTTTTGACCATTATGCTTAAAAATTGTCGGTTTTTTTTATTAATAAAACAGAAAGGAATGCAGCGTAATGAAGGAAATCGGTCAAAGTCATATTTTCATAATGTTGGTTTATACTATCCACGGATGGAGGGAAGTAAAATGTTAAATTCCCTGCCAGAAATATTTTTTGTATTGCTTGCGATATCGGTGCTTAGTGCACTGTTCCTGTTATATCCAAGGGTTCCACTGTCTTTTGTTCGGCTTCACATCGGTATCACATTGTTGCCTCCACTGGCTGCCCTAATGGTCCTTGTTACTACCAAGGAGACCATAATTTATGGTCCCTGGTGGCTTGATTCCTTATCATGGATGCTGGTATTGTTTGTCCTTACCATCGGTTTTATCGTGCAGTGCTATTCTGTTCGTTACTTCCTTGGTGATCGTTCCTATCGAAAATATTTTGCCTTGCTGACTATTACTATTACTGCTGATTCAGTTGTCTGGCTAAGTAATGATCTTCGCCTGTTGCTGATTTGCTGGGGGGTTACACTCCTGGGGCTAATACTACTGATAAGATTAAAAAAGGAGTGGAGTGTTGCTAGAAACGCAGCTAAACAATCAGGACGACTATTTGCAATAAGCTGGCTTATACTGTTTGGAGCTGTAATCTGGGTAACCCAATCCACTGGGCATTGGCAGTTGTCGCTTGTCCTCACAAAAAGCAGTCTTACACAGCTTGATTTATGGGAAAGGACTTGTATTAGCCTGATGCTAATCTTGGCTGTCGTAATTCCGGCAGCACAGTGGCCTTTCCAACGCTGGCTATTGAATTCAGTAGTAGCTCCAACTCCTGTATCCGCGGTAATGCATGCGGGATTAGTGAATGCTGGCGGAATTATCTTGACTCGGTTCTCTCCGCTTTTTAGTGGAGATATTACCCAAATCGTTTTACTTTTAGTGTCTAGTGTTTCAGTCATGACAGGTACCGGAATTATGCTGGTCCAGGTTGATTATAAACGACAGCTTGTTGGGTCTACGATTGCACAGATGGGGTTTATGTTAATCCAATGTGCATTAGGTGCTTTTTTGGCTGCCATTATCCACGCTGTCTTACATGGTCTATTTAAGTCAACTCTTTTCTTACAGGCTGGCTCTACGCTTCAACATCACAAGAAGCCAACATCAGAGTCATACCAGCCATTGTCATTATTATGGACAATCACAGGAGGGATTTTAGGCCTCCTGGTGGCAATTGGTCTTTGGCTATCTTCATCTGGAGAGAATTATCAAATCATAAGCGCTCTTACCTTAGGGTGGTCAGTTTCATTAGCCTGGACCCAGCTCGTGGCTTTTGGTTCTGGACATATCGCGCGGATTGCAGGATTTTCTTTATTTGCAGTAGCGGCAATTGTATATAATTTCGTACATGATGCTTTTTATGGTGTATTACAAAATTCAATCCCGAAGGGAATGCAACCACCGGAACCGGCGGCAATTTTACTTCTGATTATTTTATTGGCCGGAAGTGCTGCAGGTGCATGGCTTGCTCGTAATCGTTCATCAGCTGCCTATTTTGTTATTTATCTTTGGCTTGTACGATTGGGTGAGCCTCAAAATAATTTGATAGAAAGTCATCCTAAATATTTGACACAATCATTCTTTAGAGGAGGTCATTTACGATGAATACAACATTAGCAAAAACATTACATTGGGAAAAGCTGCCTGATAGTCTTGATTTTGATCTTATTGACTTAGTGAAATCGGCCAGCAGGGTTATTGTACCGCTCGGGCCAATTAACACATTTGCAGCACGTAACCCCTGGGTAGGCTTGGAGGGACAAACGTTTGAAAAAACGGCTTACTGGCTCAAAGATACTTGTGATATAGATATCTATCCTAATGACTCCGTATTTCAATCTGCTTGGGAACGAGGCGAGATTCATCAGGATTTTTTAGAAAATGGACTTCAACATTGGCTAAACACACAATCTTTGGAGTTGCCGTATGAGGTCGCAGAGCGGTTCTGCCGAGCTGCACTAATGCAAAAGCAACTACCTTCCAGCACTATGGAAGAACCTAAGTTAAAAAGTATGGCAAGAAAACTAAACCGTTTTACATCCCAAATGACCGAAAAACATTCGGTCAAAACCTATAGCCAACGCTTGGAACAGCTGGGAAGGGTAAATGCAGCTCACGATCTTAACTGCAATATTATCAAGTGGTGTAAATTGTTTCTTGATGAGTCCCAAGCTGTCTGGTCGATGCCAAATCGTGAAGAAGGTTTCTATCGTGCGTGGCGGAAATTAGTCCAGCACGACCCGGCACTTAGCCGTAAGGTCCGTAAACAATTAAGTGATTTGCCGGAAGAAGCTGATGCTGCATTAATGGAAGTTTTGTTCGCACTAGAAATTCGATTTTCAGAAATTCAAGAATATTTTGAAGGCCATTTCCTTGCATTACCGGGCTGGAGTGGCATGATGCTTTGGCGTTCGCAGCAATCGACCGAAGAAAGTTCGCTACTACTTGAGTATTTAGCCGTCCGAATATCGATGGAATGGGCTTTAGTTAAACCCTTTCTTCCCTTGCCTGAAAAAAGAAACAATAAAGTACATTTAGAACCATTGATTACGGCCTGGGCCGAATGGGGGAACCTGTCAATCAATGCTTGGTCTCAGTTATCGTCTACAGAAATAAAGGCATGTTTGACCCTTGCATATCGTTTTGATAAGATTCAACGCAATCGACTATGGCTTGAAGCATGGGAAAAAACATATGAGGACCAATTAAAGAAGATGCTTATATCCCAACAGACGGCAGAAGAGGCGGAAAACATAAAGCCGGAACTGGCTCAGTTTGTATTTTGTATTGATGTTCGTTCAGAGCCTTTTCGCCGCAAACTTGAAAAAGGAGGAGAATTTAAGACTTTTGGAACAGCAGGCTTTTTCGGATTACCGATAGAAACCTACGAGCTTGGCAGTAACCATACGCATAACTCTTTGCCTGTAATGTTTAAACCGCAATACAAAATAAAAGAGTTTTCACCGGAGTCTGAATCCTATCAACAACGGCATCATGTAGTCAATTCAATAGGTTATACATTTAATGCGATGAAACATAATCTGATTTCCAGTATGGTATTGCCGGAAATTAGCGGTCCTTGGCTCAGCTTGCAATCTCTCGCTCGCAGCTTTGTGCCTAGGAGTGCAGGACGGACATTAAGGAAATTGCACGAAAGATGGCTACATAAACCATCCACGGAACTCTTGCTTGACCATACGCAAACATTTGAAAAAGCTTTGCCAACTGGCTTTTCGGTGAAAGAAAAAGTACACTACGTAAGGCAGGCACTAATAATGATGGGCCTCACCGATCATTTTGCACCACTAGTGGTTATTTGCGGACATGGAAGTCACAGCACGAACAATCCATATAGTTCCGCACTCGACTGCGGTGCATGTGGAGGAGCCTCAAGCGGATTCAATGCAAGAGTACTGGCAGCATTGTGCAATCTGCCAACCGTAAGGAAGAGCCTTGAAACAGAGGGAATAATTATTCCTAAAGATACCGTTTTTGCAGCTGCTGAGCATATTACCACACTTGATGAATTGCGTTGGCTTTACATTCCAGAACTATCAGATGAAGCTAAGAAAGCATTTTATCGTGTCCAGGCCGAGTTGCCAAAGGTGAGTGAGGAAGCCAATTCTGAGAGGATTCCGCAATTGCCAAATATCGGACCCCATCTTAAAAGTCCAAAGGCTGAGGCTCAACGACTTTCAGAAGATTGGAGTGAGGTGCGTCCGGAATGGGGTTTAGCGCGCAACGCTGCGTTTATCATCGGGGAACGTTGGCTGACCCAAGGTTGCAATTTGGGTGGAAGAGTTTTCCTCAATAATTATAACTGGAAGAAGGATAAAAACGGTCATATTCTAGCAAACATTATTTCCGGACCTGCAACGGTAGCTCAATGGATTAATCTGCAATATTATGCATCTACTGTTGCCCCTCATTATTATGGAAGCGGGAATAAAACAACCCAAACCTTGACAGCTGGGCTCGGGGTCATGCAAGGGAACGCTAGTGACTTACTATCCGGACTTCCCTGGCAATCTGTGATGAAATCAGATGAAGAGGCATATCATGAGCCACTACGTTTGCTGGTGGTCATCCAAGCGCCAAAGGAATATGTAAAAAGGATGCTCGACCACGATCATGCCTTTCAGCAAAAAGTGAAAAACGGATGGATTCGGCTTGCGTCCATTGACCCGGAAGGACACTGGGAGAGTTGGTCTTAACAATTCCTGGTTTTTATATAATGTCCTTGATTGGGCTGCTTTTCTTTTCAGTTCTTAAAGCAATGGTAAATAGCTTTCTAAAAGATAGTGTTACGTTGATAAAATAGATTGTTTTTTGAATATTATAGGCAATGTTTGGCCATGTGTTTGGCCATCTATGAATGTAACTTTGAATAAAGGAAAAGGAATCGGTATGGAAAAATCAAAAGGAATTCTTGAAGCTGAAATAAGCAAAGCTTTAACACATTGGGAGAAAAATTATCTTGGACGAGGCTCCGTATCAGTTAAATCAGATATATTACGGGATATGGTGATTGTGATTCTTGGAGCTATTTTAACTCCTGCAGAATATGAAGTATGTCGGGATAAAGAAGGATTGTTATCAGTAAAAGAATATCGCAACAGTTTGGTGGAATCCGGTCTGGCTGATTTAAAGGAAATTATCTTAACGATAACAGGCGAAGAAGTAATTAGTTTTCACACCGATATTAGTACGCATACTGGAGAACGATCAATGGTCTTTAAGCTTTCCAGCAATCTGCAAAGCAAATTATGTTAGAAATAAAAGGATATATTCAAGGCTTAAATATCTTTTTCTAAAGGAAAGCATCAGAATCTTATTTAGAATACAATACAAATTAATAATGAGGTGAATTTGATGTCTAGAGATGAAAAGAAAAAAGTACTATATGTGATTGGTATGGATCATAAATTAGAACGTTTTATTAAAGAAGAAACCAACAATCAGGAAAATATGATTATCTTGCAAAGAAATCAACTGGTCATTTCACACCCCTTCGACGAATTAGTGAGGGACATAATCATTACGGTCTTTCAGGAAAATGTTGAAGAAATCGTTGTTGCCTTCACAGATGATTATCAAAAGAACACTGAGGATATACTGATCAAAATTAATAAAAACAAAGAATTAAAGGATAAGATTCAAACACTGGATTATCTTTTTAGTAATACCAAGCCGGAATTTCCTAGGGGTACGGTAAGTGAATGGTTACAGGGAGGAAAAACTTTAATGGATTGTGTCCAAAAAACAGTCCACATCATTCGCCATCATCCGCTGCTTCCGTCGCATGTAAAGGTCAATGAATTATTTATTAAAAAGGAGAATGAAAAGCTATCTGGAATTGTCTAATAAACTATTTATCTAAATATTAATGAAATCAGAGTCTTAATTCCTCAAATTAAAAGAAAATGGACATTTTATTTTTTATTTTAATATCTAAAGAGGCATTCAATGATAGATTTTTTATACATATCTTACTTGCCAAAAAAGTTGATAAATTAAGTGTTCGCTCATTAAGCAGTCACCTTAAACGGTGGCTGTATTCCTTTTTTCATGTTATTTTTATTTAATATTGCTTACAAAAGAAAGACTTCCCGAAGGAAGCCCCTATGTACACGTTTATTTCCCTTTTCTACGAGAAGATACAACTATAAATTGTCCAATATTGTAAAAGACTACTTATATTCAGGATATTTACTAACTATTTCTTCATAAGTTCTTTTACCTTTAATAAATTAGGGTTTGTACATACGCAAGACCTCGAAGGAATTGTTCTAAAACGCAAAGATTCACGTTACGAAGTCGGCAAGAGATCGCACTCCTGGCTGAAGGTTATCAATTACCAGTACGCTGATATAATCGTTGTTGGCTACCGTAAGCAACCGAAGGATTTCGGCTGGCAATTAGCTGACACTGATGGAAAATACATGGGCGTGATGGAACTCGGTGTGCTAACGCGTGAAAAAGCGAAAGTGTATCGCGCTCCAATCATAAAGGAAACAGATGATTTTGCGTATATAGCTCCGATTGGTTTACGTGTGAAATACCGAAATCTAACTAAGGCTGGCTTATTACGGCTGCCTAGTTTTGTAGAGTGGGTTTAACGACCTACTCTTTTTTAAAGATCTGTTATACAATAACCTTGATAATTTACCAAAAGAAAAAGGACTTTTTTGATGACATCTTATTTAACAAAGCACTCGTTAGCTGAATAAGAAAACTCGAGAAAATTATTGGTATCAAAGGAGAAAACCTCCTTTATGTCGAAAATTATAGATAAAGGGGATGACCCAATGAATAAAGTTGGTTTATTAAAAAATCTACACAAAGCAAGTCGAGGTAATTTCTTTTCAACAGAGATTCCTAAGGCTACAAAAGAAGATGAAAAAAAGATTGAAGAATGGGTTGGAGAATTAGAAAGTGAAGGAAAAATCAAGTTAAGAGAGTGTATACAGCGAGAATACTCGGTTTATTTACATGGAATAATTAAGTACGCATCCGAATAATCGGGTGTTTTTTATTGGGGTGAAACGAAATAGGATATTTCAAACCAAGAAAACCGAGAGTAACTATTTCAGCTAAAAAAGCCACGGCAGGTACGCCAAGGCTTAATAAAATGGGCGGTTATGATACGATTCATTTTTCCGTTCTTTCGCGTCGTAAGTGTAGTCGGTGAATTTCTTTTCGACGAAGCTCGAGGCAGCGACCGACATTAGACCGGTTGGCATTGTGACTGCGAGGACTAGGGAAGCGTATAGCCAGCGATAAGGGTGCGGTGATTGATAGTCAATTGCGTTTATGTCGATTACCTTTAACGAAGTAATAAGGTAAATGGCGATGATGATTCCGGTAATAATGGCGAAATAGCCCGCCCATTTTAATGCGTTTGACATGCGAATCCCCTCCAACACTCTTTTGGTTAATTTTACGATTTTTTACTTTTTGTGTAAATGCAAACTAGCGAATTCAAAATTTTTATATTTGCGGACATCGTTGGCGTACGGTTTTCGAATCTTGACATTTTCGCTACCTTTCAACTATTATAAGACCGTAAAGGACGAACGAAAACTGTAACGGTGATTGACCGAAAACTGTGTAAAGCGTTGATTTAACGTTGAGGTTAACGCTGATTGAACGGAATGATTAAGCGGATTGTATTACGTGGTCTTCAAAACTGCTTGAGACCTGCGTGCCAGGTCTGGTGGGTTCGATTCCCACGCAGTCCCGCCAACTAAACCCAGATATATCAAGGGTTTCGACTGTTTTTCATCTTTGTTTTACCGACTGTTTGAAAAATGAGTTAAAGTTAAAAAGTCACCAGTATTTTTTCTAAAAATTACATAGTACAAGTGCGACTGATTTTGTGTGTACCAGTGTGTCAAATCCACCAAATTCTTGTAAGAAGGGTGGATTTTTTTATGCAACCCGTAAGGAAAACTCAGCGAAAAGGTTCAAGAAGTAATCAGAATATTAAACGGTTCAAACAAACTGAGCAAAAGATGACTCTGTTTGAAATGTTTGAGCGATTTATGGCCTTCAAACAAACTGAGGGTTTGGCAAAACCTACAATTCAAGGATAATTTAAAGGTCACAGCAAAATAATTATAGGAACCAACTTGGTTATGAAACTGGGAATGTAATGCTTTTTGATGAGGTGAGTTTAGTTGAGTAATGTAGAGCAGAGTATAAAGTTCGGTTTAGAAAGAATTGTTTTTATTGGGAGAACATTCGAAGAGTATTTTGATATGTTTTCTCTTTCAGAGGAAGAACTAAAAGGAAAGAAAATACTTGATTGTCCAGCAGGAGCTTGTTCATATACTGCTGTTGGTAACAAATCAGATTTAGATGTAACAGCGTGCGATATTGCTTATTATCACTCAGGTGAAGACCTAAAAAATAAAGGTCTTCAGGATATTGAACACGCGATGGAGCATATGGAAAAAGCCCATAACAATTATAAATGGGATTATTTCAAGGATATAGAAGGACTTAGAAATAATCGTTTAAGTGCCTTACAAGATTGTACCAACCATATGATAGAATCCAGAGAAAGATACATTCCCGTTCCTCTACCTATTTTACCGTTTAAGGATGAACAATTTGATATTCTTCTATCTGCACATTTTCTATTTATGTATGCGGATCGTTTAGATTATCAATTCACATCGAACCGTTAACTGAGTTCTTAAGGATAACGAAAGAGGAAGTTCGAATTTTTCCTTTAGTTGATTTACAGGGAAACAGATACGAGAAATTAGATGAAATAATAGGTTATTTGACTGACAATGGCTGTATGGTTGAAGAAGTCAAAGTACCATATGAATTTCAGAAAAATGCTAACTCGATGTTAAAAATAAAAAAAGCTTAGAAAAGAAAGGGGTAACGTGTAAGCGTTGCCCATTTTTAAAAACACATCTTACTAAAAATATGGGAGTTAAAGTCAAGATCGCTGCGGCGATCTTTTACTTATTTGGGGCAGTATTACTTGTATAACCACAAGACCTTGGGAAATAGGAAATACAATCTTTTATGGAATGACTGTTTTACAGAAGAGCGTATTATGCATTAAAGCATTTCATTCATCAAGTGTATGTATTTGAACCCCAAGAAACCTAAGTTTATTCAAAGCCTTCAAATTACATAGTTTGGAGGCTTTTTCTTATGTAAAATTTTATGTTTTTTACAATTCCTACTAGAAACGAATAAAAAAAGGAGTTTTTTATCTCTATTAAATTTAATAAAAAACACTAAATCCTTTTTATGGGAAAACGAGGTAGAGATGTTCGTAATATAAGACACCTTCTCTATGATGGAAACGGTTTCCTGAATGGGGTTTTAGAATCATAATTAACTTATAAATACATAGTAAGGGGGAACCGAATGATAAAGTTAAATCCATTACATTTGTACTAGTGTTATTTTTATGAAGCTTTGTAAGCGGTACATTATTGGACTAAGTTGAATACCGCAAATTTTTTCTATTAGATTTAAGGGAAGATTCTCTAAAAAGCTAGCAGTTTAGTTAACTGATTTGAAACAATGAGTTGGAGGAAACAATCATGAAAAAAGTTTTTTCAATTGCTGCAGTAACCATGATGTCATTTGGAATTTTGGCAGGATGCTCGGTTGGCTCAAGTTCTTCTAGAGATACAGATACAAAACCAATAGCCACCAAAGAAGAATTAAAACCATTCGGGAAATATAAAGAAACAGTCAATTATACGGTAGGGAAGTCCACACCTGGTATTGCAAAATTACCTTCAGGACAAACATACGAAGACAATGCTTATACAAAATACTTAAAGGAAACGCTTAATATTCAAAGTAAAAATAAGTTTGAGGCACAAGATGGAGATGCCTACAAACAGAAAGTTTCCATGGCTGTTGCATCAGGTGATATACCTGACATTATGGCTGTTGATGCTGCAACATTACGTCAGTTGGTCGATAATGAATTAATTGCCGATCTAACAGATGTGTATGAATCAAGTACTTCTGACTTAGTAAAAGATATGTATGATTCATACGATGGTCGTGCATTGGAAGCTGCTACATTCGATGGTAAACTAATGGCCCTGCCATCAACACAAAATGCAAACATCCCAACTATGCTTTGGCTCCGCCAAGATTGGTTGGATAAGCTTGGCTTAAAAGGACCAAAGACGTTGGATGACGTAGAGAAAATCTTAACTGAATTTACCCAAAAAGATCCAGGTGGTAATGGGAAAGGAATTACAGTAGGTTTAGCGCTATCCCCAAGTATTGGTGGAATGTACGGATCACTGTTCCAAGCGGACAATATCCTTCAAACTTATGATTCATTCCCGCGTCAATGGATTGAACAAGATGGCAAGGTAGTTTATGGATCAATTACAGAAGAAACAAAACAAGGGTTAGGCAAACTGGCTGATTGGTACAAAAAAGGTCTAATCGATCCTCAAATAGCAGTACGTAAAAGTATTGAAGATTTGATCATTGGAGGTCAGACAGGTGCGTACTTTGGACCATGGTGGACCCCAGATTATCCTTTGAATTCTGCCAAACAGAAAAATCCAAATGCTGAATGGGCACCATTTATCATTTCAAAAGATGGTAGTGGCACCATCACAGCTTATACACAAAACCCGGCATCTGAATTCTATGTTGTAAGAAAAGGTTTTAAACATCCAGAAGTACTTCCTAAATTAGTTAGTGCATTAGATGATAAGCTGCGTCAAGAAGACCGTAATTACCAGCCTGTAGTAGATTTCATTAAATTTGGCGGAGACCGTGGGGCACCAGTAAATATCATGGTTAACTTTAATGATGCAACAGCACAAATGTATGAAAATATTAATGCTGCCATTGAAGGTAAAAAAGATCCTAAAACATTATCACTAGATGATCTATCATCCTATCAAAAGATCACAGATTATTTAAAAGACCCAGCGAAGGCAGACGCTAATCAATGGAGTGCTTATAATTCCAGAGTGGTAGCGGGTAAGTTAATGGCTGAAACAAAAATAAATGAGGTAAATCCAGTTTTCTTTGGCCAGACCAAAAGCATGAAGTTAAAATGGGCTAATTTAACAAAGTTAGAAGATGAGGCGTTCTTAAAGATTGTAACAGGTGAGAAAGACTTAGATTACTTTGATAAGTTTGTTGAAAACTGGAAGAAAACAGGCGGTACTGAAATTACGAAAGAAGTTTCGGAAGCCATTAAAGAAAAGTAATCTACAAATGGGTACAAATCTTGATTTGTACCCATTTAAAATCATTATTCTAAGAAGAGGGTGCGATGGACATGAAAAAACGTGGTGGGCAGCTGGAGTATCATCTAATGTTGGCACCAGGCATGATTTTTTTGATTATTTTTAGTTTTATACCAATGTTTGGAATCATTATGGCATTTGAAGATTATGTTCCTGCTAAAGGTGTTTTTGGATCCGAATGGGTCGGTTTTGAAAACTTTAAATATATGCTTGAAATTCCAGATAGTATGAAGATACTAAGGAATACTCTTGTGATAGCAGTTGGTAAGATTATTCTAGGAACGCTGGTACCCATTATATTTGCCTTACTATTAAACGAAATTAGATTGAAATGGGCAAAGAAATCGATTCAAACGATTGTTTATTTACCAAACTTTTTATCGTGGGCCGTTTTAGCAGCCGTTTTTATAAACATTTTTGACTATCATGGACCAGTAAATAATTTCTTACAGGCGTTTGGACATAAGCCAATTTTATTCTTAGGGAGCAACGAGTGGTTTAGAAGTATCATTGTTTCAACCGATGTATGGAAAGGTTTTGGCTATGGTGCCATTGTTTATTTGGCCGCGTTAACGGGGATTGACCCAGGGCTATATGAGGCATCTTCAATGGATGGTGCGAATCGTTTTAAGCAATTATTGCATGTCACCTTACCAGGTATTTTACCAACCATTATGTTGATTACCGCACTCAATTTGGGGAATATCTTAAACGCTGGTTTTGACCAGATTTTTGCCTTGTATAATCCGATTGTCTATGAAACTGGGGATGTCATTGATACTTATGTTTACCGAATTGGTCTCATAGGTCAACAATATAGTTTTGCAACAGCCATTGGCTTATTAAAATCAGTGGTAAGCTGCGTCCTCATTTTATCAGCCAACGAATTATCTAAAAAACTTGCAAACATGAGGATTTTTTAAAAGGAGGGTCAGATCCAATGAAACCAAAAACAGTCTCCAGTCAGATGGCTATTACATGGGGGAGAGGGTTGAAAATATCTAAACGCTCTAAACCACTTGGAAGCAGGATTGCTGATATATGTATCTGGGTTACTCTTTTATTAGTGACAGCCCTATGTGTATTACCTTTACTTAACATGGTATCTATCTCTTTTAGCGACCGAGTTGCGGCCCAAGCAAATGAAGTGGGGTTACTGCCTGTCAATTTTAATGTCGGTGCTTATAAAGTGCTCTTAGGTGATACACAGTTTTGGAGATCGTTTATGATATCGGTAGAAAGAGTGGTCCTAGGGACGGCCCTTAATATGTTGTTAACAATTTTGATGGCTTATCCATTGTCAAAAAGTAAGCAGCAATTTAGATCACGTAATATTTATATGAATTTATTAATTTTTGCAATGCTTTTTTCCGGTGGGATGATCCCAACGTTCTTAGTTGTAAAGAGCTTAGGATTGCTTGATACCATTTGGTCGCTTGTATTGCCAGGTGCAGTACCAATCTTTAACATTATCCTACTTATGAACTTTTTTAAGAGTATTCCAAGTTCATTGGAAGAAGCGGCAATTATGGATGGGGCGACAAAATTAAAAGTCTTATTCAAAGTTTATTTACCTATTTCACTGCCAGCGTTGGCCACTATTTCACTTTTTGCAATTGTAGGTCATTGGAATGACTACTTTAGTGGTTTGCTTTATATTAACAAAGCGGCTAATTATCCATTGCAAACATATATTCAACAACTAAACATCGACGTAACAAAAATTACAGATGTGTCTCAATTAAAAGCTGTAGCTGAAATTTCAAATCAAACATTAAATGCCGCGAAGATTGTGGTTTCTACAATTCCTGTACTATTAATCTATCCGTTTTTACAGAAATATTTTACAAGCGGATTAGTAATCGGTTCTGTTAAGGAATAGCCTTTTTTAAGGGGACATGCAAATGAACTTATTTCAACACAGTAACCATTTGATGAATTCGCTCTATACGATTCTAAAACTGACGGGGATTTGGTGGCTCTTAAATGTCCCATATATATTAATAGGAGCGTATCTCTGGGGGGCACCTGATGTAGCTACCGTTCATATGATGGGCATCACAGGCCTAATCCTTTTTCCATTTGTGGCAATCCCAGCGACTGTGACAACCTTGGCACTGGCAAGAAAATATATAAAAGGTTACGATGAGCTTCCGTTTTTTAAGTTTTTCTGGAAGTATTACACAAGGGAATACGTAAAAAGTATGATCTTTGGGATTATTAATACCGCAGTATTAACTGTATTTTACTTATCCATAAGGTATTATGCAGGGCTTTCTCCTATATTGGCGACCTTCTTTTATGCTCTGGCCATTGTGACCCCATTTTTCTTCCTGTACGTTTATAGTTTTCTTGTCGACCAGGAATTACCTTTGAAGGCATACTTAAGCAATAGCATGATGTTATTGCTCAAATATCCTTTCAATGGGCTTCTTATGATTTTTGAGATATTCGCAGCTGCTTATATCATGTGGATGGTCTTTCCACCTTTATTACTCTTTATTTTGCCTGGGTTGGTCGCTCTTCTATCGACTTATTTTTATGAGAAAAGTATGAGAGCTGAATTGAAAAAGAGGCAAACTAGTCAAGAATTATTTACCAATTAATGATAGATAACTATTTTAGTTAAATCGCGGTTGAACCATATTGATTGAAGCGGTAACATGGAATACAGATGAATGGAAGAAAAGAAGGGATCATATGAACAAGAAGCCACTAATTAAAAAGTTTTCTACGAAGGTTATCCTTGCTATTTGTATTGGGATATTGATTCCTACTTCGTTCATAAGTGTATTCTATTTTATCTCTTCCTCTAACATTGTGAAAGAAAATGTCAGGGAATCTTCTCTTCAGACATCTACCCAGGCGGCTGAATCCCTATCATTCGCTTTGTCGGTAGGAAGTGATATGTCGGATCTTCTGTATAGTAACAAGCGGCTTCAGGAAATGGTCAAAATGGACCGGGAACCCCAACTTTCTCGGATTGATAAAGAACAGAATTATGATGAAATAAAAACTTTTTTAAATTCACAAATTTTTTCAAGCTCCTTTGTTCGAATTCTCTATATATTAAAAGAAGAGGGAACGAGCTGGGGGAGCGGAACTTTTTCACCTGTTAAATTGAGCAAATATCATCTCGTAGATTTCGATTGGATTCAGGAATCCAAGAAGAAAGATGGGGCCCTCGTTTGGCGGGGGCTCCAATATGATTTATTTAGCGGGGCTGGTGAGAATACGGAGCTTGTTCTGCCAGTCACTAGGGTTATGAAAGACTTTACTAACATGGGGAATATCGCTTATATACAGGTGAATCTGGACGGTAAATCAATCCTGAATAAAATAGAACAATTAAAGCTTGGAAAAACAGGCCATTTTTTTGTTGTTAACGACAAGGGTCAAATCATGATTGATTCCAATATGGATAAAATCAACAAGACTGTTGAAAATCCTGATTTGTTCAAGCATATTCAAAATAAAAATACTGATGAATTTGAATTTAAGAACAATGATGAACTATTTTATGGAGTGAAACAACCATTGTCGAATGGCTGGTCATTGGTGGGGATTGTGCCTATTAAGGAAATTACGGGTGAGTTGACAAAGCTCCAGCAAATTACCATATTAATTTCGATCTTATTTACTCTATTTGCTGTTGTTTTTGGTTTAATTGCAACCAATAAGGTCACAAAACCGATAAAAAAACTGACGGAGCAAATGAGGCAGGTCGGAAAAGGGAATTTTAAAGTTCGCTCCGAAGTTAATTCAAATGATGAGATTGGGTTGATGAGTGACCAATTTAACCAGATGACGAAACAAGTTGATCAATTACTGGAGCAAGTAAAAGAGGAGCAAAGTCTTAAGACAGAAGCTGAACTAAGGGCAATTAAACATCGGATCAATCCACATTTTCTATTTAATACCCTTACTACCATCCGATGGCTTGTACAATTTAAGCAAACAGATAAAGCAAATACCGCTTTATCTGCATTAAGTCGTTTGCTTGAAGCGAGCATGGGGAAGAATGGTAACTTTGTCACGCTCCATCAAGAGTTAGAAATTATTGAACGATTCCTTGTTATTCTACAAATCCGCTATGATCAGACTTTTGATTTACAGCTGACTATCGAAGCAGGAACCGAAGTATTTGTTATTCCTAGGATGCTTATTCAACCTATTGTAGAAAATGCAGCCTTCCATGGCCTGGTTCCTACTGGGAAATCTGGAAACATATCGATTAAAGCAAGTACCTTAAACAATGGTGTAAAAATTGAAGTACATGATAATGGAATCGGAATTCAAAAAGATAGATTAGACCAAATCAGGCGAAAAGGGGAAACCAAAAATTCATTTTTAGGTATCGGGTTGAATCATGTGTACGATTCGGTTCGGCTTTATTTTTCACCAGTATCAACTGTAACGATTAAAAGTGGAGAACATGGGACTTTGGTTACTTTAGAATTATTCCCTAAAGATGGGGGTGGAAAGCATGTATAACGTCATGGTAGTAGATGATGAACCAGTAATACGATATGGTTTAAAGGCCTCTGTTGATTGGACAAGGGAGGGCCTTCATTATGTAGGAGATTACCCAAACGGAGAGGAAGCCCTTAAAGCAGTAGAGGGCATAACCCTTGATTTATTAATTACAGATATTAAAATGCCTGTTATGGATGGCCTTATATTAATGAAGGAAATGCTCCAACTTTTTCCCCGGTTAAAAGTGATTCTCGTTAGCAGTTATACCGACTTTGATTACGTTCGGGAAGGCTTACAGTTAGGTGCTGTAGATTATGTATTAAAACCTACCTTAGAACCAGAGGATTTCACCAAGCTAATTCAGAAGTGTGTGGATATGATCAAAATGGATCGGATGGTCGAAGAAAAACTGGCACTTGTGAATCAAACCACTTTTATAAGGGAACGAAAAAGTCTAGAGCAGGCTATTAAAAAAGTTATTCTTGAGGACGCTTCTTCTGAGGAACTCCATCAAAAAGTGAGCTGGCTAAAGGAACCATTCCTTTTGTCAACCATGACACTTAATCATAATGATATGTTAGAAGAACAGTATGGTTTTTTATATAAAACAATGATTTTAGAAGATGTTCAGAATTATTTTTATAACAATATGGATGAGGGAATTTGTTTTCCAGTAAATGAGAATCAAATGTTTTTTCTATTAAACACAAAAGTAGATCCGTATGTGGTTATCGGAAAATTAAAAGAGGAACTCGAACAGGAAACAAACTCTAGCTTTACGGTTGGCTTCGAAATGATTCAAGATCTATTATCTGTAAAAAAGGGTTTTGAAAGAAGTCGATTAGCTTCTGAACAAAGGTTTTTTCATTCAAATGAATCTATATTCCGCTATGAATCATTTAAAGCGGGAAAATTGACTTCACTGGATATTGAGTGGCTACATCCAATTCTATTGCCTTATGACAAACAAAGACTAATGGACTTTTTAACGAACCGATTTCAAGAATGGGAGTCGAAAATGGCTCTTCCAATGGAAATAAAAAATGATGCCTGTGAGATTTTCGGTCATCTGTTCATGAAACAGTTGGATTTTGATACATTAATGGAAAAATATGAGCAGATAAAGAAGATAGAAACGTTAGATGAAATCAAGAGTACACTGCTGCTGCAGATAGAAGAATATGTCGAGTTGGGCCAGCAAAAGCGTCATCATCCGCATGCTGACAATGCTATCATGCAAAAAGCTCTTGATTTTATTCATGGTCATTATACAGGAGAACTGACATTGCAGTTGGTCTCCAGTCATGTCCATATCAGCCGCAATTATTTTAGTGTCTTGTTTAAACAGTTAATCGGTGAAAATTTTATCGATTATGTGATGAATCTACGGATACAGAAGGCAAAAGAACTATTAGAAAATACCTCATTAAAGGTGTATGAAGTGGCAGAACAATCCGGGTTTAACGATGTAAAGTATTTTAGCAAGCTATTTAAGAAGTTAATAGGATCAACACCAATTGATTTCCGTTCAAAAAATCAGAGTCCATTTTAAGTTTGAAACTTCGACATATCTGATACGGAAGGAGGATGCTGGTTTTGAATTGGAGGCTTTTAGGAATCGTATTAGCAGGATTGTTGTTTATCTCAGGCTGTAATAACCAATCGATTATGTATGGAAGCCATTCTCTTTCAAAAGCGGACAAAAAGAAGGAAGAAATTATTGTATGGCATACTTATAGTGAAGAGGAAACAAAAGTATTTGAAAACGAGGTCATTCCTCTATTTGAAAAACAGCATCCCGATATTGATGTCAAGCCTGTCCGTCAGCCATATGGTGAACAATTAAAGTGGACACTTCTAGCAAGAGCATCAGCCAAGAGACCTCCTGATATCGTCCGTATGGATATTTCATGGGTTCCATTTTTTGCAAAGATGGGACAAATCTATTCTGTCAGTGATTTCAATGATTTTACTCAGGTAAAGGAAGGTTTTCTTGAGGCACCATTAAAATCAAACCTTCTTAACGGAAAATATTACGGCCTCCCCCTTAATACTAATACGAAGGTGGCCATTTTCAATCGCCAGCTCCTTAAAAATGTTGGATATACTAGTCCTCCTGGTAATATGGATGAATTACTGGATTTGATTCTCAAGAACAACTACCGTATAGGTCTGACTGGATATACGGCTTGGGAAAGTCTGCCTTACTTTTATGGGTTTGGCGGGAAAATACTAAGTCCCGATTTAAAAAAGGCAGAAGGATATTTAAACAGTCCCAAAAGTATTCAAGCCGCTGAGAAATTACGCATCCTCTTTAACGCATCAGGGAATTCGGATACTTGGGAGGGCGTTATCGATGGAAAGTATTTAATGATTGATGAAGGTCCTTGGTTTTATAGTATTCAATCTCCTCAAAAGCTTGAAGAAATTATGAAAAATACTATCTCAGTTCCGTTTCCTGTTACAAACGGAAAAGGGTCTATTCTTGGTGGAGAGAATCTTGTCATCATGAAAGGAGCCACGAATCCGAAAGCTAGTTGGACATTTGTCAAATGGATGGCCACTTCGGAGCCACAAAAGCTTTTAATGAAAACAGGCCTTATGCCCACTGCAAAAGGGGTGAATATAAAAGAATCGATTAAAGAGGCTGGTTACATAGATAGTTATATTGCAGGTTTAGAGAATTCCTTTTCATTACCACCCTTGGCTAATTGGGCCGAGATTGAAGAAATTTATATAAAATATATTAGGATGATCATCCTTGACCAAATTGGCGCTAAAGAGGGAATGTCTCTTGCAGCCAAGGAAATAGATAACCAACTTCTGAAAGAGAAAGGAAGATAAAGATGGAAAAGCAATGGTGGAAAAATAGTGTCGTTTATCAAATTTATCCGCGAAGCTTCATGGATAGCAATGGAGACGGAATCGGAGATCTCCGTGGAATTATTTCTAAACTAGATTATCTAAAAGAATTAGGTGTGGATGTCATTTGGCTGTCACCAGTTTATCAGTCCCCAAATGATGACAATGGGTATGATATCAGTGATTATCAAAAAATCATGAATGAGTTTGGTACGATGGAAGATATGGACGAGCTATTGAAACAGCTACACGAACGTGATATGAAACTGATGATGGATCTAGTTGTGAACCATTCATCGGATGAGCATCACTGGTTTGTCGAGTCGCGTAAATCAAAGGATAACCCATATCGTGACTATTATATCTGGAGGCCGGGCAAGGACGAGACAGAACCGAATAATTGGACCTCTTTCTTTAGCGGCTCAGCATGGCAATATGATGAAGCAACGGAAGAATATTATCTACACCTGTTCAGCAAAAAGCAGCCTGATTTGAATTGGGAAAACCCTACGCTTAGAAAAGAAATTTATGACATGATGAAGTGGTGGCTGGATAAGGGGATTGATGGATTCCGAATGGATGTGATTAACCTGATTTCAAAAGTGGATGGACTTCCGAGTGCTCCTGGGGGAAAACCATACGACTGGGGCGGAGATTTCTTTATGAATGGTCCGCGTGTCCATGAGTATTTGCAAGAAATGAATCAGGAAGTTCTTTCAAAATATAACATTATAACCGTTGGTGAATGCCCTGGGGCCACTACCGCAGATGCCATAAAGTATGCAAACAATGAAGGAACAGAGTTGAACATGATTTTTACCTTTGAGCATATGGATTTGGATTCAGGTCCTGGAGGTAAATGGAATGTAAAGCCTTGGAAGTTATCTGACCTAAAAGAAGTTATGTCCAAATGGCAGAATGATTTGGAAGGTAAAGGATGGAACAGTCTTTATCTAAATAACCATGATCAACCAAGAATGGTTTCCCGCTTCGGAAATGATAAGGAATACAGGGTTGAATCTGCCAAAATGCTCGGGACCTTTCTTCATATGATGAAAGGGACTCCGTATATCTACCAAGGGGAAGAGCTTGGTATGACCAATGTCTGCTTTGAACAAATAGAAGATTACAACGATATTGAAATCCACAATATGTATATGGAGAAAGTGGTGGAAGGCGGGGAAGATCACAATCAAATCATGGAGGCCATTTATATAAAGGGCCGTGATAATGCCAGAACACCGATGCAGTGGGATAACAGTGAAAATGCTGGGTTTACGATAGGGAAACCATGGTTAAAGGTGAATCCTAATTACAAGGAAATCAATGCAGCTCAAGCAGTTGCCGATCAAGATTCGATTTTTCATTACTATCAAAAGTTGATTAAACTTCGTAAGGAATATGAGGTGATTGTCTATGGTAGATACGATTTAATCTTGGAAGCTGATGAAAAGATTTACGCGTATACGCGGACACTAGGAAATGAGAAATTAGTGGTTTTGTGTAATTTCTCTGGTGAAGATGCACCAATTGAATTTCCAGATGATATTAAATTTATTAAGCCTGAACTGTTAATTGGCAACTATGAGGTTAATGAAGAAGTCCCTGTTACCTCATTTAGCCTGAAGCCATATGAAGCACGAGTTTATTTAATAAAATAATCCTTATTTGTTAACCCTGTCTGATTGGCAGGGTTTTTTCGTGGAGTTCTTTTGGTGTTTTTTATTTCTCACCTATTAATATAAAACACTATCGAAATCAAGTTTACTTCTAAAGAACAAAATAAAAGACACCAAAAAAGTATTGTTAACGGTTACAAGTTACCTTTGTCTATAAGAAAATGAACCTATCATCTCATTTCGAAAGGAGTCTTTTGTTCACAATATCTCAAGAATTTAAGGAGGAAGCCATGAAAAAATCCAAAAAGAAACGAATATTACCAATTGCTAGTTTAGTTGCATTAAACTTGACTCTAACTTCTCTGCCGTTGATACCAATGACAAAAGCTCACGCCACAAGTCCCAATATTTATGAGGCTGCTAAAAAGCAGCTGCCAAGTGAACCAATTCAAGCCTTTTTAGTAGATAAAGCCCGTTATAATCCGGGGGAAAAAGTGACCATGTCACTACTTTTCGATTCATCTAAGGAATGGAAAGGTACACTTAACTTGGACGTCTATCATTTAAATGAGAAGGTAGCGGAAGGAAAGAAGAATATTCAGGTCAAGAGGGATGTAAAGGGATTAGAAATCGTCTGGACTCCACCTGCTGATGACTTCCGCGGTTATATGGTAAAAGCCTCAATCGAGGGGTCCAATCAAACGCTAACCGCTGCAATTGATGTCTCCAGTGATTGGACTCACTATCCACGTTACGGGTATACGACGGAGTTTCCTAAAGAGACAGCCGTTGAAAGCGATAAAAAGATGAAGCAGCTTACACAGGAATATTATTTAAATGGATTCCAATTTTATGATTGGATGTGGCGCCATGACGTATCGGTTTATTCCAAAACGGGCAGTAATGGGAAACCGATTTTGGATAAAGACGGAAATTTTATTACTGAAGAAATCGGTTCAAATACAGTTTACAAAGATTTATTAGGCCGAATGCTGTTTCCGCTTACCATAAAGCAACAGGTTCAAGCTGCGCAAAAATATAATGCAGCCGCCATGGCTTATCAAATGAACTACGCGGCAAGGGAAAATTATCAGGATTTCGGTGTAAAAAAAGAATGGGGACTGTATCGGAAGAATGCCCAGTTTCCCAATCCTTCTCAACAGGATCAGGAAGGTTTTATCTTTGACTGGGCAAATACAGGACTTTACCTTCAGGATCCAGGTAATCCATCTTGGCAAACTTATATTAACAAACAGTTTGCTAGAAGTGTAAACGATTTCGGCTTTGATGGAATGCATCTTGATCAATGGGGCGCAAATGATAATGATTACTTATATGACTACAATGGTGAGGAACGTTATTTTTCCAAGGACTATGATTCACTAATCAATTCGGTTAAAGATTCACTTGTGAAAAATAATAGTAAGAAGGATTTTGTTACCTTTAACATGGTTGGAGGTAATGAAGGCTACAAGGATGTCCCTAAGCCAACGACTAACACGGATTTTGATTACAGTGAAATTTGGCAGGACAAGGACAACTATCGTAATCTAGTTAAAGTAGTAGAAGATACTCGTAAGACAAACGGCGGAAAAGCTGTGGTTATTGCAGGATATATGAATTATAAGCAGGCAACCGGAATTCACTATGAGGCTGCAGATGTGAAAGGTATTCCGAAAGCAGAGCGATTTTCCTCTAGTATTCAAAAAGTCCCGGGCTGGGTAGGGGACTTCGGAAGACAAGACGAGGATCAAATTATTTGGACAGTGGATGTTCCGGAATCAGGAACCTACAATGTGGATCTCAAATATGGACATGATAATGAGGCTAGCCCAGAAGGGAAGTTATCTGTTAATAACCAACTTGTAGAGAATGCCATTACTTTTAATGAAAAAACAGGTTGGGGAAATCCAGTTGCCAATAAGAATTTATCTCTGCATTTAGAAAAAGGAACCAATAAAATTAAGCTTCAACTTAACACCAACAATCTGTGGCTAAACGTAGATAGTATGGTGGTTAAAAACGATTCGTTTGAAAAAGAATATGAAGCTGAAGATGCAGAATTAATCAGTTGTAAAGTTGATAAAATTGGACATGTGGAAAATTTTGAGATAGACGGAGATTATATCGAGTTTACGGTAAAGTCGGCCCAGGCTGGAACTTATCCAATTCAATTTGGCTATAGTGTAGGAACAACGGTGGTCAATCGTAATCTGTATGTGAATAATGAGCTCATATCTAATTCTATTAAATTAGAACCAACTGGAAGCTGGGAGATATTTAATGATTCCGAAGCTATTCAAGTGCCTTTAAAAGCAGGAGAAAATAAAGTGGTATTAAAGGTAGAAAAGGTAAATGATACAGGCGCTAAAGTAGATTATCTTAAGGTAGGGGATTCTCGCTATCAAGCGGAAAAATCAACTGTTGGCTGGGACCCTACTCAGAAGCCAATAATAGAAACAGCAAGTAATCAAATTAGTAACTTTAAACAGCAGGGAGATTATCTGTCTTTCAAAGTGGATTCAGATGAGTCTAAAGAGTTACCAATCTCCATTACATATAAAAATGCTGGAGCGGAAACAGAACGTAGTCTTCTTGTAAATGGAAAAAAAGCAGGAATCGTTCACTTTAATCAGACAAACGCTGGCTGGAACAAAGTTCATGTACCAATCTATCTTTATAAAGGAACAAATGAGATTCAACTGAAGATGGAAGATCAAACCACTGAAAAAGGTATTGAAGTGGATCAGTTGGAAGTAAACCATCAAGTAATTGAAGCAGAAAAAACCGATCTAGGCTGGAGTCCTGTTGAGGCTAGAACGAGCAGCATTTCTGTATCTCCTGGAAAAACCGATAATTTTGGTCAGGCAGGTCAACGGGCCATCTTTACCGTTAATAACGAAAAAGAAACAGATACTCTCCGGTTTAAATATCGTACCGGTAATAATCCAAGGGTAAATATTTATGTCGATGGAAAATTAATACCAGCAAATAACTCATATGTGGATGGGAAAACGGTTTCTGAGAATATTTTTGCCAGTACACCAGGCGGCTGGGACGGTGCAATGGTGGAAAAGTCTATTAAAGCAAATGTACCTGCCGGCCAGCATGAGGTGTTATTTGAATTGGCTTCAAATGGAGAGTATATCAATTTAGATAGTTTGCTGGTTGGAGATGAGGAATATCAAGTCGAAGAGGCAGCTTTTGCTCCGGAAGGTAATGGAATTACGACATCAGAAGGCTATATATACGACTTTAACGAGGATGGGGACTTCCTGACTTTTGATGTAAATACAGCAAATGCAGGGAAGTATGATTTGACATGGAGGTATAACAATGACTCTTCGTCAAAAAGAACGGCGAATCGTTCTGTTTATGTAAATAACGAGAAAATAGATGATGTTAATTTTGCTTACAGTAATAATTGGAAAGATCAAACTATGACAGGAATTCCTTTAAAAGAAGGAAAAAATAAGATTACCATAAGAGTCGAGAATCTAGATGATGATGGGGTGAAGCTAGATTATTTACAAATCGGAAGTAAAAAGTATCATGCCGAATCAACTAATTCTCTGCCTACAATGCAAATCTATAAAGATACGTTATTAAATTTCGGACATGCAGGGGATGAAGTTACTTTTGACGTAGATTTAAAGGAAAAAGGAGAAACTAGTTTTATATTTACTTATTCTAATGCAGGAGCCGACACAGTAAGAACAATCTATGTGGATGGAAAACCAGTGTTAGATGACAAAGGGAATCCGTATACGGTCGCATTTAATACTACAAAAAATATAGATACCTATAGTGAAGACGGATATGTGGTATTACCAGGTTTAGATTCAGGTAAACATACGATTACGTTGAAACAGGATGATAATCAAAAGGGTTCTATTAATTTACGTCGTATGACCGTTGGACTATTTGATGAACCATCGGTACGTTTAATGGATGCGGGACTCGCGGCAATGGGCGCGACACATATTGAAATGGGTACAGCTGAGAAATACGATGAAGGACCTAATATGTTGGCACATGAATATTATCCGAATCGCAGTAAAAAAATGAGTCAATCTCTTAAAGAATCTATGAAGGATTATTATAAGTTTTTTGCTGCCTACGAAAATCTGCTTTTTGATAGTAAAGGGACGGATCGGATGATAAAGGCCGAAGAGAAAGGCCAGCCACTAAAAGTCAGCAGAGATGGAGAGAAAAATACTATTTGGTCAATTGTTAGGGAAAACAAGAATAATGGTTTTGAGGACTATGACGTAGTTCATCTCATTAATCTATTAAATAATGATTCCAACTGGAGAAATGCAGCATCAAAACCAATTAAGCATCAAGAATTAACAGTACGATACCCAATAGGAATGAGCCAACAAGAACTGCCTGACTTAAAGGTTTATTCAGCTAGTCCGGATGCCGACCAGGGACAATTAAAAGAACTTCAGTATAAATGGGAGAAGGAAGAGTTAGTCATTACCCTTCCAAGCTTGGAATACTGGGAAATGATTGTCATCGACCGCGACGGAATTGAAAATAAAAAAACAGAGAAAATAAAATAGTATGATATTTATAGAGTGAGATTATCTGTAATGTATAAATCTCACTCTATTCTTCTATTTTTATAAAGCCAAGTCCCTTTTTTAGGTAGAAAATGTAATGATAGTTTTAAAGATCATATAAATAAAAAGGGAAAAAGAGTGATAGTTATGGAAGAAAAATGGCTTGGTGGTGTGGATATAGGTGGGACCACCATTAAAACATTTGTTAACTTGCATGGTGAGATTATAAAAAGTTCGGAAATAGAAACGGACAAAAGGGAAAGGGGTCAGCATATTCCCACAACTATCTCAAAATCGATTGATCAAAAGTTAAACGAATTATATGAAAAAAAAATAAGTTAATAGGTATCGGAATAGGAGCACCTGGTCCCGTTAATAAAGAAGACGGTTCCATTGAAGTGGCGGTAAATTTAGGGTGGGAGAAATTTCCTTTACGGGAAATTCTTGAAATGGAAACATCCTTACCAGTTATTGTTGAAAATGATGCTAATATTGCAGCAATAGGAGGAATGTGGAAAGGTGCAGGCAAAGGAGCTGTGAACTTAATCTGTGTCACCTTAGGAACAGGCGTAGGAGGCGGGATTATCGTCAACGGTGAGATTGTACATGGTACCAATGGAGCTGGCGGAGAAATTGATCATATTACCTCTGTTCCCAGAGATGGTTTACCTTGTAATTGTGGAAAAACGGGGTGTTTAGAAACCGTTGCATCTGCAACAGGAATTGTCCGATTAGCTCAAAAACGACTAGCTTTTGATGATTGTACTAGTAAATTAAGGGGAATTCATGAGGAAAATCAAGCAATAACAGCCAAGCAAGTTTTTGATGCTGCAAACGAAGGGGATGAATTTGCGAAGCAAATAATCCAACAAGTTGCATATCACTTGGGATTGGCTTTGGCCAATTTACCTAATGGCTTAAATCCTGAAAAAATTGTCATCGGAGGCGGAGTGTCAAAAGCAGGTAACGCACTTTTGAGTAATTTGAGAGAGGAGTTTTTTTCCTTTACTTTTCCAAGAGTATCCCAAGGTGTAGAGATTGTTCCTGCAACACTAGGAAATAATGCAGGCGTAATTGGAGGAGCTTGGCTGGTAAAAAAACACTTGACTAAATTAATAAAAAACGTGTTGATCTAAAATATATGGAGGGTGGTTTTGTTGAAATCAAATGAAGAAACCCTTGAAGACCTAAAAAAAGAATTACTTCGGATTGGTTCAACCAAGCAAAGGGATTATGATTTATTCAAGAGGAAGGGCCAAGTATTAAGTACAACTATTTGTCGAAGATTAAAATTAAGTTGGCCTATGGCTGTCAAGAAAACAGGGTTAATATCTTTTAGAGATAATAGTTCTAGTGGTCCTTTCATTTTGAACTATTGTGTTCTATTAAATTAAATGTTGTTTGTAGTAAAAACACAGGATGGAATATTAGTAAAAAACCATATGTCCCAGGGGATTAGGGCGGTATCATGTTAGAAAGCTGCCTTAGTAGGGCACATAGGGTTTAAAATAGGGGGAAGCCTCGTGAGAGGTTTCCCTACTTTTTTATTGTGAATTTTAGGATGCTTTCTACGCAATTATTCCTTATATTTTTAAAAGATGTCCTTTATCGCTATTTAATACTAATAAAGAACACCTTATCCTTTTATAAGAAAAAAGAATGATAGAGATGCGTAATATAAGACACCTTTTTTGTGATGAAACGGTTTCTTATAAAGGGATTTAAAATCATAATTGTCTTAAAAGTGGATTAGAGAAAGGGGATTAAATATGGAACATTATTTATGTGAAATGTCAAAGAGATCCCTCAAGTCAACTTATAAATAAAGATTAATAGAAACTGTCGGTAACAATAAATAATTAGAAAGAATACAAGACTCGTCCTTGACAAGGTTGAGATCATTTACGATACCAAAGATTAATGGTCAATTTAGTAATGGATTAAAAGTAAAAATTAAAAAATAAATAAAATAATCTGCAGACCACTTAAAAAGGATCTGCAGATGTTGTCGGTAACTTAGGGCGGGTTCCGAATAGAAATAAGTTTGTAACATTTTGGTAACGAACTAAAAATAACTTCCGATAATAATTAGTAACCAAATTTATAACAGTGCCTAAAAAAGCCTTTAAGAATAAGGATTACCAATAACTATTAAGTACTTAAAAAAACTTGAAATAACACTTTTCCTCTAACTTCAATACTGCTCGAGACCTGCGTGCCAGGTCTGGTGGGTTCGATTCCCACGCAGTCCCGCCAATTATGGATTTTCATCATTTACATAATTTCTCATGTTGAAAGTGTTGTTTGATCTTTGTTCAACAATCTGGCCCAATTGTTGAACAAGGATTGTAGTTAATTATGGTTTTACATATTGATACATGGAAGAATAAGACTTTATCATTATCTTTACTAATCAACTGCCCCTGTTCGTTTTATTTCTATCGTTATATTTGGTTTGAACTTTAATCTGGAATACTTTTCTCTCAAATCTTCTTCATTAGTATTGGAATATTTTCGAATACTTTTTATTTTTCTTCCAATGCCAATTGGATCAATTTCTAATTTCCTAAACACCTCAAGAATATCCCCTAATTCTTTGTTTAGTTCTTCCTCAAGTATTTGCTCCAATTTTTTTATGGATTCCTTATTTTTAAAAGTCACAGCAGGCTGTAATTCTATAGTTGAAACTGAAATAGTGGCGTTTAGGTTTACCGCCTCTTCTTTAGAAAATTCAATTTTTCCACGGTACTTTATTGGGCGAATGGTAATATTAAATTTATCTCCTTTTATCTTTTCGACTAGTGTTACTCCCTTTTTTTCTAAAACCTCAACAGGAATGTTAAATGTTATATCTCCCAAAAAAGCATCTCTATTAGTGAATAATTTTATGAACAAGGTTTTTTTCAAAGAGATAGAACCCACCATTTTATCACCCTTAAATAATGCAACACTATTGATATAGGGGGCTACACCCTTCTTATTCGCTATAATAGGTAAGGTAGGATCGATACCAATATCATATAGTGAGGAGAAAAAATCGTGCAAGTTGGAGTCTATTAACATTTCCTTCCTTTCGTGTTTATCTAATAATTGGTAAATATATGATCCCATGTCAGGGAATTCTTCATAGTTATTATTATTAATCGTATCCTCAGCATTGTTTGTAATTGCCAAAAATATTAAAGACCCAATGCTGGTGTCACGTTGCATGGTATCTAAAAAAGAAGCAATTCCTAACATTTCAGTCATATCTTTATCAAATAATATTGTCCTTAGTTGTCCAGAAGTAATGTCGTGGCTTGTCTGTTGTTCTAACCTTTGTCTTATTTGTTTGCTTGTCGTTCCGACGGCAGAAATGGTTACACTTGTCTTTTCTTCTTTACGGTCGAATTGTAACAAGCTAATTGTACCTTTGTATGTATCCTCATCAAGTAAGTCATAACCAATAATTGTTGAAATCCCTTGCCTTTCTAATGTTTTATCAGGGGGCATACATGCAGTGCAGAGAAGGGAACACAATAGAATAAAACATTTTTTCATTTTTTCAACTCCGTTAAGAACGTGAAAAGATTTTAGATTTAATGATTGAAATGAAATATAAGAATATCGGATAGATAAACCATAGGTAAAAGCCAACCTGACTAACTTGATCAAAAAAAAGGTTATTGTCGACTCTTTTTGTGATAAAAAGACTGGTTATAAGAATGATGATAGAAATTATCCATATTCCGTGTTTTTGTTTTAAGTGAAATATTTGTTTAACTCCTTTTGAAGAAATAAATAGGTATGTACATAAATTCGGAAAAATGACTATTATCCATAATGAAACGGCTATAAATTCAAAACGCTCAATAAATGGAAAATGGACAGAACTTATCATACTGACAATAGGCCAGATATGCCTTTCTAATTCTTTTGGGCTGAAAAATAATATAGAAATAACAGTTGAAAATAAAATAAGGAGGGTGGTAAACCAAACTGCTAATTGACTGAAAAAAAGTATTTTATTTTTCTCCTTTATAAAGGGAAAAATAAAATATAAAGTCTCAAAACCCAACATGGTATAACTACTTTTAAAGACTCCTTTCATCAATTCTGAAGGGGAAGCAGCCAGGATGGGTAAAATTCTAGTAAACTTTATGGAATCTAGTGGTTGATACATCACAAATACCAGCCATATAGTCATTATAAAGGATAAGAAGCATATCCCTGCAATTACTCTGAATCCACCTGATACTGCATAAATGGTTAGTAATAATAGTACTAAAGTGGCTCCCCATTCATAAAACCCTTCATAGCCCCATGTTAGGGACAATTCTATATAACCAATGATGATAGAGTAATTGGCTGCAATGAAGTAAATGACAATAAAGGTATTGATGATACTACCTAGAAAGCGACCAAACAAAATTTCGTGTATTTCATAAAGATTACAGTTTTCATATTTATTTAGTAAGCTAATCATAATCCAAGTGATAAGACTAATGTATAGACCAGATAGTAAAATGGACATCCATGCATCTTGCTTAGCTTCAAGATAAATTATTCTAGGAACACCAAGGATGCCCATCCCAATTTGCGAAGTGTGTATGATAAAGAAAGCAATATAGGCGTTTACAAAACTAATATTTGATTTCATTATCCACCTCAAAATTCATCCAAATCTTTTTCTGTTTTTTTAGATTTCCACCTGGTGCGGATTGCATTTAATGGACGATTGACAATAGGACGTTTCATATAAAAATGATGTGGGAGACGTATTAAGAAATATTTTAAATCCTCGATCCTAAACGGGTATAAAGGTGCAAGATAAGGTTTGTTTAATGATGTCAATTTTAACAAGTGGACCATCAGTACACAGACACCGATAATAATTCCATTTAATCCCCAAATACCAGCTAGAATGATGAAAGGAAATCTGGCAACTCTTATAGCAGTTCCCATTTCATAAATTGGAGCCATAAACGCCCCCAATGCACTAAATGCCACAATAATAATTAGAATATTACTAGTCAAGCCCGCCTCAACAGTTGCTTGGCCAATAACAATCCCTCCAACAATTCCCATTGTTTGACCTACTTTTGAAGGAAGGCGTGCCCCTGCTTCTCTAAGTAATTCAATTAAAAATTCCAATAAAAGTGCTTCTAGCAAAGGGGGGAAAGGAACTTGTGAACGGGATTGACCAATTATTATTAACAATTTAGATGGAATAAGTTCAAAGTGATAGGTAATGGTTGCAACATAGAATGCTGTAAAGAGGAGTGACCCAACCATAGCAAATAATCGTACAAATCTAATAAAAGTACTTAAGGACCATCTTAAATAAATATCTTCTGTTGATTCAAAAAATGATAAAAAATTAGCAGGTCCTATAATGGCAACGGGACTTCTATCTATTAGAACACCAATCCTTCCGTTTAAAATAGAATAGAGGAATCGATCGGGCAACTCTGTTAATATAAACTGTGGAAAAAACGAGTAATGATTATCTTCAAGACATTGTGCTAATACTGAACTGTCACTTATATCGTCAGTTTTTATTTTTTCAAACCTTTCCTTAAGTGTTTTAAGTATGTCATCATCCGCTATATCTTTAATATATATAATTCTTACTTGCTTTTTAGCACGTTCTCCTATTTCTAGTTCATCTGTACACAAATTAGAATCTTTTAGATTTTGTCTTATAATTTTTATATTTGAAGTTAATGATTCTGTAAATGATATTTTAGGACCGTATACCAATGATTCTGTTTCAGCTTTCTCGATAGACCTTTCAATAGGGTTAGTGCAATTTACCATAAATGCTTTACTTTCGACTGATAAGTAAATATAAACGAATCCCTTTAAGAGGGAAGAGATAACCTCTTGTTCATCAAAGTTTGTCTTTACTTCGTCCATTGGTATGTTTTTCAATAAGTAAGAGAAAGTTATGTATTCTATTGGAAGTTGTTGAATGTATTTAATTACATACTCATTTAGAAACTCATGTTTAATTAAATTTTTCATAAAAATAACTTCGAGACAATCTCCACCAACTTCAAGTGTTCTACACATTAAGTCTGGTGATTCGTTTAGGATGTATTTAATTTTTTCATAGTTAGGGCAGTTATTTTTATTTAGATGGATTTTCAATTGAAACATATCCTTCAATAGATTTTTTTTAGTATTTGAAGTAGGCATTTATTTTATACTTGTTTTAACAAAGAAGTAAGGATTGACCTTTGAATGTTTATTTGTATTGAACAGAAAGTGATTTCTGGGACTAAAAACTGTGTGGAAACAGCATTAGTAGCTGTGTACTGTAAAGAGGGTGAATAAAAACCTCACTTAGATACAGTACGGAGAACCGTATCATGAATAACGGTAAACTAAAATCATTTTTGGTGATAAGGATTGTTTATGATTTTGTATAAAACTATATGGTGAGCGATAGTTTAAAGCATTACTTCAGTTGGAGTATTGCACTCTTTTGTTGAACGCACCCGTTGAAAAAGACACCATATGTTTTATTTGGCTGTGTTAACGTTCATGTGCTCTCACGGACCAATTTATGTTTTTATATTTTTAGTCAAATGTAAATTATTCTTCAACTAATCTCCGTTAGAACAAAATGAAAAGATCGCCGCAGCGATCTCCGTACTTAAACACTTGCACCCGTTAGCCAGCCATGAAGCGCAAAAATCAGCGCTTCACTACAGAGAATGAAAATGGGTTGGAACCGTAAATACTGATTCTACGGCTGGGAGAGGAAGGTCAATGAACTATGGTGCGTTAGAGCCCATCCGTTAGTCTGACTCCACCGACCACGGTGCACCACTGACTGTCGCTCCCTTACGGGAAGCACACATGGTAAATTAATCCTATTCTGGTTGTTGCACCAGCCTCTAATTATAATGATCGCCGTAGAAAGGATGTTTTCAATGGATGTAGTCATTGAAAGAGCATGCGGTATGGATGTCCATAAGGACAATATTACTGCCTGTATTTTGACACCTGAAGGAAAGGAGAATCAAATGTTCTCTACTAAAACTGTATTTCTATTACAGTTGGTTGACTGGATTAAACAACATAATTGTACTCATGTCGCCATGGAGAGCACGAGTGTTTATTGGAAGCCTATTGTGAATTTACTAGAAGCCGAGGATATTGAGTTTTTAGTGGTGAATGCCCAACATATGAAGGCAGTTCCAGGACGCAAGACAGATGTAAAGGATGCAGAATGGATCGCCAAACTTCTTCGCCATGGACTACTTAAAGCTAGTTATATCCCTGACCGAAATCAACGTGAATTGCGTGAACTCGTTCGCTATCGTCGAAGTATTATCGAGGAGCGTGCCAGACAACATAATCTAATCCAAAAGGTGTTAGAAGGCGCGAACATTAAGTTGGGATCTGTGGTTTCAGATGTGTTGGGTGTTTCAGCACGAGATATGCTTGATGCCATTGCCGATGGTGAAGAGGACCCTGAAAAACTAGCAAACTTCGTTCGACGCAGCATGAAGAAGAAAGAAGAACTGGAACTCGCCCTAAAAGGCTATATCAATTCACATCAAAGCCTCATGTTAAAAACCATTTTAGGTTATATTGATTTTCTTACTGAGCAAATCGAGATACTTGATACGGAAGTTGCGGACAGAGTCAGCTCTCATCAAGAAGATGTATCACGATTGGATTCGATTCCTGGTATAGCGACCAGAATGGCTGAGCAAATTCTATCCGAAATTGGGACTGATGTGAAGAAACAATTCCCAACTGCAGCTCATATGTGTTCTTGGGCAGGATTAGTTCCTGGGCAAAATGAAAGTGCCGGAAAAAGAAAATCAGCCAAAACTAAAAAAGGAAATAAGTATTTAAGATCGGCGTTAACCGAAGCAGCTCATTCAGTAAGAGGATCCAAAAACTATCTCGGAGCACTGTATAGACGTACAGCATCCCGAAAGGGTAAGAAACGTGCTGGTATTGTAGTCGCTCACGCAATGTTACGTATCTCTTATTATTTCTTAACCCGAAAAGAAATGTATGTAGACCTAGGCGAAGACAACTTTGATAAGCAGAGACAACAATATATCGTTCGGCATTCACTGAGACGACTCGAAAGCTTAGGATACACCGTTACGTTGGAAGAACCTAAAGCATCTTAATCCAGTCACGATTCAAAATGAATGAGCTGCGTCTATTTTAGTATTGCCATTTTACGAATATTACAGAAGTTAATTTTCATGGTAGTTTAAAAACCATTTCTCCCGCGGTATAGGAAAGTATTCACCAGCGACAAGTTCTGGAGGTACGGCTTTGTCAATTCGTAAAAAGGTCGTCTGAACTTAAATTCAGGTCAAGTGAACCGAGTGAATCCTGAAGTTGTGATCTTTTTCTTGCTCCAACTAATGGGATAACATCTTTACCCCGAGATAGAACCCATGCGATAGCAAGCTGCGCAACAGTTACTTGCTTTTCTTTAGCAATTTCACGCAAGGACTCTACAAGGGCTAGGTTCTTTTCAAGGTTTTCATTGGTAAACCGAGGCGCATTAACGCGCTTATCATCTGAACCTAGCACTCTCTCTTTAGACCATGTACCACTCAGTAACCCTCTAGAGAGAACACCATAAGCCGAAAGCGAAATGCCTAATTCCCGTAAAGTAGGCAAAATAGTGGTCTCAATACCCCTATTAAATAGTGAGTATTCCATTTGCAGCCAACTAATAGAATGTACAGCGTGTGCGCGACGAATTGTATCTACTCCTACTTCAGAAAGACCAATGTAACGCACATATCCATTCTTTACCATATCGGCATGGCACCAACCGTTTCTTCAATTGGTACGTTTGGATCGATGCAGGCTGTGCCTGGTTGATAAAGATCGATGTATTCAACACC
>NZ_NUZU01000055.1:0-1083 GCF_002567005.1 Bacillus sp. AFS073361
TGGGCCTAAATGGACTCGAACCATCGACCTCACGCTTATCAGGCGTGCGCTCTAACCAGCTGAGCTATAGGCCCATATTGGAGCGGGTGATGAGAATCGAACTCACAACATCAGCTTGGAAGGCTGAGGTTTTACCACTAAACTACACCCGCATATAATAATTTATTATGGGGCGACTGATGGGAATCGAACCCACGAATGTCGGAACCACAATCCGATGCGTTAACCACTTCGCCACAATCGCCATAATAATATTGTTTTAAAACAAAAATGGTGGCTCAGGACGGAATCGAACCGCCGACACAAGGATTTTCAGTCCTTTGCTCTACCGACTGAGCTACTGAGCCAACATATGGCGGTCTGGACGGGACTCGAACCCGCGACCTCCTGCGTGACAGGCAGGCATTCTAACCAACTGAACTACCAGACCAATTGCGGGGACAGGATTTGAACCTGCGACCTTCGGGTTATGAGCCCGACGAGCTACCAGACTGCTCCACCCCGCGATAATAGAAATAATTAATTTTGGAGCATGCTCCATTTCTTGTTACTAAGCGCCCCGATTTCAGAAAGCAAAGTTATAATATTTATGGAGGAGGAAGAGGGATTCGAACCCCCGCGCGGTATGACCCGCCTGTCGGTTTTCAAGACCGATCCCTTCAGCCAAACTTGGGTATTCCTCCAAATTAAATATAAAACTAATGGTGGACCTTGTAGGACTCGAACCTACGACCGGACGGTTATGAGCCGTCTGCTCTAACCAGCTGAGCTAAAGGTCCAGTTTAGATAATATTTGGTAGCGGCGGAGGGGATCGAACCCCCGACCTTACGGGTATGAACCGTACGCTCTAGCCAGCTGAGCTACACCGCCATACTATCATGTAAAATTATTGGTGGAGTCTAGGGGGATCGAACCCCTGACCTCCTGCGTGCAAAGCAGGCGCTCTCCCAGCTGAGCTAAGACCCCATTGATTATAAGAAGCATGGTCGGGAAGACAGGATTCGAACCTGCGACCCCTTGGTCCCAAACCAAGTGCTCTACCAAGCTGAGCTACTTCCCGTAAAAGTGCGCCCTGAGAGATT
>NZ_NUZU01000055.1:1092-1643 GCF_002567005.1 Bacillus sp. AFS073361
CCAGTTCCGCCACCCCGGCATTAGTAGAGAGCGGAAGACGGGATTCGAACCCGCGACCCCCACCTTGGCAAGGTGGTGTTCTACCACTGAACTACTTCCGCATATCAAGGGAAGTTATTTTGCTATTGCAAACAACTTTGTTTATTTTACTTCGTAAAAAAACTTGGTGCGGGTGAAGGGAGTCGAACCCCCACGCCTTGCGGCGCCAGATCCTAAGTCTGGTGCGTCTGCCAATTCCGCCACACCCGCATATTCATTTAAATGGTGAGCCATGAAGGACTCGAACCTTCGACCCTCTGATTAAAAGTCAGATGCTCTACCAACTGAGCTAATGGCTCATACAAATGGTGCCGGCGAGAGGACTTGAACCCCCAACCTACTGATTACAAGTCAGTTGCTCTACCAATTGAGCTACCCCGGCAAATAGTATGGAAAAGTATTAAAGAAAATATGGTGGAGGATGACGGGATCGAACCGCCGACCCTCTGCTTGTAAGGCAGATGCTCTCCCAGCTGAGCTAATCCTCCATTTTTACAGCCTGGCAACGTCCT
>NZ_NUZU01000056.1 GCF_002567005.1 Bacillus sp. AFS073361
GGGTCAGTAGTACTTTCTTTTATTTCTTTTAATTCCTCTTTATCGAATTTATCGGGAGGAAATGGATTTTTTCCGTGATCTTCTCGGTCTTTATTAATCTCGTCTTGTAAACGTGCTTCATAAGCTTTCGATTCTTTTCGGACAATTTTCTTCTCGAATTTGCGCTTATTCGCACTCGCCTTAACATGTGTGGAATCAATAAATAC
>NZ_NUZU01000057.1 GCF_002567005.1 Bacillus sp. AFS073361
GGGTCAGTAGTACTTTCTTTAATTTCTTTTAATTCCTCTTTATCGAATTTATCTGGAGGAAATGGATTTTTTCCGTGATCTTCGCGGTCTTTATTAATCTCGTCTTGTAAACGTGCTTCATAAGCTTTCGATTCTTTTCGGACAACTTTCTTCTCGAATTTGCGCTTATTCGCACTAGCCTTAACGTGTGTGGAATCAATAAATAC
>NZ_NUZU01000058.1 GCF_002567005.1 Bacillus sp. AFS073361
GCATCACGCTTAAATATTCCATTTGTTTTAAAACGCGCTGAGCATTGCGATCACTTTTTAAATTGTGAATTCGTTGAATTTGGCTCCGTGTCAGATAATCAAGCTTCTTCAAACTTAGTAGTATAGCTTCCTCCCGGTTCTGACGTTTTCGCTCTGTGTGGTACATAAGGCTCCTCCTTACGCGGTCTAATTCGAATTAAAGGTTTTACGGTATTGTCGATAATTTCATCGCTTATATAATAAGCCTGCATTTGCGTACAACGGTTGCGTTTATAAATTGCCCTTCCTTGAATTAACGGCAGCTTCTCCGCTCCACCTTCGTCCAGAACGACCGTACTTGCTATCGCTGTATCAACAGGTAGGCAAACCCGAGTAATTAGATTCCGCTTGACTTGAGAGCTGACCGTTTCAGCCGTTGGATACTGCGTACAATATAGGAGCCGAATACCGCTAGCCCTTCCACGCCTGGCAATGTCTTTTATAAGGTTTTCGCACTCAATTTTTAGCGTCTTTTCTTCCTTATCCTGTTCGCCAGCGCTACTCAACTCCGCACTTTCATCAATAATGACAAAATGACGTTTCTTAATGCCGAGCGCTTTGACATTCTTTTTGCCGGTACTACGTAACTTTTCGAAAGTCCTTTCCATTTCCGCCTTTACTTTTTCGAGAGCATCCCGGGCTTCAGTCGCATTAGTCGCAAAGTTTTTTACTTGCGGTAGATTTTCATATACTCCGAACTCCAGGCCGCCTTTTAGGTCGATAAGCGTAAATTCAACATCTTCAGGCTGATTATGAAGCAACGTAACGATAATGACGTTAAGCACGTTACTTTTACCCATGTCAGTAGCACCACCGATAAGAATGTGCGGCCCACTTTCGAAGTCGTGCGATACTTGACCGTTAAGAGTGACTCCTATCGCGACATTCCAAGGCTTACACTTCTGCATAATGTCCTCGCTTAGTACGTAGTCAGCGCGGAGCCCTTGTTCATAGACGCGCATTATGAGCATGCCGTCATATTCCAATTCGATTTCCTTGCTTAGTTGGACCCGCTTATTAATGATAGCCCGAATCTGCTTCAGCAAGGTTGCGTCGTACTTTAGTCCGCTAAAGTCCTTTAAGTTGATGCGCCTGACACTCTTATTGTTAAGGCCGTCTTTAAACTTGCCGTATTTATCGAGGAA
>NZ_NUZU01000059.1 GCF_002567005.1 Bacillus sp. AFS073361
CTTTTGTCTACAATCTGAAGTAAGATATCAAAATAGATATCTTACTTTTTTTAGAATTGACTACTCCTGCAAAATACTCCAATCGACTGGAGTACCGGCAGATACATCTTTCTGAACTTTTTTTCCTAATAGCTGTTCGTAATATTTAGGTGGCAATCCATAGCCTGGTCTGATGACTTTTAGATTCTCTTTTGTCAGAACGTCACCGTTTTTTAAGTCCTTAATGATATAGAGGGATCTTCTAAACTTCATTGATTTCAGCTCTTTTTCAGTTGGACCGTAAGTTACTTTTCCTAAAGCTTCCCACGCACGTTGGGTCTCCAAAACTAAAGCATTCATTTCGGCAGGTTCCATGGAAAAAGCAGCGTCTACACCGCCATCTGCCCTGCTAAGTGTAAAGTGTTTTTCAATGACGGTTGCCCCTAAAGCAATGCTGGCAACTGATACACCAATTCCCATCGTATGGTCAGATAACCCTACTTGGCATTTAAATAATTCGCTCATGTGAGGGATTGTGGTGATATTTGTATTTTCAGGGGTGGCGGGATAAGTACTCGTACATTTTAACAGAACCAAATCATTACACCCGGCGTCTCTAGCTGCACGAACGGTTTCATTCAGCTCTTGAATGGTTGCCATCCCTGTGGAGATAATTAAAGGTTTTCCGGTTGCTGCTGCCTTTTTAATCAGTGGGATGTGGTTATTTTCAAATGAAGCAATTTTATACATAGGTACGTCTAATTCCTCTAAAAAGTCTACCGCTGTTTCATCAAAGGGGGTACTGAATGGGATTACCCCCAATTCACGAGCGCGTTCAAAGATTGGTTTATGCCATTCCCAAGGTGTATAGGCTTGTTGATATAGATGATAGAGATTTTTTCCATTCCATAAACTATCCTTATCATCAATTTTAAACTCGCTATTCTCTATATTTAGGGTCATTGTATCTGGTGTGTATGTTTGAATTTTTAAGGCGTGTGCTCCAGATTTTGCTGCAGCCTCTACGATTTTCAATGCTTGTTCCAATGATTGATTATGGTTACCTGACATTTCCGCAATAATCAATGGAGGATGATTGGGTCCAATCATTCGATCTCCAAGTTTTATCTCCTTCATCTAATCACTCCTCTGCAGGAAAATGGAAGTTTAACTGCTGTTTTTGTATTGGCCAATCCTCTCCAAATAAGGCCAATCGGATCACGTCAATAAACTGGCCATTTCTACAAATTTCCTTTTTGAAAAATCCTTCTTGGATAAATCCTAATTTCTGATGAAACCGTTCACTTCGTTTATTAAAGGATAAAACTTCACCAATGATTTTCCTGATCTTTAAATCATAAAAGGCGTAATCAAGCGCCAAACAGCCCATGATGGTACCGGCACCCTTTGGAGCGTTTTTTTCACCAATATAAAAACCCCAGGAACAGGTTTGATTTTGCTGGTTAATATTATGAAATGAGATGAGTCCTAATGGCATATTTTGATGAATAAAAAGTCGATATAAATCAGTGTGATTTTGCAAAACATTCGCAAACCATTTGCAATGCCGTTCATAAGGAATCAACTGATCATTATACATATTTATCCGAATGGACTTCCTATTTCTCCATTGAAAGAGGATATCCTTATCCTTTTCTGTTAATTCTCTTAAAGAATAGTCCATATGATTCTACCTACTCCAGTATTTGTTTTATCATTGCTTGTTGGTTAAATTTTGCATCTTTGAATAAAAGACTTGCTAATCTTGCCATTTCCAATCGTTCGTCTTCATTTTTAATCATTTTTTTCAATTGAAGGGTTAGAAAGGATTGCGTAACAGTTTCCTTTTTTCCGAGGTATTTAATCACTTTTTCCTTGGCAAGACCTTCGCAAATCTTTTCCTGATTGGCAGCAATACTGATGACCAGACTAGGAAGTCCTAGATACAATCGTTCCCAAGTGGTTGTGCCGCCTGCCCCAATAGACAAATCTGCATGGGACATTAGTTCAGCCATGTTATTTACCTGACAATGAAAATGGAGATGATCATGCAAATGGCATAGGGAGGCAAGTTCATTTTTAAAAGGGTTGGAGTGCCCAACGACTACGTCTATTTCAATGTCCTGGCGGCCTAATTCCAAAAAAGCTGCAAGTGCTTTTCCTGTTTCATTGGTTTGATCAATCCCGCCAAAAAACAGGAAAATTCTCCGCACAGTTCCACTTCGAATTCTCTTTGCTTGTTTATAGAACTCGCTTCTTATCAGAACGTAGCTTGGTCCGAGAAATGTTTTACAATAGGGAGGGACTAATGGGAGATACCTATATTGATAATGTTCAAGATAGTTTTGATCTAATAAATAGTCACAATCGTGCTTCCGATCAGCCAAATCATCAATCACCATGATTTTGTTTACAGTTCCTCTTAAACACAATTCCCACTCTATGTTTAGGGAATAGTGATCGATGATTAACAAATCAATGACTTTACCCTCCAATAGCTCTTTTGTTTGCGATGCATCGACACTTACGGGAACACCTAACCAATGACAGTGCAAAGGGGCTTTCGGGGGAGGGAGTTTTAAAACGGTATATCCAATTTGTTCAATTAATCCCCATAAATGTCCAGGATGTTCACGACAAATAAAGCAGACAACTGCCCCTTGTTCACGTAGTTTATCTGCGAGGGTTAAACATCTCATCACATGGCCTGTTCCGATTTCTAATGAGGCGTCTACACGTATATATACATTCATAATTCGTCCTCTAATTTTTTCTGTTCGATATGAGAGTTTAGTAAAAGCCACTCCGGGTGTTGCTGTAATAAAACAATGATATCTTCCAGGGTAAAACATTCCCTTTTCTTTATATAAAGCTCTTCCAGCACTCGTGATATTAACTCTAAGTCCGCTTCTGTATCTACCGTTAAGCGATAAGAACTTAAATCAACCGGGTGTAAAACAACTCCAATGTTAAATTTGTCAGGGTGAAGATGTATATATGGTGTGACATGTTCACGATATGCTGGATTTTTGGCTTCCCAATAGGCTTGCTTTAAGGCATTTATTGAGAATACTTCAGTATCCAAACCAAGAGGGTAAGTTTTGACGATCGAGTTGGAAACATAATCATATTTACTTGGATTGGATAAAAATTCTGCAATGATTTTATCAATAATAGTTGGATCGATTAATGGATCATCCGCAGTAAGGCGGACCACCACGTCAGCTTTGTATTGAATTGCTGCTTCAAAATACCTAGCCAACACATCCATTTCCGAGCCTCTGAAATAGTCCACTGACAGCCTCTTGCATAGGTCAATAATAGGCTGTTCCGTTTCCTTTTTCGTTGTTGCAACCACTACTCGATTAATTAACTTTGATTTTCTAACTCTCTCAATTTGGAGTTCAAGCAATGGTTTACCCAGAACTTCTTTCATGACTTTTCCCGGTAATCTTGTTGAACCCATTCTTGCTTGAATAATTGCTACAATGTTCAAACATCCACCTCCTAATGAAGGACTTTATATATTCAGAGTTCTGGTGATCTACCAAGCCGTCCAGCCGCCGTCGATCGAAATATTTTGCCCAGTGATATAACTTGAAGCCTCTGAGGATAACAAGACAATCACACCTTTTAGGTCGTCTGGCTGCCCGATTCTCTTTAAGGGATTTTTTTCACTTAAACGATCAATAAATTCTGTATCTTTCTGTACTTCTAAATTTGGAAATGGACCTGGGGAAATACAGTTTGCTCTTATCCCCTTATTCCCATAATGGCAGGCAAGATACCGTGTATATTGGATGATTGCTGCCTTTCCTGCACCATAATGGGGAGGGTTACTAAAGGAATTTCCAGTATACAAATCGGGATTAGGAGATACAACGCCATACATCGAAGCCACATTAAGGATGACTCCACTTTTTTGAGAAACCATATAAGGCAACACTGATCTAGTACATTTATATACATTATTAATGGTTCCTTCCATCCCGCTATACCAATCCTCATCCTTCATTGTCTCTAATGTCCCACCGGAACCAAAATAAGCATTATTGACAAGGATATCAATTGTTTTTCCAGATTTATGAATCTCCGCATAACATTCAGCAATGGAGTCAGAATCACTTACATCCATATATAGACCTTGGCAGTTCAGTTGAAAACGCTGGTTTAATAAATCAGCTAATCGTTGACACTTCTTTTGATTTTTACTGACAATAAAAAGATTTGCCCCGGCCTCCGCTAATCCTTCTGAAATCGCTGCTCCTAAATGGCCTGCACCACCAGTAATCAGAGCATTTTTACCTTTAAGACTAAACAAATCATTTATTGACACTCGACCTTAGCCTCCCTATTTCCATAGCGTTGGATTGCTCACTCTTTCAGGAACGTCTCTGAAAAGTTCCGTTAATTGATGTACAACCGAAGTTGGCAATTTTGGTAATGTCATCATATTAATATTATTCTTTAATTGGCTTAATGTTTCACAACCAATCACGATGCTATGAATCTGAGGTAAATCTCTAACAAAACAAAACGCAAGTACAGAAGGGTCCATTTCGTTTTCTGAGGCAATTTCATGAAATGGATCGAGCCACTTTTTTGCGAATTTTAACTTGTCAGGTAATTCATCGGTTTTCATTAACAGTAGACCTTGTAAATATATACTTCGTACATAAATTTTTATATGGTGCTTTGACAACTCTTCAAGTAATCCGGTGTGGATTAACTGTTGATTTAAAACGTTAATAGGGACTTGAATCATATCAAAACAGTCTGATTCAATTACTTGTCTTACCGCTTCCGGTGTATAAACAGAGGCGCCGATATTTTTAATCAGCCCTTGTTTTTTTAACGTTACCAAGCATTCAATCAACTTACCCTGATGTGATGTCAGATTCCGTTCATGATGAAGAGAATAGCCGTCAATCGATTGAATCGCCAATTTATTTAACGATGCTCTAAGATTCCGTTCCACCTCTTGAAGTAATTCACGGTATGAAGTGGTGTCAGCCATTTTTACCTCTGGCAGTTTTGAAAAAATTTTGGGTAAGCTTTGTGAATGCTTTTTTTGTTCCTGTAAAAAGCGCCCAATTAAGGGTTCGCTTTCACCATAATATGGAGCAGTGTCGAATTCAGTGACGTTATTTAAAAGAGCGTAGTTTAAGATTTCAATAGCATCCTGCACATTGGGCATACCTATTTTATTTGCAATACCATATTTTAGTCCTAACTGGACTGTACCCAAGGTCAATTTAGGGGGGGGTTTTTGATTTACCTGATCCATTTTTAGTAATCCCTTCTTCATCAGGGTCCGCGGGAAAATGCTTCAACTGCGGAGTAACTTTTTTCTGTAGTATCGGGAAATTGTTTAGTTATATAGAATAGTAGGATACAATCTTTTTGACAGCTTGAATGACATCGGATACATCTAATTCGCTCATCTTGGGGAATAAGGGTAGAGTGATTATTTCTTCATAAAGTTTTTCGGCTTGTGGGCAAAGTCCTTTTTGAAATCCTAGTTGTTGATAATAAGGAAGAAGGTAGACAGGAATATAATGAACATTTACACCGATGTTCATGGATAATAAATGTTCAACTATCTCTTTTCTCTTCGCTTTTAATAAATCCTGGTTTAAGCGAATAATGTAAAGATGCCAGCTTGATTCTGCTTCGGAATGCTGGTAAGGAATCGTTATTTGCGGAATCGTTGCAAAAGCAGCATTATACATTGCTGCATACTTTTTTCTTAATTCAATAAATTGATCAATCTTTTTCAACTGGCTGGTTCCTAGTGCCGCTTGAATGTCTGTCAATCGATAATTAAATCCAAGGAACTGCATCTCATAATACCAGGGACCATGATTTTCAAGCATCTTATTTTGGTCTCTAGTTATTCCATGAGATCGAAATTGCAGCATTTTTTCATAATACTCTTTATTGTTGGTTGTGATCACTCCGCCCTCACCGGAAGTTATATGTTTTACGGGATGAAAACTAAACATGGTCATATCGCTAATCGATCCCACTTTTTTTCCTTTATATTTGGCCCCTAGAGCGTGTGCTGCATCTTCGATCACCACGAGACCATACTTTTTTGCAATTGCATAAATTTCCTCTAAATCGACAGGTTGTCCTGTGAAATCGACAGGGATAATCGCTTTAGTTTTATTGGTAATCTGTTTCTCTATTTCTTTTGGATTGATATTGTAAGTTTTAGGATCTATATCTACAAAGATAGGTTTTCCTCCTAGATAAAGAACACAGTTAGCGCTGGCAGCGAAGGTTATAGGGGTTGTAATAACTTCGTCTCCTATGCTAATCCCTGCAGCAAAGCATGCACCATGCAATGCTGCTGTCCCATTGGCAAAACTTACTGCGTATTTGGCTCCCACATAGTTTGCGATTTCCTGTTCAAACATAGAAACTGCCGGACCTGTCGTAAGATAATCACTTTTTAATACATTGACGACGGCCTCAATGTCATCGTCGTCAATCCATTGTCGGCCGTATGGTAGATAGGTATTTCTCATCGGTTTATGGTCCATTTCAAGCTCCTTCCTTTGTATCTACTCGTTCACTAAGTTCCTTAGCTCAACTACCGATAGCCAATGTTTGTTGGTATTACTCACATAGCTGAAGCCATCCTGTAATGGCTTGCCGCTGCTTGTATATTTATCATTCCACCACGGGAATTCTGGTTGAATGACATAGTGGGTGTCAAATTCTACGGTACGGCGGGCATCGTCCTCCGTGATCATAGTTTCATGTAATTTTTCACCCGGTCGAATACCAATAACCTCTACCTCACAATCAGGAGCAATGGCTTTTGCGAGATCTGTTACTTTCATACTTGGGATCTTAGGTACAAAAATTTCTCCGCCATTCATTCTGTTCAGACTATCAATCACAAATTGAACCCCTTGGTCTAGGGTGATCCAAAAACGTGTCATACGCTCATCTGTAATCGGTATTTTACCTGTTTGCTTCATTTTTTGGAAAAAAGGGACAACACTGCCACGGCTGCCAACTACATTTCCATAACGGACAACAGCAAATCTCGTGGTTTTGCCACCGGCGTAAGAATTTGCGGCCACAAACAATTTATCAGATGCTAATTTAGTGGCCCCATACAGGTTAATCGGATTTGCGGCTTTATCCGTACTTAAAGCAATAATTTTCTCTACGCCTTTGTCAATTGCTGCTTCAATAACATTCTGTGCTCCCTGAATATTTGTCTTAATGGCTTCAAATGGATTGTATTCACATATGCCGACATGTTTTAATGCAGCAGCATGGACGACAATATCGACACCGTCAAACGCACGAATTAACCTTTCTTTATCACGTACATCGCCAATAAAAAAGCGAATTCTAGGATCGGTGTATTCCTGAGCCATTTCATATTGTTTTAATTCATCACGGCTAAAGACAATAACCTTTTTAACATCCATTTGTAAGACCTTGTAAACAAATTTTTTCCCAAACGATCCTGTACCGCCGGTTATTAATACGGTTTTTCCTTTTAATACATACAATTTGCTCCCTCTTTCACTTGTAAAAATTTATTTGGTTTAAGAAATGTAATAAAACTTAGGACTAAGTGATTAAGATATTCTTATACTTATGTTTTGGAGTTTATAGTTGTCCATTATATTCGCCCGAATTTGCTTAATTGGATAACCTGTCTTTGTCACTGTTGGCTCACATTTAGTTGGTTAAGGATAAATTCAACTCGATGAGTAAAGGTATGATGGTGTAATACCCTCTCTCTTGCATTTTTGCTAAATAAAAGCCGGGATTGTTCATTCAATAAAAAATGGTGGATTAAATGAACACATTCATCAATATTGTTGTAGGGTACTATTTCTTGTAGAGTATCAAAATGTTGGATTAAATCTATTTTATTTTCTATAAGTTGAAAGCCACTGCAAGCAGCAATATCAAACGTGCGGTTATTAATGCTTTTCCCCTGAATACCCAAGTTATTTTGATTCTTATAAAAGTTATAGGAACGGTGGGGATTAAGGATAATTTTAGCGAGAGAATAGACTTTATTTACTGAGTCTGGCTCCAACCATTTGTTAACGATTTTCAATCTATCACTTTTTTTATTAAAATATTTATGCCATTCGGGTCCTGCGACTACTATCGAATAGGGGGTTTGGTCAAGGATATGTTTGATTAATTTGATTCTGTTCGGATAGGGATAACCAACTAGGCATACATCATATATTGGATGATTTACTTGAATGGAAGGATGATATAGTGAGAGGTCCGTTCCCAAAGGAAGATGATGAATGTGTTTATAAGGGAACCTTTCTTTATAAAATTCGTATGCTGCTAGATCAATTGTAAATATATATTCGTAATCCTCGATAAGGAGTATGGACTGATCGATGTAATAGGGATCTTCGGTTAACCAAACACCAAGATCCATCCCTTTTTTCATGAGAACTTGTAATAACCGATAATCGGTTTTATATCCAACAAATGATAATACAAAATCAGGATTGAAGCTTTCAATCATTTCGACTGTTTCATTTGTATAATGCGGAGCAATTAGAGATATGGAGTGGTTCAATGATTTAAAGGCTTCTACTATGGACTCTTCAAAAAATGGATAGATTCCTAAAAACCCTGAAGAAATGAATAAAATTCTCATCGTCAATAGCCCTCTTTTAATCCTATGATACTTTAGGATAAGATCTTTAAACAAATTCAACTTGTGTATCAAAATACTTTATTCAAGGAATATGATTTTGCTAGGGTAATTGCCTAAACAATGAAAAAACCCTAATAGTATATAAAGGGAATTGAGCTATGACAGTATACTATTAGGTAAGCAGTGTATTAAAGTCTAGTCATACACTACGGATTTGGCAGGATTTCTGTACCTGAGAACGTTACAGGTCCAATAACTGTAGCGGTGCCCCCTGCAACTCTAGCTTCCATGTAATAAAGTACATCCCCAGTCGCATGTGGCAGATCTACATGCTCAAAGGAAGTTGTTTTGAAGTTATCAAAACCGGCTTCTCCTCTATCCTGTGTTGTGAAAATGACAGTTCCAGTATTTGGGTCATCTCTAAGGATAGAAAACTCAACAATTGGCGTGCCACTTGTTGCTACCCAGCCAACCACTACTTCAAGGTGTACTTTGTTACTAGTACTGTCGAGTGTCATTGTTCTAGGACCATTTAATGAAGAGATCACACGTCTAGTAACGAATAATGGTATACTAACTGTTCCACTAGTATTACTGACTGGTGAAGCAGAATTAAACTCATTTAATAGACTCATTTTTTCACCCCCTTTCTTATTTTATATATTATTAAATGCAATTTTTAAAAAAATGATTAGTCAAAAGTATTATTTTTATAAAGTATTACTAATAAATTTTAAAAAATTAGAACTAATCATATATATAGATTTTTAATCGTTCGCAATGAAATTCGTGGATTTTATATTATGTTTATATAATAGTAATGACTTGGTTATATAAATTATTAATCGCCCTAATCATTTTGTTCAGTCCCATTGTAGTCGCTTATTTGTTTCTTTTTTTGTATTCATCTTATAAATAATTTAAGTTCTTCATCTAGTGTTACTTTGGGCTCCCGTCCTAAGCAGGTTTTTGTTTTTTCGATATTAGGGCTTATCCGTTTTTGCGTCACTCTCGGGTAGTGGATGGAATGTGATTTTACTAGTAGAAGCTGATAGTGACTTAATTAGATGCGCTAATTCTAGAGCGTAAACGATTCTCGCCTGATACCTTCTAGCTATTTCGAGCATATTCTTGGTGCCTATGGTGTTAGCATCAATCGTTTCAAAGGGGTAAGTTTGAAAGTGTTTTGGAGAAGTTGGGGAGGCGAGCTGGTAGATTTCTTTTACATTTTCTAAGTCGGGATCTGTAAGTAATTTCCGCGAACATACATCCATTTCTTTAAACATAAACTAATCTTCTGGAAGGCCTCGAATGTTGGATATTTTCCCTGAAGTCAGAGAATCTACCCCGATAACATAGTATCCACTGTAATTAAGTCCTTCGCAAGGTGTGGACCAAGGAATCCTGCTACTCCGGTAATTAGCACTTTTTTTCTCGTGAGTCACCTCGAATTCTTTAGAAACTTACATATCATGTAGTGAAATCCCTCCTACTTTAAGTCAGTATTATATTGTAGATATAGAAGGGATCGTAAAAATTACATTAAAAGATTTATTCCTATACCGACAATTCTACGGAAAAGCTTTCAATATCCTCGCAACGGATGACCGTTAATCGGTCGCTGACGAACGGTGTAACCATTTCCTGTTCAATAATATTCACACAACAGTCCTTCGTAACACGTTGTAATTCTCCCATAAGGATATCTCCAGATTTTGTTCTAATCGTTACTACGCTTTGTATATATTTCTTTAAAATTCGGCATAAACAATCGCCTTTGCAGGAAATGTTATGTTTTTTTTCCACATGGCGTCCCATTTTATCACCTCCTTTCAAGAAAAATCTCAACTTTAATATATTCATATAATAAAAAACGGTCAGGGCATTTATTGAGTTTTTTCGTCCATTTTTAACGGGGTGAATCTTCATTAAGGTTTATATTATTTAATCTTCCCAAACACCCTAACCAAGCCTTGAGTAACATAATGTAGAAAATCAGACTTCATAAAGGATGGTAAGAATAAGATGATAAGAATACAACTAAGGTGTCAGGCACTGCGGATGGACAAATCATAAGTTTGTCCGTCCCTGGTGGATATTTTTATATACATAAAAAAAGCGGTACATCGATCGTAACGGGTTCCCGTTACATCGATCGTACCGCTTTTTTTTTTTTATTCGTGTAAGGTTATTTTTGATTTTGAAATACAAGTTGCAGCCCTAAACCAATATAGATAGAGCCCATAACCTTCCCTTGCCAGCGTGCAAGTTTGCCATTTTTGTTTGCGAAAATTCGTTCACCAATGGAGCTGGTTAAGAATGCGAGCAGCGTGGTGTACAAGATGCTCATTAACACAAAAGTGAGCCCCAGAATCAGCAACTGAATGACAACAGGGGTTCCATTGTTTTGAACGAACTGAGGTAAGAAGGCTAAGAAAAAAAGAGCTGTTTTCGGATTAAGTAATTCAATTAATAGTGCCTGACGAAACGATGTGACTGTGGAACGCTTTTTCAAGGCCGTTTGCTCTTGTTTTTTGGACTTTTCAAGGATTGACTTAATCCCTAAAAAGATCAAATAGGACGCACCTAAATATTTTACGATTTCAAAGGCGAGTGCCGAAGTCATTAAAATAGCTGAAAGGCCGAGCACGGCAGCAACCGTATGAATTAAGTCACCTACAGCAATCCCGATGCCTGTGATAATACCGGTTTTTCTCCCGCCTTGAGCGGTTTGAGAAATGGTAAGTAAAACAGCTGGACCTGGAATGAGAAATAATACGATAACTACTAATATAAAAGAAAGCAATTTTCTGCACCCCTTTAAATGAATAAAGTTTCTCTCATTCTATCATCATATAATAATTAAAACCCATATAAATAAGTTTATTTATAGAAAAATCTTTGTTGCTTTATTAGCATACAGGTGTTAAGATATAAAAGTTGTCAGCGAGACACTTAGTGTTTTGAAAAGTTGTTGACAACAAGGTTTGAAAAGTGTTAAAGTATAAAAGTTGTCATCGAAACTATTAATCTTTTGAAAATAAAGTATTGAAAAATGTTGACATCGCTTTTGGAAAATGATAAGATATAAAAGTTGTCTTATTGAATTGTTCTTTGAAAACTAAACAAACAAAATCGTGCAAACAAACAATATTAATCGTGTATCTTCTGTTAATATAGTAAGAACACGAGCCAACGTAACAAATGAG
>NZ_NUZU01000060.1 GCF_002567005.1 Bacillus sp. AFS073361
TCCGCGGGCGGTTCGGGGAGCCTCCTCGACGCCTTCAGCGTCTGCGGGGTCTCCCCTGTCCCGTACTCCCGCAGGAGTCTTCGCCGCCTTCCGCTCCAATCAACAGGGTTATAAAATCATTAATGACCTTTATATCAGCCCTTTGTATAATTAAGATACAGACATATAAATGAGGTGGATGAAATGTTAACTAAAAATACACAGATGAATCGTGACCAAATAGAAATGATAGCTTTAGATCAGCTTGTACCTGCGAATCATTTAGTTCGAAAGATTGAAGCTGCAATTGATTTTTCATTTATTTACTCACTCGTTCAAGATTTGTATTCATCTGAACGGGGACGCCCTAGTATCGATCCCGTAGTATTGATTAAGATGACTTTCATCCAATATACCTTCGGTATTCGCTCCATGCGTCAAACCATTGGGGAAATTGAAACTAATATGGCATATCGTTGGTTTCTTGGCTTTGG
>NZ_NUZU01000061.1 GCF_002567005.1 Bacillus sp. AFS073361
AGTAGGACGTTGCCAGGCATTTAAAGAACAACTCAATTGGGTTGTTCTTTTTTGTTGTGATGAAGAATTGTCCACTGTTTATTTTTCCACATGAATGCTTGTGTAACTCTATTAAACAAAAAAGCCTAGTTCCAATCGGAACTGGGCTTCATTTTGTTTCAATAATTCTTCCCTCGACTAGCCTTAATGATCCGTTTGATTATCCACCAACACACCGGAAAGTTTATAAAAAACGTCATTGCAACAAAGGCTGCCATGGCGATCAAACTATTATTCATTTCATCCCCAGGACTCTGTGAAACTATCGCAAAAAATCCCGCATAAAGCAGGATGGAAATCAGCAGCGCTAATACCCCATCAGACAACTTCCTAAACATATTCATTCTGTTTTTCTCTAACTCCTTCTCCCTACGGCTCATTCTCAAAATGCTCAACCCAACCAAACTTTCCAACTAAGTAGATTTTACTAGAAATTTACCATTTTAATCAATTTCGGTGCCTGACACCACACATTGGTTAATTTTGTCCTTCATCGTATAATGGAGGGCATTTTTTTTGATTGCTAGGGAGATTTTTCTTTATTGACGACTGAGGCGATTAAAAAAGAGAAAGAACGGTAGCCAATAGGAGGTATAGGTGACCGAAACTATGAAAAAAGCGAAAGGGAGGTAGTCAATAAGGGGGATAGACGCCCGAAACTATGAAAAAAGATAAGGGAAGGTAGTCAAGAGGGATTATGTCACGTGAGAAAAGGTAAATGAAGGCCACTTTGATTGCCCAAAGGAAGTCATTTTTCAATGAAAAGGTAAATGAAGGCCACTTGGATTGCCCGAAGGAAGTCATTTTTCAATGAAGTGGTAAATGAAGGCCACTTGGATTGCCCGAAGGAAGTCACTTTTCGGTGAAGTAGTAAATGGAGCACGCTTTCCTAAAACAGTGAAGCAAAACAATATAAAAATATTTGTCCTCTGTGTCCTCTATCTTTTACTTGTTATCAGATGCTCCTTTGTTTTCGATACACTTTAATTTCCATGATATGCCCTATGATTCCAATTAACAATCCAAATGCCAGTCCGTTAAAGACAGGGAAATCTAAAAATCTAATAACGGAATAATATCTGATCAAGCTAGTGTCATGCCAAAATAATCCGAAATCCATGCCTAAAACCATTCCGATAAAGAAGCCCGATAAATATGTCCGTTGGTCCGAATCTTTACCAATCATCTTATGATTATTGGTGATTGCTGCATTAAATGCCTGCCAAATCGCAAAACCGTACATGGATGGGTAAAATAGTGCCCATCTATAATCGATTACGTGGTGGGCAGAATGTATATCCCCGATAAAGGAGTTGATTAAAGATAGGTTTAGATTTGAGTTCAAATTCACGACAAATTCCATGCCGATCAACACAGCTCCAACTATATAATCCTTATTGTAAAATTGCCCGAATCCTGGTAATACACATGACCATAACATTGCTGCATATGGAGATTTATATTGTCGGCTTTGTCTCATGGCGTCATTTCCCCCAAGAAATAAATATGTTATATAATAATAATTTCTTCAAACCTCCTCTAATCCCTCTTTTTATTCCTTTTTTTGGTAAGAAAGACACAACCTATAGGCAGAAATACTCATACATTCAAAGATTGAGATATTTAGATACAGTAGGAAACATGAGGTCAGGTCTGGTGGCCGGCTGAATTTCTTTGGAGTTATTAGAACCGTCACTTTTTTTAAAATAGTTTCTCCTTTTCACCAAGTTTTCACGAATCTCTATTACTATTCAATACATCAGATAACGATCAGTTTGCAGCTCCGTTAGCTCAGTTTGACGCGGCATAAAATAGCTATGTAAGCGAGGAAGAACTCACTAAGGAACTCGAAAAGTTAAAAGGTGAAAAAGAGAAAGTGGCCGCATTTTAATATATGAAGAGAAGCACCGCCAATTAGGCTGGTGCTTCTCTTTTTATCTGGATACTATATTTTCACTATTTATTCTTTCCTCTTATTAACTCATCTCGATCGGATGCCATTGGAGGCTGCTCCATCCAGCGATTTTTTATCATGATATTGGCCCCATCTTCTGCATACATTTGAACCTCTACGGATAGCCTGTTATACAGTGAAGCCAGATCTCCTCTGGGACTTACACTGATACCTGTACCGTAATAGCCAACACTCATAGCTATTAAACCAGTGGTAAAGTACATCATGAGTTTATCAGAAAATGTATGTGTGGTACTGTTTGTTATTTCCCCATCCCACCCCATGGGTGCAGGGAGTTTACTTTCCTCTAACTTCGCTCTAAATAATCTAATGTGTTTATTCCCAATTTCTAAACCCTTTAGAAAAAATTTTTTAACATCCTTGTCCTGTGCAACCTGACTAAATCCGGTTAGCGCAGCAACTCCGAGAGCATTTCTTTGCATGTTCGCAAATAAATTATCAACTTCCGCTGCAATTAATGGCCTTTTTTCTCCAATTACATCCAACATAAACCATTGCTTTTTCACAAATTCAACCTTCTCTAAATTTGGCAGGTTCGGAGACCTGATAAACAGCCCTTTGGATAATAATAATTCTGTTGATTGTTTATATAATCCCATGGTTTCAGTAAGACAGTCCATGTAATAAGCTTTAATGTCATTTCTTACTGATGCTGCTAGAGCGGCTCCATATAAAGTAAGTCCGACCTTCGACATTTGGTGAATAAAATTGAGCACAAATGCGTCAGAGTATAGTCTAGGTGCAGTTAAATCTACATCTTCTCCAATGCGAAAACCGTGCGGAACAATATTCTTTTCCTCAGTTAAAATAGCTGTAATCGTTTGAACATGTGATGCAGATAACTCTAGGGAATATTTAATGACCGGCTTAATTTCATCATCCTCCACTTTTTCTAAAAAATAAGTAAGGATACAAATGCTTGCGCTATCATTTAAGTATTGAGCCCAAAGTTGAGCCATTTCACCAGCAGTTAACCTTATCTGGATTCCCTTTGCCTCCATAATTTACCTCCAACGTATAAATAATATAGGATAACTTCCCCATAAATTACCTGTAATATGTATGAGTCTCCTGGCCGGGAAACCCGGTTCTGGTGGTCACCACAAGTCTCATTGGAGCCAGGAGAACCGTCACTAAGGCTCATTTTTTGCGTGTTCCCCTCATAAAATTAACCCCGCTTACGAAGTCCTATAATTAGCCGATCATACTTTCATTTACATCATATCAACTTTGCCAAACCATAAATTTACATGGGAGAGAAGAAGCATGACAGAAGAGACTTATCAATCTCGTGAGGAACGAAAGCGAGCGGAAAGGGCAAGACAGAATCAAGACAGAAGCAATCGGAAACCGAAGAAAAAAGGATCGATTTTGAAAAAAATAATCATTGTCTGTCTCGTGCTGGGACTTGTTTCAACTGGAGCAGGAGCGATCACGTTCGCTTCTATGATTAAGGGTTCGCCTAATTTGGATGATTCTAAGCTGGTGGATCCACTTTCAACGAAATTTTACGATAAAAACGGAAAATTTCTTTATGAATATGGGAAAGAAAAGCGAACGAAAATTACCTATGATCAACTTCCAAAAGTACTGGAGCAGGCGTTTATTGCCACGGAAGATTCCCATTTTTATGAGCATCATGGAATCGACATCAAAAGGACTGCTAAGGCTATTTTTGTCAATGTAACCGGAAATTTCGGATCACAGGGCGGTAGTACGATTACTCAGCAAGTGATTAAAAATTCCTTTTTGACGCCTGAGAAAACCTTAAAGCGAAAAGTCCAAGAATGGGACTTGGCCTATCAGTTGGAACAGAGATATTCCAAGCACGAAATTTTAATGATGTATTTAAACAAAATCTACCTTGGAAACCGTTCTTACGGAGTTGCTGCTGCCGCAAAGAGTTACTATGGTATCGAAGTAAAGGATTTAAAAAAAATGACGCTCGCGCAGGCAGCTTTGATAGCCGGACTGCCGCAGAGCCCGAATAATTACGATCCAACCAAGCCGGAAAACAAAGAAGCGGCCACAAATCGCCGAAATATCGTCTTACGTTCGATGCTTAGAGATGGGTATATAACGGAGAAACAGTACAAGGAAGCTTCAAAAGTTCCTGTTACTGAGGGACTTGTCCTAAAAAGCAACCAACAAACGATTCCTTACGAAGCGTTTTTGGATGCAGTGGTAAAAGAGGTAAAGAGGAAACTGAAGGGTGTCGACATCAGTGAGGATGGATTATCTATCTATACCACCCTCGATACAAATGCACAGAATTATGCAGATAAAATGTTGAACACCAATGAAATCATTGCCTATCCAAATGCGGCTTTCCAGGGGGCTTTTGTCTTTTTAGATACAAAAACCGGAGAAGTGCGGGCGATTGGGAGCGGGCGAAACGAGTATAAAGCTGAATTTCTAGGTAACAACTTTGCGGTTGATCTCCGTCGTCAGCCAGGATCGACATTTAAACCGATTTTTGACTATGGTCCAGCGATTGAAAATTTAAAATGGTCCACTGGTCATCTGATTAATGACAAGCCGACGTCGTATTCAACTGGACAGCCGATTTCCAACTGGGATCATCAGTATCATGGTATGTTGACCATACGGAATGCACTAAACAACTCTTATAATATTCCTGCTCTTCTTACACTACGGGCGGTTGGAATGGAAAAGGCAAAGAATTTTGCCCAACAACTCGGTATTACTTTTAAAAATAATCAAATATACGAATCTTATGCGATTGGCAGCAATACTGTTAGTCCATTAGCCATGGCCGGAGCTTACAGTGCATTTGGAAATAAAGGGAACTATAATAAACCTCATTTTGTTCAAAAAGTAGTTCTGCCCAATGGTAAAGTCGTTCATTTTACGGAGAAATCCAAACGGGTTATGCAGGATTATACGGCGTATATGGTGACTGATATGTTGCGCTCCGTTGTAACAAATGGGGGCGGAGCAATGGCCAACGTTCCTGGGCTATATGTGGTAGGGAAGACAGGGACAACGAATTTTGACGCACCGACCCGGGCGAAATTTGGATACCCAGAAAACGCCACGAATGATAGCTGGTTCGTAGGGTATACACCGCAATACACCATGGCGGTCTGGACAGGATATGCACAAAACGGCTCTGGTAACTTTATGGACGTGAAGACGACACCGATTGCGAAGTATATGTTCAAAAACATGATGCAGTCATTTGGAACGGATGCATCGAGCTTTCAGCAGCCAAGCAGTGTCTATCGAGTAAATAATGAACTGTATATTAAAGGCGTTACTTCTGCAGAGGTACCGCCAAAACCAAAACCAATTATCAACAAAGCAAAACCTGCTAATAATAATGCGGGAATTAGAAATGCGCAGAAATCAAAAAAGGAAGAAAAGAAACAACAAAAAGAGAAAAAGAAAAAGCACCCAGGGAAAGGTAAAGGAAAAAAGAATCATTAGATCGGTAAAACCAGTGAAAAGCCAGGAGATATGCTAATCTCCTGGTTTATTTATTATTGGAAAGAAAACCGTAAGAGCATTTTAAAAAAAGAAAAACTTTTTGTTGCATAATTATTAAGAGGGTGATACTATAAGGAAGTTGCTTTTGACAGCAAGTTTTCATTGTTAAAGGTGATTGAAAAAGAAATAAAAATTATATTGACATAGAAATATAGGGTTGATATAATAATAAACGTCGCTTTTGTCAAACGGACCTTTAGTCGTTAAAAGTGATTGATAAAAATATAAAAATTATATTGACATCATAATAGAGAGTTGGTATAATAACAAATGTCGCTTCTGACATAATGAATTGTTCTTTGAAAACTAAACAAACAAGATCGTGCAAACAAACAATAT
>NZ_NUZU01000062.1 GCF_002567005.1 Bacillus sp. AFS073361
CTTGGTGCTAGCTACTATTATAAGACGAATATGAACGATGATAGCGATAAGATTTTAAAGATTGCGGAAAACTGCGGCCTGTACAAAAAGGACGAAAAGATGCGACTCTATCGACGCAATTACAATAAGGCGAAAAAGTATACAGAGTATGTTTTTAAAATCCCGTTGGGACTCGAGCTACAAGATTTCCTCGATAAATACGGCAA
>NZ_NUZU01000063.1 GCF_002567005.1 Bacillus sp. AFS073361
GCATCACGCTTAAATATTCCTCCATCTGCTTCAGTACTCTCTGCGCATTCCGATCGCTTTTTAAATTGTGAATACGTTGAATTTGTCCGCGAGTCAGATAGTCAAGTTTCTTCAAACTTAGTAGTATAGCTTCCTCCCTTTTCTTCCGCTTTAGTTCCGTGTGATACACTGGCGTCCTCACTCCTTGGCCTGATGTTTATATGAGGCTTTATTTTGATATCAATAAATTGATTCGGAATAAATGGCGTTTGAACAATGCGGTCGCAGTCCGTTTGATAGATGGCACGACCAGGCAATCCAGTCGGCAATAACTCCGCCCCACCACGATCCAGTACGACGATACTTTGCGTGCTGTTCTTTAACTTGAAGCATAAGGCTGCGCTTTGTTTGCCTTAACCTGACGCGGAAAGACGTCGGCCGTCGGATACTGAGTCGCAAATATTAATCGATACCCAAGTCCTGCACCTATGCGAGCAATCTCTCCGAGTAAGTGTGTCGCTCTGTCACGATCCGCCTTTTCTTCGAATCCTGCGATTTCTGCACCTTCGTCCACTACAATAAAGTGACGCTCCTCCCAGCCCGCTTCACCGATGTCCTCCCATCCGTTAGCTAAAAAGTGTTCCTGGCGCTTAATTAAGTCCTCATGAATGGCCTCCAATGCTTCGAGGGTCTCCTCTCCGTTCTTTGCCACTGTCTGAACTTGTTTGCACGCCATGAAGCGACTGAACGCTAAACCTCCCTTTAAATCGATTAGCGTAAATTTCACGTTGTCGGGCTCATTATTAATTAGCGTCGTTATCGCGTTCTTTAGAAAGACTGTTTTTCCGTACCGCGTCATTCCAGCCACAACTAACATCTGCAATTTCTCGAAGTCATGGACGACGAACTCTTTATACGTGACTCCGACCGGCACCTGCCAGTGCTTAACCTTCGTTAACATATTGTCATCGTATAGAAGCTCCTTTGTCAGCCCTTCGTCGTATACCCGCATAATCAGCATGCCATCGTAAGACATTTCGATTTCCTTATTCAGCTGGATTCGGTTATTGATAATCGCCTGTATTTGCTTCGGCAATGTTGCGTCGAATTTCAGATTGCGGAAATCTTTTAAATTGATCCGCCTGACACTGCGGTTATTAAGGCCGTCTTTAAATTTGCCGTATTTATCGAGGAA
>NZ_NUZU01000064.1 GCF_002567005.1 Bacillus sp. AFS073361
TGTTTGAATACGGGCTTACGCTATTCAAAATATCCTTTGGGTGATATTAATGAAAAATCAAAAATTGTTTTTACTTGCTTTACTGGTTCTGCCTTGGTTAACGGTCCCTTTACTAGGCAGAAAGGCATTTAAAAGATTTCTTCCTTCTGCCATATTTATGTGTACATTCACTAAAGCTTTGGATTTGTATGGTGAAAAGAAAAATTGGTGGAAATTTTATAATGGTATCGGACCTTTCAATAGTATGAATTTTATGAACTTCGGTCCTTATCTTGTCACAAGCTTATGGATATTAAAAATGACTTTTGGCAAATTCCCGTTATATATAATTTCAAATACTGTTCTTCATATGTTTTTTATCTTCGGTGGACTAAAATTTGTTGAAAAATTAAAAATATTTTCCTTAGAAAATTTATCAAAAATTAAATATTTATCAATAAATTTTGTAAGGGCTTTGATTCTATATGGTTTTCAATATATAACGTCACCTACTAAAAATAGGAAGTGATTTTATTTAAAAATGATTTAGAAATCAAAATGTCAAAAAGCCATTCCATTATGTACAGTATTATTGTGAACAGTTTCACTTAAACTAACAGGTGCTTTACTTGAATAATAACAACATAAGAATCCAAACTAATTGTGAAAATTCAGGAGTGACAAATATGGTTGCGTTTATGTCGTCTTGCAAATACTTTTAAAAAATGTTAAACTTTAGAAGAATTATTTTTGGTCGGTGTAAAGGATAGTATAAGATTAACTTTTCGTCTTGATGATCACTGAGTGCAAGAATAGTAACACATTGTGTGCAAAGCACACAGCAGGAGGAAACAAAATGGAACAAGGTAAAGTAAAATGGTTTAACGCAGAAAAAGGTTTCGGATTTATCGAACGCGAAGCTGGAGACGATGTATTCGTTCACTTCTCAGCAATCCAAAGCGAAGGTTTCAAATCATTAGACGAAGGTCAAGCAGTTACTTTTGAAGTAGAGCAAGGTCAACGTGGTCCCCAAGCTACTAACGTTCGTAAAGCTTAATAATAAATAATAATGGTGGATATAGACAGGCTCTATTTTAGAGTCTGTTTTTTATTTACGTTAAAAACAAGAAACCCCACTCACGAATGAATGGGGAACATGTAAACAAGTAAATCAAATGGTAATCAAAGTGTATCACATAATCAATCAAAAATTCTACTAATTATCAAATAAAAATTAGCATCCTAAAAAAGTTGATAACCCAACAGGCGGACGGCGCCTTCAATTATTAGGTTTCCCATTACCAATCTTTGTACCAGGTCAGGAAGTTTCGATAAATGGTTGGGATTTTAACCCGGCAAATCCTAGTAATGTTATGAGTATTAGAATTATAGATGTAAATCCAAGAAGCCGAGGCACTGTCATGGTTTCCCATAGCGATCCAGAAGCCTATCCAACCATTGACTTAAACCCGTTGGCAAATCCCAATGACCTAAATTTCATGGTGGATCAATATATCGCGACGTATAACATGATCGTGAGGGCTCGTCAACTTGATCCAGGAGGTATCTATCAAGTAGTTTTTCCTGATGAAAGTGTCTTCCAAATACAAAATGAGAATGAAAAGCGGGCTAAATTAGCTGCTTTTGTTAGAGGATTTTATTCCCTTTTCACCCACTCCGGAGGACAATGTAAAATGGCAAAGAACATCGGTGAAGGGAGTTGTAGATTCATTTCTAAATGTCTTTGGAACTAAAAACCTGAAGGTAGCTGACCTTTCTATTGCTCCAATTCTACCTGACGGTAATACGTCAATTCCATTACAAATGATAGGGTTAAATGCTGTAAGATTTATTCAAAATAATCCTCACCCTAAATTGAGTTGCCACGGCAGCTCATTTTCTTATTATTCTAACGGGCTGGATAGTTAAACTTAGTTTCAGCTTTTAATTAGCAAAAGATTAAATAAGTTAAATAGGACGTGAATATACTTGGAGATGTTAAGACTTTAATTAGAATAGGAGTGAATAAGCAATTATGAAACAAAGGATGCGCGTTCTTATTTCTGGTGCGAGCATTGCCGGTCCGGCACTTGCTTACTGGCTTCACCGCTACGGATTCGACGTGACTGTAATAGAACGTGCACCAGAATTGCGCACGGGGGGTTACGGGGTCGATATCCGTGGTGCAGCCATTACGGTGCTTAAAGGTATGGGGATACTCAATCAAGTTCGTGCATCTGACACAAACTTGACTGGTGTTTACTTCGTGAATAGCAATGGCAAGATCGAAGGTCAAATAAGCGAAGCAAGTATGGGGAACCAGCAGGGGATGGACATTGAGATCATGCGTGATGATCTTAGTAACATTTTGTACGATTTAACCAAGGATACAATTGAATACATTTGGGGCGATTCGATTACCACTATACATGAGACTGAAGCTAGTCTGGAAGTTCAATTTATTCATGGCAAGCCACAGACATTTGACCTGGTCGTGGGCGCGGACGGGCTCCATTCTAATGTGCGCACCTTAACTTTTGGCGACGAAGCACAGTTTAAACGTACACTTGGCTGTTATATCTCGATTTTCACCCTCGAGAATTATCTCAACCTCGACCATCGTCAGCTGCTTTATACGATTCCAGGCAAAACTGTAGGTATGTATAGCGCTCGTGATAATACCGAAGCAAGGGGGATGTTCTTGTTCCAATCAGAGGCATTGAAGTACGACCGCCATGATACAGAATCTCAAAAGAAACTTGTAGAAGATGCCTTCTTAGGTCATACAGGTTGGGAAACCTCTCATCTACTCAAAACCATGAAAGATGCGACAGACTTTTATTTTGACGAGATTTGCCAGATTCACATGCCGACATGGTCAAAAGGGCGAATTACATTTGTTGGCGATGCGGCGTATGGTCCATCACCTCTATCGGGTCAAGGCTCTAGCCTGGCACTTGTTGGGGCTTTTGTATTAGCTGGTGAACTTAAAGCTGCAAATGGCGATTTCGCCCGTGCATGTGTTGCCTACGAACAAAAAATGAGAAAGTTTGTTGAGAAAAATCAAAAAATAGGACTAATAGCTGCCGGGAGTATGATTGAAAAATCAAATTTCAAAATCTTTCTACGCAATTTAATGTTGCGTATACCCGCCATTATGGTCGTACAATTTAGGATGATTTCGAAAATGATAGCAAAAGCTGCTAATGGGATAGAGCTTAAAGATTATTGATATAAATAGATGAAAGGAGTTTAAGCCGAGCATTAATTCAATAGGTTGGAGTGTTATAGTGACTAACCTAAAATAGTTATGGGGTAGCCAATAGAGAGTAGGAAGTTTCCCTCCATGGGGAAGCATTATTGAAATAAGTTTGTGAAAAAATTTACTTAAACAAATGGGTACAAGAGTTAAACAAGGTCTTGCGGCGGTTTCCGGGGTGGTAAATTTATGAGGCGATTCTTTTAGTAAGAATCGCTTTTAACCTTTTCTTAAAGAAGGGGGCCGTGGAACACCGTTAATGCTCCTTCGGGATATTTATCAAAGAATATAAAAAATAGTTATAACGGTCCTTATTATCTATTCTTGATCTGTTTTTACTTCATCACCGGAGCCTACGCCACCAACTGTATATTTGTCATCCTCATAATTAACAGTAACTGAATATTTTTGGGAAGGTTCTTCTTTATCATAACCCTCCACCCAAACTGTACCTCCTCCAACTGCATTAGTATATTCAACATCTTTTGGTACAAAATTAATATTTTCCTTTTCCTTCATAAATTCCACAGCAGTTTCTTTCGCTCTTTTACTTATAGTGTCTTTTTCAATATGATTACAACTATTCAATAATATGGTCACTCCTAAAATTAGTAGAATTTTATTTATATATTTTTTCAAAGAATCGCCTCAACTTTTAGATTAATAATACCTGACTTTGAAATCATTATAAATATACTAAAGCCTTTATTGAAAGGAAAGTTTGTTGTTCAAATCCAACCGTTAAGCGGGGCGTTAAATAATTCAAAAAAATGAAAGTCATTTTTTCTAGTTGAGCTAACAGGGCTAGTTAATTGAAGAAGGATAATAGAAAATATAGGGCGAACTTATTAAGGATAAAAAATGTTAAGTAAAATATGTATTATGAAAACGAAACATACACGAATATTGTAGGATTTATAATGGTAACTTTATTGTTAGTAACTGTTGGATGTGTAACAACTAGAAATACAGTGGTAGAACCAAACAAATCTACAAAGATAGATGTAAAATCTAAAGAAGATGAATATGCATTATGAGTAGAATCCATACGTTCCATTTGCACTAAATTCGTATTAATAGACAAAAAAGACCTCTACACAGGAGGTCTAAGGACTTTTGGAAGATTTTAAATGCTGATAATTAATTAACTTTATAGCAGGACGATCCTTGACATTTCTCCAAAATATATTTGGGTCAATACCAAATGTGATTTTATCAGTTCCATAGGATTTACGGTTCTTAATACCGCCGCTATGCGGAGAAACAGTGACTATCACCATGTATGGATACTCCTGACGAGTATCTTGGAGTTGTGATTCTATAATTTCCACAACATTATAGTGGTTTTCCCAATCAAACGACATTCCGCTTATCGATTCATCATGATATTGTTCCCTTGCAGCATTAAGAATTTCAGGGATTAGAAGGTCTAACATAAAATTTTTAAAATGTTGTTCTTGTGGAACATCATTTGTTACTCGGTATAAATCATCACTATATCCTTTGCGGTGATACTCTTCAGCAAAGACAAAATGTGTACAAAAAAGAAAGATAAAAACTAAGGTTATAAGTGTTTTTTTGAAAATTTTTCGTCACCTCCATATGGTGTAATATTTGTAAAAAAATACAATCTATTCTTGATTAAAGCTAAAACAACTAGTGGGTAGTATTCATCGAATTTATAACAAGAAAACAACAAAAAAAGCAGTAAACAAAAATTGAGGAGTTATTTGTAGTGAACCAACACCAAATCATTATTACTGATTATAATCCCAAGTACGCTGAACAAACAGTGAAAATGTGGCGAGATAGTAAGGAACAAGCAATTGGTCAGAAAGAAATTCATAGCTTTGAAAATCACGTTTATTTTTTAAATAATATATTACCTGGACAGTTTCAAATAAATTTAGCGTTAATTGACGATAGAGTAGTGGGAATGATTGCTTCTAATGAAACGGAAATAAGCCAACTTTATATTCATATAGATTATCAAGGAATGGGTATAGGTCAAACATTACTAGATAAAGTAAAAGCCAAATCAAGTAGGAGATTAACATTATATACATTTGAAGTAAATAAAAAAGCACAACGATTTTATGAAAAGAATGGATTTAAAATCATTGGTAGAGGACACGAAAATGAAGAAAATTTACCTGATATTCAATACGAATGGGTATCAAAATAAACAATGCTAACGGGTGCAAGTGTTGAAGAAAGTGGTCGTTGCAGCGGTCTTTTGCAACAGATAAGGAACCTTTTGATACCTTATTATCCATCACATCTTTGGAAGAGGTAATGAGAAGTTTAAATGAATACTTAAAAGAATAACACTTGTTGAGATTCTTTAATTTCGAAGGATAAGTTTATTCTTTTTCAAGAAACATGGCAGTTTAGTTATAGAAGGAAATGACAATCAATCAGAGAATTTATAGTAATTCGAGGAATCCAACATGCTAAACTCATTGTTAATGAAAAGGAGATAAAGATCTATGCGTACTGAACAAGAAATGATAGCTTTAATTCTGGACACAGCAGAAAAAGATGAACGAATTCGTGCAGTAGTAATGAATGGTTCACGAACAAATCCTAATGTTTCAAAAGATATGTTTCAGGATTTTGATATTGTTTATCTTGTAACCGAAATGGATTCTTTTTCACGGAATCACAATTGGATAGAGGTTTTTGGTAAACGAATCATTATGCAAACACCTATGGCTATGTCGATGTTTTCGCCATCATTGGGTAGTCGATTCTCCTATCTAATGCAATTTACAGATGGAAATCGTATTGATCTGACGTTAATTCCCTTAAACGAAAAAGACAAATATTGTAAAGAGGATAAGCTAACAATTATATTGATGGATAAGGATCATTGCCTCCCTGCAATTCCTCCTCCTACGGATGAGGATTATTGGGTAAAACGTCCATCTGCTGAATTCTATGCAGATTGTTGTAATGAATTTTGGTGGGTATCCACTTACGTAGCAAAGGGTTTATGGAGGAAGGAAATTCTTTATGCACAGGAACATCTTAATGTTATTGTTAGACCTATGTTAATCAAAATGCTGGAATGGCAGGTAGGTATTCAAACTGACTTTTCTGTAAGCATAGGTAAAAGCGGTAAATATCTAGAGAGATTTCTTCCAGAGGAAATCTGGAAGGAACTTCTTTCTACTTATGCTGATGGGAGTTATGATGGTGTCTGGAAAGCATTATTAACAATGGCTCAGTTGTTTCGTAGTACAGCAAAATATGTTGCAGATAGTTTAAATTATGAATATCCATATGAACAAGATAATGGTGTTACGGAGTATTTAAAGCATATAGAAAACTTATCACCAAATGCTAATGAAATTTATTGATCTACTTTAACTACCATGAAAATAAGTTTCCTTCAGTTCTTTATGAAATAAACCCGCTAATAGTGTTTAATTGTTTTTAAACGATTTACCATTGTTGTATGTATTGTAAAATTGACGCTAAAACTTGGATATCTTTAAATAAATACTATACTTTGCAAAACTCTTCAGGAATCTTGTCCTTTATAATATTAAAAGTTTCCATTCGTTAAGCAACTTTGATTTGTACAATAAAAAACCTACCTAAATATTTTCAATTGAGGAGAAAATCTCTTAGAGAAAATTCTGTTAATAGGTGGGAACTATTTGACGCTTACTAATAAATCGAGCAGAATGATTCTGCTCGATTTGAATTTTATCATTGTTACATCAGTTTTTTAATCGAAAAATTATCCCTCAATAAAGCCCAGTTCTCTGGGTATGGATAACCCAATGCCCAGTAACTGATCCCACGGAGGTTATAGTCTTTGACCATATTAAACTTGGCCTGTGCACTTCGTGCATCCTCAAACCACACCTCATGACCCTGCCCTTTTTCATCTACGTAACGGAAAAATGGAGATTGGGTGGTAGCATCATATTGAATGGCAGCTCCATATTTTACTGCACGTCTTAAGGCTTCCTGTGGGCTGAAAGTTTCGGCTTCTTGGCCCTTAACATGAGGAATCTTCCAGTCCCGCGCATAAATTTGGAAGCCTAAAAAGATTTTATCAGCTGGCATAACGGATAATGCATATTCCACTACTCGCTTCATTTCATTTATAGGAGAGATGGCCTGCGGAGGACCGAGGCGGTATCCCCATTCATATGTCATCAGCACGACAAAGTCGGCAATTCTCCCGTGCGCTTCATAGTCATGGGCTTCATATAAGAGACCGGCTTGAGTGGCTCCCACCTTTGGTGCAAGTGCAGTTGAAACAAAATATCCTTTTGGATGGAGGCGGTCCACTGCCAGCTGTAGGAACTGGTTGTATACCTCACGGTCTGCCGGCAATACATTCTCAAAATCTATATTAACTCCTTTATAGCCTTTGCTATCCATGACCTGGAGAATGTTGGTGAGGACCTTATCTCTTATTTCTGGAGTAGCCAAAATGGTATGTGCCACATTTGATCCGGCCTGGGTGGAAGTAAAGTTGGTAACTGACATCATGGGCACGACATTTTTAGACAATGACGCTTTAACCATTTCCTCATCATTTTTGACGGGATTTAACGTTCCATCTTCTGCAATAAGGTAGGCGAATGGACTAAAGTACGTTAACAAATGGCCAATTTCATTAAGGGTTTGGACGGCTCCTGCACTCGGTTGATAGGTATAAGCATTCACTTCAATCGCTGGTTTTGTTCTTGGAATGGCCAGCTGCAGTCCAGGATAAATCAAATTAGGGTTAGTAATCTGATTTTCATTGATGATAGCTTGAACAGTGGTTCCATATCGATTGGCAATTTGCCATAAGGCTTCACCAGGTTGGACGATATGTGTAATGGCTGGAATGTAGAGTGTGGTTCCCGGATATAAAAGATTCGGGTTTGTTAAGTTGCTGGATTGAACAATCGCTGAAATCGAAACACCATACTTTTGGGCAATCGACCATAATGTTTCCCCATATTTTACGATGTGGGTAGTTCCTGGTTTTGGAATTACTAACGCCTGGCCAACCACTAATTGATTTGGATTCTGGAGATCATTTATTTGTACAATGGAACTCATGCTAACGGCATAACGGTTAGAGATTTGCCAAAGCGTCTCACCACTGCTGACAACATGTATTATCATTCAGATTCCCCCATAGGCAATTTCATTAATGTACTATATGTAACGGCCACAAAAAATGTGTAAATACCCGATATTCAATGAACTAAGAAAGCAGAATAGCAAAAGAGGACGGTCTGTTTATTTTCAACAATCGGGCCAGCGGGAGAAGTTCTGTTATAAACGCTTTCAACGTGATAAACAGGAGAAAACTAGATATGGTGAGAATAGTTTCTTGGAAAGGAACTGACGAATTTCCGAATGTAAGGGTCTAAAAATTGAACATAGAGGAAATCTATGTCCCACCTAACGGTGGGGTGAGTGGTGGGTAGTTTAGTTTAATAAAAATACTTCCATAATAATATCGGAGGTGTTGGAATGATTACGGTCAAAAATGCTGAAAGTTACCTTAAAGATAAGGTTGGTATAGATTCCAAAGATATAAAAAAAGTTTGGGAAACATTTAAGAATTTTTGTAAAGAACCAGTTGAGGGAGAAGAAGATAAAGAGATTCTATTTCAATGTGGTGTGTATGATTTTACTGGAGAGGAACTATTTCATTTTGATTTTGTACGTCAGTTTACTATTTATGAAGAAGACGAGTATTCTCAGATGGAACAACTTCACTGTGAATTTTTATTTAAACCAACTTTTGAGTTAAGGAAGTTAGAGGTAGAAGAATGGTCAATGGATTATGATGATATAGATGATTTTTTAACTCATATAGAAAACCTTCAGGAGTTTAAAATACCTTTGAATTTAAAGCCGATAATATTAGAAATATATCAAGAAGAAGTTTGAACCTTGTTTCACTAACGGATGCGATGCTTCAATAATGAAGGATCGATTTATTCTTATTCAAGTAACAGGGAGTATATTTGCATAATGGTAACTAAGCAACTCTATTATATAAATAATGACATGAATGTAGGATTTTTTTCATACTATATTTTTGGGGGTGATGAAGTGGCAAGAGTAAGGGCTAGAAGTCATGAATTAGATGAAATGGCAAGAATGATGAGAGCAGAAGCGGAAGGCGAAGGACAGCAAGGAATGTTATATGTTGGAAATGTAATAATAAATCGTGTTGTCGCACAATGCTTAGATTTTAAAAGTGTAGGCAATATTCATGATGTAATATTTCAAGTACAAGGAGGAAATTTTTCTTTTGAAGCAGTGCAAAAAGGGAATGTATTTTATCAAAGATCAAGAACTTCCGAAAGAAGGTTAGCGCAACAAAATATAAATGGTTGGAGAGATCATCCAGCTAAGTTTGCTCTATGGTATTTTAATCCACATGCTCCATGTCCACCAACATGGTACGGTCAACCTCATACTGGTGCATTTAAAGAACATTGTTTTTATGAACCGAAACCTGGAACATGTGATAGTGTTTATAGAGGTTAAGCTTACTCTTTGAGTAAGCTTATTTACATAATTAGAATATTTAAGTGGTGTGGGGCTAATTGAATGGGAAATGACTTTTATGCGGATACATTTATTTTGGCGGTTGGATTTTTAGCAATATATATGTTTTTTCACGCAACACGGGAACGCTTCTACAACAACAAGACTTATGACCAAGTTAGGTATATAACTCAATTTGCCTTATCTTTTAATTTTTGGTTCATTAAAAATTTTATTTCTAGTCGGAGGAATCTTATGTATTGTTGCTGGGATATGGGGAATTAGCTTTCCGTTTCTTTAAAAGTCTTCTTAAGCTAAACTTTTCTTTTTGTGCTAACAAAGCAAGTTAGCTTAAGAAGAACCCTTAAGGGTCATTCGAATAAAGCAATAAATTAAGCACAAAATAAAACGGAAATGAATTCGTAATACAAATAAAAAGAAATGTAGGAGTAAAAGTATGAATAAGGACAAAGGGAAAACAACAAATGTATCAGGAAGTTTTCAAGTGATTGAAGACGACCGAAAAGAAACGATTGAGGAAATGAGAAAAGATAACAAATTAGATGAAGAAACGGAATACTATGCACGTATTTTTATGGAAGAGTAATAACTTGAAGGGCTGGCTGCTATTGCCGGCTTTTTTTGTTATTCAACTAAAGGGCAGGATAGTTGAAGAAGATGTTTTCTCTTATTATTGTATTAACCCACCAATGATAAAGAAAGGTCTTACAAATGAATGCTTATAATATAATCCCCCCAATTCCTTTTTTACTTGGATTAGTTGGAATAATGCCTTAGTGTTATCGAGAATAATGATAATAAAATCTTCAACAAAAAACAGGGAGGTAATTAAAGAGGCTAATATAATTTTAATAGGAGTTGGATAGATGAATGAGCCGTTTTATCCCGAAATACGGAACGATTGTTTGTCGGTTAACAGAAGAAGAAAATAAGCGTTTTTTTCCACTATATCAATCTTTCTCTGCAAAGATTAACGGGTTTAGAAAATTACAAAAAATGTTGGTAAATCCAAGTCAGGAGTTAGTTCAACACATCGAAGTGTTAGCCGAAAAATTTGAAAAAAAGAGGTATGCTGTATGGGAACCGTTATACAATCAATATGGTTTGCAGTGGAGGTCAGATACATATATATTGCCTAATCATGATGGGATTCTCTATAATGCAAAAAGTTTCGTACCTGAAAGCTTTGAAAATTCTTATTACAAAGGGGAAGAATCTATGAAAAACGTAAATGAAAATAAACCTATTGACGGCACATTAATGGGAAAATTAACTGAAGAAGATATCAAACATTTAATGGAAGTAGATGCACTTGATGCTGCACTTCAACATATCAGTATTTCGGTCTCTACTGTTGAGGAATTTGATAAATTCCTGCTTAAATTTCAGGAACTTGAGAAACAAAGAAGAAGTGTGATTATCTCTATATATAAACGAATGAAGATACCGCAAGCTTGGGAGCTTACATTTGATTATTCATTAGGGAATATTTATGTCGTCAATTATGAAGAGCCTTACGAATAATGTAAATTGATATGGTATAGGGATGAGGAAACTTAAAAATATTTTTTGCTCACTAACGGGTGCGATTGTTCAATAAGAACAGTCGCTTTTCTTATTCCGCTAACGGGGCAGGTTAGCTTAATAACGTGATATGATAAATTATAGTTATTCAGGTTTAATAAGGAGGTCTTATGATAAATAACAATATCCTTTGTCGAACCCCTGGTGTATACTCTGATGGATTAACAAGAGGAAACTCATACAAAGTAATTGATATAAATAATGATAAAGAAATGGTTCGTATTAAATGCGACAATGGACGATTAAGATGGTTTCCATTATCCCTCTTTAATGTGAATAGTGAGGACATCATAGATTTAATAAGCTGGAAGTTTGATGATGAAGTATCAAATGACGCTAATGAAACCAATTGGATAGAAATCAGTATGAAAATGAGTGACGGAAGTGAAAGATGGTGTATTCTATTCACCCCAGAACGATTAAAAAATGCATTACAGAAACCTGATATACATCCTCCAGGACTCCACATAAAACATATGATAGTTGTTAGAAGTTACAATGTAGAGGATATACAAAGTGTTTTAGAATATCTAAATCAGCAAGGTGAATTAATAAGTGCCACATTACCACTTTTATAAGTCAATCTTCTTGTGCTAACTGGCAGGTTAGCTCAACAAGTAATAATGACAGAATAATTGAACTTTGATAAGAGAAAAGTAAATAAAAAAAGGATTTTTTTATGATTGGACTTTTTATTGCTGTTTTTCTCTTTAATATAATTGCTTTTAAAACTAACAAGCAGTTGACTAAAAATCAAATTGTTCATATTTGGTCATTTACTATTATTTTACAGGGGATTGCTGATTTGTATATTGACCACAAATACCAAGGTTATTGGTACTTTACAAAAGATGTTGATTGGGCATCTTTACCTACCCTCACAATACTTTTACCACCTATAAATATGATGTTTTTGAATTGGTATCCGTTTAACTCTCCATTATTAAAAAGAATACTTTATTATATTTACTGGTTAGTTTTTATGTTGTTTTATGAATTAATAGCATTACTTCCAGAACCTTGGGGATATTTCAATTATGGGTGGTGGAAATTGAAGTATTCTTTTCTTGTTGACCCTATTTTGTTGGTTATTTTACTGAATTATTATAAGTGGATTTGTAAGATTGAAAAAAGTCACTAAATGGTTCTTTTGTATAGCAAAGGGGTGCTGCGGCAGCTCTTTTCTTGTTCCGATAACGGGGAGTTGAGTTCAAGTTCGAGGCTGCTTCGGAACACATTTTCTTATTGAACTAAGGGAGCAGGATTGTTTAATAAGGATAGTGAATTAGGAAATAAGCAAATAGAATTTTTGGAGAGGTGTATCTGTGGAAATTAATACTTTGGTAGAAAAATGTATAAAATCAGCAATTGAATATGGTGTAGCTGCATTTGAGGTTGTCGAAAATTCAAGAAGAACAAATCGATTATTTGATAAGAATTTCAAAAACTTTAAAACATTAAAAAGTCTTGGAAGCAATGGGATTGATGAATTAGAAAAGTTGCTGGAACACTCAAATGACTATGTTAAATATTGTTCTGCCACGCATTTACTTTCGGTAAAGGAAGCAAAGGCGAAAGATGTACTAAAACGATTAGTCAGTAAACCTCAAATTTTTGGATTTGATGTTGAAATGTTAATAATTGAGTGGGATAAAGGTAATTTAAAAGAGTATCTTGGCTAGGTGCTATTGTACTAACGTGCAGGATTGTTGAACAAGGATATATCTGTCGAAAATGACATTGTAGATTTCAATTTCTTTAGGAGGTATATATTGAAAAAATTCCGAGGAAAGAAACGTTATTTTCGTGAACTATGGAAACAAACAGAAGTAAATACATGTGACATTCAACTTGATGGGTGGTTCGATTTTTGGCATAGACATCTTGATTTTTGGGGAATTGGTAATGATAGTGTGAGATTTAGAAAAGAACATGTAAAAGCACATTTGGCTTTATACAATAACTTATTAAAGGAACTTGAAACATTTAATAAACCATACCAATCTTGGGTGTTAATTAACTTGAATGACGCTGGACAAGATGCAGTATTTATTCATACGTTCAATCCCAACAGTGATAATTATCCATATAAAAACCATAATATTGACTGGAATTGCAGTATTCTTAACATTTTTAAGGAACTAATAGATATAAAAAGTTATAATTTGGGCTTTTTAAGTAATGAATATGGAGAAAGGTATTATATCCAATCCAAGTTTTATGGAACTCCGTTATAAACTTGCTTGATACAAGTCTTATGAGGCATTATGAAGTCTAATTTAAAGGTGATTTAATTATGTATCAATAGGTTCTACTCCATTGAGATTGTGAAGAGATGTACTTAAAGTAACGGGTGCAAGAGTTGAAGAACACGGCTGTCATTGAGGCAGCTTTTTTTATTGAGCTAACGTGGCAGTTTAGTTTAAGTACATTCCTTCACAAAGTTATAGAAAAGAAACAAATTTCCCCATAGTTATAAACGGTAAACTAAAAACTTCTTTGTTGAACTTTGCTCATTTTTGCCTTTTTAAGAACAACTCCCAAAACAATGAGGGAAATCAAAATAATGATAATTGAATTTGAAAGGAACAAAGACTGAACAGTATGAAAGTTTAATAGCTTAGAAACCACTGTCCCCTCATAAGGAGATAGGGTAGCACCAATGTTATAAGCAACTAACACCATTGTTGTTCCAAGCTTTGCCATTTTTTTGCTTTGTTGCGTAAATGTATGAAACAAATATGGCATCAAACAACGAAAGGAAAAGCCAATAGCCATTGAACAAAATGTCGTGAGTACGATACTTTCTGAAATAGTCGTGATATAGATAGAAATTCCGAGAAATAAAAGTGCAACTGGCATGATATAATCCTTCAGCAGTTGAAAAATTCTACCGAATGAAAAACCGGCAATAAATGCGCCTAAACCAATGAAGGCAAGATTATTGCTGCCAATAGTTGCATTGCCAATGTGTTTTTCTAAAAGCAGTGGGGTAACCTGAATATTGTAATTAATAAAAATGGTTACAATCACAAAAAGCAAAATACCATAACCAAAGACCGAGCGATAGGATCCTACGTCGTTGGGGCTGTCCGATTCCGTTCCTTTTAGTTCTGCTTTTCTTTTTGCCATCTTCTTCTTATCATTCGGAACAAAGAAAAGGAATCCCAGAAAAATTGGAAGCGCCAGAGTATATATAAGAAACGATGTATACCAGTTGATTTTCAACAACTGCCCCACTATAAACGTCAAACAAATGCCGCCCAATCCTTCAAAGGCACTTTCCAATCCAATTACAGCTGCTTTTCTGCGGGGATCATCCTGAAATATATCACTAATCATTTGAATGATTAAGCGGTTGAATAAACCGATTCCTAAACCAAAGAAACAGCGTGAAAGAAATAAAAACGAAAAGGTATCATGTTTTAGTACCGGAAAAACCCCTGCAAAAAAAACAAGCATTAAACCAATCAATATCGTTCTTTTCTTTCCAATCCATAGTTCCAAACGGTTCGCAACTAAAATACCTAAAATGACAAACAGTGAAGGAATGGTTGTTAACAGCCCTACATGGGTTGGATTTACTGTCGGAAATTCCTTTTCGATTGCAGGAATGTTTGCGGCAATCAAAGGACCTGATGAGATCAACAAAGCAACTGACAGCAAAGAATATATTTTTAACCTGTCCATACGAATATTAACCATCTCCTTTCCCCACATTTTTTTATGCAAGTTCAATTTTAAGGTCATGACCTAACCATATAACCCTTAAAAAAATCAATGATAATTCATTAATCAACATCTGTTTAATATCATAAAGAGAAATGAATGTATTCAATGGTTAAATTAATGCAATTCGTTGATTACTCAACAAATCAATCAAAATTGTTGAGTATCTATAAAAGGTTGGTTAAGTCAGCATGTCTAATATACATATCATCAACTTAATCGCTGCATTTTTAATAACTTCTTAGCTTAAGGTAACGACTGTACCACTTCAATATTTTTCTGCCATACGACCGTTATAATAAACGTATCGAATCAATGATTCGATGCGTTAGTTTTTTACAATTTGTTATAGGTTTCATCATCGACAGGTTCTAACCATTCCGGCTTACCTGCAGTGATTGCAATGTGTTCAAACCAACTATCTTTTGCTGCACCATGCCAATGTTTCACACCATCGTGAGTGACAATAACATCGCCAGCTTTTAAGAATTGAGCAGGCTTTCCTTCTTCTTGATACCATCCTTCGCCACCAGTTACCAATAAAAGCTGGAATCCATCACGATGGATATGCCAGTTATTTCTGCATCCAGGTTCAAAAGTTACATTTCCAACACCAACATTCACTTTAGGGTCAGCAACTAATCCTTGAAGATAACTTTGTCCCACAAAGTATTGTGCGTATGCATCATTTTTCTCGCCAGCTGGGAAAATAACTCCATTTTTTACTTCTTCATGTTTTACCATTTTAATTCCTCCAATAAATTTTATTATTATTAACCGACTTGAACAGTTGGACGGACAATTAATTCATTGATTGTAACATCCTCTGGTTGTTCGATTGCAAAAGCGATAGTCTTAGCAATTCTTTCTGCAGGAATGGCTACTTGATAAAAGTCCTCTAAGCCTGCTTTCATGGTTGGGTCGGTTGTCGTTTCGTTTCTAAGAGCTCACTGCTAATAGCACCAGGAGAAACATTGGTTACACGGATATTCGTGCCACTCATCGCTTCTTCTTGACGCAAGCCTTCAGAAATGGCTTTTACTGCAAATTTTGTACCGCAATAAACCGTTCCGCCTGGGTAAATGTTATGTCCAGCTACAGAAGAAAGATTAATAACGTGACCTGATTTACGCTGTCTCATAGATGAAACGATAGCAGCAATAGCATACAAAACACCTTTGATGTTTACATCAATCATCTTATCCCACTCGTTAACTTTATTTTCAGCAAGAAACGCTTGTGGCATGATTCCAGCATTGTTGACTAGTACATCAATTTTTCCAAATTCTTTAAGAGCATACGCAGCAAGTTCTTCCATTTGTTGACGAGAAGACACATCTGTAACTTTATAAATAGCTTGTCCGCCACTTGTTTGAATCTCATCTTGTAATTTCTTTAATCGGTCTTCACGACGAGCTGCGAGTATCAATTTTGCACCTTTAGATGCAAGTTCTTTAGCAGTAGCTTCTCCAATTCCAGATGAAGCACCAGTAATAATGACAACTTTATTTTGAATATTAGACATGATAAATTCCTTTCAACACGATTCATTATTAAACCTCCTCTATGAAATCAATTAACTCTTTAATTATTTCAAAAGTAGTAAAAGTTGATGTGTTAATAAATCGCATATTGATACGCTATCGCACATCTGTATATAATATAAAATGAATAGAGGGTAACTGCAATAATCAAAATGCCGTGATTTGTGCGTTACTGCACAAGTTGATTAAATTTGTACGATAACTTTTAAGAAAGCTCGGTGATTACAACAATGCCTAAAGTAGATAGAAGAGTACAAAAATCTCAAGAAGCAATAAAAAAGGCTTTTATTGAACTGTTGTCTGAAAAAAGTTTTGATCATATTACGATACAAGATATTTCTGACAAGGCAAACGTCGGTCGAAGAACCATTTATGATCATTACATCGATAAATATGATTTACTGGATAAGCTCATTGAAGAACATATAAACGAATTAAGGAAACTGTGCAAATCGGCAGCTGATTTGAATTTTGTCGAGGGAAATCTGATGTGGTTTGAATACTTTGAACGTAATTCTTCATTCTTTTCAACCATGCTAGCAAGTAAAGGAGCCACTACTTTTCGTAGTCATTTCCTAAAATTTGTGATTGAGGAGTTAGAGGGTGAAGTAGATGTGACCGAAGGAAAGAATCAAGGATTAAATAAGGATTTAATTCTTAAATTTTTTGGAGCAGCAATAGTAGAGTTAGTAACAGCGTGGATTACCAATGGATTATCTGAACCAACTCAAGTTGTGGCAGAACAGATGGGGATTTTGTTGGATAGAAACTTTTAGTTATAGGATAGTTTTTCATATTTAAACGAAGATTGTGAAGGAATATACTTAAGCTATCGGGTGCAAGAGTTGAAGAACCAACTGCCATCAAGGTGGCTTACCTTCTTTAAGTAACGGGCAGGTTAGCTTAAGAAGAACCATTTAAATATCTCCCACTTTTTTACCGATTTATGGTAATGTTGAAGTAGTGAACATTTATGAAGAATTACTATGTAATAGGGATTGTCCGCTTTCAATATTTAATGTCTTTTGTTTGTTTAGTTGTTCTATTTGTTATTATTCGATATGCCGTTTGGAGCAGGATTTCAGAACGAAATTGG
>NZ_NUZU01000012.1 GCF_002567005.1 Bacillus sp. AFS073361
CCCCGCAGACGCTGAAGGCGTCGAGGAGGCCCCCCGAAACCGCCCGCGGAAAGCGAAGCCGCCTGGAACGGAAATCAACAGACTAGTTTAATGTAGCAAACAAAAAAGACTGTCGATTTAAAACCCGAAATCCTTCGGATTTGTCGACAGTCTGAGACGAGCGGACACTCCGCTCGTTTTTTACTTTTGTTTTTTCAACATTATGACAACCCAACAATCTTCAAAGGCATAAACTTTTTAACGACCAAACTTTGAAATTTAGTCGCATATCACGCTATAATAGTTAAGGAACTGAACATTGATTTCGGAATAAAATGCGATATAGGTAATTTTTATAGAGGTGAAGACAATGGAATTAGCAGAAATTCGTAATGAACTTGAAAAATCAGCTAAGAAATTAGCGGACTTTAGGGGGTCTCTTTGACCTTGAGAATAAAGAAGCAAGAATTGCTGAATTAGATGATGAGATGCTTCAACCTGATTTTTGGAACGATCAGCAGGCTGCACAAACCGTCATTAGTGAGGCAAATGGATTAAAGGATCAGGTCAATGAATTTTATGATCTAAATAGCAGCTTTGAAAATTTGGAATTGACCTATGAACTTGTCAAAGAAGAAAATGATGAAGAATTGCGTGGAGAGTTGGAAGAGGAACTCGGGCAGCTAACAGCGCGTTTGAGTCAATTTGAACTACAGCTTCTTCTTAGTGAGGAGTATGACAAGAATAATGCCATACTGGAACTTCACCCGGGTGCGGGCGGTACGGAATCACAGGACTGGGGCTCGATGCTGCTGCGGATGTATACTCGCTGGGCGGAGAAAAAGGGCTTTAAGGTGGAGACCCTTGATTACTTGCCCGGAGATGAAGCGGGGATTAAGAGTGTAACGCTTGCGATTAAGGGGCATAATGCGTACGGCTATTTAAAAGCGGAAAAAGGGGTCCACCGTCTGGTAAGGATTTCTCCATTCGATTCCTCAGGCCGTCGTCATACGTCTTTCGTTTCCTGTGAAGTCATGCCTGAACTCAATGATGACATTCAAATTGAAGTCCGGACAGAAGATTTAAAAATCGATACCTATCGGGCGACAGGTGCGGGCGGACAGCATATTAACACGACCGATTCGGCCATCCGGATTACCCACTTGCCAACAGGTGTGGTGGTTACATGTCAAGCGGAACGTTCACAAATTAAAAACCGCGAGGCAGCCCTAAAAATGCTAAAAGCCAAGCTGTATCAATTGGAAATTGAGAAACAAGAGCAAGAGCTTTTGGAAATACGAGGCGAACAAAAAGAAATCGGCTGGGGAAGTCAAATTCGTTCTTACGTTTTCCATCCATATTCGATGGTGAAAGATCACAGAACCAGCACAGAAAGCGGGAACGTTCAGGCAGTTATGGACGGGGATTTGGACCAGTTTATTAATGCGTATCTCAGATCAAGAATTTCATAAATTGGACATATTTATAGCCTTTGCCGACTAATTCGGCAGAGGCTTATTTTATTGAAATCATTTGCCTTCTCTATGATATCATCACTAACCTCTCTAAGACCTAATAAAAACCACTTAACTGGCAAATGCTAAGAGGAAAATTTAATCCTTTACCACGTCAACTTACTGCCATTTACACCAATATTTACCCATGCTATACTCACTTTCGGTTATATAGAAAGTATATAAATTTTGAGGAGAATAGCTTTATGAATATCTTAAGCAATTTAACACTTACCTATCCTAAAACGAGAATAGCTATCGATTATCTATTTGTATTAATTGGTGCGGCAATCATTGCATTAACCTTTAATGTTTTCTTACTTCCCAACCAAGTAGCCTCAGGTGGAGTAAGCGGTATTAGTACGATTCTAAAAGCAGTGCTCGGGTGGGAACCGGCCTATGTTCAGTGGGCTTTTAATATCCCCTTATTTATAGCTGGTGTAGTTTTATTGGGAAAGCAGTTTGGTGTGAAAACCCTAGCGGGAACGATTTTTTTACCATTAGTCGTTTTTTTTACAAGGAATTTAGATCCTTGGACAAATGATGCCCTCCTTGGGGCTTTGTTTGGGGGAATTGGTGTCGGACTTGGACTGGGCATTGTTTTTAGAGGAAGAGCATCGACAGGCGGAACGGACCTGGCAGCGCAAATTATTCATAAATATACAGGTTTTTCTCTAGGACGATGCGTCGTCATAATCGATGGTTTAATTGTGCTTGCTGCTGCGATTGTATTTGATATTGAAAAAGGATTGTATGCATTGATTGCTCTTTATGTAACAAGCAAAACCATCGATCTAATTCAGGTCGGTTTCGGCCGATCAAAAATGACAATGATTATTACGGGTAAACAAGAAGAAGTTCGTGAGGGAATCTTGAATAAAATTGACCGTGGTGTGACAAAACTATCAGCATATGGTGGTTTTACTGACCATGAACGACCAGTTCTAATGTGCGTGGTTGATCAATCAGAGTTCACAAAATTGAAACAATTGGTCAGAGCACTTGATCCATCTGCATTTGTCGTTGTTATGGATGCTGCTGAAGTGCTTGGTGAGGGTTTCAAACGGCCATAGGATTGGTATAATAGGGCAATGATGGTAATATTTTCTGAAGGGGGTAACAACGTGAAAAAGAAATTGCTTACATTTTTGATGGGAACTGCATTAGTAATGGGGCTGGCTGCCTGTGGAGGCGGAGATAAAGACACAAGTAAAGACACAGATAAAGACACTGGAACGGAAACAGCAAGCAGTGATGAAGCAGCGAAGATTTTTGATCAGAAATGCTCCAGCTGTCATGGCGGCGATCTAACAGGTGGTATGGGACCAAATCTTACCAAGGTTGGCTCAAAGTATTCTAAGGACGAAATATTGAATATTATTAAAAATGGTAAAGGGCAAATGCCTGCAAAAGTAATAACTGGCGATGATGCTAACAAAGTTGCTGAATGGCTTGCAGCGAAAAAATAATAGACTCGGGAAGCGTTCTGTTTTGAAAAAACAGGACGTTTTTATTTTACCCTAAATGAGAAATTTGTCGGGTTTTGTAATTCTTTGAAAAGAAACTGTAATATTTTTACCGCTTTTTTTAACAATTTATGATGTTATAATAGAAATATGCGAAATTATGCACATATTTTTTTGTTATCCGAGTCCATTTTGCAAATAAAAAAGATTATTGTCGAATAAAATTCGAAATGTCTTTAAATAAAGGTGATAAAAAATGATAGAACTACAAGATGTTTATAAAAAGTACCCAAATGGAGTTTCGGCCATTAATGGGATAGACGTCCGGATCAACCAGGGCGAATTTGTCTATGTTGTTGGACCAAGTGGTGCCGGAAAATCGACATTTATTAAAATGATGTATCGTGAGGAAGTTCCGACTTCTGGGACCATCACTATGAATGGTGTGAACTTGGCCAAATTAAAAATGAAAAAGGTCCCGATTTTCAGACGGAATCTTGGCGTTGTTTTTCAGGATTTTAAGCTGCTTCCGAGATTAACTGTTTATGAAAATGTTGCCTTTGCCTTAGAGGTAATCGAAGCCCAGCCGAAAGTGATCAAAAAACGAGTGATGGAAGTTCTTGATCTTGTTAACTTAAAGCATAAAATAAAAATGCTGCCATCCGAGCTTTCAGGCGGAGAACAGCAGCGTGTTTCGATAGCTCGTTCGATTGTCAATTCCCCGAAAGTCGTGATTGCGGATGAGCCTACTGGAAACCTTGACCCTGAAACATCATGGGAAATTATGAAAATATTTGAAGAGATTAATTCAAGAGGAACGACGATCGTTATGGCAACCCATAACCGAGAGATTGTTAATACATTACAGCAACGAGTAATTGCCATTGAAGGCGGTAAAATCGTGCGTGATGATGAAAGAGGTGAATACGGTTATGAAAATTAGAACCATTGGCCGTCACTCACGAGATAGCTTAAAGAATATCAGCAGAAATGGCTGGATGACTTTTGCATCGGTAAGTGCTGTTACTGTTACCCTGATTTTAGTTGGTGTCTTTTTCGTTATTATGATGAATCTTAATAGAGTAGCAGAAACGATAGAAGATGACGTGTCAATTCGCGTTCATATTGATGTCGCTGCAAACGCTCAAGATCAGCAAAAACTTAAAACTGAGATTGAAAGTATACCTGAAGTAAAAAGTGTCACCTTCTCCTCGAAACAGCAGGAACTAGACAATTTAGTAAATAGTCTTGGGGAGGAAGGAAAGTCCTTTAAACTTTTTGAACAGGATAATCCTTTAAACGATGTCTATATTGTAAAGACGAAAAAACCGACAGATACGATGCAAGTAGCAAAACAAATCCAAAACTCTACTTATGTTGCCAAAGTCAAATATGGTCAGGGCAAGGTGGAGAAATTATTCAAGTTTATTAAAGCAAGCCGCAACGTCGGAATTGTATTAATTATCGGCTTATTCTTCACGGCTATTTTCTTAATCTCGAATACAATCAAAATTACAATTATTGCAAGACGTAGAGAAATTAAGATTATGAGGTTAGTAGGTGCAACAAATACGTTCATCCGTTGGCCGTTCTTCTTAGAAGGACTATGGCTGGGTGTAATCGGATCAATTTTACCAATTATCCTAATTTCCATTGCCTACTACCGTGCTTATGATTATATTGGTCCGCGGCTTGAAGGAACTTTCATTAAAGTACTTCCATTTGATCCGTTCATGTATCAAGTTTCCGGCATTCTTATTCTTATGGGTGCTCTGATAGGAATTTGGGGAAGTTTAATGTCTGTTCGAAAATTCTTAAAAGTATAATCCAGTTCAGGAAGGATGGTACCCGTATCCTTCCTAATTTAATGTTATCCGACCTATAACTAGGATAGACGCATGAGTCCTTCAAAATGTGCCGTGCAGCAGCATTCGTCATAATCAGGTAAACATGAATTTACCTGTACATAGAGAGGTAGGAGGAGAAATCGGAAATGAAAAAATCAGTAATCACCATCACCGCTGCACTAGCGGTCGGACTAGGAACAATATTTGGCGGAGTTTCTGTTAAAACAGAAGCTGCATCAATCTCTAGTCTAAAAGGTGAACAAAATAAAATACACGAGAAACGTTCTAATATACAATCAGGTATCAATCAAGCGAATGATAAGATCAACACCTTAAAAGGTCAGCAGGCGGACGTAAAGAGTGAAATGAAACGCCTTGACTTTGCGATTGAAGATACAACCACAAAAATCGCCGATAAATCCAAAAAGATAACAGATACAAAAGCGGAGGTTTCGAAACTTCAAGCGGAAACAAAGGTGATTAAAGAGCGAATTAATAAGCGAAATGTCCTTTTGAAGGACAGGGCCCGCAGTTATCAGGAAAATGGCGGGATGGTCAATTATTTAGATGTGTTAATGGGATCCACCAGCTTTAGCGATTTCATTGACAGGGCCAATGCAGTTGCCACGATCGTGCAGGCTGACCAAGAAATTATTAAGCGGCATGAGGCCGATAAACAGGAACTCGCACAGAAACAGGCGAAAGTAGAAAAAGATCTAGCTAGTCTCGAGCAGATGTTAGCAGAATTAAAAACTATGAATCAGCAATTAAATGTACAAAAGAAAGAAAAAGATAAAATGTTAGCAAGCCTTAAAGACCAGGAAGAAGAAGTCCATGAAGGCATGATGGAATTGAAAGAAGAGGAGCAACTTCTTGCTGCTCAAGAGGCCGCGATTCAAAAGGCCATTCAAATGGAAAAAGCAGCTCAAGCTAGAGCCGCAGCAGAAGCAAAAGCAGAAGCGAAAAGAAGCAGAACGACAAACTCAAACAGTGGAAATGATAGTGGTCCTAAATCTGACAGCACACCTAATGTTACGAGCGGAGTTTGGACCCAGCCGGCTTCTGGATATCGTAGTTCTGGTTTTGGCGGCCGTGGGGATGGGAATCACTATGGTGTCGATATTGCCAATGGGACGAAGGTACCAATCGTTGCGGCGGCCAATGGCGTGGTGATTAGATCCTATTATTCTAGCACGTATGGAAATTGTATTTTTGTTTCACACTCGATTAATGGACAAGTGTATACAACTGTTTATGCTCATATGACCCAGCGTTATGTTGGCAGCGGGGCAAGTGTGAAAAAGGGCCAAAAGATTGGTCTGATGGGGAATACGGGTGCCTCAAGAGGGCAGCATTTGCATTTTGAACTTCATAAAGGACCATGGACACAGGATAAACGTTATGCCATCAATCCTGTCGGCATTGTTCCATTACCATAATAATTGGAGAAGCCTCGGGCTTCTTCTTTTTTTTATACCTTTCAATCATCATATCTCGTCCACTCTTTACATATATGTAAATAATCGGGCAGGAATTTGGTGCCTTTTTAGAAAAATAGATAGGACAGGCATTTTTAACTTGAGGAGGACCTGAAATGAATCGTAGATGGATTGCCTTATTGATGACGGGTTCGCTCCTGACAGGGGCGGGGGGCACATACGCAGGCATGCAGTTATTAAATCATAAAGATGGCAGTAATCAACTCGACCTAGTGAAAACCCCGAATGATAATGGGGTTAGTTCGGCGGAAAAGGTTGGAGACCTAGAAAAAGTGGAGAATGCCTATGATCTTATTTCAAGCAGGTATGTTGAAAAAGTAGATCAGGAAAAGTTGGTAGAAGGTGCGATTCAAGGGATGTTATCTGTCCTTAAAGATCCGTACTCTGTCTATATGGACAAGGAGACTGCCCAACAATTCACTCAAACGTTGGAATCCTCATTCGAAGGAATCGGGGCTGAAGTCGGCATGGTCGATGGGAAAATTGTGATCGTCTCTCCGTTCAAAGGTTCTCCTGCTGAAAAAGCAGGCATTAAGCCAAATGATCAAATTTTAAAGGTCGATGGAAAAAGTGTGGAAGGGCTGGACTTGAATAAGGCAACCCTCAAGATTCGCGGGAAAAAAGGGACGAAGGTTCAATTATTAATTGCGAGAAAAGGGTTGAAAGATCCATTGTCCATTGATGTCACACGTGATGAAATTCCTCTTGAAACGGTCCATGCATCTATTAAGGAACATGATGGCCAAAAAATTGGCTATATCGAACTAACTTCTTTTTCAGAGGATACAGCTGCTGATTTTGAAAAGGAATTAACCGCCTTAGAAAACGATCATATTAAAGGATTGGTTATTGATGTACGAGGAAACCCCGGCGGCCTCCTTGATAGTGTTGGCGAGATATTAAAGGAATTTGTCCCGGAGAATAAGCCATATGTCCAAATTGAGCAGCGAAATGGCGATAAAAAACGATACTTCTCCAATCTTACGGAGAAGAAGAAGTATCCCGTGGTTGTCCTTGTTAACAAAGGCAGTGCCTCCGCATCCGAAATTCTTGCCGGTTCCCTACAAGAAGCGGTTGGTTACCAACTTGTTGGAGAAACTACCTTCGGAAAAGGCACCGTTCAGCAGGCTGTGCCGATGGGGGATGGAAGTAACATCAAGCTGACGTTATTTAAATGGCTGACTCCAGATGGAAACTGGATTCATAAGAAAGGGATCGAACCGGATGTAGCTATTAAACAACCTGCGATTTTCTCCACCCATCCGATTCAAGTGGAAGAGACATTGGAAGAGGATATGAACAATGAGCAAGTGAAGAATGCCCAAGAAGTGTTAGCAGGCTTAGGATTCGCCCCAGGCCGGACGGATGGTTATTTTAGTAAAGAAACGACGATGGCCGTTAAAGGATTCCAGCTCCAAGCAAACCTGGACCCAACTGGAAAAATTGGTCCAGAGACCGCATCCAAACTTGAAGAAGCAGCCATTGCGGAAATGAAAAAAGAGAAAAACGATCTGCAGTTACAAACCGCATTGCGATTAATAACGAAAGAGTAAAGCAGGGGCTAAGGCCTCTGTTTTTCTTTTATATCAAATTATATAATTAATTGTGATTCTCTGAATCCAGCTTCAGCGCTTTTTTCTTGATACAATATTATTACCATTTTCTAAAAACTAGCAATATGTTTTATGGTGTTAATTTGGTAAAATACACTTTAGGAGACTTTTCCATAATAGATTACTAGAAATTTTTAATAGAGGCAGGTGACAGGAATTGGTGCAAATATGGCTTGTAGAACTTCTGAAAGGGACAGGCAAGTTATTTCTTCATCCTGTTTTATACTATCTCGTTTTCCTTGCAGCGATTTTAGGCGTAAGGAGGGTGAAACGTGAGCGGAAAAATTTCCATATTCGGGCACATGATGCCTATTTCGAACTTCGACAGTTATTTCCGCCAGGCATTTTAATAGGTCTTGTGATTTCAGTAATTGTTATTGCGGCAGGAATCACGGTTCCATTCGCAACGATTCTGCTAATTGCTGGATTTACATTTTTGTGGTCACTCACAACAAATGTCCGCTGGGTTTCGCCTGCCTACACGATGGGGGCAGCCTTTTTCTCCATCATATTGATCGCGGAAAATCATTGGTCGATCCCGCTTTTCTCGAAGTCGTTTGCGGCATTAAGTGACAAGATCTATCCTTCTATTGTTGTTTTGCTTGGGTTGATGCTAATCGCAGAAGGGATGCTCATCCTTAAAAATGGAAGTTTTGGGACATCCCCTAAACTTGCTAAAAGCAAACGCGGTCAAAATGTAGGTTTACATGAAGGTAAGCGTCTCTGGATGCTGCCAATCTTCTTACTTATTCCAGGTAATGCGCTGCAGCTTCCCTTTGACTGGTGGCCCGTTTTCCATTTGGGTGCCAAAGAGTACTCGCTGATTTTTGTTCCATTTGCGATTGGGTTTCATCAACAGGTCAAAGGAATGCTTCCTAAGATTGCGATTGAGCTTCATGGCCGCCGGGTAATTCTCCTTGGAGTGTTTGTGACAATTCTTTCTGTTCTAGGCTATTGGTTCCCGCTCAGTTCGATTGTAACCGCTGCTCTGGCTGTTCTCGGCCGTGAGTTTATTATTTTACTCGCTGGCATGAAGGATGATAATCTCCCGTTTTATTTCTCCAAAAAGAATCAGGGCCTGATGATTATCGGGGTTATTCCCGAGTCACCCGCAAGTAAAATGGATTTACAGGTGGGTGAAGTGGTTACGAAAGCCAATGGCGTCTTGGTACGTGATGAAAAGGTGTTTTACGAAGCACTGCAAAAAAACCGAGCCCATTGTAAACTAGAGGTCCTCGACACAAACGGAGAAATCCGTTTCGTCCAACGCGCCCTATACGAAGGCGACCACCACGAACTAGGCATCCTCTTTGTACAGGACGATCGTAAATATGATGTTGGTGCCTGACACCAAAAACCACTTAGCCATCTGTGCTAAGTGGTTTTTTTATGGTTTTTAGAAATAATTAATAATATCTTTGTAAAATCTAAAGTTAATTCGATTGACAAGAAACCATAAATATTATATTATTACTTTGAATTAAAGATATATTAATTAATAATACTTTATTTACTAATACTTTAATTAATAATATCTTGGTAAGGATGTTTGTAGGAAAAAATCCTATAAACAAGCGTTTTGTTTATTCCAGAACACTACGTATTTTTCATATAAATAATTTTTTATAGGTGGTGTTGAAGATGGGTTTTTTAGGTAGACTATTTGGTGATTCAACAAAGGAGGAAAAAACAATGACAAAATTAAACATTGGGATTATTTTAGGCAGCACACGTCAAGGACGGGTTAGCCCGCAAGTTGGGGAATGGGTGAAAGGAATTGCTGACAAACGCGGCGATGCAAACTATGAAATCGTGGATATCGCAGACTTTAATTTACCATTCTTAGGTACAACAGACGGTTCAGAACCAGGAATCGCACAATGGAATACAAAACTTGCGGAATTAGATGGCTTCGTATTCATTGTTCAAGAATACAATCACAGTATTACAGGTGCATTAAAGAACGCCATCGACTTTGCACGTGAGGCTTGGTATAACAAGGCAGCAGGTATTGTTAGCTATGGTTCAACCGGTGGAGCACGTGCTGCTGAACATTTACGCGGCATTCTTGCAGAACAAAAAGTAGCGGATGTTCGTACACATCCAACCTTGTCATTATTCACAGACTTTGAAAACGGCAGTGTTTTCAAACCAGCTGAATTACACCTTACAAATGTAAATGCTATGCTTGATGAAGTTAACCAATGGAGCGGCGCATTAAAAACAATCCGCTAAAAATGAACAGGGGAGAGATGATTACTGATCATCTCTCCCCTTATTTTTGTTATAGTTTTCGGTATTTTTTCAAAGAGAAAATATTCAACACAATGAAAATCGCTGCGAAGATGAGTAACGCCAAGAGGTCACCGCTTATCTCACTAAAACTTAGCCCTTTATACATCACACCTTTTAGGGCGTCCCCTGCATAGTACATCGGCATAACCTTTGCAACTGCCTGTAACCAATCGGCCATCCCTTCCAGCGGAAAGATTCCTGCGAAAAATATTTGTGGAATCACGGCGATTGGGATAAATTGAATCATCTGAAACTCAGAAGCAGCAAAGGTTGATAAAAGGATTCCAAGGGAGAGAGCAACCAATGCGAGAATTAAATTGATGAGAAGCACATTCCCAATCGACCCGACCAGAACGATATCTAATACATTAATAGAATAGAATACCACAATCATGGTTTGGATGACTGCAAAAATACCATAGCCTACCAAGTACGCGGTAACGATTTCCCATCTCCGTATCGGCGTGGCCATCAATCTTTCCAAGGTCCCCGTTGTCCGCTCACGCAATAAACCAATACCAGAAATAATAAAGACAAAAAAGAAAACAAAGAAGCCAACTAATATCGGGCTTAATACATCAAAAAAGACGGTGTCAGCATCTCCATATACATAATCAATATCGACGCTTGGCTGCACCAAAACCGCCGCAGCCGGATTTTGCTGAATTAACTTAGCTTGACTTTGGGCCGCGACCGCTTGGCTGACTTTCATCTGCAAGCCTTTCGCTTTTGACGGGTCGTTATTTTGCAAGGTTAATTTCAAACGTCCATTCTCTTGTTCTAATAATCCATCAAGGTCGTCATTTACCACCGTTTGAAAATTGACTTTTTCATACTGTTTCACTTGAATGTCTGCCTTTTTCAATACGCTGACAAGATTACCATCCACACCCGAGACCCCTAATTTAGGATCGACGGTGTTGCCGTTAAATAAAAAGTACATCAAGGTCAGAATGAGCAGTGGTGCCACAAACAACAATGCTAAGGTGCGTTTATCCCGAAACATCTGCCGGAAGATTCGTTTAACTAACGCGAACACTCTCATGATTGTTTCACCCCAGCCTTCAGGAATACCTCATCGAAATCATCGGTATCGTATAACGCTTTTAATTCATTAGGTGTACCGCTTGTTAAAATCCGTCCATCGCGAACCATGGCGACATAATCGCATTTCACTGCTTCATCCATAACATGGGTAGTGACGATGATTGTTTTTTGCTCATCATTTTTCAAGCGGAGGAATTCTTTCCAAATCGACAATTTCAATTCGGGATCAATTCCGACTGTTGGCTCATCTAGGATTAAGATTTTTGGGTCTTGAATTAGTGCGATTGCCAAAGATAAACGACGTTTCATCCCTCCAGAATAAGCTGCTACCCTTTTGTTTAAGTCATTGGTGAGGTTAACTAAATTGGCGACATACTGTAGCCGTTTTTTCTGCGCTTCTTTATTCAACCCAAATAGGGAAGCGAAAAACTTTAGATTCTCCTCTCCTGTTAATTCACCATACAAGGCATCTGCTTGGGCCATATAGCCAATGTCTTGAAGTAAGGAAAGGTTCGGCATTTTTTTATTTAACACGTGAATGGAACCTTTATCCGCCTTTTCCATGCCAACAATCATTTTGACAAGGGTGGTCTTTCCGGCGCCAGAAGGTCCAATCAAACCGAATAACTGCCCTTTTTCGATCGTTAAGTTGACCTCATTTAAGACAGTCTTTTTTCCAAAACTTTTACTGACGCTTTCTACATTAATGGTTGAATTCATCAATCATGCCTCCTAGGATGGCTATTATGATTTCATTTTACAACGCATGTGGATATAAGCAATAAACAAAAAACAACAATGTGTTGATTATCAGTCACAGGGCAACAAAGTGTATATTTATTTTCGAAAAAAGATTGCACGTTAATCATCAGTCAAATTTGGTTTAAGACCAAGAGCGTTTCTCGGTCCTAAAAATGTGATACGCGAAAGGATCATCGCTATTTCTCGTGGAGATTTTTCCATCCCGCTTTCTAACCAATGCTGAATCACACCGAGGTGGGCGGAACTGACATAAGCGAAAAGATAATCCACCGGGACAAGCAAATGATCGGTATTTATTTTTGACATGATATTTTGATAAAAGGTTTGTTTAATGAAATCTTTTAATTTTCCTTGAAATGATGCATCTCCATTAGGGCCTAGTATTACTTTCATGAAGCTCGAATTCTCTTGGAAAAGTTCAAAAAGGGTAATAATGAATGGAAAAGGTTCATCTGCCCGATTAAAATTCATGAAATCGAGGGGATTTATTTCTTGCGCGATTTTTTGAATATCGGTTAAGATCTCTGCTTCGCTTTGCTCCAATAAATCATATTTATCATGGTAATGTAGATAAAATGTTCCACGATTAATCTCTGCTTTTTGTGTTAAATCTCGGACGGTAATCCCTTCAAATCCTTTTTCCTCCATTAACTCTGTAAGAGCATCACGAATCAATCGCTTTGTCCGTACAATTCGCTTATCCGTTGGTTTTTCCAACATTCCTATTCCTCCCCAAAAATTTTTTTTAGAAAAAATAAACGTTTTATTCGTTTGTGTTAAGTAATAGACAGATAGCTTTTTATTGTTGATTGCCTTTCTTAATAAACGAATTATAATATACACAATGAACATTAATCAACATTGTGTTTAATTTTATGTAATGCGTATTTTCCCAAGTTTGAAAAGCACAAAATAGGGATTTTTTAGTATATTTGGAAGCATGGCTGTTAAACCTAAAGTGGGAAATTCTTATCCATGAAAGGTGGTTCAGCCATGATTATTAACTTGCTGAATGGAATTGAGTTTCAAAATCCTACTCTTTTTAATCTAGATGGAGCAGCCGCGCTTATTTTTTATTTCACCGTTTATTCGTTTTTAGGCTGGCTCCTTGAAAACAGCTATAATTTTATAACGAAACGGGAATTTTTTAAGCCGAATTTTCTCTTTGGACCATTTAAACCGATGTACGGCATTACCCCTGTGCTCTTGGTCTATTTAATTTCACCAGAAACAAGTGGGGGAGTAGTCCTATTTATTTGTTTCTTCATCCCAACTTTGGTGGAATATTTAACAGGAGCGCTTCTGCAAAAGCTTTTTAACCGGAAATGGTGGGATTACAGCGACACCCCCCTGCAGCTTCATGGTCATATTTGCGTCCCCTTTTCAATAGCCTGGATGGTGCTGTCGCTGCTATGTATTAAATGGATCCATCCGGTAATTGTCTCAACATACGGGAATGTGGAACCATATTGGGCATGGGTCTGGTCAGCGATAGGATTGTATTTCCTAGCCGATCTAGTCTTAGCGATTCGCAAACATTCGCTGCAAGAACTATTGACAGAAAAAGCAAATAATCAAATTTAATAGGTGCCTGACACCAAAATCTTATAAAACTCCTTCCATCAAAATGAAGGAGTTTTTGACGTTAACTAGGAATCTTTCATGAACCTAGAGATCGACGAAAGATTAAAATTCAATGAAAAAAAGAAAACTAAGCAAAAAAAGTGCTAAATTGAATGAGTTGGATCTTAGAGAGAGATAGTTCGTTATACAAATATGTAAATTTTCGGCCAAGGCTAATGAATGAAAAAGGAGGGATGACAATGAAACAGCGGATTTTAATTGTAGAGGATGAAAAACAGATCGCCAAGATATTAAGGATTGAACTCGACTATGAGGGATATGAAGTAATGGTGGCGTATGACGGGAAATCAGGTTTGCAGGCAGCCTTGAACGAAAAATTTGATTTAATTTTATTAGATGTTATGTTGCCTGAGATGAATGGCATTGAGCTGTTAAGAAAACTAAGAAAAGAGAATAACCTAATCCCAGTAATTTTATTAACAGCACGTAATACGACAATGGATAAAGTTACCGGACTCGATCAAGGAGCCAACGATTATATTACAAAGCCATTTGAAATTGAGGAATTATTAGCAAGAATTCGCTCATGTCTTCGTCAAAATTCCATTGCGGTCAAGGCCGCACAAGCGGATGACTCCTTATTAGCGGTAGGAGATTTAACCGTTAATCTTGATACACGAGAGGTGATAAGAGGGGAGACTTCGATCACGTTAACTCCCAAGGAATTCGATCTACTCGTGTATTTACTATCCAATAAAAATAAAATTGTCACACGGGAAAGCATCCTTCTTGATGTTTGGGGATATGAATATGAAGGGGAAACAAATGTTATTGATGTATTTATCAGACATTTACGCAAGAAGATTGAAGAGGGTTTTTCAGACCCGACGATTATTCAAACGGTAAGGGGAATCGGTTATACCGTAAGGGAGAATTAAAGAAATGAAGATTACCACAAAAATTAATCTAATTACCACAGCTTGGATTATCTGTGTGTTACTTGCTGTGAATGCGGTGGTCTTTTTTTCATTTATGAAGATTACTGTCAATATGGAAGATGGTGAACTGTTTCAAAAGGCTGATTACTTGATAAATGAAATAAACAAGGAAGATTCCCAGTCTGTTATTAAGGAAAAATTAACCCCTTATCTAACGAATCAATCGTTTATAAGGATTGTTCAGCCGGATGCGAAAATAATGAATCAAGTAACAAACGATCCGCAATTGGCTGCGATAATAAAACCGAAATTCACTAGCGAAAAGGGTACTCAAAGGCGGACCATTCGACTTAATCATCAAGAAGAACAATTTGCGATTGTCAGGGTGCCGATTCAATCACATGGACAAGTTGTAGGAACACTGGAGTTTGGAGAGAAACTAGCCGGATTAGAAACGGGAAAAGATTTATTACTTTCCATTCTTGCGTTTTGTACGATTTTAGGAGCGGTATTATCACTGCTCGGGGGCAGATGGCTGTCGAATCTAATTATGAGGCCGATTTCTAATATGATTAACACCATGGAGGATATTGAAAAAAGTGGGATTCCGAAGAAAATCATCATCCAACATGAGACAAAGGATGAATTGCAAAAATTGGCGGTAACGTTTAATCGGATGATTGGCCGATTAGAGGCGAATCTCGAAAAACAGAGGCAATTTATCTCTGACGCCTCCCATGAATTAAAAACCCCGCTCACGGTAATCAAAAGCTATGCTGACCTCCTTCTTAGACGTGGATTACAAAATGAAGAGGTTGCCCATGATGCGATTGAATCGATTCATTTGGAAGCTACAAGAATTCAAAAGATGACCGAGCGGTTTTTGGATTTAGCTGATACAGAATCAGGAAATCATTTAGAAGCAAAATCAATTAACGTAGTAGCCTTGTGTGAGCTTATTTTTAAGCAGCTTAAAAGCGCCTATAAAAGAGAAATCATCCTCCATCATCAAGAACCTGACATCTCAGTTGTAGCCGATGAAGTCAAATTAAAACAAGCAATTATTATCTTAATCGATAATGCTATCAAATACAGTAAAGATAGAATCGATGTGTATTTAAAGGAAAAGGAACAATGGACAATCATTACGGTTAAAGATTACGGAATTGGCATCCCTGAGTGTGAAATAGAAAATGTCTTTGAACGTTTTTACCGGGTGGACAAAGCCCGAAGCCGGGAGACAGGCGGGACAGGTCTAGGGTTGTCGATTGCAAAAAATATCATGAAGCAGCACCAAGGTGAAATTATCGTAAAAAGTACTGAGGGAGTGGGGACAGAAGTGGAGTTGTTCCTGCCTAAGGAAAGATGGAAAGGAAATGTTTTTGAGTGATTAAAATATTGATTGTGAGTTTTATGCTTTTATTCATTTTGTTCCTTATCTATGCAATAGTACCAACCATCTTCATTCGAATGAGCGGACGGAGAATCGTTAAAAGGATACATGCTCCGGCAATCGCCATTACGTTTGATGATGGTCCCAATCCTGAATATACACCACAATTGCTTGATTTATTGAAAAAGTATGGGGTAAAGGCCTCCTTTTTTGTGGTGGGCAGCAAAGTGAAAGCCTACCCTGACATAATCAAGCGAATGTGTCAGGAGGGGCATACGATTGGCATTCATCATTATAACCATATTTCTAGCTGGATTCTCACGCCCTTTCATTTCAAGAGGCAATTACAAATGACAGAACAGGCCATCCATCAAATCACCAATAAAAAAGTAATCTTCTATCGACCACCGTGGGGAAGCTTTAATCTTTTTAGCTTATTTTTGAGTAAGAGATTTAAAGTGATTATGTGGTCGCATATCTTTGGTGATTGGAAGGCAGCGAAAGGCAAATACGGTCTGCTTAATCAACTGCTCCAAGCGACGGAAGCAGGTTCCGTGTTGCTGCTTCATGATTGTGGGGAAACATGGGGGGCAGATAAGCTAGCGCCCTATTATATGCTAAAGTGTTTAGAAATTTATTTACAGGAAAATGTTAAAAAGGGAACAAAATTTATTGCATTAGAAGAAGTTACCTTTTAGAGGCTGCTATGAATGTAGAGACAATAATAAATTATATTAATATATATGGTTACTTTGTCATTTTTCTTTTTTTATTGTTTGGGATTATCGGTATTCCTGCTCCGGAAGAATCGCTGCTCTTTTTAATCGGTGTGCTGAGTTTTCATCATCAGCTCTCATTGGGGCTGGCCATGCTGTGTTCCATTCTTGGGGCATTTACTGGAATGCTGGCCGCTTATTCAGTCGGAAAATTTGTAGGGTTCCCGTTTATTAAAAAGTACGGAAAGTATGCAGGGATTACTAATGACCGTTGGGAAAAGGTAACTGGTAAATACACGACAAATGTTCGTAAAACCATCCTGATCGGTTTTTATCTGCCAGGTATCCGGCAAATAAGCCCATATTTTGCTGGGATCAACAACATTCCATTTCGGAGGTTTTTGGTTTTTTCCATGATAGGCACTTTCCTCTGGACCATTCCTTTTATTGTTGGGGGTTATTTTGCGGGGAAAGTATTTCATATAAATCCAGACTATGTTCCATATGTAGGAATTGCATTTTTCTTTCTTTTTTCGTTATATATGATCTTTAAGTATATAAAGGGGAAAAGAAGGAATTACCTAAATAGACACACAAATAAAACCTGAAAAGACATCTTTTCGGGCTTTTTGCCTTTTTTCAACCAAACTAAAAAAAAGCTGAAGGGAAGATTAAAAATCCATTAAAAAGCCAGTTTTTCTAGAAATGAGTGATACAGTGGAAGGGTCATTTAGAAATTATTATTTTTTAAGGATGATTTCTAGTAGAACAGGAGATGGAATAAGTGAAGAAGATTTTGTTTTTACCACTCTTACAAATGCAGTCGGGCCATCATCAAGTCGCTGAGGCATTAATGGACCTTTTTAAACATCATACAGATGACATTAGTTTGAAAAAAATTGACTTATTGAGTTATACAAATAAATCGTTAGAAAAAGTGATCACAAAGGGCTATTTAAATTGGATTCGATACGCACCGGACACCTATAATATCGCCTACAAGAGCTTTTTTTACGTACCGCCAACAAAAAAACAGGCCTTTAAATGGTATCAACCGCTCTTTCTGAAGAAAATGGAGCAATTAATAGCAGAGGAAAAACCAGATTTACTTGTTTGTACGCATGGGTTCCCTTCCTATCTTCTAAGTAAGTTAAAAATGAAGGGGAAATGCGACATACCGATTATTAATGTCTATACCGATTTCTTTATTAATAGTGTTTGGGGAAAAGAGGGAATCGACCTCCATTTCCTCCCTAGTCAAGAGGTCAAAGAAAGACTCAGCACAAGATATCAAATTCCAGATCAACAGATGATTGTTACGGGGATTCCTGTCCATGAAGAAATTTCGAAAACCGTTAAGCGAAAACAACCCAAGGATGGTCGGCCCAAAATCTTATTATCTGGCGGGAATAGCGGGTTAGGCGGGCTTTTAAAGTTAGCTGAGGAATTAAAAAGCTCCTCAAACTTAGAGTTCTTGGTTCTGTGTGGGAAAAACAAGAAGCTTTATGATGAAATCCTTTCGTGGGATTTAGATCATATTAAACCACTAACCTATCTTTCTTCCCGCTCAGAAATGAATTTACTTTATGAAGAAGTTGATGCGATTGTCTCAAAACCAGGAGGAGTCACCATAAGTGAAGCAATCCGAAAAAGACTGCCGATCTTTGTTCATTCCGCACTTCCTGGGCAAGAGGAAATAAATCTTCAATATTTAAAACGTAAGAAGCTCGTATTTGAGCTTGACCATCAATCTTCATTGGAAAAGCAATTTCTAAGTGTATTAAAGGATCAGAATAGAATGAATCACTGGGAGCATGCGGTCGATTCTTACCAGCAGGGAATAAAGCTGGACAAGCCAGAAAAAATCGTGGAGTTATTCGCAAACATCCTAGACCAAAAAAAGAGTGTCAGGCACTTGGGATTCGTTAATTATTCATCACCGTTACGAATTTAAGATAGCGGGAAAACATGAATGAGGAGGTTAAGTTAAGTTGTCTAATTTAGACTATAGTATTTTTCAAATCATCAATCACCTAGCCATCAGTGAGCGATTTTTAAATCCATTGATGATTTTTTTAGCAGAAAAAGCAGAGTATTTATTTTTCGCAGGAATTATTTTTTATTGGTTTTATCGTAAATCACATAATCGGAAAATGGTCGTTGAAGCCATTTTGGCTGCTTGTGTTGCATTAAGTATAAATGGAGAAATCGGCCACTTCTTTTACCGGAGTCGTCCTTTTGTCGCCCATCATGTAAACTGGCTGATTCCTCATGCGAAAAACGCCTCGTTTCCAAGTGACCACGCGACAGCAGCATTCGTAATTGCAACAGCCATTTGGATTTGGAAAAAACGGGACGGCTGGATGTGGTTAGTTTTAGCTGCAGGAATTGCTTTGTCCCGTGTTTGGACAGGAGTACATTATCCACTAGATGTGGCAGCAGGAATGTTGATCGGGGCAGGAGTGGCATTTGCCGTCCATTTCTTACTAATTCGATTCAAGGAATTAAACAAGGTTATCCTTTGGTTAATTGAGTTCTATGAGAAAATGGAAAGTAATTTTTTTAAAAAGACACCCCTTGCAAGAAAACGTTAGAAGGAAGAGCCACATGGTTCTTCTTTTTGTCATATAACAGTAAAAAAATCATAAAATCTAAAGTTATCTGTTCGCTTTAAATAGTGTAGGGAGGGGATTTCATGTTCTATGCGATGTGGCTGGAAGGTCAATTGTTGTGGAATATGCCATTATTAGCCTGCCTCATTTGCCTAGCCGCCATTTATGTATATGTAACAGCATCTTATACAAATATCAAATTTTATCAAAAGCAGCCCCTGCTATATTTCCTCAGTTTAGGCATCATGTACTTAACCTTTGGCAGTCCATTTGAAACAATTAGTCATCTGTCGTTTAGCTTGCATATGCTTCAAATGAGTATTTTATATTTTATTATCTCCCCTTTATTTGTATTAGGGATCCCGGATGCTTTAATCCAGTCCCTTCGAGAACATTCCCTAACAAAACGAGTCAGCAAGTACGTATTGCCTTCAAAAGCCGCCTTGTATGCGTTTGGGGCGATGTTCCTAATGTACCATTTCCCAATCGTATTAACATCTCTAGCCCAAACCTCCATTGTTCATAATGGATATTTATTTGTACTGCTGCTCCTATCTTTTCGGATGTGGCAGCCAATCACCGTCCCTGACCCGAAGAAGGAGCATTCACATGAACAGAATAAACGTTATCTTTTTCTTAGCGGTCTAGTCATTATGCCTGCCTGTTTGCTATTTATTATCACTGCTTTCATAGGTGGAATGAATAATCCTCTTCTATCTGAACTCACCGCAAATCTCTGTATCTCACCTTCCCAACTAAGCCAATTAAGCTCCCTTGATATTCTACCATCAACATTTAACACAAGACTTGATCAAATGTTTGCGGGAATCCTGATGTTAGGAATGCATAAATTTGGAGTAGTCCTGACCGTTCGTCTTGGCAGAAAAACGAAAAGCGGGGCTGTAGCGGGGGTTGTGGACTGAACTCCATAGCCTCTATTTATTGAGGATACTTTCCAAAGTTGTTCAATATATTCTGCGATAATTTTGGGAATGGTATGTATGGGGAGAATTTACAGGACGGCAGGGGGGATTGTTATTTATAAAAAACATGAACGGAATCTCATTTGGCTGGCCTTTATTGTGGCCTCTATTATGGGACTATCGATTATTGGACGGCTGTTTTCAGGATAAGAGAGGTGGTAAGTGAATGGGAAATGAAGAGGCCGTATTTTTTAGCCGTGTACTGACAGAGTTAACCTTGTCCTTTCACATTATCTACGCAACCATCGGCGTCGGCATTCCGATGATGATTATGATTGCTCAATGGGTTGGGATCAAGAAACAGGACGAACACTATATTTTATTAGCACGAAGATGGACAAGGGGATATGTGATTACCGTAGCTGTTGGTGTTGTAACCGGGACTGCAATCGGGTTGCAGCTTTCACTCCTATGGCCCAACTTTATGCAGTTAGCTGGAAATGTCATCGCGTTGCCGTTATTTTTGGAGACCTTTGCTTTCTTTTTTGAAGCCATTTTTTTAGGTATATACATATACACATGGGATCGTTTCGAAAACCAGAAAAAACATTTGCTCCTGCTCATTCCCGTGGCATTAGGGGCCTCATTTTCAGCTGTCTTTATTACGATTGTGAATGCATTCATGAATGCGCCGCGGGGCTTCGATGTAGTGAATGGTCAGCTCGTGGATGTGAGTCCCATTTTGGCAATGTTTAACCCGGCCATGCCAACAAAAGTTGCCCATGTTGTTGTCACCGCGTATATGACTGCCGCCTTTGTCCTCGCTGCGATTGGTGCCTTCCGGTTACTGAGAGGTTCCAATTCTACGTACCATAAAAAAGCCTTGTTTCTAACCATGAAACTTGGATTCGTCTTTTCAGTAGCCACCGCTCTTTTAGGAGATTTCTCCGGGAAGTATTTAGCTGAATACCAGCCGGAAAAACTAGCTGCGGCTGAGTGGCATTTTGAAACGGGAAAAGGTGTGCCGCTCGTTCTTTATGGTGTGCTTGATGATGGGGAAGTGAAATATGCACTGAAAATTCCTTTTGCACTCAGCATCTTGGCCCATGAAGTCCCAAATGCAGAAGTAGTCGGGCTTGATCATTTTCCGAAGGATGAAGTGCCGCCGCTCTATATTCATTATTTATTTGATACAATGGTAACCATCGGTATGTGGATGACCCTGCTCTCATTCTTGTATGTCATAGGTAGATGGCGTCAATGGCGATTTGTTTTATCCCGGTGGTTTCGCTGGCTGATTGTGCTTGGTGGTCCTCTTTCTATTCTAGCAATTGAAGCTGGATGGTGGCTCGATGAGGTCGGCCGCCAGCCATGGATTTTACGGGGAATATTACGGACAGAACATGCCGCAACAACAAGTAATCAAGTCGATCTTATGCTGGTGTTATTTGCTGGCCTTTATCTTGTCCTTGGTGTGGGCAGTGTAGTTGTCCTGTGGCGGATGTTCCGGAAGAATACAGTGGAACAGGAATTGGCCGACAGAGCCGCCGAGAAAGCAGGTGATGTGTAATGACACTCGAAATCATCGGTATTTCCGCACTGGGTCTGTTTTTGTTCGGATATATTATCATTGCATCGATTGACTTTGGGGCAGGATTTTTTAACGCATTCAGTACATTAACTAGAAAACAACATATTTTAACGAAGATCATTCAACGCTATTTATCGCCTGTCTGGGAAGTCACGAATGTGTTTTTAGTGTTTTTCTTCGTCGGGATGGTTGGTTTTTTTCCAAAAACAGCCTATTACTTTGGGACCACCCTGCTCGTACCGGCAAGTATCGCAATTATTCTACTGGCGATTCGAGGGGCGTATTATGCGTTTACGACCTACGGAGGGCTCAGACATAAGCGGTACACTATTTTATATGGGCTAACGGGATTATTCATTCCTGCGTCGTTGTCGAGTGTCTTGTCCATTTCGGAAGGCGGCTTTGTGAAAATTGAAAATTCGGCACCGGTCCTCGATAATTGGGCATTGTTTACGAGCCCATTATCATGGAGTATTGTCGTACTAAGTCTAACGGCAGTGTTATATATATCCGCTGTATTTTTGACTTGGTATGCCCATCATGCAAAGGACGAGGCAGCAACGAATCTGTTGCGGAAATATGCACTTAGCTGGGCCGGACCAGCTATTATTACGGCTGCCGGGATTATTTTTGAAATGAAGACCCATAATCCTGAACATTATCAGCGTTTACTTGACCTCTGGTGGCTGTTCGGGTTGTCGGTTGTTTTCTTTGCGGGAACGGTTTATTTAATTTGGAAGCGGCGATCCTATGGGCTGGCATTCTGGCTATTGGTGGGGCAATTTGCCCTTGCCTTCCTTGCCTACGGTGCATCCCATTACCCATATTTACTATATCCGTATATCACCCTGTACGACAGCTTTACCAATCAATCAATGGCAATTGCCTTGATTGTGGCCTTTATTGCAGGGCTGGGATTACTCCTCCCGTCTTTGTACCTGTTGTTAAAATTGTTTTTGTTTAACAAAGAATATGTCCAAGGAAATCGGAATGATGAACATGCGTAAGGGGGGAATGTGATGGATGATTTTTTGATATTTTATGCCCCGTTTCTGGTCATGTTTGCATCGATTGGCGTGGCGTTTTGGGTGGCACTAAAGGATGGTTTGGTAGAAAAATAAAAAAACGGCTGAGCGATCAGCCGTTTTTTGGTAAGTAAAGGATTATTTCAGACTACGTTGTAAAAAGGCCTTTGTCCGTTCATTCTTCGGGTTCGTAAACAGCTCTGCAGGCGAACCTGATTCAACAATCTCCCCGTTATCCATAAAGATAACTCTATTTGCAACTTCCTGGGCAAAGCCCATCTCGTGAGTGACGACAATCATCGTCATGTGTTCTTCCGCCAAATCCTTCATGACTTTCAACACCTCACCCGTCAATTCAGGGTCTAAGGCAGAAGTCGGCTCATCGAAGAGCAGAATTTCTGGATTTAACATGAGTGCCCGGGCGATGGCTACACGTTGTTTCTGTCCGCCTGATAGTTTTGCCGGATAGGCATTGGCCCGGTCAGCAAGACCAATTTTATCAAGGAGTTCACTGCTTCTTTTTTGAATAGCAGCAGCCGATTCTTTCTTCAGCATTTTAGGGGCAAGTTCCAAATTCTCTTTCACGGTAAGGTGTGGAAAGAGGTTGAAATGCTGAAAAACCATCCCCATTCTTGCATTAATTTCTTTTAATTCTTGCGGATTTGCGTAAATGCCATCTTTCACTAAATGCTTTCCAGAAACAACAATGCTTCCAGCATCTATTTTTTCCAGATGGGCCAAACTGCGGAGCATCGTACTTTTTCCTGAACCAGATGGACCGATTACCGCAACAACATCATTTTTATGAACATCAAATGTAATATTTTTTAAAACATCTAGGTTTCCATATGATTTTTTTAGGTTAGATATTTCAATAACAGGCATCTTCACCGCTCCTTCTTATTCAAATTTGAACCGTTTTTCGAGCCCTTTAAAGACCATGGTTAACAGAAGCGTCATGATCAAATAAATAATTCCAGCGACGAAGAATGGAACAATGGTAAAGTCACGATTGACTGCTGTTTGCGCAAAATGCAGCAATTCAGGAACGGCAACCGCATAGAGGAGGGCGGTATCTTTCACTAACGTCACCGATTCGTTCGCAACGGATGGAAGGGCAATCCGGAACATTTGCGGCAGGATGACCCTCGTTAAGGTCTGCCATTTATTTAAGCCAAGGACTTGTGATGCCTCATATTGGCCTTTATCAATCGCAAGCAGCCCACCGCGGAAGATTTCAGCAAAATAAGCGGCATAGTTCAAGATGAAACCGATACAGGCAGCAACAAAGCGATCCAATACTAAATATTCACCAACCACTGGAATCATCGGCAGCCCAAAACAGATAAATAACAATTGAAGTAGCAGCGGTGTTCCACGCATCACATAAATATAGCCTTCTGCAAGCAAGGAGAGTGGTTTAAAACGGCTGCCGACAGCTAGCGTTAAAACAAACCCGAGCGGAATGGACACGACAATGGCAATCAAAAACAAGAGGATGGTCATCTGTGCCCCTTCGAGCATCGGTTTTAGTATGGAAATTAGATAATCAATAGACATTTGATTTCCTCCAAAAGCAAAACAGGGTTCCCTATGGAAATCCTGTTCGCTCTATATTCGTTATTAGTTTAATACTTTATTTTCGCCAAACCACTTTTCCGAAATTTGGGCAGCTGTGCCATCCTCATTCATCTCGTCGAGTGCTTTTTGCAGGTCTTTCAGTAAGTCTTCATTCCCTTTTTTAACGCCAATTCCGTATTCTTCAGGAGCTAATGATTCATTAAGAATCTTGAAGGCTTCGTTTTCTTTTGACATATAATAATCAATGACAACTTCATCAATTACGACTGCATCCAACCGGCCGCTCTTTAAATCAGTTAAAGCTTGGACATTATCTGAAAACTCGGTTACAGTCTTTATCTTTGCTTTGATTGGTGAAGCATCTAAAGCATCCGATGCGGAAGATAGTGTTTGCAGGCCGACTACTTTACCTGCTAAATCGTTTAATTTAGTTAGCTTTGAATCAGCCATGGTCACAACCACTTGGGCATTTTTTAAGTATGGCTTTGTGAAAAGAACTTTCTTTTTACGTTCATCTGTAATAGTGTATCCGTTCCAAATGAGGTCAATTCTTCCACTGCTAAGTTCAGCTTCTTTTGTACTCCAATCAATCGGTTGGAACTTTACCTTTTTCCCCATTTTTTTGGCTGCTGCACTGGCATAATCAATGTCAAAACCAACAATCTTGTTATCTTTATCCCGGAACCCCATTGGAGCAAATTTATCATCGATCCCAATGACCAACGTGTTGTCCTTTACTTCAGTCGTTTTCGAGGAACAACCCGTAAGGATGGAGAATAATGCTGCTATGACTAAAACAATCGTTGATATACGTTTCATATTCATACTACCACCTTATCTATTAATAATTTACTTTAGCACGTTACCGTATTATTACACTAACATATTATAACGCTATAACATTATTGAATACAATAGCTCTGTTAATAGTGGGAAAATTAAAAATTTTAATCAAGGAAACGAACGCTTTCTTTTTAAATGAATAATGTGGAAAATGATTGACAATCAAACCACCATTTGAATATCATATAATCAAATGGTGGTTTGAATGATGACGGTCTCTTCGGGCGGTTATACCGGCCGTTTTAGAGGCATACATCAAAATATTAAGAATAGAAAACACTAGCGTTAATCGTAATATTTTCGATTTAGAAAAAGATAAATAAATGAGCCACTCTAATCAGAGAGCTCGGGGGGGATTAACATGGGTCATCATCATCATGGTCATTCACATGGCCATTCGCACGGACATTCACATGGTCATTCACATACGAGTAATAAACATGCATTGTTGAGTTCCTTCCTATTAATTGCAGCCTTTATGATCGTGGAAGTAATTGGAGGACTGTTAACAAACAGTTTGGCGCTCTTGTCAGATGCAGGGCATATGCTGAGTGACGCGGCCGCACTGGGGTTAAGCTTTTTTGCCATTAAGCTCGGTGAGAAACAGGTATCGCAGGAAAAGACGTATGGCTATAAACGCTTTGAAATTATTGCTGCAGCCCTGAACGGCTTAACACTTATGGTTATTTCCATCTATATCTTTTTTGAGGCGTTCCAACGCTTCTTCGATCCTCCACAGGTGCAAAGTACTGGAATGCTGATGATATCTGTGACGGGGCTGATTGTAAATATTATCGCTGCTTGGATATTAATGAAGGGTGACAAGGACGAAAACCTGAATGTCAGAAGTGCTTTCTTGCATGTCCTAGGAGATATGCTGGGATCGGTGGGCGCCATTGTTGCTGCATTATTGATTATGTTTTTCGGCTGGGGGATTGCCGACCCAATCGCGAGTGTCATTGTTGCTGTCTTGATTCTCCTCAGTGGGTACAGGGTGATGAAGGACTCGTTTCATATCTTAATGGAGGGGGCGCCATCACAGATTGATATTAGTCATGTGAAAGAGGAACTTAAAAAGATCCCATTCGTAAAGGAAGTCCATGATTTGCACATTTGGACAATTACCTCTGGGTATCCCGTCTTGAGCTGCCATATTTCCATACTAGATAACGGTGTTCATGATGACATCCTCTCCCAATCCCAAAAGATTCTTCACGATCAATTTCACATCGAACACAGCACCATCCAAGTAGAAAAAGAAGCAAACGGCTGCCCTAGCCCGCATGGGACATGTAATTAAATAATACATCCTTCCCAAAAACCTATCCGCAAACCAGATAGGTTTTTTTCTTTGCGTGTTTGTTCATTTTCATTTAGGATTAGATTGGTTATTTTTTCTTTATTAGTTAAAAATAACATGAATATGACAGATGAGTTTTCAGCTAGGAGGAAGACAATGGAGAAAAGTGGTTATCCACAAGACAAGCGTTTCAAAATTGCTCACAGGGAAGCTGTGATTGGAATAATCCTTGTTTTAATTAATTTTCTTTGGTGGTACGGCTTTGCCTATGGCCTCGGTTCAACCAAAGTAGAAAATTACACATACATATGGGGGTTGCCGGCTTGGTTTTTTTATAGTTGTATCGAAGGTTTTGTTTTGATGGTTATTCTCGTTATTTTTACGGTAAAGGTATTATTCAAGGATGTTCCCTTTGACGAGGAAGAGGGGGAAATCAAATGAATTGGGCCGTCATTACGCCGCTTTTAATTTTCTTATTCATTATCTTTGCTGTTGGCATGTGGTCAAATAAATTTGTCATTAAATCTCATTCATTCTTAGAGGAATACTTTCTAGGGGAACGTCAAATGGGCGGTTTCATATTGGCAATGACGATGGTGGCGACATATGGCAGTGCCAGCAGTTTCATCGGTGGTCCAGGTGTAGCTTATACGCAAGGATTAGGCTGGGTTCTCCTAGCCATGGCCCAATTAGCCACTGGATATTTTACATTAATGGTCCTAGGTAAGAAGTTTGCCATTATTTCTCGTCAATACAAAGCCATCACCCTGATTGACTTTTTAAAAGAGAGGTACAAAAGTAAAGCAGTGGTATTAATGTCAGCAGCGAGTATCATTATTTTTCTATTTTCATCGATGACCGCGCAATGGATTGGCGGAGCACGTTTGGTAGAAAGTTTAACAGGATTACCCTACACGACCGCTCTATTAATCTTTGCCTTTTCGGTTCTCGTCTTTGTGATTGTCGGCGGCTTTCGAGCGGTTGCCATTACAGATACCATCCAAGGCGTGGTTATGTTTGGAGGAACATTAATCCTTTTAATCGCAACGATTAAGGCTGGTGGAGGAATCCCAAAGATTATCTCAGACTTAGCAGCAGAAAATCCTAATTTAATCAGTCCCTTTGGGGCTGAGCGGAGTTTGACACCAACCTTCGTTTCTTCCTTTTGGATTTTAGTAGGGATTGGTGTCGTCGGCTTGCCGCAAATTGCCGTCCGAGCGATGTCCTATAAAAATTCAAAGGCGATGCACAGTGCGATTATTATTGGAACCATTGTGGTCGGGTTTATCATGCTTGGTATGCATCTCATTGGCGTGTTCGCCAGACCCGTTCTCCCAGGTGTGAAAATTGGGGATACGGTTATGCCCATGTTATCGATGAAAGTACTGCCGCCATATGCGGCAGGCATTGTTCTTGCTGCGCCAATGGCTGCGATTATGTCGACTGTGGACGCCTTATTGATTTTGGTTAGCTCTGCTTTAGTGAAAGATGTCTATTTAAATTACATCAAGCCGGACGCAGGGAATGATCTTGTGAAAAAGGTTAGTTTTAGCGTAACTGCGATTATTGGAATTATTGTCATATTGTTCTCCTTAAGTCCGCCAGATTTGATTGTTTGGCTGAATCTATTTTCTTTTGGAGGGCTTGAGTCGGTCTTTATTTGGCCAGTGGTTTTAGGACTATATTGGAGTAAGGGCAATAAACATGGGGCTATCACTTCAATGATTTTAGGGATGGGGTCCTATATTTTATTAGATCAATTTTATCCGAATCCATTCGGGTTTCACACAGTGGTCTTCCCGATTCTCCTTTCACTATTTGGCTTTGTAGTCACTAGCCTGTTTACTCAGCCCAAAGAAGGGGAAATGCATGTGAGTATGGAAAAATAAGCAAAGGATCTTTGGTATGGCCGTTCCAACTAACTATCTTATATGTTGCAATTTTGTAAATTAATTTTTAGAATAAATGAATAGTATGAATTGAATGAGGTGTACTCATTGGAAACCGTTATTCGAATTTTCTCAGCGCTTATTCTTCCAGGGCTGCTCGTCTTGCTTTTTACACGTGTCACTTACAATCGAGTGATTGGGCTCATCTTGACTGTGGCTCTCATTGCCACTTCAGTATATAAAGGTTATACCAACACGTTTATGATTATCGTGGTGGATGCTTTTTCGTTAACTGCCGGTTTTTGGCTGGCTGATAAAATGAGGCAAAGGGCATTGAAGAAGACATAAGCATTGAAACAAACCAAGTCTGTCAGTAAAATGACAGGCTTTTTTAATGAAATCGAATATTCGTTCGCATATTATTGGTTTGTTTTTAGGGGAATGTGGTAAAATGTAGATATGAATTTGAGAGGATACACTTGAAAGCATCCATCCCGGTCCATAACAAGGTACATATGCTGAAAAGTGATTGATTTTACGGGAGGGAAGATTTGTGAAAGATCAATTTGAATTAGTATCAAAATACTCGCCGCAAGGGGATCAGCCGGAGGCGATCAGACAATTAGTTGACGGGCTCAAGAATAATAAAAAAGAACAGACATTGCTTGGTGCGACAGGTACGGGAAAAACATTTACAATTTCAAATGTGATTAAAGAGGTAAATAAACCAACGCTTATTATCGCTCATAACAAGACCCTCGCTGGACAGCTCTACAGTGAGTTCAAAGAATTTTTTCCAAACAATGCGGTTGAATATTTTGTCAGTTACTATGACTACTTTCAGCCAGAAGCTTACGTTCCACAGACGGATACATTCATTGAAAAAGATGCCAGTATCAATGATGAAATTGATAAATTGCGCCACTCAGCGACATCTTCCCTCTTCGAACGGAAAGATGTGATCGTAATTGCCTCGGTTTCTTGTATTTATGGTTTGGGTTCTCCGGAAGAATATCGAGAAATGGTGCTATCGCTTCGAACAGGAATGGAAATAGAGCGCAATCAGCTGTTACGTCGTTTAGTCGATATCCAATATGACCGAAATGATATTGACTTCAAGCGGGGAACCTTCCGTGTCCGTGGCGATGTGGTCGAGATTTTCCCTGCTTCTCGTGACGAGCATTGCCTTCGTGTCGAGTTTTTTGGTGATGAAATCGATCGAATTCGAGAAGTCGATGCGCTCACAGGCGAGATTATGGGTGAACGGGAACATGTCGCGATTTTCCCTGCCTCCCACTTCGTTACAAGGGAAGAAAAGCTGAGAATTGCGATTGAAAATATTGAAAAAGAACTAGAAGTACGTCTCGAAGAACTGCGCGAGGACAATAAATTGCTCGAAGCCCAGCGTCTTGAACAAAGGACACGCTATGACCTGGAAATGATGCGGGAAATGGGCTTTTGCTCAGGGATTGAGAATTATTCACGCCATTTAACGTTAAGAGAAGCAGGATCCACTCCATATACCTTGCTTGACTATTTTCCAAAGGACTTTTTGATGGTGATTGACGAGTCGCATGTTACTTTGCCGCAAGTGAGAGGTATGTTTAATGGAGATAAAGCGCGGAAACAGGTCCTTGTGGATCACGGCTTTCGTCTGCCATCGGCCCTTGATAACCGGCCGTTAATGTTTGATGAGTTTGAAAAGCATATTCACAATATCATCTATGTTTCGGCGACACCTGGGCCGTACGAGTTGGAACATACACCGGAAATGGTTTCACAAATTATCCGCCCGACAGGACTATTAGACCCTACGATTGAGGTTCGTCCAATTGAAGGGCAAATTGATGACTTGATTGGCGAAATTCACGAACGGATACGGAGAAATGAACGTGTCCTTGTGACCACCTTGACGAAAAAAATGTCCGAAGATCTAACAGATTACTTGAAGGAAATCGGAATTAAAGTACAATATCTGCATTCGGAGGTAAAGACGCTCGAGCGGATTGAAATTATTCGGGAGCTGCGTCTTGGAAAATACGATGTTCTCATCGGGATAAACTTACTGAGGGAAGGGTTGGACATCCCAGAGGTATCACTGATAGCCATCCTTGATGCCGACAAAGAAGGCTTCCTTCGTTCGGAACGTTCGTTAATCCAAACGATTGGCCGTGCCGCTCGGAATGCCCAGGGACATGTCATCATGTACGCTGATAAGATCACGAATTCCATGGAATTAGCGATCACAGAAACAAGGCGCCGCCGTGCCATCCAAGAAGAGTACAACCAAAAGCATGGAATTGTCCCAATGACGATTCAAAAAGATATCCGTGACGTCATCCGTGCTACACATGCTGCTGAGGAGCAGGAAGATTACAAACCAGCGGCATCATTTAGTAAGATGAACAAGAAAGAAAGAGAAAAATTAATTGCCACCATGGAAAAAGAAATGAAGGTCGAAGCCAAAGCGCTTAATTTCGAACGGGCGGCTGAGCTTCGTGATTTAATTTTGGAATTGAAAGCGGAAGGATGACGTATAAATGGCAATGGAAAAACTGATTGTGAAAGGCGCTAGAGCCCACAATTTGAAAAATATTGATGTCACCATTCCGAGAGATAAGCTTGTTGTCTTAACAGGACTTTCCGGGTCTGGGAAGTCCTCGCTCGCCTTTGATACGATTTATGCCGAGGGGCAAAGACGCTACGTCGAATCCCTTTCTGCCTATGCACGGCAATTTCTGGGCCAGATGGATAAACCGGATGTGGATGCGATTGAGGGTCTCTCCCCGGCAATCTCCATCGATCAAAAAACAACAAGCCGTAACCCCCGTTCGACGGTCGGTACGGTGACAGAAATCTATGATTATTTGCGGTTATTATTTGCAAGGGTCGGGCATCCAACGTGTCCAATCCATGGCATTGAAATCTCCTCACAGACGATTGAGCAGATGGTTGACCGGATTTTAGAATACCCCGAGCGGACCAAAATGCAAATCCTAGCCCCGGTGGTGTCTGGCCGAAAGGGAACGCATGTGAAGGTGCTCGAAGACATTAAAAAACAGGGCTTTGTCCGCGTCCGAGTCGACGGGGAAATGCTCGACCTTGGCGATGAGATTGAGTTAGAGAAAAATAAAAAGCATTCGATTGAAGTTATTATTGACCGGATTGTCGTCAAGGAAGGGGTCTCAGCACGGATTGCTGATTCTCTCGAAACGGCACTAAAACTAGGCGAAGGAAAGGTCATCGTCGATGTGATTGGGCAAGAAGAACTGTTGTTCAGTGAAAATCATGCCTGTCCGCATTGTGGTTTTTCGATTGGAGAACTAGAGCCGCGGATGTTTTCGTTCAATAGTCCGTTTGGTGCCTGCCCTGAATGTGACGGACTCGGTTCTAAGCTCGAAGTCGATGTGGAACTTGTCATCCCCAACCGCGACTTGACACTGAAGGAGCATGCGATTGCGCCGTGGGAACCGACCAGCTCACAGTACTACCCGCAGCTGCTTGAGGCAGTATGTGATCACTTCGGTGTAGATATGAATATTCCTGTCAAGGATATCCCGGAGCACCTTTTGGAAAAAGTTCTCTATGGAGGCGGCCGTGAAAAAATCTATTTCCGCTATGAAAATGATTTTGGTCAAGTCCGCGAGGGGAATATTGAATTTGAGGGCGTTATCCGCAATGTGGAGCGTCGTTATAAAGAAACTAGCTCCGATTATATCCGGGAGCAAATGGAAAAATATATGGGTCAAAAACCATGTCCAACCTGTAAGGGCTATCGATTGAAAAAAGAAACCTTGGCCGTCCTTATTAATGGCCGCCATATTGCCCAAATAACCGACCTTTCCATTGAAGAGGCCAATCAATTTTTTGCAGAATTAACGCTTTCCGATAAAGAAATGCAAATTGCCAAACTGATCTTCAATGAAATCAGTGAGCGGCTTGGCTTCTTAATTAATGTCGGTCTCGATTATTTAACATTGAGCAGGACAGCTGGTACGCTGTCAGGCGGGGAGGCCCAGCGGATTCGCTTAGCCACACAAATCGGTTCGCGTTTAACTGGTGTTCTCTATATTTTGGATGAACCGTCGATTGGATTACATCAGCGGGATAATGACCGCTTAATAGGAACGCTGCAAAATATGCGCGATATCGGCAACACTTTGATTGTGGTTGAGCATGATGAGGACACGATGATTGCGGCCGATTACCTGATTGATATCGGTCCGGGTGCCGGGGTTCATGGCGGGGAAATCGTTTCTGCTGGAACACCAGCCGAAGTCATGGCAGACCCCCATTCATTAACAGGTCAATACTTATCCGGGAAGAAGTTTATCCCGCTTCCCTTAGAACGACGCAAGCCGGATGGCCGATTTATTGAAATCAAGGGTGCATCGGAAAACAATTTAAAAAATGTCAATGTGAAGCTGCCACTTGGGATGTTTATTGCAATTACAGGCGTGTCTGGTTCTGGGAAGAGTACCCTTATTAACGAGATCTTACATAAATCATTGGCCCAAAAGCTTCATCATGCAAAAACAAAGCCTGGTGAACATAAGAGTATTAAAGGCATCGATTATTTAGAGAAAGTCATTGACATCGATCAATCGCCAATTGGCCGAACACCGCGTTCGAACCCAGCAACATATACGGGTGTTTTTGATGATGTTCGTGATGTGTTTGCGAACACAAACGAGGCGAAGGTCCGCGGTTATAAAAAGGGACGCTTCAGTTTTAATGTGAAGGGCGGCCGCTGTGAGGCCTGCCGCGGCGATGGAATCATTAAAATTGAAATGCACTTCTTGCCAGATGTGTATGTACCTTGCGAAATTTGCCATGGCAAACGTTATAACCGTGAAACGTTAGAAGTAAAGTACAAAGGGAAGAATGTTTCGGACATTCTCGATATGACCGTGGAAGCGGCAGTCGAATTTTTCGAGAACATTCCGAAAATCAGCCGTAAACTGCAAACCATCTTGGATGTCGGCCTTGGCTACGTTAAACTAGGTCAGCCGGCAACAACTCTATCCGGTGGGGAAGCCCAGCGTGTCAAATTAGCATCAGAACTGCACCGCCGGTCGTCAGGCAAATCCTTCTATATTCTGGATGAACCGACAACGGGTCTTCATGTCGATGATATTTCTCGTTTGCTCGTTGTGCTGCAGCGCTTAGTTGAAAATGGCGACACGGTCCTAGTGATTGAGCATAATCTCGATGTTATTAAGGCAGCCGATTACCTTGTCGATCTAGGACCAGAAGGCGGAGATAAAGGCGGAACAATCGTCGCCACGGGAACACCTGAAAAAGTGGCGGAAGTTCCGGAATCGTACACGGGAAAATACTTAAAGCCGATTCTTGAGCGGGACCGCCTTCGGATGAAACAGCAAATAGAAGATAAGAGTGCTATAAAAGCATAAAAAGAGCCTTAGGCTCTTTTTTTTTTATGTCATTTTTCGGTTAAGGAAGTCTGTAAATTTGTCATTGGCGATATTATGGTGCCAATCGGCGAAAACTGTTCCGGGTTCGGCGAAATAAATTGAAAGTTCGGCGAAATACCGCTTCAAGTTGGCGAAATTCCAGCTCCAATCGGCGAAATCCCCCCCTCGGCACTCTGGATCAAAAAAATCCTGCTTGTTCTTAATTAAAAAATTACGAAACTAATCTGCTTCCCTTTTCGTAAATAATTGATAAAGGATAATAATAATCATTACTGAATAAGCATAAAGTGACACAAATTTTTTGATGCTGAGGTGGGGAATCATGAAAGAGGAAAAAGTGAGGATATTAAAAATGGTTGAAGAAGGAAAATTGACCGTCGAAGAAGCTGTCACCTTGCTGGATGAATTAGAAAAAGCACAAAAAACGATGGAGCAGAAGCAGGAGGACATCGTGAATGAGCTTTCCACCGTTGTAAATTTCGAGGAAGCCAAGAAGGAAGATCCTTTTCAGGCGAAATTCCAATCGACCAAGGTAAAGATTTTTGATTTTGTCGATTCTGCCTTAAAAAAAATCAAAGATTTTGATTTTGATTTAAACTTTGGTCAATCAGTAGAGATCTCCCATATTTTTCACCACGGTGATGCTGATCTGAAAGAGGTCGATATTGACGTGGCGAATGGCTCCGTTAAACTAGCGGCTTGGGACCAACCGGATGTAAGGATTGAATGTCAAGCGAAGGTATTTCGGGTTGAAAACTCAGACCAAGCAAGGCAGAACTTTTTAAGAGACACGATTTTTTCAGTGGAAAATCAAAAATTAAGTTTTATGACCCAGCAAAAATGGATGAAGGCAGACTCAACCATTTTTGTACCAAAAGCTCAGTATGACCGTATGCGCATCAGAATTTTTAATGGAGCAGTCAACGGAGAAGATATCAATGTTGCTGACCTAAGGGTCAAAACCGCTAATGGAAAAATAAACCTCGGCCGAGTTCATGGTAATAAAGCAGAGGTGGAAACGGCAAACGGAAAAATTAAAATTATCGGCAGTTTGTTCGATGACCTCGAAGCGGAGACCATTAACGGGGCAATCAAACTCGATGGTGACTTTAAAAGGGTGGGAACGCAGTCCTTTCACGGGAATATCAGCTGCAATATCAGCGGAAGCCGCACCGAGTTGATTCAAGTAAAAGCGACAACGGGTGGAATCGACCTTTACATCCCAGATAATCTTCCGGTAAATGGGGAATTGAAGACGAATATTGGCGGATTTAATGTAGAGCTCGTTGGTGTTCAAGTACTGGAAGAGAAGAGTGAAATGATTCAAAAGTCGCTTCGCTTTAAATCCATTAATCATCCTGATAAAATGATGAAAATCTATGCAGACACAAAAACGGGTTCCATCACCATTCACAAATCACAAGAATAATTACTAGGAGATGCCGAAAAATGAGATGGCTGATTGGGTGTTTGATTAATGCGGTGTTGTTTATGGCACTAGCAGGTTATTTTCACGAAAGCTTTCAATTAACAGGATTTATGGCCGCACTTCAGGCAAGCATTTTATTATCCATCTTAAATGTTTTGGTACGACCGATCCTGATTCTGCTCACCCTGCCAGTGACAGTCGTAACATTGGGGCTGTTTCTATTTGTGATCAATGCGATTACGCTGGAGCTGACAGATTATTTGATGGGCGAAGCCTTTGAGATTTCCAGTTTTGGGATAGCCTTCTTCTTTGCTATCCTGATGTCACTTGTAAACTTGATCATTCAAAAAACACTTCTCCAGCCAGCAAGGAAATCCAAGGATTAATAGTTAATTCCAGGGTGCCCGCTTTAAAAAGTGGGCACCCTATTAATATGGTAGAAATACCCAAGCAGCAGTATGCTAATTTTTTAGACATGAAAGTATGGTAATTTAATAAAAAATGCTAAAATAAGTGGAAATGGAATTTTTAGAATAAACTTAATCCGTTTGAGGAGGATGTTTCGTTGCCAAAAGTACGTACCAAAGATATAGTCGAGAAGTTTAAACTTGAATTAGTTAGCGGCGAAGAGGGAATTAACCGTCCCATCACTATGAGTGATATCTCACGTCCAGGAATTGAAATAGCCGGATATTTTGAATTTTATCCAGCTGAACGAATTCAGCTCTTAGGTAAAACCGAGCTTTCCTTTTTTGGAATGCTGTCTGACGCTGAACGTGCTTCAAGAATGGAACGTTTATGCACCGATATCACTCCAGCGATTATTGTCACCCGAGATATCGAGGTACCAAAAGAGCTGATTGAAGCGTCCGAACGTGAATCTGTTCCAGTTTTACGTGTGGGCATGAAGACCACCCGTTTTTCCAGCCGCCTGACAAATTACCTGGAAAGTAAGCTGGCACCAACTACTGCTGTCCATGGCGTATTGGTTGATGTTTACGGAATCGGGGTATTAATTACCGGAAAAAGCGGTGTCGGTAAAAGTGAAACGGCCTTAGAATTGGTTAAGCGCGGCCACAGGCTGGTCGCGGATGATTGCGTCGAAATTCGCCAGGAAGACCAGGATACATTAGTGGGATCTTCTCCCGATTTAATCGAGCATTTACTAGAAATCCGCGGTTTAGGGATCATCAATGTGATGACTCTATTCGGAGCTGGTGCCGTTCGCAGTAATAAACGGATTACCCTCGTTATGAATCTAGAAATTTGGGATTCAAAAAAGCAATATGACCGCCTTGGTTTAGATGAAGAGAAAATGAGAATCATTGACACGGATATACCAAAGTTGACAATCCCTGTTCGTCCAGGGCGAAACCTTGCTGTTATTATCGAAGTGGCTGCGATGAATTTCCGTCTAAAAAGAATGGGTGTGAATGCTGCGCAGCAATTTACTGAGCGTCTGTCTGATGTGATTGAAGACGGCGATCACGACGAGATTTAAGGGGAAGAGGAGATAGAGAGATGAACGAATCTATTCAACCGCTAAATCCAATTGCCTTTTCACTTGGACCGATTTCAGTGCATTGGTATGGGATTATTATTGGCTCAGGTTTGGCCCTTGCTTTGTACCTTGCCATCAGGGAGGGTAATCGCAGAGGGTTAGAGAAAGACACGTTTGCTGACTTAATGCTATGGGCTATCCCCATTGCCATCATATCTGCACGTATCTATTATGTGATTTTTGAATGGAAGTATTATGTCAACCATCCGGCGGATATCCCGCAAATTTGGAATGGCGGGATTGCTATCCATGGTGCCTTGATTGGTTCCGTACTGACCACATATGTGTTTGCCAAAAAACGCGGGATTTCCTTTTGGAAAATTGCCGACATTGCCGCACCGAGTATTATTCTTGGACAAGCGATTGGCCGTTGGGGAAATTTCATGAACCAGGAGGCGCATGGCGGGGAAGTAACTAGAGCATTCCTTGAAAACTTGCATTTACCGGAATTTATTATTAATCAAATGTATATTAATGGAACGTATTATCACCCAACATTCTTGTATGAATCACTCTGGGACTTTGCTGGCTTTTTCCTATTATTATTCCTGCGCCGAGTGAACTTCCGCCGCGGAGAATTATTCCTTACATATGTGATTTGGTATTCAGTTGGCCGTTTTTTCATCGAGGGCTTACGAACTGATAGCTTAATGCTTGGCAGCCTCCGGATGGCACAAACAATTTCGATTGCATTAGTGGTGGGAGCGCTGGCCATTCTTATGTATCGCCGCACGAAACAATTGACCGATAAGCGATATTTAGATCAAGAAAATAGTTAACCGTGTGAGAGAAAGGAAGCAACCAATGACGAATAAAATTACGACCGTTCTTTTTGATTTAGATGGGACTTTAATTGATACGAATGAATTAATTATTACATCCTACCTGCATACATTGGAAAAATATTATCCAAACAAGTACAAGCGTGAGGATGTATTGCCGTTTATGGGACCGACACTGCACGAAGCGTTTGGCACCATCGATCCAGATCGCGTGGAAGAGATGATTTTAGAATATCGGGCCTTTAACATAAGCAACCATGATAACTTGGTGCGGGAATTTGCTGGGGTCTTGGAAACGGTGCGAACCTTAAAAGAAAAGGGCTACAAGCTGGGGATCGTCACGACTAAACGCCATGATGTGACGATGAAGGGACTTCATCTTATGAACCTAGAATCCTATTTCGAAGTGATTGTTGCCTACGATCATGTCAGCAAGACAAAACCAGATCCTGAGCCTATTTTTAAGGCATTGGAACAACTGGATTCTACCCCGGAAGAGACAATGATGGTTGGAGATAATTACCATGATATTTTAGCAGGAAAAAATGCAGGTACCGCAACCGCTGGCTGTGCCTGGTCGATTAAAGGCAGAGAGTATATTGCCAAATATGAACCCGATTATATTCTAGAGAACATGGCTGACCTATTACCTATCCTCGGAGAGTGAGAAAGATGAGGAATACGACCCGCTATCCGGTTGAAGGAGCGAACTCTTTATGGCACGTCTATAAGACCGTGCCTTTTTGGAAAGTTGTTAAGAATTTTATTGTGATTCAATTAGCCCGCTACACGCCATTCTTAGGGATGAAAAATTGGCTGTATCGGGTCTTCCTTGGGCTTAAGGTGGGCGAACAAACATCCTTCGCATTAATGGTTATGCTTGATGTAATGTTTCCAGAAAAAATCAGTGTCGGCCGAAATACGGTGATTGGATACAACACGACCATCCTAGCTCATGAATATTTAATTAAAGAATACCGGCTTGGTCCTGTGGTGATTGGCAGTGAAGTGATGATTGGTGCGAACTCCACGATCCTTCCAGGGATTACGATTGGAGATGGGGCCATTGTCTCAGCTGGGACCCTTGTCCATAAAGATGTTCCTCCAGGGGCGTTTGTTGGCGGCAATCCAATGCGGGTCATTTATACAAAGGAAGAGTTGGCCGAGCGCTGGGCCGAGGATTCGATTTATGGACGGAGAAAATAATATAGTGAAATTTTTTAAAGTCTGGTTTTCGCAACCAGGCTTTTTTTGTAGTAAACTAACAATTAAAATGTTATTTCGCGGAAAAATTCAGAAACTTGGCGGAATTCCTTTCTTGGTTGGCGGATATATGCCGAGGTTCGGCGGAATCCTACCACAGATTGGCGGAATTCCATCCTAGTTCTGCGGAATCCCTCCCCAAAAGTTTCAGATTTTTTCATTGACGAATAGTTTTTCAAAGGGTAAACTAAAACTACTTTAATTCATTATCACATTAGCAGACTAAAGCATTTAGAAAATTTTAAAATAACGTAATCTAAAATAAAGGATGAGCAGGATGAGTCGCTTGTTTATGTTTGAAAAGCCCCTGGGCATGAGAGATACGCTGCCAGAGTTGTATGAAAAAAAACACCGTGTTCGAACTTTAATGGAAGACACCATCAAACTTTGGGGCTGCCAATTTATTGAAACACCTACACTGGAATACTATGAAACAGTTGGATCGGCATCGGCCATTCAAGATGCCCAGTTGTTCCGATTGCTCGACAAACAAGGGCATACACTGGTTTTACGACCTGATATGACAGCTCCTATCGCCCGCGTAGCCGCATCAAAACTATTGCAGGACGATATGCCGCTTCGATTAGCCTACTCCGCGAACGTGTTCCGCGCTCAGCAGCGTGAAGGCGGACGCCCCGCTGAATTTGAACAAATCGGCGTGGAATTCCTAAATGACGAAACCGTTTCGTGCGATGGCGAAGTGATTGCCTTACTTATTTCTTCATTAAAAAAAGCAGGGTTATCACAGTTCCAAGTATCAATTGGTCATATTGGTTTTGCCCAGGAATTATTTTTACAAATCCTCGGGACGGATGAGCGGGCTAATTCGTTACGAAGATTTTTATATGAAAAAAATTATGTCGGTTACCGCGAGCATGTAAACTCGTTATCCCTATCATCAATTGATAAACAAAGACTTCTTCAATTCCTCGACTTAAGGGGAGGAATCGAAGTGATCGGCAAGGCCTTCGATTTAATTGAAAATGAACAAGGCAAGCTTGCACTTCTGCAGTTAAAAGAACTATGGGATTGTCTGAACGACTACGGTGTCGAGGATCAAGTGAAATTTGATTTTACGATCGTCAGCCATATGAGCTATTATTCTGGAATATTATTTGAAGTTTACGCGGGGAATGTTGGCTTTCCTATCGGTAATGGCGGCCGCTACAGCTTAATCGAGAAGTTTGGGAAAAATGCAAGTGCCACTGGGTTCGCGGTGCATCTTGACCGACTGCTAGAGGCCCTGGGCAATATCGACTTCGAAAATACAGTAACCTGCATCTTTTTCAGTCAGGAGCGCCGAAAGGAAGCTTTTCAATTAGCGGAACAGATGCATAACGAAGGAAAACGGACCGTGCTCCAAGATATTAATGGCGTGAAAAACCTTGATGCCTTTACAAAGAAATTTGCGGATACTACCTACTTACTCGGAGGGCGTGCCGATGAATAATATACTAACGATTGCAATGCCGAAAGGGCGTATTTTTGAAGAAGCGGTTGAACTGCTTCGGAAAGCTGGGTATCAGCTTCCACCTGAATTTGATGATTCGCGGAAATTAATCATCGAGGTTGAAAATGAGGGGCTGCGATTTATTTTGGCGAAACCAACCGATGTTCCTACCTATGTGGAGCATGGGGTCGCCGATATCGGTATCGCCGGCAAGGATGTCATGCTGGAGGAAGAGCGTGATGTTTATGAACTCCTCGACTTACGGATTAGTGCCTGCTATTTAGCGGTTGCCGGCTTGCCAAACACAAAAATGAATGATGTGGCGCCTAGGGTAGCCACGAAATACCCGAATGTGGCTGAAGCCTATTTCCGTGAACAGGGAGAACAGGTGGAAATCATCAAATTAAACGGTTCAATTGAACTTGCTCCGATCATTGGTTTATCAGATAGGATTGTGGATATTGTTTCCACCGGCCGAACGATGAGGGAAAATGGTCTTGTTGAGTATGAGAGGATTGTGGAAGTCACATCCCGACTGATCGTTAATCCCGTCAGCTACCGCATCAAGGATACAAAGATTGACGAACTAGTAACAAGGCTTAGTAAAGTTGTCTCTTTGGAGGAAAATTAACATGAAAATAGTAAAAGTAAATGACCTTGTTTCGTTAAAGCGATCAATCGAGTCAGGTACCTCCGAGCAAGTAAACGTAGTCAAAGAAATTATTTCAGCGATTCGCACGCGCGGCGATGAAGCATTAAGGGAATATACTGAGAAATTCGATCGTGTGCGCTTATCTTCTTTTTCTGTCACCGAAAAAGAAATAGAGGCTGCCTACACACAGGTAGATGAGCGTTTTCTCTCGATTGTCCGAGAAGCGGCGGAAAATATTCGTTCGTTTCATGAAAAGCAGCTGCGGCCATCATGGATGACCACGGAGGAAAATGGAACCGTTCTAGGACAAAAAATCACACCGCTCGATTCGGTCGGGGTATATGTGCCAGGCGGTACAGCAGCGTATCCTTCCTCTGTCCTTATGAACGTCCTTCCAGCGAAAGTCGCTGGTGTAAAGCGGATCGTAATGGTGTCGCCGCCAGACGACCAAGGCCAATTACCTGCAGCTGTATTGGTTGCAGCCAAGGAAGCGGGCGTTGAGGAAATATATAAAGTGGGCGGGGCCCAAGCAATTGCGGCACTTGCCTATGGAACCGAATCAATTAACTCTGTTGATAAAATTACCGGTCCCGGAAATATCTACGTGGCGTTAGCTAAACGTGAGGTTTTCGGGGATGTTGATATTGACATGATTGCAGGTCCAAGTGAAATTGCCATTTTGGCAGATGAAACAGCAAGAGCAGACGAGGTAGCGGCAGACCTTCTGTCACAGGCAGAACATGACCCGCGGGCCTGCAGTGTATTGGTCACCCCTTCGAGTATTCTGGCCGAAGCAGTGAGCATGGAAGTGGAGAAGCAGCTCGAGCTGCTGCCACGAAAGGACATTGCCTCCCGTTCAATTGCCGATTATGGTGCTATTTACATAACGGATACAATTGAAGAAGCGATCGAAACCATCAATCAATTAGCGCCTGAACATTTAGAAATTATCACAGAAAATGCGATCGAACTGCTTGGGAAGATCCGACATGCTGGAGCCATTTTTATCGGCCGCTATAGTTCAGAGCCGGTTGGTGACTACTTTGCTGGTCCTAATCATGTTCTTCCAACCAACGGAACAGCCCGCTTTTCTAGTCCGTTGAATGTGGATGATTTCCAGAAGAAATCAAGCGTGATTATCTACAGCCAAAAGGCGATGGTTGAGAATGGGGCTAAAATTGCTGAGTTTGCCCGGAAGGAAGGGCTTGAAGCCCATGCACGGGCAGTTGAATTCCGATTGAAAAACGACGGAAAATTATAAAATAATCGTACTGCACAATAAATAGGGGGTCCCATTTCATGGAAAGAATCGCAGGTATTGAACGAAACACGAATGAAACACAAATTCAATTAACATTAGATGTGGATGGGGAAGGTCAGTCTACTTTAGAAACGGGCGTACCGTTCATGACCCATATGCTTGATTTATTCACAAAACATGGACAATTCAACCTAACAGTGAATGCCAATGGGGATACAGAAGTTGATGACCACCATACAACAGAAGATATTGGTATTTGTCTTGGACAGGCCTTACGTGAAGCCTTAGGTGACAAACGCGGGATTAAGCGTTACGGGAATGCCTTTGTACCAATGGATGAAGCGTTGGCACAGGTTGTCGTTGACCTCAGTAATCGTCCGCATTTAGAAATGCGTGCCGAGTTCCCAGGACAAAAAGTGGGCACCTTTGACACTGAGCTGGTTCATGAATTTTTATGGAAGCTTGCACTTGAGGCCCGGATGAATCTCCATGTCATCGTCCATTACGGAAAAAATACCCACCATATGATCGAAGCCGTCTTTAAAGCGCTCGGCCGTGCCCTTGACGAAGCAACAACCATCGACCCGCGCATCAAAGGCGTTCCATCGACCAAAGGAATGCTCTAGAAAAAAGTAGTGTAAGTGTAATGGTGTCAGGCACCATGTGAAAAACATAACTAAGGTGTCAGGCACCAATGAAAGGCACCGTGAAAGGATGTTATAGATGATTGGCATTGTTGACTATGGAATGGGAAATCTGTTTAGTGTTAGCAAGGCATTGGAACGGCTCGGTGCTGAGTATTTTATTTCGGCTGATAAGGGTGAGCTGCTGGCGGCAGATGCTTTACTTCTTCCAGGTGTGGGCTCCTTTCGGGATGCGATGGAGCGTTTGCCAGTAGAGACGATTAAGGAATTTGCGGCATCAGGTAAACCGCTCCTTGGGATTTGCCTCGGGATGCAATTGCTGTTTGAACGAAGTGAGGAAAATGGACCGACAGAAGGTTTAGGATTGTTACCGGGCCGTGTTCGCCGTTTTCCAGGGAAAACACCGGCAGGGCAGACCTACAAAGTTCCGCATATGGGCTGGAATCGACTTGAATTTGTCCAAGAATCCCCGCTATTAAAAAACTTAGAAGAGGATTACGTCTATTTCGTCCATTCCTATTATGTGGATGCGGAAAACTCCGATGTGTTACTGGCAAAGGCCAATTATCACGAACAAGTATCTGCGGTTGTGGGTAAAGATAATATATTTGGGATGCAATTTCATCCTGAAAAAAGCAGCAAGCTGGGCATGGCCCTGCTCGCTAATTTTCTACAAATGGTGGAGGAAAGGAAGGCAGTCCGATGAGTTTAACGATATATCCAGCAATTGATATGCGCGGCGGCAAGTGCGTCCGACTTCTCCAAGGGGACTACGACCAAGAAACCATTTATGGTGACTCGCCATTTGATATGGCCAAAAGTTTTGCAGCTGACGGCTCCGAGTGGATTCACATGGTGGACCTTGACGGGGCAAAAGATGGCAAGCGGGTCAATGACCGGTTTGTGATTGAAGCCGCGCAAAAATTAAATGTAAATATTCAGATTGGCGGCGGTATTCGCTCGGAGGAGGATATCCTTCACTATCTTGAGAATGGTGTGAACCGTGTCATCATTGGCAGTATTGCAGTTTCTAACCCCGAATTTGCCATCGATATGATCAAAAAATACGGTGCGAAAATTGCTGTCGGCATTGATGCTAAAAATGGCTATGTCGCGACACACGGTTGGCTGGATACTTCAGAACTAAAGGCCGTCGATCTCGGCAAGCGCTTTGCAGATGCCGGGGCGGAGACGTTTATTTTTACGGATATCGCTACGGATGGAACACTAGCCGGTCCGAATATTGCCGCTGTATGTGAAATGGCTGAAGTGACGGGGAAAAATGTGATTGCCTCCGGCGGGGTGAGCAGTCTAGCAGACTTACAAGCCATTGCTTCCCAAGGGATACAAGGAGCAATCGTCGGCAAAGCCCTTTATGAAAACCGCTTCACTTTAAAAGAGGCTCTGAAAGTGGGTGGCTCCCGATGACTCTTACAAAAAGAATCATCCCATGCCTGGATGTAAAAGATGGTCGAGTGGTCAAAGGGATCCAATTTGTGCAACTGCGCGATGCCGGTGATCCTGTTGAACTAGCACGCTTTTACGATGAGCAGGGGGCGGATGAACTTGTTTTTCTCGATATCTCTGCCTCTGTTGAAGGCCGAAAAACAATGGTTGAAGTCGTAAAGGCCGTCGCCTCTGAGTTGGCCATTCCGTTTACGGTAGGCGGTGGCATTAATGCCTTAGAGGATATGAAAAGAATCCTGCGTGCCGGCGCGGATAAAGTATCGCTGAACACGGCGGCGGTCCTTAACCCGGAACTGATTAAGGAAGGTGCCAGCTACTTTGGCTCGCAATGCATTGTTGTCGCAATCGATGCGAAATATGATGAAGAAGTGGGAACATGGCGGGTATTCACCCACGGTGGCAGAACACCGACAGACAAATTAGTGGTTGAGTGGGCTAGCGAAGCTGCCAGTTTAGGTGCGGGTGAAATTTTGCTAACGAGCATGGATAGTGATGGTGAGAAGAATGGATTCGACCTGGAGCTCACAAAAGCAGTAAGCGAAGCAGTAACCATTCCTGTCATTGCTTCAGGGGGGGCAGGGAATTCGGAACACTTCGAGGAAGCGTTCTTAGCCGGAAAAGCAGATGCGGCTCTCGCTGCGTCCATTTTTCACTATAAAGAGACATCTGTTCATGAAGTAAAAAGCTATTTACGGGAAAAAGGAGTGACGGTTCGATGAATGTACGATTTGATGAAAAAGGGTTAGTGCCTGCGATTATTCAAGATGCTGGAACAAAAGAAGTATTAACGCTCGCTTATATGAACGAGGAGTCGCTCGCCAAAACAATTGAAACGGGCGAAACATGGTTCTATAGCCGTTCTCGCAAGGAATTATGGCATAAAGGTGCAACAAGCGGAAATACACAGACCGTAGTCAGCATGAACTATGACTGTGACCAAGATGCAATATTAGTCCTTGTATATCCAAAGGGTCCGGCATGCCATACTGGTGCGGTTAGCTGTTTTACAGAAAGAGGCTATACGGGGACATCAAGTCTGGCAGACTATGAGATCTTACAATCGCTTGAAAAAGTCATCGTTGACCGTGAACGTGAGCGTCCAGAAGGGGCTTACACCACCTATTTGTTTGAAAAAGGCGTCGATAAGATTTTGAAAAAAGTTGGCGAAGAAGCGGCCGAAGTAATTATTGCAGCGAAAAACCGCGACGCAGAGGAACTGCGTTGGGAAGCAGCGGATCTCCTTTATCACTTGCAGGTATTACTCGTTGAACAAGGCCTTCCATTCAAGGAAGTTTTGAGAACTTTAGAAGAGAGACACAAGGACCGGTCGTAAATCGACTGGTTTTTTTATGCTTTTTTTCTGGTATCTTCTCGAACATCTCCCTAGTGTGGTATACTACCTTAGTTATGTTAAAAATGTGGAGGACTTCATGGGTAAAGACGCGAAAGCAAGAAAGCATATGGGAAAATTACTTACATTTGTTCCTACGGGGGAATATTATTTCACGAAGGGTTTAAAGGCATACCATCGACGTGATTTTATAAAAGCAAAAAAATATCTTGGGCGAGCGATGCAGCTTGAGCCGGGTGAACCGATGATTATATGCCAGTTGGCGATCGTGTCAACAGAACTTGGCGAGTTTGAACATTCCAACCGGCTCTTGCACCTCATCCTTGAAGAACTAGATCAAGAAATGGTGGAATGCCATTACTTTTTGGCCAATAATTATGCCCATATGGGATTTTTTAAAGATGCGTATCACCACGCCAAACTGTATTTACAGCTAGATCCAGATGGTGACTTTAGCGAGGATACTGAGGATTTACTAGATGTACTTACATTGGAATCAGAAGATCTTGAGGATGATCTGTATCAGCAGGATGACCTTATCGTTAAACAAGAACAAGCTCGTGACCTGCTTGAGTCAGGATACTTTCCAAAAGCGATTGAACTGTTAAAAGATGTCGTCAAGGATTATCCAGAGTACTGGTCAGCGTACAACAACTTGGCGCTCGCCTATTTTTATTTAGGGAAGACAAAAAAGGCGGAATCCATTTTAGATGATGTATTAGAGCGTAATCCAGGTAATCTACATGCCCTATGTAACCAGCTTGTATTTGCCTATTATCAAGGGCAGGAACAAGATGTTGCCGGTATGATTGACATGTTAAAGAAAATTCAACCACTTTTAAGTGAACAGCAATTCAAACTGGGGGCATCATTTGCTTTAGTAGGTGAATATGACCTAGCCTATGTATGGTTGAAAAAATTATATAAGCAAGGCTTTGATGGTGATAGTCCGTTTTACTACTGGCTTTCCCATTCTGCCTATTTCACAGGCAATGAAACGTTCGCAAAAAATATCTGGAAAAAAGTGCTGGAACTTAATCCTGATAAAGAAGGCTCTGAACCATGGAATAAAGAAAATGCACCAACCAATGGTTTTGAAGACCTTTCCGGTTCAATTTTTCAAAAACTGGACAGCGACTATGTGGAGGAACGCTTATTTGCCCTTTTCCTCACGACTGTATCGAGTAAAAAGGAAGAAATCATCACCTCCAAGCGACTGTTTCAAAATCAGAAATTTACGTCCTTGGAAAAGGAATATATCTCATTGATTCGTTCGGGAAAACCTTCGATGACGGCCGAGGCACAGGAAGTGGCCGAACTCTTTTATGAGACCTTTCAACCGATTGGCACCATTGAGTCCGGTTTATACTTGATGTGGTTTTCTGTATTTGTCGAGGTTTCCAAAGACAGCCTCCCATTGAAAAATAAACGTGCCTGGGCGGGCGCCGTCGAGTATGTTTGGCATAAACTGCGTAGTGAAAAGGTTTCACAGCAAGAGGTAGCCGATCGTTATGGAATTTCATCCGCAACCATTGGTAAATATGTGAAAATAGTGAATAAATATTTGAACTAAGCAAATTGGTGGACGATAAAACATTTGTTATATACGATTAAGTAAGGGAACAATAATTCTTACTTAATCGTATTTTTTTTATATAGGGAGTGTTTAAACCATGTCAGATGAAAAAATTTATGACGTTATTATTGCCGGTGCTGGCCCTGCGGGGATGACAGCGGCTGTTTATACATCACGAGCAAACCTATCCACATTAATGATTGAGCGCGGAATGCCGGGCGGACAAATGGCCAATACAGAGGACGTGGAAAACTATCCAGGTTTTGAAAGTATTTTAGGTCCGGATTTATCAACGAAAATGTTCGAGCATGCGAAAAAATTTGGTGCTGAATACGCGTATGGTGATATCAAAGAAATCCAAGACCATGGCGATTATAAACTCGTAGTCGCAGGCTCCAAGCAATACAAAGCCTACGCGGTCATCATTACAACGGGTGCAGAATATAAGAAAATTGGCGTTCCAGGGGAAAAAGAGCTTGGCGGCCGCGGTGTATCCTATTGTGCGGTTTGTGATGGAGCTTTCTTTAAAGGAAAAGAATTATTCGTCATTGGCGGAGGGGACTCAGCTGTTGAAGAAGGTGTGTACTTAACCCGCTTTGCTTCCAAGGTAACCATCGTTCATCGCCGTAATGAATTGCGTGCACAAAAAATTCTACAAGACCGTGCTTTTGCTAATGAGAAAGTGGATTTTATTTGGAATCACACGATCAAGGCTATTAATGACAAGGATGGCAAAGTAGGCAGTGTCACACTCGTTTCCACCGAAAATGGCGAAGAGCAAGTATTACCGGCTGACGGTGTCTTCATTTACATCGGTATGGTTCCGTTATCGAAACCATTTGCGAGCCTTGGAATTACCAATGATAATGGATATATTGAAACGAATGACCGGATGGAAACAAGGGTACCGGGAATTTATGCTGCAGGAGATATTCGTGAAAAAACACTGCGCCAGATTGTAACAGCGACAGGTGATGGCAGTATCGCAGCCCAAAGCGCCCAGCATTATATTGAAGAACTTAAAGAGGGAATGAAACAAAAAAGTTAAAAAGAAATATTGTGGTGGGATTTGTAAAAACGTAAAACTGTTTTAATTCTTCTGTAACAATTGTGCAATATAGTTACGGTATGATAGAAACAGTAATTGACCCCCTTTAAAAATATATTTCTTTTATGCACAGGCCCGTAGCCTGTGCTATTTTTTTTGGGGGTTTCTGCTCATATCCCCAGGTTTTACAAGAACATACTAACCACTGTTAAATTTAACATAAATATCAAATTTGTATTCATTGTGACTGTATCCTAAAAATAGTATAATAATAAGAATGAATTCAAAGTTATAGTAGGAAATATTGCCATGCCTCAGAGAGGGTTTGTATAGAAAAAGACCAAGCCTCTAATGAGAGCTGTTAAAATGCAGATGCTGTGTAAAAGAGGGTGAATGCTGTGCAAAGAGTCACCAATTGTGTATTGATTAGAGACGGAAAAATATTGCTTCTGCAAAAGCCACGCCGCGGCTGGTGGGTGGCTCCTGGCGGGAAAATGGAGCCAGGCGAATCTGTCCGGGATTCCTGCATCAGGGAATATCGTGAGGAAACAGGAATCTATCTAAAAAATCCACAATTAAAAGGGATTTTTACAATGATTATGAAAGAAAATGACCAATTGCTTTCAGAATGGATGATGTTTACATTTGTGGCCACTGATTCAGATGGAGTCGATCTAGACGAATCCGAGGAAGGCAAGTTGGAGTGGCAAATGATTGACCAATTGAAGAATTTGCCAATGGCTGCTGGCGATTATCATATTCTTGATTACATGATTCATGGAAAAGGAATTATTTACGGTACTTTTACTTATACAAAAGACTTTCAACTAATCAGTTACCGATTAGATCCAAGCTAATTTATAGGGGGAATAAATCATGAGTACCGGTGCGGTAAATGACATACAAATGGTCATTATTACAGGAATGTCTGGTGCAGGAAAAACTGTTGCCATTCAAAGTTTTGAAGATTTAGGGTTCTTCTGTGTCGATAATCTGCCTCCAACCCTGCTTCCAAAATTCCTTGAACTTATGAAGGAATCCGGGAATAAGATGAATAAAGTTGCTCTCGTGATGGACCTGCGGGGCAGAGAATTCTTTGACCATCTCTTTAAAGCATTAGATGAATTGGCAGAAACCTCCTGGGTAGCCCCAAGGATCTTATTTTTAGATGCAGATGATTCCACATTAGTGCGCAGATATAAGGAAACAAGGCGGTCACATCCACTCGCACAGACAGGTCTGCCGTTAGAAGGTATAACGCTTGAGCGCGAGCTTCTTGAAGAACTGAAAGGCAGGGCTCAAGTGATTTACAATACTTCCCTGATGAAACCTAGGGAACTTCGTGAGAAAATATTAACTGAATTTACCGCGAATAAACAATCAATCTTTACAGTCAATGTCATGTCATTCGGCTTTAAGTATGGAATTCCCATTGATGCGGATCTAGTGTTTGATGTGCGCTTCTTGCCAAACCCTCATTATATTGAGCATATGAGACCTAAAACAGGATTAGATGAAGATGTCTCCGGCTATGTATTAAAATGGAATGAAACGCATAAGTTCTTAGAAAAAGTAACCGACCTGCTTTCCTTCATGCTTCCACATTATAAGCGAGAGGGGAAAGCCCAGCTAGTCATTGCAATTGGCTGTACAGGTGGACAGCATCGTTCCGTAACGCTGGCTGAGTATCTAGGTAAATTTTTCGAAAAGGACTACAAGACATGTATTTCTCATCGTGACATTGAGAGGAGAAAGGAAAAAACTACATGAGCATTTACGGACAGCCTCGAATTGTCGTCATTGGCGGGGGAACCGGATTACCAGTTTTATTGCGTGGATTAAAACAGTATCCAGTCGATATTACCGCCATAGTGACAGTCGCGGATGACGGCGGCAGTTCAGGACGTTTGCGTGAGGACTTGCATATTCCTCCTCCTGGTGACATCCGCAATGTGTTAGCGTCATTATCGGATGTGGAACCGCTCGTTGAGGAAATGTTTCAGCATCGATTTAAAACATCGAATGAGCTTTCCGGACATTCGCTTGGCAATTTAATCCTAGCGGCGATGACCTCGATTACAGGTAATTTTGTTCACGCCATTCAGGAAATGAGCAAGATTTTAAATGTTCACGGCAAAGTTTTGCCTGCAGCCAATCAAAGTGTTGTTCTTCATGCAGAAATGGAAGACGGGACAATTGTCTCAGGGGAATCGAAAATTCCCTACTCTGGGAAAAGAATTAAGAAAGTATTTATGACGCCGGAGAATATTCGACCTTTACCAGAGACTATTCAAGCGATTCGTCAAGCCGATTTAATCATAATTGGACCAGGAAGTTTATATACAAGTATTCTGCCAAATCTACTCGTTCCCAAAATCGGAGATGAGCTGTGCCGCTCCCATGCCAAAAAGGTCTATATCTGTAATTTAATGACCCAGGCCGGGGAAACACATGGTTTTTCAGCGAGTGATCATGTAAAAGCCTTATATGATCATATGAGCTGTGCATTTATTAATACCATCCTTGTGAACAATGAAGAAATTCCACAGGACATCCAGCTCCGTTATAATGAAGAGTTGGCCGATCCTGTTGTCTACGATTTGCCGCAACTGTTTGAATTAGGGCTCGAAGTGGTTCATGCGGATATTGCTTACCAAGAAAATGGCGCATTACGTCATGACCCGAAAAAAGTGGCAAAAATATTATATAATTTGCTTTTAGTTGAAACCAAAAAGCGTTATGAAACGTAATTATAGTAACTATTAAAAAACGCATAAATCTAGTGTGTTTTTAGTATGGAGGGGAAAGGGATGTCTTTCGCTTCGGAAACGAAAAAAGAATTAACTAACTTAGAAGTGAAAACGTGCTGTATTCAAGCAGAGTTATCAGCTCTCATTCGGATGAATGGTTCCCTTTCATTCTCAAATCGAAAGTTAGTAGTTGATATTCAAACCGAAAATGCTGCGATTGCCAGAAGAATTTATACATTAATAAAAAAGAGTTATGATGTCCAAGTCGAGCTGCTTGTTCGGAAGAAGATGCGTTTGAAAAAAAACAATGTCTATATTGTCCGTTTATCCCAGCAAGCAAAGGAAATTCTCGAGGATACCAAAATCATCGGTGAAGGTTTTACGATTATTCACGATATTTCACCAGAACTTGTAAAGAAGAAATGTTGTAAGCGTTCTTATCTCCGCGGTGCATTTCTAGCAGGCGGATCTGTCAATAATCCAGAGACATCCTCCTATCATTTGGAGATTGCTTCGCTCTATAAAGAACACAATGATTCTTTATGCGAACTGATGAATACATTTGGGCTTAATAGCAAAACACTTGAACGCAAGAAAGGTTATATTACCTACTTAAAAGAAGCAGAGAAAATAACCGAGTTTTTAAATATTGTTGGTGCTCATAACGCACTCCTGCGCTTCGAGGATGTTCGAATTGTTCGTGATATGCGCAATTCAGTCAATCGGCTTGTAAATTGCGAAACCGCCAATCTTAATAAAACAATTGGTGCTTCGATTCGGCAGGTCGAGAATATACGCTATATCGACCAGACAGTCGGTCTGCAAATTTTACCTGAGAAGTTAAGAGAAATTGCAGAACTCCGCTTAAATTATACCGATGTAACCCTTAAGGAATTGGGGGAAATGGTTTCTGGCGGTGCGATCAGTAAGTCTGGGATTAATCATCGTTTGAGAAAAATTGATGCTATCGCGGAAAGGCTTCGTATAGGGGATATGATGATCTCAGAATAGAAAATTCTTTCATAAGTAATCTTGTGAAAGCCATAACATGAGCTGGTAGCAAATTTTTTGAATAAGCTCCAAGATATATAGATGAAAAAAACATGAGGAGGAATTGTATAATGTTAGTGAAACAAGTAGAAGTGAAATTGAAAACTGGTCTTCAAGCACGTCCAGCAGCCCTTTTTGTCCAAGAAGCCAATCGGTTCTCTGCGGATATTTTCCTGGAGAAGGATGGAAAGAAAGTTAATGCGAAGAGCATTATGGGCTTAATGAGTCTTGCGGTTGGCTCTGGTGTCATGATTGATATCGTGGCAGATGGTGACGATGAAGCATCCGCGATTGAAGCATTGGCTGATTTTATTCAAAAAGAACAGTAATATATTTGCGGCCGGTTCCATATGGGACCGGCTGTTTTATTATTTTTAGAAGAATAAAAAAAGCAACCGGTCGATGCCGATTGCTTCTTTGTTACTTATTTATTTTTCTTCTCATCATCAATTAGATTACGTGTGATGATGTGGTCGATTAAACCATATTCTTTTGCACGTTCGGCAGTCATGAAGTTGTCGCGGTCTGTATCTTTGGCAATTACTTCAAGAGGCTGGCCTGTCCGTTCTGATAAAATACCATTTAATTTTTCACGAAGGAAGAGGATACGCTTTGCAGCAATTTCGATTTCAGTTGCTTGTCCTTGTGCACCGCCTAGTGGTTGGTGAATCATAACTTCCGCATTTGGAAGGGCATAACGCTTGCCTGGTTCACCAGCTGCAAGTAAGAATGCACCCATAGATGCAGCCATACCAATACAAATCGTTTGAACTTTTGGCTTGATGAATTGCATAGTATCATAAATCGCCATACCAGCTGTGATGCTGCCGCCTGGGCTGTTGATATATAAAGAAATATCTTTTTCAGGATTATCCGCTTCAAGGAATAATAATTGTGCTACAATGCTGTTAGCAACATGGTCGTCGATGGCGCTTCCCAGCATAATAATCCGGTCTTTTAACAGACGGGAGTAAATGTCATAAGCTCGCTCGCCCCGGTTTGTTTGTTCAATTACTGTAGGGATCAAATTCATTTTTCTTCCTCCTTTGATTGTAAAGGTAATAGTAATATGTATTGTTATCATACACTGATGGTCAATAAAGGTCAAACAATTTGACTATAAAATTGTTCGACAACTTTCCCTAATCTATCATAACCATTTTTAAGAATTTTAAACTAAATCTTTACTTGCAAAGTGTGGGAAACTGGCATATAATATGTAAGTCGTTAGAATTTAGCGCTCGTGGTGCAACGGATAGCACGCAAGCCTCCGAAGCTTGAAATGCAGGTTCGATTCCTGCCGAGCGCATCACTAAAGCCTCCTGTTTTATTGAATGGGAGGTTTTTTTATTGGAAAAAATCATCCTAATCTCCTAGTTTATCATTTTCCATTCCCGAATTTCCGTCCATCGTGTAAAATAGAATGCAGGGGGGATATGAAATGAACTTAAAGGCTGGTTTATGGCAGCAGCAAACATTAAAATTAGCAATGACACAGGAGTTATCTCAGGCCATTGCATTGTTGCAGTACTCTGCCCAAGAGTTAACTGCTTTTTTAGACGATAAGGCACTTGAAAATCCCCTATTGCAGGTTGAACATAGCAATATTAAGCCGATGAATCCACTCATTGACCGAAATCGCCGGAAGAACCAAAAAGTGGAAAAGGACTGGATTGAGCAAATTGCCGATAAACCCTTTTCACTTGAAGAGTATCTACTATCACAATTAAAAATAACGAATTTATCAGCGGAACAATTAACTGTTATTCGCCGTCTGATTCAGAACCTTGATGAAAACGGTTACTTTACAGGCGACCTTCATGAAATCTCCCAAAAGCTAAGAGTAAAGGAAGATGTCGTGGAAGAATGCTTGGCTATTATCCAAACATTGGAGCCAGCGGGGATTGGTGCAAGAAACCTGCAAGAGTGCCTGCAGATGCAGATCTATTATCAGAATCCAAATAATGAACTGGCTCAAAAAATTATCTCTGAATATTTCTTACCGTTCGCTGAAAAAAAGTGGAAGCCAATTGCAAAGGAACTAAAAGTAACTCTTAAAGAGATCCAGGATATTTTTGACCAAATTCAATCCTTGAACCCAAAGCCGGGAACTATTCTAGGTAAGGAAGCAACCACATACATTATCCCGGATGCAATCATCGAGCACTCAAGCGACGGACTTACAGTAAGGATGTCTGATGAATCACTGCCAAGGATTAGCCTAAATGAGCAGTATTATCATAAATTCAAAAATCAGGACCAACAGGTAAGCCGTTTCCTGCAGGATAAACTACAGGATTACAATTGGATTCAAAAAAGTATAGAGCAGCGAAAAGAGACACTAACTAAGGTCATTGCCAAAATTATTGAAAAGCAGGAAGCATTTTTTCAAAAAGGTTCCAATAATTTAGTACCGATGACGATGAAGGAAATTGCCGGAGAACTGAATATCCATGAATCAACCGTTAGTCGAGCGGTTCGAGAAAAATATGTGCAAACACCATACGGGACCTTCCCGCTAAAATCATTTTTTACAAGTACAATACAAACCGTTTCGGAGGATGAAAATACCTCATCCACACAAGTAAAGAAGAAAATCTCAACATTAATAGAAAATGAGAATAAACAGAAACCTCTTTCGGATCAAGATATTGTGGAACAATTAAAAATCGAGGAAGGCATGGTCGTTTCAAGAAGAACCATTGCTAAATATCGAGATCAGTTGGGAATTCCGTCCTCATCAAAAAGGAAAAGGTTTGACTGAAAGGAAACGAAATGATGGAACAAACGATAATCACGTTTTACACAAGGAAAAGCTGTCCGCTTTGTGAGAAAGCAAAGTCCACACTGCAAGAACTTAGCAAAGATTGGGATTTCACTTTAGAAGAAATTGATATTGAATCCAGTGATGAATTAACCGAACAATACGGTTTAATGATTCCTGTCGTTCAAATTGATGGAGTGGAAGTAGGTTTTGGTGTCATTAACAAATTTGACATAAGTAACCGTTTGCATGAAAAAAAAGCCAATCTAAACAGTTGAAATAGGTTTTCACTCCTGTTACAATAAAAAACGTAGCAGGGGTTATTTTTTTTGGATGTAGCGGGACATAATATGTCTATGGTGGACATTTTTAGACCAACTACATATAATAAAGGAGCATGAGCTTCATGCAGTCATTAATCGATATCCAGAAAAGACTATTACCCGATCTCCTTCAGGTCCTTCAGAAGAGATATTCTATCCTAAGATATATTGGTTTTATGCAACCGGTAGGAAGAAGGAGTTTAGCGGTTAGCTTGGGATATACGGAAAGAGTCCTTCGAGGCGAAGTAGAATTCCTAAGGGAGCAAAATTTAATTTACACAAATAATGTGGGAATGAGTTTAACACCTGAAGGAAAAAATTTGCTCGAAGACTTAGAAGGCTTTATGCGTGAATTAAAAGGTATTGATGTGATGGAGTTGGAATTAAAACACCGACTCGGTATTAAAAAAGTCATCATTGTGCCAGGCGATAGTGATGAATCGCCGATGGTAAAAGGTGAACTTGGCAAGGCATGTGCGGTGTGCATGAAAAAGTTACTCGGCGGAAAAAATATCATTGCTGTAACTGGCGGTTCAACGATGGCTGCTGTCGCAGAAAGACTTTCACCCGAGTATCCCCAGAAAGAACTACTATTTGTCCCAGCAAGAGGCGGAGTAGGCGAGGATGTTCACAATCAAGCAAATACGATTTGCTCGATCATGTCGAAAAACACCCATGCGAAACATCGAGTGCTATATGTACCTGACCAGGTTAGTACTGAAATTTATGAATCACTCATCAAAGAACCTGACATTCATGAGGTATTAAAACTAATTAAATCAGCAAGCATGGTTCTTCATGGGATTGGGGATGCTATCACAATGGCTGAGCGGCGCAAAACGAATCCAGAAGTTTTGCATAAGCTGGAAAATCAACAAGCTGTGGGTGAAGCATTCGGCTATTATTTTAACGAACAAGGCGAAATCGTTCAAAAGGTGTCAACGATTGGACTGCAGTTAGAAGATTTAGTTCACATTCCAAATGTCATCGCTGTTGCCGGCGGGGGCTCGAAGGCAAAAGCCATTAAAGCTTACTTAAAACAAGCACCGGAATCAACCATCTTAATCACAGATGAGGGTGCAGCAAGAAAGTTATTAAAAGGGTAAATCCTTTTTAAAATAAAAACATCCTTACCCAATTAAAGGAGGAAATTTATTATGTCAGTAAAAGTTGGTATTAACGGATTTGGACGTATCGGTCGTAACGTATTTCGTGCGGCATTAAACAATAGCAATGTTGAGATCGTTGCGATTAATGATTTAACTGATGCAAACATGCTTGCACACCTTTTAAAATATGACACTGTTCACGGAACTCTTGCAGAAGACGTAACAGTTGATGGTGAATACTTAGTAGTTGGCGGTCACAAAGTGAAAGTTCTTGCAGAACGCGATCCTGCACAATTAGGCTGGGGCGGTCTAGGTGTTGACGTAGTAGTTGAATCAACAGGCCGTTTCACAAAGCGTGAAGATGCTGCGAAACATCTTGAAGCAGGTGCGAAAAAAGTAATCATCTCTGCACCAGCATCAAACGAAGATATCACAATCGTAATGGGTGTTAACGAAGATCAATATGATGCTAATAACCACCATGTTATTTCTAATGCTTCTTGTACTACAAACTGTCTTGCTCCGTTTGCAAAAGTATTAAATGATACTTTTGGAATCAAACGCGGTATGATGACAACTATTCACTCTTACACAAATGACCAACAAATCCTTGACTTGCCACACAAGGACTACCGTCGTGCTCGTGCAGCAGCTGAGAACATGATTCCTACTTCAACTGGTGCAGCAAAAGCTGTTTCCCTTGTTTTACCTGAACTTAAAGGTAAATTAAACGGTATGGCTATCCGCGTTCCAACTCCGAACGTATCTGTAGTTGACCTAGTTGCAGAATTAGAAAGAGATGTAACTGCTGATGAAGTGAACTCTGCATTAAAAGCAGCAGCTGAAGGTCCATTAAAAGGAATTCTAGCATACAGCGATCTTCCATTAGTTTCTACTGACTACAACGGAGCTCCTGTATCTTCAACAATCGATGCATTATCAACAATGATTCTTGAAGGCAACATGGTTAAGGTATTATCTTGGTACGATAACGAAGTTGGTTACTCTAACCGCGTTGTTGACCTTTGTGATTACCTTGCACAAAAAGGACTTTAATATATCGGACGGACGATGATTGATTTTTCAATCATAAGAAGTTAATCATACAAAGGTTTTCCAAAGGGGAGCGGGGAGTATATGCCCCCCTCCCCTTTTTACTGATTTTATGCTGAATTTTCAATATTTTAGGAGGTCCTTTATGAATAAGAAAACGCTCAAAGATGTTGATGTAAAAGGGAAACGTGTATTTTGCCGAGTTGATTTTAATGTTCCAATGCAGGATGGGAAAATCACTGATGAAACGCGGATTCGTGCAGCCCTTCCAACGATTCAATACTTAGTAGATCAAGGCGCTAAGGTTATTCTAGCGAGCCACTTCGGCCGTCCAAAAGGGAAAGTAGTAGAAGAAATGCGCTTGACTCCAGTCGGTGTCCGACTTTCTGAACTGCTTGGTAAAGACGTGAAGAAGGCTGATGAAGCGTATGGTGATTCTGTGAAAGCATTGATTGAAACGATGACTGAAGGCGATGTTTTGCTTCTTGAAAATGTTCGTTTCTATCCAGGCGAAGAAAAGAACGATCCAGAGTTGGCCAAATCTTTTGCTGAATTAGCAGATGTTTATGTAAATGATGCCTTTGGTGCAGCGCACCGTGCCCATGCATCAACCGAAGGGATTGCACATATTTTACCAGCGGTTTCCGGACTTTTAATGGAAAAAGAATTAGATGTACTTGGTAAAGCACTTTCTAATCCAGAACGCCCATTTACAGCAATTATCGGTGGCGCAAAAGTAAAGGACAAGATTGGTGTTATTGAAAATCTGTTAGAATTAGTCGACAACTTAATTATTGGCGGCGGACTTGCTTATACTTTCGTGAAAGCACAAGGCCATGAAGTTGGAAAATCATTACTAGAAGCAGATAAGATTGATCTTGCCAATTCATTCATTGAAAAAGCAAAAGCAAAAGGTGTTAATTTCTACATGCCTGTTGATGTTATCGTGGCTGATGATTTCTCAGCAGACGCTAATTCCAAAGTAGTATCTATTGAGGAAATTCCGTCCGATTGGGAAGCACTTGATATTGGACCAAAAACAGCTGAAATATACCGTGACGTTATTCAAAAATCAAAACTAGTGATTTGGAATGGACCAATGGGTGTATTTGAAATTGATAAATTTGCCGGCGGAACAAAGGCAGTAGCAGAAGCACTTGCTGAAGCACAAGGTACATATTCAGTCATTGGCGGCGGAGACTCTGCAGCAGCCGTTGAAAAATTCAATTTAGCCGATAAAATGAGTCACATCTCCACAGGAGGCGGAGCTTCCCTTGAATTCATGGAAGGCAAAGCACTCCCAGGTGTAGTCGCATTAAACGATAAATAATTTTTTTAGAGTGTGTTAAACATGATTTTGCTACTCTGTTGATTGGAGCGGANNGAGGAGGCTCCCCGGCACGCCCGCGAACCGCACGTGCTTGGAGCGCAAATCAACAGCCAAGTTTAATAACCTAAACTATGGAAGGATGTGCCAGTATGCGTAAACCAATTATTGCAGGAAACTGGAAAATGAACAAAACACTTTCGGAAGCAAAAAGCTTTGCAGAAGAAGTAAAAGGACTAGTACCTGCCCCAGAAAAAATGGACTCTGTAATCTGTGCACCAGCATTATTTTTACAAAGTCTAGTAGAAGTAACCGAAGGAACCAATGTTAAAATTGGTGCTCAAAACATGCACTTTGAAGAAAGCGGAGCATTCACAGGCGAAATCAGCCCGAAAGCACTTGCTGACCTTGCCGTTCAATATGTAATCATCGGACACTCAGAACGCCGTGAAATGTTCAATGAAACAGATGAAACAGTAAACAAGAAAGCACTTGCTGCCTTTAAATACAACTTAACTCCAATCGTATGCTGTGGTGAAACATTAGAGCAGCGTGAAAATGGTGAAACCAATCAATTAGTTGGCGATCAAGTAGCAAAAGCCCTTCAAGGCCTATCAGCTGAGCAAGTCAAACAAACCGTCATCGCCTATGAACCAATTTGGGCGATTGGAACAGGTAAATCTTCTACTTCAGCCGATGCGAACGAAGTATGTGCCCATATCCGTCAGGTGGTTGCCGGGCAATTCTCACAAGACGTCGCTGATGCGGTAAGAATTCAGTATGGCGGCAGTGTAAAACCAGAGAATATTAAAGAATACATGGCACAACCAGATATCGATGGTGCATTAGTAGGCGGAGCAAGCCTTGAAGCACAATCCTTCTTACAACTATTGGAGGCAGGCAGCTATGAGTAAATCTCCCGTTGCTCTGATCATCCTTGATGGTTTTGGATGCAGGGGCGAAACAAAAGGGAATGCGGTTGCCCAGTCAAAAAAACCTAATTTTGACCGTTTTTGGAGCGAGTATCCACATTCTCATTTAACAGCGTCTGGGGAGGCTGTGGGTCTTCCTGAAGGACAAATGGGTAACTCTGAGGTTGGACACTTAAACATTGGTGCCGGACGTATTGTGTACCAAAGTTTAACTCGTGTAAACATTGCGATTCGTGAAGGTGAATTTGAAAAAAATGAAACCTTTACAGGCGCGATGGAGCATGTCAAGAAAAATGGCACAGCCCTTCATTTATTCGGATTATTGTCAGACGGCGGTGTCCACAGCCATATTCAGCATATGTTTGCCTTACTAAAGCTGGCAAAAGAAGAAGGCGTGGAAAAGGTGTATGTGCATGCTTTCCTTGACGGGCGTGATGTTGGTCCGAAAACAGCGACGAAATACATCCAAGAGACATTGGACAAAATGAAAGAATACGGTGTGGGTGAATTCGCAACGATTTCAGGGAGATACTACTCTATGGACCGCGATAAGCGTTGGGAGCGTGTCGAAAAATCGTACCGTTCGATGGTCTATGGCGAAGGCCCAACCTACACAAATCCTTTAGATGTTGTGGAAGATTCTTATTCTCATGGAATCTTTGACGAATTCGTGATTCCATCTGTGATTACAAAAGAAGATGGGCAGCCTGTTGCCACAATTCAGGACAATGATGCGGTTATTTTCTACAACTTCCGTCCTGACCGTGCCATTCAGATTTCCAATACATTTACGAATGATGATTTCCGTTCCTTTGACCGTGGGCCAAAGCATCCGAAGGATTTGTTCTTCGTGTGTTTAACTCACTTCAGTGAATCGGTCGATGGATATGTTGCTTTCAAACCAACCAATTTAGATAACACCATTGGTGAAGTATTAGCGCAAAACAACTTGAAGCAATTAAGAATTGCTGAAACAGAAAAATATCCACATGTTACCTTCTTTATGAGCGGCGGCCGTGAAGAAAAGTTCCCAGGCGAAGAGCGGATTTTAATCAATTCGCCGAAAGTGGCAACCTACGATCTTCAGCCAGAAATGAGTGCGTACGAAGTAACGGATGCACTTTTAAAAGAAATTCAAGCAGATAAATTTGATGCGATTTTACTAAATTTCGCGAACCCTGACATGGTCGGCCATTCAGGTATGCTTGAGCCTACCATTAAAGCGATTGAGACAGTCGATGAATGCTTAGGAAAAATCGTTGATTTAATTCTAGAAAAAGGCGGTTCTGCTATTATTACCGCTGACCATGGAAATGCCGATGAAGTAATTACACTAGAAGGCGAACCAATGACAGCACATACAACGAACCCAGTGCCGGTAATTGTGACAAAACAAGGAATTCAACTCCGTGAAGGAGGAATTCTTGGGGATTTAGCGCCAACTATGTTAGACTTATTGGGTGTTGAAAAGCCAGCTGAAATGACTGGTACATCATTATTAAAATAACCTAATTATTAAGGAGAGATTTTACATGCCATTTATTGCAGACGTATACGCTCGCGAAGTATTAGATTCCCGCGGTAACCCTACTGTTGAAGTTGAAGTATTTACAGAATCAGGTGCCTTTGGCCGCGCTATGGTTCCAAGTGGTGCTTCTACTGGTGAATATGAAGCAGTGGAACTACGTGATGGAGACAAAGAACGTTACCTTGGAAAAGGTGTTATTAAAGCTGTAGACAACGTAAACGAAATTATCGCTCCACATCTTGTTGGCGAAGAATTCAGCGTTTTAGATCAAGTATCTATTGACCAAGCATTAATCGAGCTTGATGGAACAGATAACAAAGGTAAATTAGGTGCAAACGCAATTCTAGGTGTATCTATGGCGGTTGCTCATGCAGCAGCAAATTACTTAGATATTCCTTTATACCAATACCTTGGCGGATTCAACTCTAAGCAACTTCCAGTTCCAATGATGAACATCGTGAATGGCGGAGAGCATGCGGATAACAACGTGGATATTCAAGAATTCATGATTATGCCTGTTGGCGCTCCAAACTTCAAAGAAGCACTTCGTATGGGCGCAGAAATTTTCCATACATTAAAATCTGTTCTTAAAGGCAAAGGCCTTAACACTGCAGTTGGGGACGAAGGCGGTTTTGCTCCTAACTTAGGATCAAACGAAGAAGCTCTTCAAACCATTGTTGAAGCAATCGAAAAAGCTGGTTACAAGCCAGGTGAAGAAGTAATGCTTGCGATGGATGCTGCATCTTCTGAGTTCTACAACAAAGAAGACGGTAAATACCATCTTGCTGGCGAAGGTGTTGTGAAGACATCTGCAGAAATGGTTGACTGGTACGAAGAACTTTCTTCTAAATACCCAATCGTGTCAATCGAAGACGGTTTAGATGAAAATGACTGGGAAGGCCACAAACTTTTAACAGAACGCCTTGGCAAAAAAGTTCAATTAGTTGGTGATGATTTATTCGTTACGAATACTCGCAAACTTGCTGAAGGTATTGAAAAAGGAATTGGTAACTCCATCCTTATCAAAGTGAACCAAATTGGTACACTTACTGAAACATTTGATGCGATTGAAATGGCAAAACGCGCTGGTTACACAGCGGTTATCTCTCACCGGTCAGGTGAAACAGAAGACAACACGATTGCTGATATCGCTGTTGCAACTAACGCTGGTCAAATCAAAACTGGTGCACCATCTCGTACCGACCGCGTTGCAAAATACAACCAATTGCTTCGCATTGAAGATCAATTAGGTGAAACAGCTCAATACCTTGGCAAGAAAACATTCTACAACTTAAGCAAATAATTTGATGATATAAGAAGGAGCACATTTTTGGATGTGCTCTTTTTTATTTTATGAGGGCGTGAATGTCACAACAAGGACTATTGTCTAAAGCGACAAAATATGATAAATTTAATATACTGTGAATTGTGCGACTAACAGGAGGTGGCCTTTATGCATACATTTTTAGTAATCTTATTAGTGATCGTAAGTATTGGACTTATTGGTGTTGTTTTACTTCAATCTGGTAAAAGTGCTGGATTGTCTGGTGCCATTTCTGGTGGTGCAGAATCTTTATTTGGTAAGCAGAAAGCACGCGGACTTGATTTGATTCTCCATCGTATTACGGTTGTCTTAGCAATCTTGTTTATCTTGCTTGCTATGGCAGTGACTTACTTTAAAATTTAATCATTCACACACAAACCTGGTCCGAGTGGTCAGGTTTTTTGTTTGTTGAAAAAATTATTATCAGAAGCGTGAGCCATATTTCTGGAATGTTCACCATTGCTTTGTTAAAACTAAACTAAAGTGAAATGAAATTAAGGGAGTTTTTATATCATGAAAGTAACTATACCGAAGCCATTTACATTTGAAGGAGGAAAAAGGGCTGTTCTTCTTTTACATGGCTTTACCGGAAACTCAGCGGATGTCCGGATGCTGGGCCGTTTTTTAGAAAAAAAGGGGTATACTTGTCATGCCCCGCACTACAAAGGCCACGGGGTACCGCCCGAAGAGCTTGTTCATACGGGTCCTGAAGATTGGTGGCAAGATGTTATCAATGGCTATGAATTTTTGAAAAATAAAGGTCACTCCGAAATTGCTGTGGCAGGATTATCACTAGGTGGCGTATTTTCGTTGAAATTGGGATACACTGTACCTATAAAAGCAATTATACCAATGTGTGCACCGATGCATATAAAAAGCGAAGAGGTCATGTACGAGGGAATTCTTGAATATGCTCGTGAATTTAAAAATCGTGAAGGAAAATCAAACGAGCAAATCGAAATGGAAATGAACGAGTTTAAGAAAACACCAATGAAAACATTAAAGGCCTTACAGGCATTGATCGCAGATGTGCGTGAAAATGTGGATATGATATATGCACCCACATTTGTTGTGCAGGCACGTCATGACAAGATGATTAACACGGAAAGTGCGAACATTATTTACAACGAAATCGAATCAGTCGTAAAGGAATTAAAATGGTATGAAGAATCCGGTCATGTCATCACACTCGACAAAGAGCGTGAGCAATTACATGAGGATGTGTATAGCTTTTTAGAAAAGTTAGACTGGCACGATTAACTCGGAAACTACAAAGGAGGATTAGTTTGGAAGATAATATACAAAAGCATATAGACAAGGTATTACAATACATGAAGGATGAAGCGTACAAGCCATTAACCGTTCAAGAGCTGGAAACTGCCTTTGGTATCCAAGACTCCAGTGATTTTAAGGAATTTGTAAAAGCATTGGTTCAAATGGAAGAAAAGGGCCTAGTGGTGAGAACGCGCAGTAACCGCTATGGACTTCCGGAGAAAATGAACTTAATTCGCGGCAAGCTGATCGGTCATGCAAAGGGGTTTGCCTTTGTTGCGCCAGATGAACCGGGAATGGATGATATTTTCATTCCGCCAAATGAAACAAACACCGCGATGCACGGGGATATAGTCTTAGCACGTGTCTCCTCTGAGAGCACGGGGCAGCGCCGGGAAGGAAGTATTATCCGGATCATTGAACGCGGCGTACAGCAAATTGTCGGAACCTATGTGGAAAGCAAAAGCTTTGGCTTTGTCATTCCAGATGATAAGAAGTTTGCTAGTGATATCTTTATCCCAAAGGCAGCCTCCAAAGGTGCAGTCGAAGGGCATAAAGTGGTTGTTAAGCTAATCACCTATCCAGAAGGACGGAAGAGTGCTGAGGGCGAAGTGATTACCGTTCTCGGCCACAAAAACGATCCGGGCGTGGACATTCTTTCAGTGATACATAAGCACGGGTTACCAATGTCCTTTCCGGATGAAGTGTTAAGACAAGCAAACGAGGTGCCTGACACCATCGATGAAAGTGAATTGGCCAATCGCCGCGACCTAAGGAACGAAACAATTGTGACGATTGACGGGGCGGACGCTAAGGACCTTGATGATGCGGTAACTGTTACTAAGCTTGAAAACGGCAATTATAAGCTCGGTGTTCATATTGCGGACGTCAGCTATTATGTAAAAGAAGGCACTCCGATCGATCTAGAAGCGGAAGAACGGGCAACTAGTGTGTACTTAGTGGACCGCGTAATCCCGATGATACCGCATCGTTTATCAAATGGAATCTGCTCGTTAAATCCAAAAGTGGACCGGCTCGTTCTATCCTGTGAAATGGAGATTACCTCAGAGGGCGCCGTTGTTTCTCATGAAATTTTCCAATCTGTGATTAAAACAACCGAGCGGATGACCTATCATGATGTGAATCTCATTTTGGCTGAAAATGATGAAGAAACCCGTGCCAGGTATGAACCACTCGTGCCTATGTTTGAAATGATGGAAGAGTTGGCTGCCATCCTACGAAACAAGCGGATGAAGCGTGGCGCGATCGACTTTGATTTTAAAGAATCAAAGGTACTTGTGGATGAGGAAAGCAAGCCAATCGATGTCGTTCTTCGCGAACGGTCTGTAGCCGAAAGATTAATCGAAGAGTTTATGCTTGCAGCGAACGAAACGGTGGCTGAGCACTTTCACTGGATGGAAGTTCCCTTTATCTACCGTATTCACGAAGATCCAAAAGAAGATAAGCTGCGGAGATTTTTTGAGTTCATCACGAACTTCGGCTATATTGTAAAAGGTACTGCCAATGATGTGCACCCAAGAGCCCTTCAAGAAATTATTGAAGAAGTTCAAGGAAAACCGGAGGAAATGGTAATTTCAACTGTCATGCTGCGGTCAATGCAACAAGCAAAATACGATCCGGAGAGCCTTGGTCATTTCGGATTATCGACCGAGTTCTATACTCATTTCACTTCACCGATCCGCCGCTATCCGGATACAATCGTTCATCGCTTAATTCGTACCTATTTAATTGAAGGAAAGCTGGATTCAACCACACAGGAGAAATGGAATGCACGCTTACCAGAGATCGCTGATCATTCTTCAAAAATGGAGCGCCGCGCAGTTGATGCTGAGCGGGAAACCGATGAATTGAAGAAAGCGGAGTATATGGAGGACAAAATTGGCGTTGAATATGATGGGATTATTAGCTCTGTAACGAATTTCGGAATGTTTGTGGAGCTGCCAAATACGATTGAAGGTCTCGTTCATGTCAGCTATATGACCGATGATTATTATCGTTTTGACGAGCGTCATTTTGCGATGATTGGCGAGCGGACAGGAAACGTCTTCCGAATTGGTGACGAGATTACCGTCCGGGTTGTTAAGGTAAATAAAGATGAACGCTCCATCGACTTTGAAATTGTCGGCATGAAAGGAACACGCCGGGAACGTGTTGACACGCCAAGGGTTTTCAGTACGGGCAGCGAATCCAAAAAACCACGGAGAAATAAACAGCAGAGCGGCGGACGTGGTCAAGGCGGCAGCGCTAAGTCTGAAGGCGGCAACGGCCAAGGCAATAAAGCAAAGAAAAAACGTAAATTTTATGATAATGTGCCAAAAAATAAAAGTAATAAGCGGAAAAACAAATAAGTATTACGTTTTAACTTTTTGTTTATATTCCAAGAAAAAACACACGTTTCTCGTGTGTTTTTCTTTTATCTGTGTCCTAATTTTTTACTGTTATTTTCCTGCCGATTCTTTTTCGAATGAAATCCACACATAATAAGGATAATGGTAAAAAAAGGCCGATTGTCAGCATAAGTGGAATCCAAACATGCATACCTGTATCTGACTCAGAGTAGGTGACATTTGGGAATATGATCAAAGAAAGGACAACTAAAATCATGCCTAAAGGTAATGTCAGCGGTCTGTAATCTTTTAAATTTAAAATTTGGGCAAATCCAACGACAGACCCAAAAAAATAAATAGTCATTTTGAAATAAAGTGAAACGAACCATAGTACGGCAAGCATTGCTTCTAATCGTTGAACAAATCCCCCTACATTTATTTTCCTAGCTAGTGCATAACTTGGATACAAAAGCCTTACAGAATTGTCCACCCCAAGAACTAAAATACTAAAAAGAGTAATGAATAATAGAAAAATCCCTCCAATTAAATTCCCGAGAAAAAAAGCCTTAAAGGACCGTTTAGGTTGATTAATAAAAGCAGGAAAAACCATTAGCAGACAGATTAGCGATAGGGAGGAAAATTCTAAATACGTTAAAGTAGCTGATAGGATGGGTTTTATCCCAGTCTCTAGTACAGGCTGAATATTCTGAACTTCAACTTTCGGTGAAAGAAAAAGGAAAAAAATAGTAAAAATCATTATGAACCACGGAAATATTATTTCTCCAGCACGTGCTATTGTTTCTATGCCCAGACGTACCCCTTGAATGACAATTAATATGAAGAGAATATGAATCACCTCAATAGGGGTCTCCGGTATAAATTGTGCGGTCAGAAACTCTCCTAAAAAAAATAGCAGTGTAGCTGCAGAAAGGAACAAGCTGCAACTGATAAAGAGAGAAACGATTTTGCCTAACCATTTTCCTAACAGTCTTTCATTCATTTCGACTAGCGTCATATTGGGAAAACGAACTCCAAGGGTGTGATACAACCACATAATCAATAATCCAATTATGATGCCAAGAATAACGGAAATCCACGCATCTTGTCTTGCATAAGAAATTAATCTTTCCGGTGCATTTAAGATCGTACTTCCGATTGTTACTAGTATGACTAATATTGTAAATTGAGCAACCGATATTTTACCGTCCTTCTGCATTGTTTTTTATCCTTTTCATTTATTTAATCTAGTTAAAAAAATAGATAATTGTCAGTTTATATTTTCTTCAAAAAATGGAAATATTATTCTCTGATAGAAATCGTAGATAATGATATTGGGGAATTATCCAATAAACGTTTTCCATTATAGAATGTTTAAATAAATGGAGAGGGTCGTAATCCATGACACAGAGAATAAAAATTTTTTTTTTATTGATTGCAATTTTATTACTCACTACAGGCTGTTGGAATCGACGAGAATTAAATGAACTTGCTATAACTCTGGCTATGGGAATCGATCGCAGTACAGATGGACAATATCTTGTAACTGCCCAAGTAGTGAATCCAGGGGAAATTACTGATAAAGCAAGAGGAAATGCACCGGTAATCATCTTTCAAGCTAAGGGAAAAACCCTACTAGAGGCATTTCGAAAAATGACCAAAGAAGCTCCAAGGAGAATTTATCCTTCACATCTCCGAATCCTGGTGATTGGAGAGGAATTAGCAAAAGAAGGGATCGGAAAACCATTAGATCTCCTTTCAAGAGATTGGGAAATGCGATCAGATTTTTACATTGCTGTAGCTAAGGGACGGATGGCAGAAGATGTACTAAAGGTGCAAACATCTTTAGTCAGAATACCGGCCAATAAAATGTTTAATACTCTTGAAGTCTCAGCAAAAGCATGGTCCGCAACTAGATATGTGACGTTAGATGAATTAATTGCAAATATGGTAAGTGAAGGGAAACAGGCGGTGTTAACTGGTATCCATATAAAGTTAGAAGGCGAAAATGGAACTTCCGCCAGCAACCAAAATGTAGAAACAATCAATCCGCCTGCTAGGTTGTTTTTTCAAGAATTAGCGGTTTTTGATGGGGATAAATTAATAGGTTGGTTAAATGAAGTTCAAAGTAAAACGTATACGATTGTTACCAATCTTGAACAAGGTTCTGTTGGGGCTGTTCCATGTCCGAATGGCGGGAAATTCGTTTTTCAAATAACGGATTCAGAATCGAAAGTGAAGGGGAAAATACGAAATGGAAAACCTGAAATTGATGTAAATGTGCGTGTGGATGGCAAAGTAGCTGAAGTACAATGCGGCATTGACTTGAAAAAATCAAAATCGATTCGTCAGTTAGAGAAAATCTACGAAACTGGAACGAAAAAAATGATTCAAACGGCCATAAAACAAGTTCAAGAAAAAAATAAAGTTGACATTTTTGGATTTGGAGAAGCGATTCATAGGGCGGATCCCAATGCATGGGAAAAACTAAAAATAGATTGGGATAAAAAATTCGAGGACTTGAAGGTAAATATTAAAATAGATGGAAAAATCCGTGGCATCGGAACAAGTGGAAATTCATTTGTCAAAGACATAAAGTAATTTTGTTTGATCATACAGCAATATCCGAATTCTTGCGGTACTGAGAGGGGGGCAGTTGATGAGTTTATTTAAGAAACCGAAAATTAAAAACAGCTTGGACCTATTCAAGTTAGAGAAAGATGATCAAGGTACAAAGAAAGAAAATAACTATTTAAAACATAGTCTTGAAGAAAACAAAAACTATGTACAAAAAATACTCGGAAATAGCAACGACATCGTGTTTAGGGAAATACAGATTGGGAAAGAGGAATCTGTTAAAGCAGGCATTTTCTATACGGATGGATTAGCAGATACGGATGCCATTCAACATTTTGTTCTAGAACCGATAATGTTAGAAATCGATTTCGAAACTGATTTATCCCCTTCTCCAACAATGAATTTATTAAAAGTATTAAAGGAACAAATTCTTACAGTTGGTTCAATAAAGGATGTTACGGAGTACAGCTCTCTTTTCAATTCATTATTATCAGGGGATCTTATTCTCTTATTAGACGGACACTCTCAAGGATTCATCATCAGTGTGCGTGGCTGGAAAGAACGAAGTGTAACTGAAGCCACCTCTGAAACGGTCGTTCGGGGGCCAAAGGAAGGCTTCACGGAGTGCATCCGAACGAATACGGCATTAATTCGCCGAAAGATAAAATCACCGAATCTATGGATGGCTACAAAGAACATTGGGGAAATGACCAAAACAGATGTCGCAATTATGTATATCAATGGAATTGCAAATGAAAAGGTGGTCCAGGAAGTTCACGAGCGTCTAGACCGGATTGACATTGATGGCATATTGGAAAGTGGTTATATTGAGGAATTAATTCAAGATAAAACCTACAGTCCGTTTCCAACTATCTATTATTCAGAACGGCCTGATGTGATTTCTGCTGACCTCCTAGAAGGAAAAGTCGCCATAATAGTGGATGGGTCACCGAATGTGTTGATTGTTCCAGCACTGTTCGTTTCTTTTTTACAAGTGGCAGAAGACTATTATCAGCGTGCCGATATAAGTACTCTCATTCGAATGCTTCGCTTTTTTAGTATCATGATTGCACTTTTGGCACCATCTTTATATATAGCTATTACTACATATCATCAGGAAATGATACCCACCGAACTGTTGATTAATCTTGCTGCCCAACGCGAGGGTGTACCCTTCCCAGCATTTATTGAGGCTCTAATGATGGAGGTAGCATTTGAAATTTTACGGGAAGCTGGTTTACGAATGCCAAGGGCTATAGGCTCAGCAATTTCTATAGTAGGCACATTAGTCATTGGTACTGCAGCAGTTGAGGCTGGAATCGTTTCGGCTGCCATGGTCATTGTTGTGGCAATCACCGCGATTTCCAGCTTTATACTTCCTTCTGTGGCCATGTCCATGTCACTGCGAGTCCTTCGGTTCCCCATGATGGGGCTTGCTGCTTCATTCGGTTTAGTAGGTATACTTGTCGGATTAATATCACTTATCCTTCATATGTGCAGCCTGCGTTCTTTTGGGATTCCATATATGAGTCCTCTGGGTCCATTAATCCCTCAAGACTTAAAGGATACGATTATCCGAGTACCTTGGTGGGGGATGTTTTCACGCCCGCGTCTTATCAGTCAAAAAAACATAAGCCGAGAACATAATTCGGCACCAAAACCCCCTCAAGATAAAATCTAGCGCCTTTAATTAACTATAATGGAATAAGGAGTTGACGACTAGTGGCTGTTGCAGGTATCTTAGTCATTTCCGCTGTAATTATTGCGTTTGATGTACCTCATTTGTTGAGAAAAAAATTAAAAAAAGAGCTATGGATTTTTTCTATTCTCCTGCTATTTGGAACCATGCTAAGTATTGCACAAGCTCTGGGTATGAGGTTGCCTAATCCACTAGATTGGTTAACAGTCCTTTTTAAACCATTTGCCAGCATGATAGAGAATTTATTAAAGTGACCGTTTGGCGCATGCCTTTTTTAGGTATAGTTTAATTGTTATGGAATTTGATTTCTGCTACAATTAATGCCATAAGTAGAGGTGAATCATATGCCAAAAGGTGAAGGAAAAGTCGTTGCGCAAAACAAAAAGGCTTATCATGATTATTTTATTGAAGAAACCTATGAAGCGGGAATTGTACTGCAGGGGACCGAGATTAAGTCAATTCGTGGGGGAAAAGTGAATCTTAAGGATGCCTATGCACGGATTCAAAATGGGGAAGCCATACTTTTCGGGATGCATGTCAGTCCGTATGAACAAGGGAACATTTTCAATCATGACCCATTACGAACCCGAAAGCTATTACTCCATAAGCGTGAAATTAATAAACTAATCGGTGAAACAAAAGAAGCAGGTTATGCGCTTGTTCCATTAAAGCTTTACTTGAAAAATGGTTTTTGCAAAGTGTTAATTGGGCTTGCGAAAGGGAAGAAGAATTACGATAAGCGTGAATCCTTGAAGCAAAAAGAGGCCAAGCGTGAAATTGAACGAGCTTTCCGCGATCGTCAGAAGATGTAATCGGAGTGAACTGGAAATTATTTTACAGTTACTTACAATTGAAAAATGCGGACAGTATGTTATAATAAGTTTGTCGCTAAGTTAGCGATGAGATACTTTGCTCAAGGACAATTGTCTGAGCATCCTAACGTCTACAGCTTTAATCTTTGATTAGATTGCAGCTCCTTTTATTATGGGGACGCTACGGATTCGACAGGGGTAGTTTGAGCTTAGGTCGCGAGTCGAGGGGATCGGCCTCGTTAAAACGTCAAAGCCATAACTGGCAAAACTAACAACAACCTCGCTTTCGCAGCTTAATACTGCATAGCGGTTCCTCCCTCCATTGCCCATGTGGTAGGGTAAGGGACTCACTCTAAGTGGGCTACGCCGGATTCCACCGCCTGAGGATGAAGGAAGAGAACAACCAGGCTAGCTGACCGGACGCCGGTCGATAGGCATATGGCCTCAGCGAAACACCAATATATCGACTACACTCGTAGAAGCTTAAGTGGCGATATCTTTGGACGTGGGTTCGATTCCCACCGTCTCCACTACATAGTGGAAAGAAAAGATCAGCAGAGATGCTGGTCTTTTCTTATATTTGGACAAAAAGCTATCCTCCCTCTATTTACAGGGAAGGATAGCTTTTTGTCTTAATCGGTCTTTATTCTAATGATTCATGTTATTCATATTCATATTGTTCATCTGCGGCATTCCCTGCGCAGGGGCGAAGGCATTAAGCAGTTGATTCATATCCTGTTGGGCCAACTGTGGAACCTGATAATAGTGATGTTTATTTTGATAAATCGAGATTTCATAGGCCATTTCAATGCAATTCGGAACCGAGTCTGCTAGCACCCGACGAACAACCGGGTTGGTCACTTCTAAGGCAGCCATTGTCTTTATCGATGCACCTGATTTTACACAGCCAAGCATCATGCTGGAAACGCATGCATCCGTAAGCTCTGAAACGGATTGCGCAGGCTTTTTCGGCTGGGATGGTTTTAACCCATAAACAAAATCATTTCCTTGATTCATTTTATAGCTCTGTGTTGGTTTAGAAGGATTCTGTCCAGATTTGAAACATTCGACCGTAATGTTATATTCATCCTGCATAAATTGATATTGGCGATCGAGAATATCGAGTAATTCTGGGTCTTTTACATGTGGACGTAATAACATGTATTGATCCAATGCCCCAATTGCTCCTGATAACACTTCATGGACATCAAACACTTCATGACCGCCGTGATTTAATTGTTGAGGAACATTTCCTGTATGCATATTTTGGTGCATAATCCCCTGTTGATTTTGCATCATTTTGAATCCCCTCCTAAAGGTAGTGGCATAACCATATTTATTATGTTTCAAGAAAGATGAGTTATGCTCGTAAATACTGTCAATAAACGGTGAGTGAATTGTTACAATTCATAAATTAATACCGAATAATTAGGTATTAAAAGCTCTTGTTCGCGTCAATAATGACAGTAGTTAACGAACTAGGGGTGCTTACGATGAAAGAGGAATTAAAGATTTTTTATCATATTTTTACAACTACCAAAGATGCGATTGAAAAATTTATGAATATGCTCGACCCGGTTATTCAAAATGCCACCGATGACCACGAACGGCTTTATTATCATCATATTTTTGAAGAAGAGGAGCAGAGGCTTTCTCGTTTAGTTGAGCTCATTCCACTTATTAGTAAGTTTGAAAATGAAAAAGATGAGAAGGATTTTGCGCCGACCAATAATGAGTTTAATCGGCTTCTTCAAGAGCTAAATCTTGAAAAATTCGGATTACATAATTTTGTGGAGCACCTGGATTTAGCGCTATTTCGCTTTACTGACGAAGAACGAAGCACCATGCTGAACCAATTACGGGAGGTATCCTATCAGGATTATCAGCAAGTCAAAGCGATGTTGATCGACATCAATAAAAGGTTTGATAATGACTACGTCGACCCGCATGCCCATCATGATCACGACCATGATCACTTAGACCGGTCAGGTAACACACATACAGCAGCCCCAGTTGTGTCTCCAGCTAAATATAAAAAGGGGTTTACGGTGGGGAGCTTAATTTAGGTATTTTTTACATAAGAATTTATACGAATATTGGTGATTGGCGAAATAAATGGTGAATTTGGCGAAATCCCTTTTAGGTTTGGCGAAATCATTTCCAGACTTCGCGAAATCCAAGCTGAAATCGGCGATATAACAATCCAACTTGGCGAAATCATCAGACTCCACTTACCAAACCCTATTCGAAAATATAACCACTTGAACAAGAGAGGAAAAACAAATGAGCAAATTGCACTTATATCCAGATTCACCGTTAAATGAAGTAGAATTCAGCCAATTAGATCAAACGGTCATTGAGTCAGCACGGAGACAGTTAGTCGGCCGGCGCTTTATTGAACTATATGGTCCGCTTGGACGAGGCATACAGAGTATCCCAAATGATATCTTTTTTGAAAATATGGAAGCAAAAATGGATTTTCAAGGCTCCTTTGAGACGATTGTCGAATCCAGCAAACGAGTAAATCACACGATTCCTTTACTTTATAAGGATTTCGTCCTCTATTGGCGTGATATCGAACAGACGAAGACACTCGATATTCCGATTGATTTTTCATCAGCTGCCAACGCTGCCCGAGATGTAGCTAATCTGGAGGATCAGATGATTTTTCATGGGGCAAGAGAGTTTGATATCCCGGGATTAATGAATGTCCAAGGCAGGCTGACGCACTTAATTGGGGAATGGTATGAATCCGGAGCAGCTTTTCATGATATAGTCGATGCTAGAAATAAATTGCTCGAAATGAATCATCATGGTCCGTTTGCCCTTGTTCTATCACCGGAACTCTACTCCCTAATCCATCGAGTCCATAAAGACACCAATGTGTTAGAAATTGAACATATCCGAGAGCTAGTGACTGATGGTGTGTTCCAATCGCCCGTTTTAAAAGGGAGAACAGGTGTCATCCTTAACACTGGACGAAACAACTTAGACCTTGCCGTTTCCGAGGATTTTGATACAGCCTACTTGGGTGTGGAAGGGATGAATCACCCGTTTCGTGTATATGAAACTGCGGTATTAAGAATTAAGCGGCCTGGGGCTATTTGCACACTAGAAGCAATAGAGGATTAATCAAGTGAATCATCGAGTTTTTACAGTAGGCTCGCTCATTCCTGGAAAAATTGTGCCTGTTATGAACCCACCTACTCGGACTCATGTTGAAAAAGGAGAAACTACGAGACAATCCGGTGAAAGCAAAACGAATCTAGAAAAAATAATCGTGGTTCAAGGGTCGAATAAATTTGAAATCGTTCCGGAAAAGGGGAAATTACTTGATGCCGCTCTAAACCAAGGCAAAGACATCAACTATAAATGCCAAAAAGGGACCTGTGGTCAATGTACGGTACAAGTCCTTCAAGGTTTAAAGCTATCCAAACCGAATGAACAAGAGCATAAAAAACTTGGCCCTGAAGTAAACAACGGCTATCGATTAGCCTGCCAAGCGGTCATCCTATAGACAAAAAAACGAGGTCCACTGTTGAAGTGGGACCTCGTTTTTATTAAGCATATAATTGCACTAACTTATCTTCAACTGGGAATGGAAGCGAGATATTGTGGTTTTTTAATTCTTTCACACTAATATCTCGCACAAGTTTCAACGCTTCTTTTTTGAAAGACGTAGTGACAAAACCGTTATTCACTTCACATAGCTTCTGTAAATACTTCAATGTATCATGCAGTAAATACTGTTTAATATAAGTATTATTCAGCTGGCAAATTAATTTGTGCTGCAAGCCTTTGATCACAGCAATCTGATCAACATGTGTAATCACATTCGCACCATCTTGGTCAATAAAACCAACAGATACATAATGACCTTTTGAGAGATCAACATTCGTAAACACGGGGTTTAGATAGGTTTCACCCGATGATAACCGAATCGAATCAGCTTCAGCCGCACCGCCGATTTTCCGTTGATTAGAAATAACCGTGTGAATATCCTTTAACCCATATAGCATGTTAAACATGTTGAATCCCCCTCCAATTTAATCTCTGTACCTTTATATTAAAGATAATGAGAATCATTGTCAATGGGTGTCAGGCACCAAAATGTGGAAGCAGTTTGAAACAAAACAACTGAACTCTAGTTTACAAATATAAGAATATTATCTTGTAAATGAAATTGTAATATTTTCATAGTTTGGTAACACTTTGGTCAAAACATCGTCTATAATGGAGGTAGTAAATAAAAAACATCGAAGAGGGATTGATCAATGGGGAATCTGAGAAGCAATTGGTCGAAGGGAACGATAATTGCCGTCGTTGTTGTTACTTTTTTATTTGCGGGGATCTTCGTTAGTAATTATTTTCAAGCAAAAGCAGCAAGCAAAGAATCTAATAATCTTCAAAAAAATAAGGATACTAATCTGCCTGTGAAAAAAAGTGTAAGCCCAGAAACAATTGTACGAAATACGAAGGACTTAAAGTCAGAAAAAGAGCGAATGCAAAAACAACAAGAGGAAGCATTACATAAGAGAAACGAGCAAGAACGTGAGATTAGTAAGGTGCCCAATAATCGTACTCCTGATACGGAGGCACAACCCACCACAAAAGATAAAACTTCTTCTCAACCACCGTCAAAGAAATCTAATGCAGCTCCAGATAAAGCAAACATTACACAACTAAGAAACAGTGGAAAGAAAATAGTTTATTTAACCTTTGATGATGGTCCTGCACCCTTTTCCGGACAAATCATCAAACAACTCGAGAAGTATCAATTTAAAGCTACATTCTTTATGATTGATGGGAATATTAAGAGATATCCTGAATCAGTCAAATTAATGGTTGAATCAGGCGAAACGATTGGACTACATAGTGTCTCACACAGTCAAAAGGAATTTTATAAATCTAAAGAAACCGTGCTGAGTGAACTAAACCAAAACCGTCACACCTTAAAGAAGGTATCAGGTGTCAATTCTTATATCATGAGAACTCCTTATGGCAGTGCCCCAAAGATGACAGACGAGTATAAACAGGCTGTGAAGGAAAAGGGGTATATAATGTGGGATTGGAATATTGATAGTAAGGATTGGTATTATAAGGATAAACGCTATGTAAATAGTGTTATTGATCAAATTGAACAGATGAAACATCATAATGGACCGCTTGTCATCCTTTTACATGAGCGAAAGGAAACACTAGCCCATTTGCCAAAGCTTCTAGCCTATTTAAAGGAACATGGGTATGAGGGAAAACCCATTGAAAAATCAACTGAGCCAGTCCAATTTTAAAACAGACAATATATCTGTAGATTTGGTATAATCAATTTATTGTAATAAAATTCTTATGTAAATATAGCGAATATAATGGGGATCGATAATAGCCTATGATCAATAAATTACTTCAGAGTACAGGGTTCAAGAGAATATCTATTTTTGTCTTAATTGCCATCTTAATTTATGCCATGAAGTCAATGATCAACTTAATCTTGCTTACGTTCATTTTTACCTTTTTGATGGATCGGTTAGTGTATTTCATAGAAGGAAAAATACCGATTAACCGAAAGTTGATTGTTGTTATTTCGTATGCAAGTATTGTTGGTTTGCTTTCTTATGGTTTGGTCATGTACCTGCCAATGATTGCAGGTGAAATCACTGCATTAATCAAGCAGTTGACTGCTTTTTATACAGCAAAGCACGATAACTTGGTCCTGAATTATATTGTCAGTCGAATGGAAGAAATTAAAATCTCAAGTTACTTAGAGCAAGGAGTTACCTTTGTATTTAAGTACTTTACGGATATTAGTAAAATTGGTTTACAAATTTTATTAGCTCTGTTAATGAGTTTGTTCTTCTTATTAGAAAAACCGCGTTTGATTGAATTTACGAAGAAATTTAGAACTAGTAAAGTTGCATCTATTTACACTGAAGTGGAATTTTTTGCTCGAAAGTTTGTGGGTACATTTGGTAAAGTAATTGAAGCCCAACTAATCATAGCTGTTGTGAATTGTATTTTAACCACCATCTCCTTATGGATATTGGATTTCCCACAGCTTGGCGGACTATCCATCATGATTTTTGTTTTGGGTCTGATCCCAGTTGCAGGTGTCATTATTTCATTGATTCCACTTACAATCATTGCCTATAGCATCGGCGGTATGGCCACTGTTCTTTACGTGGGCATTGCGATAATGATTATTCATGGCATCGAAGCCTATATTTTAAATCCAAATTTAATGAGTTCAAAAACAAATCTACCGGTTTTCTATACATTCCTTGTATTGATTTTCTCCGAGCACTTTTTTGGTGTGTGGGGCTTGATCGTTGGGATTCCCGTCTTTGTTTTCCTATTGGATGTGTTAGAAGTAACTGAGAGTAAGAAGGTTAAATAAAAAAGCCCATGGTATGGGCTTTTTTTGTCTATACTAGAGGTATGAAGGATAAGGGGGAAATCACATGAGCGAATGTAAACTTAACCATAGCCAGGAAGAAGTAAAAAGTAAGTATGAATCACAAGCGTCCTTTCTTCCGGAAGAGATGAAGCCATTATTTAATCAATTCTTTGAAAAAGAACATACACAGGACCTCTTAAATGAGGTATTTCATTTGCTTAAAAAGTACGATTTAGCTACCAAAGAAGAACAAGAAACCAGAAACAACCGCTTATTTTTGGTGTTGAAGAATCTGTAATAATTGAGGGCCCTATAGAATAATAGGGCCCTTATGATTTAACAAATACATGTTTTTCTTTTGATACCAATTTTATTACGGCCTACGATTTTTTTTATATAGTCAGTGGCAACAGGGACTTTACAAGGGGTTTTTTGGTTTGTTCTGTCCCCAGTTCAGCAAGTTTCCACATGATTTCATCTAAGGTCATTTCTCATCCTCCAATGGGTTGTTGATCTTATTTTATCATCAGTTTGGAACAATTTCCCTTCCTTGTTGTAAAAAGTTAGTTATAATGAAATAGGTTATTTTTGAAAATATTAAGAAAATCAAACTTTATTTAGGAAAAGAGGATATAATGAGCGAACTTCTACAGTTATTAAAGCGAGGCAATAAATCCGCCTTATTGGCAGCTATCATTAATACGATTATTTCCATTATTAAAGGGATCGCCTTTATGTTTACAGGCAATGTGGCTATGTTTGCAGAAACGATGCACAGCCTTGGTGATGCTGCAAACCAGTTTTTCGTGTTTGTCGGCTCAGCCTTAAGTAAAAAGGCACCGACCGAAAAATATCCCAATGGCTTTGGCCGTTTAGTCAACCTTGTTCTTTTGGGTGCCGTATTAATCGTCGGAATTATGGCATTTGAAACCATTAAAGAAGGGTACCACCATGTGGTCCATCCGACAGTGTCCAGCGGTTTTGCCATTAACCTGGTCGTGTTAGCTGTTGCAACCCTTCTAGAGACCTTTGTTTTATTTAAAGCAATGAAAGAGATTTTACATGATATTGAGGTTGAGGCAACTGGACTTCAAGTGTTTACAAAAAGCTTTGCCAATTTAGGAAAAGCTAAACCTGCAACAAAACTGGTTTTTATGGAAGATCTAGTTGCAACCATGGGTGGTTTATTAGCGATTATAGCGGTCGTCATTTCTCATTATTCGCCATTCCACCAAATTGAAGGGCTTGCCTCTATGCTGATAGGCGCAATGATGTTCTTTGTGGTTGGCAGGGTCTTTTTGGATAATGCGGCAGGGGTCCTTGGTCAAGCAGATGAAGAAATGGAAAACAAAATTGGCACACTTGTGATGGAGGATCCTGATGTTAAGGATATTCAAGGAATCACCGTCATTAAAGAGGGTGAGGATCTGCATGTTGAATTAGAAATCGAAGTCGATCCAAAATTAACAGTGGCTGCAGCAGATGATATCAAAGATCGATTAGAAGAAAAAATCATGGCAGAAAAAGGCGTCGTTGATGTGACGATTGAGATTGACGAGGAAGATGAAGTGATGACTTGGAAGGAACGAAGTGGATCAACCGCCAATTAGAGAATGCCCCCACCGTAGATAAAACACAATTGGACTTTCTTCGGTCTTAACAGAACGAATAAAGCCGTTTTTAAGTGGAATTCTATTCTGTAAGGATATTTAGGGGGGAACTAAGGGTGGAACACAATATACGCTTAACTAGTGCGGAAATCGGGGGATTATGGGCTACGTATATTCAGGAGAATATGTCAGTTTGTTTGATTATCTATTTTCTTCATCACAATCAAGATGAAGAGATTAAAAAAATTCTCCAACAGGCATATGAAATATCTGAGGGCCATATTCAAAAGATCACGACCATTTTAAATAAGGAAGGCATTCCAATTCCTGATGGATTTTCTGAAAAGGATCTTAATTTATCTGCCCCGCCATTATTTTATGATATGTTTGGCCTCAGTTTTATTTATATGATGAGCCGCATGAGTATGATTAACACCGGTTTTATCACGGCAAATGTAGCTAGAAAAGATGTGATGGATTTCTTTGTTACGATGGTTCAGCAAAATTCTTTGTTATACCAGGAATCCACAAATCTTATGCTTTCGAAAGGAACCTATGACCGTCCGCCGATGATTCCCTATCCGAAAGATGTGAAATACATTGAAAAACTGTCTTATTTAAGTGGATTCGGGAAAAAAAGACCGTTAAACGTGGCTGAAATTACAGAAATTCATTTTAATACCGAACGGAATTATTTTTCAATCCTCCTATGTACGGGATTACTTCAGGTGGTTTCAGACAAGGAAATCCATCATTATATTGAGGAAGGTAAGAAAATATCTGAAAAGCAAATCAAAACCTTCAACGATATCCTTTTGAAAGAGGAGCTGCTTGGGAATGTGTCAACAAGTATGGAAGTGACGGATTCTACAGTTTCTCCTTTTTCAGATAAACTTGTGGTCACACTTTTCCATTCATTGAACGCTATAGACATTACCCTTATTGGGCATGCATTGTCATTGTCAATGAGATCAGATTTGGCTTCCTATTATCAAAAGTACATTCTGGAAATTATGGTTTATTCGGCTAAAGGTTTTGATCTTATGGTTGATCGAGGTTGGGCCCAACTGCCGCCGCATGCGCCAAGTCGAAGGGATCTCCAGAAATTATAAGAAGGTTCGCGAATTTCGCGAACCTTTTCTGCGCTTGCGCTTTTCTTATTGTCTATCCCCTGATCAAGACGCTTGCGCTTTTCTTATTCCCATGGTTTATGTACTGTTAGTACGCTTGCGAGGTCTTTGCTGCTTGTTCTGTGTTCTTTCCGCTTGGCTGCTCTTTCTTTTCCTGTTTCAAACAGCTTTTTTTCTTCTTCCGTTTCGGGGATGATACCTGGCACCTTTGTTGGCTTGCCGTTGTCATCTAATGCGACAAAGGTTAAAAAAGCGGTGGCTGCAATTTTTCTCTCCCCTGACATGAGATTCTCCGCGATTACTTTAACGAAAATCTCCATCGAGGAGGTTCCTGTCGAAGAAACATACGTTTCAATGCATACAGAATCCTTTGGTGTAATCGGACTAAGAAAGTCGACCGAATCAATTGAAGCCGTGACACACTCCGCTCTTGAATGTCTGACCGCAGAAATGGAGGCGATCATATCGATATCGCTGATTAACTTCCCGCCAAACAAAGTATTATGGTTATTTACATCATTAGGAAAAATCCTGCTCGTTCTTACCACCCGAGTCTCATTACATGTTTTTGCTTCCATCCTAATCCCTCCTGAAATGTCTTTGTTAATTTACCCATTTTACTATTTTCTCACCGTTTTAGTGAAATCTAAACATTTGTGGTACATTAGTTAATATATAGATTGTTTGTCAGGAGGTACAGAAATGAGTTTACAAGCACAGATTATGAAGGATCTAAATGTGAGTCCGACGATTCAACCGCAAGAGGAAATTAGAAAACGGATCGATTTTTTAAAAAAATACCTGTTAAAGACGAAGGCCAAGGGCTATGTACTGGGAATAAGCGGGGGGCAGGATTCATCTCTGGCTGGGCGACTCGCCCAACTAGCGGTGGAGGAGCTTCGGAATGAAGGGACAGAAGCTTTGTTTATCGCTGTCCGTCTGCCATATGGCATCCAGCATGATGAGGAAGACGCTAAACGGTCGTTAGCTTTTATTCGCGCCGATCGGGAGACAGTTTTTAACATTAAATCAGCAGTAGATGAAGTCCAAAAAGAATATGATGCCAGCTATCAAGGGGCACCGTTAAGTGATTATCAAAAGGGAAATGTCAAGGCAAGGATGAGGATGATTGCTCAATATGCAGTCGGCGGCATGGAAGGTCTGCTTGTGATTGGCACAGACCATGCAGCGGAAGCAGTAACAGGTTTCTATACGAAGTACGGTGATGGCGGGGCAGATATTCTTCCGCTGAGCGGATTATCAAAGCGGCAGGGGAAAGTCCTATTAAAAGAACTAGGTGCGGACGAACGCTTATATTTAAAAACACCTACGGCGGACCTTCTGGATCAAAAGCCTGGTCAGGCCGACGAAACAGAATTAGGGATTACCTACGATGAACTTGATGACTATTTGGAAGGGAAGTCTGTTTCAAAAGAGGTTGCTGATAAAATAGAAAAACGCTACCTAATGACAGAACATAAACGCCAACTGCCAACAACGATGTTCGATGAGTGGTGGAAATAATCTACAGACAGGAGACTGCTACATGAGCAGTCTCTTTTTATATTTCGAAAAATTGATTAGATGTCTGACTAATTCACCACTCTAATACTTTATTAGAATAAAATTTCCATTGACACAATCCTGTCCGGGTTCTATATTTATAAAGCAAATTAATATTTATTCAACAAAACACTAAAAGATCATTATTTTAAAATAAATCACACGAATTAAAGAGAGGGATTACACCATGGGGAACGCTAATAAATTAGGATTTTGGGTATTAACCGCTCTTGTTGTCGGAAACATGGTCGGGTCAGGGATATTTATGCTGCCAAGCTCGCTTTCTGAAGCAGCTAGTCCTGCTGGTGTCATCTCAGCATGGCTTGTAACAGGACTTGGTGTATTAATGACCGCTCTTGTATTTGGTAACCTTGCGAACAGAAAACCAAATATAACTGGCGGTCCACAAATTTATGCGAAGGAACTATTTAAAGCAGGATCACATGCTTCCACTTTATCAGGTTTTATGTCATCTTGGGGATACTGGATAGGTAATCTAGCTGGGAATGTTGCAATGATTACCACCTTTGCGGGTTATTTATCAACCTTTTTCCCTATTTTAACAAGCCAAGCAGACTGGTTTACGATTGGCGGATTTACACTTAAGGTCGGTAATGGATTAACTTTTCTTGTCTGTTCCCTGCTGCTATGGGGAACTCACTTCATCATCCTGCGAGGAATGGAAAGTGCGGGAAAGTTGAATTTTATAGCAACTGCAGCGAAGGTTGCCGGATTCTTTATTATCATTCTTGTCGGCTTATTTGCCTTTCAAAAAAGCAATATCCTTCCATTTATGGCCGTTAGAATGGATGAGGCCGGCCATACGATTGGCATGATGAGCCAAATAAAGAATGCTGCTGTTAATACCTTGTGGGCATTTATTGGTGTGGAATCTGCCGTTGTGTTTGCATCTCGTGCGAAAAAACAAATGGATGTGAAACGTGCGACAATCCTGGGCTTATTTATCGCTCTTGGAATTTACATCGGTATCAGCACTTTAGTGATGGGAATGTTAGATCAAAACACGCTTATCCATTCAGATAAGCCGCTCATTGATGCCATTTCATCAGTTTTAGGACCAATTGCCGGGAAAGTTTTAGCCGGGATTGGGTTAATTAGCTTGTTTGGTTCAACGATTGGCTGGTTAATGCTAAGTGCGGAAGTCCCTTTTCAAGCGGCAAAGCAGGGATTATTCATTCCTGCATTTAAAAAAGAGAACAAAAAAGGTCTTCCATTATTTTCTATGATTGTCTCAAATGGTTTAGGTCAACTGTTTATCTTTTCAACGGTTTCAAGTTCCATTTCTGACGCCTTTGGATTTGTCATTGTTATTGCAACGTTAGCATACTTGGTACCTTACTTTATCTCCTCCGTCTATCAATTGAAATTAGTTGTAACCGGGGAGACCTATAATGGCGATCGTTCGAGAATTACAGACGGTCTGATTGCCCTGCTTTCCACTATTTATTCTGTATGGGTGATTATCGCTGGAACGGCAGATTTTAAAACCTTCACTTACGGAATGATTTTACTTGCGAGCGGTATCCTCTTTTATGGTCCACTGTTGAGAAGAAAAAAGGAAGTAATGGTCGAACGCAAAAAAGCTTTATCAGCATAATATTTTATTTAACCTATCAGAACGCCTCTGATAGGTTTTATTTTGTAAATTAGGGGTAAAATAATGATAATTTCGATAAGAACAATCAAAATTAGGGGGTTACATCAGTGAAAAAACTTACCATCATCTTTGCACTATTATTAAGTTTTATGTTTGTCCTGTCAGCTTGCGGCAAGGATAATGCCGATAAAGATAAAAACAAAGCTGACAACAAGACTGCTGAAAAGGCAGATAAAGATTTATTGAAAAAGGTAAAAGATGAGGGAAAATTATTAATAGGTACAGAAGGTACGTATCCACCATTCACTTTCCATGACACTAGCGGCAATCTAACTGGATTTGACGTGGACCTTGCGAAAGAGGTAGCTAAACGTATTGGGGTAAAACCTGAATTTAAAGAAACACAGTGGGATGCGATGTTTGCAGGATTAGATGCCAAGCGTTTTGATATGATTGCTAACGAAGTTGGGATTCGCCCAGACCGTCAAGAGAAGTATGATTTCTCTAATCCATATATTACATCCGCAGGTGTCCTGATTGTCCATAAAGATAACGATAAAGTCAAAGCCTTTGAAGATATTAAAGGTCTAAATGCAGCTCAATCATTGACAAGTAATTACGCAGATATGGCAAAGAAATATGGAGCGAAAATAGTTGGAGTGGATGGTTTCCAACAAGCAGTTGAACTTCTTGCCCAAAAACGTGTCGATGTGACGATTAATGATAAGCTTTCATTTTTAGATTACAAAAAACAGAAGCCTGATGCGCCAATTAAGGTTGTGGCAACAGCTGATGATGCTTCTTCCAGTGGGTTCATGTTTAGAAAGAATAGCGACACACTCGTAGATGAAGTAAACAAGGCGCTAAAAGAAATAATTGACGATGGCACCTACAAAAAAATCTCTGAGAAATGGTTTGGTGAAGATGTACTTAAATAGTATTTTTGCTGACCCAGAAAGAATGGACAGGTTAATTGAGATTGCAAAGACTTCCCTCCAGCCGCTGCTGGAGGGTGCTGTTATGAATACCATTCCATTAACCATCATTTCATTTATAATTGGGATTATTTTGGCTGTGCTCACCGCGCTTGCCCGAATTTCTCACGGAAAACTATTTCAAGGAATTGCCAGGGTATATGTTTCAGCCATTCGCGGAACACCATTACTTGTTCAGTTATTCATAATTTTCTATGGACTTCCTAATATAGGAGTTACCTTGGATCCATTTATATCCGCAGTCATTGGTTTTTCCCTAAGTGTTGGGGCCTATGCTTCAGAAGTTATTCGGGCTGCAATTATCTCCATTCCTAAGGGACAATGGGAAGCAGCTTATTCAATTGGAATGACCTACAACCAGGCATTGAAAAGAATCATCCTGCCGCAGGCAACAAGAGTATCTATACCGCCATTATCGAATTCTTTTATTAGTCTTGTAAAAGACACTTCACTTGCATCAGTTGTCCTTGTAACAGAGATGTTTCGCCGGGCTCAAGAAATTGCTTCAACTACCTATGAATTTTTATTGGTATATGTAGAAGCAGCGCTAATTTATTGGGTTATTTGCTTTTTCCTTTCGATCTTGCAAGGATCCTTGGAAAAGAGAATGGACCGGTATACGTCTTAATGAGGGAGTTATACGATGATTTCAATTAAAGGATTATATAAGCAATTTGGTCAATTAGAGGTCTTAAAAGGTATCGACCTTCTCGTTGAAAAGGGAAAAGTGGTTGTTGTCATCGGTCCATCCGGTTCAGGTAAAACCACGATGCTCCGCTGTTTAAATGTACTCGAAACTCCGAATCAAGGAGTCATTTCCATTGAGGGACAGAGCTTGGACTTTTCGAAAAATGTCCCGAAAAAACAAATCTCCTCGTTCCGTCGCTTAACCGGAATGGTTTTTCAAAGCTATAATCTGTTCCCGCACAAGACTGCACTTCAAAATGTTATGGAAGGGCCGATTATTGTCAAAGGGGAGAGAAAAGAGGAGGCACGGAAAAAAGCCCAGGCACTCCTTGAAAAAGTTGGACTAGGTGATAAGCAGGATTATTTTCCCGCTCAGCTTTCCGGCGGTCAGCAGCAACGTGTGGGTATTGCCCGGGCACTTGCCATGGAACCGGAAGTGATGCTCTTTGATGAGCCTACTTCTGCACTTGACCCCGAACTTGTCGGTGAGGTGTTAAAAGTTATGAAGGACCTGGCTAGGGAAGGCATGACAATGATTGTGGTCACCCATGAAATGCGCTTTGCCCGTGAAGCGGCAGATGAGGTTATTTTCATGGATCAAGGTGTGATTGTCGAGAGGAACAAGCCAGAAGAAATCTTCACCAATCCAAAAGAAGAACGAACGAAGAAGTTCTTGAATATGATTCAATAAGGTGTTGTAGCTAAATGCTATGGCACTTTTTTATTTTGTAAGACAATGATACTATCAGCTTGGCAGGATTTTCAACTAGAGCTATCGAAATATTTAATAAAATAGGTAAATTATAGAAAAAGATGAAACTTTTTCATTATTCAACCGTATAAAAGGTAGATACATAGGAAGGGATGGATGCATATGGATGAGGGTGGTGTTTCGTATAATTAGAATGATAAATAAATAAGAAGGATGGATGCGCATGGAACCATTCAGCATTCCTTTAGAAACGATTTATTTATATGGATTAATAATCTCGGGAATAGTCACAGTTTTATATGTTTTGTTTGCCGATGTTTTTCATTTTCATGGGGCTGGCGATGGATTCAATTTTCTAAATCCTGTCTTAGTCTTTGCTTTCGTGACTATTCTGTCAGCAAGCGGTTATCTGTTTGAAAGGCTCTCATCTATTCACTATTTACTTATTTTAGGCATTTCTGCCGTGATTGCGTTCATTGTTGTGACGTTATTAAATGTCTTTGTGCTCATTCCTCTCTCGTCTGCTGAGGAATCACTTGTCTATAAAGAATCAGACTTGCGGGGCCGAGTGGGGACGGTGATCACGACCATTCCTGTTGATGGTTTTGGGGAAGTGATGATTGACAGTACAAGCGGCAGAATTGCTAAGCCAGCAGCGAGTTTTGATGGTGACCTCATCAAGAGTGGGACAAAAGTGCTGATTGTGCAGGTAGAAAAGGGTGTCCTGCAGGTGACGGTTCATCATCAACTAGAAAGCTTTTTATAGGGGGGGTTAAGAGATGGAATTTAATTTTATTTGGATCATCATTGGAATTGTTGTGGTTATTATTTTAGCCTTAATCGGCGTTTTCATCACAAAATACAGAACGGCAGGACCGGATGAGGCCTTGATCGTGACAGGAAGCTTCCTTGGCAATGGAAATGTCCATGTTGACGAGTCTGGGAATAAAGTCAAAATCATCCGCGGCGGCGGTACGTTTATTTTGCCAGTTTTCCAACAGGCAAAGCCGCTTAGCTTACTATCTAGTAAACTAGAAGTAACGACACCAGAGGTGTATACCGAGCAAGGTGTACCGGTTATGGCTGATGGGGTTGCGATTATTAAAATCGGTGGATCGATAAGTGAAATTGCGACAGCCGCGGAACAGTTCCTCGGAAAACCAAAGGAAGACCGTGAGAATGAAGCAAGGGAAGTTCTTGAAGGACATCTGCGGTCAATTCTTGGCTCGATGACTGTAGAAGAAATCTATAAAAACCGTGATAAATTCTCCCAAGAGGTCCAAAGGGTTGCCTCACAGGATCTCGCTAAAATGGGCTTGGTCATTGTATCATTTACGATTAAAGACGTCCGTGATAAAAATGGGTACCTGGATTCACTAGGTAAACCCCGGATTGCCCAAGTCAAAAGAGATGCAGATATTGCTACAGCCGAAGCAGAAAAAGAAACCCGTATTAAAAAAGCGGAGGCAGCCAAAGAAGCCAAACGAAATGAATTAGAGCGAGCCACAGAAATTGCTGAGGCGGAAAAAGTCAATCAGTTAAAAGTGGCAGAGTTTAGACGTGAACAAGATATTGCCAGAGCACGTGCTGACCAAGCATACGACCTGGAAACAGCCAGGTCCAAACAAGATGTAATGGAACAAGAAATGCAAATTAAAATTATTGAAAGACAAAAACAAATTGAATTAGAGGAAAAAGAAATTCAACGCCGCGAACGGCAATATGATTCGGAAGTGAAGAAAAAGGCAGACGCTGACCGATACTCCGTCGAACAATCGGCCGCTGCAAATAAGGCCAAGGAAATAGCCGCGGCTGAGGCCAATAAGTATCGGATCGAAGCAATGGCAAAAGCAGAAGCCGAGCGGATTCGTTTGGATGGTTTAGCCAAAGCGGAAGCGGAAAAAGCACAAGGGGCAACCGAAGCAGAAATTATTCGTCTCAAAGGTTTAGCTGAAGCAGAGGCGAAAGAAAAAATCGCCGAGGCTTTCGAACAATTCGGTCAAGCGGCAATTCTAGACATGATCATCAAAATGCTGCCAGAATATGCCAAGCAAGTGGCAAGCCCGCTGTCCAATATTGATAAAATTACAGTCGTCGATACGGGCGGATCGGGAGAAAATGGCGGGGCCAATAAAATTACCGGCTATGCAACGAATCTAATGGCGAGTCTGCAAGAATCACTTAAAGCCTCGAGCGGAATCGACGTGAAGGAATTGATTGAAAACTATTCTGGAAAAGGAAATGTTAGGAAGAGCATTGAAGAATTAACTGATGAATTTAAGAAAAAAGCTGAATAATTTTACACCCAAAAAACCTTATCAACTGATGATAAGGTTTTTATGATAAGTTTTTCATTTTTTAGCTGAGTTGAATATAGGTCTATCTGCTTAAATTTCGGTTGCCGAAACTTTCGCTTTCTTTGGAAACTTTTAATCATCATGAAAAATAAGGATAAAAGGCATGTTTAATAACTCTTTTACTGGGTTTAAGTTCGTATGAAAAATTCTCTTTTTACAATTATTAGGTACAATATAGTGCTTAATATATGAATTTTTCATTAAATTTAGACTATTTACAATTTTCGAGTAAATTTGATAAACTGGCAAAGCATCACTCTTCAAGAGAACGATGTAATTATATCTATATAAAATAGGGGGTTTAAGATTTGAAGAAGAAAACCACTTTAAAGGTCTTATCCAGCCTCGCAGCTAGTACAATGGTAGCTACTACCATGTTCGCAGGCGCATTCGCTGGAAGCACTGTCGCACCAAAAACGGTATCGGCAGCAACAACAGTTGCATCAGCTCCAATCGATTTGAATGTAGTTGATATTGATCGACTAGGTGCAGCATTGCAAAAGAGAGGACTAGTTGCGAAGAACGCATCTAAAGAAGAAATTACAAAAGCTGCAAAAGCCTACATAAAGAAAAAGCAGGGTGAAAAGCCTGGCAAAACAAATAAGACTCAAACTAAAGAGCAGCAAGAGTTTGACAAAAAAGCAAAGGACTTTGTCAAAAAGCAAAAGGACAAGCTTACGAAGCAGCTTGATAAAGGTCATGAAAATTTCAAAAAAGGCAAGCCAACAGGGGCTGTAAAAGTAAATTCTGCTAAACAGGCTGGTTATAACGGCGATGTCCGTGAAGACAAAGTACTCGTTCTTCTTGTCGAATATGCGGATTTAAAACACAATAATGTAGAACAAGAAGCTGGCTATATGTTTGCAGATGACTTCAATAAACAGCACTATGAAAAAATGCTATTTGGCGATAAGGATTTCACTCTCTTCAACGGTGAGAAGATTAAAACATTTAAACAATATTATGAAGAGCAATCTGGCGGCAGTTACACGGTTGATGGTACGGTATCAGATTGGTTAACAGTACCAGGAAAAGCTGCCGAGTATGGCGGCGATAGTGAAAGTGGCCATGATAATGCTCCTGGAACAAAAGGTGCACGTGGTTTTATCAAGGATTCACTTAATGCAGCTGTCGCATCCGGCATTAACTTAGCAGACTATGATAAATTTGATTTATATGATTTAGATGGTGATGGTAATCAAAACGAGCCGGATGGCTTAGTTGATCACTTGATGGTCATTCATGCTGGTGTTGGCCAGGAAGCTGGCGGCGGTGTGGTTGGAGATGATGCGATCTGGTCACATCGTTGGACTTTAAATGGTGTGTATCCAGTAGCTAACACTACAGCTTCAGTAGATTACTGGGGAGGCCAAATGGCAGCCTATGACTATACGGTTGAGCCCGAAGACGGCGCAGTCGGCGTTTTCGCTCACGAATATGGACATGACTTGGGTGCTCCTGATGAATATGACACACAATACACCGGCAATGGAGATACGGTTGCTCAATGGTCAATCATGAGCGGCGGAAGCTGGAGCGGTAATATTGCTGGGACACAGCCGCCAAGTTTCTCTCCACAAGTCAAAGAATTCTATCAAAAAACCATTGGCGGCAACTGGGCTAATATTACTGAAGTAAACTATGAAGATATCGATAAAAATGGTTTAGCAGCTGTAATCGATCAGAGTGTTACAAAATCTAAGAACCCTGGAATCGTTAAGGTAAACTTACCTAAGAAAAAGGTTCCTGGTATTGCACCTGCATTTGGGGCAAAATACTATTATAGTACAAAAGGTGATGACTTAAATACTGTGCTAGAAACTCCAGTATTTGATTTAACAGCTGCTACTTCTGCTAAATTTGATTACAAACAATTTTATAAAGTTGAAACTGACTATGATTATCTATATGTAAAGGCTGTTACTGAGGATGGTCAGAGTGTAACACTTGATACTATTGGTGATCAAAATACAGCAGGAGGTTTTGAAACTTCTCAAGGCGAGTGGGAAGATAAATCCCTAGACTTAAGCCAATTTGCTGGCCAGAAAGTAAAACTAGTATTTAATTATGTAACCGACGGCGGTCTTGCACCAGACGGTTTCGCACTTGATGATCTTCAATTAACAGTGGATGGAAATGTGGCATTCTCTGATGATGCAGAAGGGGAAGCAAAAGTAGCATTAAACGGTTTCGAAGTTTCTGACGGCTGGATTAACAAACCACACTATTACTACCTAGAGTGGAGAAACTATGCGGGATCTGATATTGCTCTACAATTCTCGCGCGGTTCAAAATATAATACTGGTTTAGTAGTTTGGTATGGTGACGATACATTTACAGATAACTGGGGCGGTGTTCACCCTGGTGAAGGATTCCTAAGTGTAGTGGACTCTCATCCTGAAGCGCTTGTGTTTAAACTAAATGGTATTGACTCTATCGTTCAAACGACGCGCTACCAAGTTGCAGATGCAGCGTTCTCATTAGACAAGTCACCTGCATGGTATGCTGATTCACCAACTCGCGGAATCTATGATTACAAAGGTCTTCCAGGCGTAACGACATTTGATTCAACAAAGACTTATATCAACGCAGAAATTCCTGATGCTGGTGTTAAAGTTCCAGCTCAGTACCCGATTAAGTTCCAAGTCATCGGTGAGGCAAAAGACAACTCTGCTGGTGCGGTTTGGATCCATAAATAAACAATACGAAAGACACCGGGCATGCCTGGTGTCTTTAGTCTATTATAAACTAATCTCAAAAGCAGTCCCGATATTCGGTTTACTCATTACCTTTATCGTGCCTCCATGTGCCTCAACTAGTTGTTTAACAATCGCCAGTCCCAGTCCTGTTCCGCCAAGAGCACGTGTCCTAGATTTATCTACGCGATAGAAGCGATCAAAAATTCTCGGTAAATCCTCTTCAGGGATTCCCCTTCCTTCATCTTGAATCTTAATATAAACTTTTCCGCTTATGTTGCTAACTTCAACCCGAATAGTGGTATTCGGTTCAGAATATTTTCGGGCATTATCTACCAGATTGAAAATGACTTGCTCAAATCGAATGGGGTCAAGGAACAGATAAAGTTCTTCAGAGCATTCTAAAACAAGGTCCATATGATTTTCTTTGAGTGCAGGGGTAACTTTTTCGATAATCGTTTGAAAATAAGGCAGTAAATGAACTTTTTCTTTTTTTATCGAAAAAGAATTTTCATCCATTTTTGCGAGATGGAATAATTCCTTCACTAATTTCGATAGCTTGCCAGTTTCCTCCACAATAATGCTTAAATATTTCTCTCTGTCCTCATGAATGGTTTCTGGCCGGCGGGCAATGTCTGCATATCCCTTAATATAGGTCAGCGGTGTGCGGAGTTCGTGCGAGATGCTGGCGAGAAATTCATTTCGATCATTTTTTAGAATTTCTAAATCGCTTGCTAACACCTTAATCGATTCCCCAAGTTCACCGATTTCGTCCTTTCCACTCTTCGGTAGAGACACGGAAAAATCACCCTTGCTGATTCGTTTGGTAGCTTCACTCATTTGAATCAGCGGGTGGGTGACATACCTTGTTAAAGTGAAAATGATAATAATCATGAACATTAGGGAAAGCAGACCAGCAATCAGGAAATGTTGGTTTAATCCGGAAATCAACTCTTTAATTTTTTGGGTATTTTGAAACATATAGACATATCCGGTAATTGTATTGTCAACCATTACAGGACTAACTGAGGCGATATAGGCCGCATGTTTCCAATCATCTTCTAAAATTAAGCCCGCGTGCGGAACTAGTTTTTGCTTAGTACTCATAATCTTTTTCATAGCATCTGTCACTCGATTGGAAGACATATAAATGGATCCATCCGGTTTGGTTAAAATCACCTGTGTATCCGTGCGCGCCTCCATCATGGCAATGTGCCGAATCGTTTCATCATGAAAAGAGGCCTCAAGGATTTCACGGTGATTATTTCCGCGTGTCTGGAGTGAAGTTAATGCCTCATGCACCCGGGAATGAATGATATTATTATGCAAAAGAACCATTGAAATGCCTTCTAATATAAAAATCGCTAGAAAAAAAAGAACGCCAATCTTGATTGATATTTTATTCATAAATTCGAACACCTCACACTCCTAGCATACTATAACGACCGCATTAGAAGAGCTTCATATTGTAGCAAATTTTTAAAATAAAAATGGGGGCGTCCCACTGTTGGGACGCCCGAAATATATGAAAAAGAGAGGTTAAATTTGGGATGAGTAAGATGGCTTAAAACCATGTACTTCATCAAAGAGGCAATCACTACAAACTTGGGAGTCCTTCTAGTGATCGCCTCTTCCTAATTACACCCCCATCTTACCCGGAAAAATTGAAGATGTTATGAAGAACTTGTGGTGAATTTGTGAAGTTACAAACATCACAGACGCTAAATGATATATTTAATATGTGGGGAGTGATAGAAGTGAAAATATTATTAGTAGACGATGAACGTAGAATCATAGAAGTTCTTGAAGCCTATTTAGTAAGAGAAGGCTATGAAATTCATAGCGCCGATAATGGAATAGATGCGTTGAAAAAAGTAAAAACAGTAACCCCCGACTTAATTATACTAGATTTAATGCTTCCAGACATTTCTGGTGAAGAAGTCTGCCGTCTCGTGCGAAAAGAATCGGATGTACCTATTCTCATGTTGACGGCCAAGTCAGCTGAAGATGACCGGATAAACGGAATTGTGATGGGGGCAGATGATTATTTAACCAAACCGTTTAGCCCGCGCGAAGTCGTCGTCCGCGTGCAAGCGATTTTAAGACGTGTAAAAAAGACAGAGAAAGTGGAACGACTTGAATTCAATCGCAAAAGGCTGGTCATCGACTTAATGAAAAAAGAAGTGTCCGCAAACGGAGACTTGATTACTTTAACACCAATTGAATACAAGCTATTAACCAATATGGCGGTAAATCCAGGCCGGGTGTACAGCCGGATGGATTTGCTTGAAAAAATACAGGATGAAGGCATGTATTATGAAGGCTATGAACGCAGTGTCGATACCCATATCAAAAACCTCCGGAAGAAAATCGAACGGGATTCACGACAGCCAGATTTTATCGTAACGGTTTTCGGTATGGGCTATAAATTTGGAGGGGTATTAGATGCTGCAAACGCTCCGGTCTAAGATACTTTTTTATCTACTGCTCATCTCGATGATTGCGATCATCATTGTGAGTTTTTTTATCCAATATGGATTTGAAGAGAGTTTTAACAACTACTTGGATCGAAATCGGGAAAAAAAGATTGATCGAATTATTACGGAAGTTGAAAAGGATTATAAAAAAAATGGCCACTTTACAAGTGATCCGGTATTTGGCCTCTTGCACGAGCATGCTATGACTGAGCAGCTGTATTTCCAACTTTATGACCGGTTAGGTCAATTACAAATGGATTCTTCCAACATCCGAGGCATGCTTAACAGCTTCGGGTTAACCGAACCTGCTCCAAATGGAGAAGAGTGGCATTCCAAGACCTATACACTGAGGGTAGATAATCAGGTCATTGGAAAACTTGTCGCCATCTATCCGAAGGGTTTAATTGATGATGAAAATACGTTTATCCAAACGATTCAATTATACATTTATGCAGCCGTTTGTTTGACGATTGTACTAGCGATTATTTTTAGTATGCTGTTTTCAAAAAAGCTCACCTCAGGGTTACAAAAGCTATCGTTTGCGGCAAATGAACTGCAGAATCATAATCTTGAGATTCGGATTCCATTATCGGGATTGCCAACCGAGGTAAAGGATATTGCGATCTCCTTTAATAATCTGGCGGTGTCATTAGCAAAGGAAGAAAACCTAAGAAAGCATTTTACCGGTGATTTGGCTCATGAACTCCGGACACCTCTTGCGACCTTGAGAAGTCAAATCGAGGCCTTTCAGGATGGGATTTGGGAGCCGACACCGCAGCGGTTGCAGACCACACATGAAGAGTTGATGCGCTTAGTTAGGCTGGTGAATGAATTAGAAAAACTGCTTGCAGCCGAAAATCCGCAGATGAGACTGGAGAAAATTCAACTAGATGCAGGCAGTGTACTGGCCGCTTTATATGAGATGTTCTTGCCCTTGTTTAAAGAAAAGGACGTTCATCTTCAGATTATCGAACCTGCCGAGGATGAATTATTTGAAGCAGACAAAGATCGCTTAATGCAAATCTTATCTAACATCCTAAATAATGCCCTAAAGTATACACCGGCAGGAAAAAATGTCACCCTTTCAGTAAAAACGGAAATGGATGGCTTCGTCGGATTCAACATCCAGGATGAAGGCTCAGGAATGGCAGAGGATGATATTCCGCATATCTTCGAACGTTTCTATCGCGGGGATAAATCGCGTGATCGGAAAACCGGGGGAGTAGGAATCGGGCTCTCAATCGTCAAAGCTTTAATGGATGCGCATAAAGGAGTCATTAAGGTAAAAAGCAGGCTGAATAAAGGAACGAGCATTACTTTGTGGTTTCCACAGGAAGATTAGCTCAAAATTATTAGGCGCCGCCGTGTGCAGGGGCATTTTTGTGGATTCTCAATTTTTGTAGAAACACCTAAGAATGAAGTTTTCACATTAAGTTCATAATTTTCACGGATTGTTCATTCGTGAGCAAAGAAGTTTATTGTACTATAGAAACAGAAGAAAATATTGTGAGGTAAGGAAAGGGGATCTATATGTCAAAGCTTCTATATATTACCGCAAATCCAAAGAATGATATAAAACTTTCAAAAGGGATGCAAATTGGGGAAGTCTTTTTAGAGGAATTTAAAAAGGAACAGCCAGATGTAGACATTGAACCTATGCACTTATATAGCATGGATATCCCTGAGATTGACATGGATTTATTATACGCACGTGCCAAATTATCCTTTATGGGCTATACAAAAGAGCAGCTTTCCGAGGAGGAGCGGACCAAACTTGAAAAAATGCATACCCTTGCTGACCGGTTTATCGATGCAGATTACTATGTGTTCGTCACCCCAATCTGGAACCTTGGAGCACCAGCCATTTTGAAATCCTTCATGGATTGTTTATTTATTGCCGGGAAAACTTTTACTTACTCGGAACATGGGGCGGAAGGTCTCCTTACTGGAAGAAAGGCGATTCACATTCAAACGCGTGGAGGAATTTATTCGATAGGAAAAATGGCCGATTTTGAAATGGGCGATCGGTATTTGAGCAAAGCCCTTGAATTCCTAGGTTTCGATTTAATGGAAACCATATTTGCAGAAGGAATGGATCATTTTCCAAAACAAATTCCTGAAATTATGGCAAAAGCAAAAGAACAAGCAGCAGTTGCCGCCAGAGAAATGGCGAAATTGCCTGTTTCATTGTAAAAATAGAGCGACTCGAGTGGATCGAGCCGCTTTTTTTTAAAATTTACCTGTAAATTGGAAAAATAGTACAAGTACCCCTAATGCCCAAACATAAATGGCAAATGGTTTTAATGAGTGATTCTTCAAATAGCCAATCATCCACTTAACCGCAACATATCCAAACACGGCAGAGGCGGCAATCCCAACGAGCAATGCCGATAGGGATATTTCTTCCCCTTGACCCTCAAGTAAATCCTTCGTTTGCAAGACAATCGCACCTACAATCGCAGGAGTGGATAATAAGAAGGAAAAATACGCAGCCGTTTCACGATCTAATTTTCGCCAAAGTGCCGCAACGATTGTCATCCCTGAGCGAGAGATCGCTGGCATAATTGCGACGGCCTGAAAAGTACCGATGATAAGGGCATCCTTATAACTAATATCATCCATTTTTTTATATCCATTTTTCACGGAATCAGCCAGCCACAAGAAAATACCTGTAATTAAAAACTCCCAGCCAATCGTCACCCCGGTTTTCGAAATTTCGTCGATGTAATCTTTAAACGCAAGTCCAAAGATTACCGCTGGGATTGTCCCAACGATCAATAAAAAGGTTAACTTGCTAAACGGATTTTTAATGATTTTAATAAATTCCGCCTTATAAAAAACAAATACAGCAAGCAATGTTCCGACATGAAGCATGGTATCAAGCATGAGCCCAGCTTCCTGAAGTCCGAATAAATTTCTTCCTAAATAAAGATGTCCAGTACTGCTAATCGGTAAGAATTCTGTTAACCCTTGAATGATTCCAAGAATGAATGCTTCTAATTTTGTTAACATAAATACCCTCACAATCTAAAGAAATGATAAGCCTGTACCGTTTATAGATATGCTAACATTACCTATTTCATGAAATTCTCCTCTATTTTAGGATTTAATTACCAATTAGGTCAATGAAAATATTGGTAGATTAATCAAAATAAGTGCAATTAGAAGGCGTTCTCCCATAAAATAGAAGTATACTCGTTCGAGAGGAGAAACGCATTTGGAAAATTCGCATCTACATTTTAATACGTCGATTGGTGTTCAAAAACCTGAGAATATTCGAAACAAAGACCAGGCCTGTCCATTTTGCGAAAGAGATCAACTGACCAACTTCATCGCTGTAGACGAACCGATTATTCTTTTGAAAAATAAATATCCCGTATTAGAACATACCTTTCAAACGGTATTAATTGAAACAGATGATTGTCATGGTGAATTATCCACCTACTCAAAAGAGCATTTACATAAATTGATGAGGTTTGGAATCAAACATTGGTTAGAAATGGAGGCAACTGGCCGCTATCAATCGGTGATTTTTTTCAAAAATCATGGACCATTGTCAGGAGGAACGCTCTCCCATCCTCATATGCAAATTATCGGACTCGATGAGATTGATTATAAAGAAAAGGTAACCCATGACATGTTTGAAGGAATTGTCATCGCCGAGGAGGAAGGGGTCCGTTTTACCTTGTCAACTAAACCGCGCGTGGGCTTTTACGAATTTAATATTGAAATGGATGATTCCGGCTACCAGGAGAGGTTTTCTGATTACCTGCAAACGGCGGTTCATTATATCCTGAACAACTTTCCATTTAAAGCCACGAGCTATAATCTGTTTTTTCATCATATCGAAAATAAAATCTATGCCAAGGTGGTATCTCGCTTTGTGACCACCCCGCTTTATATTGGCTATGGAATTCCTCAGGTGCCAAGTAATCTTGAATGGATGGCAAGGGAGCTGCAGCGGATTTATTTTAAAGAATAGGACTTTCTTATGTAATTTAATCCATTCATAGTTTAGAAGTTGTGATTTGGTGTTATTAAAAATATAATGAAGGAATGTAGTATTTCTTAGTAAGGTGGAACCTATATGACTTCAAACACGAATAAAACTTCAAAACTGGATTATAATCTTGTTTTTATCTTAATATTACTTTTTCTTGCAAGCTGTTTAGCGATTTATAGTGCCCAGGCGAGCGGGCAGTACAAGGAGAATTTCTTAATCAAGCAAATCTTTTGGTATGCGGTGGGCAGTGGGATTATCACCGGTGTGATGACCCTTGATTCGGACCAATTACGAAAGCTGACCTGGTATGCATATGGGTTTGGACTTCTGATGCTTGGATTTTTAATTGTAGCGCCGGAGAGTATTGCCCCTGTCATAAATGGGGCGAAAAACTGGTTTAAAATACCTGGAGTGGGAACTATCCAGCCATCCGAGTTTGTAAAAATCTTTATTATTCTGGGTCTTGCACGCGTAATTGAGGATCATCACCAAAAGAACCAGATAAAAACGATGCAAACTGATTTCTGGCTGTTAGTGAAGATAGGGATTGTCACCATGGTCCCATTAGGACTTATTATCAAGCAGGACTTAGGGACAGCGCTTGTGTTTCTAGCAATCATGCTCGGAATGATCTTTATTTCAGGGATTTCGTGGAAGCTGCTTGCTCCACTATTTTCAGCCGGGATTGCACTTATCGGGACGATTTTTTATTTTGTTCTATGGAAACCGGATTTACTTGAAAAATACCTTGGGGTAGGCGAATACCAACTTCGAAGGATTTACTCCTGGCTTGATCCCTATAGCTACCAAGGATCGGACGCCTATCAATTGACCAAATCCCTGCTAGCAATTGGCTCAGGGCAGACGGGTGGTAAAGGCTTTGGAAACCGCGAAGTCTATTTACCAGAAAGCCAAACCGACTTTATTTTCAGTGTCGTCGGCGAGGAATATGGGTTTATTGGCGCAAGTGTTTTGATCAGTTTGTTCTTCTTATTGGTTTATCATATAACCAAGGTCGGAATGGAAACAAAGAATAATTTTTATACGTATATTTGTGTCGGGGTCATAAGCATGATTACCTTCCACGTCTTCCAGAATATCGGGATGACGATTGGCGTGCTGCCGATTACAGGTATCCCGTTACCGTTTATCAGCTACGGTGGTAGTGCGTTGATGGGGAACATGTTAGGGCTCGGCTTAATCTTTTCGATTCGTTATCATTATAAAAAATACATGTTTTCAACATCTGCATAGAAGTTTGGGAAAAGAGCGGCGTATTGCTGCTCTTTTTTTGTGCTTGAAATGGTGGTTGGCGGAATAAATCGGGGTTTCGGCGAAATTGTGGTTTCGTTTGGCGAAATAAGTCAGAGAGTTGGCGAGATTCCAGTCCAGTTTGGCGAAATAAATCAGAACATCGGCGAAATCCCAACCCAGTTCAGTGTAAAAAAACAGAAAGTCAGCGAAATCCCACCTAGTATAGTGATCTTGAACAGAATTTGAATGGTTCCAAATCAGGTTTGGCGAAATAAATTGGTGAGTTGGCGAGATTCCAGTCCAGTTCGGCGAAATAAACCAGAACATCGGCGAAATCCCCACCCAGTTCGGCGAAATAACCAATAAATTCGGCGAAATCCCCCCCAGCAACCCAAATCAAAAAAACAAAACAAAAAGAGCGGGGCCATGGCAAGCCGCGCTCTTTTCTACTATAAAAAACAGGGAGGTTTTTTATAAAAATTACTTAACTAAGATTTTCTCAAGGTCATCGAGCATAATATTGGCTGCTAGAACGCCGCCGGCAGTGTTCCAGGTTGCGTCGCTAACTTCATACACATGACCGCTCTTCACTGCATTTAAATTTTTCCATAGTGGATCATTTGTCCATTCTTTCGCCGTATCTAAAGCTGCTTGGTCTCCTTGTGGCGCATAAGTGAAGTAGAAGAGAAGGTCTCCATCCATTTTAGGAATAACTTCTTTGCCAACCTCTACAGCCAGTAAACCTAGCTTATTATCTGGAGTAAATAGTGCTTCCTGCTGGGCAGCACGTTTAAAGCCTAATTTATCAAAAATCACACCTGAAAAAGAATCTGTGTAGTAAATTCGGGATTTTCCAGCCATAAAGCGCACAACTGAAACTTGTTGATTCACTTGATCACCGAGCTTACCTTTTAAATCCGCAATGTGTTTATCAAAATCACTTAAAACTTGGTTACCCTTTTCTTCAAGGTTCAAAGCTTTTGCGTATAATTTAAAGTTATCTTGCCAATCACCTCTAAGTGTTTCGGAAAAAACTGTCGGTGCAATAGCGCTCAACTGGTCATAGATCTTTTCATGACGCAGCTTGTTACCGATAATTAAATCAGGTTTCAATGAAGCAACCTTCTCTACGTTCACTTCACTTTCAACCCCAACAACCTCAACGCCGTCCATTTCGTTTTTAATATGATCGTACCATGGATCTCCAAGCCAAGACTGAACAGCACCAACAGGCTTTACACCTAAAGCAAGCAGCGCTTCTGTTCCTTCATTGGTAAGAATAACGACTTTTTTCGGAGTACCTTTTATGGTAGTCGATCCCATTGCATGCTCTACTGTATATGATTTTTCTGCAGTAGTTTTCGTTTCGTCACTCGTTTTTTCCTCATTGCTGCCGCATGCCGCTAATAAGAGTAGGGTCATGACAGAGAAAAGAGTAAGTATGGTCTTGATTGCCTTCATTGTTTATGTATCCCCCTTAGCTAATTGTTAATGATAATCATTTTCAATGACAACTTAATCATAAAATGAGAAGTACCATTATGTCAACGTTTTAATTGAAAATGATTTTCAAAATCACTAACTTTTTTTGTGAACACATGGATTTTTTAAATGAAAATGATTTTCAAAGTCATTGACAATCATTATCAATTGGAGATAGACTTAAAATAAATAATAAGGTAGAAAGGTTACCAGAGATGCTCTTAAAAAGTACTGCATTAAAATGGATTGGATTGCTGATTGCCGTCGTCGTGTTGGTGGCAGTCATGTGTGCCAGTATCGTTTTTGGGTACACCGATACCAGTTGGCAAACAGCAGTTGATGCTTTTACCAATAATAACGGATCCAATGAACATATCATTATTCAAACCGTAAGGCTGCCGAGAGCGTTAATCGCTTCCGCGGTCGGGGCTAGCTTGGCCATTGCCGGTGTCCTGATGCAAACTTTAACCAAGAATCCACTGGCATCCCCTGGAATATTTGGGATCAATGCAGGCGGAGGGTTTGCGGTTGTCGTTGCGATGACAGTGTTTTCCGTCAATAGTTTACAAGCTTTTAGTGTTCTTGCTTTTATCGGAGCTGCCTTTGCAGCCATATGTGTTTATACCATTGGTTCAGCTGGCCGTGAAGGTCTAACACCAATGAAACTTACATTAGCAGGGGCTGCGATGTCAGCGATGTTTGCCTCATTTACACAAGGATTACTAGTGTTAGATGAAGTCATGCTTGATCAGGTATTATTTTGGCTGGCTGGCTCTGTCCAGGGGAGAAAATTAGAGACACTTGTTTCTGTTTTACCTTATATTGGAATAGGCTGGATGGGTGCCGTGTTAATTGCTGGAAAAATGAATATCTTGTCCATGGGGGAAGATGTGGCCAAGGGGCTTGGTTTAAACACCGGACTTCTCAAAATCGCGATTGGCGTGATTGTGATTTTATTAGCAGGCGGATCTGTCGCTGTCGCTGGTCCAATTGGTTTTGTTGGAATTGTGGTTCCCCACATTACCCGATCGATTGTAGGAATCGATCATCGTTGGGTCATCCCATTTTCAGGTGTGTTAGGGGCGATCCTCTTAATCGCTGCTGATATTGCCGCCAGATACATGTTCATGCCGTCTGAGGTGCCTGTTGGTGTTATGACAGCTATCATCGGAACTCCATTTTTTATTTACATCGCAAGAAGGGGGTTCAATGGACGATGAGTAAATATAAAAATTTTCGCATCCTAAATGGAAAATTGTCCTTTTTAATGGATCAAAAAGCAACCGTAACGTTCAGCATTCTTCTCATCATTACTTTCCTTGTTTTTGCGGTAAGCACGGGAAGCGGTGAAATGAGAATTAACCCGCTTACTGTTGTAAGTGTATTATTCGGCGGCGGTCCTGAGATGGAAAAGCTCATTATTACATCCTTTCGCCTCCCTAGAATTATTGTTGCTTTAATGGTTGGAATCTCTTTAGCGGTTGCAGGCGGCATCTTACAAGGGATGATTCGCAATCCACTTGCTTCTCCAGATGTATTAGGGATTACCGGTGGGGCAGCAGCCGCCGTGGTCAGTTTTTTAGCAATGTTTAGTGATAAAAATCATTCCTTAACCGTCAGTATTGCTTGGCTGCCCTTAGCTGCTTTTATCGGGGCAACCGTGGTAGGTTTTTTAGTGTATTTCCTTGCTTGGAAAAATGGGGTGTCACCAATCAGGCTCGTGTTGATTGGGATTGGGATTTCCGCTTTAACGCAGGCAATCACCACCTTAACAATGGTCATGGGCCCGATTTATCAAGCGAGTCAAGCGAATATTTGGATTACTGGAACCGTATACGGCTCCAATTGGAAAAATGTTACGATTCTTGTCCCATGGACGGTAATCTTTGTGATTATTGCCTTGGCATTGGCCCGAACCATTAATATCCAAGAACTCGGTGATGAAGTGGCAACTGGTTTAGGCGGCAAGGTGCAAAAACATCGGTTTCTCTTATTAATGATTAGTACCGCTTTAATTGGTGGTTCCGTTGCCTTTGCCGGCGGGATTGGCTTTGTCGGCTTAATGGCCCCGCATATGGCGAGAAGATTAGTTGGTTCCTCATTTGGAGCATTGCTTCCTGCGAGTGCATTAATTGGCGGCATTCTGGTCATGGTCGCTGATTTAATTGGCAGAACCCTATTTTCTCCATTAGAAGTGCCAGCGGGTGTGTTCACTGCTGGGATCGGTGCACCATACTTTATTTACCTGCTATTTAAAACTAGAAATTCATAAAAGGAGCTGTCAGATGATGAATGCGATTGAAACGAAGAATTTATCACTTTCTTATGGGGATACACTCATTATTAATGAATTAGATTTGAAGATTCCTAAGGGTGAAATTACCGTGTTTATTGGCGGTAATGGCTGTGGAAAATCAACCCTGCTTCGTTCAATCGCTCGTCTCTTAAAGCCAAAGTCTGGTGCGGTTCTGCTTGAAGGAAAAGCGATTGCCAAATTGTCTACGAAGGACATTGCTAAAAAAATGGCGATACTCCCACAGTCGCCATCAGCCCCGGAAGGATTAACAGTCCTTCAACTCGTTAAACAAGGGCGCTATCCACACCAAACCTGGTTAAAGCAATGGTCCGAGGAAGATGAGAAAAAGGTGCATGATGCGCTAAAGGCTACACGATTAGAGGACTTAAAAGAAAGAACCGTTGATTCACTTTCAGGCGGGCAAAGACAGCGTGCTTGGATTGCGATGACGCTGGCTCAAGATACGGATATTATCCTCCTTGACGAACCAACAACATACCTGGATATGACCCACCAAATCGAAATCCTCGATTTGCTGTTTGAACTAAATGAAACGAAAAAACGGACGGTTGTTATGGTTCTTCATGATCTTAATCTAGCTTGCCGTTATGCACATAACGTGGTTGCCATCAAAGATCAGAAGGTTTATGACCAAGGGAAACCAGAATACGTTATCAACCGCAGCCTTGTTAAAAATGTGTTTGGTATGGACTGTGAGGTAACGGTGGATCCATTATTTGGGACTCCGCTCTGTATTCCTTATGGAAAGGGCAGATGTATCCTCGATAAGGCGGTAGCGGTCAATGGATAAATTACTCACGGTTAATCAATTGGAAAAATACCGATTCAATCCAAACTTACAGGACACTTTCAATGTGGCTGATCTCTTAGATGAAACGTACCTCAAAGATTTTTTGAAAAATTTATCCGTTACGATTGGAGCCCCTTCTGAAAAAATAGCTGCTTCCATTTTTATCAAGCGCTATGCCTTTTTGGCCGTGATGACCTTATATTCAATGACGGCTTTAAATAAAAAGCTCAATGTATCGTTGGATAATATAAAAATGGAAGCAGCTGTACAGGGGAAAGATTGGCTGCCGGGGATTTCATTAAAGGATGCGGACCTACAGGACTGGGATGGAAACAACCGCACGGAATGGCGTTCAAGAGTTTTGAGAGATTTGTTTGCGAATAATATTTATCGACTTATCTCTCAATTGGAAAAAACCGTCGGAATATCAAAGTTAATCCTGTGGGAAAATATTGCAGTCTACTTATTTTGGCTCTATGAAACCGAGCTAAAAGATGATCATCAGGCTGCTGAGGATTTCCGTTACTTAATTTCTGAAGCGGAAGGGAAATTGTTTGGTAGATATAACCTAAATCCACTCCCAAAGTACTTTGCTGAAAAGACGTATTTGGAAGAATGGGATACAGAGGTAAGAGTAAGAAAGACATGTTGTTTAACCTACCAACTGCCAGCAGGTAAGCGCTGCAAAACTTGCCCATGTACCCAAATGATTAAGGACAGAAGGTGTCATGATGGAGAAAACATTTGTGAGGCAGTTCGAAGCTTTGCTTGAAAAGTATAGTGAACTAATGGTGGGGGAATCCACGGAGGAAACAAAGGAGAAGGTGAAGATGTGGGCGTTGTACACCCATATCGCCAAGTCGATGCCAGCTTTGGCTAAGCATTGGAATGGCCTTTACCCGGATGCGAAAGAAGAAATGAAGCAGATCATCAATGAAATTAAAGTCATGAATGAACAGCATCGCTCCTCTTCTCAAAAATAAATACATACAAAAACCGGAAGCCGTTGATGCCTCCGGTTTTTGCTGTTATTGAAGGGTACCGCCAGTTGGAAGCTGGTTCGTATATCCTTGAAATTGCTGATAGGATTGCTGAAGTTTTTGCTGGTCCGCTGCTTCGATCGCGTACCAGCCTTTTTTAAACATGAGATTATAAAGTTCACGCTGACAGTTTTGTGTTTCAGAGAAAATTTTCATAATGTCCTGATACAAGCCTTCGTGGCTTGCTTCATGCAGAGCCATGCTGTACGAAGTAGTCATATATTTTTCTGTTGCAAGTAAATCATTAATAAAATCACGGTCATTCATTTGCGGGGTCTTTGGTACTTGAGTTTCAGGGTTTTGAATCTTCTGTTGTTGGTTCATTATAAACTTACCTCCTTATAAATGGTCTAGCTCCAGGCCATACGCCGCTAAACGGTCGCTTCCGCTTTTCTTTATTGCATATTATTTAATGGTTGCTGCTGGCTGGCATGCTGGCCTAAGTGGCCTAGAATCTGTTGATAGTGGCGCTGGTGCATTTGGGCTACTTTTTCTGCTTCCGCTTTAATTTCAGGGTCCTGACACTGACCGGCAAAAAAGTGAGCTTTCTTCGCGGATAATAAGTTCCAAGACATCATATCGGTTAAATAAAGAGCATCCTTTGTTGACACGACTCCGGGAGGCTGTTGCATGGTTGCTTGTTGATTTTGCATATTCATATTGGGCATATTCATATTTTGTTGCTGCATAATAACCCTCCTAATTCATATAATCTTTACGCCTATATGGTCTCTCAAACGGACACATTTATGCAAAAAGAGAAACAGGCTGAAACAATCAGCCTGCTTTCCTTAGCGCTTATATTGATTATTCTGGCTGTTTTTTTTATCAAGATGAGCCTCTTCATTGCCTGGCCCGCCATTGCCCTTCACACTTGCCGCACTTACTCCAGCTTTGGAAGGGTCTTTTTTCATTTTTGCCATCGTTATCACCTCAGAAATAGGTTGCCCTTTTAGTTGAAAATATTTAAAAAAATTTTTTTCAAAAAAAATCCAAATTTCCGCTTTTAATGATTGCACAAATTTTCGAAATATTCTATAGTAAGTAGTAACAAGACTCATTCAAATGTGAATTTTTTTTGACTAAAAAATGAATGAGTATTCATTCAAGATTTGAAGGGGGAGACAATGTTGAACCATGTAATGAAAAAAGCAGCTGTCATAGGATCTGGTGTGATGGGGTCGGGAATTGCTGCTCATCTCGCGAATATCGGCATCCCAACACTATTATTAGATATTGTGCCACGTGAACTTACCAAAGCAGAAGAAGCAAAAGGACTGACACTAAAAGATAAACAAGTGCGTAATCGAATAAGTGCAACTTCCATCCAAAAATTATTGAAACAAAAGCCTGCCCCACTGGCAGTGAAAAAGAATATAGCCTTAATTGAAGCGGGCAATCTTGAAGATGATCTATTTAAACTGAAGGACGTTGACTGGGTCATTGAAGTGGTCGTTGAAAACCTTAACGTCAAGAAACAGGTATTTGAAAAAGTTGATCAATACCGGAAACCAGGCAGTATTATTAGCTCGAATACCTCAGGAATTTCAGTAGAAGCAATGGTCGAGGGCCGTTCCGAAGATTTCCAAAAGCATTTCCTTGGTACCCACTTTTTTAACCCGCCGCGCTATTTGAAATTGCTTGAAGTGATTCCTACTCAATATACGTCTCCAGAAGTCCTTTCATTCATGAAAACTTTTGGTGAAGATGTTTTAGGAAAAGGTGTGGTGGTTGCAAAGGATACACCAAACTTTATTGCGAACCGGATTGGAACTTACGGACTTCTCGTAACTGTTCAGGAAATGTTGAAGGCGGGCCTTAGTGTCGGCGAAGTCGATTCAATCACCGGACCACTGATTGGCCGCGCAAAAAGTGCTACCTTCCGGACACTTGATGTAGTAGGCTTAGATACTTTCTATCATGTCGCTAATAACGTTTATGAAAAAGTCGAAGGCAAAGAAAAGGAAGTATTCGAAATCCCTGCCTTTTTGAAAGCGATGGTGGAAAAAGGCTGGCTTGGCAGCAAATCAGGTCAAGGCTTCTTTTTGAAAAAAGGCAAAGAAATACTTGAGCTTGATCCAAATACATTAGAATATGGACCGCGTAAAAAGCTGTCCACACCTGCAGTTGAATTGGCGAAGCAGGAAAAAGGCACTGCCAATAAAATGAAAGCGCTTGTATACGCAAATGACCAGGCCGGACAATTCTTATGGAATACGCTGGCACAGTCACTTATATATTCCGCACAGCTATTAGGCGAGATTGCTGATGATATTGTTTCCATCGACCGAGCGATGAAATGGGGCTTTGGCTGGGAAACAGGCCCGTTTGAAACATGGGATGCAATCGGAGTTGAAAAGTCAGTTGCGAAAATGAAGGAAGCCGGCATTGAAATCCCAGCATGGGTCACAGAAATGCTGGAAAAAGGACATTCATCTTTCTATTTAGAAGAAAATGGTGAAAAGTTCTACTATGATAACGGTCAATATCGATTAGTGGAATTCAACCCGAAGGCCCTTGATCTTGAGAAGATCAAGAAGCAAAAGGGGGTCATTAAAAAGAATAGCGGAGCAAGTTTGATTGATATCGGTGATGGGGTCGCGCTGTTAGAGTTCCATTCACCTAACAATGCGATTGGTCTTGATATCGTACAAATGATTAACTATGCCGTCGAGGAAGTGGAGAAGAACTATAAGGGTCTTGTCATCGGGAACCAAGGGAAGAACTTCTGTGTGGGTGCCAATTTGGCGATGATGCTCATGGAAGTACAGGATGACAATATTTATGAACTCGATCTGATTGTCCGTCACCTCCACAGTGCCTTGCTGAAAGTTAAGTACAGTTCTAAGCCAGTGGTCGCAGCCCCATTTGGTATGACACTCGGAGGCGGGGCAGAGGTTTGTTTGCCAGCAGCCCATATTCAAGCTTCAGCTGAAACGTATATGGGTCTAGTTGAAGTGGGCGTTGGTTTACTTCCAGGCGGCGGCGGAAACAAAGAGCTATATATGAAGCACTTAGAGAACCTGCCAAACGGGGTTCCGTTTGACCTGCAAACGATCGCCAATAAAGTGTTTGAAACGATTGCCACTGCAAAAGTTTCTACATCTGCGGAAGAAGCCCGTGAAAATAATTTCTTAAGTAATTCGGATGGAATCAGTTTCAATAGTGACCATCTGCTCTATGATGCAAAGCAGGCAGTCCTTGCCCTACACGAAAAAGGCTATAAAGCAAAAGTTCGCCGTAAAGTTCCGGTTGTCGGTGAAACAGGTTATGCGACCTTGTTACTTGGTGCTGAAGCAATGCGCCTATCTGGGTATATTTCAGAGCATGATCTGAAAATTGCTAAGAAAATTGCCTATGTAATTGCTGGCGGCAGGGTGCCGTTTGGTACAGAAGTAGATGAGCAATATTTATTGGATCTCGAACGGCAAGCGTTCTTAAGCCTCATTGCGGAGCCAAAATCGCAGCAGCGGATGCAGCATATGCTTGTGAAAGGTAAACCTTTAAGAAATTAAAACAAAGGGTCTGGCCCTTCTGCCAAAGGCTTTATTATAGCCAGTTTTGAATAAGGGTTCAGACCCTAAGATACTAATTTTCTAGTTTGAAAGAAAGCGAGGGAACTTACATGAGAGAAGCGGTAATCGTTGCCGGAGCAAGGACCCCGGTCGGAAAAGCAAAGAAAGGGTCGCTTGCCCAAGTTCGCCCCGATGATTTAGGGGCATTAGTGGTAAAGGAAACATTAAAGCGTGCGGGAAATTATGAAGGAAATATTGATGATTTAATCATAGGCTGTGCTATGCCTGAGGCAGAGCAAGGCAACAATATGGCCCGGAATATCGGAGCTTTAGCTGGACTTCCCTATACTGTACCTGCCATCACCGTCAATCGATTCTGTTCTTCAGGATTACAGGCGATTGCTTATGCCGCCCAAGGAATCATGCTTGGCCACACTGATACAGCGATCGCTGGCGGCGCGGAATCGATGAGTATGATCCCGATGATGGGTCATGTTGTCCGTCCTAATATTAAACTAGCTGAGTCAGCTCCTCAATATTATATGGGCATGGGTCATACAGCCGAGCAAGTAGCCATGAAATATGGCATTTCACGTGAGGATCAAGACGCCTTTGCCGTAAGAAGCCATCAAAAAGCCGCGAAGGCCATTGCTGAAGGAAAATTCGTCGATGAAATCGTTCCAGTGGACGCGACAATCCGGACCGTGGGCAAAGACAACAAACTCATTGAAAAAACAATTCAATTTTCAATGGATGAAGGTGTTCGTCCTGATACGAACCTAGAAACTTTAGGTACACTCCGCCCAGCCTTCTCGGTGTCAGGCACCGTAACAGCCGGGAATGCCTCACAAACTAGTGACGGGGCGGCCGCTTTGATGGTGATGGATCGGGAAAAGGCTGAATCACTGGGCCTTAAGCCGTTGGCGAAATTCCGATCGTTTGCCGTTGGCGGTGTTCCGCCTGAAATTATGGGTGTTGGGCCGGTTGTCGCGATTCCAAAGGCTGTCAAACTAGCTGGTCTTGAATTATCGGATATTAATTTATTCGAACTGAACGAAGCGTTTGCGTCACAAGCACTGCAAGTCATTCGTGAACTCAGTCTGAACGAAGAAATTGTCAACGTCAATGGCGGTGCGATTGCCTTAGGACATCCACTTGGATGTACAGGTGCTAAATTAACGCTCACATTGATTCACGAATTAAAACGCCGCAACAAACAATTTGGTGTGGTAACAATGTGTATCGGCGGCGGAATGGGTGCGGCTGGAGTATTTGAATTACTGTAATTGTCCCAAGCATATAAATCTTAGAAAGAGTCTGCTAGGCAGCTCCTTTCTAATAAAAGTTTAGGAGGAATAAACAATGACAAACCAAACAGAAAAAGTCATTAAAGGCGGTAGCTTTTTAATAGAGGATATTTCATATGACCGACTTTTTACACCAGAGGACTTTACCGACGAACATTTAATGATTGCGAAAACGGCAGAAGACTTTGTGGAAAAAGAAGTGGTGCCGCAGTTGGAACATTTAGAAAATCATGAGTTTGATCGTACGGTAAAGCTCCTTAAAAAAGCAGGCGAATTGGGCCTTTTAGCGGTAGATGTACCTGAGGAATATGACGGATTAGCCTTAGATAAGATTACCTCTTCTCTTTTGACCGAGAAAATGGCTGGAGGCGGCGGATTCTCCCTTTCACACGGAGCACACGTCGGAATTGGCTCGCTGCCAATCGTGTTATTCGGAAACGAGGACCAAAAACGCAGATATTTACCTGCACTTGCATCAGGCGAAAAACTTGCAGCTTATGCCCTAACAGAACCAGGTTCAGGTTCGGATGCCCTTGGTGCCAGAACAACAGCGAAATTAAATGCTGCAGGTACACATTATATCCTAAACGGGGAAAAACAATGGATTACCAATGCTGGCTTTGCCGATGTATTCGTCGTGTATGCCAAAATCGATGGCGAGCAATTTACTGCTTTTATCGTTGATAGAGATCTCCCAGGTGTTTCTACTGGGGCAGAAGAGAAAAAGATGGGGATCAAGAGTTCTTCTACTCGAACACTTATTTTAGAAGATGTGCCTGTTCCTGTTGAAAACTTATTAGGTGAAATTGGTAAAGGTCACGTCATTGCTTTTAATATCCTAAATATTGGCCGATATAAGCTAGCGGTCGGAAGTGTTGGCGGCTCTAAAAAAGCATTCGAACTCACCGTTAAGTATGCAAATGGCCGTCAGCAATTCAAAACACCGATTTCCCAATTCAATTTAACAAAAGAAAAGTTCGGTACGCTAGCCTCTGAAATTTATGCGGCCGAAAGCTCTGTTTATCGTACGATTGGCCTGTATGAAGATAATCAAGGCAAGCTGACAACTGAGCAAGAAAAGGACATTAAATTAGTGGCGAATTCGATTGCCGAATATGCGATTGAATGTTCACTGAATAAATTCTTCGCCAGTGAAGTATTAGCCCATGTAACAGATGAAGGCGTTCAAATACATGGTGGATACGGCTTCATGCAGGAATATCCAATTGAAAGAGCCTATCGCGACGCACGGATCCAGCGTATTTTTGAAGGCACCAATGAAATTAACCGCTTGCTGGTGCCAGGCACCTTATTGAAAAAAGCCTTTAAGGGTGAGCTGCCATTATTCCAAAAAGCGATGGCTCTGCAAGAGGAATTAATGATGCTAATGCCAGAAGAGCCTGGTGACGAGCCGCTTGCACAAGAAAAATATCTAGTGAGAAATGCGAAGAAAATCGCTCTATTAGCAGCCGGTTTAGCGGCCCAAAAATTTGGCAAAGCACTTGAAAAAGAGCAAGAAGTGTTAGCCAATATCGCTGACCTTATTTCTAACGTGTATGCCATGGAATCTGTTGTATTGCGAACTGAGAAGGCAATTGCAAAAACTGGATTAGAGAAGAACAAGCAAAAGCTTCTGTATACACAAATCTATTGCCAAGAAGCTTTCAATCAACTTGAAGCGATTGCAAAAGAAACATTAGTTGCTGTTGAACAAGGTGATACACTACGGATGATGTTATCGTCGCTTCGTAAATTTACGCGTCATACCCCGATTAATGTGATAGCGAAAAAACGTGAAGCAGCCGATGTTATCATTGAAGCCGAGCGCTATATCGTTTAATGAAAATAGGCTCCCTTTCGATTAGAAAGGGAGCCTAAATTTTTATAGTAGAATAGGAAGGAATTTTGAAAAATTAGTCGAATTTTTTAAATTAGTACATATTTTTTGCATTAGGATTTTGAAAAACGTTATGATAATATTCAAGTGACGTTAAGATTTTTACGGGAAAGGGCGGTGAAATGAATGTCACTGACTTTTTATTGGTATCCGAAATGCGGCACCTGTCGAAACGCGAAGAAATGGCTGGATGCCCATCATCTTTCCTATGAAGAAGTACATATTGTGGAACATCCTCCAAGTCGTGAGGTGTTGCAGGATCTTTATCAAAAAAGCGGACTGGAATTAAAGAAATTCTTTAATACAAGTGGTATGAAATACCGTGAATTAGGTATAAAGGATAAAATGAAGTCTGCAACAGAGGAAGAACTGCTAGAATTACTTGCTTCCGATGGCATGTTAATCAAACGCCCAATTTTAACGGATGGCGAACGTGTCACCGTAGGCTTTAAAGAAGAAGAGTTTGAAAAAATGTGGCGATAAGCCGGCTCTTCATCACAATGGGAATCGATTTATTTCGATGATAGATTTTTAGAAAAAACAATGGAGGGATTTAGCGATGAGTACACCAAAAGAATTACGTTATTCAGAGGAACATGAATGGGTTAAGGTTGAAGGAGAAAAAGTTCGTGTCGGGATTACTGCGTTTGCACAGCATGAACTAGGAGATATCGTTTTTGTTGAGCTTCCAGAAGTGGGCGATGAAGTAACTGCCGACGAACCATTTGGTAGCGTAGAGTCTGTAAAAACTGTATCTGAGCTTTATGCACCTGTCAGCGGTAAAGTCGTGGAAGTGAATGAAGATTTAAGCGACAGCCCTGAATTTGTTAACGAATCACCATACGAAAAGGCATGGATGATTGTGATTGAACTATCTGACAGCAGCGAACTTGATAAGCTTATGACTGCTGAACAATATGAAGAAATGATCAAAGAAGACTAAAAAATAGGGAAAGGCACCTTGTCAAGGTGCTTTTTCTCTTAAATTCCCACTTTTTCTTCTACTATTTTTGGGAAATCTATAATAAATATATTGAAGAGGGTGGGAGCGTGGCATTAAAGCAGCAAAGGATAGACGTAACCGATCGGGTTATTGGCAAAATGAAAAATGGAGAAATGGAATTGTTTCTTGATAATACGCCAATTGGAAAAATGAAATTGACAGATCACATGCAGGTGGAATTAGAGCATCATTTTGAAGTGGAACAGCAGAAGATTTATCAACACCTGACGACAACTGAAGGGTCGGATGCTAAGTATACTGATTGTGATGAGGGCGGCTGGTGCTAGCTGAGTAACTTGGGTCTATAGTCACAAGCCTATTTTTTCAAAAGACAATAATGATATGGTTAACATAGTCAGAAGAAGGCACACGTAATCAATATTTTAGAATATGTTAACATAAAACAACTTCTAATACAGGTGATGGATGATGAATGATTCGTATGTTGACAAAGTTCTTATTGTCGAAGGAAAGTCGGATAAAAATAAGGTAAAAAAAATCGTGAAGGAACCAGTTGAAATCATTTGTACAAATGGGACCATCAGTATTACAAAATTAGATGAATTGATTGATTTCCTTGAAGATAAGGATGTCTATATTCTTGTCGATGCTGACTTCTCCGGTGAGAAACTTCGCAAGCAATTAAAACGCGAGTTACCCCAAGCCGAACATTTATATATCGACCGAATGTATCGTGAGGTAGCGACCGCACCAGTTCATCACTTAGCCACCGTACTATTAGGTGCAAATATTGATGTGCATACTGAATTTTTAGAAATGGGTTAAACGATAAATGAACGAATGGAATCGAATGGAACTATCTTCCTTTATTGAAGGGAAGGCAACTGGATTAGTGTATTTCTATACACCAATGTGCGGGACCTGTCAGGTAGCTTCAAAAATGCTCCAGGTCATCGAGGAACTAGTAAAGGTAGATATGGGTAAAATGAACCTAAACTTCTATTCAGACCTTGCTAGGGAATATGAAATTGAAAGTGTTCCTTGCTTGTTATTGGTCGAGGCTGGAGAAGTAAAAGAAACACTCTACGCCTTCCACTCCGTACCTTTTTTACTCGATAAAATAAAACAGCAGATATTATAAGAGCAGATGCACATGTGCATCTGTTTTTTTAATGAATCCCAACCTTACGGACAAACCTCGTTGAAAAACCAAGGAAATTCCGATTTCCGACATATTTCTCAGGAAATTCTCTCACCACTGCCCTGCCAAGTAGATAATTGTCGACCAATTTAAAGAGGAATTCTGGCCTATGTCTTGTATAGTAAGTATAAGAGCGTAGACCGGAGTGATGGAAGATGATAGAGGTATTGAAAACCTTTCAATTAGCAATCAAGCAGCAAGGGCATTTACTGCCGTTACTTGAGCATATCCATACAAGAGTGAATTTAATTTGTGAACAAAATACCTATCAAATCTTCATGAAGGATAGGGAAATTTTCATCCTCCATGATAGCAAAGAGACTCAAACAATCCCTGAGATTCGTGGGGATCTTCATGCGATGAGACAGCTGCTTACAGGGGAGGAAAGGTTGCGGACGCTTGAAAGAAACGGTCAATTAAGTATTTCTGCTCCTATCCGCACAACCTTATTACTAGAGTCTATCTTCTATTTAACAAAAACGCAGGATCATATCGCGAAAATTACAAATTTTTAATCAAACCTATTGACTCGGAATTAAAATTTAGATAACATTATAACTAGAATATTTAACCAATTATTACAATTTCATCAATACATTCTTATCGAGAGCGGCGGAGGGATTGGCCCTTTGATGCCCAGCAACCGGTTTACTACACATAATAACACGGTGCTAAATCCAGCAGAGCAATCAGCTCTGGAAGATGAGAAGTGTGAAGCCCCTCTTCTCTGAAGCAGGGGTTTTTGTATGGTGAGTTATCAAAAAAGGAGGAAGCAAGATGAGTGAAAATCAAAAGAAATATCGTTTTGAAACATTAACCGTCCATGGCGGCTTAACTCCAGATCCGGTAACAGGGGCCCGCGCTGTTCCGATTTACCAAAACAATGCATATCAATTTAAGAATACTGAGCATGCTGCAAACTTATTTAGCTTAGCAGAATCTGGATACATATACACACGAATACACAACCCAACGACCACTGTATTTGAAGAAAGAGTCGCTTTATTAGAAGGCGGTGTTGGTGCCTTAGCAGTGGCGAGCGGAATGGCCGCCATTACTCTTGCCATTTTAAATATTGCTGAGGCTGGCGATGAAATTGTTTCGGCTTCCAATCTCTATGGAGGCACCTATAATTTATTTGCAGTGACCCTTCCGAAATATGGAATTAACGTGAAATTTGTAGATCCAGAAAATCCAGAAAACTTCCGCCAAGCGATCACTGCCAAAACAAAAGCAGTCTTTGCGGAAACAATTGGTAATCCAAGCCTGCGCATCCTTGATATTGAAAAAGTAGCAGAAATTGCCCATGAAGCAGGTGTACCACTAATCGTTGACAATACTTTTGCCACTCCATACCTTTGCCGCCCAATTGAACATGGAGCAGATATTGTCATTCATTCCGCTACTAAGTGGTTATTAGGGAACGGAACGACAACGGGCGGAATTATTGTTGATGGCGGTAAATTCGATTGGAATTCTCCAAGATTCCCAGGCTTTACAACACCAGACGCAAGCTACCATGATTTGGTTTATGCAGAAGCCTTAGGCGCGGTGGCTTATATTATCAAAGCACGTGTGCAATTGCTTCGTGATCTAGGGCCGGCATTAAGTCCGCAAAATTCCTTCCAGTTTGTCCTTGGACTTGAAACTCTGCATGTCCGGATGAAGGAGCATGTCGCGAATACTAAAGAAGTCGTCGATTACTTAACCAACCATCCTGCCGTCGAATGGGTTTCCTATCCTGGTCATCCATCCCATCCTGATTATGAACTAGCTAAAAAGTATCTACCAAAAGGTGCCGGTTCAATGGTGGTATTCGGAATTAAAGGCGGAAAAGAAGCAGGGGCTAAATTAATTGATTCCATCACACTTTGGGCACATGTGGCCAATGTTGGTGATGCAAAAAGTTTAATTATTCATCCGGCCAGCACCACTCACCAGCAATTAGATGCTCAAGGCCTGATCGCTGCAGGTGTAACAGAGGATTTAATTCGCCTATCCATCGGGATCGAGAATGTAGAAGATCTGATTGAAGACCTAGAGTCGGCTATTGTTTCGGCAACTGGTTTAACTTCATTAAACGTTAATGCCTAAAACTTATTTTTTTGAATAAGAAACTATTTTCATTGACACCCCTTTTTATCCGTGATACGATACTTTTGTAATATAGTTACTTAAACAAATAACGTTTGAATTGAATATAGGAATTGATACTCTTATCAAGAGAGGTGGAGGGATGTGCCCGATGAAGCCCGGCAACCGTCAATATTTATTATTGAAATGGTGCCAATTCACACAAAGCGTTTGCTTTGGAAGATGGGAGAAAGGATTATTATTTATGATGCCTTTCTGCCTGCGCAGAAAGGCTTTTTATTTTGATAACATAGAATCTTTTCGTAAAAAAAGTCAAACCCTATATTAGATTAAACGGTATATTACAAGAAAAATCTTTCAGAATTTTAAGGTAAATTGGATAAAAAGCAGGTGATACAATGATTTCTATAAAAAGTGTTCAGAAAATTTTTCCCTCCAAACAGGGTCAGCTTAGAGCCGTTGATGATGTAAACCTTGAAATTCAAGATGGTGAAATTTTCGGGGTAATTGGATACAGTGGTGCTGGTAAAAGTACATTGATTAGAATGTTAAATGGTTTGGAACTGCCGACCAGTGGGACCGTAACCGTTGCTGGCCGCGTGGTTTCAAAAATCAAAGGGGCTGAACTTCGAAAAGCCCGGCAAGAGATCAGTATGATTTTTCAGCATTTTAACTTATTGTGGTCGAGAACCGTTAGTGAAAATATTGCTTTTCCCTTAGAAATTGCAGGCATCAAAGGTCCTGAGCGCCAAAAAAGAGTAAGTGAACTAATTAAATTAGTCGGCCTGGAAGGTAGAGAGAATGCTTATCCATCCCAGTTAAGCGGCGGACAAAAACAACGTGTTGGGATTGCAAGGGCGCTTGCCAACAATCCGAAAGTACTTCTTTGTGATGAAGCTACTTCTGCCCTCGACCCACAAACGACCGATTCTATTTTGGAATTGTTAGTTGATATAAATAAAAGGCTCGGTCTGACTATTGTTCTTATTACCCATGAAATGCATGTAATCCGCAAGATTTGTCACCGGGTTGCCGTCATGGAAAGTGGAAGGGTCGTCGAACTTGGACAAGTATTAGATGTATTCAAAAATCCACAGCAGTCGATTACGAAACGATTTGTCCAGCAGGTAACCGAACCAGAAGAAACGAAAGAAACTGCTGAACATTTAATTGAACATTATCGTTCCGGTCAAATTGTTCAACTAACTTTTATTGGGGAGTCTGTTGAACAGCCGATCATTACAAATGTCATTCGCCATAATAACGTGACCGTTAATATCTTGCAAGGGAAGATTTCACAAACCCAAAGCGGGTCCTATGGAACCTTATTCATTCATATTGATGGGGACGAAGCAGAAGTCAATAAGGCAGTCGACTATATTCGTTCACAGCAAGTAGGAGTGGAGGTGGTTACAAGTGAATAGTAAACCGTATTTCGAAGATTTTGATTGGCCGGCAATGTGGGAAGCAACGAGACAAACTCTTTATATGACAGGGATTTCCGTTGTGGCTACATTTATTCTTGGTATCCTGCTAGGATTGTTGTTATTCCTTACTTCAAAAGGAAGTCTCTGGAGTAATAAACCCATTAATGTGGTCATTAGCGGTGTCGTAAATATATTCCGGTCCATTCCTTTTATTATTTTAATTGTCTTATTAATCCCGTTTACAACGATACTTTTCCGAACCATGATTGGTGAAAATGCCGCATTGCCAGCATTGATTATTGGTGCTGCACCATTTTATGCAAGGATGGTGGAAATTGGCCTCAGGGAAATTGATAAAGGCGTGATTGAAGCAGCAAAGTCAATGGGTGCCACCACTGGTACGATCATTTGGAAGGTTCTGTTACCAGAATCGATGCCAGCGCTGGTCTCTGGGATAACCGTAACCGCGATTGCTCTTGTTGGTTATACAGCAATGGCAGGAGTCATTGGAGCAGGTGGTTTAGGAAATCTTGCCTATCTTCAAGGCTTTCAACGAAATCAAAACGATGTAACTTTAGTCGCTACCATCATTATTTTAATTATTGTGTTTATCATTCAGTTTATCGGTGATTTTATCACTTCAAAATTAGATAAAAGATAAAGGAGAGGTCAAAATGAAAAAAATATTAAGTTTATTGTTAGCATTGTCTATCGTATTTGTTGTCGCAGCTTGCGGCAAGTCAGAGGAAAAGTCAGAAGGAACTACTGGTGGCAAAGAAGCAGAAACTACAAAATTAGTGGTTGGAGCATCTAACGTTCCCCATGCAGAAATCCTTGAAAAAGCAAAACCGCTTTTAAAAGAAAAAGGCATTGACTTAGAAATCAAAACATTCCAAGATTATGTATTACCAAACAAAGCATTGGCATCAAAAGAACTTGATGCAAACTATTTCCAACACATCCCTTACTTAAATTCTCAAAATAAAGAAAATGGTTATGGCTTTGTTAATGCTGGCGGTATCCATATTGAGCCAATCGGTGTTTATTCAAAGAAATATAAAAAGCTAAGTGATCTTCCAAAAGGTGCACATTTAATCATGAGCAACTCTGTAGCTGACCATGGCCGTCTTCTTTCTTTACTTGAAAAAGAGGGAGTTATCAAATTAAAAGAAGGCATTGATAAAACGAAAGCAGAATTAAAAGATGTTGTTGAAAATCCTAAAAACCTAAAGTTCGATACCAACTATGAAGCAGCATTACTTCCAAAAATCTATAATAATGGCGAAGGGGACGCGGTCTTAATCAATTCTAACTATGCGATTGATGCAGGCTTGAACCCAGTTGAAGATTCCATCGCCATTGAAGACAAAGAATCACCGTATGTAAACGTGATTGCTGTCCGCAGCGGTGACGAAAATAAAGACAGCATCAAAACATTAGTGGAAGTTCTACATTCAAAAGAAATTCAAGACTTCATTCTTGAAAAATACAAAGGTGCCGTTGTACCGGTTTCTGAGTAACTTATAAATAGGAAGAAAGTCAGTGTGTTAAACACTGGCTTTTTCTATGCCGATGCCTAAAACGGTATACATTTAAACAGTTTCATTGGGTAAAAATAGGAAGACCATTAGACCCGAATTCCATTGGCAAAAAGTAATAAAATGAGGTATGATTTTACTCGAGTGCATTTTCCTTATTTAGGATTAATCAGAATTTTCATTAAAAATACCCTTTCATTCTCATTTGATACTAGCTTAATGAAAATAGGTGCTATGTTTTTACTGTTTAAGAGTTGCTAATACATTTCATTTGTTATAAGATTGGAATGAGAATAAAATGAGAATAGGGTTATCAAACGACCCGATTACATGATACAACACTTTCTCTTTGGAGGTATAGATATGGCTGGATCAACGTTAACGATCAAAGATTTACATGTAGCAATTGATGGGAAAGAAATATTAAAAGGTGTAAACCTTGAAATAAAGGGTGGAGAAATCCACGCAATCATGGGACCAAATGGAACAGGTAAATCCACTTTATCTTCTGCCATTATGGGCCATCCAAAATATGAAGTAACAAGCGGATCTATCACTCTAGATGGACAAAATGTTCTTGAAATGGAAGTAGATGAGCGCGCACGGGCTGGGCTATTCCTAGCAATGCAATATCCAAGTGAAATTAACGGCGTAACAAATGCCGATTTTTTACGTTCAGCACTAAATAGCCGTCTTGGTGAAGGAAATGAAATTTCATTAATGAAGTTTATCCGTAAAATGGATAAGCAAATGGAATTCCTTGAAATGGACCTTGATATGGCACAACGTTATTTAAACGAAGGCTTCTCCGGCGGTGAGAAAAAACGTAACGAAATCTTGCAATTAATGATGTTAGAACCAAAAATTGCAATCCTAGATGAAATTGACTCCGGACTAGATATCGATGCCCTAAAGGTAGTATCAAAAGGAATCAATGAAATGCGCGGCGAGGATTTCGGCTGCTTAGTGATTACACACTATCAACGTCTTTTAAACTATATCACTCCAGACCATGTGCATGTAATGATGCAGGGCCGTGTTGTAAAATCCGGCGGACCTGAACTAGCACAACGCTTAGAAGCTGAAGGATATGACTGGATCAAACAAGAACTTGGAATTGAAGATGAAACAGTTGGGCAAGAAGCGTAAGAGAGGGTTAGGAGGATTACAATGACAACAGAAATCAAATTATCATTTGATCAGGAAAATGTCCGCTCTTTTTCAAAAGAAACGAGCGAGCCGGCTTGGTTCGAGGAGCTCCGTCTTAAAGCATTAGCTGATTTTGAGCAGCTTCCAATGCCAAGACCTGATAAAACAAAGATTGATAAATGGAACTTCACCCAGTTCACTCAACATACAGTATCAAGTGCTCCCATCACTTCTCTTTCTGAATTACCAGAAGAGGTAAAAGCATTAATTGATATGGAAGCCGAAAATAAAAATTTATATATTCAACGAAATCAAACTCCAGCTTTTTTATCTTTATCTGAAGAGCTAAAAAGCCAGGGTGTTATTTTTACAGATATCTTTACCGCTGCGAAGGAACATGGTGACGTCCTGAAAAAGTATTATCTAACTCAGGCCATCAATGCCGATGAACATCGCTTAACTGCCCTAAATGCGGCACTGGTTAACGGAGGAGTTTTCCTATACATTCCGAAAAATGTAGAAGTTTCTGAACCGATTCAGGCGGTGTTTGTGCAGGATGATGCCGAGGCGAATTTGTTTAACCATGTAATTGTTGTGGCTGAGGATAATAGTGCGGTGACATATGTTGAAAACTACATTTCCACCGTGGAAACTTCTAATGCACTAGTTAATATTTTGACGGAAGTCATTGCGAATGTTAACGCAAGCGTACGTTACGGCGCTGTTGATACCTTGGCTAAAGGTATTACGACATATGTAAATCGCCGCGGCGTTGCTGGCAGAGATTCTAAAATTGAATGGGCCCTTGGTTTAATGAATGAAGGAAATACCATTTCAGAAAATACAACGAACCTTCTTGGCGACGGTTCGTCAGGCGACACAAAAACGGTTGTTGTCGGACGTGGTGACCAAACACAGAACTTTACCACAAAGGTAGTTCACTTCGGAAAACATACCGTAGGAAATATCTTAAATCATGGTGTTGCTAAGGATAGTGCCACATCGATTTTTAATGGAATTGGTAAAATTGAGCATGGTGCATCTAAATCAGATGCAGAGCAAACTTCCCGTGTTCTGATGCTAAGTGAAAAAGCACGCGGCGATGCCAACCCGATTCTTTTAATTGATGAAGATGATGTCGTAGCTGGCCACGCAGCATCTGTAGGTCGTGTGGATCCTGTTCAACTTTACTACTTAATGAGCCGCGGAATTCGTAAAGAAGAAGCAGAACGCTTAGTCATTCATGGATTCTTAGCCCCTGTCGTTAACCAGTTACCGATTGAAGGAGTAAAGAAACAGTTAACTGAAGTAATTGAAAGGAAAGTACGCTAATGAATATCAGGGATATTCGCGCACAATTTCCAATTTTAGATCAAGAAGTCAATGGGAAGCCATTAGTATACTTGGATAGTTCTGCAACATCTCAAAAACCCATCCAAGTAATCGAGGCGGTTGAAAAATATTATCGTGAAATCAATTCCAATGTCCATCGCGGTGTGCATACACTAGGAACAAGAGCAACGGATGCTTACGAAGGAGCAAGGGAAAAGGTTCGTAAGTTTATCAATGCCAAGTCTATTCAAGAAGTAATCTTTACAAGAGGAACAACAACCTCTCTTAATACCGTAGCAGCAAGCTATGCGGCGGCGAATTTAAAAGCAGGCGATGAAATCGTCATTACGTATATGGAGCACCACAGTAATATCATTCCGTGGCAGCAAGTGGCCAGACGGACCGGTGCTCAGTTGAAATACATTCCATTGCAAGATGATGGAACCATTTCACTTGATGACGTTCGTGCAACGATTACTACAAACACGAAAGTCGTTTCTGTTATGCAAGTATCCAACGTCCTCGGCGTCATTAATCCAGTGAAAGAGATTGCGCAAATTGCCCATGAAAACGGAGCAATTATGGTAGTCGATGGGGCACAGAGTGCGCCGCATATGAAGATTGATGTTCAAGATTTAGATTGTGATTTTCTTGCTTTTTCAGGACATAAAATGTGCGGTCCAACCGGCATTGGTGTCCTTTATGGAAAAAAACATCTGCTTGAAAACATGGAACCAATCGAATTCGGCGGCGAAATGATTGATTTCGTGCAATTGTACGAATCAACTTGGAAAGAACTGCCGTGGAAGTTCGAAGGCGGTACACCAATCATTGCTGGGGCTATTGGTCTTGGCGCAGCTATCGACTTTTTAAATGAAGTGGGCTTAGACCAGATTGCCGAACATGAACATAAACTTGCGGCCTATGCGTTAGAAAAAATGGCAACTGTAGAAGGTATGACTATTTATGGTCCACTTGACCCAGCGAAGCGGGCAGGACTAGTCACCTTTAATATCAGTGATGTTCATCCGCATGATGTGGCAACTGTTCTAGATGCAGAAGGAATTGCGGTTCGTGCTGGACATCATTGCGCCCAGCCGCTGATGAGATGGCTAAAAGCTTCTGCTACAGCTCGTGCCAGTTTTTACCTGTATAATACAGAAGATGATATAGATAAACTTGTTGAAGGACTTGTTAAAACAAAGGAGTATTTCAGCGATGTCTTCTAATTTAGATAATCTTTACCGTCGGGTGATAATGGACCATTATAAGAATCCGCGTAATCGTGGCGTTTTAGAGGATGGCAGTCTGACGATTAATATGAATAACCCAACATGCGGGGACAGGATTCAATTGACCCTTAAAGTGGTTGATGGAATCGTGGTTGACGCAAAGCAAGAAGGCGAAGGCTGTTCGATTTCCATGTCATCCGCTTCAATGATGACTCAGGCAATTAAAGGGAAAACGATTGAAGAAGCGTTAAAACTTTCAACAATCTTTTCTGACATGATGCAAGGCAAAGAGTATGACGAAGATATCGATTTAGGTGATATCGAGGCACTTCAAGGGGTAGCCAAGTTCCCAGCCCGCATCAAATGTGCGACATTAGCGTGGAAAGCCATGGAAAAGGGATTGAAAGAAGAGGAAAAAGAATAGGATGAAATAGGGCATTTTTAGGCCTTATTCGTTTAAGAAATGGAGGAACAAGGACGATGGCGAAAAAAATGCCGGAAATCGGTGATTATAAATATGGTTTTGCCGATAAAGACGTTTCCATATTCCGATCTAAGCGTGGTTTAACATCTGAAATTGTAGAAGAAATTTCTAAATTGAAGAATGAACCACAATGGATGTTAGACTTCCGTTTGAAGTCGCTTGAGCATTTTTACAAAATGCCAATGCCACAATGGGGCGGCGATCTAAACGCATTAAACTTTGATGAAATTACTTACTATGTAAAACCATCTGAGAAATCCGAGAAGTCTTGGGATGAAGTACCTGAAGAAATCAAGGCTACGTTCGATAAACTGGGAATTCCTGAAGCGGAGCAAAAGTACCTTGCTGGGGTATCTGCACAGTATGAATCTGAGGTAGTTTACCACAACATGAAGGAAGAACTTGAAGATCTAGGAATTGTCTTTAAAGATACGGATTCTGCTTTACGGGAAAATGAAGATATTTTCCGCGAACACTGGGCAAAAGTTATCCCGCCAACAGATAACAAATTTGCAGCCCTTAACTCGGCTGTTTGGTCTGGCGGCTCGTTCATCTATGTACCACCGGGTGTGAAAGTGGATACGCCATTACAGGCATATTTCCGCATCAACTCCGAAAATATGGGTCAATTTGAACGTACATTAATCATTGTTGATGAAGGCGCGCATGTGCATTATGTTGAGGGCTGTACAGCACCAGTTTATACAACGAACTCCCTGCACAGTGCTGTCGTTGAGATTGTGATTAAAAAGGATGCTTACTGCCGTTATACAACGATTCAAAACTGGGCGAACAACGTCTTTAACCTTGTTACTAAGCGTGCGGTTTGTGAAGCAAACGCGACAATGGAATGGATTGATGGTAACATCGGTTCGAAATTAACGATGAAGTATCCAGCCGTTATTTTAAAAGGTGAAGGTGCACGTGGGATGACACTTTCTATTGCGATTGCTGGTAAAGGTCAACACCAAGATGCAGGTGCAAAAATGATTCATTTAGCACCTAATACATCATCAACAATTGTTTCGAAGTCCATTTCTAAGCATGGCGGTAAAGTTACCTACCGCGGTATCGTTCACTTCGGTCGTAAGGCAGACGGTGCCCGTTCTAATATCGAATGTGATACCTTAATCATGGATAACAAGTCGACATCAGATACGATTCCTTACAATGAAATCTTAAACGACAACATTTCACTTGAGCATGAAGCGAAAGTTTCGAAGGTATCTGAAGAGCAGCTCTTCTACTTGATGAGCCGTGGGATTTCAGAACAAGAAGCTACTGAAATGATCGTAATGGGCTTTATCGAGCCGTTTACAAAAGAATTGCCAATGGAATACGCCGTTGAAATGAACCGTCTCATTAAATTCGAGATGGAAGGTTCTATTGGATAATAGGTTTTATAAAAAAACCCGCTTGCCGAGGATGGCAGGCGGGTTTTTGGCGCCGGTGATTGGGGTTACTGTCGGATAGCGGGACTTTACTGTCGGATAGCGGGACTTTACTGGCGGATGACGGGACTTTACTGTCGGATGACGTCACAATACTGTCGGATAGCACACCAATACTGTCGCCACCCACACTATGCGACCAACCCAACCTCCTTTTCAAAAATTACCACCTTCCAAAAATGGTTATGCTATTATTAATAGTTGGAGGTGAGTTTTTTGATCTATATCGGCGTAACAGGCTGGGGCGATCATGATAGCTTATATCCAGGTCAGATATCCTCACGGGACAAGCTAAAAGCCTATGCGGGACATTTTCCTATCGTTGAAGTAGATTCGGCCTTTTATGCGATTCAGCCGAAAAGAAATGCTGAAAAGTGGGTCAATGAAACACCGGCTGGCTTCCAGTTTATCGTCAAAGCCTACCAAGGAATGACCGGACATATGCGCGGGGAAATTCCTTTTGAAAACAAACAAGCGATGTTTAGTGCTTTCAAAGAATCGCTCGAGCCTTACATAGAAACCAATAAATTAGCCATGACCCTCTTTCAATTTCCACCCTGGTTTACATGTTCGAGAGAAAATGTCCAATACCTAAGATGGTGCAAGCAGGAAATGGGGGATATTCCATCTGCATTAGAATTCAGACATCAATCCTGGTTTGTCCCCCAGTATCGTCAAAAAACCATTGAGTTTATGAGAGAACTAAAATGGATCCATAGCATTTGCGATGAACCACAATCAGGAGAAGGGTCCATCCCAATGGTATTGCAGTCAACCACTCCTGAGAAGGTCCTCGTCCGTTTTCATGGCCGTAATTTTCATGGCTGGCAAAAACGAATCGGAGTGGATTGGCGCGAGGTTCGTTATCTTTACCGCTATAACCAACAAGAGTTAGAAGAATGGGCAAACTCCATTCAAGAATTAGTTAAAGACTCGAAAGATATCTATCTCCTTTTTAACAACAACTCTGGCGGAGATGCTGCTGATAATGCAAAGGAAATGATCAATCTTTTGCATCTCGAATACAAGGGGCTTGCTCCACGCCAGTTGGACCTACTATAAAAAGTTAGGAGAAGAAATAACATGGAATGGATCATAATCGTAATTATCGGTATACTCGGAAGCTCTTTAGGCTCGCTCATTGGTTTAGGAGGCGGGATTGTAGTTGTTCCCTCATTACTTTATTTATCAACCCTGCCAGCATTTGGGCATATAACCCCTCAGGTTGCGGTCGGAACCTCCCTTTTTACGATGATTTTTACAGGACTTTCCTCCACCTTAGCGTATATGAAACACAAGACCATTGATTATAAAAGCGGCTTGATTTTTCTGATTGGCAGCGGTCCTGGGAGTATTTTAGGTGCGTGGGTAACAGAAGGGTTACAAATGAAGACCTTCAATATCTTTTTCGGGTTATTTATTATTTTTGTTTCGATAATTTTATTATTAAAGGATAAATTAAAGCCATTGCCATATAAGAAGGACCGGGGAATCGTCCGCACGTTTATCGATAATCGAGGGAATACCTCAGAATATGGATATAATCCAGTGATCGCCATTTTGATTTCCTTTGTTGTAGGTTTTATCTCAGGGATTTTCGGGGTGGGCGGCGGCTCCTTACTGGTTCCAACGATGATTTTGATTTTCTTTTTTCCGCCCCATGTGGCGACGGCTACATCGATGTTTATGATTTTGCCAACTTCAATACTAAGTTCGATTACGCATATTACCTTAGGAAATGTTGACTGGATATACGCCCTGGCATTAGTCCCTGGGGCGTGGATTGGAGCCCAAATTGGTGTTTATTTAAACACTAAGCTTAAGAGTAAAACGATTGTCTTAATTTTACGAACGATTCTCATCGTTGTTGGGATTCGTTTAATTTATCAAGGAATTCTAGGGTAGGTACAGAATGGAAACCATACATATTTATCATACAAATGATGTCCACAGTCACATAGAAAATTGGCCGCGAATTAAGCAATTCTTATCAAATAAACATGAAGACCATCAGAAAAAGGATGAGGACATGTTTCTCTTTGACATTGGTGATTTTATTGACCGCTGGCATCCCTTCACAGAGGCTACCAAGGGAAAGGGTAACATCGACCTTTTAAATGAAAGCCATTATACAGCGGTAACAATCGGCAACAATGAAGGTGTTAACCTTCCTTACGACGACTTAAATACGCTTTATGAACATGCACAGTTTGATGTACTATTAGCAAACCTTTACCAGACAAATTTTGGCTGCCCTGCCTGGGTAAAGCCATATAAGGTGTATCAAACGAAAAAGGGAACAAGGGTAGGCGTCATCGGTCTTACCGCATACTTTTTCCATCTATATGGATTATTAGGATGGAAAGTAACCGAACCAATAAGCGAACTAAAAAAATGGATGGAACCATTAAAAGCTGAATCGGACATCATCATTTTACTTTCACATCTCGGTCTACAGGAAGATGAAGCAATCGCAGCTGCATTTCCTGATATTGATGTCATCTTAGGCTCACACACACATCACTTTCTTGAAAAAGGAAAGTTTGTAGGTAATACCCTCCTTGGTGCAGCAGGAAAGTACGGGCATTATGTCGGGCAAGTTACACTCAATCTGAACGAAGAAAAAACGATGATAAGTAAGGAAGCTCTTCTTTATGACTGGAAGGAGCTGCCAATAGTTCACAATGAGCAGGATCTAATTGATGGATATTTTTCAAAAGGAAAATCCTTATTAAATCAAAAAGTAACCACCTTAAAAGCTCCCCTAAAATCCGAACTGTTTCAGGAAACGGAGTTTTCTCGCCTGCTTTGCAGGGCGTTAAGAGAATGGTGTCAAACCGATTGTGCAATGATTAATGCGGGACTCCTCTTAGGCTCTTTAGAGGATGATGTAACGGTTTACGATTTGCTAAAAATCTGCCCGCATCCTATTAATCCCTGTGTAGTGGAACTGACCGGTTTGGAATTAGAAAAGGTCCTGCGGGAAACAAAAAATGAAGCGTTAGTCACTAGAGAGATTAAAGGTCTTGGATTCAGAGGGACCCTATTAGGGGTATTTGTCTACGATCAAATTAGCTTCCAGGATGAAATCATCCTCGTAAATGGGATGCATTTGGAGCATGAACGTAATTACAGTTTGGCTCTTCCTGACATGTTCACGTTTGGTCACTTTTTCAAAGAGGTACTGCCACATAAGGAAAAGAAATATTTCTTACCGGAATTTCTTCGCGATATTTTAAAGTGGAAATTACAAAGCCAATCATAGCCCTAAACACGCTTTTTCCTTTCTAATCATAATGTGATAATGAGGAAAGGAGTGTGGGGAATCTGTGGTTGATCTATTACCCATTAATATAAATGGACATATGTTTATCGGTGTTTCAGTTTTACTTCCGAAAACCACTTTGCTATCGATCTCAAATGATAAAGGGTATATCATGTGCGGCGCTTTAGACGTAGGGTTGTTAAACGATAAACTAAAGGATCGCAAAATAATTGCCGGCCGTGCCGTCGGAGTAAGGACAATTGAACAGCTTCTGAATGCCCCCTTAGAGTCTGTTACTGCCGAGGCTGAAGAATTAGGCATTCACCCTGGCATGATTGGCAGAGACGCATTATTAAAAATGATCTAAAAAGCTTGCTACAGACAGCAAGCTTTTTTCTATGAATGCGGATGGACATAACTCTCAATTCATTAAGAATATTTTTAGCCACTTTTTTAGGCTAGTTCCTCTTTTTAAAGCATACATATAGCTTGAAGGGGTGATTTTCTTGGCGAAGTTTCGCAGACGGCGACCTAAAAAGGGACCGTTGCCTTTCCGTTATGTTATGCTATTGACGTTTATTTTTTTTCTATTCTCTACCGCGACTGGATTATGGCTTGTAAATAAGGGGATTGAACCTACTTTGATGAGGATTGCTACTTCTGAAACCCGAAATATTGCTTCATTAGTCATTAATAAGGCAATCACAAAGCGGACAACTGATACGGGAGAAGACAATGAGGTCATTGTGATTTTGCCCAGTGAAAATGGAAAAGCTTCAAATGTCAAACTTAATACCGTTTATATAAACAGGGTCTTAGCGGAAACAACCGCACAAATTCAAAAGAACCTGAAAGCAGCCAAAAAAGGTGATCTGTCCTCACTTGAGCAGTTAACCGATGTAGAAATAGAAACGCAAAATTCGAATAAGGAAGACGGGATTATTTGGTACGTCCCGCTTGGTCAAGCAACGAATATTTCATTATTAGGAAATATCGGGCCTAAAATTCCAGTCAAGTTTCATGCCATTGGTGAAGTGGAGCCAGATGTAAAAATTGAAACGAAAGAAGTGGGGATTAATAATACCTGGGTCGATGTTTCCATTCATATTGAAGTCTCCGTCCAAATCATCACTCCCTTTGCTACGAAGATCACAAAGCTGACGCAAAGTATCCCTGTTGATGGATCGCTCATCCAAGGAGATGTACCGCAATTCTATAATGGCGGCGGCGGTATTACCCCATCGATTCAACTTCCTGATAAACAGACAGACACGAAGAAATCAGATACGAAAAAATAGGACGATCCACGGTGGAAAGTCCTATTTTTTGCGTGCATTCATCCGTTCCATCCGCTTCCATTTCGCTAAATGCGGGTATGGATCAAAAGACCATTCGGTGACACCGTTGTCTTTGTACATGCCATAATGTAAATGGGGAGGGAATTTCCCTGAGGTACCTGGAGGGCCGTACCCGGAACTTCCTACACCGCCAATGACCATTCCCGGCTCTACCACTTGACCGATTTTTAAATCCTTAGCAAAACCGCTTAAGTGGGCGAAGTAATGATACGTATTATTAATATCGCGAATCCCGATTCTCCAGCCGCCAAATTTATTCCAGCCTTTCATTTCAACAATACCATAGTTAGTTGCTCGAACAGGAACACCGTAGCCAGCAAAGATATCGGTGCCTTCGTGTATCCTGCGGCCCCCCCAACCACGGGCAGACCCCCACGTGCTCCGATAACTGTGATTGCTTCGGATGGGAACGGGGAAGACTTGAGTATCCAAATCAATACGGCCGAAATGCCGATATATTTTTGCTTTTCCAGCAATGATACTAACCGTTTTATCGCGATGATAGTAATTCCATAAGCCGATTTTTATATTATCATGATCGACACCGTAGGATAGGAGATATTTTGCAAACGCATAGAGCACATCCTCATCATTTTTAGCACTTGCCTTTCCATCGCCATCCCCATCTACCCCTTTCCCATCAAAAAATTGAATCGTGGCTGGGTTTTCTTCCAAAGGATTTGGATTGGTTAATCCAGACCATTCTTCTGGACGAAAATAGATGCCAATCACACTATCTGGTTTAGGTAAGTCTCTGCGGACCTGGCGGATGCTTCTTTCGTATTGATCAATGGCCGCTAAATAGTACCAAGGAATTTGTGTAACAGTTTCCACCTTCTTATACAGCTTCATTCGTTCTTGGTATGGATTCGGTTCATTTGCAGCGGCATGAACATCCGTAACAGCCAATGAAGTGCTAAAGAAAAAAAGAAAAGTTCCCAATAATAGAACAGCCCGCACAAGAATCCTCCTTCCAATTAATGTACAAGGTTAGTTTATGTTTTCTAAACCATTTCATAATGGTCAATAAATGGTAAACTTTTTAGGGGCTGATGAAAGCGGTTCATCAAGTTAATATTATCCGATATGCTTGTCGTTATTTTTTCGGTATGTTAAAGTGACAAGGAGGATCTATTTCTAGCTTCAAGGGGTGTAGTCATTAATGAGTAAGAAAGAAGAGATTTTACGAAAACCGGATTGGTTAAAAATAAAATTAAACACAAATGAGTCTTATACGGGCTTAAAGAAAATGATGCGTGAAAAAAATCTTCACACAGTTTGTGAAGAAGCCCGCTGCCCTAATATTCATGAATGCTGGGCAGAAAGACGTACGGCAACCTTCATGATTCTTGGTGATACATGCACACGTGCATGCCGTTTCTGTGCCGTTAAAACTGGTTTGCCAACCGAGTTGGATTGGCAAGAACCAGAAAGAGTGGCAGACTCCGTTCAATTGATGAACTTAAAACATGTCGTAGTCACCGCCGTAGCCCGCGATGATCTTAGGGATGGAGGGGCAGCTGTTTTTGCTGAAACAGTCCGCGCTATTCGCCGCAAAAATCCATTTACAAGCATTGAAGTTCTTCCGTCTGACATGGGTGGGAAAGAAGAAAATTTACGTCTGTTAATGGACGCAAAACCTGATATCTTAAATCATAACATCGAAACGGTTAAACGAATGACCCCTAGAGTAAGAGCCAGGGCGAAATACGATCGTTCCCTTGAATTCCTTCGTCGTGCCAAAGAAATGCAGCCGAATATTCCAACAAAGTCGAGTCTAATGGTTGGACTAGGAGAGACAAAGGAAGAAATTCTTGAAGTGATGGATGATTTAAGAGAAAATCACGTCGATATTATGACCATTGGTCAATACCTACAGCCGACCAAAAGTCATCTTAAAGTTGAAAAATATTATAGTCCAGATGAATTTAAAGAATTACAGCAAATTGCATTAAGTAAAGGCTTTAGTCATTGTGAAGCTGGCCCGCTAGTCCGGTCCTCCTATCATGCTGATGAGCAAGTGAACGCAGCAGCAAAACACAAGCAAATGCTTGGGGAAGAAAAAGCTCAAGAAGCCTAAAACAAAGAGTTCAGTCAAGTTGACTGAACTCTTTGTTTTGATGTCAGCTTCAGCGCCTAAGTGCTCGGGGGAATAAGCCAATCCGTCCTGAACAAGGCACATCTGCTTTTCTATTTATCATCAGCGGTTCTGCCATTTTCGTCCTCACTTGCATTTATCCGCTGCCCTTGTGGTGATTTTTTCATCTGTGTGATTAGCCCATTGACCAGATTACGGGCATTTCGGCTTGTGGAATCTACATTAGCCAAATTTTCTACGTCTCTCCTTAACACTTTATTATCAGTAACGTAGACATGGTAATACCTTGGAACGACAGACATCGCTGTTTTTTTCACTTGATCCGCAGTCAAATTGCGATCTTTTGAATCGGTAGTATAAGCAATTAACACTTCCTGGTCAGTGACAAGTGTGGATACATCGTGTACATTGGGAATATCGGCACTTAATTTACTAATAATATTGGCCGCCTGTTCACGATCTAATGCAGAATAATGGTCATTAGCCGTATTATCGTTCATTAGTGGACTTTTTTGATGACGGACAAAGCCGTAGTTATTACTAACATTACGGATTCCACGGCTCGCTCCTTCATTGTAGAGGTCATGCCTTTTATTGTTAACATTAATGGTATTTCCGCTTTCTTCATAGACATCTCGGTTGCTCATATCCTTAGTACAGCCTGTTAGGGCCGTTACGGTGCATAATCCCAAGATGATAACTAATTTTTTCAATGTAAACACCTCCTTTTCTTAGAATAGCCAATAAGGTGATTTTTTTTCTTAGTAATTGATGGGGAATCGGTTATAATGGGTAGTAGGAATTAGCTGGTAAAAGAGGTGAAATATCTTGATAATAATGAACAACACCGTTTATGAAATCGTCCAAGAACACCGAAACGGATTTAATGAAGAAGCCCTTAAAGCGAGATTTAGTGATATTTTAACAAGATATGATTATGTAGTGGGTGATTGGGGGTATGGACAACTCCGATTAAAGGGGTTTTTCGATGACCAAAACCCAAAAGCTACATTCGATACAAAAATTAGCACACTAAGTGAATATCTGTATGAATACTGTAATTTTGGCTGTGCCTATTTTGTCTTGAAAAAAGTGAAAAAATAAAAGAAGGGCCGAACTTTCAGGCCCTTCTTTATGTTTAGGTTTTGAACGTAGATAACTGTCCAGCACCAGCGCTTCCGCTTTTCTATGTGGATTCACTATATGGCGGCTGTTGATCTGTTTCGGGGTCATCATGGGTTGGATGGGCCCCGTCCATTTGCCGAGGAAGATTTTGATGAAGGGTTTTATTTTCATAATTAAAGGCACTGTAAGTCCGTTGCCCTTCTTCCCATGGTGTACTTTTGTTCTCAACTGGTTCGTCTTGACGAATGGCAGACCCAAAAGGACCTTCTGGAAATTCTTCTGCTGTAAGAAAGTTCCTTTGTTTTTCAACATTGGATAAATCCGTATACTTTTCTTCTTTATGTTCTGTCATGCTTACGCCCCCTTTAGCACTATTATTTTCAAAGGGAGCATAATTCATGACGAACCTTACACTAATTCCAATAAAAAGGATCTTAATTCTTCCGCATCTTCCTCATTTAATTGAAAAGCAAATTCTAAATACCCTTCTTCTTGCAAATCGTCTAAGCCGATAATCGCAAAACGGCTTCCCTGCATATCAAGAACAAGATGCTTTCCATAGTGACGGTCACTTTGAACAATTGCTAAATCAAAGCGTTGATGTTCACCAACGAAGCTGACAAATCTTGTTTTTGTATCTTCTGTATCATCGTATAAGAAAAAGCGTTCTTTCATTTAATGGTCTCCTTTAATTAAACTAGATATTTTTAGACGTCTTCTATATAGTAACAAATAAAACCAACCAAGGGGAGTAAAGATTTTTACACCATTTTTTATAAGTTTTTACGATTCAAAACGCGAAGGCTGTCAAATTATGTTACAATAAATTTGAACTCTCGAAAGTTCTATGTCAGACCGTCTGCGCTTGCAAAGATAACAACTTAGAAAAATGGAGAAGGTGCTCATATGTATTTTGTTGATCAAGAAAAAATTGAAGAGATACTGAAATTTTTAGAAATGCAAATTCAACTGTTCCTAAGTAAAAAAGAGTGGTCCAACCCACTTGAAAAGGCAGCGCTAGAGCGTGTAAACCATATGATGATCGAGTCTGTTTTGGACGTTGGAAATGCAATGATTGATGGGTTTATTATGCGTGACCCAGGCAGTTACGATGACATCATTGATATTTTGATGGATGAAAAAGTGATCACATCTGAAACGGGAAATAGTTTGAAAGTGTTGATTCAATACCGGAAAATGCTTGTCCAATCTTATACAGATGTCAATCATCAAGAACTTCAAGTGACGTTTACAAAGCATTTACATGAGTTGGTGAATTTTGCGGCCAATGTTCGCGAATATCTTGTCACCGAGTTAGGACCGGTTTCAGCGTTTAAAAAATAATAATATATTAAGACCGTTATGCGCGGTCTTTTTTGTTCTATATGGAAAAAACTTTTGGGAGTGTAACATATGAAAAATTACAAAGGTTATTTAATTGATTTAGATGGAACAATGTATAAGGGATCAGAACAGATTGAAGCTGCATCTGACTTTGTCAAGAAACTCCGGGATCAACAGATACCCTATCTTTTTGTTACAAACAATTCCTCAAGAACACCTGCACAGGTTGCTGCAAAGCTGACCCAGTTTGACATCCCGGCGGAAGAAAAGCAAGTGTTCACAACAAGTCAAGCGACGGCCAATTATATTTATGAACGAAAGAATGATGCCCGCATTTACGTGATTGGGGAAGAGGGGTTACGGACAGCAATAGAAGAAAAGGGGTTCCGATTTGCCGGAGAAGATGCTGAGTTCGTCGTGGTAGGAATCGACCGGGAGATCAGTTATGAAAAATTGACGGTTGCCTGTTTGGCGGTCCGCAATGGCGCAACGTTCATTTCCACTAATGGAGATATCGCCATCCCTACAGAAAGAGGCTTGGTTCCAGGGAATGGTTCACTAACATCTGTTATTACTGTTTCTACACAAACCAAACCGATTTTTATTGGCAAACCAGAAGCAATCATCATGGAACAGGCTTTAAAGGTACTTGGAACACCGAAAGAAGAGACATTGATGGTCGGAGATTATTATGATACAGATATTTTAGCAGGCATGAATGCCGGGATAGATACATTACTAGTACATACAGGAGTAACGACCAAAGAACTGCTTTCCGGCTACGACCGGATGCCTACCTACACCGTTGATTCCTTAGATCAATGGAAGATTTAAAAAGGATGGGAAGCCCCATCCTTTTTCTGCTTATTTCTTTTCACTTTCAGCCCTAGCAGCCCTGTGTGCGAGTCGGCTCGATGCGGCAGCTGCAATTGCCCCGACGATATCATCTAAAAAAGTATGGCATTCGCCTGTTGATTTATCATTTAAATGCGCTAATATTCCAGGTTTTAATTTATCAATATATCCGTAATTGGTAAAACCAATTGAACCATATACATTTACAATCGAAAAGGCTAGAATTTCATCGACTCCATAAAGACTTTCATCTGTTCCGATTATTGATTGGAGCGGCTCCTCAAGCATTCCTTTTTCAGCAAGTACATCCAGCTGTATTCCTGTTAAAATTGCGTTTTGAACCTCACGTTTGGCAAGAACGCGTTCCACATTTGCTAAACAGTCTTCCATTTTCAAGTTCTCATGATATTTTTCCTGCAAAAAGAAAACTAAATCAGCGATATCCTGTACTTTGACGCCTCTGTCATTCAGCCATCTACGTGCAGTTACTTCGGTTAGATTTACGTTTTTGTCGTCTGCCATTCCTCTGATCACCTTTTCTATGGATTTTGACTATATATATACTGTATTATTCTAACTTATGCAAAAGAAACTTAAAAAAGAGCATGGTTAAAACCTTATATTCTCCTTCATTTTTCTAAGCTATTCAGGAACAAGTTTTCTTAAGCTAAAACATATATATGAAGTAAGAAAAGGGAAAGAAATGAGGTGGACTATAAATGCTTCAAAAAATGCTGGAAAATCAATATGGCATTACGGTCGAGGAATATGTAAAACTGGATCGGTTTGATGCGTTAAGAGGAAATGGCTGGCTCTACTTAATCTCTAAACCAGCGGGCAAGGAAGAAGAAGATATTGCCGAACTTGAGAAAATCGCGGAGCATTTACGCAATTATGGTGATCAAAATGTTCCCGCCATTTTACCGTCTAAAGAAGGGCATTTAATTACAGAATGGGAAAAAAATAAATATTGTGTCCTTGCAAATCGACAACTGAAAGAACAGAAAAAAGTTAAATTGGGCAGGAAATTGGCAAAATTCCATGAGCGCGGCAGGAGAGTCCCCTTTCAAATAGAGAGGTCTAGCAGGATCGGACAATGGAAGACCTTATGGGAAAAACGGCTCGAGCAGATGGAAAAGGTGTGGAATGGTCTTCTTTTTCAAACACCTGAAGATGAATTTCAGCGGATGTTTATTGATTCCTTCCCCTATTATTTGGGGTTAACGGAAAACGCTATTCAATATCTAGTGGATACCGAGATTGATGATGAACCGCTTGAAACGGATAGCGGAACGGTTTGTCATGAACGGTTTACGCAAAAGACTTGGGGGCCGCACAATAATTATATGATCAAAAATCCGTTTGACTGGGTATTTGACCATCGCAGCCGGGACATCGGTGAATGGACAAGGGAAAGATATCTTCATAATTCCCAAACCTATGACGTGGAATTAAAGCGCTTTTTTGAAGAGTATCAAAGTATTGCCCCTTTGTCGCCATTTTCCTGGCGATTATTGTATTCCCGGTTAATTTTCCCGCTCCATTACTTTGAATGTATAGAGAGTTATTATATTACCACATCCGAACAGGACAAAAAGGTATTAGAAGAAAAGTTAATGAGAATTTTACGCCAGTCCGGAGAATATGAACAATTTTTGGCGGGTTTTTATCAACTTACTGACGCTCCAATCAAGCGTTTAAACCTGCCTTTATTGGAATGGCTTTACTAAAACATGTTTTCATTAAAAAAGTGATTGCCTATGGATGGCAATCACTTTTTTGATTATTAAAATACCTGTTCTACTTCCACAATTCCTGGTACTTCTTCTAAAAGAGCTCTTTCAATACCAGCTTTCAGTGTGATGGTTGAGCTTGGGCAGCTGCCGCATGCACCTAACAGGCGAAGTTTGACAATGCCTTCTTCAACATCTACTAATTCACAATCTCCGCCGTCGCGAAGAAGAAATGGACGTAATTTATCTAATACTTCTTGAACTTGTTCAAAAATTTCTTGTTCTGCCAAATTAATCGACTCCCTTCCTATACTTATATTATAATGTCATCATCGTGAAAAATCCATTATCAGAAATTAGGAAAACACACATTTATAGTCATTTTCTTGGTTATATCGCAAAAATGAGTTAACCTGAAATAAAAAGGCGGGAATGAGTAGATGAATAGTACAGAAGTAGAAATTGTTGTTTACGGTGCAGAGCAGTTGTGCCCGAGTTGTGTCAATTTACCATCTTCCAAAGAAACGTTTGAATGGTTGGAGGCAGCGATAGCGAGAAAATTTCCAGACCAACCGTTTAAAATGACCTATGTGGATATCTATCAGCCCACTGGGGAGAGTGAAAAAATCGCGTTTGCAGAAAAAGTGGTCGAAGAGGATATGTTTTATCCAGTGGTTGTCATCAAAGACAAAATCGTTGGAGAAGGGAACCCGCGTTTAAAAACCATTTTTTCTGAACTAGAGAAACACGGATATACAGCTATATAATTGGAAGAAGCATTCCACAAAAATGGAATGCTTCTTCTTTGAATCAAGCTCCAGCGCCCCCCTGTTCATGGCGCTGGAGCTTTTTATATTACCCGTTATGAAACTTATACATCCACAGAATCCCGGATTTAAGCAAGCGGGCGACACGTCCAGTAATGGCGCGGTCTGCCATCATCCCAAATCCGTGCTTTTTCCCAAGGGAACCAAGGATCCCCTTTAATTTTATTTGTGGGAATGATGTTGGAGGTTCTTCACCTTTCCAACGTCTCTTTAATACTTCAACAATTTGTTCCGCCTGACCTTCCGCTAATTGAGCACTAGGAGCATGGGGAAGACTTGCGCAATCACCAAGAATAAAAACATGTTCATCATTGGGCAGGTGGTGAAGCGGGCTTATAACTAGTCTTCCCATTCCGTCTTTTTCCCCGTCCATAGCGCGGACAATTTTATTGGCTTGAATTCCCGCGGTCCATACGATTACATCACAATGGATCGCCTGGTCGTGATTGTATAATACATTTTCTTCCACTTTGGTAATATTCGAGTTATTAATAATTTCGACATTGTTTTTTACAAACCAATTTTCAACATATTTGCTTAAACGTTCAGGGAATGCAGAGAGAATATGTTTTCCCCGATCAAATAATTTGATGTTTAGGTCTTCACGACTTTCGCTTAATTCACTTGCTAATTCCACGCCGCTAAGACCAGCGCCTACGATACCAACAACTGAGCCCGGTCCCAGATTATTTAAGACAGAGTAGGTAAGTCGAGATTTTTCAATAGACTGGATACTGTAAGTAAACTGATCAGCTCCCGGAACATCATGATACTTGTCCTCACAGCCCAGACCAATGATGAGGTCATCATAGTCGAGAGGCTCCGCATCCTTTAATGTAATCTTTTTTTCAGTTGTTTGAATTCCGATTACTTCACCATAAACTACTTTTAATCGTGGGTGCTCCGGAAAAGCAACCCTTACTTCTTTGTCAGAAATTGTTCCTGCTGCTAATGCGTAATACTCCGTTTTTAAACAGTGGTAAGGTACACGGTCCACTAGTGTAATGGTCATGTCCTCTGGTAAATGGTTAGGGAGAAGTTCATTTAGTATCTTCATTCCGCCATAACCGCCACCAAGAATTACAAGGTTTTTCATTTTTATTACCCCTTTGAATAGCCCGTTTCATATTTAAAATTGCCTAAAATGTCAAAAAAAAATAATAGAATAATAAATCCGTTCCTTTAACACATACGAGTATAGCGGAATTATGACAAAATAACAACAATTTTCATGATTTTCTTGACATGGTTATAGTATACATGGTATTTGACGGAGTGGATGAAATGGAGTAGGATAATTAGTTGTGGAGAGGTGAAAGCAATGATTCAACCCATCATCGAATTTTGTATAAGCAATCTTGCGAATGGTGCCCAAAAGGCACTAGAGAAATTAGAAAAAGATCCTAATTTGGATATTATTGAATATGGATGTCTTGGATATTGCGGTAAATGTGCGACTTCGTTATATGCTCTCGTAAATGGGGAAGTAGTCACAGGAAAAACACCTGACGAATTGGTCGATAATATTTATCAATATTTGGAAGAGAATCCAATGTTTTAAAATAGGGAGCGTCGCCGCTCCCTTATTTATATATATTTCATATGATAGTACGAAGGAATCGTATCATTTGAGTAGTTAACAATACGTGTATATAATAAATTAAAAGCCTCATTAAGGGAGGGTATCATATTGAGTAATAATGTGGTTATTTTAACAGAAGCGGCATCGCTCCACATAAAAGAAATGATGAAGCATAACGAAGAAGAAGGCGCTTTGTTACGCGTTAGCGTAAAAGGTGGTGGATGCAGCGGTTTATCCTATGGGATGGGCTTTGAACATACAGTAAATGAAGATGATTTGAAACTTGAACAACATGGAATTCAAATCTTAGTCGATAAAGAGAGTGCAGCGATTTTACAAGGAACCAAGATTGATTATAAAGAATCAATGATGGGCGGCGGCTTTACTATTGACAATCCAAATGCAATCGCATCATGCGGATGTGGGTCATCGTTTAGAACGGCTACTGCTACTGGTACTCCGGAAGAATGCTAGGCGGTATATCAACGTTTTGAGCCGATTTTAGGTCCGGGATATTAGTCCGGTAATCGAATCGGAAACAGGGGCGCAGGGTTGCGGATAACGTCGGAAATCCGCGTGTACACAACCTCGCGATTATACAAACACAACCCTAAAACATACGAATCAGGGTTGTAAATAACGGCCTTCTTAGCGGTGGGATGTCTAATCACTTACCGTTAGGGAGGCTTTTTATTATGGCGTTACAAAAACGAGCAAGACGTAAACCAGTGCGTGAACTGGCGAATAAGAAAGAATATCCGAATTTAACGCTAGACCAGGCGCTTGATTTCGTTATTTCCGGCAAAAAGGCGGAGGGACTTCGGGAACGAACGCTTACTGATTACGCTAAGATGTGGCGGTATTTTACCGATTGGTTAAAGGAAAATTATGAGGACGTCGAAACGGTCGATCAGCTTACAAAAGAGATGTTTCGGAATTATATCAGTTATCTACGCTATGATGCGAAAAGGTACGACGGGCATAAGTTTATTTATGCGAAACAGCAGGGCGTTGGCTTGAAAGAGGCTACGATTAATATTCGAGTCAGAACGTACAGAGCGATATTCAATCATTTAGAGAGCGAGGGCCTAATCGAAGTTAATCGGATGGATAACGTGAAGGAATTGCGGACAGATGTTGACCTGACGAATTGCTTTACCGATGAAGATGTCAAGAATCGGAAGCCTCGGCTCATACCGTTCTCAGCGCACGTTTCAAAGCTTTTACTGCAGCTTATCGGAGAGAATCGCGAGCACTTTAAAACAGACCGCTTATTCCTCTCCAGTTACGGTGAGAACCTCGGCTGGAACCAATTAAACAAACGGCTCAAGTACTACGCAAAGAAAGCTGGCATTGACGGCAAGAAGGTAACGAGCCACGTCTACCGTCATACCTGGGCGAAGAACATGATTCTTAACGGCTGCGATCCGTTTACTTTGCAGAAGATGGGCGGCTGGCAAGACATACGAACCATGAGGCGTTATATTCAGATGGATACAACGGAGATGCGACGGAGCCATGACGACTTCTCACAGATGAATAAGTTTCGAAATAAACGCGTTTAACCATTGCGTCACCTTAACCGGTGGCGCTTTTATTACATACATATAAATAGCCGCATCAAATCTTTGGTCTGATATAATGGAATAGACAAGGGAGGTTTAATCAATGAGTATATTCGACTTTATTAAAACGTTTGCAACACCAATCTTCGGATTAATTGGCGTTTTTGTAGGTAGTAAATTGAGTGCGAAAAGAGAAATTAAGTTGCAAAAAGAATTTTTATCCAGAAAGTTAAGAATAGAAAAATATCAAGAATTTTCATTGGATTTGTCAGATTTCATAAGAGAAGGTGCAACTAGTCTTTCACGAATGGTTGATTTAATAAAAGGAGAAATTACGCATAAAGAGTTTCGTCAATTAAATGATTCTAGCCAAGCCGAAGCAATACGAATATGTCGAAGATTGATGGTAAATCAGTGGTTTATTCCTGATGAATATAGGGACCGATATGAAAAGGTTTACGATAATTATAATGTAATTTTTGAAGGGTTTCATGAGCCAGATACTCCAAAAAGAAATTTTAAAGACCACGAAATTACATATGAGGCAATAAAAAGAGATATAGAATCGTTCTTAACAATTGCTGTGAATGTGTACGAAGATTTAAATAACGAATTAAAGAAAGAGTTAGAAGGCCTGAAATAGGTCTTATTTTTTGTATACACATAGAACGTTAGTTCGTATAATAAGAACCAGGAGTGTGATAAATATGTACGCAATCACTATCGAGATTCATTATACGGCCGCAAGCCGACTAGTGCAGGGTGGGAGCTTTCCATTACGGGGAAGAAGGCCGGAACAAGTTGCGCTTGCATTCTGGAAAGAGATACGGAAGCAAATGTCCCAGCATGCGCAATTAGAGCAAATCCTTGTGAATGGCGATCAAGATATAACGGAGCTAGTGGCCGAGATGGAGCGGGAGGAGTTACGAAACATCGACGCTAATTGGAGCCTACTGTTTTAGTACGGTATTACTTTAACACGTTAACGTACTATATAATAAAAGGAACTCGATATTTCGGAATATGTGCGGGTAATGTGGCGTAATGTGGAAGAAAATAACGATGGGTGCTATTGGTTTTGACTACCGTCATTATCTTGCTTATTTTGTTTTATATCTGAATAAAGTAAATAAATCAAAAGGACGCCAGGAATCGAGATCAAGGAGAATAGAAACCAATACGTGTTTATAAAATGAGTGTATAACCAAGAATACATGCAGAGCACCTCCTAATTCTAGAGTGTCCGAAACGTATCCAATTAATCATCAGCACGGAGCGCCTGGGGCGGGGCTGCCTTTCAAACTCGATGGGTGTCGAATCGTATGCCGATCGGTAGGTTATCGCGCAGCTATCCGCAATATGAACCGGCATTCATTATGCACTAACGCTGGGAAATAACGGAGCTACTGGCGAGGCAAAGGGCGTAGGTATGCGGATGTATAGAACTATGTATATCGATATTATCTACGTAATGAATTAACGTTGGTATAACAGCGTTCTGATTCGAGATAATTACGTAAAATTAAATTATTGCGTAATTATGTTGAATACTTATTCATCGTTATACAATCGTCATATAATCGGAATGATTACGATTTAGGTTCAGATTCGACAAAAACCGCAGACCCCCAGAGCCCGGTCCAAAAAGCCGGGGTTTAGACGTTTCTAATTTGCGCACAATTTTTCCGCATGGGGTGTCGCTACAATTCTATGTCGCGGACATTCACGTCATTCATTCCGGTTAATCTTCCTCTTTCACCTCATATAAATCGTCCACTTTGACGTCTAATAATTCCGCCAGTTTAAATAATTGCGGTGCCGTCGGATATGTCTTGCCCGTGCACCAGTTCGATAGTGTATTCCGCGAGACTCCCATATGTTTCGAAATATATTCCCTTCTGTATGGCGACTCCTTGATTCTATCGCCTATTACGCTAATTATCATGTTAGATCACCTACGTATATAATTCGACACGCCTCGTCCTAATCCTTTCACAAATTTGACGCCTGAATTCTGCACAATTTTTTTGTATGGACCTGCAATATTGGGCGGAATTCCCATACACTCTACTATACGCATTACCAAACGCCAGCATCACGGTAGAGCGAACGGTAGATAATCGCCTCTATCTCTACGACACCAATCGTCCTATTATTCGCTTCCAATATGCGTATCTATTACAACTATCACTACGTGATATTAGAAAGGAGCGTGGCGATTTGTTATTCGAAGTGTTAACTACCGGCAGCATGCTCGGAGTACTTGGTGCTAGCTACTATTA
>NZ_NUZU01000065.1 GCF_002567005.1 Bacillus sp. AFS073361
TTCAATACATTTTCATTCTTCGTGGTGAAGAGCTGATTTTTAGCGATTCATGGATGGCTAACGGGTGCGTTTGTTAAATAAAGCAACAAGTGTTTATGGAAATAAAATAAGCTGGTACTTCAACCAGCTTATTTTTAACTTAAACATAGAATCTTTCTGTTGATTCAACTGTGTGTTTCATTAATGTAGCAATTGTAACAGGACCAACACCACCAGGAACAGGTGTTATTGCACCAGCAACTTCATAACAAGAGGTATAATCCACATCTCCGACATTCCCTTTGTTGTAACCAGCATCTAATACAATTGAACCCTCCTTTAACCAACTTCCTTTAATAAACTTAGGCTTTCCTACTGCTGCAACCACAATATCTGCTTGTTTTAAGATTTCAGGTAAATTGGAAGTCCTTGAATGGCAAGTAGTTACAGTCGCATTGGCATTGAGGAGTAGGGCAGAAACAGGTTTACCTAAAATTGGACTTCTGCCGACTACTACTGTATGTTTTCCATCAATTTGGATCTTGTAATATTCTAAAATTTTCATAATTGCTCCTGGTGTACAGGAAGGATATTCTCCAAACCCTAATGCAGTTTGTCCATACCCTGCACTTGTGACACCATCAACATCTTTTCGAATATCAATTGTTTCAAATGCAGCACGTTCATCAATATGTGAAGGTACTGGATGTTGTAAAAGGATACCGTGAACTGAGTTATCGTTATTCAATTCTTTAATGGTTTTTACCAACTCTGATGTACTTGTTTCTTCTGGCAAATGCACACGAATGGAATTGATACCCAATCTTTTACAAGCATTCCCTTTCATTCTTACATAGGTCTCTGAAGCAGGATTATCACCAACTAAAATCGTTACAAGGCATGGTATTATACCATTATCCTTTAATGCTTCAATACGAGTTTTTAAGCCGTCTCTTATTTCTTGAGCAACAACATTCCCATCTAATATGATTTTTTCCATAATAACGCCTCCTAAAGTTGTAATAAAAAAAGAGATAAGGATATAATCCCTATCTCTGCCCAGACGACCCGACTATTTATAAAACACAGCTTCCTTGTGGTCATTTCCACAAATGTCGTCAGTTACTGTGTCTATTTACTTATATAAGAAAAGATAACATATCGGGAGTAAATGTCAATGACATTAATAATTTTCTTAATGTTTTTGGTATAGTTTGTGAAAGAATGTACTTAAACAAAATAATAAGAGCAGTTGTTATTTGACCAAGGTCCTTTGATATAAAGTATCCAATTTACGACTTTTATCAGTTCTTTTTTAGAAGGCTTATACTGGCTGGCATTGCGTTGGCCTTTTTTTATTGAACTTAAGGAGCAGGTAGTTAATTAAAGTTAGCTTCCACATATAAGCTTAATTTGTTGGTTATTTTAATAAGAAAGGAGAGGACTAGAGAAAAGGATGTTAATATTATGCCAATAAAAATTCAAAGGTTATTTAATTTTGCAATGATCTTGCTAGCTTGGCTTACATTACCTTTTTTAGGTTTGAATAATTTAAAAAGATTTTTTCCTGCATCATTCTTAATTGTATTTTTTGAATTTTTTAATGTACTTATTGGAAAACGTCGGAAATGGTGGGTTTTTTATAATAAACCAAATTCTTATTTATTTAATGAATTTCCCTTTAATATTGGTCCATTCTTGGTAGGTTCCATGTGGATTTTAAAATGGACATATGGAAATTTCAAAGGGTTTTTATTACTTAACGTTATTGTAGATGGTTTCTTTACTTTTCCAATTGCAATATTATCAAGAAAACTTAAGTACTATACTTTAGTTAGGTTAAATCATTTTCAATTTTTCCTATTTATATTTTACAAGGCATTCTTACTATATGTGTTTCAGTACCTCTTTGAAAATAGAAAAACGTCTAGAAATTAATATGAATTTGTAATGAATATATAATGAAGCACATTGTGAAGAATTGCACTCCCCCTGTGTTAGGATAGA
>NZ_NUZU01000066.1 GCF_002567005.1 Bacillus sp. AFS073361
TGTTACGTTGGCTTAGTTTCGTTTCTGAAACTAAAAGTTATTGTTTGTTTGCACGATTTGTTTGTTTAGTTTTCAAAGAACAATTATTAGTAATTATGGAGCGGGTGATGGGAATCGAACCCACTACATCAGCTTGGAAGGCTGAGGTTTTACCAGTAAACTACACCCGCATATAAATTTAAATGGTCGGGAAGACAGGATTCGAACCTGCGACCCCTTGGTCCCAAACCAAGTGCTCTACCAAGCTGAGCTACTTCCCGTATATATGGCGCGCCTGGAAGAAGTCGAATCCACAACCTTCTGATCCGTAGTCAGACGCTCTATCCAATTGAGCTACGGGCGCATTAATTAAAAGTCAACTTTTAAAGTATAACACACTCGGTATTGTCTGTCAAGAATTTGTTTGGTGCGGCCGAGAGGACTTGAACCTCCACGGGGTTGCCCCCACTAGGCCCTCAATTTCATTCAATTGAGAATAACCAAATTGTTCATTCGTATCAAGACTTTTTGTGACTTCATCGTTTCTCGACGTCACTAGACCTATTATAAAGACACGACTGACCATTGTCAACGATATTTTTAAATATATTTTAATGAATAGCCGTAAAGCTGACTTTTCTTTGTTGGAGTCCATGTTCCTTTGATGATTTTCTGCAATCCTTTTTCAAGGTTTCCGTCAATTTTACTTTCTAAAAACCTTCTTGCTTCCGTAACAGATGAAAACTTTCCGATTTCGTTACCTTCTTTATACAAAATACATAGGCAAGCATTTGTTGGAGTCTTTCCGTACATTGGGTTTTTGTCACCTGTCTGTATATGACCCTTTCCAAACATCCCATTATTAGAACCTCGGCTATCTTGAGCGGAACATTGAGCCAATCCTAAATCATGGAGTAAATGTATCCATCTTATTTCTCTAGACTGGCATTCACCGGTTGCGGCTCCAATTGGTAACCACTCAAGGATTTCAACTTCTACATCATTTAAGCGATCTCCAACAAATTTCTTATACTTTTTATTTCTAATTGAAATATTCCATGCACGATTTGGATTGAAGCCTTTTTTGGTGCCGCAATTGCTGCCAACATAAAATATAATGCCATCTAAAGTATGAGCATATACGTAGTATCTTTTTTCCATAATAACTCCCCCTCAATACTTCTTATATCTAGAGAATTTAAAGTGTAAATTAAGCATGATAAAATAATTAAAGATTTAAAAAGAGGAGAGGAATTTAGAAATGAAAACTGCCGAAGAAATTTTAGAACAAAAAATTTCAAATATAAAAAGGGATATTCAATTTCTTTCTGGAAAAATTGTATTACATGATATGTACTTAAATCGTATCAATAAGGAGAGAGAAGAAAGAGAAGAGAAACTCCATGAACAAAAGTATACTTCCGAAGATATGATGGAAATCGTGAAGAACCTTGATAAATGGATGACTAATGATGAAAGAAATAAATTTCTAACGGAGGTGTTTTATGAATTCTACAACAATCGAAATCTCCCACGAGTTCCTGGAGACTGGGAATAAACATAAAGAAGAAAAGAGTGTTTGTGAGGAACTCTCAGAGGAATTTAGTTTTAACGTGTAATATCATTCAATTACTTAATGCAACAAAAACACCTCGATATTCCTTTATCGAGGTAACCTTTTTACTCTATTTAGACTTTTACCGAAATCATAAGGTTGGCTGTAATAAATTTTACCGCACGATAGACACTCAACATCACATAAACGATCATAATTAATTTTGTCTTTGGTGTTTTCAGGATACTCTTCTATTCGAATTACAGAGAGAATCCCACCACATTTACATATCAAATACATCACCCAATAGAAATTATTTGCTAATTCTATTATAGCTTCAATAAGAGTTAAATAAAATTGATATTTTATTATTAATTACCAAACAGATAGGGATTAATTTTATTGGTCCTATGGGAGAGATACATATGTCTATCTATCAAAATATTTTTCATTATTATAGAGGACAGACAAAAAACAGCTCAGAAGAAACACAAATTCTACAAATTGAAAATAATGTAACTAAGGCTTTCTTAAATGTTTTACAACACTCTTCACCAAGTTTGACAGCTGATTTTATTAAGTTCTTGGGCCTAGGTTCATTTGGCAATCAAAATTTTGAGTACAGATATCAAGTAACATCATCTTTTACAGAAAACACTTCTATTGCTGCAGTTATAGGAATAGCCGAACGTAAAGAAATTAAAAAGGGAAACTTGAAAAAGTATACTATTCCAGACGGAGCTATTTTATCTAAGGATATTACATTATTAATAGAAAATAAAATTGGATTTAATTCATACTTAGAGATGGAGCAATTAGAAGGCCATAAAAAGAACTTTTCTAAGAATCAGTACATCCTAAAAAAACCACTTATTGTTACTTGGGAAGAAATTCGTAACTTTTTTAGGAAAAAACAATTAGAATTTGAAATACAAAGTGAAAATATCTCAAGTTTTTTGTTAAAACAATTCGAGGAATTTTGTACAATTAACTGCTTAGGAGATAGGCAAAAATCAAAGGAATACTTTTTTTTAAGATTCGAAAAGATTAAAGCAAGGAATTTGGCCCGCGTTATCGATGATTATATTTGGAATCGCTCTAATTTCAATGTTGAAGATGCAGCAACAAATGACGGTATTGGTTACAAAAAGAAAGGATCAATAAAGTTTGCAACGCTAACAACAGCACGGCAACGATGTTTAATCCTTCACGTTGGCAATAAAGAAGATTCACGAGGATTACAAATGCAGGATGAAATTGATACTATGCTTAAAAGAAAGTTTGACCGAAAAGAATATGAATACAAAAAATACCCACATGAAACATATATTCGTTTAGAATGGGTAGATAATTTTGAGCAAATTAAACCTTTTATTAATCAAGCATATTATTTAAGATAAGTATAAAGAGCTTATTCTAAACTTTGTTTAACAGGATCTAGCGAAATTATTAGTTATGTGAATGAATTTCATATTTC
>NZ_NUZU01000067.1 GCF_002567005.1 Bacillus sp. AFS073361
GGATGTGACTTTCGCTCGTTTCTTCCATACAGAAGTTGGTTAGAATGGTATCACTTCATGTCTCCCGAGGTATTTAGGATACATGCACATTCATTTCAGCGTTTATCGTTACCTCCCGCTGAAGGTCCGAGTAGTCCTCCTTGAGCTATCATTCAAGCAATTCAGCTTTCATCCTTGTCTATGAATTTCATCTCGCCATTCAGTCGTGCCTTGGTAACTAGGCAACTTATGGCTTTGCCAACATGCTACACTCCCCGCTCAGTTTCCTTCGCGGATAAGTTGACTGATGATAGGGTATTGAATGTGATAAATCCCTACTGCTTTGCCAAAACAGATTTTCTAAATGCCCTTATGGGCGCAC
>NZ_NUZU01000068.1 GCF_002567005.1 Bacillus sp. AFS073361
GTTACGTTGGCTCGTGTTCTACTATATTAATAGAAAAACACGATTAATATTGTTTGTTTGCACGATATTGTTTGTTTGCACGATATTGTTTGTTTGCACGATCTTGTTTGTTTAGTTTTCAAAGAACAATTCGTTTGTCAGAAGCGACATTTATTATTATATCAACTCTCTATCATTATGTCAATATAATTTTTTAACTTTTTTCGCTATCACTTTTAACTACTAAGCCTTCCGTTAAAAGCAACTTTATTATAATAGCACCTTCATTTACATTTTGCAACAAACAGTTTAAATTTTTCTACTGATTTATGGTCAACATTATTCTAGGAAAAATATTCATATAATTTCCTTCAGATCTTCTCTTAGAATTCCATGACTATCACCCCCTTTCCTAATAATGAGAGTAAAATACAAAAAACCAAGGAATTACCCCTTGGCTCATTGATTAGATTTAATGTTTTACAACTACAATCGTTCTCTTTGCACTCTTATTACCTGCCTTATCCTTTGCAGTTACAGCAAGTGTTGTTCCTTTTTTCTGCGCTTTGATTTTTACTGAGTAGTTTCCTTTTGAATCAGCTTTAGCTGAGCCAAGGGTTTTGCTTCCTACTTTCACGGTAACTCTTGAGTTCGCTTCAGCTTTCCCTTTTACTTTTTTATCATTATCATCTACTTTATAAACAGTTGGCTTTTTCGGTGGAATTACATCTGCAACCGTTACCGAAGCACTTGAACTTACATTCCCCGCACGATCTTTAGCACTAACGGTTAATTTCGCCCCTGCTTTTTGAACAGCGATCTTAACAGAAAACGCTCCATTCGATGCTGCTTTCGCCGTTCCTAATACTTTGCTTCCGTTTTTAACCGTAACGGTAGAGCCGGCCTCTGCTTTTCCAGTTACGACTTTGTCATTATTATCAACCTTTTTCACAACTGGTTTGCTTGGGGCAACAACATCTGCAACCGTCACGGTTACACTTGCACTAACATTTCCGGCGCTATCTTTAGCTGTGATAGCTAACTTTGTGCCCGCTTTTTGAACAGCGATCTTTGCTGAGAAAGCACCATTAGACGCTGGCTTGGCAGTTGCTAGTACTGCATTACCACTCTTTACCGTAATGGTAGATCCAGACTCCGCCTTTCCAGTCACAACTGTATCATTGTTATCAACCTTGTTTACACTCGGCTTATTGGGCGCAACATTATCTACAAATCCAGTTACAATTGCATATAAATCTTCTTCTGTATTATCATCATATATGTCATTATCTAGGTCTAGAACACCCACATAGTATGTACCACCTTTAGCTTGGTACGCCTGGTACTCATACCCTTCCGCATCAACTTCAGAGCCTAAATATACTAATTTATCATTCTCAACAAAATCTTTTTGCACTGTTGCGAATCCTAGCTCAATCGCACTTGAGTTAGCACCGCCAGCTACTAATAAAATTCCATCCCTAGGCACAACTACTTTATGAAAATCTAGATCATACAATGGAAGTAATTGACCAATCATTGGTTTTTCATAGGAAGTAGCGTCAGCAGAAACAAAATCATTGTTGGGCTCCAACTCAAGTAAATAATCTTGACTACTAGTAATACCGCTACTTTCAGCACCCATTTTATGAAAACCTTTTGCTGAATATGACGGTGAACCTTTTACTACTTTTTCAAGTTGATTTAGCGCATGAGAATCAATGATACCTTTTTGAAGTGGCTTTTCAACCTGACGTTCAATGAATTTCTTTGAAAAATTATACTCATCCCCTTCTGCCTTAACAGTACCAATAGACGAACTTGAAACTAATAACCCGACGGCAACCAACGATAAGAACCCTTTATTACGCACAAAATCCCTCCGCTAATTCATTATAAAGAACATTTAGCTATACCTATACTACTACATACTTCCCAGCGAGACCATTAGATTCGATAGGCATTTTTCTACAAAAAAATAAACACCGGTACCGTAAAATAATATAATCACACAAGACTATACTAGCAGAAAGTCCATCTCGGACAGGAATAGAGAACTCTTCTTAACCCCATAATAACTAATCTAGTAAATCCAAATCTAGTAATAATGTCGATAGATGTCTTCTTTGAAGGGATTATGTTATGTAAATTAACTAGAATAGTTCTGAATTTTTTGTTAAGTTAAAACTATCCAATACCAACAGGGGGGAATGAAGTGACAAAAGCATCGATCATAATTGGGATTATTTTAGCAGTTTTAATAGGCGTAAAATACGGAGGATTTAATTTCAGCGACAATAAGGCCGCATCTGAAGAAAAACAAGAGAAAGTAGAAGCGAAAGCTGTTCAAGATAATGTCAAAAAAGAGAAGGTAAAGGAGAATAAGAAAGCAGACAAGCAACAGACAGCCAAAATTGGCGGAGTTCAATATGATATTGGGATTGATGACAGCAGTTCACAAGAAGCGGTGATCGAAGTGATGCACAAAATGACACATCAAAAAGTGAAAGCAAAAGAAAAATGGGGGGCCATTCCGATGATTCCCGATACGATTAACCAAGTTTATACCATAGTGAAGAACAGCGAATTCGCGCAAAAAGCTGATTTACTAGCCATTTTAGGTAATTGGAAAAAGGGCATTTTTTCTGAAATAGATGATGACCACAACTATTTCTGGACCTACCAAGGCGGGACAGTCGGCAAAGCTTATGGAATCATGAGCCAATCAGAAGAAGAAACGTTCATCCGGAATAACTTTAAAGAAGAAGATCTCGTAAGTGAAGCAAGCTCCCAATAATAATGGGAGCTGTTATTTTGCCTATTATTCCTACCGGTTTATCTTTTGGTAGACTCATTATTTTTCTTTTGCAATCTCAGCTCTATTAGGGGCTAGTGGCGGCTGTTCTAACCATTTGTTCTGTACCATAAGATTAAACCATTTCTTGGTACCCGTTAGATTGCCAAGGATAAAGCTTTCGTAAGTTGTAACAAGGTCTGTTCGCATAGAAGAGGCTAACCCTGCCCCGTAATAGTTTTGTGCTGCTTGGAAGAAGAAGCCTACATGATACAACATTAATTTATCAGAAAAAGGAGAGACTGTTGATGTCGTTACCTCTGTTTCCCACGATTTTGGAACTGGTAAATTATCTGCTTGCATGATTTTAGACAAGGTTTTTATACGTTTATCAGCCACTTCCACAGCATACGTGAAAAAATTCCTTAATTCCTTTGTTTGAGCCACTTGACTAAATCCAATACCAAGTGTTTTAGCCATAATGCTTTTCTTAATGTTTAATGAAATACTTATCATTTCTATTGCAGATAATCGCCTTTCTTTTGCGAAAAGTCCGTCTGAAAAATCTGTGCTAGAAATAAATTCAGGCTCGTCTGCAGGATAAAAGAAAGGATCTCTTTGAAAATCCCCTTTCTCAAGTAATAAATCAATGGTATTATGATACAATCTTTTTGCATCGTTATCGCAACGATCGTAAAAATCTCTTAGTTCTTTTCTTACAGAAACACTAAATGCAGTGGTATGCCCTAACAATCCGTGCAATGTCATAATATGTAAATAATTCAAACAATAGATATCAGAATAAAGTCTCCCTGCTCCTTCATTCAGATCCGATTCAGTAAATCCAATGGGAACGGGAAATCCCTCTTTTTCTAAAAAGCCTTTTATGGCTGTCTTCTGTTTTTCGAAAGTCTTGATCGCATCCTCAAAAATATTCTTTATTGATTCATCTTCAATAATAGTGAACATATATCTATTTACTACATCTGTCATGGTACCATTGATATACTCTCCCCATAGCGTTCCTATTTCAGAAGATGTCAGTTTAATCTTATCCTGTTCCATATTATCACCTCCTGCTTATTATTTACTGATTCAAAAGGAGTTATGAAAATTACCCAAACCTTAACACTTAATATAAATTTTGATTTATCTAAAAAAGGACTGTACAATTTCCTTTTTTTTATTTATACTGTATTATAACAACAGAAACATTTAATAACTGTATTAATAAAGGGGGATTTACAATGTTAATGAGTCCAGTTGAATTTTTTCGCAATTTGCCAAAGAAGGAATGCACAGAATGCGGGAAGCATATGCAAGAGCAAGCAGAAAGTTACATGATGGACTGTGAACAATGTTTATCCAAAAAAGAAAAGTAAAGTTTGTTAACCCTCCAGCATATTGCTGGGGGTTTTTTATTTTCATATAAGTGAGGGAGAACTCCCAAAAAGATTAATATTGTGAACAATTTCACTTAAACTACCGGGTGCAATACTTTAAGATTGGCTGCCCTTCCTGGTGCAGCTTTTCTTATTAAACTAAAGTGGCAGGTAGAATTAACGAAATCAAAAATGTTGATGACTTTTGTGTTAAGATTTTTGTGAATGAATTAAAGGAGATTTTCACATGAATTTTTTTAAAAATACCTTATCTTATTTGTTTATGTTACCTGCTATCTTAATAGGAACTTTTGCTATGGTTTCAACTGGTGTGTCTCCAAGCATTTGGATTCAAAACATACTGATCTGGTTATTGGGTACCCTTTTGGGTTCTATTTATTTAATGCGTAATAAGGAAAAAAGATTAAGTAAAGGCAATTTTCTTCCAACCATTGTAATCATAGCATTATTAGTTTTTCCATTCTTTTTTACCGGTTCAGACGGGATCCATCGCTGGTTAACTTTTGGACCCATTAATGTATATATAGCAAGTATTATTTTGCCACTATTAATTATTCAGTTATGGAAATTAATATTAAACAATCGTGAAATCTATTCCATAGGATTTTACTTTATTACCTTAATTATATTGTTATTTCATCCAGATGCAGGTCAATTAACTGCATTTGCTTGTGCAACGACTATTATTTTGTGGAAAAAGAATAGTCATTGGAAGATAAAGTTTGTAAGTCTTTTTCTTTCTGTCGTCTTTGTTATCATGTCGTGGGTTTTTCTCGACGATTTAGCACCAGTACCTTATGTAGAAGATATTATCTTTTTAGTAGCAGACCTCGGCATGGTCTGGTTCGTTTTAGGTATTCTGTCTTTACTATTATTATTAAGCCCATTCTTTTTTTACGGTAAAAGAAATATCATATCCTTAACGTTAGGAGTTTATTTCTTAATGACGATGATTGTAACTTAATTTGGGAATTTCCCATTACCAATCATGGGATATGGAATATCACCTATCATCGGTTACTTTATTGCTATCAGTTGGGTTAAAAGGAATACATAAAGGGTTTATTTAAAAACAAAACCATCCTATTATGGATGGTTAAGGAAAATGGACCTGATTTTTCATATAATATCATATTATGATCTTCAGAAAATGAATCTGGGTTGATTAATCATATTTGAGAAAAACACATACAATTTATTACTGTTTGTACTGAGACATTAGTTTCAGTTGTAACAGTAATTGTGTTTATTTTTATCAATCAATAGTGGAACGAACTATTGTGAATGAATTTTTTCTTAATAGTAGAAGATATATAGGGTAAATATTGAATCTAAACATTGGTGTGAATTATTTGAAGAAGATACTTCTACTAATAATCGTTTTTAATTGCAGTATATTGTTAACAGGGTTTACTAAATCAGAAGAGAGGATGATAACTTCTCTGGTTAGTTCGATGATTACTGAATAAATGAAAAAGATGCAGAAGGTTATATTCAAACCTTAAACGATCATTTTATTAGAGTAACTTATGGTGATAGGAATTTCATAAGGGAAAATATTTAAGGATTTTGGGCATGTAGATTTGTTAGAGTTTGAGGTAATATCAATAAAAACTAATATTTCGCATGCCCATTACAAGCTGATATATACAAGTAATAATAAGAAAAAAACGACCTTTTATGGAAAAATGATCCTGGAAAGGACAAAAGAAGGTTGGAAAATTTATTCTGTTTCAGAGGAAGAAGTAACTGGTGCGATGTTTAACAAGTCATCGCCTTTTTTATTTGATTAACGAAGCAGATTGTGAAGTATTTTACTTAAAGTAAAGAGTGCTTGAGTTAAAAGGGATTGCAACACGATCCTTTTTCTTCTTTTATTGGATATTTAAACTTATTTTAAAAACTTGGAAAGTACAAACTGTACAGAAATGATTGCTGATGAAAGGGGATATAAAGCAATGTTACGAGTTTTTCAAAGGAGTTGAAAACGAAGGAAAAATTGGGCTTCGAACCCGGCAATACCGCACAACTTTTATTTTAATTATAAATAGTGAGCCATGAAGGACTCGAACCTTCGACCCTCTGATTAAAAGTCAGATGCTCTACCAACTGAGCTAATGGCTCAAAAAATGGTGCCGGCGAGA
>NZ_NUZU01000069.1 GCF_002567005.1 Bacillus sp. AFS073361
GCTCCACGCCGCCCTTGGAGGCTTACCCTCCCATGTCTCAACGGGTCAAAAGCCCTATCATTCCTTCGTCATGCCTATCCAAGGGGTGGAGGCCAGTTATGCTAACGGGATGGGTCTAGCCCTTTTGTGGAACAAACCTGGTACTCCGTACATGTTTGAAATCCTACGAATAAGCCAACATTCGATAACTGTAAAACTAACAATCACTTTTTCTTATTATTTATTGGAGTCTTTCCTTTTGGGAAACTCGAAAGTGTTTCTAAGAATCTATAAGTTCTTATGCTGCTAAAGTAGTTAAAGGTTGTACTTTTTCTGGACAATAGGATTCATTTCGTTTAGCAATACCTACAAATATACGAGCTAATTTACCAACCAATTTCATAATAGATTTCATTTTCTTCATTTTTTTAACTTTAACATTATGAGCGTGTATTGCTTTAAATTCTGGGTTGTTCATCACAAGGCTCATTGTGGCTAAGTAAAGGAATCGCCGTAGTCTTGACCTCCCACGTTTAGAAATGACAATTTGACCTTTCCACTTTCCTGAACTTGCTTCAGCTAGGTGCAATCCTGCATGTCTTAGTAAAGAATTGCCGTGGGCAAAGCCACTTAAATCTCCTGCTTCCCCTAATATACCAGCCAAAGAAATTTCACTAATTCCTTTAATAGTAAGCAATTGCTGGGCATAAGGAATTTGTTTAAGTGCTTCTGTGACCTGTTGTTCAACTCTTTCGAGTTGTGTGGTTGCGAGATCGTATTCCTCTAATAATTGTTGTAGATGAAATTTATAAGCATCAAGTGCTTGCTTAGTGCCAATCGAACGATTAGCTAAATGAATTAGTAATTGGGCCTTTTTTAATCCAGGCTGTCTCTTCATCAGTGATTTCCACCCGATAACAACGTTTTGAGGTTGCATTGAACGCAATTCCATTGGTGTAGGAAATAAGCGAAGGGTTGCGATTGCCCCTTTACCTTTCACGTCTTTAAAAACTTGTCGAAGCTCTGGAAAGACAACATCTACCCAACGATTTAATTGGTTGATTGAACTAACAAGACGCTTCACAATCACATCACGGTTAGACATAAGAACACGAAGTTCTTCAAATGATTCAGAAGTGGGATGAACGATGGAATAGTAACCATTTTTCACCATATCAGCGATAACTAGTGCATCTTTTTTATCGCTTTTCGACTGGGTATTATCTCGATTCTCTTTATTCCTTTTTACATGGTACGGATTTACTGTTACAACATCAATATTCTGTTCGAAAAGCCATTTTGATAGATTAATCCAGTAATGTCCCGTAGGTTCCATGCCGACTATAGTGGTAACTAAGTTATTTGTCCTTTTTAATTTGTTAATCCAGTGCAATAAAATAGTAAATCCATCTTCGTTATTTTCAAATGTGAGAGGATCGCCGACTACAATTCCACGGAAATTCACTGCTCGAGCGACGTGAAATTGTTGAGCAATGTCCACACCAACAACGAGATGTTTATCGGAAATTCTTTCTATTAGTTGATTTTGCTTGTCTTGCATTTTAAACTTCATAGTAGGGGTTCCTCCTAAGGTTTGAGTTAGAGTGGTGTCTATACTCATATCTTACTGAGGAGCTCTTTTTTTATCAAAGTCAATAATTAACTCTCTACAGGAATGCTAACGTAAGCAGGTTTGTTTAAGAAGGGGAACTTAAAATTATTAATTTTTGTTTTTTTAACCCATTTAAGGGGATGATAATTAATACATTGGAAATCAAAAATTAAAGATTATAAGGAAGTTCAAAATGAATCAAAAAGATTATTTAAACAAAGCAGATAAGATTTATGATTTAATTGAAAAAGCACACGATAAAAAAATAACATTTTGGCTCGAATATGTTATTTTCTCTTGGCAATGGTGGGTTGGAACACTACTTACAGTTGTTCCTTGGATATTATGGTTTCTATTTAGAAAAAAAGAGAGCACTTATAGACTACTTCTCTCTGGTTTAATTGTTATGCTTATTAGTTCCTGGTTAGATTTTGTAGGAATAGCATTAGGTTTATGGCATTATAATTATGACGTTCTCCCGTTTCTCCCTTCCTATTTACCTTGGGATTTTACTCTTATTCCTGTAATTATTATGTTTCTTATTCAGATTAAGCCAAATTCCAATCCATATATAAAAGCACTTATTTTTGCAGGTGGGAGTGCATTTATTGGAGAACCTTTCTTTGCATTAATTCACACCTATACTCCGGAAAATTGGAAATACATATACTCATTTCCCATTTTATTTGGTATTTATTTATTGGGACATTTAATTAGTACAAGGGATAGTTTTGACAAAATAAAAAGTAAAACAACAAGTTAAAAAATAGTTGATGGATAAAAGATTAATTTTTTGTAATAGGAAAGATTGTGAAACATTGTTCTAAAGTAACGGGTGCGTTAGTTAAAGAAAAACAACTCAAAAAAGGACTCATTACAGTCCTTTTTTATTTGCTAAAAAATCAATATTTTGGTTTATTAGAGCCTTACTATAAATAAGCCATAGATCACCGTCGCTATTGCGCCCCATGTAGCAGCTCTCGAACTAAACATGTTAATAAGAGCATACACGCTACCGCCAATAACGGCGAGGACAGGCAGCGCCATAGCAATATCCGCAATCCAATCAACAACACCGTTAAAGGTAATCTCCGTAAACTTTTCACCTAACCACCACTTAAATTGCGTTAGTGGACCGTCCCACCAGTTTATATTGCCTAAATTCTGCGCTAGAGGAGTCGGATCGAGCCAGCTTCCGTCTGCACCCTTCATTCCGAGATGTAAATGCGGACCCGTCGAATTGCCCGTATTGCCGCTTAGTCCGATGATTTCTCCAGCGTTAACGTGTTCACCAATCCTTGCTTTAACCTCCGACATATGGCCGTAAATGGCCCGTGTACCGTCCTCGAATCGAATCGATAGCCCTTTACCTATATTGTTAGTTCCGTCGAATACTCGGAAGACTACGCCATTGCCTAGCGCCCTGAGCGACGTCCCTTCAGGAATTGCGAGGCCAACGCCAGTATGCGGCGTTTTATGCACCGCATCGACCGCACCAAACTTACTTGTTATGCGGACAATCATATTGCTTTCATCGCTTCAACAAGTATCTTCAGGAATAACGGTGTTAATTGGACCAATACATAACCAAGACCAGCCCCTTGCATCATCGTAAAGCCTTTCTCTTTATTACCGATCATTATGAATAAAGCACCACCTAAAACAACGACCATTGCAATCGGATAACTTATGGCCTGAATTAAAGTGATTAATGGGTCAAAAGCGTGTAGCATTTTATCGTAAATGGCACTCGTAGTAATCGCTGCATTTGATGAAGCTGC
>NZ_NUZU01000070.1 GCF_002567005.1 Bacillus sp. AFS073361
AAGAATCAAGATTTAAAAGCTGCTAATGCGGTCTATGATCGTATCTTTGAATTAAAGCATGCTATCTATAAAATGGATGAGCCTTCTTCCACTTCGCATTTACGTATGAAGGAAGCTATGTATCAACGTGGATTAATTAGCAGTTCTTTAGCTAGACGACCAGTTTTACCTTTATCTGAAGAAGAAGTAGAGGAAATTCGCCAAGGTTTACAAAAAGTGGGATTAATCAAAGATGAGGTAAAAGCGTATTAATGATATTGGTAGTGGTTACGGAAGCCGTAACCACTACTCTATCGCATTTAGGTGGGTCTAGTTTATAATGATAAAATATCAATCCATTAAATGACCCACGGAGGTAAACAATGTGAATGTTAGTATTAAAGATGTCGCACGTATAGCAGGAGTTTCAACGGCTTCCGTTTCACGAGTATTAAGCGGCAAGCCAGGTGTTGGTGCGAATACAGCAGAGCGAATTCGTAAAGTAATTGAAGAACTCGATTATCGTCCTAATCTAGGTGCGAGAGGACTAGTTAAACGAACTACTGGGAATATTGCAGTGGTGGTTCCGAGGGGTCCATTTACTCTTAATAACCCTTTTTTTTCAACTATTATAGAAGGTATCGCTAAAGGCATTGATCAAACCGATTATAATATGTTAATGTCCTTTACTTCCTTACAGCAAAAAAGACTATTAGAAATACAAGCGGTTGATGGTGTTATTCTTTTTTCACCTCGAAATGAGGAACTAAGCTTAGAATGGCTAGAAAGTGTTGGGTTACCAATTGTAGTAGTTGGTAGTTATATAGAAGAATCTCCATTCCCTTGTGTACGTCCTGATGATGAAGATGGAATACGACAAGCAGTAAATGCTCTTTATCAACTAGGACATCGTAATATTGGGATTATCAACGGACCAATGAGCTCGATGCATAGTGTAAGGTGTTTGAATGGATACAAAAGCACGTTACTGGAACTTGGATTAGACTATTCAGATGAAAATGTCTTTGCAGTGGATGAATATGATGTGTTTAAAGCAACGAAAGGGATGGCTTCATTTTTAACTGAACACAGGAAAATTACTGGAGTAGTTTGCTCATCGGACCATTTAGCAATTGGTGCGATTAAAGCTGCTACAGAAGCAGGGTTAATGGTACCCAGAGATTTATCAGTAATTGGTGCAGATGATGTCCCTATTTCAGGTTATATAACACCATCTTTATCAACCGTTCACGTTGATTTACTGGGTATTGGAAAAAGAGCCACTTCCATTCTAATGGATATACTGCAAGGAAAACAAATTAGAAAGAAAGATGTAGTGTTTAAAATGGAATACATAAATCGTTCAACAACTTCAGTTCCAAGAGAATCTTAAATTCTACATTGAGGAATCTAGTTATAGATTAATTTTGGAAATATACAGCAATGGCGCAGTCTTCTTTGCTTTGAAGGCACTTACAAGTACCCCCAATAGGAGGATTTTATGACAATATTGAACAAGGAAGTTGTGTATAACGATGAGAGTCGTGCTTCAGAACTAATTGGACGTATGGAAAGTGTTCCATTCTCGCGCTGGCATGTCAAACCTCGCGTGATCATGGGGAGTGCAACGTTTTTCGATGCATTTGATGCGCTGTCCCTCGCTTTTGTTTTGCCGGTATTGATTGGATTATGGAAATTGTCACCTGGTCAAATTGGAATCCTCATTAGTGTCGGATATCTCGGACAAGCACTTGGGGCTGTAATTTTCGGTTGGCTGGCAGAACGATTCGGACGTACTTTTAGTGCGAAATGGACCATTCTTTTGATGTCCATTATGAGTATCGCTTGTGTGTTTGCAGGTAATTTTCATGTTTTATTATTATTCCGTTTTATCCAAGGCATTGGAGTTGGTGGTGAAGTCCCTGTTGCAGCGACTTATATAAATGAGCTTTCTCGTGCACATGGACGCGGACGTTTCTTCATGCTTTATGAGATGATTTTCCCTTTTGGATTGATGTTAACCTCACAGATTGGAGCCTTCATAGTACCTAGTTTTGGATGGAAGTGGATGTTCCTAATAGGTGGCATAGGTGGATTTATTGTTTTCTTACTTTTCTTTACGCTCCGTGAATCACCTCGTTGGTTAATTTCCAAAGGTCGATATGATGAAGCTGAACGAATCATTGAAGAGCTCGAAGCAAGCACCGACCAACGCATGCCTGTGACAATTGCACCTCAAACAGTGGTAAAAAGTAATTGGAAAGAGTTGTTCTCACCCATTTACCGTGGGAGAACTTTAATTGTTTGGTCACTATGGTTTGCTGCTTATTTTGTATCTAACGGACTCAATAACTGGTTACCAAGTCTATACAAGACAGTTTATAATCTTCCGTTAGAGGAATCTTTGCGTGCGGCATCGGTTACGAATATAGTACAAGTAATTGGAGTATTCGCTTGTGCTTTCCTTATTGACAAGATTGGTCGTAAAAGATGGGCAACAATTGCATTTCTTGTGGCTGGATTGCTGCTAACCACACTTTGGATTGTTGGTGCTAAAACTCCGGCTAGCGTAATTTATATAGGGTCTACTGCTTATGGCGCAATGGGAACCATCACGGTTCTACTTTACCTATATACACCGGAAATTTATCCAACCCGTATGAGAGCGATCGGTACTGCATTTGCCACAGCTTGGTTACGTCTAGCATCTGCGATAGCTCCTGCTATACTTGGGTTTGTGTTAGGTTCTGGAGGCATTGCTTCCGTGTTTATTCTATTTGCAGGTGTTGCAATCGTTGGTGCCGTGTTAGCATGGCGAATGATTGAAACTCGTAATAAGGCATTGGAAGAGATTGCGCCATAAAATACATTAAAAAATAGCGTGTAATTCAACCAGGCGGACTGAATTACACGTTTTTTAATATTTTATAAAAATAATAGATATATACACCGGAGGTAGTCATTGTGATTAAAAAGATAGAGCATGTAGCACTGATTGTGACAGATATGGAAAAATCTATTTCTTACTACTCAAACATGTTTGGGTTTATCCTTCGAACTCGCAGGCAGAATAAAAGTAGAGATTTAGCATTTTTAACGCTTGAACAACAACCAGGGTTTGAAATTGAATTAATTAGAGACCTTGTTCCGCAAGATTTATATTCTGATTGGGGGATTGTCAATCATCTAGCTTTTACTGTTGAAGATATAGAAGAGGCTATTCAGTTCTACAAAGAAAGAGGAATATCCTTTAATTCAGAGAACTATGACATCGCTAATGATGGAACAAAAACAATCTTTTTTTATGGTCCAAATCGGGAATTATTACAATTAGTAGAACGTGGTTAGTAAGATACTATCAGGCACATCGGGAGTGTCGAAGTGTTTATATAGACTCTTTTTTTGTATCTCCTTTAATTGTCTAAGATTGTATGCTTTAATAAACAGCAAAAGACATCTTCGTGTCTCGAAATGGTCTTTATTTATCAAAAGTTCCTTATTAAAATAAAGGGTGCTTGAGCGAAACAAGGAGTTGTGACGGCAACTCCTTGTTCTTGTTCCACTCCCTCAGTTAAATACGATTTTCTCCCGAATGCTCGCTAATTCGCAGGATTTCATTACCGTTGGTATAGAGTTAACGATTAAATGAAATGAGTTCAGATTTTTAGGCTTCGTGAAAGCATGGGGAAATAGAGGAGTGATTTACAACTCCATATTTTACCATATGATGTACATGCTCCACGCCGCCCTTGGA
>NZ_NUZU01000071.1 GCF_002567005.1 Bacillus sp. AFS073361
TCCCCCTGTGTTAGGATAGATGTCGTATAGAAGTTATTGTGATATAATTATAAAAAAACACGGAGGCTATACGACATGAGAGCACAGCCTGGTAAACCTTACACAAAAGAATTTAAAGAGTCCATCGTCAAACGGATGATGCCACCAAACAACGAACCGGTTAAAGCGTTAAGTGAGGAAACCGGTGTAACGGAAGTTACTTTATACAAATGGCGGAGGGAATCCCGGAATAACGGAAACGCCACCCCCGGAGACGGCCAAGGTTCTGATAAGTGGAATAGTGAAGATAAATTTCTAATCGTTATGGAAACCTACTCTATGAATCAAGCAGATTTAGCTGAATATTGCCGTAAAAAAGGACTATATAAAGAACAGATTGAGGCTTGGCGCTCTGCCTGTTTGAGCGCAAATGGCCGTGAATCTGATAAAAGCAAGCAGTTGAACCAAGAGTTAAAAGGCGAAAAGAAACGAGCTAAAACACTTGAACAGGACCTAAGAAAAAAGGAGAAAGCGCTGGCCGAAGCTGCCGCTTTATTACTACTTAGAAAAAAGGCCCAAGCGATCTGGGGGGACCCAGAGGAAGAATGATTATCCCATCAGATCGCGCGCTAGCAGTCGAACTCATCCAAGATGCCAATCAGAATGGTGCGCGGTTAACTGAAGCCTGTAAAGAGCTAAATATCAGCGTAAGAACCTATGAACGCTGGGTAGCTGAGGGCGGAGTCAAGAAAGACCAACGTCCCCTTGTCAAACGGGCGGAGCCTAAAAATAAGCTTACACCTGAAGAAAGACAGAAGATTATTGAAGTGGCTAAAAAGGAAGAGTATGAGAACTTACCACCTTCACAAATTGTGCCAAAGTTGGCCGATCAATCTATCTATATTGCCTCGGAATCTACCTTTTATCGCGTGTTGCGAATGGAGTCGATGCAAAACCATAGGGGCAGAAGCAAAAGACCAGTGCAAAAATTACCAGAGAGCTACTTAGCCACAAAACCCAATCAGGTCTGGACATGGGATATTACATGGCTCCCAGGTCCTATTAAGGGTGCCTATTTTAAGTTCTATATGGTAGTTGATATATTTAGTAGATTCCCAGTAGGGTCGGAAGTATGGGAAAACGAGGATGCCGTATATGCGGAAGAGTTAATCAAAAAAGCGGTCATCAGCGAAAAAATAACGGGGAAACCACTGGTGCTTCATTCCGATAACGGAAGCCCAATGAAAGCTGCGACCTTTCAGGCCTTATTGGAGAAATTGGGTATCACAAAGTCCTATTCAAGACCGCGTGTAAGTAATGATAATCCCTATTCTGAGGCTCTATTTCGAACGATGAAGTACAGACCAGAGTACCCGCATCAAGGGTTTGAGTCGCTAGAAGCAGCACGGGCATGGGCCTCGAAATTTGTGAAATGGTATGCGCATGAACATCAGCATAGCGGATTGAATTTTGTGACACCCCACCAAGTCCATACAGGGGAACATATTAAAATTTTGGAGAAGCGAAAGGAAGTTTATGAAGAAGCAAAATCCAAGCATCCTGAACGTTGGTCGCGTTCAACAAGGGATTGGTCAGCCCATCAATCGGTTGCCTTAAACCCTATGAAAGATCAACAAGAAATCGAGTAAACCCTTGAAAATGGCGGAGGAAATCTTACCATCATCATAAAATATTTGTTCGTTAGAATGAATGTTTTATGATGATGCCAGCAAGCGAAGCGCGGTAGGGTTTTTTGAAGCAGTAATAATACGACAACTTTCTTGACAAACACCG
>NZ_NUZU01000072.1 GCF_002567005.1 Bacillus sp. AFS073361
TTTATAATTCGGGCTTACTGAATAGCTGATTTTTTCTTATTCTTTAACATAAATTCCTTCTCTATACACACCCTTATTTTTCAAATTTAGCTTGTTAAACTAAACTGCCAGTTAGTGCAATAAAAATAGGGATCGCCGCAGCCATCCCAATCTTTAACTCTTGCATCCGTTAGTTGAAGAACCATTTTTTCCGTGGTACCGGGAAATATTCGCCAGCTACAAGTTCTGAAGGTACGGTTTCTTCAATTCGTAAAAGGTCGTCTGAACTTAAGTTCAGGTCAACTGCGCCGAGTGAAACATTAAGTTGTGACTGCGTTCTTGCACCAATCAATGGGATAACATCCTCACCTTTGGATAAAACCCATGCGATGGCAATTTGTGCAATGGTTGCTTGCTTTTCTTCAGCAATTTCACGCAATGCCTCTACAAGGGCTAAATTCTTTTCAATATTTCCCTTGGTAAACCGCGGACCGTTACTGCGTTTATCATCCAAACTAAGAACCCGATTTTTTGACCATGTACCGCTCAATAAACCTCTTGAGAGAACACCATAAGCGGAAAGCGAAATACCTAATTCCCGTAGAGTTGGCAAGATATTTGATTCGATGCTCCGATTAAATAGTGAGTATTCCATTTGCAACCAACTAATAGGATGTACAGCGTGTGCGCGACGAATTGTTTCTACTCCTACTTCAGAAAGACCAATGTAACGCACATATCCCTTCTTTACCATATCAGCAATTGCACCAACTGTTTCTTCAATTGGTACGTTGGGATCGATGCAGGCTGTGCCTGGTTGATAAAGATCGATGTATTCAACACCTAAGCGCAGTAGGCTATCCTCAAGGAAATTCTTTACTGTATGAGGGTGGTTATCACTCTTTAGATGACTCTTGCCCTGAGAGTGGAGCTTGCCATCGAATTTTACTGAAATGAACGCATTTTCCCGTTGGATGCCTTGGAATGCTTCACGTAGAAGTAATTCATTGTGTCCATCGCCATAGAAATCTCCTGTATCAAAGAGTGTAATGCCTTCTTCAAGTGCTGCGTGGATTGTTGCAATACTTTCGCTTCGTTCAGTATTATCATATAGCCATGACATCCCCATACAGCCGAGACCAATCTCAGAAACCAGTGGACCGTTATGACCAAGTGCTCGTTTTTTCATTGACACATTTCCCCCTCGGCAGTCTCATTGATCCAATCTGTAACCAATTTCGTTCTGAAATCAGCTCCTAACGGCATATCAAATAATAACAAATAGAACAACTAAGCGAACAAAAGACATAAAATATTGAAAGAGGACAATCCCTATTACATATTAATTCTCCATAAATATTCACAATTTTAACATTACCATAAATCGGTAAAAAAGTGGGAGATATTTAAATACTTCTTCTTAAGCTAACCTGCCCGTTAGCACAAGGAGAAAGCCGCCAAAAATAGCGGCTGGATCTTAAACTCTTGTACCCGTTTGTTTAATAAGAAAATCCTATAAAAACCAAATTAATCTCTTTTTGTGTATTGAGCTACCCCTATGCCGTTATCTTTTTAGTGTAGTCGATTTTTTGGGAGGTTTAACATTATATATAAACTGCTCTGCTTTACCATCAACAATTTTATCCTGATTAACCTAATGATATTGCCATCTTCATCGTGCTCTACACTCAATCTTTCCTCATCATACAGTTCTACTTGCGGATTAATGTGAAAACACAAACCCACTTCGGAAAGCCTATCGCTTTCGTAAGTGTATTCCTCATAATGAAGATCGGCAAATTTCTCCATACCGCAAATACTTCGTTCATATTTCACCAATTTTTCGTTTTCGTAAATGCACTTGGACACCGCCACTATCTCGCCCAAATTATCAAATTCTAAACCATAAACAATTTCATCAATGTATATCAAATACTCTTCGTCAAATCTACTGTCTGGAGTTGTAAACTCATTCACACCCTTTACTCGAAGCAGCATGCCGTCCTTATCAAAGCCATATCCGTAAGAGTAATTCCCAAATTCAGGTTTCTTCTTTTTGAACAGTCTACCCCTTTTCATCCCACCAATAATTAAATCTAAAACTGGGCTCGGACAGTAGTGACACTTAAACTCTTTTCCCTTAGTTATTCATGTACTTTATGGTAATACTTAACTGTAAACAAAGGCTATTTACTTGTTACTATTAACTTTTGTGTTTTAGCATCATATATTTTATAACTAACTTCAAACTGATGGTCTTTTGTAACTGTAACTTTACAATAATAAGGGATTGACTTTCCATAAGCATCCAATGGAGGAATATCTCTGAAGCTAAACACTTCATCTGTATTAAGCATGTTAAAGTCCGCTTCTGAAGAACGACCTGATGAATCTATTTCGATCACACATTTCCCACTGACGACATCATAGTCCTTAAGCACAACATATTTTAAACTTGGGAGAGTGATAACTAAAAGTAAAACACCAAATAAAAAGGTTAAAATGCATCTACCTATTCCTAATAACGGGTAGTCTTTGTTAATAAACATTAGAATGAAGTAAATTGCTGAGCCTACTACAAACAATACTCCAAGTATGAGCATTAAATAATAAAAAAACATTTTTCACTTCCTATAACAACATTGTTAGGTCAATTTTTTTTCAAAATAATACTGGTTAAATCCTTTTGGGTGATCTTCAACTTTACCAATAACCTTATATCCACATTTCTTATAAAAGTCTGGTGCCTGGAAGCTAAAGGTATCTAATAATATTAACCTACAATTATTTTCTTTAGCTGTTTTTTCAATATGATTTAATAACTCTTCTCCATATCCTTTTCCTCTTAATGAATAATCAACCCAAAGATACTCAATATGTAGATGGTACCAGAAAATCGTTCCCGTAATCCCCCCAACTATTTTTCCCTCATCATTTCTAAGTATATGGCTAACCTTTATAGATGATTGTTTTACTTCATCAGGTAGTAATGAAAGGTTATATTCAATTACCTTTTTTCTAATATAATCACTATCTTCTAGATTCCACTCCTTAGAAAGTTCCATAGATTCCCTCCATATTATAAATATTCACAATAATTATAATATAATAAGAAAAATTAGCGAACTTCTTCTTGAAGTATCGCACCCATATAGTTTAAGTATATTTATCCACAAACAACATTAATTTCATAAAGCTCGTTAGTTGAAAGCCGTTTTTCTGTTTTATATATAATCGTAAACAGATCAATAATTCCGTATACCCCGACAGCCCAATGCTTGTTGAACTAACTGCCCGTTTGCACAATAAGAAAAAAAGCCGCCTAGAATGGCAGCTCGACTTTAAATATTAGTATCATTTAATTTATTAAATTTAAAATAATCATTCACAGAGTGACTCAATATCATTCTCTATACTTACATTTTACCGTTATTTATATTTTTATAATAGAGTATTTTTTTTAATTCTACACTATATTATACTTTAAATACAAATCTAATAATAGAAGAGGTGTTTCCGTATGAATGACAAAAAAGATGTATTAGATAGAGGCCACTGCAATAAG
>NZ_NUZU01000073.1 GCF_002567005.1 Bacillus sp. AFS073361
GCTGCATTTGATGAAGCTGCCACAGTCACCGGAATGGCTTCATTCGCAAAAACAATTTTTGCTTTTAAAAGTGGCGCTAATGCCAGCGGAATTAATACTCCAGATTCGAAAAACACCTTCTTTTCCTGCTCTGTAAGCTCGAAAACCTCGTTTTTCCGTGCCATAAACTCTTTAATCGAATATACCTCTTCTTTGCGTCTGAACATGTTGTTATCCCCTTCCTATGCGTTAAAATCAGCTAATGTAAATACTTGCGTTTGAAGCCCTTCGCTTAATTTNNACAACGGTATAAACATCGCCTTGCTTAAATAAGGCGTCCGGTACGCAGACAATTCGGTCTTTCTTCGTAGCACCTTCACTAGTGACACGTATTTCATTTCGCCAGGTGGCCGGGCAACCGAACGCAATATAGACATAATTTCGCATCAGATAATGCTGAACTTGCCTGTGCTCTTACGGACCTTGTCGCAGTTAACTAGCGCACGGCCCTTCGCGTTAAGATAATAAACGTTCTCACCGTTCCGCATCACGCTTAAATATTCC
>NZ_NUZU01000074.1 GCF_002567005.1 Bacillus sp. AFS073361
ACTCTCTACAGGAATGCTAAAGGGGCAGTTTAATGGAATAAGGAGTTTTACCATAACTAGGTTAATAACATTAAGGATTATCATATGGGTAATTTAAATTTGTTGGAGTTAAGATTATAAGGATTTCAACTTTAGCTTGGAATCCTTTTTAAATTATAATTTATTCGTTTTTTCATGGAAAACTATAATTACTTACTGAAGATAACTAGTAAACAAAGATAGAAAAGGACTGTTTTTGTTTCGTTATTTACGATGATTACGGTCAAAAATCATACTGTATATATGGGTCCTTTAATTGAATAAGAATACCTAAAGACCACTTAAAATTGGTCTCTTTCTTTTTGTTCGCATACAGAACGTTTGTTTGTATATAATGATGAATGAAGGAGATGTTCGATATGACAATACGTGATAGAGGAAAGATTAAATGGAATGCAGCGTCCTTTATGCCTGAGGTATTCAAAATGCAGCGTGAAATGTTTAAGGATCAAGAGCGACTGCCACGGCCTTTACCCACCGTCTAATTTGTTTCAGTCCTCGTTTGTTAATGACGATGATGAGGAGGAAGAATACGA
>NZ_NUZU01000013.1:0-80301 GCF_002567005.1 Bacillus sp. AFS073361
ATTCCAGAGAAAAAGAAAAGTTTGGAAAAATGATAAGTAAGTACAAGTTGATTGGAGTGGAAGGCGGGGAAGACTCCTGCGGGAGTACGGGGCAGGGGAGACCCCGCAGGCGCTTAAGCGCCGAGGAGGCTCCCCGGCACGCCCGCGAACCGCTCGCACCTGGAGCGGAGATCAACTTCCTGTTATAAAACCGTAGAATTTACCATTTATGGCTTGAATCTGTATATGGGTATTCCAAACGTTTGTGCTTATTTTGTGATAGAATGGGAGATATAAAAGTTTAAGAGTGGTTGTGGAAAGCGAGGTTTTTACATGTCATTAAGAATGGTAATCGGGCGTTCAGGAAGCGGCAAGACTGCTATGTTCATAGAAGAAATAAAGGAGCGGCTGCAAGAAAAGCCAGAAGGTACACCGATCATTTATATAGTTCCTGAACAGATGACTTTTTTATCTGAATATCGCTTGGCAACAGACCCTGCTATCGGCGGAATGATCCGCGCTCAAGTATATAGTTTTTCACGACTAGCGTGGCGGATTTTGCAAGAAACAGGCGGGATTAGCCGAATTCATTTAAGCAGTGTAGGCATGAGTATGCTCATTCGCAAAATTATTGAAGAGCAAAAGGAACAGCTAGGACTTTTTCAGCGTGCTGCCGATAAAACTGGATTTATCAAACAGCTTGAGCAAATGATCACTGAATTTAAAAGATATTGTATAAGGCCAGAGGAGTTAATTCATAACGCATTTCAATCAAATGGTGATGCAACGGCCGCCAATGCCTTAAATGATAAAATCAAAGATTTAGAAATTATTTATAAAAAGTTCGAGGATGAAATTTTTGGTAAATATATTGATTCAGAGGATTACTTTACACTCTTAGCGGAGAAAGTGTCCCATTCAACCTATTTAAAGGATGCAGAAATATATATCGATGGTTTTGATAGTTTTTCACCTCAGGAATATGGTGTAATGTTGGAATTAATGAAGCATTGTAAAACCGTATCAATCGCACTAACCACCGATCAATTATCCGTTGGTTCAGCTCCTGATGAACTAGACTTATTCCGCTTATCCGGTGGAACTTGTTTTTCCATTTATGATTTAGCTAAAGCAAACGGGATCGAGATGGAGCAGCCAGTCTTTTTAAAAGAGCAAAAAAAGTGGACTGAGCCATCATTGCGTCATCTGGAAGAAAAATTTGATACGCGGCCTGTTGTACCATATTTGGATACGTCCCAAATTAATATTTGCCAAGCAGTAAATAGAAGAGCCGAGATCGAAGGGATTGCCAGAGAGATTCGTGATTTTGTTAGAACAAAGGATTTCAGGTACCGGGATATCGCATTGTTAATCAGAAATGGGGGGGACTATCATGAGATTGTTGAACCAGTTTTCAACGATCATCAGATTCCCTATTTTATTGATCAAAAAAGGACGATGCTGAACCATCCTTTAATTGAATTAATCCGATCAAGTCTTGAAGTGATTAATTCTTATTGGCGCTATGAACCGGTATTTAGAGTGATTAAGACAGAATTATTATTCCCTATCCAGGAAAATACCGCAAAAATGCGCGAGAGAATGGACAAGCTAGAAAATTATTGTCTGGCTTACGGAATAAACGGAAGTAAATGGACGAAAAAAGATCGTTGGAGCTATCGACGAATTAGAGGGCTGGAATTAGAGGTTAACTCTCAAACCGATGCAGAAAAAGAAATGGAACAAGAGTTAAATGAATTAAAACTGATGATAACAGCGCCGTTATTACGTCTATCAAGAAGATTGAAAAAAGCGGATTCAGGAAGAAAACTCTGCGAAGCCATCTATTTATTACTAGAGGAATTGGATGTCCCCGCAAAGCTTGAAAAGTGGAAGGCAGATGCCGAGGAAAAGGGTAATCTTGTAAAAATGCGTGAGCACGAACAAGTCTGGAATGCTGTAATTGATCTGCTCGATGAATATGTTGAAATACTTGGGGATGAGCTAGTCTCATTAAAGTCATTCGCGGCGGTGTTAGAGTCAGGTTTTGAATCCTTACATTTTTCACTTATTCCACCTGCACTGGACCAGGTTTTGGTTGGGGATTTAGAAAAATCAAGGCTGAATGAAATAAAAATTGTCTTTGTGGTGGGTGTCACTGAAGGAATACTGCCGGCGAAAATTTCGGATGAAGGGATTCTTTCAGATGAAGACAGGGAAATGCTTTTGGCAGCTGGGGTCAATATTGCACCGAGCAGCAGGACAAGGTTGCTCGATGAAAACTATCTAGCCTATAAAGCTTTTACCGCACCATCTGAAGCTCTTTTTGTGTGTTTTCCACTTGCGAATGATGAAGGAAAAGCGTTAATTCCTTCCTCGTATATTAAGAGATTAAAAGATATGTTTCCAAATGCAAATGAGCTTTTCTACGTTTCAGATCCATCACAAGTTTCGGAACGGAGTCAACTAGGTTTTATTTCAAATTTTACAACTACGTTGTCTTACCTCAATTCCCAACTGCAATGGAAAAAACGAGGATATCCTATTTCTGATGTTTGGTGGGATGTTTATAACTACTATCTCGAGAGTTCAGGGAAGGACAAGGCCCAAAAAGTGTTTTCAAGCCTGTTTTATTCGAACCCAGTCGTAAAACTTTCAACAGAGACCGCAGATGAATTATATGGCGAAGCCATTCAAGCGAGTGTTTCCAGAATGGAACTATATAACTCTTGTGCTTTTTCTCATTTCGCTCAGCACGGTTTAAAGCTCCGCGACCGCCAAGTATATCGGTTAGAGGCTCCTGATATCGGGGAGTTGTTTCATGCAGCCTTAAAACAGATTGCGGATATTGTCAATGAACAAAACCTTTCTTGGGCAGAGCTTTCAAGGAAACAATGTGAAGAGCTCTCGAAGGAAGCAGTCATGACTTTAGCCCCTAAACTGCAAAATGAAATATTATTAAGTTCAGAGAGACATCATTATATAAAAAGGAAATTGGAGCAAATTATTACCCGTGCCTCTGTTGTTTTAAGTGAGCATGCTAAAGTGAGTGGTTTTTCACCTATTGGTTTGGAATTAGGATTTGGACCAAACGGAAAACTGCCGCCATTATCATTCTCACTGAAAAATGGGAAAATAATGGAGTTAGCTGGTAGAATTGATCGAGTCGATCAGGCAAAAGCTGCAGATGACAGTGTCTTTCTACGAGTTATCGACTACAAGTCAAGTGAAAAGGACGTCAATTTTAGCGAAGTGTATTATGGGCTTGCACTGCAAATGTTAACCTACCTTGATATTGTCATGACCCATTCGAATGAATTGGTAGAAATGAAAGCCAGTCCTGCAGGTGTTCTCTATTTCCATGTTCATAATCCTTTTATTAATACAACCAAAATGTTGACGATTGATGAAATCGAAAAGGAAATCATGAAAAAGTTTAAAATGAACGGATTAATGGTAAGTGATCAAAACGTAATTCGGCTTATGGACAAAACGCTCGAATCGGGTGATTCAGAAATTATTGCAGCTGGCATCAAAAAAGATGGAAATTTATCGAAAAAATCAAAAGTTGCCAGTCTATCAGAGTTTGATGACCTGAAAACTTATGTCCGTAAATTATATCTAAAAACAGGTAACGCTATTATCGATGGTCAGATTGATCTAGCACCATATAAATTAAAGGATAAAACACCTTGTACATTTTGTTCTTTTAAATCAGTTTGTCAATTTGACGAGGCTATTGAGACTAATCAATTCCGGGTTCTCACACCGCACTCGAAGGAAGATGTACTAGAATTGATTAGGAAGGAGGTTCGAGAATATGAGTAAGGTTGTTATTCCCCCCAAGCCAGAAAATGCAACATGGACTGATGACCAATGGAAGGCAATAATGGCAAAAGATAGAGACATACTCGTCGCGGCAGCGGCTGGTTCGGGAAAGACGGCAGTCCTCGTAGAAAGAATCATTCAAAAAATTCTTTCAAAGGAAGATCCGATTGATGTGGATGAATTATTAGTAGTGACCTTTACGAATGCATCGGCAGCTGAAATGCGGCATCGAATAGGGGAGGCCCTAGAAAAAGCTATTGATGAGGACCCAAGTTCTCGCCATTTAAGAAAGCAGCTTAGTTTATTAAACAAAGCATCTATTTCAACTCTTCACTCCTTTTGTATGGAAGTCATCCGAAAATATTATTACCTAATCGACGTAGATCCAGGGTTTCGAATTGCTGATGAAACAGAGGCGCAATTAATCCGGGATGAAGTGATGGACGAGTTATTTGAGGAAGAATATGGCCAAAAAGATAATGCCGCCTTTTTTAACCTGGTGGATTCATTCACTAATGACCGCAGCGATGCTGCCTTAATGGATATTGTTCGGTCTATTTACGATTTTGCTAGCTCAAATCCAGAGCCAGATCAATATTTACGGTCCATAATAAATATGTATGATACTTCATCGATTCATAATATAGAGGATCTTCCCTTTATACAGGACCTGCTTTTTGATATTGAACTACAATTAGAAGCGGCTAGAGAAATGATCAACCGAGGGTTAGAATTAACGAAACTTCCAGGCGGACCAGCACCTAGAGCCGAAAATTTTCTAGATGATTTAATGGTAATTGATACTCTCCTGCTTGCCAAAAAGGATTCTTGGGAAACACTTTATCAAGCATTAATGACCTGGTCTTTTTCACGGGCAAAACAAGTGAAAGGTGATCACTTTGATAAAGAACTAACGGAGAAGGCCCAAAAACTTCGCGATAAGGCAAAGAAAAAAATTCAAGATATAAAAGGGGAATTATTCTCTCGAAAACCTGAAAGCTTTTTACGTGATATGGAAGAGATGCGGCCGTTAATAGAAACATTGGTTCATCTTGTGAAGGAATTTTCTCAGCGGTTTTCAAAGGTTAAAAGAGAAAAAGGACTTGTCGATTATGCTGATTTAGAACATTACTGCCTTGGCATTTTGACAAAGGAAATCTCAACTGAGGGTGAATTTCTTCCATCGGAAGCGGCTCTGGCATACCAAAGGCATTTTAAAGAAGTCTATTGTGATGAATATCAAGATACAAATATGGTGCAGGAAACCATCCTGAAACTTGTCACGAAGAAAGAAGAGCACAATGGAAATATGTTTATGGTCGGAGATGTTAAACAGTCCATTTACCGTTTTCGATTGGCTGAGCCGAATCTTTTCTTAGGCAAGTATACCCGCTTTAAAGTTGACGGAGATTCAACAGGATTACGTATTGATTTAGCACGCAATTTCCGAAGCAGAAGTGAAGTACTTGATGCGACCAATTATTTATTTAAACAAATTATGGGTGTCAAGGTTGGCGAAATCGAATATGACGAGGCAGCAGAGTTACGTGCTGGCGCACCCTATCCAGAAGATGAGCCCTTTCCGGTTGAACTTCTGCTTATTAACCAAAACGTTGAAGAAAAGGAATCATCAACTGCGCCATCTGAAGGTGAGGCAGAGGCAGAACTAGAAGAATTTGATGCAGTTGGACTGGAACAATCCCAACTCGAAGCAAGGGTTATTGCTTCTAAAATTAAGGAGTTAGTTGCTACTGGAGCACCAGTATATAATCCAAAAACGAAATCTACTCGGCCGCTCATGTATCGAGATACAGTTATTCTACTTCGTTCGATGACATGGGCACCGCAGATCATTGAAGAATTCAAGCAGCAAGGGATTCCCGTTTATGCCAGCCTCTCAACAGGGTACTTTAACGCAACGGAAGTGGCCATTATGATTTCACTCCTGCGTGTTATTGATAATCCATTCCAAGACATCCCTCTTGCCGCTGTATTACGGTCCCCCATCGTTGGGTTGAATGAGGAGGAACTATCCATCATTCGTATTCAACAAAAGCGAGGTTCATTTTGGGAGGCAGTTACCTCTTTTTGCAAAAGTAAACAAGCTGAAAATACGGCTGCATTTTACGAAAAACTGCGCCGCTTTTATGACTTTTTGACAGAATGGCGCTCTATGGCAAGACAGGGTTCTTTGTCTGAGTTAATTTGGCAGTTATATAGAGATACCCAGTTTTATGATTTTGTCGGAGGCTTACCAGGAGGAAAGCAGCGTCAAGCAAACCTGCGTGCACTATATGATCGAGCACGGCAATATGAACGCACTTCTTTCCGTGGTCTGTTCCGGTTCCTGCGGTTTATTGAACGTATGATGGAAAGAGGAGACGACCTCGGGGCAGCAAGGGCACTTGGAGAGCAAGAGGATGTAGTTCGAATTATGACTATTCATAGCAGCAAAGGGCTTGAATTTCCTGTCGTATTCATGGCGGGAATGGCCCGAACCTTTAATATGGCAGATATTCGTAAACCATATATGCTTGATAAAGAATATGGATTTGCTTCTAAGTATGTAAATGCAGAAAAAAGAATTTCGTATCCTTCTTTACCACAAATTGCTTTTAAGCGAAAAAAGAAAATGGAAATGCTCGCCGAAGAAATGCGTGTCTTATATGTAGCCATGACAAGGGCAAAGGAAAAACTTTATTTAACCGCAACATTAAAAGATGCACTCAAAAGAATAGATCAATGGAATGATGTGGCAGCAAATACTGAATGGCTGTTGAAAGATTACGAACGGGCAGCAGTTTCAAGCTATATTGATTGGATTGGTCCGGCCCTTGTTCGTCATCAGGACAGTAAAGAATTAAGGAATAAAGAAACGATAAATCCCCTGATACCTGAAGATATCACGAGTCACCCTTCTTTATGGAAAATTTCTTTGCTAAGTGCTGAAGAGGTGAAACAGAAAGAAACAGAAGAAGAACTAGAAGAAAATCAACTTCTTGAACGAGTACAAAAAGGGGAACTTGTCGAGACTGCGTCACCATTTGCTGAAGAAATCCGGGCCCGCTTAGATTGGGAATATTCTTTTTCGAATGCAGCAAGCCATCGTTCGAAACAATCTGTTTCAGAAATAAAGCGACAAAGGGAAATGGCGGATGAACAAAGTGGGACCGATCTAGTGAACCACTTTAAAAAATCAATAGTAAAACGTCCTAAATTTATGCAGGAAAAGCAATTAAGCCCAGCCGAACGAGGCTCTGCTATGCATATGGTCATGCAGCACGTCGATTTAACTAAGCCAGTGAATCAAGAGTCACTTCAGGAACAATTAACTTGGATGGTCAATAATGAATTATTAACCCTGGAACAAGCAGCAGTAATCGATAAAAATTTGATTATTCATTTTTTTGATTCCGAATTGGGGCGAAGATACTTTAATGCTAAAACACTCAACAGAGAAGTTCCATTTACACTTTCTATGCATGCTCGTGATGTGTATCCTAATTGGAACGAGGAAGATGAATCTGTGTTTGTGCAAGGGATTATTGACTGTATCTTAGAGGATGAAGATGGGCTGGTTTTAGTGGATTATAAGTCAGATCGGATAACTGATCGCTATAAAGGCGGGTTTGACCAAGCCAAGACAATTCTTGAAAACCGCTATAAGATGCAAATTAACTTATATACCCGTGCAATTGAACAAATCTGGAAAAGGAAGGTCAATGAGAGGTATTTGTTTTTCTTTGACGGGGCTCATATTTTGAAGGTTGAGAGAGAATAATTCAATAAAAAATGACATAGACCATCTTATGGTTTATGTCATTTTTTTAATTATTACCCACAATTGGCTGATCGATTAAGTTCGTATCAAGTACATTGGTTCCGCTTAATCCCGAATTCGTTACGACGATTCCACCGGTGTTAAATGCACCTGAGCCTGCATTTGTCTTAGAGGCACTTTTTGGAGAGATATATACCGTATCGCCAAATTGAACAATACCGCCACTTACATGAACGATTTGGACGGGACCGATAATCGCTGGCATAACTAACATCCTTTTTAGAAAAGTTACTTTTATCCTTAAGAGTAACTTATGCATTTATCTTTGTCCTTGTTCTCCTTCGTTTCTGCCATTTCTAGGACTTGGATATAACTGTCGAATATGTTTAATTCTAGCTTCCATGGAAACATGGTTGCTGCTTCCAACGTGCAAGAGGGAAGCTGAAGATATCCCCGTAATATCAATTCGGCCAACCTTAATTAGTGGGTTAGGATTTTGACGGGAATATGTGAAAGATTCATTAATAGGGAGAAATGGAATAGGTTCGGAATAGACCTGGTAAGAGGATAAATCCCCTTCATTTCCATAAAACACTTCGCTCTCCCTTTGGACCGCGAGTGCTCTTGAAAGACCATTGATAATACAGGAATCCCCTATCTGTACCGTAGAGGAAAAAGAGACGATTTTAATATTAATTGTATCTACACAAGAGGTTCTCTGCAGCATGTTGTTCACTCCGGTGATAGCGGAACAAAAGGACCTATAATTAATGATTCCGCAGGGGTATCAAAAGTAGAGGCTAACTGGATTGTTTCTGTATCTCCCACCATTACTAACGAGGAACTTGCCACCCCGGTGATTTTGATGTTTTGGACAAAGAGTTCACGGTTATAAACTACAAAGTTCATTCTGTATGCATCCCTTTCAGGTTATCAGGTAAATTACTAAAAAAGACCATTACCCCGTTTTGTATTTCCTTCTTTAATGCTTCAATAATTAAATCATCTGAAGGGGTATCAGCAATCGTGCGATTGTCCGCAGGATGGGTGTTTAAATGATGTTCTATCCTACTCGGAAGCTGTTTAATGATGTCTTGTTTTATAAATGCTAAATACTCGTCATTTGGCAGAACGTTCAATTCTCTCTGAGTAGCTTCCACCATAGGAGGTAAATCCGATTCTAAATATCTATAAATGGCTTCCTCGATTTTCATTGATCTTTGCATTTGATCTTTTGGTGATATTGGGGTGGATAAGGATTGATTTTGTACGGCAAAGTCTTCAATTCCTGCTAATTCGGATGGATTTAGACCAATGTTTAACGTACCTTCAAGAGTCTCTACCTTTAGTTGATCAAATTTATACTCAATTTTGTCTACATGGATGGCCTGTTTTTCATATAATTGTTTGATTTCTGCTTGCATTTTTTGGAGAGTGCTCTCTAAAGACTGAATTCTTTGCTCCTGAGCTTGAATACACATCTGCAGCCATTGAAGATATTGGGAATAATCCTGATACATGTAATCACCTCACAATTATTTCTCCAATAAACGTATTGATTATTATAAGATCGGCGGCCTATTTATCCTGTTTTCTTACTGCGGCTTGTAGGGGAACTGATGGTGTCCCTAATAAAGAGCCTGAAGATTTGATTGTTTGTGGTGCAGGTCCAGTAAATCCGCCAGTATTATATAAATGAGCCATCGGTTTAATAATCCCAGCACTACCTATTTGTAAGACTGAGGAATTGGTAATCCCGCCAATTTTTATGAAATTAATCTGAATGGACTGCTGGATATAAAAGTTCATTTAAAATCACCCATTCATTAAGCATTAAGTGCAATCCCTTGATCGTAAACATCTGAATCACTTGTATTAGTGGAACTTACATTATTTTGAAGTTGTAAGCTTTCCCCAGTGTTAAAGGAACCAGCGCCAGAAAATGTTTTTGCGGTAGAAAATGGCATAATTTTATATACATCGCCAATATGGAAGACAGAACTGCTGCCAAGCGTAATGACCTGTGCAACTCCAACAATTGCTGGCATTTTCAACACCCTTTTTTCATAGTATCTTCTACATCCTATGTATGGGTAAAGGTAATGTGATTGATACGCCCAAAATTATTGAAATCAAGAATCGTATACGATGTTTAATATTCATTTGTAGAACGATCGATTAGAAATAGTTATAATTACCTATTTGCTTGTACAGAAAATAATAAATAAGTTGGGTTTTCGGTTGTTTAGAAAGGGACTATTATATGAGTAAGAGATCAGTCGGAAATAAACACTGTTTCTCGATAAAGGCAAACCTGATGAAAATCAGTGACGCAAAGCTATAGGGGCTAAGGTGCATTTACACTAAGCCAGCCAGTTACCGAAAGATTAGGGTGTTTCATAATGGATATTCATGTCTGCATAGTTGTTCTATGTATCTATGGTATTCTATGAATTCTATCCCCCCTTTGGTAAAGGCGGGGCTATTTCTTTTTTATGGAGGTGGAAACTAATCGACTACTTAACCTGTTTTGGACCCATAAATCCCCTTATTTTAGATGAAGATGTTTCAGAGGTTATGGTAAATGGACCTAACCAGGTGTACTGTGAACGTAAAGGAAAATTGGTATTAACGTCAATACAATTCCGTGACAATGAACATGTCAAAACAATGATAGACAAAATTCTTGCCCCACTTGGATGGAGAATCGATGAAAGTTCGCCAATGGTAGATGCTAGGCTGCCTAATGGCTTACGTGTTAATGCCATCATTCCTCCCCTTGCATTAAATGGACCAGCCATTACAATCAGGAAATTTTCAAAGGATCCCTACCAAATTGAAGATCTAATCAACTTTGGGACAGTGACAGAGGAAATGGCATTTTTTCTAGATGCATGCGTGAAAGCCCGCTTGAATATGTTTGTTAGCGGTGGTACGAGGTCTGGTAAAACAACCACTCTGAATGCCCTTTCCAATTTTATACCTGATGAAGAAAAAATCGTAACGGTTGAGGATGCAGCCGAAATTCAGTTGGGACAGGGTCATGTAATCTCACTAGAACTTCGACCTTCCGAAATAAAAGGTAAAAGAGCCATTTCGATTCGAGAGCTTCTCAAGAAATCGTTACGAATGAGACCAGACCGTGTTATTATCGGAGAAATCCGTGGTGGAGAAGCGCTTGATATGCTTCAGGCAATGAATTCTGGCCATGATGGTTCACTTGCTACAGGGCACTCATATAGTCCAAGGGATATGATTAGCCGTTTGGAAACAATGGTCCTTTTAGCAGGATTGAATAATTCTATTAAAGACATTCGAGAGCAAATTGCAGGAGCAATCGATGTGATTATCCAGCAAACTCGTTTAATGGATGGAACAAGGAAAATTATCAATATTACTGAAGTTCAAGGAATGGAAGGAGAAAATATCGTTCTGCAAGACATCTTTTCCTTTAAACAAAAAGGAATTAATTCTGAGGGGAAAATTATTGGACAACTTATACCGACTGGTGTCCGCCCCAAATTTTATGATCGCCTAGAGGCATCAGGGATTCATATTCCAGCGTCATTGTTTAAATAATCTCAGGTAATAAGAGGCATTAAGTTATGAATGGTTAGGGGCTGAATTTCCTTTAAATAGGGTTCGGCTTTTTTGTTCATTAAATTTGTTCGAGGGAGTTATTTCTTTTAATATATTAATTGTGAGACAATCATATTGAGGTGAAAAAGAGTGAAATTTGTGACAGTAGAATATAACCATGAATTGTTCGTTGGATTGCTTGACCAAACTGAGGCCACAGTCCTTTTGTTAAACCTTGCTGAAGAAGCAAGAATGGGCATAAGAAGTTTTCCTCCTTCCCTGCTTAAATGTATCGACTTAGGAGATCTCTTTATTGAAAAGGTGAAAGAGGTTCTGGATTGGGTTACTAATTGCGGACAAACTTCATCTTTTTTCGTCCCAATTGAACAGGTAACTTTGCTTGCTCCTATTCCGAGACCAAGTAAGAATATTTTTTGTGTCGGGAAAAATTACGCAGAACATGCGATTGAAATGGGGAGTGAAGCCGATATCCCTGAACATATTATGGTCTTTACAAAAGCACCAACAACAGTTATTGGGCCTAATGAAATGGTCCTAAATCACAAAAATATAACGGCTCAACTTGATTATGAAGGCGAGCTTGCCGTCATCATTGGTAAAAAGGGGCGGGCAATAAAAAAAGATAAGGCATTGGATTACATTTTTGGCTATACCATTATTAATGATGTAACCGCACGAGATTTGCAATCGAGGCACAAGCAGTTTTTCATCGGCAAAAGCCTTGACACAACCTGTCCGATGGGACCTTGCATTGTTCATAAAAGTTCTATCGATAATCCGAATTCCCTAAATATCGAGACGAAAGTAAACGGAGAATTAAGACAGAATTCAAATACTAAGAATTTTATTTTTCCAATTGAAGAGGTTATCTCCATTTTATCAGATGGAATGACACTGGAACCTGGTGATGTTATTGCAACTGGCACACCAGCTGGTGTAGGGAAAGGGTTTAAGCCCCCTAAATTTTTATCTCCAGGTGATCAAATGGCAGTCACAATTGAAAAAATTGGGACACTGAAGAATACTATTCAAGAATAAAGCTATACTTGAAAAATAATTTATAGCATTCTTCTATTTATTACTTTATTTGACTTGCTTTTTTTCGTGTTTATATACTGTTTATGGTATGATAAGGTTCGAATTAAAAGAAATTTTATACATAAGGAGGAACTAACTTGATTCACGGTCATATTACGGCTTGGCTTTTAGCATTAATTCTATTTGTAGTAGCACTTTTTTTACATAAGGGTGGAAAAGAAAAAGGTGCAAAAATTGTTAAAATGATTTTACGAGTATTATATTTGCTTATTATTGCAACTGGTGCAGGGCTTCTATTTTCGGTTTACAAAATTGATGTTTGGTATGTTTTAAAAGCGGTTGTCGGACTTTGGATAATCGGATTATTCGAAATGATTCTTAGCCGTGTGGCTAATAACAGAAGAACTTCTGTATTTTGGATTCAGTTTGTCGTTGCATGGGTTCTTGTTTTATATCTGGGTGGAAGATTGCCAATGTCATTTTTAAACCCATAAATTTTATGTTATCTTGTAAAGGCTGTCGAACAATTCGGCAGCCTTTTGAATTTCCCATGCCTTTTATCTATGAAATCATTTTCTCTATCACTAATCGTTTTCCTGTATTTAATGTAAATTCAAATCGATCATTCACCTTTTCGTAATAGCAAAAATGGTGTTGGACATTACAAATTTGATCCTGATTATCGAAAACTATAAAATTTACCCCATCTTTGCGATTTTCATCCGATAAGAAAGATAAATGATTATAACAGTAGATGCAATCGTAAATGGAAAAGTTTAAGGAGTTTAGAGTGGTAACAAATTGAAAAAAAGCATCATCATTTACCCCATCTAAAAGCCTTTCAAGCGAATAAACTAAATGTTTCCTAATCCTGACTAAATCATGATTTCGGAGCATGGTTGCTTCATTTCCAATCCGGATTTTTCCTGTTTCATACAATTTACCTTTCTTCCAACGGTTCATTCGGAAGACTTCAATTTCTTGCTGAAGGTAATCATCTAACATTTCAGCTTCTTCCGTTTCCTCATCAAAGAAGATCCATTGGTCATTAATTTGTTCAACCGTTCCTTCTGTGTAGGCTCTCTCTTGATAATCGTATAGTCTCATTCGTTGTTGTCGATTCATTATTAACCTCCGTGCCAGATGATATCATATTCTTTTTAGACATCTTCATGGGATTTTATAACTGAAAAATAAAGTATTATTTTTTTATCTTAAAAATCTGACTTCCTTACCCAGCTTCCGCTTTTTTTTTGGACAATTAACCAATTCTTATGGGCTGAATACTATAAAACATGATTCATGTACAGTAGTTCTGTTAATGAGGAGTGTGAAAGGAAATGTGTGGCATTACAGGCTGGATTAATTTTGATAGGTCACTCAAAAACGAAGTAGAAACACTGACCAAAATGACAAATACTCTGGCAAAAAGAGGCCCTGATGAAACAAACATCTGGTCTGATGCAAATGTGGCTTTTGGTCATAAAAGACTGATTGTTGTTGACCCTGAAGGGGGAAGACAGCCAATGTCCAAACAAAAAGACGGATATAATTACACCATTTGCTATAATGGGGAATTGTATAATACAGAAGATATCCGCAAAGTTCTCCATACTAAAGGATATTCATTTAAAGGTCATTCTGATACAGAAGTTCTATTATCTGCCTATATAGAATGGGCGGAAGAATGTGTAAATTATTTGAACGGAATTTATGCATTTGCTGTCTGGGATAGCAAGAAGGAACAGCTCTTTATTGGACGCGATCGTTTAGGGGTAAAACCTCTATTCTTCAAGGAACATGAGAAGGGTCTTTTATTTGCTTCTGAAATCAAGGCTATTTTAGCCCATCCAGAGGTGAAAACTGAAATCAATCAAGAAGGTCTTGCTGAAATCTTTGGAATTGGTCCATCTAGATCGCCAGGTTCCGGAGTCTTTAAGGGAATAAATGAGCTAAGACCAGCACATGCTCTAACATTATCGAAGAATGGTCTAAAAATTTGGCGTTATTGGAATGTAAAAAGTGAAGAACATAAGGACAGCGTGGAGGAGACGGCAGAAAAGGTCCGCTATTTAGTAACAGATGCTGTAACGAGGCAGCTAGTTTCGGATGTTCCATTAAGTACATTCTTGTCTGGCGGTTTAGATTCAAGCATCATTACAGCGATTGCTGCGAAAGGTTTTCAGGACCAAAACAAAGGGCAGCTCCACACCTACTCCATTGATTATGAAGGAAATGACAAATATTTTTCCTCAACTGAATTTCAACCAGATGCGGATGGAAAATATATTCAAATGATTACGGATAAATTTAATACCATTCACCATAACAAAATTATTACTCAGGAGCAATTGGTTAATGACTTGGTGGAAGCGACCCATGTAAGAGATCTTCCTGGGATGGCAGATGTTGATTCTTCGTTACTTTGGTTTTGTAAGGAAATCAAACAGGATTTTGTTGTCAGTCTTTCAGGGGAATGTGCGGATGAGATTTTCGGCGGGTACCCTTGGTTTCATCGAAAACAAGACCTTGAACGAGCAGGGTTTCCGTGGATGCGGTCATTAGTGGAACGACAAAATTTGTTGAAATCACATTGGCGGGATAAACTTAAATTGAATGATTATGTTATGGAAAAGTATGATCAGGCGATCGCCGAAACGCCAAGATTAGATGGTGAAAGCGTGGAGGAATCAAAACGGAGAGAGCTATTTTATATTAATATGATAAGCTTTATGACTACATTGCTTGATCGGAAAGACCGGATGAGCATGGGTGCAAGTCTAGAAGTCAGGGTTCCATTTGCTGATCACCGACTTGTAGAATATGTATGGAATATCCCGTGGGAAATTAAAATGTATCGCGGGAGAGAAAAGGGGATCCTCCGAAAAGCATTTGAAGGTATTTTACCGGAAGAAGTACTGTATCGGAAAAAAAGCCCCTATCCGAAGACCCACAATCCTGCTTACACCATTGCTGTCCAAAAACAGGTGGAGAATATTTTACAGGATAAATCCTCCGCATTACATGAATTTTTTAATAAAGAGCAACTTGAAAATATCGTGAAGTCTGGTGGAAATTCATTTCAAGAACCTTGGTTTGGTCAGTTGATGACAGGTCCTCAATTATTGGCGTACCTTGTGCAACTGCACACATGGTTTAAGGAGTATAATATTAACCTAGTGAATTAGGTTGATTTTCTGAGAGAAGGAAGAATTTAAATTTGGAATAAAAACTTGATTAGATTAAAATAGTGTAGGGAAGAGGATATCCTCTTCCCTTTTTTAGAGGAGGATATAACTATATGAAAAAAATTACACTTATTTTAATCTTGTTATTACTAAACTCATCGCTTTCTGCACATGCGGCCGTTGAAAAGAAAGAACGCTTATGGCAGGATGAATCGGTTTATTCCATTATGATTGACCGTTTCAACAATGGAGATCGGAATAATGACATTGATGTAAATGCAAAAGATCCATTAACATATAATGGCGGAGATATTCAGGGAATTATAGATAAGTTAGATTACATACATGACATGGGATTTACTGCGATTCGATTAACCCCCATTTTTGACAATGGTAAGAATGGATACCATGGCTTTTGGGTTAAGGATTTCTACAAAGTTGACGAACATTTTGGAACTATGAAGACTTTCCAAACGTTAGTAAAAGAAGCTCATAAACGAGAAATGAAAGTGATCTTTGATTTTGTTACAAATAATGTAGCAGTTGACCATCCTTGGCTAAGTGATACCAGCAAAAAAGACTGGTTTCATGTAAAACAAGATATCGCATCTGGAAATGAAAATCAGAAGGAACTTGAGCAAGGCTGGATTGATGGATTGCCCGATCTTAATCAGGACAGCCCAGAAGTAAAGAAATACTTAATAGACACAGCAAAATGGTGGATCAATAAAACAGATATTGATGGGATGAGCTTACCGGAAGTAAATTATGTTCCACTCAGCTTTTGGACTGATTTTTCAACTGAAGTTAAGAAGGTAAAGAAAGACTTTTTCCTGTTAGGGGTCATTTCCAAAGATAATCCTATAGATATGCAAGCATATACAGGTGCTGGGATAGACAGTGTTGTTACGTATCAATATAGTGAAAAATTAAGAAATACTTTTGCAAGTACTGATCAATCCTTTAGTTCACTATACTCGGATGTAGATAAAAATCAGCAATCATTTTTAAGACCAAATTTTTTGGATAATGAATATACCACAAGATTTACGAGCGACATTGTCGCAAAAAAACAATTCCCAGGCTCACGCTGGAAAACAGCATTGTTGTACCTTTATACCACCCCGGGAGTTCCTATTATTAATTATGGGACCGAAATTGCTTTAAATGGAGGAGGTATTCCGGATAACCGCGGGCAAATGAGCTTCAGGGCTGAAAAAGAATTGATTGATTACATTACCAAGGTGGGCGAATTAAGGAATCAACTTCCATCCTTAACTAGAGGAACCATGGAGATGCTCTATGATCAAAAGGGAATGGCTGTTTATAAACGAGTGTATAAAGGGGAAACATCCATTATTGCGATCAATAATTCGAGTAAGTCTCAAAGCGTAACATTAACAAATGAACAAATTGAAGATGGAAAAGAACTGAGGGGCTTACTTGGAGGAGATAAAGTTAATAGTCATGATAATAAATATATGATTATTTTAGATCGGGATAATTCGGAAGTATATGTTGCAACTGAAAAAAGCGGCATCAATTTTCCATTAATTGCAGGGTTAGTTGTTGTTTACCTGTTATTTACGTTATTTATTCTTAAATTAAGAAAAAACAAGCGATAAAATGTCGGGGGCTTTCCCCGACATTTTTTTATCCGTTAATAATTTCCCCGCCATTTACATGAATCATTTGCCCACTCATATAGGATGAGTCATCTGAGGCAAGAAAAACATAACTGGCTGCTAATTCATACGGTTGTCCTGCTCTACCCATTGCCGTATTTGAACCAAAGGTAGCAACTTGATCTGCTGTAAAAGTCGAAGGAATCAGTGGTGTCCATATTGGACCTGGAGCCACACCGTTTACCCGAATTCCTTGAGGTGCAAGGGACAGTGCTAAAGAGCGGGTAAAGGAAACTACTGCTCCTTTGGTTGAAGAATAGTCCACTAATTGTTCATGCCCCTTGTAGGCCGTAATGGAAGCAGTGTTAATAATCGATGCCCCTTTTTTTAAAAAAGGGAGAGCCATTTTGGTCATATAGAAAAAGGAGAAAATATTTGTTCGGAACGTCTTTTCCAATTGTTGTGAAGTGATTGATAATAAACTTTTTTGCGGATGTTGTTCCGCTGCGTTATTAACAAGTATATCTAGCCTGCCAAATTCAGAATGAATCTTATTCACGGTATCCTTACAAAAATCTTCACTGCCTATGTCGCCGGAATAAAGCTGGCATCTTCGTCCTTCCGCTTTAATTAATTGCTTGGTTTCTTCTGCATCTTGATGCTCCTCCAAATAAATAATCGCTACGTCTGCCCCTTCTTTGGCAAAATAAATCGCAACTGATTTGCCAATCCCACTGTCACCACCAGTAATAATTGCAGTTTTACCAGTTAATTTTCCACTTGGTTGATAATTGGGGTCGACCGAGACGGGCAGTGGATTCATTTCACTTTCTATGCCAGGCTGATGATTTTGATGTTGTGCTGGAAAGGTCTTCTTTTGTTGATTTTTATTATTGCTCATTACCTAAAACCTCCAAGTGTTTACTCCTTATTAGTTTTAGATAAATGGGTCAAATTATGAAAAATAATAATGATAAAAAAAGCGAAAGGATTTTATAATCCTTCCGCTGTTTTTTCATCGGTAATTTATAAATTGGACATCCACTGTTAAATCAGCTTCGCGCACAAGGGAGATTATTTTTTGTAAATCATCCCGGTTTTTACCGCTAACACGTACTTGGTCGTCCTGAACCTGACTTTTCACCTTGACGCCGCTATTTTTAATGATGGTATTAATTTTTTTAGCATTTTCTTTGTTAATTCCTTGAACTAGTTTAGCTCGTTGACGAACGGTTCCGCCTGAAGCTCCTTCGACTTTTCCGTAGTCAAGATTCCTTACTGGAACTCCACGTTTTATTAATTTGCTAAATAAAACATCCTTTAGTTGGTCCATTTTATATTCATCATCGGAAACAAGGACCAGTTCCTCTTTATCTTTATCCAGTGAGACTTCACTTTTGCTGCCTTTAAAATCATAGCGTGTACCAATTTCCTTCATTGTTTGGGCAATCGCATTTGACACTTCCGATAAGTCAACTTGAGATACAATATCAAATGAACTATCTTTGGACATAACAAAACCTCCATTTTATAAACATTATATTAAGCTCATGCCTGCTAAAGTTTCCCTTTATGGGTACATTATAGTAAAATATAGCAGTTCAAACAACTATTTAAAAAGGAAGCGCACGTTCAAACGGATAAATAGGCGCTCCGAATGAGATAAACTAATTCTCCGTGAAAAGAAAAGAGGATATATATATGTCTTTAAATGAATTAATTGGTCAAACAACCACATTAACTGTAGCTAGGAAAGCTTCGTTTGGGTATTTTTTAACAGATGGAAATGAAGATGTATTACTTCATTTTAATCAAGCCCATCAAGAATTTGAAGAAAATGATCAAGTTGAGGTTTTTCTATATGTTGATTCAGAAGGTCGAATCTCTGCTTCAACCAATATTCCTGAAATAGCGATTGGACATTATGCTTGGGTGAAGGTAACCGACTCAAATCCAAGGATTGGTGTCTTTTTAAATATTGGACTTCCAAAGGATATCTTGTTAGGTATTGATGATTTGCCTGTACATAAATCCGTTTGGCCCAAACCTGGAGATTTAGTTTATATTACCTTAAAGCTAAGCAGCAATTATCTCCTTTACGCAAAGCTAGCCACGGACCCAGTGATTGAATCTATTTCTGTAAAAGCAACAAGAGCAAATTTTAATAAAAATGTGCAAGGACATATTTATAGAACGGCTAAAGTCGGAAGTTGGATCTACACCATCGAAGGTTTTAAAGGATTCATACATGAGTCGCAAAGACAGCAAGAGCCGCGGATTGGAGAAAAAGTTGAAGGCCGGATTATTGATGTAAAAGAAGATGGTACGATCAATGTTTCCTTGCTGGCAAGAAAAGAGGAAACGCAAGATGTTGATGCGGAACGAATTTATGAGTATTTGATGAGCAGAAATGGTGCTATGCCATATAACGATAAAAGCATGCCTGAAGATATCAAAGATCGATTTAACTTAAGTAAAGGTGCCTTTAAAAGAGCGCTTGGAAAACTTATGAAGGAGGGCAGGGTATACCAAGAGGGCAGCTGGACATATGTGAAGAAAGATTAATGTTTTTACATACTCTTTTCAAATTGACAGAAACTAAGTGTGAAACTATTTGAAAGGGGTAAGGTTATGCCGCACACTTCAGACAACGACAAAAAAGCGAAAGACAACAATGCCCTTCGCCATGAAAAGAATATGATGCGTGAAAAAAACCGTCAAGCTGGAAAAAATCAATATTCCAAGAAGACAGATCATAAATAAGAAAAGCGGAAGCGCCCTGTTCAGCGGCGTATGGCCTGGAGCTAGACAATTTTCAAAGTGAGTGAGGAATCCGCCTCACTCACTTTTTGGTATTTTATTTAAGAAGAAAATGGAGATGGTACCAGCACCTGTATGGGACCCAATAGCCGAACCGATTGATGATATAAAAACTTCGATCGGATGGAATTCTTCTTCAATCATCACTTTCATTTCTATAGCGTATTCTTCACAATCCGCGTGGCTAATTCCAATAACTTGATTATTCATTTCTGAGCCGCGGTCCTTCATGATTTCAATGATCCGTCGCATCACTTTTTTCTTCCCGCGTATTTTTTCAATTGGGACGAGTCTGCCGTCCTCTACATTGAGGATAGGCTTAATATTCAATAATCCTCCTAGAAATGCAGAGGCTTTGGATACACGCCCTCCTTTTGCTAAATAATCAAGATCTTCCACTGTAAAAAGATGTTCCATATGAGTGCATCTAAATTGTATATCTTCTAAGATTTTTTCTTTTTCAATATTTTTAGCAGCAAGAACGGCTGCTTCTCGAACCACAAGACCAATTCCAAGCGAAGCACATTTGGTATCGACAATTGTTAAATTAAAATTTGGATATTTTTCCTTCACTTGGTCAAGAATCATAACAGCAGTTGAATATGTACCAGATAATTCTGAAGAAAAGGCTATGTATATCCCGTCTTCACCTTTTTCTGCCATTTCGGTAAATACTTCCTCGAACAGAAGTGGAGAGACTTGAGATGTTTTTGGAACAATTCCACTACGAATTGTTTCATATACAGTGTTCGGATCAATGGATTTTACATCTTCATACTCATTGCCATTAATCTCTACTTTTAAAGGAAATAATGTCACTTGGTGCTCTTCATAAAAACTTTTTGGTAAATCGCATGCGCTATCAGCTAGTATTCGTACCTGCATATAGCTCACCTGCTTTCAAACAATTTATAGTTTCAGTTTATCGGTTTAACAATAAAAATACAATTATCTATCACAGAAAACATTTCAATGGATTCATATTCTCTCAGGTAAAGGGGTAATAGATATGATTTGGCTTCAGATAAAGAAGCTTGGAGTGGTAGCAGCGGGTTCCTTGTTGGGCGCCTTAGCGATGAATTTATTTTTGGTACCTGCAAATATTTACTCAAGTGGATTTACAGGAATAGCCCAATTACTTTCAAAAGTGTTAAGTGACTATACACCAATAAATGTGTCTCTAGGATTTTTATTATTATTGCTGAATATTCCTGTGGCTATTTTAGGATGGAAAAAGGTAGGAAAATCTTTTACAGTCTACAGCTTTATTAGCGTTGCACTGTCTTCATTATTTTTGATACTTATCCCAATTAAACAGGTTTCAAATGATATCCTTCTAAATGCAGTTTTTGGTGGAGTCATCCAAGCCGTTGGTGTTGGAATTACGTTGAAATGGGGAGCATCAACAGGCGGTGTAGACATCATTGCTATGGTTTTATCGAGAATGAAAGACAAGCCGATTGGACCCTATATGTTGGTCATAAATGGAGTGATTATTTTAACAGCAGGATTTTTGTATGGCTGGGAAAAAGCTCTTTATACGCTTGTAACATTATATACTTCGACAAGAGTGATTGACGCTATCCATACTAGGCATGCAAAACTTACGGCAATGATTATTACAAAAAAGGCGGATGTAATGAAAAAAGCCATACAAGAAAAACTTGTAAGAGGAATTACAATCCTTCCTGCCAAAGGGGCATTTTCAAACGAAGCGAGAGAAATGTTAATGATCGTCATTACACGATACGAACTGTTTGATTTGGAAAGAATCCTTAAGGAAGTAGATCCAAATGCATTTACAAATATCATACAAACAACAAACATTTATGGCTTCTTTCGAAAAGAGTAGAAAAGCGGAAACGCCTTGGCGCTTCCGCTTTTCTGTTAAGACAGTTGATCAAGCTCTTGTTGCATTTGTTGGAGCTGTGCCTGCTCTGCTACAGTGGAATTTGCATAAGCAGAACTTAATGCATTTTTCGCTTTCGCCACAGCAGAATCAAGTTCAGCAGGGTTGGCTGAGTTTGCCATTTCAACAAATCTTCGTGCTTCTTGGAACAATTGGTTTCCCATGATTATATTCCTCCAAGCGAGGATTCTTGCACATTGGCCATCTTCTGAGCTTCCGCTTCAGCATAGGTCATGTGATAGGGAATACGTTCCGCATGTTTACTGACCGTATCCGCTCCTTGCTGGACAAAGCGTTTTGATTTGTTTCGTTTACCCATTCGAATCCCTCCAATATGCTCAAGGCTTCTTTTTGAAACAGCATCGCTGCCTCAAAAAATAGTATGTACCAAAATGGGGATGTTCATTTAGGTAAACAATGGCGAACGGGGTTAAAATTTTATATTTAACAAATCTGCCAAATATTTTCCCACTCCATCTTCTTCATTGCTTAAGGTAACATGATTGGCAATGTTTTTTACCTTATCAATGGCATTTCCCATCGCAATTCCGTGTCCGGCATATTCAAGCATTTCTAAGTCGTTGTCTTCGTCGCCAAACGCAATAACCCGCTCAGCAGGAATGCCAAAGTAATCAGACGCTTTTTTTAGCCCGACAGCCTTGTTTAAGCCAACTTTAATAATCTCAACCACATGCCAAGGTGCTGCCCAACTACGGTGGTCAATCACTTCCGCATGGACTGCGGATAAATGATCGCGAATGGTTTTTAACTGATCTTCATCTGTATGAATTAACAAACTTGTTGGTGATTCCTTTAAATAATCGGCTAAATCTCCGGTAGTAATATTAGGATTTCCAAAATTAAAAATGTCTAAAAGCTTTTCATCATGATAGTGGAAATACACATCATCAATTACTTCAGCGATAATATTATGAAAATGAAAGCTCCTGCACGCTTCAACAATTTCATGTGCAACCTTGATATCTAGTGGTTGGTGATAGCCCCAGTTTGGCTTTCCGGGGTAATGCATAAACGCACCATTAAAATTAACAATCGGTGTGTCTAAATTCAATTCACGATAGTACATCTCGCAGGAACGAAAAGGCCGCCCCGTTGCAATCATGACGATATGACCTAATTCTCTTGCCTTTTTAATAATTTCTTTTGTTTTTAAAGATATCGTCTTATCATCTTTCAATAAAGTTCCATCTAAATCTAATGCAATTAAGTGTCTATTTGCCATAAGAACTCCTTCTAATATTAATTTCATCGCTAATATAAATGGTGCTTTAGGAAAAATTTTATATTTATGATACACTGCTAATAAAGAATCTTCATACTCCAAGGACCCTTATTATTTCTATATTCACTATGTTAACAAGTTTATAACGAAACTGTAAAAAAATTCACACCCAAAGGTATAAAAAAACTATATACTTTTTTTTATGAAGTCTCAATTTTAATGATATCAAAGATATTTGCTATAATAATTTTAGGTCAAAGACATTTGAGGAGTGAAAGAAAAATGAATGAAGAACTAAAAGAGAATATATTGGGTGCGTTAGAGTTAGTTATTGACCCTGAACTAGGAGTAGATATCGTAAACTTAGGGTTAGTATATGATACGGAAATGGATGAAGAAGGGAACGTAACCATTACGATGACATTAACATCAATGGGCTGCCCGCTTGCGGGTACGATTGTGGACCAAGTTAAACGAGCATTGGCTGATATCCCAGAAATAAAAGAGGTTGAAGTAAATATTGTTTTCAATCCTCCTTGGAATAAAGATATGATGTCACGTTATGCGAAAATTGCCTTAGGTATTCGCTAGAAAACAGCAGAATTTTCTGCTGTTTTTTTATTCTTCATTTTTTAGACATATTTATTTGCTTGGAATGTGAGAAAGTTCACTTTTTTCGAACATAACCACCTTTATAATACATTTTATAAGGCTATCTGATTAAAAGCCAGTATTAGGAGGCATATTCAATATGAATTTTAGCCGAGATTTTAATAAAGACCCATTTATCGTTATTTGGGAACTCACTAGAGCTTGCCAATTAAAGTGCCTGCACTGCCGTGCGGATGCCCAGTATAGAAGAGATCCACGTGAACTATCGTTAGAAGAAGGAAAAAATTTAATTGATCAAATATATGAAATGAACAATCCAATGCTTGTTTTTACAGGCGGGGACCCGTTGATGAGAGAAGATGTTTTTGAAATTGCAAAATATGCAGTTGAAAAAGGTGTACGGGTATCAATGACGCCAAGTGCGACACCGAATGTAACCAAAGAAGCTATTGAAAAGGCGAAAGAAGTCGGTCTAGCACGTTGGGCATTTAGTATCGATGGTCCTAAAGCCGAGATTCATGATCATTTTAGGGGAACGGCAGGTTCCTTCGACCTTACCATGGAAAAAATAAAATATTTGCATGAAGTAGGATTACCTATTCAAATTAATACGGTAATTTCCCGTTACAATATTGACTATCTTGATGAAATGGCAAAAATGGTAGAGGAATTAGGCTGTGTGCTTTGGAGTGTCTTTTTCCTAGTTCCAACAGGAAGAGGTCAAGAATCGGATATGATTTCTCCTGTTCAACATGAAAAAGTTTTCAGATGGTTATACGATTTAAGTAAGCGCGTTTCTTTTGATATCAAAACGACAGAGGCAATGCACTACCGACGGGTTGTGATTCAACAGAAAATGCGTGAAGCGAAAGAAACAACCGATGATATCGAGTATTTAAGTGCTTTAACAGAAAAAGGATTAACAGGTTCCATTGACGGATTGGGACGGGCTCCAAAAGGTGTTAATGATGGTAACGGTTTTGTTTTTATCTCCCATATTGGAGATGTATATCCAAGTGGACTATTACCAGTGAAAGCGGGGAATATTCGTGAAACCCCCTTGGCAGAAATTTACCGTGAATCACCAATATTTAAATCACTAAGGAACCCTGACCTCTTTAAAGGAAAATGCGGTGTTTGTGAATTCCGTCATGTGTGCGGAGGGTCAAGGTCAAGGGCCTATGCGATGACAGGAGATTATCTAGAAAGCGAGCCATTCTGCGTTTATATTCCAAAAGCATTAAGAGAGAAGCAAGTTCAGGATAATTAGATAAATAGGACAAGGCTGGCCCATTATAATGAGACAGCCTTGTCTGTAATGTTATGGAAAATAAAAAAAGACGGCATGCCATACTATTCAATATTGCAATAGACTGCCGAACAATTTTCACAATCGATTTCATTTTTTAAGTATTGTAAATCCAAAATGGATATTTTTCCTTTTTTAACAGAAATGATTTTATCCTTTTTTAGTTCACTTAGAATCCGGTTTGTACTTTCACGGGATGTACCGCAGAAATTAGCCAGTTCTTGGTTTGTAAGCGGAAGATCAATTAGAATTCCGTTATCTTTTTGAATACCATAACTATTTGTCATTCGGATAAGAGTTGAAAATAGTGCCCCTCGTTTCCCATTTAGGACAAGATCGCGAAACTTTGTTTGCGTTTTACGGAAATGATCACTCATCCATTTCATGAATTCAAAGGCAAGTTTACTATTTTGAAAAATTTCGCTTTCAATGACATCTTTTTTTATTGCAGCAACTTCTCCTTCTTCAAGAACCATTGCACTCAATAAATACCTAGGATTATCCGTAAATAGGGTTAATTCTCCGCAAATATCATTTTCTCCACAAATTCTTAACGAAAGTTCACGACCATCTGATGTGATTTTACTAATTTGAACTTTTCCAGAAATGATAATATAAAGTTCTTCAGCAACCATTCCTTCTTGAAATAAAAAGCTTCCTCTTTCACTTTTAAATTTCCGATCTGCAAATCTAAGTAATTCTTTTATTTCAATGGAATGAGTTGGTTTCATTGGTATTGTCATCGGTTTCACCTCTACGCATCATTTTAATAACCATCTATTTTGAAATCTTCATGATTTGTTTGTTAATAATATTTTATCCTATTAGAAGGCATAAAATAGAAGTAAACAATGACAATATAGTGAAAACTTATAAGGACCTAAAGTATTTCTAGATAGGCAAACTTCTGCTAAGATAAGACTTATACAATTATAAGTATTGTCATAGTGAATAATGTAACAGTCTTTTCTACGAATGACTGATACACTAAAAACAGGTTCCTTAAAAATAATGGAGTTGAGATTAATGGGAAAAACCATTATTAAAGATAAATTAAATAGACCCTTGCATGACTTAAGGATTTCTGTCATCGATCGATGCAATTTCCGCTGCCAGTACTGTATGCCAGCAGACCAATTCGGGCCTGATTTTGAATTTCTTCCAAAAAGCGCTTTGCTGTCATATGAAGAGATTGAACGCCTTGCGAAAATATTTGTAAGTTTGGGAGTGGAAAAAATTCGTTTAACAGGAGGGGAGCCTCTTCTTCGGAAAGATTTACCTATTCTTGTTAAGAAATTATCCGCAATTGAGGATTTACATGATATCGGATTAACGACAAACGGTGTACTCTTGCCAAAATTGGCAAAAGAGTTAAAGAATGCCGGTCTTAAACGCGTTAATGTCAGCCTTGATACTTTAAATGATGAATTGTTTGGGGAAATTAACGGGCGCGGGGTAGCCACTGGACCTGTATTGGAGGGCATTGAAGCTGCCAAACAAGCTGGGCTTGGGGTCAAAATTAATATGGTTGTAAAGAAAGGCTTGAATGATACTGAAATCATTCCTATGGCAGAATATTGCAAAGAGAATGGACTGGAGTTGCGTTATATCGAATATATGGATGTTGGCTCTACAAATGGCTGGAAAATGGATGATGTCATTACTAAGAAACAGATTTATTATCTATTAAAAGAACGATTTGAGCTCGAGCCAGTAGACCCTGCCTATTATGGGGAAGTGGCGAAACTATATCGTTATAAAGATAAAGATGTGAATGTGGGATTCATTACTTCTGTGTCTGAATCTTTTTGCACAAGTTGTACACGGTCTCGTTTATCAGCGAATGGTCAGATTTTTACATGTTTGTTTAATGGGAATGGGCATGATATTCGTAACTTTATGAGAAATGGTGCCACGGATGCAGAAATCCGGGAACGAGTAACTGCGATTTGGAATGGTCGAGATGATCGATATTCAGACGAAAGAACTGCCGAAACGTACAAAAATCGTAAAAAAATAGAAATGTCTTATATTGGCGGTTAAACTCTCTTCATCAGAAGAGAGTTTTTTCAAATGAAAAACAGCCTGGGATACAGACTGTTTTTATCATCAAATATATCTAGGAAATAGAATGTTGTTTTCAAGATGCACATGCATAAAAGTTAATCCTTCTAATGCTTCTAAACGGGCATAAACAAGACGATACGTACCACAAGCATCCAAAGGAAGAGTAAAGTCAGATGTAACAGCACGAATTTTCCTTAAAATTTCTCCGGCATGGTCATGTTCTTTTTCTAATTCAACAATCATTTCAATAGCTTCTTCTCGGTTCTCAACCGTTCCATCGGCCAGCTGCTTAATTAAAGGAAATACAACAGCTTCCTCTTTTGCCATATGTTCCATCAATTCTTTTTTAAATTCATAAAAGAGTTCATTCACCTGTAATAATTCGGGGTGGTTATCACCGTGTACACGTGATACTTTTGTTACATACGGACTAAGCATCGATAGTTCCTCTTCTGATACACGATGGTAATTGGAGATGACATGATTAATTATTGTAGTTGAATCAGAGTTAGTCCAAACATCAACGTCTTTTTCGGCATTTTCATATGTTTCAAATACTTCTTTTAATTCCGCTAATAAAGTATCGAGATTAAGATTATTTTGTGAAACAGCAGTTGCTAGTGGAATGTTCCCTCCACAGCAAAAATCAATCCTGTTCTTTTTAAACACATCACTTGTTTTTGGTAATTCATTTACAATATCTTTAACTAATGAATTTGCAGTAATAGTGAAACTCATCGTATATTCCTCCTTAAAAAAATCCTGTTGAGTAAATCTACGATAATCATAATGTAAAAAAGCAAAAAATTTGGTGACCTAAATCACACATTCGATATGATTTACATTTTTATGTCTGAATTCCTTTGAATTGTGACATTTGATATGTTTCTAAGTTTCTAATAAGCTTATAATGAATATTCAATGATTAATGATACATATCAAAAATAAATATGGTTAAGGCAGGAGTTGATGATTTTGTTTGAAAGAAGAAAACCAATACCCGTTGGGGAAGCTGTCCAAAAAATTATGGAATATCAATTACCGGGTGTAACCGAACTGATTTCAATAAATGAAAGCTATGGCCGCTTTTTATCTGAGGATTTAATAGCGACAAGCGATGTTCCTCATTTTGATCGGGCTCCCTACGATGGCTTTGCTGTCAGGTCAATCGATACCTGTGATGCCTCACAAACGAATATTGTTGAGTTTGAAGTTGTCGATCATATTGGAGCTGGCATGGTTTCAAAAAAAGTAATTGGTGCATTCCAAGCTGTAAGAATTATGACTGGAGCGATGATGCCTGAGGGTACAGATGCAGTGGTTATGTTCGAACTTACACAGGGGTACGAAAAGAATGGAATTCCCTATATGTCAATTAAACGCAGCTTTAAAAAAGGCGATAATGTTTCATTCAGTGGAGAGGATGCTAGGCAAGGAGAAATTTTGGTAAGAAAAGGGACGTTGATCAATCCAGGGATACAAGCCATGCTTGCGACATTTGGATATGACCGTGTATCCGTTGCAAAAAAACCTCTTGTAGGTTTATTTGCCACAGGGACGGAATTATTAGAGGTGAACGAGCCCCTAGTTCCTGGGAAAATTCGAAACAGTAATTCCCATATGATTGCAGCGCAAATAGAAAGAGCAGGAGGGATTGTCCGCTATTTAGGCAAACTTCCGGATGAGTTTGAAACTTGCTTTGAAGCAGTGAAAAATGCATTAAACGATGTTGACTTGTTAATTACAACCGGCGGGGTTTCAGTGGGTGATTTTGATTATCTGCCTGCTATTTATGAAAAGCTTGGTGCGGAGGTTTTCTTTAATAAAGTTGCCATGCGGCCTGGAAGTGTGACGACGGTGGCACAGTATAATCGCAAACTTCTATTTGGGCTTTCGGGAAATCCATCAGCATGTTATGTAGGGTTCGAATTGTTTGCCCGTCCCATCATCCGAAGAATGCTATTTTCAGAAAAACCGCATCTTCGAATTGAAAAAGCTCTTTTAGAAGTGGATTTTCCTAAAGCAAATCCATTCACTAGGTTTGTTCGAAGTTCAACATTTATCGATGCGGGAAGACTTAAGGCCACACCGAGTGGGCTGGACAAGTCTAACATCATTATGAGCCTTTCTGGAGCTAATTCCTTGATGATTCTTCCGGGCGGAACCAGAGGCTATGCTGCTGGCAGTGAAGTAGATGTTCTGCTGCTTGAAGATCAAGTTGGCAGTGAATGGCCTTGGTAACTCCTGTCATCTTTCAAGTGGTCGGGTATCAAAATAGTGGAAAGACAACAATTACTTCAAAGTTGATTAATCTTTTAACAGAAAATGGGGTAAAAACAGTTACCATAAAGCACCACGGACATGGTGGCAGACCAGACTATCTACCTCTGAAAGATACAGAAAAACATATAAAGGCAGGAGCAATTGCATCAATCGTCGAAGGAGATGGAAGTTTGCTCCTCCAAGCCGAGAACCATTATTATTCACTTGAAGACCAGATAGAATTGATGAAGTTTTTTCAGCCAGATGTGATTTTAATCGAAGGCTACAAACTAGAGGCTTTTCCAAAGTTGCTGTTATTAAGAGATGAAAATGACTTTTCTTTATTAAAAAGCGTTTCCAATATTGCTGCTATTGTATACTGGAAAGATAAAATGGAAAAGGTAATCACGTTGAGAACCAATATTCCTTGCTTTCATATTGATGATAAAAGGGCGATAACTTGGACTTTGAAATTACTTCAAGAACTTGTACAAAAAATAGATCAAAATAGTTAAGAAAATGTCACAAAGAGAAGGCGATAGCCTTCTTTTTTTTGGGGGGTATGTGATGTGTTTCACATATTTTTTTGCTTAGCTAGCTTATATTTAGGCTAGTTAGGATAAAGGAGTGAAAATAATGAAGTTATTTTTACCGAAACAACATGGTGCATGGGCAATGCTAATCATCCCTTTTTGGCTTGGTGTTATTAATGGGGGATTTATTTGGCAACATATCCCGTTTTTCATCGGCTGGCTCTTATTGTACTTGGCAACCTATCCGATGCTCCTTTTATGTAAAAGGAAAAAACTCACTTTTTATACTAAATGGACTCTTTTATACATGATTCCCTCGCTGCTATTTTTACTTTTTCCTTTGTTGGAAAGACCGACAATAATATATTTTGGCCTTCTGATGCTGCCGTTTTTTATAATTAATGCTATTTATACTTCAAAGAATCAAGACCGGGCGTTTATGAATGATCTCAGTGCGGTTTTTGCCTTTTCAATTGCCGGATTAGCAAGCAGTTTTTTAACAGATGGAGAAATAAATTTCGAGACACTTATTTTCACCTTTTTAACATCGGTTCTATTTTTTGTTGGTTGTACCTTTTATGTAAAAACAATGATTAGGGAAAAGAAGAACACTCAATTTAAATGGATTTCATGGTTTTACCATATTGTGTTAGTCATTTCTTGCTTCGGTTTTGGTGTCTGGATAGTTGCTTTAGCATTTATCCCTAGTTTACTAAGAGCAATTGGTTTTTACGGCAGGTCCTTATCCCCAAAACAAATTGGCATTTACGAAATCATTAATTCAGCAGTATTCTTTACGATATCAGCCATCCAACTAAGCATATTAACATAAAAAAATCGGTCAAATGACCAATTCAGATTGTCGAGAAAGGGAACTTTTCTCGGCTATTTTTTTTCTTTATCTGAAACAATTTTTTGATTTTGTCCCTGCTATTGGGCCTGTTGATTTCCGCTCCGGGCACTCGCTTTCCGCGGGGAGGTCCTGGAGCCTCCTCGGCGCATTGGCGCCTGCGGGGTCTCCAGTGACCTCTATATCCCGCAGGAGTCGAGTGTCCTCCGCTCCAATCAACAGGGTGTCAAGTCAACCCAAGCATTGCCACACACTTTTGCTACCCTAGCCAAATTTTGCAATCTTTATTATACTTTTGAAAGCTACAGTAAGGAGAACCTGTTCATTCATCATTAAAGACATATTCATATTCAATTTGGTTATATTCTTTTGGCTTAAAAATTGAATTATTATTTATTGAGTTGTAGATCTTTATTACTACAACTGTTGATTGGAGCGGAAGGTGCGAAGACTCCTGCGGGAGTACGGGGCAGGGGAGACCCCGCAGGAGCGCAGCGACGAGGAGGCTCGCCGGCACGCCCGCGGAAAGCGAAGCACCTGGAGTGGAAATCAACAGACTTGTCGCAAAGCCTAAATATTAAAATAAAAAGGCTATCGAAAGTTTCGATAACCTGAAAATCGGTCAAATGACCGATTTTTTTGCTTAAAGAATTCCTAATCCACTTTACAGATTTCTATTGGACAGTCCTCACAATCGATTTCCCTTTTTAAATAGTCTAAATCATGAATGGTAATCATGCCCTTTTCAATGGATACAATTCCGTTCTTTCGTAAATCGCTTAACAAGCGATTGACAACTTCCCGTGAAGTACCGCAAAAATTGGCTAACTCCTGATTGGTAAGCGGCAGCTCGATTAGTATTCCTTTATTGGTCTTGATACCATAACTATTGGTAATTCGAATAAGTGTGGAGTACAAAGCCCCTTTTTTACCGTGAAGTACCAAATCACGGAACTTTGTTTGAGTCTTTCGGTATTGTTGGCTCATCCACTTGATGAACTCGAATGAAAGTGATTGGTTTTGTGATAGTCTTTCTTCAAGTGTGTCTTTCATAATAACGGCTACCTCTCCACTCTCAACGACACGAGCACTTAATAAATATCTGGAAGAAGGGGAGAATAAATTTAATTCACCGACAAAATCACCACTCGAGCACATTCTCAGAGTGAGCTCCCTTCCATCAGGAATGATTTTGCTGATTTGAAGAATTCCACTTTGTACTATGTACAATTCATCAGCAGTAGAACCTTCCTGAAATAAAAAATTCCCTTTTTCAACTTTCTTTATATGGTGAACTGTATCAAAAAGATGGGACAGTGTTACCGGTATTTCTCTTACTGACTGCATACTCATAACCACCTTTAAAGGTACGAAAATTTGTCTAAAAAATTGACAGTCAAGGTTAGATTTACAAGATAATACTATAATTATATTGTTAACAAAGAATAATTAGCAATAAATGAGTAATAAGTTCATACAATCGTCATAACTTCGTGCCGACTTTGTTTATTTCTTAGGAAATAATGTCGATTAGTATAGGAATTTGTAAGAAATGCCAATAATGATAGAGCCTGAAACGGAAATAATAACAATGTGAAGAAAAGGAGGGAAAAAGAATGGGTCAAAATCGCCAGTTTAAATCTGGAAGTAAAGCACCTAATAATGGTGTTTATATTGAAGTAGGAGATACGGGAAGCAATGTCAATAATCCGAAAAAGATCAAGTTAAAAGCAGGGGATGCCTTCCCAGAGACTTCCAATGATGAACGAGTTTGGACATATCAGAGAAAACCATAAATTTAATACAGAAAAGGTCATCCATTGGGTGGCTTTTTCTTTTGTGTAACTCTGGACTAAAGACTGTATTATCTAAACCGAGAAAATTTCCTTTTTAGACGGGATTGTTTTATAATAAAAATAAAGGTCAAACTTGGTCAAAGAGGGTGTTGAAAAATGGATATGAATCGAATGACAGAACGGTTACAGAAAGGAATGATGGATGCCCAATCGGTAGCGGTAAAGAAAAATCATCAAGAGATTGATGAACCTCATTTATTTATCTCGTTAATGGAGCATGAAGATAGCCTCATTTCTAGCATATTAGAGAGAGCAGGAGTATCTTCTGAAAGAACCAAAAAGAACCTTATGGAATCTCTGTCAAAAAAACCAGTGGTTACAGGCAGCGGTGTTGAACAAGGAAAACTATATATTACAGCAAGGCTGCAAAAGTTACTTGTAAAAGCTGAAGAATATATGCAAAAATTTTCAGATGAATATTTATCTGTCGAGCATATTCTGTTAGCTGCGGCATATTCAGATGACACAGAAATGCGAAAGATATTACGAGCTTTAGGAAAGCAGCCAGAGCATGTTTTACAAGCGATAAAAGATATAAGGGGGAATCAAAGAGTGACATCACAAAATCCCGAAGCAGGATACGATGCCTTAAAAAAATATGGACGGGATCTTGTTGCAGAGGTTAGAGAAGGAAAAGTGGATCCTGTTATTGGACGTGATTCTGAAATCCGAAATGTCATTAGGATTTTATCAAGAAAAACAAAGAATAATCCGGTCTTAATCGGTGAACCTGGTGTAGGAAAAACAGCCATAGTAGAAGGGCTGGCACAAAGGATTGTTCGAAAAGATGTTCCAGAGGGTTTAAAGGATAAAACCATTTTTTCACTAGATATGAGTGCGTTAATTGCAGGTGCAAAATTTAGGGGTGAGTTTGAAGAACGATTAAAGGCCGTATTAAATGAAGTTAAAAAGAGTGAAGGCAGGATCTTATTATTTATCGATGAAATTCATACGATTGTTGGCGCAGGGAAAACGGAAGGTGCAATGGATGCTGGAAATATGTTAAAACCGATGCTTGCACGTGGTGAACTTCATTGCATAGGAGCAACAACACTTGATGAACACCGAAAATATATTGAAAAAGATCCTGCACTTGAACGAAGATTTCAGCAGGTACTCGTCCAAGAACCAAACGTAGAAGATACTATTTCAATACTACGAGGCTTAAAAGAGCGGTATGAAGTACACCATGGTGTAAAAATCCATGATCATGCTTTGGTGGCAGCGGCAACATTATCAGATCGTTATATTACGGATCGGTTCTTGCCCGATAAAGCCATTGATCTTGTTGACGAAGCATGTGCTTTAATCCGGACTGAAATAGATTCCATGCCAACAGAATTGGATGAAGTAACACGAAGAGTTATGCAATTAGAAATTGAAGAAGCAGCTTTAAGTAAAGAGGTGGATGAAGGAAGCAAGTTACGGCTGGAAGTACTTCTAAAGGAACTTGCTGACCTAAAAGAGACAGCTAATGAAATGAAGGCAAAATGGCTGCATGAGAAACAAAGTATTCAGAAATTGCAGGAGAAAAGGGAGAATTTAGAGAAACTTCGCAGGGAACTTCAACAAGCAGAGGATAAATATGATTTAAATCGTGCGGCAGAACTTCGGCATGGTCAAATTCCATTAGCAGAAAAAGAACTGAAGGAACTTGAAACCGCCTCAGTTAAGGATGAAAAATTACTTCGTGAAGAAGTAACAGGTGAAGAAATATCGAACATCGTATCTAGATGGACAGGAATTCCGCTTTCTAAACTAGTCGAAGGCGAAAGAGAGAAGCTGCTCCGATTAGAATCGATCCTTCATGAAAGAGTGATTGGTCAGAATGAAGCTGTAAATTTAGTGGCAGATGCGGTCCTAAGGGCTCGTGCTGGAATTAAAGACCCTAACCGGCCAATAGGATCATTTTTATTTTTAGGTCCAACTGGGGTTGGAAAAACGGAGTTAGCAAAAGCCCTTGCGGAGTCTTTATTCGACAGTGAAGAACATATAGTCCGGATTGATATGTCTGAGTATATGGAGAAGCATGCCGTTTCCCGCTTGATTGGTGCACCCCCTGGATATGTTGGCTACGAAGAAGGCGGACAATTAACGGAAGCAGTGAGGAGAAGACCATACTCGGTTATCTTAATGGATGAAATTGAAAAAGCCCATCCTGAGGTCTTTAATATTCTCCTTCAAGCGCTTGATGACGGAAGAATTACAGACTCGCAAGGGCGTGTAGTTGACTTTAAAAATACAGTGATAATTATGACATCAAATATTGGCTCACAATTTTTGCTAGAACGAAGTGAAAATGAAAGTGAAATCTCTGATGTGGTACGAGAAAAAGTGATGAGTCAATTGAGGGGGCATTTCCGACCAGAGTTTTTAAATCGCATAGACGAAACAATTCTCTTTAAGCCACTATCACTAGACGCGATAAAGAATATTGTTGCAAAAATGATGAGAGAATTGCAGAATCGTTTAAAACATCAACAAATAGATATTTTCATCAATGAGGAAGCTAAAGAATTTATTGCTGTAAATGGATTTGATCCAATATATGGTGCTAGACCGTTAAAACGTTTTATCCAAAGAAATATCGAGACAAAACTTGCTCGTGAAATAATTGCTGGAAAGTTACTTGATCAATCCAAAGTGGAGATAGGTATTAACAATGGAGAAATTTCATTAGCTGTTAAATCGTGATCCATTAAAAAAAGTCATCCGCTTGGATGACTTTTTTTAATGTTTGGAAACTGGCTCATTTGGAATCAATGCAGTTACTACGTAAATTAGAATAGTTACACCAACTGCAGCAACAGTACCAGTAACGAAATCATATTTTGCACCAGCAGTCATTGAGCTCACTACATATGTAAGCATTTGCACTAATAGAAATGACCAGAAAAGGGTCCAAAAAAATCGCATTATTCTTCACCTCTAACAACCTATTTTACATCTTTAATTATATTATCATATGATTCAGAAATGATAAAGCTAAACTTCCTTTCGTGGTAAGTTGTCCTTTCCGGCTTACCGTGCTCTTCTTCTTTTTTTCCTGCTTGAATTCCATCTGTGCCGCGTATAAATAGGCAAAACCCCTTTCAACTTTAATATGCCGGCATACAATACTGTGAGGAAATATGGAAAAGGAGATTTAACGATGGAAAATCGTAATTTTCAGATGGATACCCAATGGAATATTATTCATTACCCAGAGAAGCCCACAGGATTTGGGATCTTAATACTTGGAGATGAAAGGCATTTTGTCGATGACTGTAAATGCTTTTGGACACAAAACGAAGGTAAGTTGGCAATTATCAACCAGCTAAAAGAAAAAGGGTACACCATTTTTTCCTCGAATCTTTATGGGCGAAACTGGGGAAGCGATAATGCTGTTGAACTCGCAGAGAGATTATATCAGCATGTAATCCGAAGCGAGATCCTTAATAACAAAATTCATGTTTTGGCAGAAGGTATGGGGGCATTGGTTGCTTTGAAACTAATGGAAAAGATGAAGCACAGGATTAGGTCGATTATTTTACTTAATCCGATTCTATCCTTAAAACATCATCTTGAACAAGAAAAGGAACATAAATTTTTTTATAAGAAGCTGCTGAGGGAATTATCATTAGCGCATCAAATGGAGCAGAACGTACTTGAAAACACATTTCTTAGCAGGGAAGAAAACATTAAACAACCATTTGACTGTCCAGTTAAAATAATCCATGTCTTGTCTGGGGCAAAATCTTATAACCAGTCCAAATTGTATCAACAACTAATTAGTGGGTCCGAGATAAATCCAACATTTATTCTTCCAGAGAAAAAACAACGACTAGCAATAATTATGATAAAGTTCTTCAACCGTCATGAATCGGTCTTATAAACTTCATCCTCCCCACAAGAAATAATTCCTTAACGATGCGCATAGGATTCATTAAGGTTAGTGTGGGGAGGAAAAATATATGGACAAGGCAATTCTTTTTGGTTTGTTTGACTTTGTGAATTTTCATATTTGCAAGAGTTTGTTAAATAAAGGGCTGGAGGTAACGGGGATTCATCTAGCAGAGACGGGTCAAATAGAATTTCTAGAAGAAAAAAGGCTTGAAGTAGGTCGAAATGCAAACTTAATAGAACAATCATTATCCGAGTGGGGGATTGACCAAGAAAAATCCACACCCAATACCAGTCTAATCATTTCAATATATGATCTTTTTATGAGCAAAAAAGAACAAATTTTAGAGGATGGAAATGTAACTAAGCAGATGGTTCAATATCTGGAGGGTAATAGGAATGAAGTTAACAATGTTCTTATTCTCCCTGTCCAAATTCTGACGAGTACATTTAGGGGTAAGGAAATAGAGGGATTCCTAGATTTAATAAAGGGAGTAGGAAATAATACGCAGTCTATTTACTTACCCGCAGTTTATGGCCCATGGCAATCGAATACTTTTTTATTTCAAAAAGTATTAAGTTCAAAATATCAAGAAATAGAGATTACAACTGATGAAAGAGAATGGTCCAATGATGTCCTTTTTATAAATGATGCGCTAGAGTCTATTGTAGATATTATTGAAACAGGAGAGCCAGGTAGTTTTGTGCTTGAAAGTGGCCAGAAGAATCAATGGTTGAGATGTGCTGATCATCTAAATATCGCCGAAAATCATCGGGCGAAAAATGGTTATGAATCATTGGATTTGAATTCTGACATTGTAAAAGTTTCCGTTAAAAAAGGAACTTCATTAAAAAAATCCATTCAGGAACAAAAGGATCATGTCCAGCGATTGTATGCAAATCAGTTGTAAAGTGTCCTGATTTTTGTATAGAATATGTTGGAAATAGGGATGATGAAAGATAGGATTCATTTCGCTAATTACATTTAGAAGGAGATAATATGATTAGTCAGGATAAATCTTTAGAATTTATGCAGATCGCGATGAAATACTTACCAGAGGCTAAAGAACAACTGGACAAGGCCGGTGTTGAATTATCAATGGATTTAATTCAGCCGTTTATGGATCTTTTTTCAAAGGTTATGCAAGAGGCATACGAACTTGGTTTAGCTGAGGGGCGTAAAGAAATGTAAAAAGAAATAAGCTCTCGGACGCGGGAGCTTATTTCTTTTTCAATATTTGCCTTAAACAGTTGCTTAAAATGGACTTTATTTGATAAAATTAGGACCAAGTCATAATAATTGATATTAAACAATAGGATATATAATGTTGTCATAAATAAAGGAGATGGACCGTATGAGAGCAGGGATTGTAGGTATCGGTAGGTATTTACCAGAGAAAATTGTCACCAATAAGGATTTAGAAAAAATTATGGATACATCTGATGAATGGATTCGTACAATGACAGGAATTGAAGAGAGGAGAATCGCAGCCGACGATGTTAACACTTCAGACATGGCATTTGAAGCTGCCCAAAAGGCGATTCAAGATGCGGGGATCACTGCCGAAGAGATTGATTTAATATTGGTAGCTACGGTAACTCCAGACACTCCGTTTCCTTCGGTTGCATGCAGAATTCAAGAAAGATTGGGAGCAAAGAAGGCTGCAGCAATGGATGTAAGTGCAGCTTGTGCTGGTTTTATGTACGGTATTGTGACGGGTAAACAATTCGTTGAAACTGAAGTTTATAAATATGTACTTGTCGTTGGAGTGGAAAAACTTTCGAAAATTACAGATTGGTCTGACCGCAATACGGCAGTATTATTTGGGGACGGTGCTGGAGCGACAATTATCGGCCCTGTTTCGGAAGACCGTGGAATTCTATCCTTCGAACTTGGAGCTGATGGGACAGGATCTAAGCATCTGTACCAGGATGAATATATTATTATGAACGGTAGAGAAGTTTTCAAATTTGCTGTTAGGCAAATGGGGGAAAGCTGTATTAATGTTCTCGAAAAAGCAGGTTTATCAAAAGATGATGTCGATTTCCTCATTCCTCATCAGGCAAATATTCGAATTATGGAAGCGTCTAGACAAAGATTAGAATTACCAGTTGAAAAAATGTCAAAAACCATTAATAAATACGGTAACACTTCTGCCGCGTCGATTCCCATTTCTATTGTAGAAGATTTGGAAGAGGGAAGAATTAAGGATGATGACATTATTGTCATGGTAGGTTTCGGTGGAGGCCTAACTTGGGGTGCAATTGCAATCAAATGGGGAAGATAAAGAACAGTATGAACAAAAAGATAAGAAATGAAGGAGATAGATAATATGGAAAAGCGCAGGGTTGTAGTAACAGGCATAGGTGCAGTAACGCCGCTTGGAAATGATGCCGAAACTACTTGGAAAAATATTTTAGAAGGTCAATCTGGGGTTGGGCCGCTGACAAGAGTTAATGCTGATGAATATCCGGCAAAAGTTGCTGCTGAATCCACTGATTTTAATCCTGAGGAATTTATGGATAGAAAAGATGCACGTAAAATGGATCGTTTTACACAATTTGCGGTTGCGTCGGCATTAATGGCAGTGAAAGATGCTAATTTAACAATTAACGAAGAAAACTCCCATCGTGTAGGAGTATGGATTGGTTCTGGAATTGGCGGAATGGAAACCTTTGAACAGCAATTTGAAATATTTCAAAACAGAGGATACAAGCGTGTTAGTCCATTTTTTGTTCCAATGTTAATTCCAGATATGGCAACAGGACAAGTTTCCATTACATTAGGTGCGAGAGGCTTCAATTCATGTACAGTAACCGCCTGTGCAACTGGAACAAATTCGATTGGTGACGCCTTTAAAGTCATTCAACGCGGTGATGCAGATGCTATGGTTACAGGTGGAGCGGAAGCACCGATTACAAAAATGTCGGTCGCAGGCTTCTGTGCAAATACTGCTTTGTCCACCAATCCAGACCCAAAAACAGCTAGTAGACCATTCGATAAAAATCGTGATGGATTTGTCATTGGCGAAGGTGCAGGAATTATTGTCTTAGAAGAACTTGAACATGCCTTAGCGCGAGGTGCCAAGATCTATGCTGAAATTGTTGGCTATGGTGCAACTGGGGATGCCTACCATATTACGGCACCGGCACCAGGTGGTGAAGGCGGCGCCCGTGCTATGAAAATGGCCATTAATGATAGCGGATTAAATCCGGATGAAATTGACTATGTTAACGCCCATGGGACTAGTACAGAATATAATGACAAGTTTGAAACTCTTGCTGTTAAAGAGGTTTTCGGTGAGCATGCTTATAAATTAGCGATTAGTTCAACAAAATCGATGACAGGGCATCTTCTGGGTGCGGCTGGCGGTGTAGAAGCAATTTTTTCGGTATTAGCGATAAGAGACAGTATGCTTCCACCTACCATTAACTATGAAACACCAGATCCAGAATGCGATTTAGATTATGTACCAAATAAAGCACGTCAAAAGGAAATTAAAGCAGCAATGAGTAATTCATTAGGTTTTGGCGGACACAACGCTACGATTGTATTTAAAAAATACGAATAAACACCTACGAACGACCAGACAAATATATCTGGTCGTTTTTTTACCATTTTATCTATGAACCTCTTTCGATTACCTTCATAAACTGTTCAGAAGAGGCTAGGTAAATGGGGTGTAAAAATGGGAATCATTCGAACAGATTATTGGATAGAAGAGGAGTTTGACAGACCTTTAAAGTTGTGTGAAAAACTAGAGCCATTCTTTGTAAAGCAAACGCCAAAGGAAATATACAATCAATTATTGAATTTTGGTATGTACCGTCCCTCTAGATCTGCTCGGATTATTATTGACCGAATGAAAGAACAAAAGGCATGGGCTCAAGTGGAACAACTCTTTAATCACTATAAAGAGAAATGGAATGGTCCTGACATACCAGTATTTCTTTTTCCCGTAGCACAAGCAGGCGGTTTCTTTCTTAAGGAAGTTAAAAGTAAAGCTGGTGTCTCGTTTCCTGATAAAATGTTTCTTTTTCTCTCGCATTTTGAGAATCCTAAAGAAATAGAGGCACTAATGGTCCATGAATATCATCACGTCTGCAGGCTAAGTAAGTTGAATAAAAGAATGGAAGACTATACCTTGCTTGATTCGATAATTATAGAAGGACTTGCTGAATATGCCGTTTTAAAAAATTGTGGTTCGGAATATTTAGCCACATGGTGCCGTAAGTATAATAAAAAAGAGTTACTAAAATTTTGGGATAAATATATAAAAAAACAACTAGGTACGAAGAAAAATGAAAGAGGACATGATGAATTACTATACGGAGGGGGAAGACTGCCAAGACTTCTCGGTTACTCTTTTGGATATGATATTGTTGAACACTTTTACAAAACCAATCATTATTCTACGAAACTATCTTTTTCTATCCCCGCAATAAAGTACCTAGAACACTATAAGAATGACATCGTAAAAAGCCAATAAAGCTAGACTTAAAAAAATAGACTGACATATATTATATAAAATTCAAATAAATCTTGTAATTGTAACAATTCTGTAATAAAATTTCAAGTAAATAGTTTGAATAAACAGAATAATTTAAAAAGTTAGTAGGTGTACTATGAGCACAAAAAGATCGTTGCAAAAAGAGGCACCATTGCTCGAGGTGAAAAACTTAGAGACGGCATTTGATATTGACGGAACTGATTATAATGCAGTAGATAATGTTTCATTTAATGTTAAGCCAGGTCAAGTTGTTGGAATTGTTGGAGAGTCCGGTTGTGGCAAATCCGTTATGAGTCTCTCAATAATGAAACTTTTGCCTAAGGGGAGCGGAAAAATAAAAACAGGTGAGGTTATTTTTGATGGAATAAATCTTGAGAAAATGACCGAATCTCAAATCAATAAAATTCGAGGGAAAGACGTCTCGATGATTTTCCAAGAGCCAATGACTTCATTAAATCCAGTTTTTACAATAGGTTATCAATTACAGGAAGTCCTTTTTAATCACTTAAAAATTTCGAAGCAAGAAGCCAGGCTAAAATCAATTGCCTTATTAAAAAGTGTCGGAATCTCACGACCTGAAAAACTGGTTGATGAGTATCCACATCAACTATCCGGCGGGATGAGACAAAGAGTGATGATCGCAATTGCCATAGCTTGTCAGCCTAAATTATTAATTGCTGATGAACCAACGACTGCACTGGATGTTACTGTTCAAGCTCAGATATTAGAACTTCTTCAGGAAATTCAGGAAGTAAATGACATGTCTATCATTTTAATAACCCATGACTTAGGCGTAATTGCTGAAATGTGTGATGAAGTTATGGTGATGTATGCCGGAAGGATTGTTGAACGTACGGATGTTGATACGCTTTTCCATAATCCCAAACATCCATATACTAGTCTACTATTGGGGGCTATCCCAAAAATGGATGGACAAGATGAACGGTTAAGTTCGATAAAGGGTATCGTACCCTCGCTTATTAATATGCCAAAAGTGGGCTGCCGTTTTGCAAATCGATGTCCAAAAGCAATGCCTGAATGCACGACAAATACCCCTTTACTTGAAGAGGTAGAACATGGCCACGAAGTTGCATGTTTACTCTATGAAACAAGTAAACCAATTCAAGGGGTGAGATCATGAAGACTGTTTCAGTACATAAACAGGATGACCATTCTCCCATGAAGTCAGAGAATCTATTAGAGATTAAGAATCTTAAAACCTATTATCCTGTTAAAGGCGGATTTTTAAAACGTACGATTGGAAATGTAAAAGCAGTGGATAATATCTCTTTTGAGATTAAAAAAGGGGAAACGCTTGGGCTAGTTGGTGAATCTGGATGCGGTAAATCAACTGCAGGCAGGACAATTCTTCGACTATTAAAACCAACAGAGGGCCAAATTCTTTTTAATGGTAAAGACATTACCAAAGTATCAGGCAAATCACTTCGCGAGATTCGAAAGGATATGCAAATGGTGTTTCAGGACCCTTATGCTTCTTTGAATCCGATGCAAATGGTTGGAGACATTATCGCTGAGCCTATTTATAACTTTTCTAAAAAAAGTAAGGATGTATTAAAACAGGAAGTCATGGATTTGTTAAATAAAGTAGGATTATCGCCAGATGCCTATTACAAGTATGCACATGAATTTTCTGGGGGCCAGCGTCAAAGAATCGGAATTGCTAGAGCGTTAGCATTAAAGCCGAAATTAATTATTGCCGACGAACCTGTTTCAGCACTCGACGTCTCAGTCCAATCTCAGGTTTTAAATTTGTTAAAAGACTTGCAGGAAGAATTTAACCTTACCTTTCTTTTTATAGCACATGATTTAAGTGTTGTTAAACATATGAGTGATCGAATTGGTGTTATGTATCTAGGTAATATGGTCGAGGTTGCGGATAAAGAAGATTTATATGCTGTACCTCTCCACCCATATACACAAGCATTAATTTCAGCAATTCCATCTCCTGATCCCAGGGTGAAAAAAGAGCGGATTATCTTAAAAGGTGATGTGCCGAGCCCAATTAATCCTCCAACAGGATGCCGATTTCATCCCCGCTGCCCCATGGCAATGGAGCAATGTTCTAAAATTTTGCCGGTATTAAAGGAGGTGAAGCCCTCTCATCGAGTTGCTTGCCACCTTTACTAGAAAAGCGAATGCACATGTACGCTTTCACTAGACAGTAACGAAAGGAAAAATAAAAACTATAGGGGGGTAAATAAATGAAGAAGAGAAGTATGCTTATGCTAGCCGCATTGATGCTGGTTCTATCCGCATTTTTAGCGGCCTGCAGCGGCGGAGAAAAAACAGGGACAAGCAAAAACGAAGATGATGGTAAGACTGGCGAAACGGCCGGAAAACCACAAGATGGCGGGACACTAGTTTATGCACTAGATTCCGCACCAGAGGGTAAATTTAACTATTCTTTTTATGGTAATGCATCTGATCAGTATGTCATTGATTTCTTTGATGAAAACCTAATTGATTATGACGAGAATTTAAAAGCGCAGCCTCATATCGCCTCATGGAAAACAACAGACAATAAAGTTTTTGATTTCGAAATCAAGCAAGGTGTAAAGTGGCACAATGGCGATGAGTTATCAGTGAAAGACTGGGAATTTGCATTGAAAGTTATCGCCGACAAGGATTATGATGGTCCCCGTTTTGATAACGTAAGAAATATTGTAGGTGCACAAGATTATCATGACGGCAAAGCGAAAGAAATCGCTGGTATCAAAGTAGTGGATGATTACCACATCCAAATTACTTTTGATAAAGCTCGTGTAAACAACTTGGATAATCTTTGGACATACCCGATGAACCGTACGGAATTTAAAGGACTTGCAGTAAAAGATATGATGGCATCCGCACAAGTTCGGACCAAGCCTGTTGGTTTAGGACCATTTAAAGTAACGAAAGTAATTCCAGGTGAATCCATAGAAATGGAACGATTTGATGATTACTTTGGCGGCAAACCACATATCGAAAAAGTAGTTATTAAAGTGATTGATCCTTCACTTTCTGTTGGAGAACTTAAAAACGGGACGCTTGATATGACTTCTTTCCATCCTAGTATTATTGATCAAGTCAAAGCACTCGATAATGTAAATGCTGTTACCTATCCAGGCGTAAGCTACTACTATGTTGGTTTCAGATTAGGTACCTGGGATGGCGAGAAAAACATCATGAACGAACCTAAATACCAAGAGAAGAAGCTTCGTGAAGCAATGTATTATGCAATCAATCGTGAGGAATGGGTTAAGGCGTTCTTCTTTGGTGTAGGTAAGCCAGTCAACCGTCCAATACCTACAAACCATTGGATTGCAGCCCCTAATGAAGATTTAGAGCAATACAAATATGATCCGGAAAAAGCGAAAGCATTATTAGATGAAGCGGGATACAAAGATATTGATGGCGATGGCTTCCGTGAAGATCCAAATGGGAAGAAATTTGTTGTTAATTTCAGCCACTATGCAACCGATAACCCTACATTTGAATCGCGCGCTAAGGCAATGACTCAATATTGGGAAGCAGTTGGTTTGAAAACGAAATTAACAATGACAGATGTAAACCTTTATTATGAAATGCTTGATAAAGCTGATAAATCAATGGAAGTATTCTTCGGTGGCTGGTCAACTGGGTCAGACCCAGATCCGACTCCACTTTGGGGATCGAAAGCAGTTTGGAACTACCCACGCTGGGTAAATGCTGATAGTGATAAATTGCTAGATCAAGCACTTGATATCAATATTGTAGGAACAGATAACGATAAACGTAAGGATCTTTATGTCCAATGGCAAAAGCTATTCATGCAAGATCTACCAGCATTACCTATTGCTGAACTAGAAGAAACAATGGCAGTCAGCAAGCGAGTGCAGGACGTTAAATTTGATGTATCTGGTATGAATCGTCCAAACGAATGGTGGATTAAGCAATAGGTTCTGCTAAAGATTACTAACACAATCTTAATCTTCAAATGGGAGAAGGCTTACTTCTCCCATTTGAATAAGCTGGTATTGGGTTTACACAGCTCGTGTGTACCAAAGCTTAATAGACAAGGAGAATGCACATGCTGAAATATGCATTTCGAAGAATATTGGGAATGATTCCAATGTTACTCCTTACCTCCATTGTAGTATTTACATTGGCAAAATTAATGCCTGGAGATTCACTAAGTGGAGAAATAGATCCTAGAAATACGAATCCTGAGTATATCGCAGAAATGCGAGAGAAATTGGGGTATAATGACCCGCTGCCTCAGCAGTATTTCCGTTGGATTAGTGGATTCGTTGAGGGGGATTTTGGAAAGTCAACACGTTTCAAAATAGAGGTATCCGAGGTTATTGGTGAGCGGCTCCCTAACACAATACTTTTAGGTTTTTCATCCATATTAATAACCTATATTCTCGCATTTATAATGGGCTCCTATGCAGGACGAAAGCCTTATACTCTGACTGATAATCTAATTGGAGGATTAAACTACATAGGATTGGCCATCCCATCCTTTATTGCTGGGGTATTCGCTATCTTCTTCTTTTCCTTTACGCTAGGCTGGTTTCCATCCAATGGTTCAGTCGATATTAGTGTGACCGAGGGAACCATTGAATGGTGGTTAAGCCGTTTACATCATGTCTTTCTGCCTGCGGTCGTACTAGGATTATTAAGTACAGCTAGTTATACCCAATTTTTACGTAACGATATTATCGAAAATAGCCGCAAGGACTATGTCCGCACAGCACGTGCAAAGGGTACACCGGAACGAAAGATTTATAATGTTCATATTTTAAGAAACTCAATTATTCCACTTATAACCTTTTTAGGATTTGATATCGTCGCCATTATTAGTGGTGCCATTATTACTGAGACAATTTTTACTTATCCTGGTTTAGGACAACTATTCCTACAGTCTGTAGGGACGAGGGATTATCCAGTATTATTGACATTGACAATGTTATTCTCGTTCTTAACATTAATCGGCAATTTAATAGCGGATGTCTTATATGGTGTTGTAGATCCGAGAATTAGGCTAGATTAAGGGGGAGGAAAAGATGCAGATAGCAACGCAAAACGAGAAAAATATGTTAGTAACACCCCCGAAAAAAAGTTTATCTCCTTTTGCAATAGCCCGAAAGAAATTTGTGAAAAATAAATTGGCAATGATTAGCCTTTTCTTTTTACTGCTTGTTACGATTGTTTCAATCCTCGCACCCTATATCACTACGACAGATATAACTAGAATCAACATTGGGCAAATGTCGTTAGAGCCAAGTAGTGAACATTGGCTGGGAACAGATAAATCTGGACGCGATGTTTTTACAAGATTGCTCTATGGCGGACGTATCTCTTTGTTAGTAGGGATCAGTTGTACATTTTTTGTTACTATACTGGGAACTTTAATCGGCTCAATCTCAGGGTATTTCGGCGGAGCGGTTGATAGCTTATTAATGAGATTTACCGATTTTATCTTAAACTTTCCATTCCTTGTATTTGTCATTGTTCTAAATGCTATCCTTTTTGGAAAAGTTAACGGATTGTGGGTATTAATTGGAACAATAAGCTTGCTAAGTTGGGGGGGGATTGCCCGGATTGTCCGCAGTAAGATTCTCGCCGAAAAAGAAAATGAATACATTACAGCAGCCATTTCTATAGGTTGTTCACCAACAAAAGTTATTGTGAAACATCTTCTTCCCAACATTTTATCTACTATTATTGTTCAAGCAACGATTACATTTGCAACGATGATTGTTGCTGAAACAGGTTTAAGTTTTCTTGGCTTTGGTGTACCGCAAGAAATTCCGAGTTGGGGAAATATGTTGAATTCAGCTAATGAGCCTGATGTTCTTCAATTCAAACTTTGGATTTGGGTACCGCCAGCATTAATAATCACAATAACCATTTTATCTATTAACTTTATCGGTGAAGGTCTAAAGGATGCCTTTAATCCAAAATCTAAACGTTAAAGATCTACCATTACCTGGTGGATTTTTTTTGTTGGCATTTTAAAGTTCGTTGTTGATTGAAGTTCATAAATGTAATTGGAGCAAAATATATATAAAGGAATAATTTAACTAAGGTCTGCCCATACTGATTTACAAACAGTTTCTTGAAGTGAGGGGTTGTACAATGTTGTATCTTCATGATGTATGGGTGAATTGGTTTGAAGGGGAAGAAAACGGTTACAATGTATGCCATTTCCATGAATGGCGTAAGGATGATGGCGTGGAGTTATTAGACCAAGTGCCATTGATGAAAGTTGAACCGATATTGTTTAATTACATTGAAAATGATTTGTCAGAATTACCTCAACAGCTCTTAGATGATATCTTTCAGAAAGCGTATTTGAGGAAGAATCATGAAAGAGTTCAACTTGACTATTGTTTTGTAGTTACGGATGGAATTGGTATATTAGCCATAGATACCATTGGCTATAATATTCCAATCCGTAAAAGCCGATTAATTCCAAGACAAGAGCAGTTAGTTTACGAAATGATAAGTCAACATGAGGCTAATAAATACCACTTTTATGAGCAGCCAAAATCAAAAGACTATCACATTCTCTCACCTGAGCCGGAATTAATGAGAGGTTTAACAAGAAAAGAACGTCAATTAAAACAACTATTATTTATGGCACTTGACCAATTACTCTCATCGAGTAATGAGGCAGAAGTTAGGTATTGGTACACTGAATGGTGTCCGGAAAATTATTCAACGATTCAAGCTTTAAATTTTGAAGCCGCATGGGAACAGTTATTTGAGGAAACAAAGTATGGATGGTCGAAGAGGCATGAAACATTTTGTGAAAATCTAATAAAAGGACAGCCGTTTTTTGAAAAGCTTTGGGAAATGGAACACGGTCCAAAAGTAAATTAAAAGCCTGACCCAACAGATATGCTGCACATATCTGTTGGGATTCAGGCTTTTTTTAATTCTACCTCTTCTTACGGCCTAACCCCATAGCGTTTTCCATTTTCTTTAATGTCCTATTAGCCACTAAGTTTGCTTTTTCTGCACCTTCATCTAATATACGGTCAAGTTCGGGTGAATCAAGTAATTCATAGTATCTTTCTTGTATTGGTGTAAAGAAGTTGACAACGACATCGGCTAGGTCACTTTTAAAATCACCGTAGCCTTTTCCTTCATACATAACTTCAATTTCAGAAATAGACTTTCCACCCAAGATAGAGTAAATCGATAATAAGTTTGAAATGCCAGGTTTGTTTTCTTTATCGAATTTTACAATCCCTTCAGAATCTGTCACAGCACTCTTAATTTTTTTCACCATTTGCTTTGGATCATCTAAAGGTGTGATATTAGCTTTTTGGTTCGGATCAGATTTGCTCATTTTTTTCGTTGGTTCTTGCAGGGACATAATTCTTGCACCAACCTTAGGAATACTTATTTCAGGAATAGTTAAAATGTCTCTGTATTTTTTATTAAAACGTTCTGCTAAGTCACGAGTTAATTCCATATGCTGCTTCTGATCTTCGCCAACAGGAACTAAATCCGTATTATATAGAAGAATATCGGCTGCCATAAGAGGAGGGTAGGTTAATAAACTTGCCTGTACTGCCTCTTTCCCTGTGGATTTATCCTTGAATTGAGTCATTCTTTCTAATTCGCCAATATAGGCAACACACTGCATCATCCATCCCGCTTGAGCATGAGCTGGAACCTCTGATTGAACAAACAATGTAGCTTTGTTTGGATCAATTCCAACTGCTAGATACAATGCAGCTAAACTTCGGATATTTTTCCGCAGAATTCCTGGGTCCTGCGGAACGGTAATGGCATGCTGGTCTACGATACAAAAAAAGCAATTGTATTCGTTTTGCATTTCTACAAATTGTTTCAACGCTCCAATATAGTTACCGAGTGTTATCGTTCCACTTGGCTGAATACCAGAAAAAATCGTTTTCATAATCATTTCCTCCTAAAAAATATATAAAAAAACCATTCATCCCCTAAAACGAATAGGGACGAATGGTTCGCGGTACCACCCTAAATTACTCAAAAAAGAGTCACTCATTGCTAAAACCATCTTGAAGACAATTTAGCCACCTTTTAACGCAAGGTTACGTCTAATCCTACTTATATATAACATAGAAATAATTTGTTCAGATAGAGGCTCCAAAGTCCATTCCGTATTTATTCGTGTTTGTTTCCACCACCCACAAACTCTCTGATCCGAATGTAAATACGTACTACTCTTTATCATCGCCTTTTAAGCAACTATACAATTGTACTTATTATAATGAAACGAATAATTATTTTCAAGTCAGTTAAAAATAATATATGACAAGGGCAATAAGCATAAACAGTCCATTAATAAGCCCGTAAAAAGCTAAGGGCTTTTGGTTGAATGTAACAAGTTCTGATAAAGGAGGTATTTCATCAAATCGTCTTTTATTATGACCTCTTTGAAACGCAAAACTGAAAGATTTTGAAATGACGTCATAAAAGCCTGAATGGATAGTATAAACAAGCAAGGAAGTAAGCAAGAGTCCTGCTGAAAAATAAAAAGATATATTGATATAGCTTAACAAGGACACTTTGTGATTATTAATAAAAGAAATAAAAATAATCACTAGTTGTATGAATGCTATAATTAGGAGTTTTTTCTTAAGTTGATAATTCACTAAATAACCTCCAAAAGATTGATTTAATAGGGGTTTACTTAAGTATATTATATTAAAAATCCGTATAAGTCTAAATTATAACATAGGAAAATGTAATGATAACGTAAAGAATGTTTCTGAAATGTAAATAAACTTCAAAAAAATAATGTACAATTTCTAGAAAATATGTATAATAGAGAATGTAGTAATTTTTCAGAATAATAGAAAAGGGAGGTCTACTAGTGAAGAAATCAAAACTTTCACTACTATTAGTACTATCACTAGTTCTCAGCATGTTCCTTGCAGCATGTTCGGGCGGAAACAAGAATGAAGGTTCGTCCAAAAATGAAGGCGATAATAAAGCCGGCACTGAAGAAACCCAATTAGCAGATGAGCAAGTTCTAAATGTTCTTGAGTCTGCAGAAATTCCTTCAATGGACAGCGTAATGTCTCAAGACGTATTGAGCTTCACAATGTTAAATGCTACAAACGAAGGTTTATATCGTTTAGATCCAGACCAAAAAGTTATTCCTGGCGTTGCTGAAGCAGCACCAACTTATAATGATGATAAATCTGTTATCACAATTAAATTAAAACAAGATACAAAATGGTCAAATGGTGACCCTGTAACTGCACATGACTTTGTATTTGCATGGCAACGTGCAATTGATCCTAAAGTTGCTGCTCCATACGGCGCATACTTCATGGAAGGCAAAATCAAAAATGCATCTGAAATTGTTGCTGGAAAAGCAAAACTTGATGATTTAGGTATTAAAGCAGTAGATGATTATACTTTGGAAATTACATTAGTAAGACCACTTCCATACATCGAATCTTACTTAACTTTCCCATTGTTCTTCCCACAAAACAAAAAGTTTGTTGAAGCGGAAGGCGATAACTATGCGAAAGATGCAACACACCTACTTTACAATGGTCCGTTTAAAATGACTAAATGGGATGGTCCAACAGGAACTGAGTGGGTATTAGAAAAGAATGCTGATTATGTAAATGCAAAGGACGTTACTTTAGAGAAAATTAACTTTAACGTTTCTAAAGATCCACAAGCATCTGCAAACGCGTATACTGCTGGTGAAGCTGATATCACACCAAAACTTGCACAAGCGGCAATTCTTTCACAATTTGAAGGACAAAAAGATTTACTTCGCTATCAAGAACCATCAATCTGGTGGTTAAAAATGAACGAAAAGAACCCTGCATTAAAGAATGTTAATATCCGTAAAGCAATTGCTTTAAGTGTTGACAAAAAAGCTTTAACTGAAGATGTATTAGCAAACGGATCCATCCCTGCTGATTTCTTAGTTCCAAAAGGATTCTCTTTTGACACAAATAATAAAGACTTCCGTGAAACTACAGGAACTTACTTAAGCACTAACAAAGAAGAAGCTAAAAAGCTTTGGGAACAAGGTCTTAAAGAAACAGGACTTAAAGAAGTTAAGTTTACTTATGTTGGTCAAGATACTGAAACTTCAAAAGTAACTGATGCATTCGTTAAAGATCAGTTAGAGAAAAACTTACCTGGATTAAAAATTACAATCGAAGCAGTTCCTTTCAAAATTCGTATCGCTCGTGAAGATGCTGAAGATTATGATTTATTAATGGGTGGTTGGGGACCTGACTACGCTGACCCAATGACTTATATGGATCTTTGGATTACTAACGGCGGACAAAACCACATGAGCTATAGCAATCCTGAATTTGATAAGTTAATCAAATCAGCTAGTGAAGAACTTGTAGCTAAGCCACAAGATCGTTGGAAAGCTCTTCAAGATGCAGAAAAAATCTTGTTAGAAGATGATGCGGCTATCGCACCATTATACCAACGTTCAGTGAACCTATTAATCAATCCTAAGGTTCAAGGTTTTGCTCACCATGCATTTGGTCCTGACTATAGTTACCAGTGGATTAAAATCACAAAATAGTAACTATAACTAATCAAATAAAAAGAGAGTATATTTACCAATATACTCTCTTTTTACCTGTGTTAGAATTGTCGTAAGATGTCGAAAATTCAAAATAATTAGGAGGTGTAGGCATGGTCAAATATATACTAAAACGTGTTGGCTATATGATTATTACACTTTTTATTGTAACATCGCTTACCTTTTTCCTCATGAAGCTAATTCCAGGTAGTCCTTTTAATAACTTCGAAAAGCTATCTGAAGTTCAGCGAAATATTTTGCTGGATAAATATGGCTTGAACGACCCCCTGCCTGTTCAATATTTTAACTATATGATGAACTTGGTAAAAGGGGATTTAGGAGTTTCCTTCCAATTTGATAATACCCCTGTGACAGAACTTATTGCTAATCGCCTTGGACCTTCTGCACAATTAGGTTTTCAAGCAATGGTTGTAGGCTCAATTTTAGGTATTTTATTAGGTGTAATTGCTGCTCTAAAGCAAAACACTTGGATAGATTACGGTTCTACTTTTATCGCAGTAGTTGGTAAATCAATCCCATCATTTATTTTTGCTGGATTAATGCAGTATTATATTTCGGTAAAGTTAGGCTGGCTTCCAGTAATGTTATGGAAAGGACCTGAATATACAATTCTTCCTACTATTGCACTAGCGATGTTTCCAATCTCGATTGCAGCGCGTTTTATGCGTACTGAAATGGTTGAAGTATTAGGGTCTGATTATATAACTTTGGCGAGAGCTAAAGGTGCGAGCCGCTGGCAGATTAGCTTTAAGCATGCTTTAAGAAATGCGTTAATACCTGTAGTTACTGTTTTAGGGCCATTAGCTGTTAGTTTAATGACTGGCTCACTTGTTATTGAGCAAATTTTTGGAATCCCAGGAATTGGTGAGCAGTTCGTTAAATCTATTAATATGAATGATTACCCCGTTATTATGGGTACTAACATTTTATTTGCGGTCCTATTTATCGTAGTAATCTTAATTGTTGATATTCTTTATGGAATCATCGACCCACGTATTCGTGTATCGGGGGGGAAAACTAAATGAGCAACAAAGACATAACAATTTCAAAGGATATGTTTGCTCCTGTCCATATTGATCCATCAAAAAGTGAAAAGATTGCCAAACCAAGTTTGAATTTCTGGCAAGATTCATGGCTAAGAGTCAGGAAAAATAAAGGTGCTGTAGTCAGCATGGTCATTCTAGTTATAATGATATTAATGGCCTTTGTTGGTCCAATGATTACGCCATATTCTTACGATACGCAAAACACAAAACATAATAATTTACCACCGCGAATTCAAGGTTTAGAAGATGTTCACTGGCTTCCTTTTGATGGAACATTGTCAAGAAGAGATGGTACTGTTTATAACGCGTATGAAGTTCGTAAAGTGGATGCCTATTATTGGTTCGGTACGGATAATTTAGGCCGAGATCAATTTGCACGTGTTTGGAAAGGTACACAAGTATCGTTATTTATCGCTTTTATGGCTGCGTTAATCGATATGGCTATTGGGGTTGCATATGGAGCCATATCGGGTTATCTAGGTGGACGAATAGATAGTGTAATGCAGAGGATTATCGAGGTTATTGTGGGTATTCCGAACCTGATTGTTGTTGTATTGATGATACTCGTGTTAAAACCAGGTATTATCCCAATTATTATTGCCTTAACCATTACAGGATGGACTAGTATGGCTCGTGTGGTACGTGCGCAAGTATTAAAATTTAAAGGTCAAGAATTTGTACTTGCAGCAAAAACCTTAGGTGCGTCAAATTCGTCTATCATTTTTAAACACATGATTCCAAATATGTTTGGAGTAATTATTATTAATACGATGTTTTCTATCCCGAATGCCATTTTCTTCGAAGCATTTTTAAGTTTTATCGGGTTAGGATTACAGGAACCTCATGCATCTCTTGGAACATTAGTAAATGCAGGATTTAAATCTATGATTGCTTTTCCTTATCAAATGATTATTCCTTCCATTATGATTGCGTTAATCATGGTATGCTTCAACCTTGTTGCAGACGGATTACGTGATGCATTGGATCCAAAAATGCGTGATTAGAAGGCAGGTGGATGTAAATGGAGAAAATTTTAGAAGTTAAAGACTTAAATATATCGTTTCATACTTTTTCAGGAGAAGTTAAAGCTATCCGTGGCGTAAGTTTTGATTTATATAATGGTGAAACCTTAGCTATTGTAGGTGAATCTGGTTCAGGTAAATCTGTAACCACGAAATCAATCATGCGTTTACTTCCTGAGCACAATTCAGAGATTAAAGGCGGACAGATTTTATTTGGTGGTAAGGATTTAACAAAATTAAAAGATAAAGACATGCAAAAAATCCGTGGAAAAGATATATCAATGATTTTTCAGGATCCGATGACATCTTTAAATCCAACTATGAAAATTGGCAACCAGATTATGGAACCACTTATTAAGCACCAAAACATGAGCAGACACGCAGCAAAGGAAAGAGCAATTGAATTATTAAAGCTAGTTGGTATTCCTAAGGCGGAGTTACGTGTGGATCAATATCCGCATCAGTTCTCTGGTGGTATGAGACAAAGGGTTGTTATCGCTATTGCTTTGGCATGTAACCCGAAAGTACTCATTGCGGATGAACCTACAACTGCACTTGACGTAACCATTCAAGCACAAATTCTTGAATTAATGAAAGATTTGCAAAAGAAAATTGATACATCAATTATTTTTATTACACACGATCTCGGTGTGGTGGCAAATGTAGCTGACCGTGTTGCTGTTATGTACGGAGGAAAAATAGTTGAAATTGGGACTGCTGATGAGATTTTCTATAATCCAAAGCATCCGTATACATGGGGATTAATTAGTTCGATGCCTGATATGGATACCCAAGATGATGAACTATTCTCTATTCCGGGAACACCACCAGATTTATTAGATCCACCAAAAGGGGATGCGTTTGCCCCACGTAATCCATTTGTAATGAAGATAGATTTAGAGCAAGAACCACCGTTCTTCAAAGTGTCGGATACGCATTATGCTGCAACATGGCTGCTGCATCCAGATGCACCAAAAGTCGAACCGCCAGCTGCTGTTCTAAGACGGCAAAATCAATTTTCTGGTAATGCTGATTTAGTCAAAGTCGGAAATGCTGGTCAAGCTTCATTCCCTGAAAATAAGGAGGGGAAATAAATGGCTGTAAATGAAAAATTACTTGAGATCAAAAATCTCAAGCAATATTTTAATGAAGGTAAAGCAAATGAAGTAAAAGCTGTTGATAATGTATCCTTTGATATTTATAAAGGTGAAGTAATGGGCCTTGTTGGTGAGTCAGGCTGTGGTAAATCCACAACAGGACGTACAATTATCCGTTTGTATGATGCTACTGGTGGAGAAGTTTTATACGATGGAGTAAATGTTCATGGGAAAAAATCAAAGAAACAATTAAAAGAATTCAACCGAAAAATGCAAATGATCTTTCAAGACCCTTATGCATCTTTAAATCCTAGATTAAAAATAGCAGATGTTATTGCCGAGGGAATTGATATTCATGGTTTAGCAAAGTCTAAGGAAGACAGGATGGAGCAAGTATATGAGCTCCTAGAAACCGTGGGCTTGAATAGAGAGCATGCAAACCGTTATCCACATGAGTTTAGTGGTGGTCAGCGTCAACGGATTGGAATTGCACGTGCCCTTGCTGTTCAACCTGAATTTATAATTGCTGATGAACCGATTTCCGCACTGGATGTTTCTATCCAAGCTCAGGTTGTAAACCTGATGAGAAAACTGCAAAAAGAGAAGAGCTTGACCTATCTGTTTATTGCTCATGATCTTTCTATGGTTAAATATATTAGTGATCGGATCGGTGTTATGTATTTTGGTAAAATGGTCGAGCTTGCATCTGCGGATGATCTCTATAAAAACCCACTTCATCCTTATACACAATCACTTTTATCAGCAATTCCATCACCAGATCCAATCAGTGAACGGACTCGTAAACGGAAATCGTATGACCCGGCAAGTCATAATTACGATCCTAATGAACCAGTGGAATTTAGAGAAGTTACACCTGGTCACTTTGTATTATGTTCTGAGAAAGAATTCAAACAATACCAAGCACAATCTAGATAATCATAAAAAAACGATCTCGCTTTTGAGATCGTTTTTTTTTACCTGTTAATGGCAATATTTAAGGGTTCTTATTTCCGATTTCCCCCAACTGTTTTCCATCCAGTCTGGTATTTGGCACTTTCATCAACAAATTCACTTCGATTTTTACCACCGAATACCTTCTCACCAAAACTGTTCGTAATAACACCCATTAAGGCTGTGATTCCTACAATTAATAAAGCAACAATCGTTAAATCCAATATGTATGAGCCCATGGTAATAACCCCTCCCTTAATTAGATATTTGTGGTGCAAATTTAATATCCCCTACTTTATTGTAAAAGAACTTACCGTTGATTTAAAGAGGAAATTAAATTACATCGACAAGTTTTCAATAACCAAATGAATGCGTTTTCATTTCGATTTTATAATTGAGAATAGATTTAAGGTTTAATTCTCTTGAAAGTAGGGTAACTCAATCTTATAAGTAATTTATTTCATGAAGACCCTCGTTTTATCAATTATTGTAGGCGAACATTATAACAGATGAATAATTATGAGTGCAAAAATACAGATAAATTAATTAAAAAATATGAAACTTTTAGGTGAATTATTCGTCTAATATAGTATAATCGAAATTTTTGAATGTTTTGCTCTAACAATATTTTTTGGAAAAAGGGATACCCTTTTAAGAAACAGTGGTGTATAATCAATGATATAAATTACTTATTTATAATTATTATTGAAATTGGTATTACCTGATTATAACCAAATCGTTTGATTCAATATAATGGATATTAAATAATAGTCTCAATTAAAAGAGGAGTGTGAAGATCGAATGGTAACACTATACACTTCACCAAGTTGTACATCATGTAGAAAAGCAAAATCGTGGTTAGAAGAACATGAAATTCCATACACAGAGAGAAATATTTTCTCAGAACCATTAACCATGGAAGAGATTAAAGAGATTCTTCGAATGACCGAAGATGGTACCGATGAAATTATTTCTACTAGATCAAAGACATTTCAAAAATTAGACGTTAACCTGGATGCCATGCCGTTACAAGATTTATTTGGGTTAATCAAAGAAAATCCAGGGCTATTACGACGCCCGATCATCATTGATGAAAAGCGATTACAGGTTGGGTATAATGAGGATGAAATCAGACGGTTCCTTCCAAGAAGAGTCAGAACATTCCAGCTGCGCGAAGCACAGCGAATGGTTAATTAAATAAATAGGCCTTCATTTAGGAGGTCTTTTTTTGTATTTAAAAATTATAGGTTATTATTTGTAGTTTCAGTGTGACTTTGCTACAATAAAAAGAATATCGTACTGCTAATTTAGGCATTATCACGGTTTTTAGATTTTAGCCTTTTTTATTTCCCTTATTAGTACTTTTATCATAAAATAAAGTACACGAGTATTTACTTTTAGCCCTTTGATAATTCTTTTAGATATAAGTAAATGCTAAGGCAGTATCTGCTTGGGGGTATTTAGTCCCTTCAATCTGGCAAACGGAAGGGAGAGGTTTAGATGGAGATTGAACGCATTAATGAAAATACAGTAAAATTTTACATTTCATATGGTGATATAGAAGAACGAGGCTTTGACCGTGAGGAAATCTGGTACAATCGGGAACGAAGTGAAGAACTCTTTTGGGAAATGATGGATGAAGTTCATGATGAAGAAGAGTTTGTTATTGAAGGCCCTCTATGGATCCAAGTTCAAGCACTTGATAAAGGGTTAGAAATCCTGGTTACTAAAGCACAACTATCAAAGGATGGTCAAAAGTTTGAATTACCCATTCCAAATGACAAACTAAAAGATCTTCCGGTTGATGATCACATTGATGAGATTCTGGATCATCATTTCAATCCTAATCATACAGATGAGGAAGATATATTGCATGAGGAAGAGACCTTAGAATTCCTTATCGGTTTTAGAGATTTTGAGGATGTCATTAGTTTATCTAATCGGGCAGGTTTAGATGACTTAGTCACAAGGCTTTATCATTTTGAGGGGAAATATTATCTATTTACAGAATTTCCTGAAGACTTATTTGAAGAAGATGAAATTGATGATATATTAAGTATTTTGCTTGAATACGGTTTTGAGACACAACTTACGATACATCGAATTCAAGAGTATGGGAAAGAGATAATTTCTGATAATGTTTTTGTTGAATTACGAAAACATTTCCGCTAACTAATGAACCGATTTCAATTTTGAAATCGGTATTTTTAGCATTAATTATTTTGGAAATAAATTCTGGCAGGTGAGGACACTGAAAAACACGGTAAGGGTTATTCTATTTTTGTTGGTATTATCCATACTTTGGTTTTTCTTTAAGGATCGTTTAGCTAGTGGAATATTTGGAATCCTGAGTGTACTTGTTACACTGTCGGTCATATTCATAGGCTTTGTAATTTTCCTTGAAAACCGCCGCCATCCAACACAAACGATTACATGGTTAGTCGTATTAGGCAGCTTTCCGTTGGTTGGTTTTATTTTTTACCTCCTCTTTGGAAGAAACTATCGTAAGGAAAAGATGTTTAGAAAAAAATATTTCCTAGATAAGCAAGCTTTTTTGACTGTCGAAGGGGAAGAAGATCCGAGAAATGATGAAAAACTTAGTTTAATGGGTGAACATCAAGGGAAATTATTTAACTTGGCTCAAAAACTAGGGAATAGCCCAATCTCCTTTGACACTGCTACAAAAATATTAACAAACGGTGAGGAAACCTTTCAGCATATTATTGAGCAATTAAAAAAGGCTAGACATCATATCCATCTGGAATATTATATTGTTCGTCACGATCATATTGGGCAGGAAATTAAAAATCTACTGATTGAAAAAGCCCATCAAGGTGTTAAGGTACGTTTTTTATATGACGCAGTGGGTTCTTGGCAGCTTTCAAAATCTTATATTAGTGAACTCAAAAATGAGGGGATTGAAATGGTCACGTTTGGACCTGTAAAACTCCCGTTTTTAAATAATAAATTTAATTTCCGTAATCACCGTAAAATGATCATCATTGATGGAAATATCGGCTTTGTAGGCGGGCTAAATATTGGAGATGAATATCTGGGGAGAAATAAACAGATAGGGTTCTGGCGTGATACTCATTTAATGCTTCGAGGAGAGGCAGTAAGAACGCTTCAGTTAATTTTTTTACAAGACTGGTATTATATGACCAATCACAGTTTCTTAACGGCCGAATACCTATCACCTCAGATTGATCATGAAAGTCATGGCGGGGTACAGCTCATTGCTGGAGGACCGGATAATGAGTGGAGTGTGATTAAGAATATTTTTTTCTCCATGATTGCAAGTGCAGAGAAATCAGTTTGGATTGCCTCCCCTTATTTTATTCCTGATGAAGACATTTTTTCAGCCATAAAAGTAGCTGCACTTAGTGGCATTGATGTACGACTTCTTGTACCAAATAAACCGGATAAACGGATTGTCTTTCATGCATCAAGGTCTTACTTTCCAGAACTTTTGGACGCAGGGGTTAAAGTTTATGAATATGAGCGGGGGTTTATGCACAGTAAGATTGTCATTGTTGATTATGAATTGGCCTCGATTGGTACATCCAATATGGATATGAGGAGTTTCCATTTAAATTTCGAGGTAAATGCTTTCTTATTCCGTACAAATAGCACACAACAGCTCGTTGAGGAATATTTAAATGACCTTGAATTTTCTAAACAATTGGATAAAGAAACCTTTGATGGCAGACATCTTGGTTTTAAGGTACTGGAATCGACGGCGAGACTACTTTCGCCATTGCTCTAAACTATAAAAAAATTCGTCAAAATTGGCGAGTTTTTTTTATGTTATAAAAGGTTTTTATCGAATTTTGACGAATTTAGATAGAGAAAGGAGGAGTGGAATAATTGTTAACGGCTCAAACAAAAATGGGTGAATGTATCTGTCTTGGCCTTGATTACAAAAAAGATTTTCTTTTAGAACTTCGCAGTAAGGAAGAATTTTTTTGCCCTGTTTGTGGGGAAAGCGTTTTGCTCAAATTAGGCGATCAGCGCATATTTCATTTTGCCCATAAGCAAGGCGGAGTTTGTCATGATTTTTATGAGAATGAATCCATTTATCACATGGAGGGCAAACGTCAACTGTATCAGTGGCTGGTGAAACAAAAGATCCCTTCAATATTAGAGTACTATGATAAAGAGATTCAGCAGAGACCTGACATAATGTTCAAGTTTAATGGAGAGAAATTTGCATTAGAGTATCAATGTTCAACGATTCCAGAAAGTACACTTATCAAAAGGACCAATTCATATCTTCAAAACGGATATCATCCCATATGGATTATATCTAGCAGCCAAATCCATACGAAAAGAAATAATATGGTTACTTTGTCCAACTTTCAATACCTATTTTTAAGAACATCTACTGCAGGAATGTTTTATATACCTTCCTATTGCCCTGAAAAACAGCAATTTCATTTTATTGGATCCATTTCCCCTTACTCGATAAAAAATGCCTTCGCTCATCATACTTTTTATCCAATCCGAAAAATGAACATGAATGAATTATTAGAACCAAAGAACAACAAACAAATAGATTTTTCTAGTTGGAACAAGCAAATAGAAAAATTTCTTCTTAATTGGACCTTACATCCTAGTAAACAGCATCATTCATTTCTTCATGAAATTTATAAAAGAAACCTTAATCTCTTCCTGCTGCCACCTGAAATTGGCCTTCCAATCCCTCATTCGTTAGTCATTCAAACTTCACCGATTATATGGCAAACCTACTTATTTATTGATTGTATTGACAACAAGAATATTGGTGATTTAATAACCCTGCAGGAAGTATCCTTCCATTTCAATAAAAGGATCCGTAGAAAAGAAATTGTCTTAAGAAATTTACCACAGGTTAAAACAGGGAAATCGGTATATGTGATACTTGATTACCTTTTATTGTTAGAGCAATTAGGTATTATTACGAAAATGGGAGCAAGCACATTTCAATTGAAACAGAAAATATTTATTCCTAGGACAAATCGCGAAAAAGAAGAAGCAAAGGTTTTATTTTTTCAAAAATATCAGCGTTTCCTATCGAATAGATAAATGAAAACTAACAGAAGGGCATACTATAAAAGGTGTAAATAGTTTCCTTTCTGTGAATTGCTAAAAGGAGATTGGAAAGATAAGGAGAATACTATGTAATGATACTTCCTATCACAGGTAAATATAGAATGGAGGATGAAGGATGGCAAATGAAACTGCAATAAAATCACTGCCTGCAAGAAGTGAGATCCCTGAACAAGATACATGGAAATTAGAAGATATTTTTTCGAATGATCAGGAATGGGAAAAGGAATTTCAAGAAGTAAAAAGTCAAATCCCAGGAATTAAAGAATTTGAAGGGAAATTAGGTGAAAGTGCAGAGACGCTATATAAGGCGCTTCAATTTCAAGATAAACTGTTAGAACGAATTGGAAAGCTGTATACATATTCGCATATGCGCTATGACCAGGATACAACAAACTCTTTTTATCAAGGCCTGGATGACAGAATGAAAAATATGTATTCACAAGCTGCCAGCCAACTAGCTTTTATTGTTCCTGAAATTCTTTCTTTAGATGAGAGCCAAGTAACTAGTTTCTTAAGTGAAAAACCAGAATTAAAGCTCTATGAGCATGCACTAGCTGAAATTAATCTGCAAAGACCACATGTCCTCACGGCAGAACAGGAAGCATTGCTGGCAGAAGCCAGCGAGGTAATGGATGCTTCTAGTAATACGTTTGGGATGTTGAATAATGCAGACCTTGAATTTCCATCTATTAAAGATGAAAATGGTACTGAGGTCGAAATTACCCATGGGCGCTATATTCGCTTTTTGGAAAGTGAAGACCCACGGGTAAGACACGATGCCTTCAAAGCTGTATACAAGACATATGGTGATTTTAAAAATACATTTTCAAGTACATTAAGCGGCAATGTGAAGAAGGATAATTTTAATGCACGAGTAAGAAAGTATGATTCAGCTAGACATGCTGCGCTTTCTGCTAACAATATCCCAGAAAGTGTGTACGATAACCTTGTAAATACGGTAACCGACAACCTTCATTTATTACATCGATATATAAAGCTTCGAAAAAATGTACTCGGACTTGATGAACTTCATATGTATGATTTATTTACACCTCTTGTTAAAGATGTAAAAATGGAAATCAAATACGAAGAAGCGAAGGACTTAGTCATTAAAGGATTAGCCCCCCTAGGTGAGGAATATTCAAAAATATTAACTGAGGGCTTTGAAAATCGCTGGGTTGATGTACATGAGAATAAAGGAAAACGGAGCGGCGCCTATTCATCAGGAGCATATGGGACACATCCATACATTCTAATGAACTGGCAGGATAATGTAAATAACTTATTTACGCTTGCCCATGAATTTGGCCATTCCGTGCACAGTTACTATACTCGAAAATCACAACCGTATCCTTACGGCAATTATTCAATTTTCGTTGCCGAGGTGGCTTCGACATGTAATGAAGCACTTTTAAACGACTATTTATTAAAAACAATTGATGATGAACAAAAACGTATATACTTACTCAACCATTACCTAGAAGGATTTAGAGGGACCGTGTTCCGTCAAACAATGTTTGCTGAGTTTGAACATATGATCCATCAAAAAGCACAAAATAATGAAGCCTTAACTGCTGAGGCATTAACTGAAAGTTATTACGCATTAAATAAAAAATATTTTGGCGAAGAAGATATTGTGATTGATGAGGAAATCGGATTAGAATGGGCGAGAATTCCACATTTTTATTACAATTATTATGTTTATCAGTATGCAACTGGTTTTAGTGCAGCTACAGCCCTTAGCAAGCAAATTTTAGAAGAAGGCGAACCTGCGGTGAAAAGGTATATTGACTTCCTAAGTGCAGGAAGCTCAGATTATCCGATTGAGGTTTTGAAAAAAGCTGGAGTTGATATGACTAGTGCAGAGCCAATAAAAAATGCTTGTAAGGTTTTTGAAGAAAAATTGAATGAATTAGAGCAATTATTAACTCAAGCATAATGAAAGGGATGGTGCCAAACTGGCTGCCATCCCTTTTTAAAATCCTCTAAATTTTTTCCGATCGTTAAGATAATTAACGAAGATAAATATTGAAACAAATAATATGGGGATACTTAACAATAAAGGGAAAATCTTTAACAAAGCAAGGATTTGAAGAAAGAAGGCAATTAAAATAAAAACAATCATAAGCATTAAAGGGAATTTTCTCATATAAACAGGCTCCCCTCATAAAAGTGAGTTTTCATTACTCTTACTCCTATGTCTATTGTCCATTCCATGAATTTATGATAATTTGACAATTATGTGAAATAAAACACAAACTTATTGCCGCACTTAAGAATAGCATGCTATATTATATACATGAAGTTGATCACAACAAACACAAACCCCTTTGTTTGACAGTGACAAATTTCTCCCATCCCCTTTGTTCGTATAATAGAAAAATGCCTTGCAGTAAAATCTGCAAGGCATTTTTGTTTATTAAAAAGGCTATGTTAAAGTTTATTGTTTATTATTTTGGCATCCTGTTGATTGGATCGGAAGGCGCGGAAATAAACAGGTTAGTTATACAGAGCTATTGAAACAAATAAAGCACGCCGTTATACGGCATGCTTCATTGTTCGATATATCTCCAAAATGTACCATACTTGGCTGGAATTTGTTCCACCACTTGCTTTAAAAGAAGTTTTTTCATTTCCTTTTCAATTTGTGAAATCGACATATTATAAACAACAGCAATTTCTTTTGATGCTACAAATTTAAAAAATTTCAAAAACGTTTCTAAAGGCGGCGGAGGAGATTGGATTGGTTTTTCAGAAAGCATTTCTTCTAAGATTTGGACATATACCTCATATGGGTAGGAACCTGTAATCTTAATTCCCTCGTCCTCCACATTTTCATTAAAAAATACTAGGGTAGGAATCTCTTGTACATCCATTTCTGAAGTAATTTTCAGATCACATTGGAAAGCTTTTGCTGCACTTTCAGAATGGATATCATACATGAATTCCTCTACATCCAAACCAAGGCTCCGAGCGCAATCTTTTAACACCTCAAGTTTAGAAACATTTAGTTTCTCTAAAAATAATCCCTCTTGGATTCTCCGCAAAAAACGGAGTCCAGCCCGTCGCCCTTGTAATTCTGCTGCTTTTAAAGCAATGGAAACAGTGTAGGGAGAATCGACAGGATTCTCTAACCATAGGCTTCCATCACATGACATTCCTGACCTGCTAGCAGTTTTCTCCCACACCTGAGCGATATTCTCAAAATTCTTTTTCTTACTTATATTTAAATCGGCTAATCGTCCACTTAAAATATGCTTAATTGAAAAATAACGTCCATATTCGATTTGCAACTTCTTTAAAATCGGCTCTAGTGCCCAACATTCAGGACATAAAGGATCAATAAACATGTAAATCTCAATCGGCTTTTTATCACTGCATTGCCGCTTTGCACTCGAAGATTTTGAACTATTCACTATCTTCACCTGTTGTCTCGCCATCGTTAGGCGTATTAATCATGTGTTGTGCCGTAAGATAAAGTCGTGAAAAAAATTCATCTCTTAAGGGACCCTCCAAGCCTATTTTGTCCATAGCTTGTGACATGCATGAAAGCCAGGCTTTGGCACGTTTAGGGGTAACTGGAAATGGCAAATGACGTGCACGCATCATCGGATGGCCATGTTCTTCAGTATACAATGAAGGACCGCCTAAATATTGAGTTAAGAATTGCTTTTGTTTCCGAGCAATTTCTGTAAATTGATTTGGGAATATTGGAGCTAGGTCAGGATGTTGTGCAACAAGGCCATAAAAAGTGTCCACAAGACGGTGTAATGTTTCTTCACCAATGGATTCAAATGGTGAAAGCTTTCTTTCAATCATGTTGCCAACTCCCTTAAATGTAGTATGTAGATTTATTTTATCAATGCATATTTCATATCTCAAATGAATTGCTTTGAAAATGGAAATTTGTCAATTAAACATATTTATAATGTATGTTAAATGAGCAATTCTTAATAGAAAAAGCAAGAATTAGGAAGTTGAAAATAACTCCAATTAAATTATTTCTACATTTAAATACAATTAAGATTCATTCCCATTTGATTGCAGGTATTTTCGATAATAGAAACGGCGAATTTTATTTTCTGTTAAACGAGTAGGGATCTTAAATTGTTCTAGAAGTTCAATAAAGAGTTTCTCTCCATTCTGATAGTTTTCAACCTCATATTCCAATTCATAATCTTCTGTATCTAGATAGATACTATGGTCCAATACCAATAATCCTTGCTGATACTCAAATTCAACTCGTTCTGTTATTAATGAACCAAAGTATTCAATTGTTGAATAAGGGACCTCACTTTCTTCTATAAGACGTTGAATGATTCCTGTTGGAAGTTTTCCCGTACGAATGGCCAATTGTGCATCATCTTCACTGATTGTCTGATTGGTCTCTAGAAGACCGACCGTTGCTGGCTGTTTTAAAGTCATTTCGTAGTTTAAACCTTTTTTACGAATCCTTAGTGCAGTCTCTTTACTCTTTAAAGAAAAATTTGGTGTATCAAAGTAATGGTTTTCCTGTTTGAAAATTTGATTTTTATCCACCTTGAAAAACCTAAGCAATCGTTCATATTCATTTTTAGTTAGGATATTTTTAAATTCAATTTCAATATTTTGCGTCATGTTTTCATCAACCTTTCTAAAGGGATCATCTTTATTAGCTCTTTTCTAACCTCAACATCATCCTTGGGAGAAATCGTGAATTATGCTAAAATAAGGTGGTGAATAATGGAGGTATAAACAATGAAGAAAAGTATTTTAATCGAAAAGTCATACATAATTGAAGAAAAACTAATGTTAGAAACAAATGAGAGCATCCTTGATTTGGTTCCTGGAGAGCAGATTCTTGTAGATTCTGACCAATTTTCTTTCATTTATTTAATGGAAGATAAAGATGATTATACATATATCGTTCTACATGAACAATTCTGGCCGCACTTAAAGATTGCAAATGAAAAACAATTACCTGTTTGGGTTACTTTCAAGGAAGAGAAAAAGGAACTAGAAAACTTCCAGGATGAATTTAATTATGTGCTAACTAATATTTCGGGTAATAGTAATTATGGGAAAGAAATGGTTACAAAAGTAGAGAGCGTATTTTCTTAACATAACTTGTCTTAGAGGTGAAAACATGAAGCATTGGGACCAATTTCTAGCCCCCTATAAACAGGCAGTTTCAGAGTTAAAAGTAAAATTAAAGGGGATGAGAGGTCAGTTCGAACTTGATGCTACTCATTCACCGATTGAATTCGTTACGGGAAGAGTTAAACCCATTGCAAGTATCCTTGATAAGGCAAATCAAAAAGGGATACCACTTGAAAGACTAGAAGAAGAAATGCAGGATATTGCGGGAATGCGCATTATGTGTCAATTTGTTGATGACATTCACACAGTTGTCGATTTACTCCAAAATCGTAATGATTTTGAAATCGTTGAAGTTAGAGATTATATTTCACATAAAAAAACAAGTGGTTATCGGTCGTATCATGTTGTTATTCGCTACCCTGTTCAAACCATTCATGGTGAAAAGAATATCCTTGCGGAAATTCAGATACGAACGCTCGCAATGAATTTTTGGGCGACAATTGAACATACATTGAGCTATAAGTACAAAGGGCTATTTCCAAGTGACATTCAAATGCGGCTGCAGAGAGCAGCTGAAGCTGCATTTCGTTTAGATGAGGAAATGTCATTAATTCGTGGTGAAATTCAAGATGCCCAGGCCTTTTTTACAAGGAAGAAAGAATTGAAACAAGAAGAGAAGGATTGAGCAAATACGATCGTCGATTGAAAAGCCATTCGCATAAGGAGCCAATAATTTATGAAATTTGCGATTACATCAAAAGGAGATCAAAAATCAAATATATTAATGCACAAAATGAGGACGTATTTACTTGATTTCGATCTTATATACGATGAAGACCAACCTGATATAGTTGTTTCCATTGGTGGTGACGGTACACTTCTTTATGCATTCCATCGCTATAGCAGCCGTTTAGATAAAACTGCTTTTGTTGGAATTCATACCGGACATCTTGGATTTTATGCGGATTGGATTCCAGATGAAATTGAGAAACTAGTGATTGCGATTGCGAAAACACCGTATCAGGTTGTCGAATACCCCCTGTTAGAGGTCATAATTCGTTATTCTCATGCTGGAAAGGAATCAAGGTATCTTGCCTTAAATGAATCAACTGTAAAAAGTGTCGAGGGAACACTAGTTATGGACGTGGAGATTCGTGGACAGCATTTCGAAAGGTTTCGTGGTGATGGCTTATGTGTTTCGACCCCTTCAGGCAGTACGGCCTATAATAAGGCCCTTGGCGGGGCGATTATTCATCCATCAATAGCAGCCCTTCAAATTGCAGAGATGGCATCGATAAATAACAAGGTTTTTAGGACGATTGGCTCGCCGCTAATTCTTCCAGCTCACCATAATTGTATGCTGAAGCCAGTCAATCGATCAGATTTTCAGGTAACAATTGACCATCTAACAATGCTTCATAAGGATGTTAAATCAATTCAATTTAGAGTGCCGGAAGAAAAAATTCGCTTTGCTCGCTTCCGCCCATTTCCGTTTTGGAAAAGAGTGCATGATTCTTTTATTTCAGATTAAGAGGCTGGTGTCGATGTAATGTCTCAGCAATTTCAAATGAAGTGGGTCATTGGTGAGAGCAATGAAGGAAAATTGGTTAGGGAATTTTTAAAAGAGAAAGAAATTTCTCGAACAGCTTTAACAGATATAAAGTTCAAAGGTGGTAATATCCTAGTTAATGGAGAAGAAGTAAATGTCCGCTATCGTTTAGCATGGAGAGATAAATTAACGGTGATTTTTCCTCGTGAAAGTCCGAGCGAGGGGCTTTCTGGCGAAAATATTCCTTTACCCATTCTTTATGAAGATGAGTATTTGTTGGTAGTGAATAAACCAGCAGGAATGAACACGATTCCGTCGCGGGAACATCCTGTAGGGAGTTTAGCAAATGCGCTGATTGGCTATTATCAGTGTTGCGGTCTACAAGCTACTACGCACATTGTCACACGGCTCGACAGGGATACTTCAGGAATTGTCCTGATTGCTAAACACCGCCATGTACATCATTTGTTTAGTTTAATGCAGCAGAGCGGCCAAGTTAAGCGGACATATGAGGCATTTGCCGAGGGGGAAATGCAACAAGATAATGATACGATAGTGGCTCCTATTGGCCGTAAAGATGACAGTATCATTGAGAGGGAAGTTCGTAAGGATGGTAAATATGCTTGTACTCATTATCAGGTTCTTGCGAGATATAATGGGTTTACGCATTTGGAACTTACGCTTGACACGGGGCGAACCCATCAAATTAGAGTTCATTTGTCTTTTTTGAAGCATCCCTTACTTGGAGACGATTTATATGGAGGAGATGTATCACAAATAAATCGACAGGCACTACATTGTAAAAAAATATCCTTTATTCACCCATTTTTAAACGATGAAATGATATTTACTGCTCCATTACCTAAAGATATGTTGAACTTATTAGAGGCTGACCTCCATGATTAAGAGGCAGCCTTTTTGTGTATTAGAAATACTCCTAATCAAATTGTTTAAATTTTTCCTCCACATATGGCATAGTAGATGTAACTGACACCAATTCCATTTCGGGATATCTTAAGGCCGTAAGTTTTCCGCCAAAGACAGCGCCAGTATCAATATTGTACGTATTATTTATGTACCTTGGCTCTTTAACTGGCGTATGACCATAAATGATACATGGCTCACCATGATACTCCTTTGCCCAATCCCTTCGAATTGGAGAACCATCCGGGTGCTTTTTCCCTGTGATATCCCCGTAAAGAACAAAATCCTTAACTTTTCCATGGGATTGTCCGATAAATTCTTGTTTAATCCCTGCATGCGCGATAACAAGCTTCTTGTTGTCTAATACTAAATAGAGTGGAGCGTTTTCGTAGAGTTCAATAAATTTTTTTCGAATGGATTGCTGTTCTTTTTTATATAATGATTCATACTCAGCAACGGTTGTTTCTAGCCCATGTGCAATCTGAACTTTGTTGCCTAGGAAGAAACGATATAATTTATTACAATGATTCCCTGGTGTGTAGTAAGCCTTTTTTTCTTTCATCACCAACTGCCAAACAATTTCGATTACATGTAGTGAAGCAGGTCCACGGTCTGTTAAATCACCTAAAAAACCAAGTACTCTGTTTTCGTGAAGGGGGATTCCATTTTCCCATTTATAGCCAAGCTTTAAGGTGAGTTCCTTAAATTCTGCTAAACATCCATGGATATCACCGATTACATCAATTTTCATTGGATCAACTCCTTGTCCACCATATTTTTAGTCGAAGCGTTGGATTTTATAAAAAGAATTCCTACCTAATGATTGAAGGGAGTCATATTATGGAGCAAAATGTTTCAGTTATTTCATTATTAATTGTAGTAACAATGGCATTTATCACCCCGATTTTTTTACATCGATTTAAATTGAATTTTATCCCTGTAGTGGTCGCTGAAATAATTATGGGACTTGTCATAGGGAAGAGTGGTTTCGATGTAGTTCATAAAGACATTTGGCTTTCCACCTTATCAACACTTGGTTTTATTTTTCTTATGTTTTTAAGCGGTCTTGAAATCGATTTTAAAGCTTTTGCTGGAGGAAATAAGCGAAAGGTGCTTCCAAATGGTAAAAAGGAGCCCAATTCATTTGTTGTGGCGTCACTAATCTTTGCAGGGGTTTTTATCTTCTCTCTCGGTCTATCCATTGTCTTTGTCATGGCAGGTTTTATTGAAAATGCCTTTTTAATGACGCTAATCATTTCGACGATATCTTTGGGTGTAGTGGTTCCAACCTTGAAAGAGGCCCATTTGATGAAAACTGTAATCGGCCAAATTATTTTATTGGTTGCGGTCATTGCAGATTTAGTGACCATGATTTTACTCGCTGTGTTTGTTTCGTTAAATGAATCAGGACATGGGAATACGTGGCTGTTACTTATTTTGTTTGCGGCTGGTATCGTTCTTTATTTTCTTGGAAAAAGATTTAAAAATCGTACATTTATTGAATCTTTGTCAACGGGGACCGTCCAAATTGGAACCAGGGCAGTTTTTACACTAATTATTGTTTTAGTGGGGCTTTCTGAAACCGTGGGTGCTGAAAATATCTTAGGAGCCTTTCTAGCAGGAGTACTTGTATCCCTGTTAGCACCCAACCAAGAGCTTGTACATAAGTTAGATTCTTTTGGGTATGGCTTCTTGATTCCTATCTTTTTTGTGATGGTAGGAGTAAATTTAGATATTTGGTCGCTTTTTAGTGAAAAAAAGCTTTTGTTATTAATACCGCTTTTATTAGTAGGGTTGCTTTTTTCAAAACTCTTACCAGTTTACTTATTAAAAATTTGGTATGATTTGAAAACGGTCATTGCGTCTGGCTTTTTGCTTACTTCTACTCTTTCACTGGTCATTGCGGCTGCTACAATTGGAGAAAGACTAGAAGTCATATCAGCGGAGATGAGTGGAACACTAATTTTAGTGGCAGTAATCACCTCTATTTTTACACCCATTGTTTTTAAAAAGTTATTTCCTAAAGAAGTGGTTGCAAATAAAACAGTTAGTATAGCATTCTTAGGTGCCAATCAGACAACAATGCCTGTTTCACGAGAATTAAAGTCAGGACTGTATGATCCAATCCTTTATCATACCCGAATGGAGAAATCAGAAAAACAAATTGCCGATTCACTATTTGATATCGTTGAAATTCAAGATTATTCACTCGAAACGTTGGAGAATACAAAAGTCTTTCAATCAGAAGTTGTCGTATTATCAACTGGTGATGAGAAGGTGAATGCAGCATTGTCCGTTGTTGCGAAAGAAAGGGGAGTATCTAGGGTTATTGCGCGAATTGAAAGTCCAGATATAGAGGAAAACTTACGAGGACATAATGTAGAGGTATTTTCTACATTTATGTCGACAAAAGTATTACTTCGGGCATTGATTGAATCTCCAACCCTAATCAATATACTTACCAATCAAGAGACAGGACTTTATGAAATTGTCATGCTGAATAGCCAATTTGATGGGATGTCAATAAGGAGGTTTCCGTTTACGGGCGATATTATTTTTGTCCGAATTTTTCGGGGAAAGGATTCCATCGTTCCGCATGGAGATACAGAACTAGAGATGAATGACCGTTTAATCGTTACAGGCTCGAAGGAATATGTTGATGAGTTGAAAAGAGAATTGGAATTCTGCGAAACCTGAATTTATTTTTGAAAAAGGGAAACTTTTCATTTATGACAAATTAGTGTAAAATTAGTACCAAGTACTAATATCATGTGTAATTGTAGGAGGACTTTTTTATATGAACCTTTCATTATCTGGAAAAACATACGTAGTAATGGGTGTAGCCAATAAACGCAGTATCGCGTGGGGAATTGCCCGCTCATTGCACAATGCAGGAGCAAGATTAATTTTTACCTATGCAGGTGAAAGGTTAGAAAGCAGTGTCCGAGAACTGGCAGGTTCGTTGGAAGCCGAAGGGACACTTGTATTACCATGTGATGTGACAAACGATGAAGAAGTTGCAAGATGCTTTGCTGAAATCAAAGAATCAGTTGGTTCCATTCATGGAGTAGCACACTGCATCGCATTTGCAAATAAAGAAGAACTTAGCGGGGAATATTTAAGCACAACTAGAGAGGGCTTTTTGCTTGCTCACAATATCAGCTCATATTCCTTAACAGCTGTAGCGAAAGAAGCAAGAGGATTAATGATTGAGGGAGGAAGTATTGTCACATTGACATACTTAGGCGGCGAACGTGCCATCCAGAACTATAATGTTATGGGAGTAGCTAAAGCTTCTCTTGATGCCAGTGTTCGTTACTTAGCTGCAGACCTTGGTAAAGAAAACATTCGTGTTAATTCGATTTCTGCAGGTCCAATTCGTACTTTATCCGCAAAAGGAATAAGTGATTTTAATTCCATCTTAAAAGAAATTGAAGAAAGAGCTCCATTACGCCGAGCAACCACTCCAGAAGAAGTGGGAGACACTGCCGTGTTTCTTTTCAGTGATCTATCAAGAGGAATTACTGGAGAAAACATTCACGTTGATTCTGGATACCATATCCTATAATTTTGAAGGCCCGCAAATAATGCGGGCCTTTTTATGTAGAAATTTCTTAGTTTTCGTATGAACGCGATTAGGCATTCCGCATAAATATAATTGTAGGATTACGTAAATGGAGGTACTGAGCATGTCGACAAAAAAGAGCAATGGACCACTACTCTATATACATCAACCGTTTTCAAGAACTCCTGCCATGAACATGCAGGACATATTCACTGCAAAACAGGAACTACTAGTGGACCTAGAGAAAGAAATGCCGTTAAATGAAGAAAATAATAATAAAGAAATTTCTCTCGCAAAAAAAGAGATAGGATCTAAAATAGAGAATCCATCTACAAAACCACACAAGAATTCACAGGGTACAGCATCTAAACCACCTCAAAAAAGGCAGCTTACATCTTTTAAGCGGGTTAAGCCTTTTAAAGAAATGAGTATAGAAGAACGCATAGAATATTTAAAGAACTATCCAAAGGTCCTCCCGCCTGCTCCATGTGTTTTTGTTACGGAGGAAAATAATTATCAAGGGTATCTGATCGATTACGATGGTCAAGATGTGACCATTCGCTTTCATGATAAAACAACTAAAACTGTGCCCGTACATGAACTTACAAATATCCTCTTGATTGGAATAGGGAAATAGTTGGAACATAAAAAAGCCAGCCGTTTTACCGACTGGCTACATTTTTAGTTACAAATTCCTAAGTTTACATCAGCAATACATTGCACTGCACAGAAGCAGCTTAAGTCAACTGTAATACAGTCGTTACTTGCGCGGAAACGTTCAACTTGACAAACTTTATCAAGGTTGATACAGCATTTATCTCCACCTGAAACCAAGTTAACTGGACAGAAAGTACCACCTTCGCGGCGTCCTGGTACTAACACACGAAGTGTAGCGCAACAATTATCAAATACATCTTCTACACGGAAGTAGATAGACACACATGCATTATTTTCGTTACTAAAGAATGCATGGAATGGAGAGCCATCTGCAGTACTTAATACAAATACGCGAGTATCGACAGGATCTCTCCTTACGGGAGACACCAATGACCCGAGGGGCTCAGCAAAACAACTGGAACACTCAGGGCATTCGTCTTCTTCAACTGCATTGTCCTGGATGTCCTTAATGGCACGAACGACTTCACAAACGCAATTCCCGTGACGAAAATCATGATTATTTCCACAACCCATTTATTTTTCCTCCTTATTCCGATATTTATCTTACAATACTAACATATTTCACAGAGCACTCTTGGGACACGGACAATCGCCTTATTTAAGCAAATTAGGCTAAGAAAAGCTCTTTGAAAGGATCCTCTAAAATGAAAATAACCTTATTAAACTTACTTCTACTATCGCTGGCGAGCTTTAGGCTGACAAGGTTACTTGTTTTTGATAAGATTACCGAGTTTATTCGGGTTCCGTTTTTCAATGAAATAAAAGAAAAAAATGAGTACGGAGAAATGGAAGTTTATTACGTACCGAAAGATAAGGGAGTTAAAAAATTTTTTGGAGAACTTATTAGCTGTTATTGGTGTACAGGAATATGGACTTCCATTGGAATTGTTTGTTTATCAATGTTATTCCCGGACTTTTCGTTTCCAATTATCTTAATATTGGCGGTTGCGGGATGTGCATCCATAATGGAGTCGATTGTGCAGTTTTTTATCGAAAAATAGTGTTTTTCGCTGAGACAAGGATTATAGGTTGTTCATATTCTATAGCAGTGGACATAGTATTAAGAGCGAGGGAGAGAGTATCATGAGTCAAAAGAAAAGGAGAGCTCAATCAACTGAGTATTCACAATCAATTCAATCGTCACAATCAACTAACATGTATCAACCATCAAAATCGATAAAGCAAAAAGGAACAGGTTGTGGCTGCGGGAAAAAAACTTCAAAGTAAGTAAGAGGAACTGTCAGATTAGCTGGCAGTTTTTTATTTTTTCTTAAACAAAAGATAAAATAAAAGTTATTCCTCATAATTTTAATCATTGTCGAAAACACTATATAGTAGCGGTAAATATAAAATGGAACAAGGGATGGGAATCATATGAGAGCTACTCATCGATGGGTTTTACTTGCTTGTTTAATGTTACTTTCCTCCTGTGACCAAAACCAACAGGTTACGGATAGCCAATTAACACTTATGAAAAAAACGAATCCTAGCCCAATCGTAACACAAAAGAATAAAAGTAAAGATCAGATTAAAGACATTGAGCAGGATGTCAGCTCGTTTCCAGAATTATATGATGTGGCTGTTGTGGAAGGAAAGAAAGATACACTAGTTGTTTATAAAGTTAAACATTTATATCGATTTAAAATGAAAAAAATTGAAAAAAATATCAACAAAATGCTGGAACGAAAATATCCAGATGAAAACTTTACAATCTCAAGTGACTATAAAATTTTTCTAGAAACAGTCAGACTTGATGAGAAAATGAAATCCTCAAAATATACAGGGAAGAAAGCTGAAAAACGTTTTAACGAAATCGTTAAGATGACAAAAGAATTGAAGTAAGAAAGGAAGAAAATAGATGGCAACGAGTAAACAAAAAAATATGACACCCCAGCAGCGCAACTATCAACAACTTCAACAGAAGCATGAAATTAAACGACCTGTTCTGAAGAACTGTATAAAAGCATTTTTTGTTGGCGGTATAATATGTGTGATCGGTCAAGCCATCAGTTATTTTTATATTTATTATTTTGATTTTACTGAACAGAGTGTAGGAAATCCAACGGTAGCAACCATGGTATTTTTGTCTATGTTACTAACTGGATTTGGAGTATACGATCGACTTGGACAATTTGCAGGGGCAGGGAGTGCTGTGCCCGTTACAGGCTTCGGAAATGCAGTAATATCTGCAGCAATAGAGCATCGAACAGAAGGCTTTGTTTTAGGAGTGGGTGGAAATATGTTTAAGCTTGCAGGGTCAGTCATACTCTTCGGTGTTTTCTCGGCATTTGTTGTGGCACTGATTAAGACCCTGCTGGTGATTTGGGGGGTATTGTAATTGTTAAAAGGGCACCAATCATGGATTTTTACAAATCGGCCAATGATCACTTCTACCGGAGTTACTGGTGGACCGTTTGAAGCCAATGGTAATTTAGCAGAGGATTTCGATTTACTATATGAAGACTTATGGATGGGGAAGGAAACATATGAAAAAGCACACCGGTTACTATTAGAAGAGGCGATTAAAACAGCATTAAATAAAAGAAATATGGAAAAGGAACAGATCCAATTTTTATTTGCTGGAGATTTAATTAATCAAATAACACCAACAAGTTTTGCCGCAAGAACCATGCAGATTCCTTATTTCGGTCTATTTGGTGCATGTTCTACATCCATGGAAGGGTTGGCACTGGCTTCATTTGTTGTAAATTACCAGGGAGCAAATTACGTCCTGACAGGTGCATCGAGCCATAATGCAGCGGTAGAAAAACAGTTTCGCTACCCAACCGAGTATGGAGGTCAAAAACCGCCGACTGCACAATGGACGATAACAGGAGCAGGCGTGGCACTTGTGCAGCCTAATGAACCTGGGCAGGTATTTCCGGTTACAACCGCGGCTACGATCGGAAAAGTGATTGATATGGGATTAACAGATCCCTTTAATATGGGAGGGGCGATGGCTCCTGCCGCAGCCGATACCATTATTGCTCATTTCCGTGATTTGCAATTAGACCCCTCCTATTATGATTTGATTGTTACAGGAGACTTAGGCAGGGTCGGTCATGATACAGCCTTTGAATTAATAAACAAAAGTGGACTCGAATTAGAACGAGGACAATTCCAAGATTGTGGGTTATTAATGTATAAGGATGATCAGCCGGTGCAGTCTGGAGGAAGTGGGGCTGGATGCTCAGCAACAGTCTTGTACGGACATTTATTGAACCAATTGAAAAAGGGTACATATAAACGGATTTTAGTAGTCGCAACAGGTGCATTGCTGTCCCCGCTCAGCTTTCAGCAAAACGAATCCATTCCATGTATTGCACATGCTGTTGCCATTGAAATGAACGAAGATAAGGGGTGATCCTATGTTAGCAATGTTTTTTTGGGCATTTGTAATTGGCGGGCTAATCTGCGTAATTGGGCAGCTTTTATTTGATGTTGCCAAGCTTACTCCTGGCCATACACTGAGTTTGCTCGTGGTAATTGGCGCTGTATTAGATGGTTTCGGACTTTATGAACCACTCGTTGACTTTGCTGGGGCTGGTGCTACCATTCCAATTACCAGTTTTGGTAATTCCTTAGTTCATGGAGCCATGCAGGATGCAGAGAAACATGGCCTTATTGGCGTGTTGACTGGGATGTTTCAAGTGACCAGCTCTGGAGTCTCAGCAGCGATTATTTTCGGATTTATCGGTGCATTAATATTTAAACCTAAGGGTTAAACTAAACTTTTGAATCCAATTTACTGAAATAGATGTCGCGCCTACACACAGTAGAATGTAATTTCATATGTTATTAATGAGATTACAGAAGTGAGGTGACATTCTATGTTTGGATATGGCGGCTGTGGTTACGGTTACGGCGGTGGATTTGGCTACGGTTCAACTTTTGTATTAATCGTCGTATTATTCATCCTTTTAATCATCGTTGGTGCAAGCTTCTATTAATAGGTAGTGCTTGCTATAGGGAAATGGGTTGGCCTGAAAAAGAAGCCAGCCCTTTCACTTTTTTTACTGAATAGTGCCTAGAGGCACGTACGCTTTTCCAATTTTATTCACCAAATTACCCATCCTTCATACAATAGAAGTAGTTTATGAAGGAGCGTGATCTTTGAATATGGATAATGGATTTTTTAAAAACATTGAAAAGAAAACAGGCGTGAATATGAAAGATATCTTTGAATTAGCTAATTCATTACAAAGCGCCAATTTTCAGGATGAAAAAACTGTCCGCAATGTAATTCGTCGTGTTTCTCAAATTGCCAATAAACCGGTAAGTCAAGAAATGGAAGATCAAATTGTTAAATCCATTATTAATGATGGAAAGCAACTGGATCTTAATACAATCTCTAATATGATTAATAAAAAATAAAAAGAAGAAGACCTCCTTCCTAAATTAGGAAGTGGTCTTCTTCTTTTTATTAAGGGGCGCTATAAAGCGCGAGCGATGTGCCTTTTTGCCTCGTCTATTTTCTGGAACGGAGATAAAAAGCTGATCTTTAGCTCGAGTCATCGCTACGTAAAATAATCTTCTTTCTTCTTCAAGTGCAGTAAAGTCGCCATTTCGATACGCTTCCAGTGCAAAATCGTGCGGTAAACTGCCGTCGACAGCACCGACAATATAAACCGTTTTATATTCGAGACCTTTTGAGCGGTGAATCGTACTAAGACTAATAGCTTCATGAAAATGTTTACTTAAATTTTTAATTTCTTTGTTCATTGCCGACATATGTTCTGCATGAGCAAGGAACGCTTCAATTTTATCGAAGCTTTTTGCAGCCACTTTTAAGTCTTTTAGATCGTCAGAGCCTTTTTCAAGCTTATTTGACTCGTTACCCCGTTTTTTTAAAAAATCAAGGAAGCCTATATCTTTTTCGACTTTTTCAAGTGCTGAGTGTGGGGATGAATGCTTCAATCCCCGAATAATCGTGACCGCTTTTTTTAATTTTTTTTCTTGAAAAGCATGAGCGGTAGTTATGTGGCTAAGCGCTTCAAGCAGACTGCAATCCTTCAAGATGCTTTGTGCTTTTAATTCTTTAAGGACCGTTTGCCTTAGAAATAACAAAGGTAATATCTCAGACATAGCCTGTGGGTCATCCTCATTTAGGCTCACCTTTAGAAAGGAAAGGGCGCTTCTAACAATATAACGATCGTAAAAAGCTTCTGCATCTAGGTCAATCTTAAATGGAAGGTTAGAGCCGGCCAATCTTTCAAACACCGCACGCGAGCCGGCATTGGTTCGATAGAGAATGGCAAAGTCGGAAGGGTTTGCTCCATTAGAAATACGCTCTTGTATATCTGTGATAACCATCGTTGCTTCTTCCTCTTCATTATAGGGAAAAAATAACTTTGGAAGTGCTCCTGAAGAAAACTGTGCCTTCATTTTCTTTGGTCTTCTGATTTTATTCGCAGCAATCATCTGGTTTGCAGAGGAAACAATTTCATGTGAAGATCGATAATTTTGATCAAGTGTGACCATTTTTGCATTGGGAAAATCCTTTTCAAACTGTAGTAAATAACTTGGGTCACTTCCTCTAAATGAATAAATGGCTTGATCATCATCACCAACTGCACAAACATTTTTATGTTTTGCAGATAATAGTTTAATGAGTTCGTATTGGACCTTATTTATATCCTGAAACTCATCAATTAAAAAATGATGAAAACGATTTTGGTACTGGTCAAGCAGGGAGGGGGATGAGATAAACAGATGATAGCAGCCAATCAACATATCATCAAAATCAAACAGTCCCTCTATTTTCTTATAGTCCTCATATTTTTTATATAAAAAGGCGGTTTTTTCTTCCCAATCAGAATTGGGCTTCACTTCATTTGGCATTAGCAGAGAGTTCTTCCATAGGCCGATTTGCTGAAGAGCTAAATCATAAGCAAACTCTTTTTCAGATAGATCAAGTTCTTTTCCAACTTCCTTCAGGATTTTGTCACGCTGCCATTCTTTTTTTAATAGTTTGTTTGATGACCAATTATGTGCGTCGTGGAACATCAGGATGCGATAAAAAATACTGTGAAAAGTACCAGTAACAAGTTGATTAATTTTATCGCGTTTTATTTGTGGATAGGAAAGCAGCCGATGCTTCATTTCTGCTGCCGCTTTTGATGTGAAAGTGACAAGCATGATCGTTTTCGGGTCGATGAGTTTTTCAGCCAGCATATATGCTGTTCGGACTGTTAATACCCGAGTTTTACCACTTCCGGCACCAGCAAGTACCAACAGTGAGCCATCCGTCTCTTTGACAGCTGCAGCCTGACTTTCATCAAGAACAACTCCACTTCCTGCAAGTTGTTGTAAAAAAGGTGGGAGTTCCTCCTGAGCGCTTTTATCTGGCAGGCTAAAGGGAATGGAATATTCAATTGTTTTGGCGGCATTGAATTTGTCAATTAATTGCGGGGTTTTTATAATCGTCCTACCCTTTGGGATGCTAAATCCATTCAATTCAGTAGTTGGTTGTATATCAGCCTTGACGTCGATCACGATTTCGGGCTCTGGACAATGTTTTTCAGGTGAATGTGTATGGAAAAAATGTGGTTCCTTGTGTATACCTAAAAATAAGCGAACGTTTTCGTTACAGATTGGACAACTTAAATGACCATTTTTTCCGGCAAGAAATATTTTCTGATATTGCTCCCTGCTTAATTGCTCAAGGACAATTTTCTGATTTTGATAAATCGCTGTTTTCATAATTTTTATCCTCTATATCCAAAAATCAAGACATGTTCTATCATATCAAAACCTTGGAAGAACTAAAAGAGGTTCTTTGACATTGATGGAATTACCAAAAAAGCACTTAACGCTGCCGCGTCAAGTGCTTCATGAGGTTATATTTTTTTCACCATCGTCTTATGTGGGATTCCTGCATCCATAAATTCTTCTGAAACAACTTCGTAACCAAGTCCCGAGTAAAATGGAATGGCCTGGGTTTGGGCATTAAGCTTTAATTGATGAATATCATTTTCACGTGCATAGGCTTCAATCTTATTCATAATCGCTTTTCCGGCCCCTATTTTTCTTGCCTCTTTCAAGACACAGATTCGTTCGACTTTTCCATAACCATCAACGAAACGAAAGCGGCCAGCACCAACTGGTGATCCTTCATGGTACATGACAAAATGTTTTGCATCGTTTTCAAAGGAGTCGATTTCCTCTTCAAGTGGAACAGCCTGTTCTTCAACGAAAACAGTTTTCCTAATAAAATAAGCATCTTCAAGTTCTTTTTGATTTTCAACAATCTTTACATTCACTTAAACTATTCCTTTCCAAGACGAAATGTTTCATAAACAGTCCAGGAACCATTTTCTAATTGATAAAGAAGATGGAAACGATCAATCGTTTCTTCATGGTTAATCGCTGTCATACGGAGGGAGCCAAATACATCAGAATGTTCATCATTGGAAAGCTGTTGACCAATGGTAATATGCGGAACAAATGCATATTCTAAGTTTTGCTCGGTAAATTCTTGATTAACTTCGTTATGCAAAGCGGTTAGTTCGTCCGATTTTTCAACTTTAAAATAAATAACATTGTTTACGGGTTTAAATGAGCTGATTTTCGAAGTTTTTAGTGTAAATGCCTGGTGATGGGCAGCTAATCTTCTTAATTTATCAGCATATTCTTTCGCTTCTTCTTCGGACGCCTCAAATGCATCTTTTAATGTTAGATGCGGCGTAATTAAAGCATAATGCGGGTCATAACGTTTTCGATAGGAATTAGCTAAATCCTGTAGTTTTTTTGATGGAAAAATAACAACTCCAAATTTCATACGTATACCTCCATTTAGATGAACTTATAATGGCTGTGTTAAACTTGTCT
>NZ_NUZU01000013.1:80338-345879 GCF_002567005.1 Bacillus sp. AFS073361
CAATCAACAGAGTGCTAAAAATCAACTTTAACCTCTAACACAGCCTTTATAATAAAAACAAAAATTAACCTTCCTAATATTATAGCAAATTTTCAAAATATATTAAATGACTTATCATGATGTTGATAGGGGTTAATTAAAACAACATTTTAAGGGCGCGCCGTAAATCAGGCTGCCAGTAGGTCCAGGTATGATTACCACTAAACTCTTCATAAAAATATGTAATGGGTTTCTCTGAAATTATTTTTGAAAGCTCCCTGTTCGGGGTTAGGAAATCTTTAAGACTGCCGTCTGTTGTCTGAACTTCGGTTTCTTGATTCCCAATTACATGATAGAGTTGTAATAACTGTCCCTCCGAGAAGTTTTTAACGGCGCTCAAAATACTATCATCCACATATGGAGAGTGTAAAAGGACTTTTCCGAATGTATGCGGGTATTGAAGCGCTGTCATTAAAGAGACAGCACCGCCAAGGGAGTCGCCGATTAGTGCTCTTGTTGAGCCCATTTGATAGGTAGGAAACTCTTGGTCAAGAAATGGAACTAATTCATGGGCTAGGAACCGGATGTATTGTTGATTCTGAGAGCCTTTGGGATGATATTTCTTGCGGCGGTCTTCTACATCATTATAGGGTACCCCTATAATGATTAAATTTTCAATTTCTCTCTGAAAAAGAAACTCGTCTGCCAATCGCGCAATTCTACCAAGCTGAAAATAGTCTCGGCCATCCTGGGCGATTAACAGCGAGTATTTATATAATGGTGAGAAGTTTGCTGGCAGATAAACAAGGAGTTGAACATCCTCTCCAAGTTCTGCACTATAAATGGTAAGTTCTTTGATGGTTCCTTTTGGAAACTCCATGTGATAAAACCCCCTGTGATTCGATCTCTACCACTGCATTATAACAAAACTAAAGTGGAAATGCTTTTAATAATAGGGGGGAGGAATATGGTGTGAATGTGGGTGTGAGAATTAGTGAAGATAGCGGTGGTTAGTACGGGATTCAGGCATAATGGATAGGATATTTTCACGTTTGAAGGCGCGCATTTGTTTTCGAAGCAGACAAAAGGCGCGAATATATTCGTCATTCATTTCCTTCACAATCAACTTCCGTTGGGATAATTCTTGGTTATCGGCTAGGTAAATCATTTCTAATGGAATATTTTCCTCAATTGAACGCATAAACAGTCCTTCCATCTGGATCACGCCTTTCTTGGTTTATAATATTATTATATCCAAACATTTGTTCTTTATTCAAGATGTATAGAACTAATGTTCTATTTGGTTAATTGTGGCGAGTAGCTCTTTACAAATGGAGAGAAAAAGATATTGACATTCTTATAAATTTTATTATAATTATATTTGTACTTAATATATTGATCTGATAGTTCAGTGTGAGAATACATCCTTGACAAGGATAGGGTCATAAAAAATTTTATAATACGATTTGGTAGCTCAGGGGGAGAGCACTTGCTTGACAGGCAAGGGGTCGTGGGTTCAATCCCCACCCAGATCATCAAAAAAATCATCTTCAAATGAAGGTGATTTTTTTGCGAAAGTCACACAATGGTCACGTCGGGAGTCCATTTTGCTTTACTAAAGCCAGGTTAAATAACAATATAGTCAAGTTTAGCTTTTTCTATTCCAACAGATTCCCAAGAGGTTTATATATGGAATCGATCATTTCAGTAGGTCCTGGGATATTTGGGAAAGTGAACAGTAAATTCATTAGCAGCCATCCCAAAATCGTCAAGCTGACGAATGCTGCTTTTTCCTTTTTTTGATTGCGATTTAATTTTTTCCATTGGAAAAGCGTCATACAAAGAACAATAAACGTACTTCCAAATAAAGGACCCCATCTCATTTTTTTTTCACCTCTTCTGGAATAATGGCAGAAAGCACTGAGTTCATTCCCTGTCTGCGTATTTTAATGTCCAGGTCAATTGTTACTTCAATAGTTGGAAAGATTTCATTCCAACGATATTTGTCCCTTTTCCACAAATCAGGGTATTTTCTGTTAAATGTATCACCAAAACCAAAAATATCTGCTTTCATATCTTTCTGGACATGAACTAATGCGAGTTTCACTCTATTTTCAACTTCCTTTTTTAACTGGTGTTGTAAGTTTTTTATCACTTCAATATTGGTCATATCTAATGGAGTTGTATTTTGAACGATATCAGCTTCTGCGTTAGCTTTAAGTAACACTTTCCACTTTCCATTATCAACCTTTGGGATTAATTTTGATGATGCATTCTGTAAACTCAACGAGACATATCCGTTAGCTCCTTTTGGTTTAACGGTTACAGTTGCCAGCCTAATATCATTTCGAAGCCACAGAACCCCTCTAGTGATGGAATCATCAATTTTACCAACCATCTTATCTTTTTGGAATATAGCGGTACCCGCAATGTAAGCAATCGTTTCTTTTTTCTTTTTTCCTCCTTCAGGAGGTAACATCTTGATCCAAGGAACAGCAGAATCTCCAGATTCACTCAACACCATTAACGCAAAATCTTTGACGGTTACTTCCATCCCTACCTTTAGGGATTCTAATTCACGAAGAACAGCTGCTAGATCCCGTTCCAAAGGTGGAAGCAAGCTCAATACTTCTTTTGCTTTTTGTTTAGAAATAAATAGTTGTGACCTTTCACGTAGTTGGGGATGCCGAATAATAAAATCAACGTGTTTTAGAAGACCCTTCTTTGCTAACTTTTCATTGAAGATGAATACTTCTGTATGCCCCCAAAAAATATGACGCGGCAATTTTTCCTGAAGTTTTGACATGGCTTCAGCTATAGTTACCCCTTTTGCGGACCTAACTAAAGTCTGGGCATCGCCTACTTCGCTTCCTCCATTCATACTTTGTCCGCTGCCTGCACTTTTAGGGATATAGAGAAGCACAGAAAGCTCAATGGTTTTATCTGATAGTTTATCAATGCCTGCTGCCGTTACTAACCCCAAGTCATTTACCTCTTTTCTATCCCAGCAACCAGATAAAAGCAGGACCATAATATTTATGAAAACTAGAGCGAATATTTTCTTTATAGTTTGTAAACTTTCGTTGCTCATCCTGTCGCCGTCTCTTTTTTTCGCAGAAATTTATTGCGAATTAAAGCAATAATGAGGAGAATGAATGGAACGATAATTTGTAATGAAAGAAAATAAAATGGTGCTGAAGTGCTAAGAAAATGAGAAAGTTCTTGTAAACTAGGTGCTGACCATGCCCCAAAAGAAATTAACAAAAATCCAATTGGAAACACAAGCGGGCGAAAATCTGATAACTTAAGCCATTGGGCCGTTCCTAGAGTTAATGCATAATAAAAAACCGAAATTTTGATAAATGTTCCTGCAACCCAAATAGCCATTACAATCGCTTCCAGATGTTCCAAAAATTCAGCCATACTAATGTATTGTGCCGCTATCATGACTGGATAAGTCAATGTTGATGTCAGATTTCCAAATAATAAAAGGGAAGTAAAATTGGTCAGAACGATAAAGAACATCACACTTGTGACTGAGATTAATCCCCATTTCAACCCTTTTTCTCGATTGGTTAAATAAGGTAAGAAGAAAGCAATGAGAATATACTCGCTAAACCAACTTTGCGGAACAATGGACCCTTTAAGAGAAGGTGCTATTCCATTTGCCATAAATGGAAACATATTCTGAATGTCTAAATCTTTTAAAAGCATGATAAAAATCACTAGATACAAAAGAAGCACAACCGGGACTATCATTTCAGAACATCTGCCTATTACTTCCAGTCCACCATAAACCGCAAAAGAGCATACCAAAATCATCGTGCCAAAAATAAAAAGCATGGGAGTATGTGGAAGAAATGTACCCGAAACAAATTCACCATATTCACGAACAATAATGCCAGTAATATGGAAATAAAAAAATAAGTATAGAGCTCCAAGAATTTTTCCTAAGACTTTTCCTAAAATAAGTTCACAATATTCGATAAGGGTATTCCTGGGATATATCTTATTTAGTTTATAAGCTAAAAAGACAGCCAAAAATCCCATAAGAGATGACCAAATCGGTGATAACCACATATCCTGCTTTGCGTGTTTCGCGGTAATGGCAGGTACTAATAGTAAAACTGTTGCAAAAATAGCTGGATTCATCATAATTGCCATTTGAGAGCCAGAAATTTTTCCTTTTTCTATCATGTCTTGTTCATCTCCTGTTCATCTTCATGGGTGGGACCTGGCTTTTGTCCATAGGATTGGCGGTTTGTGTTTCCGGAACCTGTTAAACGAGGACGCTTCTTCAAAGACCACCATGGTGCCCTTATTAAAACATCTTTCATCTCATTTCCTTTCATTGGTGCCATCGGTCCTAAATATGGTACTCCAAATGAACGAATCGTACTTAAATGTATAATAATTGTTAGTAGACTAAGTATGATCCCAAGCAGTCCTATTGTTCCTGCCATAAACATGATGGGGAAACGAAGCATGCGTATGGCAATCGCTGCATTATAACGGGGAATGGAAAAGGAAGCAATCCCTGTGATTGCTACCACCATCACCATCGGAGCTGAAACGAGTCCAGCTGACACTGCAGCCTGTCCAATTACCAATGCACCAACTATGCTAACGGCAGAGCCAACTTGCTTGGGTAAACGGAGACCCGCCTCTCGTAATGCTTCGAATGTAACTTCCATAATAAGAGCTTCTACTAAGGCTGGGAAGGGTATTTCTTCCCTTGATTTAGCAACGCTTATCAATAGCGTTGTTGGGACCATTTCTTGATGAAAAGTAAGGATTGCCACATATGTAGACGGCAGCAATAAAGCAATCAGTAAAAATGCATATCGCAGCCACCGTACTAAAGTTCCCATCAAAAAACGTTGATAATAATCCTCTGCAGCTTGAAATAATGAATAAAAGGTGATGGGTGCAATAATTGTGAATGGAGTTCCATCAACTAAAATAACTACTCTGCCTTCTAACAAATTTGCAGAAGATACATCTGGTCGTTCGGTATTTAAAACTTGTGGAAAAGGAGAAAAAGGATAATCCTCAATAAACTCTTCGATATAGCCACTTTCCAATATACCGTCAACATCGATACGACTTAATCGGTTGTTGATTTCTTCAAGCAGCGTTTGGTCCACAAGTCCGTCAATATACATAACAACAACTTGAGTTTGACTGTAACGTCCAATGTTCATAGAGAACATTTTTAAATCGGGGCTCTTTAATTTTCTACGCAAAAGTGAAATATTAACACTTAAAGTTTCTGTAAAACCATCTCTCGGACCACGAACAACGGATTCGGCACTAGGCTCTTCAATGGAACGTTTTTCCCATTTGGCTAATCCCAACGTGACACCCTGAGAATGTTGATCAATTAAAATAACGGGGTTTCCTGTTGATATTTGATTAATCACATCTTGAATCTTATTTACTTGCTTTATATTTGAAACCGGAAGATTCTCCAGAACAGAATAATCTAACCCATTTTCTGATTCAAGGTTAATAAGTTCGGACAACACATTCTTATCCATTTCTTCAATATTTGATAGCCCTTCAATATAAATCAGTACAGCTTTTTGCGAATTTCCTATCAAGAACGTTCGGAAAATCACATCTGGACATTTGCTGTAGATGGATTTCAGAGCACTGATGTTTTCCTGTAAACTATTGGAAAGATTATCTTGGGCGGTAAGTGCCTTTTCATCAGTCTGTTCCAGCGGTAATTTCTTGTCGGAGGTTTTAAAAAGAACTTTTCTCATTCGTTTTTTCCAATCCAATATCATTTCCCTCTTTAGCAACCTAGTTTATATGCAAAATATGGTAGACAAGATTTATTTTTCCACTATCTTCTTTAATTAATACGTTTAGTATTTGATCGAAATGGCTTTTTGGAAAGGTAAATTGCAATTATTGTTTATTAAAAGGATTTGACAGGGTTAACGGCGAATTGATTAATCGGAGTCATTTCCTTGGGAAATATGAGGTGCAAAAATGGAAAAACTATCGAGTTTAAGAGTTTACATTATTACAATTGCAGGTGCGGTATGTTGGGGACTTATTGGTTTATTTATTGCCCCTTTGTATGCTCGCGGATTCACGGCTTGGGAGGTAGTTGCCATTCGTGGTATTTTTACCTTTGTTATCCTAATCCTAGTTATGACAGTATTTTATCGGGATCAATTACGTACTAGATTAAAAGATCATATTTTTTTCGCTTGTGCAGGAATTTTAAGTGTCGCTTTATTTAATTTTTTTTATTTTGAAGTTTTTTCTCAATCGAGTTTATCCCTTGCAGTAACACTTTTATATACAGGTCCTCTGTTTGTAACCATCCTGTCTCGGCTCTTTTTTAAGGAGTCCCTGACTATTCGTAAAGGGTGGGCACTTGCTCTTGCTATTACAGGTTGTGCCTTTGTTGTAGGCCTGCTGCCACTAGGCCAAGAAGGTATACAAATGAAAACCTTGGTCATGGGGATTTTATCTGGATTTTGTTATGCGTTGTACAGTATTTTCAGTAAACCGGTAACCCAAAGGTATTCTGCATTGACCATTACAACGTACACATTTCTTTATACGAGTATATTCATGTTATTGACAAGTGACATTATTAAAAAGACTGATCAATTTCAATATGCTGATGTTTGGGTGGCAGCGGTGTTGTTAGCTCTAGTATCAACGGTTGCAGCTTTTGTTTTGTATACTTCAGGACTAAAGTATTTAGAAGCTAGTAAAGCGTCCATTTTAGCAACGATTGAACCTATCATTGCAGTAGGAACTGGAGTACTTTTTCTGGGGGAACAACTACGGGGATGGCAGGTGTTAGGAATTGCATTGGTTTTGTATTCAGCCATTCTTGTCGCAGATGGAAGGTCTAAGGCTAAGAAACACGTTGATACCATATTAGAGGAGGAAAGCACGGTATGATACAACCATAGCAGGACCAATAATCGATAACTTAAAAAACCGAAAAAATTAAAGATTCATTTCGAAACTTAATATTTTCGGTTTTTTCATAGGCATAAGCAGGTCAATAATAATTTTTTTGATTCATCGCACGAAGAAAAAGCGTTAGCTCTTTCGAGGAGGCCATACGCCGCTGACCAGGGCGCTTGCGCTTTTCTTAATTAATAGAGAACACGCCATAAATAAAAGGTTGCATAGGATTCCCAATTTCTCCATGGGATAGAAATCTTTAGGATTTCCTCTTTGGTTGGCTTTCTATCCATATTAAGTAGGGTTTTAATAGCATTGATTAAACCTGCATCATCGATAGGGAAGGCGGCAGGGAAGCGCAGGCAGCGCATCAGCACATAATTAGCTGTCCATGGACCAATCCCACGTATTTTAATTAAGCTTTTTTCGACCTCTTTAAAGTTTTCGGCTTCCCTTAATTTTTCTTTGGATAATTCACCGCTGGCCATTAATTGCGCAATCCCAATAATATATTCACTCTTTTTAACAGTCATTTTAATATCTGCCAGGTCAATAGGTGTGAGTTTAGCAATTCTTTTGTAGGAGGGGAATATCCAATATTTTTTGCCTTCCCATTCGATTGACTCACCGAATTTTTCTACAAATTGCTTCTTTAATGTGTAGGCGAAGCTTAAGTTAATTTGCTGCCCTAAGACACCCCAACAGAGCGCCTCAAACAAATCAGGGATTCCGATGAGACGTAATCCATAAAACTTTTCTACAATCATTTTAAGGAATGGGTCTGTTTTTGCCATTTGATAAAAGGGAGTTAAGTCATTATCAAGGTCAAACCATTCTCGAATATATTGGACGACATCTATAGTCTCCTGCGGTTTACCTTTTAAAAAGTGTACAACCATTTGATTTGAATCATTGACTTTTATTCTGACAAGGGTTGGAATTTCATCAATTGCAATGACCCTTGTAATGGTATCATTTTCAACTTCATACATACATTCATTTTTATTCCGCTCTAGATAACCAAGGTTTGCTTTCAGGTCAAATTCTTCAGGCAGCGGAATGATTACTTTGGATGATTCCTCTTCATAGGTATTTCTAGGATTCGTCACTTTATCTCCTCCGGCATTTTGCTATAATCTATTTTTATCATAAAAGTGTAGAAAACAATGTTTCTATCTTGATGCTACAATCAAAAATCTATTATTTTCCACTTGAATAAGTGTATATTGATTATGTAATTAAAGCTTCTATGAAGGATCTAATAATGAAGGTGAGGAATATTTGTTGAAACCAAAAGTTATTGTCTATAAAAAAGTCGATCCAACAGTTTTGGAGTATGTACGTAAAGCCTGTGAAGTCATTTATTTTGAAGACTTAGATGCAACCACACTTCCTGAATTTTACCAAGAATTAAAGGATGCAGAAGGAATTCTAGGCTCGAGTTTAAAAATTGATGAGAAGTTTTTAGAGCAGGCCCCTAACCTAAAAGTAATTAGCAATATTTCAGTTGGCTACGATAATTTAGATCTTGAGAAAATAACAAAACGAAGAATTATGGCAACCAATACACCAGGTGTTTTATATGATAGTGTTGCCGATACCATTTTTGGCTTATTACTAGCAACAGCAAGAAGAATGCCAGAATTAAACCAGTTGGTCAAGTCAGGGAAGTGGACATCGAAAATTAGTGAAGAGCAATTTGGCGTAGATGCTCATCATAAGACATTAGGAATTATCGGAATGGGAGGAGTAGGTTCGGCTATTGCCAAACGGGCTCATTTTGGCTTTGATATGCCTATTTTGTATCATAATCGTTCGCGAAATCCAGAAGCCGAACAAACCTTTGATGCAACCTATTGTTCACTTGAAGAAATTTGTCAGCAAGCTGATTTCATTTGCTTAATGACGCCGCTAACTCCAAACACTGTTAAACTCATCGGGGAAAAGGAATTTAAATTAATGAAGAAATCAGCCATTTTTGTCAATGGTTCGCGCGGGGCTACTGTAGACGAGGATGCCTTAGTTCGGGCTCTCCAAAACGGAGAGATTTTAGCTGCAGGACTTGACGTGTATACACAAGAACCAGTAAACCCAGATCACCCGCTATTGTCAATGGATAACGTAGTCACATTGCCGCATATTGGTTCTGCAACCTATGAAACACGATTGAAAATGGCTAAACTTGCAGCTGAAAATCTAGTGCTTGGTCTCCAGGGAAAACAGCCGCCTTCCTTAATAAATCAAGAGGTGTTAAGCGAAGTCCGATAAATAAAAGGCGTAAAGAATCATTAAAAAAGGTGATTCTCTATGCCTTTTTTATCTAAGATGTGGGGAACATCCTCAAAAATCTCATCAGGTTTGGGACAATTGGTAATATACAACAATCATTTTCGGGTGCCTGACACCAATTATTATGATAATCTAAATATGGTATGATAGTATTAAATTTGTTTAGAATTACTTCTTAGGAGAGGATATTATATGAGTAATAATGAGGTACCTTCTCTACAGAAGGATGGAAGGTCTATTATAGTAAATCAACGAAATCTATCTAGTTTAATGACTGATCTAAAGTTACTATTTAAAGCAAATGTTTTAACCGCTAATGTCCTGCCGGTTTTTGCAGGATTCTGGTTAGCTTTATATTTTACGGATGTCCCTCTCTCAAGTAATGTGGATTTATTACTTTTGACTATTTTCGGAAGTACAATGGTGATTGCCGGGGCACTTGCGCTCAATAACTGGTACGATGTTGATATTGATACAGTAATGGATCGTACAAAGAATCGTCCAACGGTGACTGGGAATTTCTCACTTAAGCAAGTATTAATCATTGGAATTTCGCTTACCGTAGTTGGGTTTATTTTATTACTATTTACGACATTCGAAGCGGCATTATATGGTTTTGTCGGATGGTTTACTTATTGTTTTCCCTATACCATGTGGTCGAAACGAAAGTATACCTTTAATACCATAATTGGCAGTGTGTCTGGTGCGGTTACACCTTTAATTGGCTGGACAGCGATCGCACCTGGATTTCAAAAGGTACCAATGATCTTGTTTTTAATCTTGTTTATTTTTCAAATGCCGCATACCTTTGCGATAGCCATTAAGAAATATAAAGAATATAAAGCGGCTGGGGTGGCGATGCTTCCCGTTGTTCGTGGACTCGCAGTGACTAAACGGCAAATGGTCATGTATATTGCTTGCTTGTTTCCATTGCCATTCTTTTTAGATTCACTTGGAACAACCTTTATGGTCATAGCTGCTTTGCTAAACGCAGGGTGGTTGGTGGTAAGTATCAGCGGTTTTTTTATCAAAGATAACCATAAATGGGCCCAAGTGAATTTCTTATACTCAGTTAATTATATAACCATTATCTTCCTCATGATGATTGTGGTTACCTTACCAATCTTCCATCGCTAAAAGAAATTATATGAAAAAGTCTGATCGCTGTAGGCAAATACAATGCCTACAATCGATCGGACTTTTTTTATTGATCTGATCTTTTAAATGTATTTATTTTTTTAAATGGAGAGATGTGTGATGCGGTTCACTACACTGAGAATGGTTCCCAACTATGATATAAGTATGAAAACCACAAAGGGGATGATTCAGAATGGGAGCTGCAAAAGGAAACAACAAAAAGAAGGCAGGCGAAGTTCAAGAAGCACCGTTAAAAGGAACATGGATTTCCGTAAGTGTTGTAGGAGTAGTCATTCTTCTTACGTATTTCTTATTATATGGACTTTACATGTCTAGAGTTTAGGGGGGATTTGGAATGAAGATGCATCTTGATGAAAAAATTTGGCTGACCTTAAGTTTTGGGATAATCATGATTTTCATGTTTATCACAGGCTATCAAGCATTTGCCTTGGATATGGCTCCACCAAGCAATAAGGAAATTATTGATCCACAAAAAGTGGACCAAATCGCACCATTCGATAAACCAGGTGTTACTAAAATTGGTGAAAATGAATATGAAGTTGTGATGACATTACAAGTATTTAGCTTTAATCCAGGTAATTTTGAAATTCCAGCTGGTTCTACAGTGCATTTTACACTAACCTCCAAAGATGTGGTCCACGGCTTTGAAGTAGCTGGAACAAACGTGAATGCAATGGTAATGCCAGGACATATTCAAAAAATCACCCAAAAGTTTGATAAAACAGGCACTTACTTAGTGTTATGTAACGAATACTGTGGGGCTGGTCACCAAGCAATGAGTACAACGATTACGGTTAAATAAAGGGGGGAAAGAAAATGCAAACAGCAAAATCACCTACACTAAAAGATCAAGCAAATAAAGTAATGGGAATCAGTAAGGAAGATGCCGTTTTAACAAAAACATATATCATTGTAGCATTTACAGCACTACTTTTAGGCGGAATATTAGGACTGCTGCAAGGACTAAATAGGTCAGGACTTCTAGAATTGCCATCATGGCTTAACTATTATCAAGTATTAACAGCACATGGTTTATTATTAGTTGTTGTCTTAACTGCCTTCTTTACGATTGGATACTTTTATGCATCACTTTCCCATACTTTAGGAGGACTGCTGCCGAAAGTAAGGAAGATAGCTTGGATTGGTTTTGGAATGAAGATTGTTGGCTTTGTTCTATGCATAGTGCCAATTCTAATGAACGAAGCATCAGTTATGTATACATTTTATCCGCCGATGGCAGCACATCCGGCTTTCTATATCGGGTTAGTATTCATTGCTTTAGGCGTTTGGATGTGCTGCATTGGGGCGTTTATCAATGTCGCAAATTGGAGAAAAAACAACAAAGGTCAACATGTTCCTATTCTTGCTTACTTTGCAACCGGTGTGTTTATCCTTTTATTCTTTGCTCTAATCCCAGTTGCAATTGAAGTTTTAACCATTATTCCATGGGCCTTTGGGTGGGTTGAAACAATTAATGTCATGGTTGCTCGGACACTATTTTGGGCGTTTGGACACACGCTGGTTAATATTTGGTATTTAACGGCCGTGTCTGCATGGTATGTTGTTGTACCAAAAATTATCGGTGGAAGACGTTGGAGTGATACCTTAACCCGTGTGGTTATTATTGCCTTAGTTGTAATGAACATCACTGGTGGATTCCATCATCAGATTATCGACCCAGGAATTTCTGAAGCAGTTAAATTTATGCATGTATTTATGAGTTTGGCGATTGGTTTCCCATCATTAATGACCGCATTCGCTATGTTTGCTGTATTTGAGCGGACTGCCAGGAAACAAGGTGGAAAAGGTCTAATTGGCTGGTATAAGAAAATGCCATGGGGGGATGTTCGTTTCCTAGCACCATTTATTGCTATGGTCGCCTTTATTCCAGCAGGTGCAGGAGGGATTGCCCAAAGTACAAACCAGCTAGACCAAGTTGTTCATAATACCATGTGGATTGTTGGGCATTTCCATTTAACACTCGGAATGTCGGTGGTAATGACTTTCTTTGGAATTAGTTATTGGTTAGTTCCTTATATTTCAAAACGTGTTCTAACTCCACAAATAAATAGATTAGGCGTAATACAAACTTGGATCTGGACAATTGGTATGATATTTATGTCAGGTGCTATGCATTGGGTTGGATTACTTGGTTCTCCGCGAAGAACTTCCTATACAACCTACGGCGATAATGCAACAGCATTAAGCTGGGACCCGTATTTAATGTGCTTAGCTGTGGGAGGAACACTATTAATTATCGGTGTTATTCTTCAAGTGTATGCTGTTGTCAATATGATGTTCTTTGCGCCAAAAGGTGAAACAGAATTTCCGATTGCGGAAGAGGAAGAAAATGCTAAAACACCATACTGGACAGAGCGTTGGGGCCTTTGGATTGTTGTTATGCTATTAGTTGTAGCCATGGCCTATGTTATCCCATTAACGGAGTTTATCGTCAATGCTCCTCCTGGGTCACCACCGTTTAAAACATGGTGATTTCGAAAAGCTAAAAGCCAGTAGGCGCTTTATCTGGAAGGTTTTCAATGAGAGAGATAGCTCGGGTGGCTAGGGCTATCTCTTTCCACTTCAAAAAATAGATGTGGGAAGTGATCTTCATGATCAAAAATAGACATCATACATTTGCATGTTTGCTTGTTATCTTATTTGGCTGTGCATTGTTTTATTTCGGAACAGATGGTTTCACAGCTTTCACGGCAGAAACAGCGCGGGTAAAAGAACTAATTGCCGATAAACCCCAATTCCCTAATGTAACCTTAGAAGACAGCAAAGGGAGGGAATATTCTATTTCTGAATTTGAAGGCAAATATGTATTTATTACCTTTTTGTATACGTCCTGTACAACGGTTTGTCCTCAATTAGAAATGAATATGTCGAAAGTTTATGATAAGGTACCAAGCAAATATATAGGCAAAGATATTGTCTTTTTAAGTATCAGCTTCGATCCTTCCAGGGATGACCCAGCCACGTTGGAAAAATATAGAGGCTATTTTAATAGTGACGGTGAAACATGGAGGATGGCAAGAATTGCAAATAAAACAGAATTAGATGCATTGTTAAAAGCATTTGGTGTGATTGTCATTCCCGATGAATACGGTAATTTTGCCCATAATTCAGCTTTTTATATTGTTGATAAAAAAGGCAGACTTCTAGAGGTTTTAGACTACAAAAAAACGGATGAAGCTGCTAAAAGGCTTACAGGGATTCTTGACATGGAAGCGGGGGAATAGTTATGAAGCAATCACTATATGGCTTATTGATCCTCCTATTCCTTTCAATGCCTCCTGTGGCAAACTTAATGGAATCTGTCATGATTATTCACATGCATATGCAAATGCCGCTGTTAATTTTCACCGGATTTCTCCTTGCCCGTATTTTTCAACTACGTTTCCCACGATTTTTTGAAAAATGGAACGGAAATGGAATACCAGGAATCATATTGTTTATCATCATCGTCGCTTATTGGACACTGCCAAGGTCTATGGATGAAGCATTAACTTTACAGAGTATGGAAGTGTTTAAATTTACTAGTTTACCTATATTGGCAGGAATCCCACTAAGGGATAGCTGGAAAAAACTTAGACCTGTTGGTAAACATATCACTTTTTATTTTTTTATTATTATGTTTTCCGCAATGGGGTGGTTATATATATATTCCCCCGTGCAATTATGTAATAACTATTTAATTATTGAACAAATTACACTAGGCTGGGGATTTATTACAACTGCAATCTGTATGGTCATTTATTTGCTCTATAAGGCTTTTGTCGATCCTAAGAAATACGAGTAATGTATTTTGTGATTTTCAGCATAAAAACATAAAAAACTGTTAGGAACCATTGATCCTAACAGTTTTTTGAATTAGATATTTATTAAGGAATCCTAAGGTTCGTTTGTTATGGTTGCCCTCTTTCGAGCCTTCAGAAACTTGATTACATTTAAAACAATGGTCTTGACTACGGCATAAAACGGTACAGCCAAAACCATCCCCAAGATACCAGCTAAATTTCCGGCAGCGAGCAAGACGATAATGATTGTCGCGGGGTGGGTATCAAGTGATTTTCCAAGAATGAGCGGAGATAATACATTCCCTTCCACCTGCTGGGCTATCACAATAATTAAAATAACTAATAAAGCTTTTGTGGGTGAATCAAATAAAGCAACAATCACAGCGGGTGCACCGCCAAGAATGGGGCCGACATATGGAATGATGTTGGTAAACGCAACAATTACGGCCATAACTAGTGCAAATGGCAAATCGATAATCAGGTAGCCAACAAATGCAAGTATTCCTACTGATAGGGCAACAATAACTTGCCCTTGTATATAGGAGGAAAGTGTTTCACCTGTCTCTTTCAACATAAGCAATCCTGCTTCCCGATATGATACAGGAAGGAATTTAGTTACAGCCTTAGGGAACTTATGTCCGTCCTTAAACATATAGAACAGTAAAAACGGAACGGTAGCTAGGATGACAGCAATATTGGCAAACACACCAAGGATATTGGAAATACCGCCAGTGATCCTATCCGGCAAGGTATTCGCATAGGCAATCAGTTTTTCTTTACCGGTTTCCAAAAGATCATTTTGCTCCTCCATGATCCATTTGAATTCGGAACTTCGTGAAAGCTTATCAAAATACTGCAAGGTTTTGTTGGCATAATCAGGAAGTGCATTAGCAAGTGCGGTAAATTGCTCTGTGATGGCAGGAACCAAGTTGCCAATCGCTAAAACAAGAATACCAATAAACACTACATAAATTATTAGGATGGCAAGAATTCTTGGCACTTTTTGGCGCTGAAGAAAATTAACGATTGGATTTAGTAAGAAAAAGAGAAATCCGGTTATCAGAATTGGGAAAAAAAGAGTAGAGAAAAAGATACCGATCGGCATAAATAAAAATGAAATCTTTGTTGAAACAAAGATGATGGTTAATATTAGAAGGATTTGGATTAACCCATATTGGAATTTTCTTTTTGACATTATTTTCCCCTTTTTTCAATTGGCTGTGTTAAACTTGTCTGTTGATTTCCGTTCCAGGCGCTTCGCTTTCCGCGGGCGTTGCGGGGAGCCTCCTCGGCGCTTACAGCGCCTGCGGGGTCTCCCCTGCCCCGTACTCCCGCAGGAGTCTTCGCGCCTTCCACTCCAATCAACAGAGTGCTAAAATCAACATTAACGTTTAACACAGCCTTTCAATTAGTTTAACTAAAATTATATCAAAAACTTGGAATAGAAGACAAATAATAGTATTACTTTTGGTGTCAGGCACCAGATGGGGATATTAAAAAAATGAAACTTTCGGCTTAGTTTGTCGTATACTTAAATGGAATAATTTACATAAGAGGAGAGAAGGGGTGTTGGATTTGGAATTGCAAACAGAAGTAAATATACAAAAAGAGAATCCTAAGTTATTAGGAATGTTTACGAGTCCTGGGGTGCAGTTTGAGCGAATTAAGCAAAGTCCGAAAATTTGGGTACCATTAACTATTATTAGTATCCTTTATGCCATTGGTATGGCGTTTATGGCTCTATCACTAGACGCAGCTACTTTAATTGCTCAAGGAGTGCCAGAAGATCAAGTTGATTTAGTGTTAACCATAACAAAAGTAACAGTTTTAGTTACGGGCATCATCACACCTATCATTGGTGTTTTAGTGAGCAGTGCTATTCAAATAGCGATTGTCAAGATTGCTAGTTCCACTGTTTCTTTTAAACAATTATTATCTATGAATACTTTTATCATGATTATTGGTGCAGCAGGACTTATATTGAATATGGGAATCAGATATGCCATCGGCGGGGATCCAGAAATATATATTACCAGTTTGGCAGGGCTTCTCAATCAGGATAAAGCTGGTGTTTTAGGTTCCATCGAAGTATTTGGAATCTGGTCTGCTATATTGACTGCCTTGGGACTTCATAAAACAGCTCAAATTTCTAAAGGTCTGGCATGGACAATTGCGGTGATTTTCTTCGTAGTTAGTATTGGCTTTGCTTTGGTCGGTACCCTTTTACAGGGAGCGCCGAAGCTATAATGAAGAAGAAAATTTGGATTAGCATTAGTGTAATTTTATTAATTATCATAATGATTTCTGTAAGTGTCTACCGGCAGGTCCTTGCAAAGGGGCCTTCCGTTAAGACCACGGAAATCAGCCAAGAAGAAATCTCCTCTCTATTAATGATTCCTGGAATAGTAAAGCTTCCTCAAGAACAACTGGTCTATGCGACACCAGACAAAGGGGAAATCAAGAAGCTGCTCGTCAAGGAAGGAGAGACCGTCAAGAAAGGTGCTGTCTTGGCTCAATTAGAAAATCCTCAGCTTGAGTTGGAAATTGAGCAGAATAAATTAGCGGTCGAATCCGCTAATTTAAAAATAAACCAAATCGATAAGAAATTGGAGCAACTTGAAGACAAAGAAAAGACCTTAGGTGAGCAGGTTGGAAAAAAGGAAGCGAAAAAGCAGCTTTCTCCTGAATTTGAACAGCTAGAGATGGAAAAAGAGCTAGCTAACATTGAACTTAAGCAAACAGAACTTCAAAAAGACTTGATTAGTAAACGCCAGGATGATTTAGAGATTAAGAGTACAATGGCTGGAATTGTTTTGACAGCCAAAAAGCCAGCAACATCACTTGATGCAACAAACGAGCCTATTATACATATTGGGAAATTAGCAGGGATGACAGCATCAGGACTACTGTCCGAATACGATACTCTTAAAGTTAGCAAGGGTCAAAGAGTGATCATCAAATCAGAGGCATTGCCAGGCAAAGAGTGGCTGGGTGAAATTACGAAGACATCTATTTTGCCAGAGCAGAACCAAGCGAGTTTGCAAAATGGTACACAGGCTGTGCAGTATCCTGTCACAGTAAAGATTTCCGGTGATACAAAAACGTTGAAACCAGGCTTCCAAGTTATTATGGAAATAGAAACAGATAAAAAGACAGCGATGGTCCTGCCGCTCGATGCGTTATTTGATGAGGGGGATCAGCCCTTTGTATATCTCGTAAAGGATGGAAAGGCGCAAAAACAAAATGTCAAGACTGGCATTACATCAGGAAAGAAGATTGAAATCCTTGAAGGTGTTACAAAAGGAGACAAAGTCATCATTAATGGACCTGACAAACTAAAAGATGGGTTGGATGTGACCGTTAAATGATCCAGCTAGAATCCATCTCAAGATCGTTTTTGTTGGGAAAAGAAAGTGTACCTGTCCTAAATGGTATTAGTCTATCCATTCATAAAGGTGAATTTGCTGCCATCATGGGTCCATCTGGCTCAGGAAAGTCAACCTTAATGAATATTATTGGTTGTTTGGATAAACCGACAGAGGGTGAGTATTATCTTGGCGGGGAAAATGTCTCTCATTATAATGACAAGGAATTGGCCAGGGTTAGAAATCAATCAATTGGCTTTGTCTTTCAGCAGTTTCATTTGCTCCCCCGCTTGACGGCCTTGAAAAATGTTGAATTACCAATGATTTATGCAGGAATCTCCAAAAAAGAGCGCCAGGCTCGTGCAGAAGAGGCATTAATGAAAGTAGGTCTTGCCGACCGCATGAACCATCTGCCTAATGCTCTATCTGGAGGACAGAAGCAACGTGTTGCCATAGCGAGAGCTATTGTCAATACACCAAAGATTATTCTAGCGGATGAACCCACAGGTGCCCTTGATTCAAAAACAAGCAAGGACATTATGGAACAATTTAGTGAACTGAATAATGAAGGAGTTACGATTATTATTGTTACCCATGAATCAGAAGTAGCCGAATATGCGAATAGAACGATCATGGTTAGAGATGGAATGATTCAGTCGCCTTTTGAGGGTGTTAGGGGGCCGGCAGGATGAGTTTTATGGAAAATCTTATTATGGCACTAAGTTCACTAAAAGCCCACAAAATGCGGAGTATTCTAACAATGCTTGGGATTATTATTGGGGTGGGTGCTGTTATTATCGTCGTAGCCATCGGACAGGGCGGGGAAGCGATGCTGAAATCACAAATTACCGGGCCAGGGAATACGATTGAGTTATTTTATCAGCCTTCCGATGAAGAAATACGTGCGAACCCCAATATATTTCAGCAAGCCCCCTTCAATCAGGAAGATATCAGAGCGTTGGAACAAATTACGGAAATTAAAAGTGTTGTTGCGTCAAGCACCAAATTGTCCTCTGTTAAATTTCAAAAGGATTCCGTGGATGCCTCTTCAACTGGAATTAATCAGGCCTATATAAAATTAAATGAGTTGAAAGTTGCTAAGGGAAGGAGCTTGTCAACCTCTGATTTTCTTGGCGGCCGCCGTGCAGCATTAATCAGTAATAAATTGCAAGAGGAACTATTTAAAGGGAAAAATCCAGTTGGAAAAGTTGTTATGGTTGCCAATCAACCGATTGAAATCATTGGGGTTTTAGAGAAACCAACTGGTCTTCTATCATTTGGATCAATGGAGGTTTATCTGCCTTTCCAAACGTGGAAAACGATTTACGGTAGCAGTGATTTTACCCAAGTAACCCTGCAAGCATCGTCAGCTGAACAACTGCAGGTCGCAGGTAAAAAGGCTGCTAAATTATTAAATAATCTGCATAGGACGGATAAATCATACCAAGTTATTAATATGGAAGAAATCGCTCAAGGGGTAGGACAAATCACAAAAATCATGACATTAATTATCGGGAGTATAGCAGGAATCTCATTATTTGTTGGTGGAATTGGTGTTATGAATATCATGCTCGTATCCGTGACCGAAAGGACAAGGGAAATCGGGATTCGTATGGCGCTTGGAGCTACCCGAGGACAAGTGCTGACTCAATTTTTAATTGAATCGATGACACTAACTTTTATAGGAGGTATGCTCGGGATTTTGCTTGGCTGGGGAACGTCCACCATTGTTAGTTTCTTTGCAGGTTGGCCATCCTTAGTGTCTTGGCAGGTGGTAGTAGGTGGGATGTTGTTCTCAATGGTTATTGGGATTGTGTTTGGACTACTTCCAGCAAACAAGGCTTCTAAGCTTGACCCGATTGATTCCCTGAGATATGAATAAAGGTTGATTAGGAAATGAGATCAAGGGTCTACACGAAGGTGTAGGCTTTTTCCTGTTATTGCCGTATAGTTATCAGTTTGCAGATTATGGGTAATGTGATAATATAATTATAGGAATATTCAGATAACAATTCGTGATAGGATTGACTTAGAATAATAGTTTAGAAGGAGTCGAGATGAGCATGGAGAGACTTAGTGTAGAGAGCAAAGGTTATTTTGGGGAATTTGGCGGAAGTTTTGTTCCAGAGGATTTGCAAGTGGTAATGAACGAATTAGAAGAGCAATTTAATCGATATAAGGATGACCCTGAATTTATAGCGGAATTCAAATACTACTTAAAAGAATATGTAGGCAGGGAGAATCCATTAACGTTTGCAGAAAATTTAACCAAACAAAATCAAGGGGCAAAAATATATCTGAAACGAGAAGATTTAAACCATACGGGTGCACACAAAATTAATAATGCCATTGGCCAGATTCTTTTAGCAAAACGAATGGGAGCAAAGAGAATTATCGCTGAAACAGGTGCAGGACAGCATGGTGTGGCCACAGCAACTGCCTGTGCCATGTTTGGGATGGAATGCATTATTTATATGGGTAAACTTGATACGGAACGCCAAGCGCTCAATGTCTTCCGAATGGAATTACTAGGTGCGAAAGTTGTTCCTGTTGATAAAGGCCAAGGGCGTTTAAAAGATGCTGTCGATGAAGCTTTGGGTGACTTGGTGCAAAACTATAAAAATACCTTTTATTTACTTGGTTCGGCTGTAGGACCACATCCTTATCCGACCATGGTCAAGCACTTCCAGGCAATTATCAGCGAGGAATCGAAACAGCAGATTCTTAAAAAGGAAGGAAAACTGCCGACAGCCGTGATTGCTTGTGCTGGAGGTGGCAGCAATGCCATTGGTGCTTTTGCCCATTATATTGACGAAAAAGATGTGCGCTTAATTGGGGTCGAACCAGCTGAGGCACCAACTTTGACGGAAGGAATTCCAGCGGTGATTCATGGCTTTAAATGTTTAACATTACTTGATGAAAACGGGGAGCCTAAACCAACGTACTCGATTGCTGCGGGGCTGGATTATCCAGGTGTCGGTCCTGAGCACAGCCATTTGAAAACAAGCAGGCGAGCAGAGTATGTAACAGTGACTGGGCAAGAGGCCCTAGAGGCATTCCAATTTTTAAGCAAGACGGAGGGAATAATCCCTGCGTTAGAAAGTTCACATGCCGTCGCATATGCTATTAAGCTTGCGAAAGAATTATCTAACGAAGATATCCTAATTGTTAACCTATCAGGACGCGGTGATAAGGATGTTGAGCAGGTGTTTAGGATGTTGAAACAATAATAATATACATAAGGATAAGCCGATAAATGGCTCGTCCTTTTTTGTTCTATCTAGGGGGAGCAGTTTATTGAAAGACTTATTATTAGTAAAAGGTTATAAAGATCATGAGTATTTAAGGAAAAGCTTTAATCAATTGGCCACTGATACGTTTGGAATAGAGTTTGAAACGTGGTACAAAAATGGATATTGGACAGATAAGTATTTGCCGTATTCATTTGTTGTTCATAATAGAGTGGTAGCTAATGTATCCGTTAATTTTGTAAACTTGGTCGTAAATGCGGAGGTTAAACAAGCAATCCAAATCGGGACGGTCATGACACACCCTGATTATCGAAATAAGGGATTGTCGAGACGCTTGATGGAGATTGTGTTAGACGAATATAAACATGTCGATATGATTTATTTGTTTGCCAATCAAACAGTATTGGACTTTTACCCGAAATTTGGATTTTCTTCTAGAGATGAAGTGCAATTTATATTGGACTATAATCATATGCCTCCATCATCTTCTAAAATGAGAAAATTAGATGTTAGCAATCCAGATGATTTAGAGTACATCTATAATTTAGCGAGTAATCGTAAGGTTTTGTCGGAAGTATTCGGAACTTCAAATTGTGAGGAGCTCCTCATGTTTTATTGTATTATGGTTTTTAGCCAGGACCTCTACTATCTTGAGAATGAGAACGCACTGGTGATCTTTCAAAGAGAGGGGGATTGTATCCACCTTTATGACATTGTCAGTTCTCGAAAGGTAAATTTTCAAACAGTGTTAAGTGCAATTGTCCCGCTGGATTGCAGTAAAGTCTTTTTCCATTTTCATCCCGATCAGCATGAACTAGGATATGAAAAACAGCTATATAAAACCAATAATGTCCTTTTTATAAAGAATCAAACAAACGTCACGTTACCAAATGAATTCAAACACCCGCTTACTTCACAGGCATGATGGTGCCTGACACCATTAGATAACTCCATTAGAGAACATCTAGTACATATTACCCATTTGCTATTAGCGGTTCTTTTTTTATATCTGGGGGTTAGAGAATGTTTCTCGAGTTTATTGAATATATTTAAACAAATAATCTATGGAATTTGGTTGATAAAGGGGACAAGTATGATAAGTAACAGGATGAACTTTTATATGGATTTAAGCAGAGCAGGGGCATGTTCTATTTATAAACGGCTATTGTTCATTTTTTTTGGTGCTACGCTTGTAACCTTATCCTTACAATTATTTTTGGTGGAGAATCATGTGATTGATGGAGGAATCATTGGCATAAGTATCCTGCTAGCTCATATTACAAAAGAAGAAATAGGATTGTTTTTGTTGGTATTAAACACACCTTTTGTCCTCCTTGCCTATCGGTTTCTAGGAAGAAGGTTTCTTATTCTCAGCATATTCGCCATCCTCATTCTTTCGTTTGAAACCTATATATTCGATTCACTTCCGGTCCTCACCACTAACCCCCTCCTAGTAATTGTCCTTGGCGGAATAAGTTTAGGACTAGGTGTCGGCATAACGATTCGATTCGGCGGCTGTTTTGATGGAACAGAAGTGATAGCTATCCTCTTAAGTAAACATTCTTCATTTTCAATCGGACAAATTATCTTGTTATTGAATGTATTCATTTTCGGGAGTTCCATTTTCATCTTTGGGTTAAGTGAGGCCATCTACTCCTTTGCAACCTTTCTGATAGCCTATCGGACGATCGATCTATCTATTCAAATTACTTAGAAGGGTATTTCGAGATGATGAGGTGCCTAGATAAAAGCTTAAAATAGAATCCGCAAAATTAAGGAAATGCCCATTCAATTAGCGAACGGGCATTTTTTTATCATTATTGATTTTTTAAAAATTCTATTACTCTTTCATTTACTAAATCATTGGCCTCTGTTATATAAATATGGCCAGCACCGGTAATTGTCAAAAATTCAGCATTTGGAATTTTCTCAGCTAAGATTACCCCATTTTGATAGGGAACTAATTTGTCTTCGTCTCCATGGATAACCAAGACAGGGCATTCGATTTGGTCCATCACGTTGGAAGTATCGTGAGCTAAGCAGGCTTGAAGTTGAAGAATATAGGCATAAGGGAGAACAGGTATCTCTATTCTTCTTTGTATGTCCTCTGCTACTAATTCGCGTTGTTTTTCTATAAATGAATGACTGTATAGGATTGGAGCGGTGGCCCAAGCCATTTCTTCTGGTGTTGCAACCGCAGAACCCCTTGAAAGCATTAGCATCGAGACTTCTGCACTAGGCTGGACATGGGTTGCACCCCCAGAGGTTGTACAACCTAACACAAGAGAACGGACCCTAGAAGGATACAATAGTGATAATCTTTGTGCAATCATCCCACCCATAGAAATGCCGTATACATGGGCTGTTTCTACTCCGGCAGCATCCAAGACACATTTAGCATCTTCCGCCATTTGCTCAATTGAATAGGGGGAATTTGGTTTGCCGCTAAGACCTGTCCCGCGATTATCAAAAATAATTACTTTAAAGTGCTCACTGAGAGCAGGGAGTGTCCTGAACCAAGATTTTGAATTTAGTGATAACCCCATTATTAAAAGCAATGGTTCACCCTCTCCGTGAACCTCATAATAAAGATTAATCCCATTTCCAGTAGCTATTGGCATTAATTAATCCTCCTTTATTAAAGGCTGTGTTAAAGGTTAATGTGGATTTTGGCACTCTGCTGATTGGAGTGGAAGGCGCGAAGACTCCTGCGGGAGTACGGGGCAGGGGAGACCCCGCAGGTGCTGAAAGCGCCGAGGAGGCTCCCCGCAACGCCCGCGGAAAGCGAAGCGCCTGGAACGGAAATCAACAGACAAGTTTAACACAGCATTTTTTAAAGTAACGGTAAATTATATGATAATTTAACTAAGGAAAGAACATGGAAGAAGGGAGGACCAAATCCTCCCTTAGCTTACTTTTGAGTGTTTCTTTAAAAAGTTGCGAATAACTCTATTAAATGCGTCCTTTTGTTCTAATTTGGCAATATGACCAGTATTCCTAAGGATCACAAATTCAGAGTGGCGTATTTGTTTGTGCATACCTTAGCGTCATTCCTTGGGGGACAAATGTTTTTATTCGGTGCCTGACACCAGATAATATTATTTAAAAAACGTTCCGGTAATTTTTGGGATTTCCTTCGGTCTAAAGGAGTGTTTTGAAGATGTTTGTTTAATTTAACAGCATTAATTTTTCGCTCTTTTAAGGGACGAAGACTTTTGTGGATATTGTCGAAAGAGGGAGGTTTACAAAACCTCAGTTTACTACAATAATATTAACTATATTACTATTCTAATTAATGATTTTGAGGAACCCTTCGAAGCAATTGCAGCTATTTTTAATAACATGAAAGGTCCAGCACTATTCTTAGCCTCAAAGCTTCTAATTATGTTTATGGTCATATACTAGATGTTGACGGTGGGACAACTGCCAGTGTACAGTAAATAGAAGAAACTGGTCAGTTAGTGAAGAGGGATGTACATGGAGTCCATGCATCAAGACAGAGATTCTTTTTATAAAAAAATAGAAACAGAAATCAATAAGAGAATCCATGCATACACAAATAACAGAAAATTCACTATTGCATTTGGAAATGCTATGGAAACACATGTGAAGCATTTAAAAATTCACAGAAGATTAGCAACAAGAAGATTAAATCAGCTTGGACTTCCAAATAAAGATGAAATAAGTGCTATTTCTGTAAGAATCGTAGATTATGAGGAAAAGTTAGATCTTTTGGATGAATCTATCTTTTGGATGAATAAAAGACAGAAAGAGAACCGGAACAAGTTAAAAATGATCCGTGAATCATGGGGAGCTTTGCAAGCCGTATTGGAAAAGGAAACACGGGAAATCCACGCATGTAAACTAAAAAGCTTGGAAGAAGAGCTTAATGAGTTAAAACAATTATTTGAATTGAATTTGGAGGAGAAAAAACATGACGAATAAAACTGAAAAAGTATTAGAATCAGAAAATCAAAAAGTAGAGGTTGAAGAGGAACAAAATGCCTCAAGCTTAGACCTTCTTTGGAAGTTAGGATTCAATGAATTAGATGCTTGGGAAAATCGCTTAAATAAACGAGATACACTTTTCTTAGAAGCAGTCAAGAACTACGTGGAAATGCTTAAACTGAATCAAGAAAATGCCCTCACCGTTTCGACGCAATTTGGGATGGAACTGAAAGAGTGGGAAGAGGCAGTGCGAGAAGAATTACTTATGACAACCACTCCACTACAGCAGTTCTTTCCTGTGAAATCATATGAAGAAATTAACAAAGTTGTTGAGGACATTCAAACTAAAACAGCTCATTTATTATTAACCCCAACTAAAGCATTATTAACAGGACAATTAAATTCCTTAGATAAATATGTAGAAACCGTTGAACAGTATATTGCTTATCGAAAAAATGGCAGAGACAAATATATTGAGAGTGTTAAGAAAACCAGCAATGTTTTATATGAAAATCAAAAAGTATTTGTAAATATGTTTTCTAAGCAAGTGAAATCTGCGATAATGCCATTTCAGAATTATATGAAGGATTCTACCGATCAATCCAAATAATGACTAAAAAGGAGTGAGAGTAATGTCTGGTAAAAAACCTTACGATCCAGTTGAATCCTTTCATGAGCTTAGTCTTTTATGGGAAAAACAGATAAATGATTTTATCAATCATTGGACGGCTAACAAGGATTTCATAAAAATGTCTAATGCCGGAACCGAAATTAATTCTCGGTATCTCGAGGCATTTAAAAAGAATCAGGAAACACTTGCAAGCGTTCTAAATTTACCAACTAAAAATGATATAGCTAATATTGCATCATTAACGGTCCAAGCCGAGGAAAAAATTGAAGCTCTTGAGGAACAAATCTTGGATTTGCAGGATTCCATGAAGTCGCAAACTAGAGAAATCGAGAGTGTTGTGGATATTTCAAAAGAAATCATTAAATTAACAAAGCAGCTTAAAACAGAGTTAGTAAAAACGAAAAAAGAGCAAATAAAGACCAAAGAATTAAAGGCCGAACTCCAAGAAATGAAGTTAGAGTTAAAGAAATTAACTAACTTTAAAGAAGAATTTGAGTCATTAAAAGGTCTTCTTGAAAAGGACAAAGAAGTGGAGCGAGAATTAGCAGATTCAGGGACATCGAAATAAATGAAATGGAGTGGGGAGCTTGGGAACAGAAGCACCGTTCAAGGGGAGCATTCCAGAATTTGATTATCAAAAAGAAATGGACCGTTGGGCGAATGTCGTAAAACTTTTATCTGAACCTGAACCCAAGGTTGCTCAGACTCCAAGGACTGAAGTATGGAGAAAGAATAAATCAGTTTTATGGCATTACCCTGCCAAACAGAAAAAGTATGAGATTCCATTATTTTTTGTGTATTCGCTTTTTAATAAACCATACATTTTAGATATTGATCCTAAGAAAAGTGTGATAAAAAACTTAACTGAGATGGGCTATGAAGTGTATTTATTGGATTGGGGTACACCAGGCTATGAAGACAAAAAGATTGGTATCGATACGTATGTCGAGAAATATTTAAAAACGGCTGTTAAGCGGGCGCTTCGCCATTCTGAAGCGGAGGAAATTTCACTCGTTGGATATTGTTTAGGCGGCACGATTGCCTCTATTTACGCATCTGTAGCCGAGGAACCAATAAAAAATTTAATCGTAGCCACGGTTCCTATTGATTTCAGTACGTTTGTAGGGCCGGAAAAATGGGTGGAAGGTCTCCAAAGTGGAGATATTAATATCGATCATTTTCTGGATGTTTATGGGGTTGTTCCCCCTAAATATGTGGAATTGATGTTTAGAGCCATTGGATCACCAATCTATTTTACCAATTATACCATGCTCTTAAATAGGGCCCACGATTCCCGTTATGTTGAAAAATGGCGTCGGATGAATAAATGGACACAGGATCAAGTGCCTTTTGCTGGTGAAGCCTATAAACAATTTGTCAATGAATTGATTATAGGTAACAAGCTGGTTAAAGGGGAGTTGATGGTTGGGAAAAAGGCTGCCGATTTGAAAAATATTCGTGCCAATCTATTCGTAGTTTCAGGGTCTAGAGACAATTTAGTTTTAGAAGAGCAAAGTAAACCAATTCTGGATTTAGTATCAAGTGAAGACAAAACGTATGTTTGCGTTGAATCAGGGCATGTTGGTCTTGCATTATCTGGTTTATTAGCAGAAATTGTTGATCAATGGGCGTCTAGTCGTTCCAATCGTCTTTTTTAAATATAGATTGGAATAAACAGATATATTTCAGTAGGGCAGGTTAGGAGAGGAGAGAGGTTTCCTCACTCCTAACTTGCTCTTTTATGTTTGTTCAAAAATGTCCTCAGAACTTTATTGAATTCATCCTTTGCCTCTAATTTAGCAACATGGCCGGTGTTCCTGAAGATGACAAATTCTGAGTGCCTAATTTGTTTATGCATTAGAAACTGAACCCAAACGGGTATAACTGAATCATACTGCCCGCCTATAATTAGCGTTGGCACTTTTATCTGTGGGAGTAATGTTATGTTATTTACTTGTAAACAAGCCTCCATTGATTTAAAAAAGAATTCACGGTTTGGCTTGTAAAATTTAGAGAAGGTCTCGATATTTTCTTTACTCCATGAATAAAGACAAACCTTTGCAGATCTTTCTGTGACCATTTCAGGTGATTTAATTTCCCCTAAGGCTTTCCTGAAATTAATAAAAAGCGTTCCGAATTGCTTTGGAGCATAATGGTAAGTACTTACTAACATCAGAGACCGGCACATTCCAGGTGCTTGACGATAAATTTCTTGGGCAACCATTCCCCCCATTGATAACCCGCATATGTGTGCACTTTCAATTCCCAGCTCTTTTAATATACTAATTACATCATAGGCAAAGCTTTTGATGGAGATCTCCCCTGGTGCAGTGTACTCTCCATGCCCCCGTAAATCAGGGATGATTAAGTCATACTGATTCGCAAACTCAAACTGGTTTGCCCACCCCTCCTTTACTTCACCTAGACCGTGAATAAAAACCAAAGGCTCACCTGCACCAAACCGCAAATAAGGAATTCCGGAGTAACTTTTGAATATTTCACTCAACATTCATTCCTCCTAGTTGTATAATAACAACTGTTATTTCCAATATTTGAATGGTCTAAATGGGTATAAAAGTACGATTATTTTATTATATATGTAATTATGGGGAAATATTACATATGGGTGTAATGCACAGATATCAGAGTTACCTGTCTCAAAAGAAAGAGAGAAAGTTTTTAGCTAAAATGGTGTGAATTGGAGTACAACCTGGTAGTTTTGAGTTATGATAAAAGGATTAAGGACGTTAATTGAAAATGAGGTTCCCTTATGATAAAAAAGTATCTGACATTTCAAAAAAACAATGGAATTGCTCCGTATATTTGGACGGTTCTTGGCATTTTACCGTTTTACTTTATTTTTCAATCCCCCTCAACCATTGAAATAGTAGTGGGGATATTACTCACATTATTATTCTTTATTCTTTACAGAATTGCGTTTATGTCTAAAGGCTGGCCCGTCTATCTATGGACGTTGATCCTGATTGGTATTTCTATTACTGCCACAAGTCTTTTCAATTATGTTTACTTTGCTTTTTTTCTTGCATATTTTATCGGCAATATTAAAGAAAGAATTGCTTTTTTAACGTTGTATTTTATTCATTTGTTTAGTACGTCGGTATCCATTAACTTCAGTATTGTCATGCAAGAAAAATTATTTCTGCAGCAATTACCCTTTGTTATTATCATCTGGATTAGTGTCATCCTTCTCCCGTTTAGCATCCATAACAGGAAGGAAAGAGGTCAACTGGAAGAAAAGTTACTGGATGCCAACAAACGGATTTCAGAGTTAGTTAAAATAGAGGAAAGGCAGCGGATTGCCCGGGACCTTCATGATACCCTTGGACAAAAGCTCTCACTTATTGGGTTGAAAACGGATTTGGCCCGAAAGTTAATCTCAAAGGACCCGGAGCAAGCACGGAATGAATTAAAAGATGTCCAGCAAACAGCCCGAACAGCATTAAGTGAGGTACGTAAGATGGTGTCATCGATGCGTGGAATCCGACTAAGAGACGAAATTACTCGTGTAGAACAAATCCTTCACGCGGCTGAAATTAATTTTAGCAGTGAAGGAGATTTTACTCCATCAAAAGTTACTCTGTTTACAGAGAACATTCTCAGCATGTGTATGAAGGAAGCTGTAAATAATGTTGTCAAACACAGTGGTGCGAAATCTTGCTTCATATCCATTATTCAATCAATGCAGGAATTGGTAATGACCATTCGCGATGATGGAGTATATAAGGGGGAGAAAGAGACGATGGAAGGCTGCCATGGGCTGATTGGCATGAAAGAGCGCTTGGAATTTATTAATGGGAGTCTAGAAATGAGAACCAAAGAAGGAACGACATTAATCATAAAAGTACCAAATGATGTTAAACCAAGGATGGAAAAGGAGGAGAAAAATGATTAAAATCGTGATTGCTGAGGATCAGCAAATGCTATTAGGCGCTTTTGGTTCACTTCTTAACTTGGAAGAAGACATGGAAGTGGTTGGAAAGGCATCAAACGGTGAAGAGGCCGTGTTACTGGTGAAAAAATTCCATCCTGATGTCTGTATTATGGATATCGAAATGCCAGGTAAGAGTGGTCTAGATGCAGCAGAAGAACTAAAGGGTCTAGGCTGTAAAGTAATCATATTAACTACTTTTGCCAGAACCGGTTACTTCCAACGTGCGTTGAAAGCAGGTGTGAACGGGTATTTGTTAAAAGACAGTCCGAGTGAAGAGTTGGCAAGTTCAATCCGTAGTGTAATGTCAGGAAGGAGAATTTATGCACCAGAACTTATGGACGATGTGTATGGTGAGGAAAATCCATTAACAGACAGAGAAAAAGAAGTGTTGGAGCTCGTTGCAAATGGTAAAAATACAAAGGAAATCGCAGAAGAGCTAAGTATCAAGACTGGAACGGTTAGAAACTATATTTCAATTATCCTCGATAAACTTGAAGTAAAAAACCGTATCGAGGCGATTACTCAATCCAAAGAAAAAGGCTGGTTTAAATAAGTAGTCAATGAACGGTGTCAGGCACCGTTCATTTTTTGTTTCTTCAAAGTAGACCAAATCCAATCCATTAGGAAAAAGCAACTAGGCTTCAGCTGCGTTATGGTACTTATCAATAAAACCTTTAATATAATTAAAAACTTCCCTAGGACGTTCTTCAGGAAGGGCGTGTCCAGAATCTTTTAAAACAATGAGCTCTGAATTAGTTAAATCCTTGTTTAACTTCTCACCAATATTAAGGGGCATTGATTTATCATGATCCCCCCATAGTAATAAACAAGGTGTTTTTATTTGGTTAAGAATTTGGGCAGGCAAGTCTCCTTCGCGATCACGAATCATTCTTGTAAGAGCTACAAAAATTTCATCTGATAAAAATGGTTGTAAGTAACCGTTAATCATTTCGTCGTTAATAATGGCGTGATTATAAAGTGCGTCCTGAAGATTCTTCTTGACCCCCGTCCGTGCAAACCAATATTTTACAAAAAGATGGAAATAGGGTAGGTAACTTGTAATAATCAAAGGCAATTTTGAACGCTTGAGATAAGCTGAACTGCAGAGAAGAATAGCTTTGTCCGCAAGTTCTGGCATCATATGGAGGATATTTAAAACAATTTGTCCTCCCATAGAATGACCAATAAACGTCATTTTTTTAAGCCCTAATGATTCTGTAAGCTGGATTACTGTATCGGCTAAATTTTTGTAAGAATATACATAGCGGTTACATTTAGCGCTTTTACCAAAGGGGGGAAGATCAATAGTTAGAACCTGGTACTCCTTTTTCAATAAAGAAATTAAATGGCGAAATGTGAAGGTGGAAGAAAGGAAGCCATGTAATAAAACAAACGTTTTTTCAGATGTGTGATTAGGATAAAACTCGTAATAAACATTAATGTTATTTACTGGTTGATAACCTGCAAAGACGGTTTGTTCCATCAAGATCTCTCACCTACTCTTATTAATAAAATAGATGAGTATAATGTTCCCTAAATATCTGTACATACCCAAAAAATATATATCCTAAAAATAAAAACCCATTAATATCAGCAATTTATATAAATTTCAAAATAACAGTACAAACCTCCCATAAGAATCTGATAAAATTTAATAAAAATGGTTATTTTTGGCGAAGTGTCCATCCGTCGTGGAAAACTTGAGAGAGTGTCTTTTTGCGGTGCCTGACACCAAATTTGGGGGGAATGTAGGTTGTCAATTATTGAAGCGTTTGATGTGGATAAGGCGTTTAATGGGCGTGATATTTTAAAGGGTGTTTCTTTCGCGATTAAGGAAGGTAGTATTATTGGTCTGCTTGGACCAAATGGGGCTGGAAAGACAACGATGATTCGTTTGTTAAATGGAGTAATTAATGCTACGAGCGGTAAGATGAGGGTAATGGGATATGACCCTCAAACAGAGGGTGATGAAATTAGAAAGAGGGCGGGGATTGTAACGGAGAGTGCCGCCCTGTACCATGACATGAGTGCCTGGGATAATTTGGTCTTCTTTTCTAAAATCTATAATGCCTATGACCCCAAGCGTATCACTCATCTACTTGAGCAATTTGAAATGATTGAAAAGAAGGACCATTTGGTGGGCACGTTTTCAACGGGGATGAAAAAAAGAATTACCCTAGCAAAGGCCTTGCTACATAAACCTACGCTTTTGTTCTTGGATGAGCCTACAAATGGGTTAGACCCTGAAGGGATAAACGATGTGATTCATTACCTAAAAAAAGTAAATAAGGAAGAAAAGGTCACGATTGTCATCTGTTCACATGTTCTGCACCAACTGGAAACTATTTGTGACACCTTCCTATTTTTAAAGGATGGTCAAATCGTTGAGAAGGGAACTAGAAGTGAATTAGAGGATCGATATTTGACGAATGTTACTTTATTGGTTGAAACTGGTCTCTTACCAATCGACTCTAAGACATATAGGGGCTTTGCTTACATTAGAAAAGATCGGCATAATATTGAGTTTAATCTTCCCTCAAAAAATGAAATACCAGCTCTACTTAAGAGTATTTTAAGTGAAACGTGGATTCATTCGTGTGAAATAACCAATAGAAGTTTGGAGTCTTTATATTTTAAAATAAGGGGTGAAAAGCATGAATAAGAACATTATAGCTGCCGTCGCTCAAAAAGATATTAAGAATACTTTTTCTTCCAAAAAGATATGGGTACCAATGATAATCCTACCTTTATTTCTATGCATTTTACTCCCAGCAATATTTGCGTATGTTGGTTTAAATACAGAATTAATTGGGGAATCCTCAAAGGATTTAGAAAAACCAATCAATGTCATCATTAAGAACTTTCCGAATGAAGAGTTAAGAAATACCCTATCTGCGCTTCCCACACTTGGTTACAAATCGGTTTATTTTTTCTTAAACTTTATGATCATCCCATTTTTCTTAATGACTGCTATTATCAATTCTATGGTTACTTCTTCGAATAGCTTTGCAGGGGAGAAGGAGAGAAATACATTGGAAACATTATTATTTGCTCCGATCACAGTTTCTGAATTGTTTTTTGGCAAGGTGATTGCATCCTTCATCCCTACAATCGCCATAACGTTTGCCGCTTTTTTACTAAATGCCGTGATTGTAAATCTAATTACTTATCGAATTTTTGATGAAATTTTATTTATGAATTCAACCTGGTTACTTTTAATGTTTTGGGTGATCCCAGCCTTAGTAATTTTTAATATTGTTTTGAATGTGCTGGTTTCCGCCAGAGTAAAATCTTTTCAGGAAGCACAACAATTTGGCGGTATTATGGTGTTACCTGTCGTCGGCCTTATTATCAGCCAAGTTAGTGGGCTTTTCTTCCTAAGTCCACTAACCTTATTCTTAATTGGAGTTGGTTTACTGGTTGCTAATGGAATCCTACTTAAAATCATCACCAAATTTAACCAGAGAAACACCCTTTTTGAAAGCCAAATTCACTAAAATCCGCATTTGTCTTCCTGGGGTGAACAAGTGTCTTCGTGTGGTGCCTGACACCAATCTTTTTTGTGAAAATTTTTTTGGTTTTTTGAACAAAGTGTTTGAATTTTTAGAAAATTAACTGTATAATTAGAAAAAACGTAAGGAGTTGATTTCCATGGAAAAGAAATTACTTAATTCACCACAACATTCGGATGAGAATACAGATGCTGTTGTTGCAGAAATGTTTCTAAAAAATGCCCTGCTAGAATTTAGACGGGAGAAAATCCGCAAGGAAATCGACCACACATTACTAAACGGGGATAAGGAACTATTCCTAAAATTAACAGAAGAGCTAAAAAAGATTTCTTAAGTTATCGATTAACGGATCCTATTATTCTGAAAAAGAAGCCTATCCAATATATGGATGGGATTCTTTCTGTTTACATATAAATGAATGTCATTAACAATAATCTAATTTTATAAATGATTCAAAAAAACTAGGAACTTATCCAATGGGATAGGTTCCTTTATTCGGGAATTCCTCACAAGTTTTGTTCTCAGTTATTATCGTCATCACCGCTGTGTCTGTTTTGATGAGCGCCGTCATCGGTTTTATTATCGTCATCACTATCGTTATCATCATCGTGCTCAACACTAACAACTTTTCCAGTTTCAGCATCGATCCTTACCTCTGCTTCACCCGTGTTCGTGTATAGCTCTACTTTATATTCCATTCTACCATGCTCAAATTCTTGTTCAATTTCATCAACTGTTCCATTTACTTCACTAAGTGCAATCTCTGTTGCCTTTTCCACCGTTATTAAATTAGGATCTGCCGCTGCTGTACTATTGCTATCATCAGATTCCACTTTAATAGTTGTTTGGCCTTGGTCATTTCCATTTACATTTGTACTTATTTTTTTATCTTCCTGATGGATAGAGTCCTCAGCTCGCGTATCATTTTTTGAAGCCCCCGCTGCAACGGCACCGCCCAAGATTAATAACCCAGATAATGCACCAACAATAAATTTATTTTTCATTAATAATTCCTCCTTTGTGTTTGTTTACTACACTTATAGAATATCCAGTGAAGATTAGAGCAAAAGGGGGAATAACATTAGAAATTAATGAGAATTATCATTAGGTAAACTATCTGTTCTTTACTTTAGTCATCATCTTCCTTTTTATCGTCCTTGCCGCGTTGTTTAGAATCATCACTCTTTTCATCATCGTCATCACTACTGCGATCGTCCCATGAAATGGACATAACATTGCCTGTAATGGAATGTATTTGTACAATTGCTTCTCTGTCATCTTGTGTCTCAATTTCAACCAGGTAATAGGTTTGTTCACCTTTAGTCTCCAGCCAAATATGTTCAACAATCCCATTCACTTGTTTTTTTGCAATATCGCGAGCCTCTTTCTCAGTAAGCCGCCTAGAGGAGGTATTGGTTTGAGTAGTAATGGAGGAAAGAATCTTTCCTGTAAGTGCATCCACTGAGAGGGTAGTTTGATTATTTCCTTCTTTTACAACAGCCTTGTAAATCGTTTCGTCCTCATTGACTATTTTTTCAAAGGATTTAATCGTTCCTTTAACCTTAGCTAAGATGATTTTTCTAATTTCATCTTCTGATTTAAATGTAACCTCTGGTTCATTAAGAGGTGGAGACTTCGATTCTTTTTTGACAAATGAAAGGACTTTTCCAGAAATCGCATTTAGTTCGATCTGATAAATAGTATCCTTTTTCTCTAAATCTATATGGTATTGCTTGTCAGTTAAGTTAATTTGAATAACAGTTCCCTGATAGCGGTCCTGGACAAGTTTTTGCGCTGCCTGTTTTGATAGAATTTTAGCCGATGCCTCGGTCGGACCGAACCTTTGCCAACTAAAATAAATGAGAAAGGCAAAAAAAAGAAAGCCTATTATCACCCAAATCCCAGTTTTTTTCTTCATAATATCACCTCACACGTTAAGTACATTTATTTTCTAATATGAAGATTAGAAAATTCTGAGAAATGGATTAATTTTTATTAGTTTTAATAAAAAGAGTTGCCGTGGTTCCAACTCCTTCTTCACTTTCAAGGTGAATCCTGATACCAAAGGCGTCAGCAATTTCCTTTGCTAAGGATAAGCCAAGTCCAGAACCGCCTTTTTTTCTAGTTCTTGCTTTATCAACACGGTAAAAACGGTCTAAGACTTTGGGCAGTTCATCTTTTTGGATGCCGATTCCCTTGTCGGCCACACTTATAAATACCTCATCATGCATTATGCCGATATTAACTGTAATGGCATCATCACTATATTTCCGTGCATTATCAAGCAAGATATACAGTAGCTGCTTTAGTTTCTTTTCATCCGTAACAACTGTTTTCTGTAATTTTTTCTGCTGAAAATGTATTTCTCTACTATAAGCACTTTGAAAGGCTTTAACTGTTTGCAGCATAAAAACACTAAGATTAAGCTCAGCCTTTTGGATATTCCACTGCTCGTGATGCTTAGCCAACAGTAACAGCTGTTCAGTCATGTCTTTCATGTGAACTGCTTCGGAGTGAATCGCTTCAATCGATTCGGCAAAAAGCTCCGGTTCCTTTAACCCTCTTCGCTTTAAAAGACTTGCATAGCTCTCAATAATGGTTAAGGGGGTTTTAAATTCATGGGACGCATTTGAAACGAACTGTTTTTGTTTTTCGTAATTTGTCTCAAGTAAATCAATCATATGGTTAAAGGTTTCTCCCATTTGATAAAGTTCATCCTTTGATTTTCCATCAAGCGTCAGCCTCTTGAAGCGGCCGCTCTGTCTAATTTCTTTCATAGTCTTAATCATGGATGTAACAGGGTTGGTAATCAGTTTACTAAGAATCCGGCTGGAAACAACTACAGGAATTAGTGCTAGAAGTGTCACCAAAATCAAGACAAGCCTCAGAATTTTTAAGTTATCAGTTGCCGGCTGAATGCTTTTAGTCACTTGAAGATTTGCCACACTTCCATCAAGCAAAATAATAGGCATCGACTCAAAGGTATAAGACTTTTTTTGAAAAACAATAAAAGTACTAACTTCCCCTTGGTGAAACTTGGCTTTTCTTCCAATTAAAGCCTGTTCTGTGGGGCTTGTAACTGTTGATAAGGGTTTGTTATTTTCTGTGACAAATTGGATCATTCCATTGATAGGGACGTAAGAACGTAATAGTTCTCCCTCAGATATAGAGCCAAGTGATTTCCCAATATCATTTGTCGTTTTTTCCATTTCCTTTGCGGAGGTGTTTAATTCACTGTTGAGAATTAATTTGTTAAAGGTGTAATAAACAGATAGATTCATCACGATTAATAAGGCGGCAAATAACACAGCAGTATAAAAATTTATTTTATTACTAAGTTTCATTTAGCTTCCTTTAAAACATATCCGACACCACGGACAGTATGAATTAATGCGGGCTTATTCTGCTGTTCTAATTTTTTTCTGACATATCGAATATAAACATCCACTACATTTGTGTCACCGATAAAGTCATATCCCCAAACTGCTTCCAAAATTTGATCTCTATTTAATACTTGCCGCTTATTTGTTAATAAATAAACCAACAAATCGAACTCTCTAGGAGTTAATTCAATTTCATCTTCTCCACGAAAAACTTCCCTTGTTTTTGGATTTACTTTGAGGTCAGCAAATAGTAATAAACTTCCGTCTTCTTGAGGCTGCTCTACAGCTTTCACCCTTAAAGCAGCACGGACCCGAGCTAATACCTCTTCAATTTGAAAGGGCTTTGTTATATAATCATTTGCCCCATAATCCAGTCCAGACACTTTATCCTCAACCGAGCTTTTGGCAGTTAGTAAAAGAACAGGTGTGATTTGGTCATTTACCCTAATCCGCCTGAGCAATTCAATTCCGCTAATTCCAGGCAGCATGACATCAAGTAATACTAAATCCCATTTCCCCTTCTTGTATGCTTCAAATGCTTCAAGACCATCCATTACCTTAGTTACCACATATCCTTCGTACTCAAGTTCGATCTCAAGAAGCCGAGCGATCTTTTCTTCATCTTCAACCACTAGAATGGTTTCCTTTTTCATAATTGATCCCCCTAAGAAATTGAATATTACTAATTTATTACACTTTTCCATAGCAGGGTAATAAATTCCTTTTATTAATTGAAAAAATAACGACCTGCAACTTCACAACAAGAGTGGTGCCTGACACCCTTTTCAAGTATGATGAGAAAAGAGAAAAGTTAAGGAGTGAATTGGTTGAAACAACTACATTTATACTGTAAGAAAATTCCTTTTACTTATTCAAGGTTTTTCAGTCAATATCGTGTATTGGCTGAGAAAAACACCCATCATGTGTTGTTGGAAAGCGGCCGCGGCGGGCGTTATAGCATTGCTGCCCTTCAGCCTGAGACGATAATAAAAGGGAAAAACCATATGCTTGAAATTCAAAATGAAAATGGTACCGAGAAACAAGAAGGAAATCCATTACACTTATTGATGGAATATATGAGCCGGTATCATGTTGATAAAATAGAAGGGCTTCCTAGTTTCCTGGGAGGTGCCATTGGATACATAAGCTATGATTACGCTCGTTACATTGAAGTACTTCCAGAACTAGCATCAGACGATTTAGGATTGCCAGAAATCTACTTTTTTATTGTGAAGGAATGGTTTGTCTTTGATCATAAAGAAGAGATTTTGTGGCTTATGTTTTTAGCTGAAAATGATCAGGGGATGGAAGAAAAAATTTCCTTATGGGAAAATCAATGGATTCAAGATATCCCTTCCATTCAAACAAAAAAGCCTAGAGAAAGTAACAATAATAATCTAGAGGTTTCAATGACCGAAGATCAGTTTAAACAGGCTGTCACTAAGATTCAGCAATATATTGGACAAGGCGATGTATTTCAGGTGAATCTAGCCGTCCGCCAATCAAAACAGATTGAAGTAGAAGCACTTGAAGTGTATGAACAATTAAGGTCCTTAAATCCATCTCCATATATGGCCTATCTGCATACGCCAGACTTTCAACTTGTAAGCGGGTCACCAGAACTACTCGTGAAAAAAGATGGACAAGTGGTAAGTACCCGCCCAATTGCAGGTACTAGATCGAGGGGGAAAGACCACGAAGAAGACATCCAGCTCGCGAATGAATTAATTGAAAATGAAAAAGAGCGTGCGGAGCATGTGATGTTAGTGGACTTAGAAAGAAATGATCTTGGCAGGGTATGTAAGTATGGGACCGTCGAGGTCAATGAATTTATGGTCATTGAAAAGTATTCACATGTCATGCATATCGTCTCCAATGTAAGAGGAGAATTAGCGGATAACAAATCAAGTTTTGATATCATTGATTCTGTTTTCCCTGGAGGGACCATAACTGGCGCACCTAAAGTCCGTACAATGGAAATAATCGAGGAACTTGAGCCTGTTCAAAGAGGCGTGTACACCGGTTCTCTTGGCTGGATTGATTTTAGCGGTGATTTAGAATTAAACATAATTATCCGCACCATGCTTGTTAAAGATGGGATGGCACATGTGCAAGCAGGAGCAGGAATCGTTATTGATTCTAATCCAAAGCATGAGTACAAAGAATCAATGAAAAAAGCAGCGGCACTATGGAAAGCGAAAGAAATGGCAGAGGAGGTAGAGAAATGATATTTATGATAGATAATTACGATTCTTTTACCTTTAATTTAGTGCAATATTTAGGTGAATTGGGAGAGGAATTAGTGGTTAAGCGAAATAATCAAACATCGATTGAAGAGATTGCAGAACTACAGCCTGAATTCTTAATGGTGTCTCCAGGGCCATGCAGTCCAAATGAAGCAGGAATCAGCTTGGACGCGATTCAAGCATTCGCAGGGAAAATCCCAATATTCGGTGTGTGCCTAGGCCAGCAAGCAATTGCTCAGGCTTTTAATGGAGATGTGATTCGTGCGGAAAGGCTGATGCACGGGAAAACATCCGATATGTATCATGATGGAAAGACAATTTTTCAGGGCTTGCCAAATCCTTTTCCGGCTACTCGATACCATTCCTTAATCGTCAAACGAGAGACATTGCCGGAATGCTTTGAGATTTCCGCCTGGACAAAAGAAGGAGAAATTATGGCAATCCGTCATAAGGAGTTACCAATTGAAGGAGTACAGTTCCACCCAGAATCTATATTGACTACCTCAGGAAAGGATCTTTTGAGAAACTTTGTCCATCATTATAAAAATATCATTGTGCAAAAGGGTCATTAATTATGGTGATATATATAAACGGACAATTTTTAACAAAAGAAGAGGCGATGATTTCCCCGTTTGATCATGGTTTTTTATATGGAATGGGGTTATTTGAAACGTTCCGGGTCTATGAAGGACATCCTTTCTTACTGGATGACCATTTAGAGCGACTTAATCAAGGATTAGAAGTTCTAAACATCAACTATCGTTTTGAGCGAGAAGAAACGAATAATATCCTGCAAGAATTATTAAAAGTAAACCATCTGAACAATGCTTACCTAAGGCTAAATGTTTCAGCGGGTATAGGGGATATTGGCTTACAAGTAGAACCGTATACTAACCCAAACATTCTTTTTTTTCCTAAACCATTACCTCAGGCAGGGGACTTAACGGAAAAAAAGGCGGTTTTATTGGAGTTGAGACGGAACAGTCCCGAAGGAAGTGAACGTCTGAAGTCCCATCATTTTATGAATAATATTCTTGCAAAAAAGGAAATCGGACATGCTGTAGATACAGAAGGGATTTTCCTTAATGAGAAAGGGTGCATAGCAGAAGGGATTGTCTCTAATATCTTTTGGGTAAAAGGGAATTGCTTATACACCCCTTCCGTACAAACGGGGATTTTAAATGGGATTACACGACAGTTTGTTAGTGAGTTAGCCAAGAAACATTATCTGAGTGTAGAAGAGGGGCTTTATTCTTTGGAACATAGCCTGGAAGCAGATGAGATGTTTGTTACTAATTCAATACAAGAGATCGTCCCCATTTCTACATTGGAAGGACATGAATTTCCTGGTAAACGAGGCCAAATAGTACAACTATTGCATCGTGAATATCGCCATTATTGTAAAAGTCTGTGGTCAAGGCATGGATTAAGGAGTGAATAACCCTGAAAGAAAAAATACTCGCTGAAATTAATAAAATTGAAGAGCAATTTGAAGTGAAAATCTGTCTGGCCGTTGAATCTGGGAGCCGGGCATGGGGATTTCCTTCTAAGGATAGTGATTACGATGTTCGATTCATTTATGTCCATAAAAAGGACTGGTATTTGAGCATTGATCAAAAGCGAGAGGTGATCGAACTTCCAATTAATGACCTCCTTGATATAAATGGCTGGGAAATACGAAAGGCGCTCAAACTGTTTAGGAAATCCAATCCGCCGCTGATGGAGTGGCTCCATTCGGGAATTGTTTATTATCAAGCCTTTTCTTTAGTAGATAAATTGAAGGCAATCCAGAATCAAGTGTTTTTACCGCAATCCGCTCTCTATCATTACTTAAATATGGCAAAAGGCAATTTTCGCGATTATCTCCGTGGAGACCATGTGAAAATTAAAAAGTACTTTTATGTCATTAGACCCGTTTTAGCATGTATATGGATTGAAAGATACAATACGGTCCCGCCAATTGAATTTCAAATCTTGGTAGAAGAGCTTATTGAAGAGGGGCCGTTAAAGCAGGAAATCTCTACCTTGCTTGAAAGGAAAATCAGCGGCGATGAACTCAACCTTGAGCCGAAGGTTAATGCCATAAATGACTTTTTAGAAAAAGAAATCAATCGGATTGAGGAATATACCAAGACCCTTAAAGTATCTAAAGAGGATATGACCCCGATTTTGGATGATCTATTCCGAGATATTCTTGAAGAGGTTTGGGCATAATCATCTCAGCCTCAAAAAAATATAAATTACTTTGTGAGCCACTTTATATCAAAAGTGGCTCATTGTTTTAAATAAATATTAGCTGTTGATAATTGTTAGAGGGATAAAAATTCATAGTTTCTGCAAATTTTTGTTGTAGAATACCATTTGAAATATAATTTTAGGAGGTAAATATGAAAAGTAATAGATTGGTGGTAGGATTTGTTTCATTGGGCTTAATGTTAATGTTGTCTGCCTGTGCTAACAATAGTAATGAGAAGAGTTCTGATGAAAATAAAAAAATGGACCATAATAGTATGAAAATGGAACATATGGAACATTCAGGTTCAGGTGAGGTTCCTAATGGTTTAAAGGAAAAAGTGAATCCTACTTATAAAGTGGGAAGTCAAGCAATTATCAATGCTGACCATATGGAAGGGATGAATGGAGCTAAAGCAACAATAGCGGGAGCATATGTTACAACAGCCTATGCGGTTTCTTATACTCCAACTACAGGTGGAGAAAAAGTAGAAAACCATAAATGGGTGATTCAAGAAGAAATTATGAATGCTGGTAGTACATCATTAAAACCTGGAACTCAAGTTACCTTAGAAGCAGACCACATGGAAGGTATGAAGGGTGCCTCTGGCACAATAAATTCAGCAGAACAAACTACGGTATATATGATTGACTACACTCCGGTTGGTGCGGGAGAAAAAGTTACAAATCATAAATGGGTAACAGAAAGTGAACTTTCAAGCAAATAAAAGGTATATATTGATTTAAGGTGATTAAATGTATAGTATATTAAGTCAATTTAGCTCATTTGTTAGTAAACCGTTTTCCAATATAGCCTATAGTTTAGAAGCATGGCCAATAGTCTTTGCGTTTATTCTAGGACTTATTGGGGCTCTTGCACCTTGTCAGCTAACTGGTAATATTAGTGCTGTAACAATTTATGGTAACCGTTCTATTCAAAAGAAAATCGCTTGGAAGGATGTTATCTTTTTCACTTTCGGTAAAATAGTAGCATTTTCTTTATTAGGTGTTTTGGTGTGGCTTCTTGGAAGGGAAATGGAACAAAATCTCACCTTATATTTTCCATGGATTCGGAAGATTATGGGGCCATTATTAATGATAGTTGGGTTATTTATGATGGGTTTTATTAAATTAACAGGAACATTAAATCTATTAAAGGGATTAAATGAATACAAGAGTGAAAATCCATTCGGCTCTTTTATGTTAGGATTTAGTTTTTCATTAGCATTCTGTCCGACTATGTTTGTACTTTTCTTTGTCACCTTAATGCCTGTCGTATTATCTAGTGCAAATGGGTTTATTCTACCTCCAATCTTTGCAATTGGAACTGCAATTCCACTATTGATTTTTATTTTTATCATTTGGTTCCTCGGCGGTAGTGGAGTGTTAATGAAAAAAGGGAGAAAGTTTGGAATGGTGATACAAAGGATTGCCGGTATTTTGATGTTTCTCTTAGGAATTTTTGATACATTAACTTATTGGTCTTTATAAGAATAACAACACAAAAAGTAAAGTAGTAAAGGAGAGCCGTTTGGGTTCTTCTTTTTTTTGAGATTTTGGGCTAAAGTAACAAAAAATTGAAGCCAGATTTTACAAATCAATGAACAAATGAACAGAAAATCAATACTCCATATTATCTCCAACAAAAATGCATACAATCTGCAAATTTCCCCATTACATTAAACATATGAACATTAGATACAAAAATAGCATTTTGGAGGTGGAAAAATGAAGAAACTATTTTTATTTATTTTTGCATTATCATTTATCCTTTCATTCGATGTAAGGGTATTTGCAGATGAGGGGCATTCTCATACCCCCAATTTAAAACAAGCAACAGAGAATCTAAAAAAGGAAACATCCGTTGGTGATCATGCCACTATGAATCATGACAGCAGAACCGACATGGAAGGCATGAATCATGATAGTGGAACCGATATGGAAGGAATGAACATGGAAGGAAACGGTGGGGCAGCTCATGATCATCATGGACCAGTGGTTGAATCCCCCCCAAACTATAAAGTGTTAGGTACCTTTGGGGCAGTAAATCTATCATTTGTCTTAATAGGTGTCTGGAATAAATGGTTTAGACGGAAGGGAGATGAAAACAATGGCAATGCCTGAGAAAAACTTACCAGAAAAGGAACCTTGTAATCTCCTATCTATACCAGTGGTGAAAAAGTTTGTGAAAAGCAAATGGTATCCTGGAATCTTTCAATGGATTGTTATTTTTGTATTTTCCATCATAGTTTACGAATTAGTAATGGGTACCGTGGATCCGAGTAAAAATTTTGGTACAACGATGACATGGGTGTTATGGTGGCCGATTATTCCAGTTCTATTTTTACTAACCGGACGCTTCTGGTGTGCGATATGTCCGTTCGGTAAATTAAGTGATATTGTTCGTAAATTTGTTGGCAGCAAGCGACCGATGCCTAAGTTTTTAAGGAAATATGGAATTTGGTTGATAGATTTATTCTTTATTGCCATTACTTACAGTGACCATGTGTGGGGAATTGTAGAGTCGCCACGAGGTTCAGGTTACCTATTGCTTTTACTCGTAACCATGGTCGTAGCCACTTCTGTTTTTTATGAAAGAAGAACCTTTTGTAAAACACTCTGTTTCCTTGGTGGTCTTGCTGGAAACTATTCACGCTCTGGTGCATTAAAAGTACAGGCGACTCCTGAAATTTGTAAAACCTGTAAAGTCCAATCTTGCTACAAAGGAACCGAGGGTGTTGAAGGATGCCCAATGTTCCAATTCCCTAAAACAATGGAGTCCGGTGCAGAATGTAATATTTGCGGAAACTGTGTGAAAAACTGTCCAAGCAATTCGGTTAAAATTACAACAAGAATTCCTACAAAAGAATTGTGGGGATTAAAAAAACCGAAGCTTGAGCATGCTTCTTTGGCTGCTGTTATTATGGGTATCGTGTTCGTACAAAATATAACCATGCTTGAACCATGGCAGGATATACTGAATGCAATTGGTTCTGTGACTGGTACAGAAAACTATGTTGTGAACTTTACGATTGCCTTTATCATTGCCATGGCATTACCAATTTTTTTAATGTTAGGTACTGCAAAACTAGCATCACTACTTGGAATGGAAGGTTCAATCAAAAAGAACTTTACTCGTTTTGGCTATGCGATTATTCCTTTGGATCTTGCTGGTCATCTGGCTCATAACCTATTCCACATCTTCACAGAAGGGAAGGCAGTATGGTTTAATTCAATCCGATTATTTGGAGTAGATACTAACCCAGCAAGTTTAAGTCTCGCCTCAACTCCAACCGTACAAATGATTCAGTATATAGTGATATTAATCGGGTTGGTAGGTACTTGTTATGTGGTGTACAGAATGGGTAGAGGCAAAATGACATCTTTTAAAGCTATGCTGCCATATTACGCGCTTATGACTGTCCTAGCAATCACAAATATTTATTTATTCTCCTTACCTATGATGCATAGAGTTTGATGTAGGATTAAATAATGCCTTATTTATTATAAATAATTTTAAAAAGGGGAAGGGATTATCAAAAACCTATTCTGAGGTTTTTGATAATCTCTTCCTTTTATGATTATTACTTGCAAACCAAACTTTTTAAGGATAATTATAAATAAAAATTCCTCAATAACCGTAAAAGTTCAACAATTAGTCACAAGTTGGTCTGGAAAAGATATTGTTATTAACCCTATTTATCATTATCATTGTATCGACAGTAGAAACTATTTTTCATAAAGTTAAGTTATTACAACAATGATTTTGGTGATAAGGGTGTGATGGGTTGCAAACAAAACAGAAGGTAAGTACATTACTACTAGTCTTTGCCCTGTTTCTATTTTTATTTCCGTCTATTTCTTCGGCGCACGCCTACATAAAAAAGTCTACACCATTAGAAAATGAAACAGTTGAAAAGGCACCATCTGAGGTTATGATAAAATTTGATGAATCAATCCAACCGGCCTTTAACTCCATAAAAGTGTTTGATTCAGAGGGGAATCGAGTCGATAAAAAGAATGGCCGAATTGATCCAAAACAACCATCTATCTTAACGAGTGGATTAAAGAATGGCCTTCCCGATGGATCCTACCGGATTAAATGGAAGGTGGTTTCAAGTGATGGGCATCCGGTCGAAGGTGTCATTCCATTTCAGGTTGGTGATGAAGGTCAAAATTCAGCAACTTCCAATAAGGTAACAAAGGGTTACAAACCCAAGGCCGATCTAATCGTCATTCGTTGGCTTCAATATTTTAGTAATGCTGGTTATGTTGGGCTAATCTTTTTTTATATGATGGTCATGCCCTATAAATTAAGGGAGATAGAATCAGTTGACAATAAGTTCCGGAGACTAATTAATGCGAGTCTAACCCTCCTATTCTTTAGCCTTTTATTAAGTTTGCCACTACAGGCATCGATTGAATCTGGATTCCCATGGAGTGAAGTGTTCAGCTTTCCATTAATTGAAAATGTCTTAATGAATACGAGTTATGGGCATTCATGGATTATTCAAATCGCTCTCCTCATTACGCTTGTTCTACTTACCTCTTTCATGGGGATGGCCGAGAGCACGAAACGAATCATTTTGTGGGCTTGTTTTATTCTAGGAAGTGCCTTGCTATGGACAAAGTCTATGACAAGTCATGCTGCTTCCCAATCAAATCAATTTTTACCGATTGCAATGGATTTCCTTCATTTATTCGGCGCATCGATTTGGATTGGAAGTTTAATTGGTTTTGTCGGCTTCCTTTCATTAAGAAAAAATACGGATTTTAAACAGGATTATCTTAGAATGATAAAAAACTTCTCCAAATGGGGCTTAATTATTGTTCTGCTCTTAACCTGTACAGGAATATATAGCAGCTTATTATATATTCCCAACCTTTCAGCCCTGGTCCAAACAACTTATGGACAGGTATTAATAGGTAAAGTTAGTTTATTTGTCCTAATGGTAGTGCTTGCTGGGGTGAATTTTCTTAAAGGAAAAAGGGGTACTGCCAAGGGATTAGGGACTCCCATAAAGGGTGAACTTTTGACGGGTCTAATCATCCTTATTCTTTCTGTCGTGTTAACCAATTTACCAACAGCCATGCAGTCGCCGGGGCCGTTCAAGGAAACCAATATAGTAAATGAGGGCAAGCAAATTACACTGGCAGCAACCCCAAATATAATTGGAACGAATTTATTTGAAGTTACATTAAAAGATAAAGCAGGACAGCCCATCAAAGATATTGAACAATTACACCTAACGTTTACAATGCTTGAAATGGATATGGGAAAAGAAACGGTTAACCTAGCAAAAACGGCCGAAGGAAAGTACGAAGTAAAGGGTTTACATTTTACCATGGCTGGAAAGTGGAACGTACATGTACACGTTTTAACAAAGTCATTAGAAAGTATCGATACAGATTTCATCGTTTTAGTGGGAAGCCAATAAAAACATTCGAGGAGAGTTAACAATGAAAAAAATGATTGGCAGAATTTCAAAAGTATTTATTCCGGCAGTAATCAGCTTATTTGTCTTTTCAAGTATGGCAAGTGCTCATGTCACAGTAATGCCAAAAACATCTTCAACAGGCGCATGGGAAACTTATACTTTAAAAGTGCCAGTTGAAAAGGATGTAGCCACCACGAAAGTAACGGTCAAAGCACCAGCTGGTGTAGAAATTATGTCTTATCAACCCGTTCCAGGCTGGACCTATTCATCTGAAAAGGATGCTAGTGGTAAAGTAAAAACATTTACCTTCGAAACAACTGGGGAAGGGATTTTAAGTGGTCAATTCCAACAATTTGTATTTGTAGCGAAAAACCCGGAAAAGGCAACCAAAGCTGCTTGGGATGCTTTTCAATATTACAAGGATGGCAGTATAGTCGAATGGACCGGTGGGGAAGGGTCTGACGCACCCCATTCTATTACAGATATTGTAACTACTTCCAACACAGACCAACATAGCAGTCAAACATCAGAACATAGTGATAAGGCACAAACAAAGGATAACTCAAAAACGAAAACAGAAGTGACTGAAAAGAAAACAGAAACATTCACATCTTTATCACTAATTTTATCGGGATTAGCAGCGTTGCTTTCCTTCGCTGCACTGATTATCGCAATCCGAAAAAAATAAAATGCAAATAGAAGATGCCGTGTGCATCTTCTATTTTTTTAAAAGGTTAAAATATGGTGGCTTCCTAGTCTTATTCAGAGGGCAATATCTTGAGTTCGTCGTTTCTTCTTAGTGATTGTTTCTACTAATGCCTTAAATAGCTTAAGAGAATGATGGAAAATTGGACTTTGAATGAATGTATAAAGGAAAGTAGCTATAAAAACAGGACCACCTAACAATAAACCAATCAATAATACTATGCTTTCTACCGTAATGCGTGCTTGACTAACTGATAACTTAGTTTTATCAGAGATGGATAACATAAAGCCATCACGAGGACCCGCACCGATTCCTGCTGCAACATACATCCCGCCGCCGACCCCTGTAATGATGATTCCACAGAGAAGAATAAGGTAATCAACCCAAGTATCTGTTGCTTTTGGAAGAATATCTAACCAGAGGAAAAAGTCCATGATAGGTCCAATACATAAGGCATTAAGGATAGTACCTATGTTAATATAACTCCTTGCTACAAAAACAGAAATGATTATCAGGATCAGTCCGCATATGACTCCCCATGTTCCAATGGTTAAACCAAAATGTTCAAATAGCGCAACATTCAGTACCTCCCAAGGATGCAGGCCCACATATTTTACCTTAACGGCAATTGCATTTCCTAAGCCAAAAAAGGTTAGTCCCGCAAAAAATAATAAATACTGAACCAGCTTCATTTTTAGTTACCCCCACACAAAACCTTTTTTCTGAATATTAAAACCTATCTTAAGATTCTAAAGTATGATTGAATAATAATCAATGATTATATTGATATATAGAATTGAATTCGTTAGATTGATATAATTTAAATATGTTAGAATAGTTAAATTTTTCTTAGGATAGAGGGGATATCTATGCATCTCGTTGCATCAGAAAAAGTAAAAAAAATGTCGGCTAGTATTTTTCAAGAGATAGCTAATCGAAAACTGAAAGCTATCAAAGCTGGTAAGGATGTCATTGATTTAAGTGTAGGAAGTCCAGATTTTCCACCGCCGTCATTTGTTGTCGATACATTGATTGATTGTGCTAGTGACTCAAGCAAATATGGCTATACCCTAACAGGGATACCTGAATTTAATCATGCCGTAAGTTATTTTTATAAGCAAAGATATGCGGTTGACCTAAACCCAGAATCTGAAGTATTGCAGCTAATGGGGTCTCAGGATGGTCTTGCTCATTTGGCTTCGGCAATCATTAATCCTGGTGATTATGTATTGGTACCGGATCCCGGGTATCCCATTTATGAGGCAAGTGTAAACATTGCAGGCGGGATTATCTATCCGATGCCGTTATTAGCTGAAAACAAGTTCCTGCCAATGCTAGAAGAAATCCCGTTAGATGTGCTGGATAAAACCAAAATGATGATTATCAGTTATCCTGGTAACCCTGTAACAGCTTTAGCTGATCAGTCATTTTTTGACAAGGTAGTTACCTTTGCTAAGCAGCACAATATTTTGGTTGTTCATGATTTTGCGTATTCTGAGTTGATTTTCGATGGGAATCCACAGCTTAGTTTCATGTCTGTCCCTGGGGCAAAGGAGATTGGAATTGAATTTAATTCTCTTTCAAAAACCTTTAATATGGCAGGCTGCCGGATTGGTTATGTCGTCGGCAATGTGCAAGCCATTGACATCTTAGCATCATTTAAATCACATATTGATTATGGAGTCTTTTATCCGATCCAAAAAGCAGCCGTAAGGGCGTTAACTTCAGATTTTGCTTTTCTTAAAACACAGGTGAATGAATATGAGCTGCGTCGCAATGTATTGATTTCTGGGCTTGAAAAAAGTGGTTGGCAAGTTGCCAAGTCCCCAGCAACCATGTTTGTGTGGGCAAGAATCCCAGCAGGATGGAAATCCCGTGAGTTTGCCTTTGAATTAATTGACCAAGCTGGAGTGGCTGTCATTCCGGGTGATGCGTTTGGAAACCTGGGTGAGGGATATGTTCGGATTGCTATGGTGCAACCACCAGAACGACTATCCCAAGCGGCTGAAAGAATTCATGAATTCCTAATGGAATATTCAAGAAAGAAGTAAAGTAACATCATACGTAATGGTGATTTTTTGGGCAAACTCCTTCTTGCCTCTTCTATAAATATAAATATCTACATATATTTTTTAAAAGACCTTCTTTCGCAAGAGGGTCTTTTACTTTGAAAATGAAAGAGGGATAAAATGCTCAGCGATTTACAACATTTAGAATTAGATATCCCGATTGAAGTGATTTGGGACTTTATTCGAGACGAAAACAATTGGGCACCACTTGTACCTGGCTATATTCAACATGAAAAAAGAAATGAACGTCAAATCTGTTGGGAATTTAAGAGTGATCTTGGAGTAATGAAAAAAAAGGTTAGTTTATTGATAGATATTAAAGAGTGGAACGAACCATCCAGGATATCTTTTGATTTAAAACGTTCAAATGAAAAATATTTAGGTAAGGGTTATTTTGAAGCAAAGGCATTAAATAAAAATAAAACTCGTGTGACGGGCTTTCTAGAAATCAATGCAACAGGGCCAATGGGATCTTTAGCTAATTCCCTTTTTAAAAAAGCACTCCAAAAATCAGATGATGAGGTAGCGTCAGTCATTTCTACTAAATTAGAAGAATTTCATCGCAGGTAAAAATTTAAGCTAAACTTAAGCAAACCATGATAAAGTTAGTCCAAATTCCACTATCCCGAAAGATAGAGGACAGGAGGATTAACGATGAAACAATCAAAACCAAACAAAGCCCTAAATGTATTTCTAATTATTTCACTGGCATGGGTGGGAGCTGGATCATCCATATCATCTGTTTATGCTGAAACTAATACGTCAACAGTTCAAGAAAACCAACTAGCAAGCAATCTTTCAAAATTAGAAATTGAAGGCAAGGAGCTCGACCAGAAATTCGCTGCAGACTTATTTGAATATACTGCCACAGTTGGGAACGAGGTTGAAAATATTAAGCTTTTAGTAGATAGCTCTAATACAGATGCATCGATTACGATTAACGGTAAGGAGATTGTCAAGCGGACAACAGGGACTTATGCGCTTCAAACAGGAGACAATAAGTTTATTATATCTGTAAATAATGGAACTGGTTCATCAAATACCTATACTCTGACGGTAACAAGAGAGAAAAATGCGAATAATTTCTTAAAAAGTATTGAACTATCAAAAGGCGAGTTATCACCCAAATTTTCTTCAGATGTTAATGAATATAATGTCAATGTTTCAAATGAAATTCCTGCCATTACATTTAAACCGACAGCGATAGAAGCAACGTCAACAATAAAAGTAAATTCTACAATAACAGGGAAAAATGGGGTGGATGTTTCACTTCCCGTAGGACAGTCAGATATTATGATCACGGTAACTGCTGAAAATGGTAAAAAGAAGATTTATACCATCCACGTTACAAGGATGAAAGCTGTTGAGGATAAAGCAGTGGAAGATACACCAGCTGAAGTCAAAGCCCCTGCAGCAAATCAGAAAAATAATCCAGTATCTATCCAGCCTAGTACCAGAATAAATACTCGACCTAATTCTGCACAGCCGACATCCCAGCAGCAAAGTTCTTTAAATACCGAAAAAGTAAGTAAAGCATTACTTTCTTCACTGTCAGTGTCTGAAGGAACATGGGATAGTAACTTTACAAGCGATGAGTTTACTTATCATATCACGGTGTCAAGTGATGCTGATGAAATAACACTAAAGCCGATTGCAAAATATAGCCGTTCGGAAATCTCGATTGAAGGTGGAACGAGCAAAACAATAAAACTGGAAAATGACAAGAAAACAATTATTTCTGTCGTCGTTACGTATGATGATGTTGATCGAAAGACATATGTGCTTGTGTTTGATAAAGAATCTTAGAAAAGTACGGATTAGATAACCCTAAAAAACCTGCACAATGCAGGTTTTTTTCGTATAATTAAAAATTTATTAAAAAAAAAGAAAACTTATCTTTAACACGTCCAACAAAATTGTGGTATATTAATAAATAAAAAATTTAGCGAATTTTGAGATTAAAGGAAGGTGGCAGTATGACAACAGAAGTAAAAGTAAATGACAGCAGTCTTCCGTTGCGTCGTGATGTAAAATTACTGGGTAAAATATTAGGAGATATTCTGATTAATCACAGTGGTTCTGCATTATTTGATAAAGTGGAAAAAATACGTTTAATGTGTAAAACATTAAGAGAAAATTTTGATCAATCAATTTATAATGCCTTAAAAGAAGAAATTTCTAGTCTAGATGCTCCGATGAGGAAACAAGTTATTCGAGCATTCTCAATGTATTTTCATTTAATTAATGCAGCGGAACAGAACCATCGTATGCGTAGAAGAAGACAGTACCAACTTCAAGAGGAAAGGGTTGTCCAACCTGCTTCTATTGAAAGTGCGATTCTTTTGCTTAAAGAGAATAATATAGAAGAAGAAGTCATTCAAGATACTTTAAATACTTTATCTCTTGAGCTTGTAATTACAGCTCATCCAACAGAGGCAACGAAACGCTCCATACTTGAGATTCAGCAGCGAATTGCTGATATTCTTAAAAACCTCGATCACCCTTTGTTAACAAGAAGAGAAAGAAAAAAGCTGGAAGAAAGTTTGTTTAACGAAGTTTCAATACTTTGGCAAACGGATGAATTACGACAGAACAAGCCTACTGTTTTAGACGAAGTTCGAAATGGTTTGTATTATTTTGATCAAACTCTTTTCGAAGTACTGCCTGAAATTCATCAAGAAGTGGCAGAATGTTTAGAGAAGAACTTCACTAATACACAATGGGAAGTTCCTAATTTCTTACGTTTTGGTTCCTGGATCGGTGGTGACCGGGATGGAAATCCAAATGTTACACATGATGTCACTTGGGAGACTTTGAAAAGACAAAGAAGACTCGTTTTAAAAAAATATAAAAAAGCTTTAGTCGAATTAATGAAACGATACAGTCATTCCACTTCTAGGGTGGAGGTAAGTGAGGATCTTCTTACATTAATTGAGCAAGAGGATACTTATTTAACGGATGACAAAAAATGGCCAAATAAAGGTGAGGCATACCGCCGTGCCTTTGCAATTATTATTGAACGTGTAAAACAAGTTGGAAAAACGGATTTGGGCTATAAATCTTCCGAAGAATTATTAGAAGACTTGTATGTGATTAAAAGGAGTTTGAAAAAGCATCATCCAGCAGGACATGAATCAAAAATTATTCAAAAGCTGATCCGACAAGTACAATTATTTGGGTTTCATTTAGCTACACTCGATATTCGAAATCATAGCGGCGAACATGAAGCAGCCATAACAGAAATTTTACGCAAAGTCAGTATCACCGAGAATTACGCGGGTCTTTCTGAAGAGGAGAAACTAAAAATATTGCAAAATATATTATTAGATCCTCGTCCACTCTTACTATTAAATGAAGACTACTCAACGGAAACACAGGAAATGATTAAAGTGTTCCAAACAATTAAGAAGGCACACGAAGAATTCGGAAAGCGAGCTATTTCCGTTTATCTTGTGAGCATGACAAAATCACCGAGTGATTTGCTTGAGGTACTGGTACTTGCAAAAGAGGCTGGGATTTATCGCCTTCACGCAGATGGCACTTTAGAAAGTCATTTACACGTGGCGCCATTACTGGAAACAATCGACGATTTAACAGCTGGGCCAAAAATAATGGAAACACTTTTCGAGATGCCTATCTATCGTAATCATTTGCAAATATTGGGTGATCAGCAGGAAATCATGCTTGGGTACTCGGATGGAAGCAAAGATGGTGGTACACTGACAGCTAACTGGAAACTATATAAGGCACAAATTGAGATTCATGAAATGGCGAAAAGGTACCAAATCGGACTAAAGTTTTTCCATGGCCGTGGTGGTTCGTTAGGCCGTGGCGGCGGTCCATTAAATAAAAGTATCCTATCCCAGCCGGCTGAAACGATTGGGGATGGTGTAAAAATTACTGAGCAAGGTGAAGTATTATCTTCAAGATATCTGCTTGAGGATATTGCCTACCGTAGTTTAGAACAAGCTACCTCTACATTACTTTTAGCCGTTGCACATATCTCTAAGGAAGCAGAGCAAGGTTTCCAACGTGATCCAATTTGGGTTGAATCGATTGAAGAAATATCGAGTTTAGCCTTAACAAAATATCAATCATTGGTGTTTGGTGATTCAGATTTTCTTACCTATTTCACTGAAGCCACACCACTAAAAGAGATAGGGGATTTAAACATCGGCTCCAGACCGATGAGCAGAAAAAATCAAGGACGATTTGAAGATTTACGGGCCATTCCATGGGTATTTGCTTGGACGCAAAGCCGCCAACTGCTTCCTGCATGGTATGCAGCCGGAACCGGTTTAACAGGGTTTGCAGCAAAGAGCGAACAAAATTTGCCTATTCTCCAGGATATGTATGAAAAATGGCCGTTTTTCCGATCAACAATTGATAATTTACAAATGGCCTTAATGAAAGCAGACATCACGACAGCTAGAGAATATTTATCCCTTGTTGAAGACCAAAATATGGCTGAACGGATATTTACTAATATTCTTGAAGAATATGAACGTACCAAAGAAATTCTTCTCCGAATTACAGGCGATAATGAATTGCTTGATCATACACCAAATATTAAAGAATCGGTATTTAGAAGAAATCCATATGTCGATCCATTAAACTTTTTACAAGTAGAGTTAATAAAAGAACTGCGAAGTCAGGGTGGATCAAACGAAGACTTATTAATTGAAGTTTTGCTAACTATCAGTGGAATATCTGCTGGACTACGGAATACTGGTTGATTTATAAAAGGAAGCCTTAAATTCTTTTTCAAAAAGGATTTAGGGCTTTTATATATATATGGGAAAATTTATGAACGTTTTATGAATTCTTTAAAAATGAATGGTTATTCATTCATATTTGCGCAAAATTCGACATTTTTCGATTTATCCATCGTGCTATATTTTAACCAGAAAAGTATCCAAGTAATTATTAAGAGGATATAGGCCAATTTTTAGTCGAATCAAAGATCAAGGAATGAACTTGGAGGAGATATTATATGGCAGTTGAAGAAAAGGTAGTACATGATAAACAAATAATCACTTCAATGATTGATACATTAGCAAATAATGCAGAGAAATCACTTGGTGAATTCCGTTCATACAACCAAGAGATGGTTGATGAAATTGTCAAACAAATGGCTCTTACTGCTCTTCAAAATCATAAGAATCTTGCAAAATTGGCTGTAAATGAAACAAAAAGAGGGGTTTATGAAGATAAGGTATTCAAAAATATGTTTGCTACTGAGTTCATTTATAACAATATTCGAGAGATAAAAACTGTTGGTGTAATCAACGAAAACGAAAATGAAGGAATAGTAGAGATCGCCGAGCCAGTAGGTGTGATTGCTGCGGTTATTCCAATAACAAATCCAACCTCTACTGTAATATTTAAATCCTTGATTTCGCTTAAAACAAGGAATCCAATTATTTTCGCATTCCCACAGTTTGGCCAAAAATGTTGTACGGAGACCGCGATTTTACTGAAGGAGGCAGCCATTAGGGCAGGTGCACCAGATAATTGCATTCAGTGGATTGAAGTTCCTTCACATGAAGCGTTTCAGGCCTTAATGAAGCATCCAAAGGTTTCTCTTATTCTAGCAACAGGTGGACCAAATTTGGTGAAAACAGCTTATAGCTCAGGTAAACCTGCACTTGGGGTAGGTGCAGGAAATGTACCTTGTTATATTGAAAAGACAGCAAATATCAAAAGGGCTGTTAACGACATTATCCTGTCAAAAACCTTTGATAACGGAATGATCTGCGCTTCTGAACAAGCTTTAATTATTGATCAAGAAATTTATGATGAAATGAAACAGGAAATGATTTCTAATAATTGTTATTTCCTTAATGAAGAAGAAAGATTAATGGTAGAGAAGATCGCCATTATTGAAAAGACGAATACCATTAATCATTTAATTGTCGGATTACCAGCCACAATGATTGCAAAATTGGCAGGAGTGAATGTTCCTGAAAATACCAAGATTCTCATTGCAGAACTAGAGGGTGTAGGGCCAAAATATGCGCTCTCATGTGAAAAACTAAGTCCGATACTTGCTTGTTACAAGGTTAATAGTTTTGCAGAGGGCATTCAAATTGCTGAGGAAACCTTGGAATATGGTGGTCTTGGGCATTCAGCATCAATACATACTTCGGACCAATGCTTAGTAGATTTGTTTGCACTTCGTATGAAGGCAGGGCGGATCATGGTCAATACACCATCGACACATGGTGCAATTGGGGATATTTATAATACATCATTACCGTCATTAACCATCGGATGTGGTACTTATGGAGGGAACTCTGTGTCACAAAATGTAGGGGCACAAAATCTCATAAATATTAAAAAGGTTGCAAAGAGAAGAACATTTACCCAGTGGTTTAAAGTTCCATCGCAAATATTCTTTGAAAAAAATTCAATCCAAATGCTAGCCTCTATACCAGGAATCTCAAAGGCATTTAGTGTCACAAGTAACAGTGCTGTCAAAAATGGGTATGTTGACAAGGTTGTTTACTATCTAAACAAGAATCAAAGGAAAATCCAATTTGAAACATTCTCCGAAGTCGAGCCTGAACCTAGCATTGATACAGTAAAAATCGGTGCAGAGCGGATAAGAAGATTTCAACCAGATTGTATTATTGCTCTTGGCGGCGGCTCAGTGATAGATTCCGCAAAAGCGATGTGGCTATTTTACGAACATCCAGAAACTGATTTTCATAGCTTAACACAAAAATTCTTTGATCCTAGTAAAAGAGTAGTTAAATTCCCAGCACTACGTGGAAAAGCAAAATTTATTGCAATTCCAACAACATCCGGAACCGGTTCAGAGGTCACAGCCTTCTCTGTTATTTCAGATAATAAAACAAATATAAAATACCCTCTCGCGGATTTCCAATTGACACCGGATGTAGCCATTATCGATCCACAGTTTGTTATGACAGTTCCGAAGCATGTTACCGCTGATACAGGGATGGATGTGTTGACACACGCGATTGAGTCGTATGTTTCCGTATTGGCCAATGACTATACAGATGGACTTGCATTAAAAGCCATTCAACTTGTCTTTAAGTATTTGCCAATAGCTTACCGAGATGGAAGTAATGAACTTGCCCGTGAAAAAATGCATAATGCTTCTACAATAGCAGGGATGGCTTTCGCCAATTCCTTCTAAGGAATAAACCATAGTCTTGCCCATGTTTTAGGGGCTGAATTTGATATACCACATGGACGCGCCAATGCGATTCTTTTGCCACATGTAATCCGTTACAATGCAGCCAAACCAAATAAGTTCATGACATACCCTAAATATGAAAACTTCATAGCTGATGAACGTTATGCGGAAATTGCTAAAATGCTTGGGCTGCCTGCCGGTACGACTGAAGAAGGTATTGAAAGCCTAGTCCGTGCAATTATTAAATTAACAAAGGAACTAGAAATCCCGATGAGTATAGAAGCAAGCGGGGTTGATAAAGAAGTATTTGATAGCAAAGTAGCAGTTCTCGCAGAACGTGCATTTGACGATCAAGATACGATTGCAAATCCAAAACAACCATTTATAGGCGAACTTGAAGAAATTTATCGTCAGGCCTTTAGTGGTATTTAAATGGAAGAATAAACTTTTCATTTAAGGAGGCGAGTAGGATGTTTGAGAAAAGAGAAATTAAAAAAGAACAAGAACCTATCCTCGAAATCATCAATAAGGAGGCTGAACAAATTAGAGAAAAAGAGGTGAGCGCTGCACAACTGTCAAGCTTAGACATTCTCTGGCGCAAAGCATTTCAAGAATTAGACGAATGGTCTAAGCGTTCAGACTTCCGAGACGAGGTATTTTTAAAAGAAGCATTGTTTTTTGCTGAAAACATCCAAAGGAATCAAGAAAACATAAAAGAAATGGCAAAGAGATTTGATAAGGAATTTACTGAATGGGAAAGGACTGCAAGAGAGGAATTTTTGATGTCCACCACGAGTCTACAGCATTTCTTTCCACTCAAGTCATACGAAGAAATCAATGCCCAGATTGATCAACTTCAAAAAAGAACCATTTCAATTCTAAGTACACCTTGCCAAGTTATTAGCAAAAATCAACCAATTGATAAATATCTTGAAACGATCGAGCAATATGTGGTCCTTAGGAAAAAAATCAGGAAGCAATATATCAAGGGTGTTAAACAAGTTGGAAACCTAATATATGAAAATCAAAAAGGTTTTGTTAATTTATTAGCACGACAAATTAAACCGTTGTTGTTTCCATTTAATAAATATTTGGAGAAAGAAGAAGAGATGACAAATTTCTAAAAAAGGAGGCAAAAAGCAATGTCGAAGGAAAAAAACTATGATCCGTTGCAAGGATTTAGAAGAATAAGTGAAATGTGGGAAAGACAATTGAATGGCATGCTATACATGATCACTGACAATAATGAGTTCGTTCGACTTCTTAGTGTGGGGACAGATAGTCATGCAAGATATATGGAGCGGTTAAGAAAGAACCAAGAACTCATGGCAGGTGTAATGAATATTCCAACCAAAAAAGATATTGCAAATGTAGCAAAATTATCTCTTCAAACCGAAGAAAAAATTGATATTTTAGAAGAGCAGGTTTGGAATTTACAGGATAGTTTAGAATCCCTTAGTACGGGTAACGTTGCAATGTTTCAAGATATGGTGACGATTATAAAACAGATAAAGGAAGAATCAGCTTTCATTCAAAATGAGATTCAAAATTTGAGACAAGAAATCTCTCAATTAACAGATATTAAACAGGAACTTGCAGCCTTGAAAAAACTTGTGCAGCCAGTGCAGACTAAGAAAAGGGGCAATGAGCTTGTTCTGACTGGGACTGGCAGTGAGGATGGAAGGGGCTGAGAAAGATGATAGCTAAAGCACTAAGAAATATTCCATTAGTTGATTTGAAAAAGGAATCTTTAAGGTGGGAACAAGTCTATAAAGTCTTAACAGAACCGAAACCGGATATTGTTCCAACCAAGAGAGAAATTGTTTGGAAAAAAAATAAATCAACATTATATTATCATCCTGCTAAAGAAAAAAAATATCAAATCCCTGTGTTTTTAGTCTACTCACTGCTTAATAAATCGTATATTTTAGATGTCGGGGAAGGAAGTAGTGTAGTTGGAGGATTAACGGAAAGAGGATATGATGTTTACTTCCTTGATTGGGGTTCTCCTAGTTATGAGGATAGTGAGATCACTCTTGATAATTATATCCTTGATTATTTAGAAAATGGTGTCAAACGTGCGTTACGACATTCCGGTGCAAAAGAAATATCGATGATCGGCTATTGTTTAGGAGGCACAATTGCTGCTATTTTTACCTCACTAACAAACTTGCCTATTAAGAATTTAGTCCTAGCAACGGTACCAATTGATTTCAGTATAGGAATCGTTCCGGATAAGTGGTTAAACGGACTCCAAAAAGGAACTATAAATTTTGATCGACTTTCTGAGGTTTATGGTGTTATTCCATCTGAAATAATGTACCGAATGTTTAGGGGACTTTCACCCGTCTCCGTTAGTCCATGGGTAAACCTGATTTCCCGTGCACATGATGATGAATATGTTAAAAAATGGCGGCGGATGGACAAGTGGACAAAAGACTCTGCCTCGTTTTCAGGGGCTGCCTTCAAACAGCTATTTAATGATCTCTATAAAGATAACAAACTCCTAAAAGGAGAGCTAACGATTGGCGGAAGGAAAGTAGACTTAAAAAATATCCATTGTTCATTCTTTGTCTTCTCAACATCACGAGATACCTTGATACTAGAGAAACAAAGCCTCCCTGTTATGGACATGGTTTCTAGTGAAGATAAGACATACGAGGTATTTGATGGTGGACACGTTTCTTTAGCCTTATCTGGAAAGTTTGCCATTTTTGCGGATAAATGGCTCTGCTCACGGTCACAATAAAATTAGGAACTTCTTAATTAAATTAAGAAGGAAGTAAAAGCGGGAAGGACTCCCCTCCATCCCGCTTTAACTAGTTATGAAGCAGCTTTTTGTTTAGCAAGGAATGTCCTTAAGAGTCGATTAAACCGGTCTTTTGCCTCCAATTTGGCCAGATGGCCGGTATTTCTCATAATAATAAATTCTGAATTTGGAATAAGCCTGTGCATCCAAGCCTGAATCCAAACAGGCAAGACGGAGTCGTACTGACCTCCAATAATAAGTGTCGGAACATCTACCATTGGTAATAACGATAAATTATTTACCTCAAAACATGCTACTAATGAGTCAACAAATATCTGCGGTTTTGGTTGGAAAAACTTATTAAACTTCTCAACTGTGTCCTTATTCCACAAATAAAGTGCCATCCGTGCTGCATAATCTGAGTGTTCCTTCATGTATGAAACTTGCTGGAGAAGTTCTTTTCGTGGTTCAAATAAAACACTCTTCAGTTTCTTAGGAAAGTAATGAAATGAACTAATTAACAGGAGAGTGCGGCAGCATTCCGGTGCCTGTCGGTAAATCTCTTGCGCAACTGCACCACCCATTGAAAGACCCAAAATATGAGCGGTTTCAATTTTTAATTCCATTAACAAACCGAGGATATCTAAGGCAAAATTTTTTATTGAGATGCCTTCTGTCTTACTGCATTTTCCATGACCTCGTAAGTCAGGGATGATCAATTCATACTGGTTAGCCAATTCATATTGGTCTTCCCACCCTTCTTTTACTTCACCTAATCCATGGATCAAGACTAACGGCTCGCCTGTCCCTAAGTGCATATAAGGAACTCCCAATTTACTTATTCTTGCTGCTTCCATTTCACACCACCTTTTTATTTTTATTAGCTTATTGCCAAATAACAGTAAATGAGGACTCTAACTTTTAACTTTTATTCATAAATATTTGCTGAGTTGACAAAATATTACTCATAGGTGTAAAATACACATATACAGGGCGAGGTGATAAAAATATGGTGAATCAGGACAATCAAACGATCAATCCATCAAAAAATTTTGTGCTGCCATTTATTTTATTGCTTCTTAGCAGGGTGTCACTGCATGGGTATGAACTTAGCCAGAAGCTAGAGGCATTCGGTTTTAAGACGCTTGACCAGGGGAATTTATACAGACTGCTAAGACAACTAGAAAAGGACGAGCTTCTATCTTCAGAATGGGATACAACTGGGAGCGGTCCTGCTAAAAGAAAATATTCAATTACTAAAGCAGGAATAACATACTTAAATGGTTATGCCAACCAACTAGAATCCTATCAATCGTTATTGGATCAATTTTTCAAAATGTACACCAGTTTCTTTGAGCTCTATATTCCTTCGTTCCATAAGAAGGATCCAATAGAGAAAGTCAATAATAGAAAGAGGAGGAAAGACGATGGCACAGAAGAAAAATGAAACGGTCCAGACTGTTAAAGAAAAGAATGTACCAACGGCAGAAGAATCGGTGGCTGCAGGGTCATTTGTACACACTTTTTGGGATCAATTTGAGCTTTCAAGTGAACGGGCAGAACAGCTTCAAGAGAATAGAGAAGATGCATACATTAATGCCTTAAAAGAAGTCATTAATTTCAATAAGCAATTTAGAAAATCGGTTGCGAATTTGTATGAGCAGTCGAAAAAAACAAACAAAGAGATGGTTTCTGAACTAATGCATCAATTTTCATTCGGTAAAGAAGAAATCAAAGATGAGGACTTTCCGGTGAATGAGAGAGAAGAACTTAAGAAAAAGGTTTTAGAGGTATCTGAACAATTAGAGAAGCTTGCGTTAACGCCAATTAAATCAGTTTTTCAGATTGTCGACCAACTAGAAGATAATTTTGAAAAAAATGCAGAATCAAGCGTAACTTTTGGTCGTGACCGGCGCAATGCGTGGCAGCAGGTTAGGAAGGAATATATTAAATTGGCAAGAGATACTCATTTAAACATTGTTGACCGAGGCAAAGGTAGTCTTAAAGAATTTGTAAAGATTCCGTAACTACTAGTTATCAACTAAGGAGAATTAAAAGAATTGGGGAATATAAGCATCGATTGCAAGTCATAAGAGCCACAATCTCTCTTCTTATATAGAGATTGTGGTTCTTTTATTTGTTGGAGGAACCTAAATATTGAATTATTTTATATTTTGTTGACGTATAGTCAATAATTTCCATTTATATTCATGGGTTGTTAATTTGGTAATTACATAGGAATTTTGTTGTGTGACCTAGAATTTAAAATACATAATTCGTCTTAGATGCTGGATGTTTATTTTAAGAAGGCAGGGGAACCAATTTGAAAATGAAGATAATCGCACTATGTACGACCTTTATTATGGGAATCGGGAGTGTTTTTTCTTGTCCATCAGTAGATGCAAAGGAAAATAATCTTAAAAGTGTACAGGATCAGCGAACAGGTCTTCAAACAGATATTTCAAAAGCAAATTTAGAAATTTTTCAAGTCCAAGATGAATTAATTAGACTAGCTGAACAAATTATTAGAGTTGAGCAAGCCATTAAAGATAATAAAAAAATGATTGAACAAACAGAAGAAAAGGTAAAAGCCTCACAATCCCAAGTACAGGATCTTCAGCAAGAAATAGCATCCATTCAAGATAGAATTAATAAACGCAATGAATTAATAAAGAAACGTGCCTTATCGCTACAAGAAAGTGGTGGTCAGGTTAGATATATACACGTTGTTCTAGGTTCTTCGAGCTTTAGTGATTTTGTAGAAAGACTTGGTGCTGTTGCCTCGATGGTGGAAGCAGACCAAGATCTAGTTAAACATTATAAAGAAGATCAGAATGAAGTCCAAACTAAACAATCTTCAGTGGTGAAAAAGTTAAACGAATTGCAAAATATGAAAACAGAACTTTTATGGATGCAAGAACAAATATTAGAACAAAAAAAGCAAAATGATGCTTTAAAAGCAGAACTTAGGATGAAAGAGCAGGAAAAACTTTCTGAGAAAGCTGATTTACAACAGAAAGATGGAACACTAGCAATAAAAGAAGCGCTCTTATTAAACGAGGCTCAGAATTCTAAGGGAACAGATAAAAATAATGAAACCGTGAATTTGGATGTTCCATTACCTACAACCACCAATGAAGCCATTAATGTGGTCATTCATGCTGGGGAAAAATATATTGGGAACTCCGTTTATGTATTTGGCGGGGGAAGAAACTCTTATGATGTTGCCCATGGTAGATTTGATTGTTCAGGATTTGTTGCGTGGGCCTTCAGACAGGCAGGATTTAAAGTGGGCGCTCATACAGATATCCTAAAAAATACTGGGGAAAGAGTTACCCTAAGTGAGGCGCGTCCTGGAGATCTAGTTTTTTTTGACACTTATAAAATAGATGGGCATGTAGGGATTTACCTTGGCGGAGGTAAATTTATTGGTTCTCAAAGTTCAACCGGAATAGCCGTTGTAGATTTAACGCAAGGATTTTACAAAAAGAAGTTTAATGGGCGTGTTATGAGAATCATCAACGACTAACAATATAAAGAAAAAACACTGAATGTGGTAATAATTTAAGGCTGCATTTTTTCTTTGGAAAAAAATACATGAAACTAATTTTTGAATAATTGCGTTATTAATAGTGGAGAGTAAATTGGAATTTAAAAAATATTGCATTGTTATTGTTTAATGAGTAAAATGGATGAGTTATAAATTTAATCACTTACAATACTTTTGCAACAAGGTTAGGAGATTATCAGAAATGGAACTACTTATGATTATTAAAGCTATTATTCTAGGGCTGGTAGAAGGATTAACAGAATTTGCACCAGTATCATCTACCGGGCACATGATTATCGTGGATGATATGTGGCTGCAATCCGAAAAGTTTTTAACACAGCATGGAGCAAACACATTTAAAGTCGTTATCCAACTTGGTTCCATATTGGCGGTTGTTGTCACCTTTAAAGATCGCTTTATTGATTTATTAGGATTGGGGCGCTTAAAAAAACAAGCAGCTTCAGGACAAGTACAAGGCCGTTTAAAACTTTCTCAAGTAATTGTGGGATTAATCCCTGCCGGTGTACTAGGCGTCCTTTTTAACGACTATATTGATGAGCACTTATTTTCAACTGCAACTGTTTTAATTGGCTTAGTTATTGGGGCGATCCTAATGATTCTTGCGGATATTTTTGGTCCAAAACGTCCAAAAGTACAAACAGTTGACCAAATTACTTATAAACAAGCATTGACTGTTGGCTTGTTTCAATGTTTTTCACTTTGGCCAGGATTTTCTCGTTCGGGTTCAACGATTTCTGGAGGAGTATTGATGGGGATGAGTCACCGTGCTGCCGCGGACTTTACCTTTATTATGGCTGTGCCAATCATGGCCGGAGCTAGTTTTCTCTCTTTATTAAAGAATTGGGAGTATATGACGTTGGATGCCCTTCCAATTTTTATTGCAGGATTTATTAGTGCCTTTATTTTTGCTCTTTTGTCTATACGCTTTTTCCTAAAGCTTATTAACAAAATAAGATTATTACCATTTGCTATTTATCGGATTGTGCTGGCTATTATCCTGTATGTAATATTTATCTAATTCGTGGCTTCTCTGTATTGTTAAACCAAAAGGTTAATAAAGAATGTAAGTGGGTCTATTAAGTCAATAATAGACCCTATTCCTATTCCTATTTATGGTAAATCTGGAAAGTCACTGATAATTCCTTCAACATGGAAATGATTAAGCGTTTTTAAGTCATTCTTTTTATTAACAGTCCAAATCATTGTTTTAAAGCCATGGTGGTGAATTCTTTTAATCAACCGCTTATTCACCATGGTTATTTTGGGATTTACATACGACACATAGCTTGAAAAGGACTTTAAATTTTTATTCGAAATCATCTTCACACCGGAGTTTTTAATCAAAATGCCTATTGGAATGGTAGGCAGAAGGTCGTGAAACCGTTTTAGCGCACCACGGTCAAAGGACTGAACAATAATTTGCTTGTCAACGGATGTTAACTCTCTTTTCTTCAATTCCTCCGCAAGTTTTTCCTCAACCAGGGGATAAAGTGAGGGTTTTTTTAATTCAATTAAAAAGCCGATTTTCCCTGCAAACTCCTCAAATATCTCAGAGAGAGAGGGGATCTTCTCACCCGTAAAATTACAATGAAACCAACTTCCTGCATCAAGACTTTGAATTTCTTGTAAAGTAAAATCCTTTACTTTCCCTTTCCCATTAGTTGTTCTGTTAACGGTTGGATCATGTATCACAACTAATTCATGATCTTTTGTCATTTGAATGTCAAGCTCGAGGTAGTCGACACCTAATTCTACGGCTTTCCTAAAGGATGAAATTGTATTCTCTGGACAGTAGCCTGCCGCGCCTCTATGACCGATTTTCAAGGGGCGGCTTTCTTTCTTTTTCTCACTAAACCGTGTGATTGCTCTGTATATGATCATGATAAGTACGAATAAAAGCGTAGCAGCATTTCTCAAGTTGGTGCCCCAATCTATATATATTTGTGAACATGGTATGAAAAATAGATAAGAATGTCAATTCGAAGAGGATAAAATTGTAAAAAATATTTTTCTGAGGGCTAATTCCTTTATTGTACTTGAATTTTTCCTTAATTATGGGCTTCTTCTTTTTTATTAAACTGGGTAATTTGGATATGTGTCTATCGCACATTTTTAATCAAGTGAATAGGATATATGGAATTAAGAAAAGGAGGTAATGTAAATGTCAGGTGTAGCTGGTGGATACGGCGGCGGATTTGCCCTACTGGTCGTTTTATTTATTTTGTTAATCATTATTGGGGCTTCATGGTGCTACTAAGAAATCAACTTAGATAAAAAGGAGGTCTTGAAAAATGTTTGGTTACGGATATGGAGGATGCGGATACGGATATGGAGGATGCGGTTACGGCGGCGGTTTTGCTTTAATCGTAGTATTATTTATCCTCTTGATTATTGTCGGTGCAGCTTGCTTTAGATAAAAACGTAAAATGGAGGCCCGCTTGTTTAATCAAGCGGGTTTTCATTTGAAAAAGCCCGTTTCCATTTACTAAAAGCATCTAATTCATTGGAGATTTTCTTTACAGTAAAGCCAATCAAAGCTGCATCATCCAGGATCCCCAGACCAATAATGAAATCTGGTACTAAGTCAAGTGGCGAAACAAAGTAAAGAAGGGTACCAATGACAGTAAGAATTGTGCTGGGTGAGACATTTTTATATTCACCTTTTGAATAGGCTTTAACTAATTCAAAAAATAATTGCAGTTTTTCCCAAACATCGCCTAAACTTCCTTTTTTCTCATTTGCCATTTTTATCGCTTTGTTAAGCAACCCCTCTGTTTTTTGCGGGTTTCCAAGATATTCTTTAGCTTCGGTAGAATATTTATGCTGCTCTTTTTCAAAAATCTTAGTTTTACCGAACAATGCATTCACTTCCTTTTTGTGAAGTCCATGCTTAGTTTACCACCAAATAAAAAAAACATTAGATATTTTATCATAAATGAAAACCAGGTGCCCAATAAACAGCACCTGGTTTTCATAGGTTATCTTTATACTAAGACCATATTATCACTTATGGTTGCCGGTGTTCCCCAAACTATTTCTTCAATCTCTGAGCCTTCAAGTGTTTCTTTTTTTAATAATGCATCGACCAATTGTTGATACTGATATTGATGGTTATTAATTAGACTCTCTGATTTTTGTAAAGCTTTTTCAAATAGCTCTTGCATCTTTTCTTCTTTATCTTGTTTTTTGAAGGTCAATGTAAATCCTTCTTGAAGCATACCGGTATCTACCATTTGTTCGATAATTTGTTTTGCTTGTTGAACGTCGCCACTTACGCCGATGCTGTGTTCTCCTAAATGAATTCTCTCAGCAACCCCGCCAGCTAATATCATTGCTACGCGCTCTAATAAGTCACTGGTCGTAGATAGATGCAATTCCTTTGGAATTGGTGCAACATAACCGAGCGCCTCTCCACGAGGGATAATGGTTGCTTTCCTAACGGAACCAGGTTTCGTCAATGATGCTACAATGGCATGACCAGCCTCATGAATTGCGACCCTGCGTTTTGTATCATAATCTTGTAATGACCGGGAAGTGCTTCCTAAAATCGTTCGATCAAGGGCATAGTCAATGTCCTGCTTTTGGATGGACTCTTGGCCGTTCCGAACAGCTCTTCTGCTAGCCGTTTCGAAAAGTGATTGGAGCTCTGCACCTGAAAAACCTGAAGTACTTTCTGCCAATTCATCTAATTGTGCAAGAGCATCTTTATCAAATGATTTATCTTTAGCATGGATAGCGATTATCTCTCTTCTTCCTTTTGTATCTGGAAGTGGTACATGGAAGGAAAAATCGATTCTTCCAGGACGAAGGAAGGCTTCATCCAACATGTCTTTTCTGTTTGTGGCAGCAATAAAAAGAATTCCATCATTTGAATGTCCGCCATCAAGTTGTACAAGTAATTCTGTTAAGGTTTTTTCGGCTTCCTCGCCGCCATGTGCCTTTCTTTTTGCTGCTAAAGCATCGACCTCATCAATGAATACAACGGCAGGACCTTGCTTTCTTGCTGCTTTGAACAATGAACGGACCCGGCTAGCCCCCACTCCTATAAACATTTCATTAAATGACGAACCGCTTGCCGAAAAGAAAGCGGCGTTTAATTCACGGGCAATTGCTTGAGCGAGTAATGTTTTACCTGTACCTGGCGGGCCGTACAAAAGAATACCTTTTGGTGGTGTAATCCCTAATTTTGATGCACGCTCAGGTTCTTTTAGGGTCGAGAGAGTTTGTAAGATTTCTTCCTTCATTTCGTCCCCGAGTCCACCCACATCCTTCAAACTAATGGAGGGAAGGGTTCGCGACTTTGCAACACTATTCTTCATTGAATTATTTATTCCCAATCCACCTTTTGTTTTTTGAAGCGTGAATGCTGCTCCAGCCAAGAGAAGGATAACGCCGCCTAATATCCATTTTCCATATTTACTGCTCTTTGAATAGGAGTATTCAATATTGTATTTAACAACCAACTTATCTACCATTTGGCTGTTGGGTGGGACATGGGAAAGATATACCGTTTCACCAGCATGAATATAAAGGCTACCATCGGGTTTTTCAGTTATACTTACAGTTTTCCCTTGTTGTGCTTGAATAGTTTTCTCAACAGAGGAGAATGGTATAGCAACTTCATTATTGGTAGTTTGAATAATCCAGACGATTCCTGCAATAACTAATATTAACGCTGCAATGAGCGGAATAAATTTCGAGACTTTTTTTATACTTGGTTTCAATTTTCTTCATCTCCTTCAACAGAGTTCTCCTCTATTATAAAGGGGTTTCCAGAAAAATGGATGTGGGAATCGTTGGGAAACTAGAAATGCCCGCATAAAAAAAATAAACCAGCACAATTTTTTTTAAAATGCGCTGGTGTGGTTTATAAAAGCTACGATAATAAGCGAAGATGTGGAATGATTGGATGTAATACACTTTGAGCAATTGAGCCAATACTGGCACCGATACAGGATGCTTTATTCCATTTAAAAACATGAACTTTTTCATCCTTTCCTTCAAACAAGAACAATAATTGGTCATCTTCTTCAGCAATTCCAATTTTTTCATAAGAAATCTTGTTCTCATTGAGGATAATTTCAAAGGCTTTATGCAATAAATTCAGGGTCTGCTGATCAATTTTAGTAATATCCAAGTCCTGTACCTCCGATGTGTTATGTACTCGCCGTACTTATTTTTCATCATTACCGCTTTCTTTCATTATATTCTTTATGCTCTCGGGTTTAAAGAAATATTGCAAAGTTTCCGTTTGAGAGATAAGATTGAAGTTATGGACAAAAATTTTTATTGTCAAAAGAGAGGAAAACGAAATGGGTAACAATTTTAAAGAAGATGTATTGTCACGCCGGACATTTGCGATTATTTCCCACCCAGATGCCGGAAAAACTACGCTAACCGAAAAACTATTATTATTCGGAGGCGCTATTCGAGACGCGGGAACTGTAAAAGCGAAAAAAACAGGAAAGTTTGCAACCAGTGACTGGATGGAAATTGAAAAGCAACGGGGGATTTCCGTAACCTCCAGTGTCATGCAATTTGACTATGAAGGATTCCGAGTTAACATTTTGGATACGCCTGGACACCAAGATTTCAGTGAAGATACGTATCGTACTTTAATGGCTGTAGATAGTGCTGTAATGATCGTTGATGCTGCCAAGGGGATAGAGGCACAAACACTCAAACTATTTAAAGTATGCCGGATGCGCGGAATTCCTATTTTCACATTTATGAATAAACTCGATCGTCAGGGCAAGCCGCCGCTAGAACTGTTAGCTGAATTAGAAGAGGTTCTAGGCATAGAATCATATCCGATGAACTGGCCGATTGGGATGGGGAAAGAATTCCTTGGTATTTATGACCGATATAACAATCGAGTGGAACAGTTCCGAGTAGAGGATGATGACCGTTTTATACCGTTAAATGATGACGGAGAAATTGCCGGAGACCATCCGCTAAAAAAATCTGGACTTTATGATCAAACACTCGATGAAATTATGCTCCTCAATGAAGCAGGGAATGAGTTCTCAGCTGAAAGAATTGCAGCAGGTAACTTAACACCAGTATTTTTTGGGAGTGCGTTAACTGCTTTTGGAGTTCAAACATTCTTAGAGTCATACTTAAAGTTTGCTCCGCCTCCAATGGCGCGCAATTCATCCATAGGAGAAATTGATCCGTTAGGGGAACAATTTTCAGGTTTTGTGTTTAAGATTCAAGCAAATATGAATCCTGCCCACAGAGATAGGATTGCCTTTGTCCGTGTGTGTTCTGGGAAATTTGAGCGGGGAATGACAGTGAATATTCCGCGTTTGAATAAACAAATAAAGCTCTCGCAGTCAACTTCATTTATGGCTGAAGAACGGAATACTGTCGATGAAGCGGTTAGTGGAGATATTATCGGATTATATGACACAGGCACATATCAAATTGGTGATACTTTGACTACCGGGAAAAATGATTTTCAATATGAAAGACTTCCGCAATTTACACCAGAATTGTACGTTAGGGTTTCCGCTAAAAACGTCATGAAGCAGAAGTCCTTTTATAAAGGAATTCAGCAACTGGTTCAAGAAGGAGCCATTCAGCTATATAAAACCGTTAAAACGGATGATTATTTATTAGGTGCCGTCGGTCAATTACAATTTGAAGTTTTTGAGCATCGGATGAGAAATGAATATAATGCCGAAGTTTTAATGGAAAGAATGGGTTCAAAAATTGCCAGGTGGGTAGATAGTGAAACGGTTGATGAAAATCTATCGAGTTCTCGTTCAATGTTAGTGAAAGATAGATATGATCATTATGTATTTTTGTTTGAAAATGACTTTGCTCTCAGATGGTTTCAAGAGAAAAATCCATCGGTTAAACTCTATAATCCAATGGACCAAAATGATTAAGAAAAGTGGCGGATTCTATTCCGCCACTTTTCTTAATGTTTATTAAACTGAAAATTCAGACTAACTACCCATGGACAAATCTTTTCTTAGGACTTTACAATGATTACAATCGTCTTGATAAAGACTAAGGAGGAGATAAGTTGGGAAATGGTTTCTTTTTTACTGGGTTTCCTGGGTTTATTTGTAATCAATTGATTCGCGAAGTAATAAAAAATAATCAATTGATAGGATCTGTTTTTGTCCTAGTCCTGCCTAATATGGTTGAAAGAGCAAAAAAAGAATCGGAAGCTATTATAGCAGCATATGGGTTAGATGAGTCCACTTTCCACATTATTGTTGGAGATATAACCAAACCGTTTCTTGCTATTACAGAAGAAGAACAGGAAATCTTACAACAAAGGGTTACCCATGTTTTTCATCTAGCAGCCATTTATGATTTAGCTGTTCCAAGAGAAATAGCGCAAATAGTGAATGTAAATGGTACGGAAAACGTAAATGAATGGGTGCGAAGATTACCAAACCTAAATAGATATATTTATTTTAGTACTGCCTATGTAGTCGGAAATAGAGAAGGTACTCTGTATGAGACGGAACTTATTACACCACCTGGTTTTAAAAATCATTATGAACAAACTAAATATGAAGCAGAGGTTTTAGTGGAAACATTAAAAAAAGAAATACCTGTTACTATCATTCGGCCGGGGATTGTCAAAGGCCATTCCGATACGGGAGAAACCATTAAATTTGATGGCCCTTATTTTATTATGAACTTTTTAGATCGGTTAAAATTTCTTCCTCTCATACCTCGACTAGGGAAAGGTGAAGCTTATGTAAACCTTGTTCCCATCGATTATATTATTCAAGCAACTGCGTATCTTAGCCAATTAGACAATGCTGCTGGAAAAACGTATCATCTAACAGACCCACATCCCTACCGTGCTTCAGAAATATATGAAATCATGATGAAAGAAATGCTAAACAAACAACCAAAAGGAATGATTCCATTAACTGTCGGGAAATGGTTCCTTTCTCTTAAACCGTTGCGCAAATTTCTGGGAGTAGAGAAAGAAGCATTGGACTACTTTACTTGGAAGGGACAATTCGATTGTACACAAGCTGTCACAGACCTAAGGGAATCAGGGATCGCCTGTCCTGACTTTAAAGATGGAATTAAACCAATGACAGAATTTTACTTACAACAAAAAGATAACCCAACCTTTCATATTAAAATTATTTAACGGGGGTGATAATAAATGGATGCAATTCAAGAAAAGCTTAAAATATTTGCCCCGGCAACAGGAGAGCGGCTGGGGGAGATTCCTGTAACATCTGTTAACGAAGTCGATTCCTTTTATCATAGGAGTAAAACAGCGTTTAAGCAGTGGAGTAATCTGACTATGTCTGAAAGAGGAAAGTATCTATTAAGACTTAAAGATATTATCGTAGAGCAGATGGAAGATATAGCAAAAACAATCGCTGCGGACACTGGAAAAGTGGTAACGGAGGCCCTGGTAGCTGATATCACACCAACCCTGGACAGTATTGATCACATAATAAAACATGGGGAGAAAATTCTTCAGCGCCAAAGAGTAAAAACGCCTTTTTTATTGATAGGAAAAAAATCATTTATTGAATACATGCCAAGGGGAGTGGTTTTGGTAATTTCGCCATGGAATTATCCCTTTCAATTAGCAATGGTCCCGATGCTTAGTGCTTTGGCCTCTGGGAATACAGTGATTTTAAAACCAGTCAGAAGTAACTCCACTAGTAGGGAAATGTATGGAGGGGATTTTTGCTAAAGCGGGCTTTCCTATGGGAGTTGTTCAAGTTGCACATGGTGGAAAAGAGGTAGGGGCAGCCTTTACAAATGGGAAACCAGATTATATTTTTTTTACTGGATCTGTCCGGACTGGGAAAATCATTCAACAAGTTGCTTCAAAACATCTAATTCCAACAACCCTAGAACTTGGCGGCAAGGATCCAATGATTGTATTTGCGGACGCTCATTTGGAGCGTGCGGCAAAAGGGGCAGTGTGGGCGGCATTTACTAACAGTGGTCAAGTATGTATGAGTGCAGAAAGGCTGTATGTTGAAAAATCAATTTATCCTAAATTTCTATCCTTACTAAAAAAAGAAATTTTAAACTTAAAACAGGGGAACAATGAAGATGACGATGTCGGTTCGATGACTTTCCCAGCTCAAATAGAAATTTTAAGAGACCAGTTAGAGGATGCATTGAGCAAGGGAGCAAGACTTGAGACCGGTCTAATGCCTGAAAAATGGAACAATGGAATGTTTTTACCGCTTATTGTAGTTACAAATGTGAACCATGATATGAAAATAATCCAGGAGGAATCCTTTGGACCGATTCTGCCAGTCATTCCATTTGAGAGTGAAGATGAAGTAATTAGTCTTGCAAATGATACGGTTTATGGGTTAAATGCAAGCGTTTGGTCAAATGATCATGTAAAAGCCAGAAGAGTATCCTCTAAACTCGTATCAGGAGCAGTAGTGATAAATGACGCTATTATAAGTATTGCCCATCATGGCCTTCCCTTTGGAGGGGCAAAACAAAGTGGAATCGGCAGGTACCATGGGGATGCCGGGTTAAGAATTTTTTGCCATGAAAAAGCTATTGTCGAGGACATCGGCCGGAAAAAGAGTGAAATTCATTGGTATCCTTATCAAGGAAAATACCCATTATTTCTTCAGCTTTTTAAAAGTTATTTCCAAGCTAATCGAAACTGGATTATATTTTCAAAAACCTACTTACGCATCCTCAAAAAGAATTAAGTTGGGAAAAATAATAGAATATCCGCTATTTTTTGGCAGAGATGGATAAACTAAGGTAAGTGAATTTTTAGCTTTAAAAATATGCCACGAGAAGCGGGACTGTACGATGAAAAAGATGAGCAAACTTGAAGCTGTTTTTTGGAATATTGCTTTTCCTGGTTTTAGTCAATTGTTAATGGGTCAATATATCAAAGGAATATTGTTTGTTACATTAGAAGTAATGATCAATTCAAATAGTCACTTTAATTCGGCAATCATGTATAGTTTCTTAGGAGAAATTAACAATGCAGAGAAGGTACTTAATTACCAATGGCTTATGTTTTACCCGTGTGTCTATTTGTTTTCCTTGTGGGATGGTTATCGTTCAGCTATGCCTGAAAATGAAAAATACTCGTTTTTTCCATTTGTCTTCGGTGCCTATTTTGTTACTGTAGGATTAATGGTATCGCCTAAGGTTACAATTTTTCAAATTCATCCTGGCCCAGTTTTTTTACCGATGCTGTTTTTAATCCCTGGGTTGCTTATTGGTTTTTTAATTAAATTTTTATTGTCTTTAAAGTTTCAAAAATAAAAATTACTTATAAAAAGCTTCAAATCAGGATATTCTGGTTTGAAGCTTTTTATTGGGAAAATTTTTTTAAAATGAACCCCCACAAATTGCTTCAGATGGAGCGTAACTATGTAGTAAAAATAAACTTTTTATACATTAGGAACAAGATAAAAGGATGTGGTTTGGGAAAAAGAAAAATAAATAAATAAGGGTTATAACAATAAACAGGAAAAGATAGCCTTTGTTGGGGCTGTTTTTTTAAAATGCTTACCCCAAAAAAAGTCCAAGATAACACTCATATGTTATAATTGGTCGAATAGAGGTGAGCATATGCTAGGTTTATTGTTTATGGCCAAAAAGAAAAAGAAGAACACCTTGGAAGAAACGGTTCTTCTGATTCAACAAGGTGACCGTTATTTACTTGATGAAATTATTAATTCCTACAAACCATTTATAGCAAAAACAGTATCTTCTGTATGCAAACGATATATCTATGAAACCGATGATGAATTTAGTATTGGGCTCATCGCGTTCAATGAAGCGATTGAGAAATATTCTACAGAGCGTGGGAACTCCTTATTGAGTTTTTCTGAAGTCATAATCAAAAGAAGAGTAATTGACTATATTCGTAAGCAATCCAAAAATCAACATTTAAGTTTTGACTTAACTAATGATACAAATGAAGAAGAAACAGCTGGAACAATTATTGTTAATGAACTCTCATTAGATGATTACAAGAAAAAGAATGATGAACAATTAAGAAAAGATGAAATTGTTCATTTTCAGAAATTATTAACTACTTTTGATTTAAGTTTTTCTGATTTAGTTGAGAATTCACCTAAGCATGTCGATGCACGCAAAAACGCAATTATCGCTGCAAAATTGTTAGTCGAAAACGAAGAATTAAAAGAAATGTTATTTAATAATAAACGGCTGCCCATTAAACAGTTAGAGAAAATGGTAGATGTCAGCAGGAAGACGATTGAACGAAATAGGAAATATATTATTGCCATTGCACTTATATTATCTGGTGATTATGTTTATATGAAAGATTATATAAAGGGGGTGCTAGACACATGAAAAAGGGAATTATAATGGAAATTGAAGAAGAATTCCTAACGCTTATGACCCCTGAAGGTGAGTTTTTACATAGCAGAAGACAAAATCAGCCCTATGCAATTGGGGAAGAAATTCACTTTTTTCCAATAGATCATGTTAAAAGCTCAAAACCTTTTAGTTGGTTTAATAGCATTTTTAAATTTAAACCTGTTTGGGCACTAGTGGCTGCGTTCGTTATTATGCTTGGCTCATTTTTCCCAATGTATCAAAGTAATAAAGCGTATGCCTATATGTCAATTGATGTTAATCCAAGTATCGAACTTGGTGTTAATAAAAAGATGCAGGTTGTTGAAATTATAGGATTTAACAATGACGGTAAGAAGATTGTCTCGCACCTGACTAATTGGAAAAAGAAAAATGTTTCTGAATTAGCACAAACGATTTTCGCTGAAATGAATAAAGAAGGTTATTTGAGTACAAAAGAACACGTTACCATTTCCGCAGTAAGGACCACCGATCCTGATGAAAAAGTGGAAAAGGAACTTAAAGCAAACATTGAAGAAATTAAAGCATCAGTTGACAAACAAAAGGTTGAACTTATAGTTGTAAATCCTACTAAAGAAGAATTAAAAAAAGCGCATAAACTTGGCATTACAGCTGGTAAATTACACGATAATAACGCCAAAGTTTCCATTAATAGAACAAATGAAGTGAAAACGAAAGATAAAAAGAAAACTACCGATAGTAAACCTAAACAAAAGAAACAGCCTGTTCACTCTACTCCTTCAGGACCAGTGAAGAAACAAACAGAAAATAAGGCCGTTCAAAATAAGGCATTTGCAGAAAACAAAAGGCAATTGGAAAAGAAATGGATAAATGGAAAAGTTAATCCACCTGGACAATTGAAAAAGATAGATGAACATAATATAAAACAAAATCAAGAGCGGCCTATAAAACAAAATAATAAACAAAAAGAAAAAAAGGCTGAGAACAAAAAATCACAGAACCAAGAAAAGTCTAACGGGAAAGATAGTCATAGAGACCCCGTCAAAGAAAAAAAAGCTGAGAACAAAAATTCGTTATACCAAGAAAAATCTAAAAAGAAAGACAATCATAATGGTATTGATAAAAACCATAGTAAATGGAAAAATAAAGAAAAAGAAATAAATAAACATGAGAATAAAAACTATAAACATCATATCAATGAAAATAAGGATGATGACCAAAAAAATAAAAATTCTCATGGAAAACATAGATAAATAAAGTCCGGAAGTAATTCCGGACTTTTTCCATATTTATGAAATTATTGTTGTTGTCCAGATAATTGTGCTTGTGCCTGTTGGACAAGGCGTTTTGTAATTTCCCCGCCTACAGATCCATTTGCTCTTGAAACTGTATCTGACCCTAAATTGACTCCAAATTCTTGGGCGATTTCGTATTTAACTTGATCTAAATATTGTTCAATCCCAGGTACTAACAACTTGTTACTGCTATTAGCCATATAAATCAGCTCCTTATTTTCAATACAGAGATTATTTTACCTCTGTATAGGTATTATTAATTTATTTTGTTGTTTTATAAGTGGAAATGTTTTTCGTTATTGGATATAAATTTTAAAAAAATGGCTGTGTTAAGTTTGTCTGTTGATTTCCGTTCCAGGCACAAGCGGTTCGCGGGCGTGCCGGGGAGCCTCCTCNNCCCGCAGGAGTCTTCGTGCCTTCCACTCCAATCAACAGAGTGTTAAAATTAATTTTTAACACAGCCAATTAAATAAAAAAGAGCCAAACGGCTCTTTTTTACTATGCCTTCACTGCCTCTAATAAGAGGTCAACGATATGAACACCTCGCATTTTCTCGGAGAGTCCTTCCTTTTCAATCCCAACTTTTACTTGTAATAAGCAGCCAGGGTTAGTAGTAACAATTGTGGAAGCGTGGGTATTTTTTGCTTGGACCATTTTGTAATCAAGCATTTTCATTGACATTTCTGATTCGATAATATTGTATATACCGGCCGAACCGCAGCAACGGTCTGCATCATTCATTTCAACATATTTAGCTCCTTTAATGGACTGCAGAAGGAGCCTAGGGGCAGATGCAGTTTTCATCACATTTCTTAAATGACAAGAATCCTGATAAGTAATTATCTGAGGTGGGAGCTCTAATTTTACCCTTTCATGGAAGTTAACTGAAACTAAAATTTCATTTACATCTTGAATTTTTTCGGTAAACTTCTTAGCTCGGTCACTCCACTCTGGGTCTTCTTTTAATAAGTGATCATATCCAAGTAAGAATGCACCACAACCGCCGGCATTCGTAATGATAAAATCAACATTTAAATCCTCAAATGCTTTGATATTTCTCTTGGCAAGATCTTTTGAACTCCCTTTTTCACCATAATGACCGTGCAGGGCACCACAACAGGTTTGCTCCTCAGGAATAACAATTTCACAACCAGCCAGTTGGAGTAATTTGATGGTAGCATCATTTGTTTTCATAAACATGGAGTCCATCAAACAGCCGCTAAAGAAGGCAACTCGGTGTGTTTGTTTTCCAATTGGTTCTGCATGAACCGGTCTATTTTTCAGTTCTTTCATCGTTGAAACTGGAGGAAGTATTTTTTCCATTAAGGTTAAATGCTCAGGCAACATACCTAAAAATCCAATTTTTCTCGCCATAGTTTGTAAGCCAGAACGTTGGTAAAACCCAATTAACCCTGTCACATTTTTCATTCGTTTTGGATGTGGGAACAATCCTTCGAAAACTGTTTTTCGAACGATGCTAGTCGATAGTGAGTATTTCTTATTCTGACTGACAATATCACGTGCTTCTTCAAGCAAATGACCATACTTTACTCCAGATGGGCAAACAGTTTCACATGCCACGCAGCCAAGACATAGGTTAAGCGAACGCTCAAAGTCTTCATCCGGTTCAATTAAACCATCGGTAACAGCCTTCATTAAGGCGATTCTGCCCCGCGGGGAATGTGATTCTTTATAGCCTGATTCAATATATGTGGGACACGCGGGTAAACAAAAACCACAGCGCATACAATTTAATAATTCATCTTCATTCATTCTGACTTTAAACTGTTCTTGGATGATTTCTTTTTCTTTCACTGTTGTCATTTTGAAACCACCATTTGTTTTTTGTCGTCTGCTGCGAAAACTGTTCCCTGGCCAGAAACTACCACGCGCTTCCTATAACTTTTTGCAAAAACCTTACCCGGATTCATGATATTATTTGGATCCAAAGCAAGTTTAATGGCTTTCATCACGGCAATTCCTTCTTTACCCAGTTTCCATTCAAGATACGGTGCTTTCATAACTCCGACACCATGCTCACCTGTAATGGTTCCGCCAAGTTCCACTGCTCTTTCAAAGATTTCTGCAAAAGCCATCTCGACACGTTCCATTTCTTCGTGATTTCTTGCATCCGTTGGGCATGTAGGATGGAGATTTCCATCACCTGCATGGCCAAAGGTACAAATTTGCAGATTGTATTTGTCAGCAATGTTATTAATTGCGTTTACCATTTTCGCTATTTCTGACCTTGGGACAGTAGCATCTTCAAGTACAGTAGTTGGCTTGAGTCGTGCAAGTGCAGAAAGTGCTGTGCGCCTTGCAGCAGCTAAGGCTAACGCTTCTTCTTCTGAAGATGCTACTTGAACGGAGACGGCACCTTCCTGCTTACAAACCTTGATGATTTTTTCAATATCACGTTCGACGACCTCAGGTGAGCCATCTTGTTCAATTAATAAAACTGCTTGAACGTCTGTAGGTAATCCAATTTGAGAATAGTCTTCGACTACTCTGATCGTAGGTTGATCTAGGAACTCAAGTGTGACAGGTATAATTTTATTGGCAATAATTTTGGAAACAGATTTTGCTGCAGCTTCTAGATCCTGATACAAGGCTAGCATCGTTTTCTTAGTTTCAGGCATGGGGATAAGCTTTAAAATTGCTTCAGTGATGATCCCAAGAGTTCCTTCTGAACCTACCATTAACCGGGTAAGATCATACCCTGCGACATCCTTTGCCAGTTTTCCACCTGTTCTTACGATATCCCCGTTTGGCATGACAACCTCAAGACCAATCACATAATCCCGGGTGACTCCATATTTAAGTCCACGTAATCCACCAGAGTTTTCGTTAATGGCTCCACCAATCGTGGCAATTTTCATTGAACCTGGATCGGGTGGATAAAAAAGTCCTTTTGCCGAAGCAGCATTAGCGACATCCAGGCATATGACCCCTGGCTGGACAGTAATCGTTAAATTCTCTTCATCTAAGTCAACAATACTGTTCATATGCTTGAAAAGAATAACTACGCCACCCTCAGTTGGGCATGTGCCTCCACAAAGATTTGTCCCGGAACCTCTCGGTACAATAGGCACTTTATTTTCATTACATACCTTAACAACTTCTGAAACTTCCTTTGTATTCCTTGGGCTGACAACCGCATCCGGCATTGCCTGCAAGTTTGGGGTTGAATCATAGGAATAAACAAGTCTTTCGGTTTTGGCATCATCAAAATTTTCCCTTGAAACAATGCTGATTAATTTGTCTTTTACTACTTTGGAAAGCATGCTGTTTCCTCCATTCACTTCATTCACTGAATACGCCTACAAGGTAAATGTGTTTTTATGTTCTAAATTAAGTATAAAAAAAACAGGCATCTGCCTGCTATGGATAAACATCTAATAAAACTCAATAATATTTTTTGATTTTTGTTTGTTCATCCAAAAAGAGAATGCCAAGATACAATGTAACTAAATCATGGATATTATTAGGGGTTAATTGTGTTAATTCCTCAACTTTTTTTAAACGATAGTGGAGGGTATTGATATGTATATGTAAGGTATTCGATGTGTTCTTCAACGAATGATTTTGCTTAAATAATTCTTTAATGGTTTCTAATAGTTCTGTTTCCTTCAAAAGGGGTCCAATGGTTCTTGTAATAAAATCAGCTTTGGTTTTGGGATTAATTTCTTCAGAAATCATTTCAAGAGTCAAATCTTCATCGAAAATAATCGAGGTATTTAACTTTGCTATGTTCAAAGATCTTTCAGCTTGTCGATAGGAATCACTAATTTCCTGAGAATCCGTTGCCTGACCAACACCAGCAATCGCTTGAATCCCGAACTTGTTTGTCAAGAATTGAAAAAAATGCTGTAAACGTCTCTCAATACTCTCCCGTGTAGGTCGATTAGAGCAATTTATGAGTAATACTATCCTATCATTGCCAGACCTAGCGACAACTTCTTTTGCATTTTGCTGAAACCTATTAAAAATCATTGTCCAACTATCCCTCGAAAGTGGTACGTTTAACCCGATAAATTCAATAATTACAACCAATCTTTTGACTGTTATGTCAATTGATAGAAGCTTAGCTCGGTCTAAGAAAGAGTAATTCCACTCTTTGGCTTGGACCCAATCCATTATGAATGATTCTAATGCTCGCGTATGCCATTCAAACTGTTCGGCATAATAATTTTCACTAATAAGGAGTTCAGTCATTTTTCGGATTACTTCACCAAAAGGGGTAACTTTATTTGGTTCCCCAGTAATTCCAATTACTCCAATCACATCATGTTGAAAGAAAATCGGTAAATTAATCCCAGCTTTTACACCAGTTAACTTTAATTGGTCTTCATGTGTAATGATCATCTTTCTTTTTTGTTGTAATGCAATCAAAGCTCCTTCATGGAAAGACCCTACTCGATCGAAGTCAGTGCTTGCAATGATATAGCCTTCCGTGTTTACAACAATAATATCTTCACCAATTAACTTCTGGACTTCTTTGACAATTTTTTCAGCTAATTCAGGTAATATCAAGGGTGACACCTCCAAGAACAACTGCTTCTATTATAGCAGTGTTTGCCTGAAGGTTGTTTGGTAAAAAAACTCTGGATGTGTCATCCAGAGTTTGGTAAAAATGATGAACTTAATCACTTCCTTGACTTACATCTTTTGAAGGATGCATAAAAGGATATGCTTGCGGTTTCTTTTTACTTTCCAATAAATCTCGGTTTTCACTTGTGTTCCAGCCAATATCATTAGTCGGATGAACCCATTTATCTCCCGCCATAATCGAAGGGTCTGTATCTTTTGTCCAGTTCTCTAGAGGAGAATTAGGCGAGGCATAAATACTATCACCAATCGTAACACCATGTTCATTAACAAAGGGAGGCTCCATTTTTATTCCAGTACCCTCAAAGCTAGGGGCACTGATTTGATGAGGCATGGTTTCATTCAAGCTTACTGGCTCGGCAGACTGTGTATTTTTCGTTTTTTTCATTTTCAAATCACTCCTGTTTTTTCTTTATTTTCTTCGAGTAGAGCAAATTTATTTATGAAAAAAAAGGAAAGGAATGATTACCTTTAGTTTGTTCAAAACTAAGGTAGTAAGGTTAAACTATTTTCTGGGAGGATTATTTGATGGCAAAACGTAAAGCAGAATTTGATGCAGTGGAAAAATATACAAAAACACCTCATAAAAATGTTCAAGAAAGTGAATTTTCAGCGGAATTCACTGATAATAACAATGCGATAAGATTTCAAAATCGAAATTCAAAACTAGGGAAAAAGGGAAGAAGTTAATGAAAAGCCGCCGTAAAACCCCACCACGTATTCCTACTGAAGAATTCAGCATCGAATTTGGCGATGTTAACGGCACAAAATTATATGACATTATGCAGGTGACACAAAAAGAGAAGAAAAATAATAAAAAGAAATAAGCCGGCAACGCCGGCTTGTTATTTTTCTAAATATGAAAAAATCTGTGTACCACTGTTCATGGGGTCAAAATAAGCTAAAAGACATGAAGGATGTTTAAAAATCTTCCCGCTTGTTAGGAATTCTGATAAATCAAAGGTGAGTTCTTCAAGCATCGTATGTTTATACAATTCTTTTTCATCGAGGCCAAGATCAACAAACGAATCCCCTAAAATAGACGGATGTTCGGAAATTTGTTTGTAAATTTGTGTTCTTTTTTCCTTATTAAAGCTTGCTTCCCACCAAGGTTTTCTTGGTTTGAATTTGTGCTTCAAAAAGTAATCATACTTCATTAGCCCAACAATAACATCAAGCTCGGCAACATCCTGGTGTTCTAAAAAGGTATACAGTCTACGGAATAAATCTTCAAGTTGATGACCAATTCTGGACCAGCCTTGGCTTTCCCAGAAAGAACCAAATTCTTGAAAGAAGTCAAACGGTGAAGGAAATACATTGGTTATTAAATATTCCACAGTTGCATCCATCCGATGGTCATTCCAGTATTTTTCCAACACATCCTCAACCTGCTTAATTCTAACAATATCGTCGAAAGAGAGGACGTTGTTGCTTAAGATTTCATAGGGAGAATGATCCATATATATATATTTATGGTGATCTGCCCGAAGCCTTACTCCTGTGCCTCTGAGCATTTTTAGAAAACCTAATTGCAGCTCTTCCGGACGGAGCTCAAATACATCATTGAAAGTCTTTCGAAAGGAAGCGTAATCTTCTTCAGGTAAACCAGCTATTAAATCAAGATGCTGGTCTATTTTCCTACCTTCTTTTACCATTGAGACTGTCCTTGTCAGTTTCGAAAAATTTTGTTTTCGCATCACCAGTTCATTGGTAAAGTCATTGGTGGATTGAACACCGATTTCAAAGCGGAAAAGACCTTTAGGAGCTTCTTGATTAAGAAATTCAATTACTTCAGGACGCATAATATCTGCTGTAATTTCAAACTGAAAGACGGTTCCAGGAAGATGTTCATCAATTAAGAAACGAAACATTTCCATAGCATAACTCCTGCTAATATTAAAGGTACGATCGACAAACTTAATTGTTTTTGCCCCATTAGCCATTAAATAGCGTATATCTTCTTTAATTTTTTCACGGTCAAAGTATCGGACACCCACCTCAATCGATGACAAGCAAAATTGACAGCTGAATGGACAACCACGGCTAGTCTCAATATAGGTGACTCGTTTGCCTAAATTGGCGATATCTTCAGGGAAACGATAGGGTGAAGGTAATTCCTTTAAGTCCAACTTATTCATTTGGGGAGTAATGACTATTTGCTGATTCTCACGTAAGGCAATTCCAGGTACTTTTTTAAAGTTATGATTATTTTGGATTTCAGTTAGTAACTGTTTAAAGGTTTGTTCACCTTCACCCATAACAATAAAGTCCACCTCAGGTACTTTTTCCATCCATTCACGTGTGTCATAAGTAACCTCAGGTCCGCCTAGAACAATAACTAGCGATGGGTCCACTTTTTTTAACAGATTCACCACTTTAATGGTTTCTTCAATGTTCCAGATATAACAGCTAAATCCAATCACCTTCGGTTTCTGTTGATAGAGATCTGTCACAATATTTAAAATAGGGTCCTTTATGGTATATTCCTTGATTTGTATATTAAAATCTGGTGCTGCATAAGCCTTTAGGCAGCGAATCGCTAGGTTGGTATGAATAAACTTAGCATTCAGGGTTGAACAAATAACATTCATATAAAAACTCCTTTGCATAAATGAAAACAATATTTTATTATAGCCTAGTTTAGAGAAAAAAAGAAGCAAACGATACAAAAGACCCATGCCGGTTTGGCATGGGTCTTACAAAATAATTATTAAGGAATCATAAAACTGAGGTAATGACTCTGAACAAAGGTCATTATTCCAATAATTATTACTAAGAAGAAGCTGTGTTTGATTGTGAAGCGGAACAGTTCGGATTCTTTACCTGCAAGTCCAACAGCGGCACAGGCAACAGCTATTGATTGTGGTGAAATCATTTTTCCGGTTACTCCGCCGGAAGAGTTAGCTGCCAGAGCTAACACCGGATCCATACCAATAGAAGTCGCAGTGATTTTTTGGAGGTTACCGAATAATAAGTTTGCAGAAGTATCGGACCCAGTAATAAACACTCCAAGCCAGCCAAGGAAAGGTGAGAAAAACGGAAATAGTAATGAACCTGTTTTGGCAAGTGTCATTCCAAGAGTAGTACTCATTCCAGATGCATTTGTAACATAGGCAAAACCAACAACAGCAGCAATTGTAATGACTGGATATTTTAATTCATTGATGGTTTCGCCAAAAGTAATAGCCCAATTTTTCCAAGAGATGCCGACGATGAATTTTGTTAAAATTGCTGCGATTAAGATTGCTGTACCGGCTGCTCCAAGAAGTTCCAATTTATATATTGCTGGGATTGGAGCTCCTGCGGTGTTAATGATTTTATTATTTATTAATGGCACATTTGGAATATATGTAAGTGCATGCCCAATCGAATTAACTGCTTTTAAGATGGCGTTTGCCCCCTCGTAATGACCAGTTAATGCAAGCTTAACGGTAGGAATACCCCATAATGTAATAATTGCTGTTAACAATAGGAAAGGTGACCAAGCCTTGAAAATTTGCCCTCCCGTATGTTTAACTTCTTGTGTTTTAAGTTTCCTTGCCGATGTAGCAGCAAGTTCTTGCTCAGAAGAAAATCGGAAGATTGTTTTTGGCTTCCAGAATTTTAAGAAGACAGCTAGTGCAAATAAGGAAACTAAAGCTGATAAGATATCGGGAAGTTCTGGTCCCATAAAGTTAGAGGTGAAAAATTGAGTACCAGCAAATGCTACTCCTGATACGAGAATAGCTGGCATGACTTCTTTCGTTTTTTTCCAGCCAGCCATGATAAATACTAGATAGAATGGGATAAAGGCCGATAAAAATGGCAACTGGCGGCCTACCATTTTTGAGATCTCTGTTGCTGCAATACCAGTTGGCCCTTCCATGGCAATAATCGGTGCACCAATCGCTCCGAATGCAACAGGTGCAGTATTAGCAATTAGACAAAGCCCTGCAGCATATAAAGGATTAAATCCTAATCCTACCAAAAGAGCAGCGGAAATGGCAACAGGTGCACCAAAACCTGCGGCACCTTCAAGAAAAGCTCCAAAGGAAAACGCTACCAATAATGCTTGTAAACGGCGGTCCTCCGTAATAGAAACAACAGAGGTTCGAATAATATCAAATTGTCCAGTCTTTACAGTAAGTTTATACAGGAATACTGATGTAATGATAATCCAGCCAATCGGCAGTATTCCATATACAGCACCTTGTGAGGCCGACATAAATGCCATACCCGCAGGCATTTTATAGGCAAAAATAGCAATCACTAAGGCTATAGCAAGTGTAGATACTCCTGCAAGATAGCCTTTCATCCGTTTAATGGCTAAAGCCCAGAAAAAGTAAAGAATCGGAATTAGTGCAACAACAGCAGATAATGCGAGATTATCTCCCACTGCTGTAAAGTTTTGAGTAAATGTCATAATAGCTTAATCCCCCCGAATTAGCTTTTTTTGATTTTTTCTCCAAATAATAAAATCTACCCTCCTTTAAATTAGCAATCGCTTACAAATGGTGACAAGGTCATCAGATGACTAGATGTTTCTTGCTTCTAAAATGAATTATATGGACGAAATCGAAGAAATTCAATCTTTTTTTTAAAAATTTCCATTATTAAATATTATTACGTAACGAATAGTGGAATCTTGTTTATAGTGATAATGTAGATTATATAGGCAGATTTTCGAGAAAAATGTATAATGAAAATGGATCTAAGAAACAAATGCTTGTTAGGGGCTGGACCGGTGAATTATAAAAAAATAAAACCAAAAAAGATCTATGAAGAAGTAGCAGAGGCCATATATGAAATGATTCGAACGGGTCAGGTTAAACCTGGGGAAAAACTTGATTCGGTACAACAACTTGCTGAAAATTTCCAAGTAGGCCGCTCCGCCATCCGTGAAGCGTTAACCTCTTTAAGAGCGATGGGGCTCGTTGAAATGAAGCAAGGGGAAGGTACTTTCATAAAGGAATTTGAATCAGATCAAATTACTTTCCCACTATCAACAGCTATTTTAATGAACCAAGAAGACATTGCTCAATTATTAGAGGTTCGTAAGATTATTGAAATTGGAACGGCTGCTGCAGCTGCGAAAAAAAGAACAAGTCACCATTTAGCAATGATGGAGGATGCACTTGAAGAAATGAGAAATGCTCAAGGGAATGAAACACTGGGCGAAAAAGCTGATCTCCAATTTCATTTTGCTCTTGCCGATGCCGCGCAAAACCCTTTGCTGCTTAGCTTGATGAATCATGTTTCTGGATTAATGGGAGAAACCATGAAAGAAACACGTCGTGTTTGGCTCTTTTCTAAACAAACCACGATGGAACGACTTTATGATGAACATAAGGATATTTTTGAAGCGGTTAAAGAACAGGATGAAGAAAAAGCAAGAAAGTTTATGCTTTTACATCTTGAGAACGTTGAAGCCGTATTACAAAAATATTTTCAATCTGCGAATTTTACAAGCTAACTTTTTGTATAATTAATCCAAAAAACATGCAACCTCCAAACTAATTTGGAACGCATGTTTTTTAAAATTTTCTTTTTTTTTGCTGGAAGCACTTTCAATAGGGTCTACTTTTATTGTAGTATGAATGATATAAAAATCTTAATTTTTTTCAATTAGTCATCAGATGACCAGTTCATCAGTGGAACTTGTGTAAATTTGAAAAATAGGAGAGGAAGACAATCATGAAGGTTACTCTTTTTGCAACTTGTATTGTAGATATGTTCAAAAGTAATGTAGGAAAGGCCACTGTCGAATTACTTGAGAGGCTCGGGTGTGAAATTGATTTTCCTGAATCGCAAGTTTGTTGCGGGCAGCCATCATATAATAGTGGTTATGTTAAAGAAACAAAAGAAGCTATGAAACGAATGATCGACACGTTTAGTGATGCTGAATACATAGTCTCACCATCAGGGTCCTGCATAACTATGTTCCATGAATATCAGCATATCTTTAAGGGAGACCCGGTTTGGGAACCAAAAGCAAAAAGACTTGCTGAAAAATCATTTGAACTTACGCAATTCATTGTTGATGTTTTGAAAATTGAAGATGTCGGTGCCCGTTTTGAAGGAAGTGTAACCTATCATACCTCCTGTCACATGACAAGATTGTTGGGTGTAAAGAAAGCTCCTATGATTCTATTAAGTAATGTAAAAGGTCTAAGGTTTACTGAATTGCCTGGGAAGGAACAATGCTGTGGTTTTGGGGGGACTTTTGCAGTAAAAATGGCTCAAATTTCAGAGCAAATGGTGGATGAAAAAGTCCGACACGTTGAAGAAACTGGGGCTGAGTATCTAATCGGTGCCGATGCAGCCTGTTTGATGAATATCGGCGGAAGAATTGATAGAGTTGGTAAGCCAATCAAGGTAATGCATATTGCCGAGGTATTAAATAGCCGTTGATTTTGGAAGTCTGTTGATTGAAGTGACTGGAGCGGAAATCAATAGACAAGTTTTATTAACTTAGAAGAATGGAGGAATGATTGTATGGCAATGAAGATTAGCACAGAACATTTTAAAGAACGTGTTGATAAAGGAATTCATGATGACTTCATGCGCGGGGCTGTTGCTGGAGCACAGGACGGTATGGGTGTAAAAAGAAGAGTCGCGGCTGAGGAACTAGGAAACTGGGAAGAATGGCGCTCGCATGGGGAAGAAATCCGCCAACATGTACTGGAAAACTTGGATTATTATTTAGAACAACTAAGTGAGAATGTTGCCAAGCGTGGCGGACATGTATTTTTTGCACAAACCAAGGAAGAAGCAAATAAGTACATCCAAGGGATTGTAAAAAAGAAGGAAGCCAAGAAAATTGTTAAATCGAAATCGATGGTAACTGAAGAAATCAGTTTAAATGCAATGTTGGAAAAAGAGGGATGTGAGGTTATAGAAACAGACCTTGGTGAATACATTCTTCAAATTGATGATCATGATCCCCCATCACATATTGTTGTACCAGCGCTTCATAAAAATAAAGAACAAATTCGTGATGTGTTTACGGATAGGTTAGGTTACACAAAAACATCAAAACCAGAAGAATTAGCATGGCATGCCCGTGAGATGCTTCGAAAGGAATACCTATCAGCAGATATCGGGATTACTGGCTGTAATTTTGCTGTGGCCGAAACTGGTTCTTTTAGTCTAGTAACTAACGAAGGAAATGCTGATTTAGTAACAGCATTACCTAAAACACAAATTACAGTTATGGGAATGGAAAGACTGGTTCCAACCTTTGAAGAGATGGAAGTTTTAGTTAGTTTACTAACGAGAAGTGCGGTAGGTCAGAAATTAACTAGCTATATTACTGTGTTAACAGGACCGAAAGAAGCATTAGATGTCGATGGCCCTGAGGAATTTCACCTTGTCATTGTTGATAACGGAAGATCCAAGATACTTGGCGGAGAGTTCCAATCTGTTTTACAGTGTATCCGCTGTGCTGCATGTATTAACGTATGTCCGGTTTATCGGCATGTGGGCGGACATTCATATGGCTCTATTTATTCGGGGCCTATTGGTGCAGTCCTATCTCCATTATTAGGCGGGTATGATGAATTTAAAGAGCTCCCTTACGCTTCAACCCTATGTGGAGCTTGCACAGAGGTATGTCCAGTAAAAATCCCGTTACATAACCTTCTTCATAAACACCGAGAAGTCATTGTTGAAAAAGAGGGAAAAGCGCCAATATCCGAAAAACTATTAATGAAGGCTTTTGGTTTAGGGGCAGCCTCTCCAATCATGTATAACATAGGATCTAAGATGGCACCTGCTGCCATGAACCCTTTTACAGTGGGTGAGAAGATTTCTAAGGGACCAGGTCCATTAAAGGCTTGGACAGATATTCGTGATTTTCCAGCACCAAATAAAGAGCGATTCAGAGATTGGTTTAAAAACCGTGAAAAAGGAGGCAAATAATCATGGTTGGAGCGATTCACAATCGAGATAAATTTCTAAACCAAATTGCGGGCAGTCTTGGGCGGCCGCGCATTTCCTCCCCAGTTGAAAGGCCGGCCTGGAAATTCCAGCCCCAATATGAGGTATTAAAGGATGCTACACAAGATGAATTGTTAGAGGTTCTTAAAGAGCAATGTAAAAAAATTCATACAAGCCTTTATGTAACTGATAGCAATGATTTACCTTCAGTCCTAAATGAAGTAGTTTCTGGCTTTGGCGGTGGTCCGATTGTCACATGGAAAGATGAACGCTTTTCCAAGTGGGGACTCGATCTACTTATAAAAAAGGAATGGCCAGCACAGAATATAGAAGTTTACGAATGGAATCATAGCAAGGGGCACCAAAACATTGCAAAAGCAGAGAAGGCCAATGTGGGGATTACAATTAGTGAAATAACATTGGCTGAATCCGGAACGGTCGTATTGTTTAGCGATGAGAATAAGGGGAGAACTGTCAGTTTTCTCCCTGCCACCTATATCGCACTTATACCGAAAAGTACACTAGTACCGCGGATTACGCAAGCATCTCAAAAGATGCGGGAGATTCATAAGAAAACTGGTCACGTTGCTTCATGCATCAATTTTATTACTGGACCGAGTAACTCTGCAGATATTGAATTGAATCTTGTCGTTGGAGTTCATGGACCTGTAAAGGCATCATATATTGTCATTAATGATTTATAAATATTTTTAGAGGTCTGTACCATAATCGGTGCAGGCTTTTTTTGTTTTATTCTGTTATACAACAATTTATAATCTGTTATATAATGAAATGTCATCTTGAAGATCATATATACTAGCGTTTATTCAATAATTAATTTTTGTGTTACAAAATTTTTTTCTTTGTGTTTGACTTTTATCACAGATTAATAAAAATATTCGTTTTACAATGGTTGTGGGATAGTAAAATTTTATGTCTATTTCGTGGAGTTTTATTGAACGAAGTCAGGGAGGGACATTATGTCTATTTTACCGAAAAAAAATGAACTAGGATTTTTTGAAATCCGTCTTGAATCAATTGGGGGATTAGGTGCTAACCTTGCTGGAAAAATGTTGGCGGAGGCAGGCGTTTTGAGTCTTGGCTTGAAAGGATCCAATTTTTCATCCTACGGATCCGAAAAAAAGGGCTCTCCAGTAAAGAGTTTCATCCGCTTCTGTGAACCAGGTGTGGAAATTAGAGACCATAGTCCAATTGAACAACCACATATTGTTGGGGTTTTCCATGAAGCTTTATATAGAACTGTTAATGTTGTCAGCGGATTAAATGCTGATGGTATCGTACTCGTTAATACCGCGAGAGATTTTGATGAAGTAAAAAAGGATTTACAATTGCAATACGGTACACTTGCTATAATAGATGCCCTTTCGATTGCCGTTGAGGAAAAAACGAAAGTAAATACAGCCATGCTAGGTGCACTCTATCGCATTTGTGACTTTTTAGATCCAGAATCAATGAGAGATGTAATAAGGAAAACGTTCACAAAAAAATACCCACATCTAGTTGAACCAAATATCCGTACTTTTGACCGCGGTTATAATGAGGTTCAATTTAAAACATACGAAGTACCAGCCGGTGCGGAAGGAAAATCCTTTACCCGTTCATTGCCAATGCTTGGATACATGACCCAGGAAATCGGTGGAGTCATGGTTTCACAAGCTAATAGTATTTATAAAGATTTAAGCGGCTCACGCCAAGGATTCCTTCCAGAATTCCAGCAAGAGAAATGTATTAACTGTGCAGCTTGTGACAATGTTTGTCCGGACTTTTGTTTCGTTTGGGAAGAAGGGGAGGATAAGCGCGGCAGAAAACAAATGTTCCTTAAAGGTATTGATTATCAATACTGTAAGGGCTGCCTGAAATGCGTGGAGGCCTGTCCAACAGATGCCCTTGGTGATCTTCGTGAGTTACTTGGGTATGCAGATGAACACCGCGTAAAGCAAAACTTTCCGTATATTGCAGGAGGGGTCCAATAATGTCTATTTTAGAAGATAAATTAACAGCAAAAAGGATTGCAGAACAAATTTCTACTTTTGAATCTGGGAATGAAATGGCTGCATTGGCCGCAGCACAAATCAATTATCATATTATGGGATACTTCCCAATTACGCCTTCCACAGAGGTTGCTCAATTTCTAGATCAAATGAAAACACGTGGAGAACATGATATTAAACTGATTCCTGCAGATGGTGAGCATGGTTCGGCCGGGATTTGCTATGGTGCAGCAGCAACAGGTGCAAGGGTAATCAATGCAACAAGTGCAAATGGATTCTTGTATATGCTTGAGCAGATGCCAGTCCAATCAGGTACTCGTTTTCCTATGGTAATGAATCTTGTTACACGTGCTGTCAGTGGTCCATTAGATATTCGCGGAGATCATTCTGACTTATATTATGCTTTAAATACAGGCTGGGTCATATTAACAGCAAAAACCCCGCAAGCTGTATATGATATGAATATTATGGCATTAAAAATTGCGGAACATTCTAAAGTCCGTTTACCAGTTATTGTTGCTTATGATGGATTCTTTACTTCCCATCAAAAGCGCCGGGTTGAATTCTTTAAGGATCGCAGTGTTGTACAGCAATTTGTGGGTGAATGCCCAACAGATTACAACTTTATCAGGGATTTAAGTAAACCAGTAACAATTGGTGCGCATATGAGCGGAGATGATTTCCTTAATAATCACTTCCAGCAGTCAGAAGCAATGTATAATGCTGGTGAGGTATTTAAAGAAGTAGCTGAAGAATACGCGAAGCTTTCTGGAAGAGAATATCCTATACTAGATTTATATAAAATGGAAGATGCAGAGGTAGCTTTATTTCTATTAAACTCTGCAGCAGAATCTGCTAAAGATGTTGTGGATCAACTTCGTGAAAAAGGAATAAAGGCTGGTGTGATCAGCCCGAATATTATTCGTCCATTCCCAGCAAAAGAAATTCGCGAAGCTCTTAAGAATGTAAAATCATTATTAATTGGGGAACGCGCGGATTCTTATGGAGCAAATGGGCCTAATCTTACACATGAAGTGAAATCTGCCCTTCAAGATGACAAAGACAACAAGACGATTGTGTTAAGTCGTGTATTTGGACTTGGAGGTAAGGATTTCTATGCAAGTGATGCCGAGGCTTTCTTTGATATGGCATTGGATACATTGGAAAAAGGCTTTGCCGAAAAGCCATTTGATTACTATGGACATATCCCTGGCAATCCTGAGAAAATTCTCAAACCAGTTATTTTACCACAACATGGGGATGTCTTTAAAACCGGATTAATTGATGTAAAGATGGATGAAGAAACCAATAAATTAAAAGTGAAAATTCCACCACTTAGGGCCTTAACTGGTAAACCGAAACGAATTGCATCAGGTCACGGTGCATGTCCGGGCTGTGGTATTTTTGCTGGTCTTGAGTTGTTCTTTAAAGGAATTGAAGGAGACATCGTTACACTATTCCAAACTGGATGTGCCTATGTAACAACAACATCCTATCCAAGCACATCCCATAAGCAAACAATGATGCATAATTTATTCCAAAACGGTGCTGCAACATTATCAGGTACAGTTGAAGCATTCATGGAATTAAAACGCCGCGGTGAAATTCAAGTATCTGATGATGCTACATTTGTAATGATTACTGGCGATGGCGGAATGGATATCGGAATGGGATCAGCTATTGGTACAGCTCTTCGTGGTCATAAGCTAATTATGCTTGAATATGATAATGAGGGCTACATGAATACCGGCTCACAAATGTCTTATTCCACGCCAATTGGTCATATGACAAGTACTTCTGGTGTAGGAAAAACACAGCGTGGTAAAGCTTTCCATCATAAAGATACCGCACAAATAATGGCAGCAACGAATATTCCATATGTATTTACTGGTTCCGAGGCATTCCCTCAGGACCTAGTGAAAAAGGGTGCAAAAGCACAATGGTATGCACAAAATGTTGGAACAGTTTATGGTAAAATTCTCATTACATGCCCACTTAACTGGAAATCCGATGACCGTTTTGGCACAACCATAGTGGAGGCTGCGGTAAACTCTTGTTTCTTCCCGCTTTATGAAGTCGAACAGGGTGTTACAACAATCACTTACAATCCAGAAGAAAAGAATAAACGAATTCCACTTTCGGATTGGTTAAAGTATATGGGAAAAACAAAACATCTACTAAAAGAAGAGAACAAGCCAATGTTAGAAGAGTTTGAAGCTGAAGTTGAGAAAAGATGGCAGCGTCTAAAAGCAAAAGATGAAAATCCAATGTTGTAAATAGTAGAATAGATCAAAGACACTTCCTTTTGGGAGTGTTTTTTTTAATTATTGACATGGTAAATTTAATTTGATATATATCTAATTAGATGGTTATCGAAATTATAAAAAAGTGAGGTAGGAAATTGATCCAATTAGATAAAATCGTATCTTTTTATAAAACAATGGGAGACCCAACAAGAATTCGAATTGTAGCCATATTGGCGAAAGGCCCACTCCACGGTCAGGCGATTGCTGGAAAGCTTGGCCTGTCTGCTCCAACGATTACACATCATTTAAAGAAATTACGGGAAGTTCATGTGGTTTATGACAGAAGAGTCAAGAATACGATCTACTTTTACCTAAACGAATCATTGATAAATCAGCAGGCAAAGGTGTTTACAGAACTGTTAGAAAAAAAGGGAGAGGAGTTGGATGAAATGGTCGAGTCTAGTCTCGAGAGACAAAAAATCATCGAAAATTTCTTTACGAAAACTGGGAAACTAAAAAATATTCCAGCACAACGAAAAAAGAAATTAATCGTATTCGAACACATGATACAGGGGTTAAAAATGGGTGAAAAATACGAAGAAAAACAATTAAATGAGTTTATAAAACAATTCCATGATGACTATGCAACCATTCGCCGGGAATTTATCATTAATCACTATATGTTTCGAGAGAATGGTATTTATGAACTAAATCCAGAAGAGATGTGGGCAAAAATGGACTAGAAAAGCAATCCAAAGTGGATTGCTTTTCTTACCTATATACGTTCTTTTATAGTTGCGATAAGCGATATTAGATCCTTAATTTCATTTCGTTGTTTTATTAGGATTCTTCCGAGCTCAATCGTTTTTTGTTTAGCAGTGATTCTGATTTGCTCGTCCTCAATCCCATCTAAATCTGCAACATGTGCAAGGCCAATGGTTCTTCTGATTAATTCACAGCCTGCAAACCCGAGGGTATCCCCAAAAAACTTGGATATCTGATAGTTTAAGAATGTAGAAGTTTTTACAGCAATCTCTTTATTTTCTGTATTCCATAGGAATGTATATTGTTCCTCAAACACATTCCATACGGTTTCAATGTGGTTGATGAAAAGATCACGTTTTTCTTCATTCACAATAACCTGGAAAAGGAGGTTCGCAAATACTTGACCTATATCAAAGCCTGCAGGTCCGTAGAAAGCAAATTCAGGGTCAATTACTTTGGTTTCAGAATTACTAGCAAACACACTTCCAGTATGTAAATCTCCATGCAGGAGGGCCTCAGCCTCCGTTAAAAAGCTTTTCTTCAAGACATTTACATGAAATTTTACTTCTTCATCATGCCAAAGAGCTTCGACTGCTGGACGAAGGCTATCCTCAAATTCGTTTGTATCTGCATCCATAAATGGGTCGGTAAAGATCAAGTCCTCAGTGATTTTGCATAATTCGGGATTAATAAATTGTTGGACACGTTCTTTTTTTACTCCAGGGCCTAATCCGTAATCTGAAGTGTAAAATAATGTCTTAGCAAGATATTCACCCAGATGTTTAGCAATTAATGGATAGCTTTCACCTTTAATAAAGCCAGTTCTTGCGATCAAAAGATGGGAAAGATCCTCCATAATAGTTAGAGCAAGGACATCATCTGTGAATAATACTTCTGGAACATATTCAGGAGCAATTTGCCCGAAAATTTTTAAGGCATCTGCTTCAATCTTTGCTCTTTTCAGTGTTAATGGCCAGCTTTCACCAACTACTTTTGCATATGGGAGAGCTTGTTTAATAATAATACTTTTTCCTTTTAATTCTTCGACAATATGAAAAACAAGATTGAGATTTCCGTCGCCAATCTCCTTGCAGGAGAGTTTAGCATGCCCTGGAAAAATATTTAATTCCAGTGCAAGTTCTACCGCACTCTCGTTAGTTAATGGTTGGTATGTTTTCTGTTTTAGTAGACTCATAATGGCTCCTCCTTGTTTTTTGGAGGCTTCATTGTGCATTAGGCACAAAAAAGCCTCTTTCTCATTTGAAAGAGGCTCGGGAAGACAAATTGTCTATCGCACCTCTCATCTCTCAGAAAGATAATCCTTCTGTTGGAATTAGCACCGTGCCTTATTGGAATCGTTAAGCGCATGAAGCGCTCTATTATCCAATTTGTTTAAGGTCGGTTGCTGGGCTTCAAAGGGCCAATCCCTCAGCCAGCTCGTGATAAGAGAATATTTATTTAACTGGTGAAAATCATATCAGCAATAAAATAATATTGTCAATATTTTTTGAAAATTAATTATAGTATTCGGGTTTTCTATCTGTGAAAATAGGGATCTGTTTACGAATCTCTTTGACTAAATCCGTCTCAATTTCTGCCGATAAAATTTCTTCGCTTTCTTCAGCTTCCACTATCACCTCTCCCCACGGATCGATAATTAAGGAATGCCCGGCGAACTGGTTATTAGGATCTTGACCGGCACGGTTACAAGCAATGACATAACATTGATTTTCAATGGCTCTGGCAATTAAAAGGGCTCTCCAATGAGACAATCGCTGCGCTGGCCATTCGGCAACCACAAACAGTGCCTCAGCCCCTTCAGATGTATGTGCTCGAATCCACTCCGGAAAGCGAATGTCATAACAAATAGTCCCCGCAAATTTATTATTTTCAATTTCAAAAAGTCCTTTTTGAGAGCCTGCTTCTAAATAAACATGTTCATCCATTAGCTTAAACAGGTGAAGTTTACTATACTGGTGAACGAGTTTACCCTCCTTATTGACGATGAGCAAGGTATTTTTTATACCGTTTTCTTCTCGGTTGGCTACAGATCCGCCAACAAAATTTACTTTGTACCTTTTTGCTGCCTTTTGAAGGAAATCAATGGTCTTACCAGCATGATAATCAGAAATTTCATTTAGACGAGTTAAGTCATACCCTGTTGTCCACAGCTCTGGTAGTACAATGATATCGGGCTGGCCGGCTACAGCCTTTTCAATGAGTCTTTCAGCAGATTGATAGTTTTTATTTGGATCCCCAAAGGCGATATCCATTTGTATACATGAAATTTTTAATTTCACGAATCTTCACCTCGTTTGAACTTTCGGAATTTTTTCTTTACAAGCTGTTATAAAAGTTATATCATTTGTGACTAGAATTTAACAATAGAATTACTTTTATAAATCATTAAAGCAGGTGAGAACCATGAAGCAATTTTCAACATCAGAGATTTTAAATAGTCTTCCTAAGCAGTTTTTTGCTTCACTCGTTAAAAAAGTCGGGGAATATATTTCACAAGGGTATGATGTGATTAATTTGGGGCAAGGGAACCCCGATCAGCCAACACCGGCACATATCGTAGCAAAACTTCAGGAAGCCGCTGTGAATCCATTAAATCACAAATATTCTCCCTTTCAAGGGCACCAGTATTTAAAACAAGCTGCAGCTGATTTTTATTTTAGAGAATATGGAGTTCCCATTGATCCAGATAAAGAAGTGGCTATACTGTTTGGCGGTAAGGCGGGTCTTGTCGAAATTCCGCAGTGTTTATTAAATCCCGGCGACACCATCCTCGTGCCCGATCCAGGCTACCCGGATTATTTGTCAGGGGTTGCACTTGCAAAAGCCGAAATGGTAAGGATGCCGCTAAGGGAGGAAAATAATTTTCTACCGGATTATGGTGAGTTGAATGGGGATGTTTTAGATAGAGCAAAACTAATGTTCCTCAATTATCCTAATAATCCAACTGGTGCGGTAGCGACTCATGAATTTTTTGAGGAGACAATCAAACTAGCGAATGAACATGATATCTGTATAGTTCATGATTTTGCCTATGGTGCCATCGGGTTTGATGGTAAGAAACCTGTAAGTTTTTTACAGGTTCAAGGGGCAAAGGAAGTTGGAATTGAAATTTATACCTTATCTAAGACCTATAATATGGCAGGCTGGCGTGTTGGTTTTGCAATTGGGAATGAAAGTGTCATTTCTGCTATTGAACTTTTACAAGATCATTTGTATGTCAGTTTATTTGGAGCCGTACAGGAGGCTGCTGCGGAGGCCTTAATTGGCCCTCAAGACTGTGTAAAGGAATTAAACGAGTTGTATGAGCGAAGAAGGAATGTATTGATAAGTGGGCTTCATTCCTTGGGTTGGAATGTCAGCGCACCAAGGGGATCCTTTTTTGCCTGGCTTAAGGTTCCTGAAGGCTTTTCCTCTACGGAATTTGCTAATATTCTCCTTGAACAGGCACATATTATGGTTGCACCTGGAATTGGATTTGGTGAATTTGGAGAAGGGTATGTTCGGGTGGGACTACTTTCAACAGAAGAACGATTAGCTGAAGCCGTCGAAAGAATTAGTCGTTTAGAAATATTTAGAGAAAACTCCCCGAATGGCGAGCCCCTTAAGGCGAAGACAGAAGAGTAGTTGCACTTATGCGTTCAGAATTTTGTTTAAAATTCTGATTAGCCAGTTAAATCGATTGACATTTTATTTTTTTCTTGCGATAATGCAAATTAAAGTGAAACACACATTAATAACTGAATAATATACGAATCGTTTTCTTATCAAGAGCAGGCGGAGGGAAAAGCCCAATGAAGCCCGGCAACCGACTTAAATCTAGTTTTAAGCACGGTGCTAATTCTTGCAGCAACAAGGCTGAAAGATGAGAAGATGTTAGTTGGCGGCTAACCTCTTCTTTGTTGAAGAGGTTTTTTTATGTTTGAATAAAAGGAAGTGTTTTTATAATGACTGAAATTATTGCTACATATCTACTAAATAACGAAAAGAAACCATCCAAGAAGGCAGAAGAAATTGCCCTTGGTTTAACCGTTGGGTCATGGACGAATCTGCCTGAATTAGAACAAAACCAATTGCGTAAACATAAAGGAAGAGTTGTATCAGTCGAAGTGAATCCCTCAGAAACAGAAGAGCAAGCACTGATTAAAATTGCCTATCCAACGATAAACTTTTCTAATGACCTCCCTGCTATCTTAACAACCGTTTTCGGTAAACTCTCATTGGATGGAAAAATTAAATTACTTGATTTGCAATTTGATGAGGGATTAAAGAGGCAGTTTCCTGGTCCAAGATTTGGGATTGATGGACTAAGGAATAAATTAAACGTTAATAATCGACCTTTATTAATGAGCATCTTTAAAGGCGTACTCGGGAAAGACCTAACGTTTTTAGTCGAACAGTTAAAACAACAAGCCCTTGGTGGTGTTGATTTGGTCAAGGATGATGAAATCCTGTTTGAAAATGAATTAACACCATTTGAAAAAAGAATTGTCGAAGGGAAAAAAGCACTGCAAGAAGTGTATGACCAAACAGGACACCGCACTTTATATGCTGTTAATCTAACAGGCAGAACTTCGCAGCTCAAAGAAAAAGCTAGAAAGGCTGCTGAACTTGGAGCAGACCTCTTATTATTTAATGTTTTTTCCTATGGGTTAGATGTGCTGCAGGAATTAAGAGAAGATGATGAAATTGCATTACCGCTTATGGCACATCCTGCTTTCAGTGGTGCATTGGCATCATCACCCGTATATGGAGTATCTCATTCTTTATTACTAGGTAAACTGCTTCGATATGCCGGTGCTGATTTGTCACTGTTCCCATCGCCGTATGGGACAGTTGCATTAGAAAAACCAAAGGCACTGTCGATTGCTAATGAATTAACAAGTGAGGACAGTTTTAAAAAGTCGTTCCCCGTTCCATCGGCTGGAATTCATCCTGGCTTGGTTCCATTGTTAATAGGTGATTTTGGTATCGATTCGGTTATTAATGCTGGAGGTGGAGTACATGGACATCCAGACGGTGCCCGGGGCGGCGGTCTTGCATTCCGACAAGCGATTGAAACTAATCTCCAAGGCAAGTTATTGTCTGAAGGGGCTGAAATGTATCCAGAACTTAAGCTGGCACTAAAGCTATGGGGAAATGCAGAGGTAACAGTATGACAAAACCTGTAATCTTTTGTGATTTTGATGGAACCGTAACGGAAAGTGATAACATTATCCGGATGATGGAAGAATTTGCTCCTCAGGGATGGGAAGAAATTAAAGATCAAATTCTCACTTGCCAAATTTCCATTAATGAGGGAGTAGGAAAATTGTTCTCCTTATTACCTAGTCAATTGAAGGAAGAGTTGACTGCGTTTGCGATTGAGCATGCAAAAATCCGCCCGGGATTTAAAGAATTTGTAGAATTTGCGCATAAAGAAGAGATTCCTTTATATATTGTTAGCGGTGGGATTGACTTTTTTGTTTATCCGATATTAGGGAAGTTTGGACCATTTGCTGGTATTTATTGTAACGAATCTGATTTTTCAGGTGAGAGGATTAAAATTCTTTGGCCGAACGAATGCGATTCGTTATGTGACAATAATTGTGGCTGCTGTAAGCCGAGCATTATTCGAAAGCTGACCCATGAAAACGACCTGTTCAAGATTGTCATCGGAGATTCGGTCACAGATCTTGAGGCAGCGAAACATGCTAATTTTGTGTTAGCAAGAGATTTACTGCAGGAGAAATGTGAGGAATGGGGCATTAATCATCAAGGATTTAGTACGTTCTTCGAATGCATCGAGGAAATAAAAAAAAGAATTGAGGTGAGGGAACTAAAATGATAAAGGAAAGATGGAATGATCTAGCAGATGTAAAAGATGAACTTGCAAATCGTGACTGGTTTATGGGTACGAGTGGCAATCTAGCGATAAAAGTAAATGATCATCCACTCCAATTTCTGGTTACAGCTAGTGGTAAGGATAAGCGGAAACGTACGGATGAAGATTTTTTACTTGTTGATGAGTTTGGTCATCCTGTCGAACAAACACATTTAAAACCCTCAGCCGAGACACTTCTTCATGTTGAAATTTATCGTAAAACGAATGCTGGCTGCAGTCTTCATGTTCATACAATTGATAATAATGTTATTTCAGAAATATATGGTGATCAGGGTGTGGTCACCTTTAAAGGACAAGAGCTAATTAAAGCATTTGATATGTGGGAAGAGGATGCAACCTTAAAAATACCGATCATTCGAAATTATGCACATATACCGACTCTGGCTGCTGAATTCTCTGAACATATTTCAGGTGATACAGGTGCTATTTTAATTCGTAACCATGGAATCACGGTATGGGGGAGAACTGCATTTGAAGCGAAAAAAATACTTGAAGCTTCTGAGTTTTTATTTCGGTATCAATTACGGTTATTAGAACATAAACCATCCCCAATTATTTAAGGCAGTCTAATCAACCAAAAATGGAAAGGAAGAATATAAAATGGCATATATTACGTTTCAAAACAAAGAAGAGCAAATAAATGTTCAAGAAGAGGTTGCAAGTTTCCTTGAATCTCAAGAAGTTATTTATGAAAATTGGGATATTAGCAAGCTCCCTAGTGATTTGGTAGAAAAGTATCTTTTGAGTGAGGGAGAAAAAGAAGAAATATTAAGTGTTTTTTCTGAAGAAATCGCTGATATCTCTGCTAGACGGGGTTACAAAGCTCAAGATGTCATTTCACTGTCAGAAAATACGCCGAATTTGGATGTTTTGCTGACAAATTTTAAAAATGAACATCATCATACAGATGATGAAGTTCGCTTTATTGTCAGTGGTCACGGTGTATTTGTCATTCAAGGAAAAGATGGTGAGTTCTTTGAGGTACATTTAAATCCTGGCGACTTGATTTCAGTACCCGAAAATACAAGACACTATTTTACCTTAGAAGAAGACAGAAAAGTTGTTGCAGTAAGGATATTTGTAACAACCGAAGGATGGGTTCCAATTTACGAGAAGTTAGAAGTTCAATAATAGTAAGAGGAAAACTGGCTGCTGTGTTAAAGCGGCCAGTTTTTTTTAGCTCCCAACTTATTAATTTATTGGAATAGGGTTTTTATGAAAAATGAAGAATTTTGTCGCAAAACCGATATATTAAACAAAGAAATTGTCGAAAAACAAAAGAAATAGGAAGTTTTGTCTACTTTTGCGAATGTGTTTACTTTTAGTAAAATTCTTGTCATAATTCATCAAGTAGTCTAAATTTTAGTGGTTTACTGCAATTGGGTAATAGGTAGGGGGAAGCGGAAACACATGTACGAGCATTGTAATAATTATAATGAAATGATTGAAGAGATTAAGAAAAAAAGGCAACTAATGATTAATAGTGCCAACTCACTTGGGTTTACGAGTGAAGTAACTATAAAATATAGTCAAGAGCTGGATGAATTAATAAACAAGTATCAAAAGGCTATGGAAGGATCCTCCAAGCCAAATGATGAAATTAAGTTTGCTTTTAAACAGATGATTATGATTTGGCCTAAAATATTGATTTAATAACAATACAAAAACAACCATTTCGATTAGGCCCCGTTTTTTTAAACCTATGAAAATATATCAATAATGTACACCATGACAAGCAGTCCCATGATAAATGCATAGGTGGACACCCGCTCATTTCCGTCTCCATGGCTTTCGGGTATCAATTCCTTATAAATGATAAATAACATTGCCCCGGCTGCAAAAGAAAGCCCATAGGGTACAAGACCTTGAACATATGATGTCAAGAAATATCCTAATAAAGATGTAACGATTTCAATGGCTCCCGTCAAGGTCGCTATAATGAAGGCCTTCCACTTACCTATCCGCTGATTAATTAAAAATAATGCGACAAGAAGGCCTTCCGGTGCATTTTGAAATCCAATTGCCAAAGCGATAAGATTGCCTGTATCGCCTTGCTCCGACGCGTAACTGACACCAACTGATAATCCTTCAGGAATATTATGCAGCGTAATCGCAGAAATAATTAATAGAGCTTTCTCGTCAAACTGAATTCCAGATTTGTTATGTTGTAAGTCAATATGAGGAATATTTTTTTCTAATAGAGTAAGCGTCCATACTCCTAAACAGATTCCTACAAAAAGTGATGCAAATCCACCGTATTTCAATGCCTCAGGAATTAAACCTATCGTAGAAGCTGCCATCATAATACCAGCACTAAAGGCTAATAAAATATCCTTCCAGCGATGTGTAATAGAATGTTGAATAAATAGAATGAGTAGTGCACCTGCCCCAGTAGATAGCGCTGAAAGTACACTGCCAAAAATAACCTCAGTCATCACATACTTCCTTCCTTATCCAATAATCCTAATCAAGACATCTACAAAATTAGACATGAACTGTGATTTTTATCATTGTTTATATCTAAATATTTCATATAGTTATATTAGTACTATTAATCAAATATTTACATCACGATTAACTACATATCTTACCACAACTTGTCATAACTTCAAATTGTTAATACTTTTATCACTGCCTCTCAGATATTGCATAAAGATTTGTTTGGAATCTTTTACACATCACTAGTTTAAGTAAAATCCAGTAAGAAATTTAGAAATCTATCAATGTTTGGTACTATGCTTCTGTTGCGATACATATATCGTTAATAAAAGCATTTTTCAACCATAAGGAAGCAAACGCTTTCACTAATTCTAGAGATCATATGGAGGAGGGAAATTCCTACATGCATATTGTCGTATGTGTCAAACAAGTACCCGATACAAAAATTATTAAAATCAACCCAAAAACGAACACACTCGACCGCCGCAGTGCACCTGCTATCTTGAATCCTTACGATGCCCACGCTGTTCAGGAGGCGGTAAAAATCAAGGAGAAAACTGGGGGGATTATTTCTGTTTTATCAATGGGTCCGCCGCAAGCGACTGAAATCATAAGAAAGAGTATAGAAATAGGTGCAGATAAAGGATATCTAATTTCAGACCGTGCCTTTGCAGGAGCAGATACACTGGCAACAAGTTACGCTCTTTCAAAAGCTTTAGAAAAAATAAATAAAGAGCACCCAGTGGATATGATTATTTGTGGAAAGCATGCAATCGATGGTGATACAGGACAAGTTGGGCCCGGAATCGCAAGAAGGATGGATATCCCGCCAATTACCAATGTAATTGAAGTGACAGAGGTCAATCAGAAAGAAAAGACAGTACTGATAAAACGAAAATTAACAAACGGCTATGAGTTGATTCAGTCAGAAATACCTTGCTTATTAACAGTTGAAAAAGAGATTAATGAGATTGAGTATTCACCAATGACCAACATGATTAAAGCTGCAAGGTATGAACCGATAATTTGGGCAGTAAGTGACTTTGAAAATGTTGAACGCTCGCAGCTCGGACTAAAAGGTTCACCAACAATTGTAGGGAAGATGTTTACACCGCCTCGTCCAGAAGGTGGAAAAAGACTAGAAGGTGCTATAGATGAGCAGGTTAAGCAACTTATGGACCTTTTGATGGAGAAGAAGGAACTATTAACAATCCAGATATCTAAATAATATAGAACAATTTTTTGTCAAGGGGGGAAATTAATATGAATCTAGACGATTATCGAGGAGTCTGGGTATTCATTGAACAAAATGATGGCAGGGTCGAAGGCGTTTCTCTAGAATTACTTGGTGCAGGAAGAAAGTTAGCAGATAAATTACAAGTCCCATTAGCTGGCTTTTTACTTGGTCATGAAATAAGACCATTGGCTGATAAAATCATTTCTTATGGTGCAGACATTGTATATATGGTTGATCATCCTGTTTTAATGAATTATCGTACAGAATCATATATGAAGGGTGTAATGCTCCTTGCAGAAAAATACAAACCAGAGATCATCCTTTACGGTGCAACACCCAATGGGAAAGATTTAGCTAGTGCCGTAGCTACAGATTTAAACACTGGTTTAACGGCAGATACAACCATGCTAGACGTGGATATTGATAACAGATTACTAGAAGCAAGCAGACCTGCCTTTGGTGGTAATATTATGGCAACCATCCTTTGTAAGAAACATCGACCGCAAATGGCAACAGTGAGACCAAAGGTAATGAAGGCATTAGAACCTGAGTCAAGGAGAACTGGCAAAATCATTGAGGAAAAAATATCACTTCATGAAGAAGATATGCGTACAAAGGTATTGCAAATTGTGAATGACGTAACAAAAAAAGTCAATTTAGCTGATGCCCATGTCATCGTCTGTGGCGGAAAGGGAATGGGAGATTTGCAGAACTTCCAGCTTCTATATGAATTTGCAGAAACTATTGGTGCAACGGTTGGTGGTACACGTGATGTTGTTGAGGCTGGCTGGCTGCCGCATCACCTTCAAATTGGTCAAACAGGTGAGACAGTCACTCCAAAAATTTATTTTGCCGTTGCCTTATCTGGAGCCATTCAGCATGTCGTTGGTATGAAAAATTCTGATTTCATTATCGCGATTAACAAAGATCCCAATGCGCCAATATTTGATGTTGCAACATATGGAATTGTTGGAGATGCCTTGGAAATCATTCCAAAATTAACCGAACAATTTAGGCAGATTAAATCTGTAAAGGGCGGTGAAATGAGTTATGTCTGAAAAATTTGATGTAATTGTCGTTGGTGCTGGACCAGCAGGTACTTCATGTGCCCTTACCTGTGCAAAAAGTGGACTAAACGTTTTACTACTTGAAAGAGGGGAATACCCAGGGGCTAAAAACGTAATGGGCGGGGTATTGTACCGGAAGCAAATGGAAGAATTAATTCCTGAATTTTGGAAGGAAGCACCTTTGGAACGACCTGTAATTGAACAGCGTTTTTGGATGATGGATAAAGAATCTGTTGTTCAATTTGGATACAAAGGTCTTGAATGGGGTGTAGAACCATATAATAATTTTACAGTCCTACGTGCACAGTTTGATCAATGGTTTGCCAAAAAGGCAGTAGATGCAGGTGCCCTTCTGATAAATGAAACAGTAGTAACTGAATGTATTGTTGAAAACGGTAAGGTCGTTGGAGTTCGTACTGACCGTCCAAATGGTGAGGTATATGCTGATGTCGTTGTGCTTGCAGACGGGGTTAACTCGCTCCTTTCAAAACAGTTGGGCTTCCATAAGGAATTTCGACCAGATGAAGTTGCTTTAACAGTAATGGAAGTGATTAATTTACCAAAAGAAAAAATCAATGATCGTTTTAATTTGGAAGATAATCAGGGGTGTACCATTGAAATCTTTGGTGACTCAACAAAAGGCAACCTAGGAACCGCGTTTGTATACACCAATAAAGAAAGCTTAAATATTGGAGTAGGTACAACACTATCGAGTATGATCAAAGCGAAAATAAAGCCATATGAGCTCCTAGACTACTTAAAAACTCACCCTATGGTAAAACCAATGCTCGCTGGGGGAGAATCGGCTGAATATCTTGCCCATCTCATACCAGAAGGCGGCTACCGTTCCGTTCCTAAAGTGGCTGGAAATGGAGTTATTGTCGTTGGAGATGCAGCACAGCTAGTCAATGCGATTCATCGTGAAGGTTCGAACATGGCGATGTCATCTGGAAAAATGGCTGCAGAAGCCGTAGTTCAGGCACATAGTCGCGGGGATTTCAGTGAATCAAGCTTAAATAGCTATCGTGATGCACTAAATAGTAGTTTCATAATGAAGGATTTAGAGAAATATAAGGATGCTGCACATACCTTTGAGAAGTATCCACAATATTTTAATGAATATGTTCCAATGATGAATAAAGCTATGAGCAAATTCTTTACCGTTGATGGAACACCGAAGCGGGAAAAACAAAAACAAATCATGAAGAGTGTGACTTCAGAACGTGGAACCATCCGTGTGATACAAGATATTTATCGTGCCTGGAAGGCGGTGAAATAATGTCAACGAAAAATATCGAGGAAAAACAGTATCTCCTCCGTTTTAAATGTGATACAAAATCTCATTTGACCGTACTGGATCATGATGTCTGCATGACAAAATGTCCCGATAAGCTTTGTACAGTATTTTGCCCTGCTGAGGTTTATAAGTGGGAAGGAACACGCATGCAGGTAGGCTATGAGGGCTGCCATGAATGCGGAAGCTGTCGGATCGGCTGTCCATATCAAAATATTAAATGGGAATACCCTAAAGGCGGACATGGAATTGTCTTTAGGTTAGCTTAAGTTTCAAATGAAAAAAGTGCTGTCTGCAATCGCAGACAGCACCTTTTTTATGTAAATTTTTCTTTTTTACTATATGTGGGTTATTTCACAAATGAAGGTAAAAAGAAGGTGAAGCAGAAGGTAATATTTTTAGGGGTTAGCTTATCTTCTCTAGAAGCGTTGCTGAAGAAAGTTTATCGTTTTTGCCGGCTGTAACGAGAGAAGATGCAAATGCGTTTGCATGATCAATTAACTCCATGTTTGGAGAACAATAATAAGGCTTTTTCCAATCGAAATCTCCTTCACAATCAGCAGGGTATATACTTACTTTCCAATGAAAATATATTTTTGTCTGTGGGAGTTGAACCCCTTCTACGGCAATCAGCCAATGGGTTGAAGGTGAGTTCGCATAATATGCACTGGATTCCTGTAAAGCAATTTGGTCATTTACACCAATGGGGATTAGTGCCTTTTGATAAAAATCGTGATAATTTGGGGTTTTCATTTCTTTTCCCTCCCTTATAATTGTCTACCTCTATTATATGAAACATTTAATCTTTTTTTGTGTGATAAATGTTAAAATTATTAAAAAAATTAGTGAACTTTCATTAAACTGACAAAATTTCATTAATTGATTCCCAATTTTACATAAATGTGAGCAAAGTCACTACATAGACTACTGGTTGATTTTATACTTGTACCAATAAAAGTGATTGAGGTGATTGTAGATGAGTGGCTGTATGAGTGCGTTTGGAGGCATGCCCCAAGCTGAATTAAGTAAAGGACTGAAGCAATTAAAAGGTGAACATCCACCGTTATTAAAGCAATTAGATGACATGTACGAGTTGACACAAAAAATTGACCAAGAAATAGGTATCGAGACTAATTTCTCAGCATTAATTACAAGTGTAAAAGAATTTAAGACCGCATTAGACCCCCATTCCGAAAGAGAAGAAGGTGTTCTTTTTCCGATGATGGGTGTTTATATCGGAACAACTTCAGGACCTATTGCTGTAATGGAGTATGAGCATGACCAAGCAAAAACCAAAATTGGCGAATTTCTTACAAATATAGAAAATAAATCGGGGGCCATTGAAGAAATGAAAAAAGCAGCACAGCTCGTTCAAAGTGCTTACTTTATCTTAACAGAGCATTTCTCCAAAGAGGAAAATGTTTTATTCCCAATGGCGGAAAGAATGCTAACAGACGAGGAAAAGGAAGAACTATATCAAAAAATCCAGGAAAAATAAAAGGATGGGCTCCGTGCCCATCCTTTATTTTTCCTGCTTATTCCATTCCAAAATCTTCTTATCGGTCGGAAGAAGGAAAGCTATTATACCAAGTATTGGGAGCACTCCGAGCCATCGGATCATTGATTGCAGTCCAATCCAGTCTGCAATATAACCAAGGCCTACAGAACCAATTGCCCCCATACCAAATGCAAGGCCAACTGTTAATCCTGACATCGTCCCAATTTTACCTGGGACTAATTCCTGAGCGTATACTACCGTAACTGAGAAACTAGTCATTAAGATAAATCCAGTGATAATCAGGAAAATAAACGCCAGCGTGGGCGGTATATACGGAATTAAAATAGAAAAGGGAACGGTCATTAACATTGAGATCGTAATAATGGTTTTCTTTCCAAAGCGATCTGAAAGCGGCCCTCCGAAAAAAGTACCAACTGCTCCCGAAACTAAAAAAGCGAAGAGGAAGAGCTGAGACTGTTTAATCGTCAAAGAATATTCCTTGATTGCATAAAAAGTGTAAAAATTTGTAATTCCAGAAGTGTACCAAGTTCTAGCAAAAATTAATAACAGAATCAAAACTAATGTAGTTTTTACCTCTTTCGTTAACCCTTTATTCGTTCCTGCACTAGATTTCTTTTTCTTTAATACATTTGGAGAAACTATTAATCTCTGATGGTACCAATTAGCGATATAGACTAATAAAATTACCGCAAGTGCAGCGACAACCGTAAACCAGGAAGCTCCAATTTGCCCTAGAGGAACTAAAATTAATGCTGTAATTAAAGGGGCTAGTGCCTGCCCTGTATTACCGCCGACCTGATATATGGATTGAGCCAATCCACGGCGATTTCCCGCTGCCATATAGGCAACTCTAGAACCCTCTGGATGAAATACCGCTGACCCAAGACCAATGAACAGAACTGACAGTACGATCAATCCAAAGCTTGAAGCAAATCCTAATCCAAGAATACCGACTAAAGTGAAAGTGAGCCCAACCGGCAGTGCGTAGGGCATTGGTTTTTTATCGGTAATAAACCCGACAATAGGCTGCATAACGGACGAAACCATATTTAAGGAAAAAGCAATTATCCCAAGTTGGGTAAAACTCAAGCCCATTGATTTTTCCAGAATAGGAAACATCGCAGGAACGACAGCCTGAATGGCATCATTTAATAAATGGCACAATCCAATAATAAATAAAATTTTGTACATGGTTGCTTCAGAAGTATTGGGTTTGCGTGATGGTAAAACTGCTGATTGACTCATAAACATCCCTTCTTTATTAAAGTAGTTGTAAATATATGCTAACCTTATCTTACTATTGAAAGAGGGAAATAAGAAATATTTATTCTTTATTCAACAAAAATTCGTATCTCCTCTGTGTTGGGTAAATTGACAACTAGTCAAAAATTCCTTATAATAATCTTGAAATCAAGATATTTATAAGGACCGGTCACTTATATTAATGAAATTTATATAAAACTAAAAGGATGAGTTTTTTATGGAAAATAATTCAACTGCTAATTCATTAAAGCTTTTTATCGTCCTTTCAAGAGCATATAAAGCTATTAACGAACATGTAAATAAAGTAATCCAGGCAAACGGGTTAAACCCTACGGAATTTGCCGTTCTGGAACTTCTGTATCATAAGGGTGACCAGCCCATGCAGCAAATTGGCGGGAAAATCTTGCTTGCAAGTGGAAGTATTACTTACGTGGTCGACAAGCTTGAACAAAAAGGAATGTTAAGAAGAATTGCCTGTCCGAAAGATCGCCGTGTCACTTATGCACAAATCACAGAAGACGGGAAAAAATTTATTCAGGAAATTTTCCCTGAACATGCAGAGCAAATCAATCGTCTCATGTCATCGCTTAGTGAATCTGAAAAACTAGAAGCGATTGAATTGTTAAAAAAGCTGGGAATACCTGCTGGTAAATTCTAATACGGTCATTTGGCCGTATTTTTTTTGTCAGGAATGTTAAGCGATAGTATATAATAAAATAGGTGGAAATATTAGAAAAATTTACTAAGGGGTTGTTTCAATGGGGTTTGAAAACTATACATACATACGGCCAAATTTAGAAGAAGTAACTAAAAAATTTAATTCGGCAATTGAGAGTTTTAAAAACGCAACTTCACTAGATGAACAAAACGCGGTAATGAATGAGATTAATACACTAAGAAATGACTTGGGTACGATGTTCAATCTTTGTTATATCCGTCATTCCATTGACACGAATGATGAGTTTTACAAGGAAGAACAAGATTATATGGATGAAATTCAGCCTGAAGTGGAAGGGTTAGTGACAAAGTATTACCAAGTATTGGTTGATTCTAAGTTTAGGTCTCAATTAGAGGCAAAATGGGGGAAACAGCTTTTTGCCCTTGCCGAAGGACAGCTGAAGACATTCAAACCAGAAATCGTTCCATTACTTCAGAAAGAAAATCGATTGTCAACGGAATATACGAAGCTAATGGCATCTGCAAAGATTGACTTCGAAGGGGAAGAAAGAACTCTAGCCCAAATAGAACCGTTCGCTCAGTCAACGGACAGAGAAATGAGAAAAAGGGCAAATGAAGCGAAATTTGGATTTATGGTTGAGCATGAAGCAGAGTTTGATCGTATTTATGATGACCTTGTTAAAGTTAGGACTGAAATCGCTCAGAAACTTGGTTTTAAAAACTTTGTTGAACTTGGTTATTACCGGATGATGAGAACCGATTACAATGCAGAAATGGTTGCCAATTTCCGTAATCAAGTTAAGGAATATATTGTACCAATTGTAACAAAATTAAAGGCGCGCCAACAAGATAGAATCGGTCTCGATAAGCTTAAATATTACGACGAATCTTTTAATTTTCAAACGGGAAACGCCACTCCAAAGGGCACTCCGGAATGGATTATTGAAAATGGGCAGCAAATGTATGAGGAACTTTCACAAGAAACTGGGGCATTCTTTCAATTTATGCAAGAAAATAATTTGATGGATCTTGTAGCGAAGAAGGGAAAAGCTGGCGGTGGCTATTGTACTTTTATTGAAAATTATAAAGCACCTTTCATTTTTTCAAATTTCAACGGTACCTCTGGAGATATTGATGTTCTAACACATGAGGCTGGTCATGCATTCCAAGTTTATTCGAGTCGTCATTTTGAGATTCCTGAATATGCTTGGCCGACATACGAAGCATGTGAAATTCATTCCATGAGTATGGAATTTTTCACATGGCCATGGATGGATTTGTTCTTTAAGGAAGACACCGATAAGTACAAGTTTTCTCATCTAAGTGATGCCCTATTATTCCTGCCTTACGGGGTATCCGTTGATGAATTCCAACACTGGGTCTATGAAAATCCAGAAGCAACCCCAAAAGAGCGTAAGCTTCAATGGCGTGAAATTGAGAAGAAGTATTTACCTCATAAAGATTACGACGAGAATGAATACTTAGAAAATGGCGGCTTCTGGCAGCGCCAAGGACATATCTATAATTCACCGTTTTACTATATAGATTATACACTTGCACAAATTTGTGCTTTTCAATTCTGGAAGCGCTCGAGAGAAAATCAAGAAGAGGCATGGGCAGACTATGTTAAACTATGTAAATTAGGCGGTAGTATGTCATTCACTAAGTTAGTTGAAGCAGCGAATTTAATCTCGCCATTTGAGGCCGGTTGTGTAGAATCCGTAGTGGGTGTGATTGAAAATTGGTTAAACTCTGTAGATGATAAAAAACTATAAATGAAAAAAGCGAAGCCCTTCTAGAATTTCTAGAAGGGCTTCGCTATTATTTATTTAACCACAGTAACATGGGAAACAACTTTTAGCTCATCTTCTTCAACAATAGCAGTTAATTTTTTAATCTCTGGCTGCTCTAAGATAAAATCCGCTATTTTATCTTCAAGCTGCTCTTGGATGACACGGCGGAGCGGTCGTGCTCCGAAAGCTGGATGATATCCGAGCCTTGCGAGTTTTTCTTTCGCTTCTTGTGTTACCATTAATTCAATCTTTTGTGCCGTAAGCATTTCTTGTAACTCATTAATCATTAAATCGACAATATAAAGGATATGCTCTTTGCTGAGTGAATTAAACTCAATGATACTGTCGAAGCGGTTCAGGAATTCAGGTTTAAAGAAACTGCCAAGTGAGTCAAGGATACTTGCTTCTTCAATCGCCTCGTTTGTACCGAATCCAACATGAACGGTCTTGTGGCCTACGCCAGCATTACTTGTCATAATGATTACGGAATCCTTAAAGCTGACAATTCTTCCTTGACTATCCGTCAGGCGCCCATCTTCAAGAATTTGCAGGAATAGATGTTGAACATCTGGATGTGCCTTTTCAATTTCATCTAATAGAATAATGCAGTAAGGGTTTCTGCGTACTTTTTCTGTTAGCTGTCCTGCTTCTTCGTGACCTACATAGCCAGGAGGTGAGCCAATCAATTTAGAGATACTGTGTTTTTCCATGTATTCACTCATATCTAGGCGGATCATCGAATCCTTTGAACCAAATAGTTCTTCGGCAAGTGTTTTAGTTAATTCTGTTTTACCAACTCCGGTGGGTCCAACAAATAAGAAGGAACCGATTGGGCGATGTTTTGATTTTAAACCGGCCCGACTGCGTCTAATTGCTTTCGCTACTTTATTTGCTGCTTTTTCCTGACCGATAACCTTAGACTTTAGATTTTCTTCTAAAGATTTCATTTTTAACTGTTCATCTTGTTGTAGTTTTCCAACTGGAATACCTGTTTTTTCTTCGATGATTTCTTGGATATGAGATACATCCACAAGAGGTCTCTCTATACCTGAAACCTTATTTAATGCTTTTTCCAGTTTGGCTTCTTCATCGCGAAGTGTAGCTGCCTTTTCATAATTCTCGCCTTTCAGTGCCTCTTCTTTTTCAACATCAATCTCTTTTAAGCGCTGTTCAATTTGTTCATTGTTTTGATAATCTGAATTAAGATTTAATTTTGAACCAGCCTCATCCAGTAAATCAATCGCCTTGTCAGGTAAGAAGCGGTCCTGGATATAGCGATGTGACAAGTGAACACAGGCAAGAATCGCTTGCTCGGAATAGTTTACTTGGTGATAATCTTCATATTTCTTTTGTATCCCTTTTAAAATTTCAATGGCAGCCTCTGGTGTTGGTTCAAGAACATGTACCGGCTGGAAGCGTCGTTCTAAAGCCGAATCTTTCTCGATTTGTCGATACTCCTTAAGTGTGGTTGCACCAACCAATTGAAGCTCACCGCGGGCTAAGGCAGGCTTTAAGATATTTCCTGCATCCATTGACCCTTCTGCGGAACCAGCACCAACAAGAAGGTGGATTTCATCAATAAAAAGAATAATATTTTTCCGGTCTTGTAATTCGGAAATGAGTTGTTTCATTCTCTCTTCAAATTGTCCGCGAATTCCTGTATTGGCAACGAGGGAAGCAACGTCTAGCAAGTAAACCTCTTTATTACGCAACTTACCAGGAACATCTCCTTCCGCAATTTTCTGCGCAAGACCCTCAGCTATCGCTGTTTTTCCCACTCCTGGTTCACCAATTAGGACAGGATTATTTTTATTACGTCTATTTAATATTTCGATAACACGCTTTACTTCTCCATCACGACCAATTACCGGATCAATTAATCCCGCTTTAGCCAGATGAGTTAAATTTCGTCCGAATTGATCTATAAAACTGCTATGTCTGCTTTTTCCCCCAGTTTGTGTAACAGGTTGACTGATGTCATCTTTCCCATGGGCTGCACTTGACATGAAAAAGTCTTCGAACGGGAAACCTTGGAAAAAGTTCATATTTTGACCCAGCCCTGCTCCTAAAGATTGCTTTTCTTTTGCATAACATTCATGACAGAGTTTAATTTCCTTACGCTGCCCATTAATAATCATATTTAATTGTACGTTTGCATTATTTTCATTACATTTTTGACAAAGCATAAGTAAATAACCTCCTATTAAATTATGGAATAATATTGTTTGACTTTGACTATATTTGACCTTATGTCGATAGTATACTCTGACCTTTTTTGACTTTCAAGAGAAATGTTTTGGCAATGCTTTCTAATTAAGGAAAAAAGCTCGTCTGAGTTTGCCCCTATCATCATATATTGATGATAAGGAGGAGATGATGTGAAGAGGGAATGGACGCAAGCGTTTCAGATAGCTGCAGTCTATGTAGGGACTGTAGTAGGGGCTGGTTTCGCCACGGGAAAAGAAATCGTTGAATTTTTTTCACGGTTTGGTTTCTTTGGCTTAATAAGTATAATAATGAGCGGATATCTCTTTATTTCATTGGGGTCGAAATTAATGAGAATGGCTGCACATATAAATGCAAAATCCTATCAAGAGTTTAATGAGTATTTGTTTGGCAAATGGCCAAGTCGTGTCATTAATATTTTTATGCTTTTTATGCTTCTTGGAGTTAGTGCAGTCATGCTTTCCGGAGCAGGGGCTGTATTTGAGGAGCAGTTAGGTTTGCCAAAAGCGGCCGGCGTTTTCTTGACCATTTTTTTATCCTTTTTAGTCATGTTAGTTGGAACAAAAGGTCTTTTTGCAGTTAATACATTTGTTGTTCCACTTATGATAACTTTCAGCCTTATCTTAATGCTCTTTTCAGTGCAAATGCCCCACTTTATCGATCAATTACTTTTTATTCCGCATGCGGATGATGGCTGGAGGAGTGTCATCGCCCCATTTTCTTATGTGGCATTAAATCTTGGCCTATCTCAAGCAGTTTTAGTGCCAATTGCTACAGAAGTGAAAGATGATTGGACGATTAAATGGGGAGGAATTCTTGGAGGGGCTGCTTTAACTATAATCTTAATTGCAAGTCACTTTTCGTTAATCATGCTTCCTAGTTTAGAAATATATAACATCCCAATGGCCATTGTCATGAAAAATTTAGCCCCTTTTTTATTTTGGATTTTTGTTCTCGTTATTTATGGAGAAATTTTCACCTCTGTGATTGGAAATGTGTTTGGACTCGATCGGCAGTTGAAACAATATTCGTCTATTCCGACAATCCTATCTGTAACACTCATTTTTGTTGTTTCTTATTTAATCAGCCTTGTAAATTATGGGACGCTGCTCTCCTATTTATATCCTTTGTTTGGGTATATTTGTATGATTTTTTTTATTTTACTTTGGATAAAGCCATTACCAACAAGTGTCAGAAAATAAAAAAAAGCAGTTGTTCAGGAGAGCAACTGCTTTTTAATGCAAAGGTAAGAAAATAAACATCATCAAATCAAAAATGATATGAGAAACAATCACCAAAGGCATACTCTTTTTCCAAAGGTACAGATATCCCCAAGCGAAACCAGAAATAAAGGCTGCAAGTACTAATAAAAATGAGCCGGCATAAATATGGACAGAAGCGTACAGGATTGACGCTACCAAAATACTGAACCCAGGCTTAAACATTTTGCTCAATCTTTTTTGGATAAACCCCCGCCAGAAAAGTTCTTCTCCTGGGGCTGCAACTAATACAAGGGCAATATATTGCCAAAATATTGTAGGAGCAAACCATTTATATAGGTTCCTAAGACTTGTATCATAGGGTAGATGCAGGATCTTCATTCCCCGAATCCCAACCCAAAAGATACTATATAATAATAAACCGGTAAGTGCCCCAAGAAAAATATACTGAATAAAGGATACGTTATCATCCACCTCTTCTTGAAACATAGCATAAGCGATTAAGATTAAAATCGAACCAGCAAAAATATACCAAAAGATCACTTTATCATGAAATGAAAAAAATAAAAGTACATGTGCAATAATTAATCCAATTAGTACGCGCGGGTCTTGGAAGAATATCTTCATTACGCGATCTCCTTTTTACAAAACATAAAATATATTTTATCAAATTAGTTTTTCGAATGGAAATCATTACATCTCTAATTTTACGGTTTCGTTAGGTTAGAACATAAAGAAAAGAAAAAAATAAAAAAGGAAGGGAGTGAAAGAAATGAGCAAATCAAAAAGTGAACAAGAAAGAGAATGGACTGTCCGGAAGCAAGATCAAAATCCACATGGAAAAGTAAAAACAAAAAAGCAATTGGCAAATGAAGCTGGAAAGGGCCAATAACTATTTTGGCTAATGTCAAAAAAGAAAAGGCAGCCATAGTAAGGGCTGCCTTTTCTAGTATACTATTATTTTAATAAGCGCTTTCTTTTATAACTTTATAGTTTTTGTGATTGACAACAGTTCGCTGATCCAATTCTAAATCACGATAATTATCCATAACTGTTAGGTCGACAATGACAGAATTTTCATTTACCTTTTCAACAATCCCTTTCAAGCCACCACGGAATTCTATGATATTTCCAACTTCTGCTTTTCTCATAATGTCTCTCTCCTTTACCTCAAAAACTATAAATAAAATCCAGTTAAATAACAGTTTGCACTACTTTTTTCGTTTCGTAAAGCCTTTTATTTGACAATTATGTTAATTCTTTATTAACAATATAATTATATGAGAAAAAAGGCAACAAAAGAATAGAAAACGCTTTCAAAAATCACTGAAGAAATTTACAATGCTGGCTTAAGGAAAGGCGGTTGCGTTAAAATAAAATCAGGTGAAGGTGGTGTTTGAAATGACAGAAGAAATGATTACAGATATATTGAATCGCCTCATGTCAGGGGAACTTTCTGAGTATTATGTCACAAATGATCAGTTTATGGAATTTCGTCAGGTGCTAGTGAAAAGGGCAGACTTTAAACATTTCCGCGGGATTGGTCAAAGGGGCGGAGATGTATTGTATCAATATCTAGAGGAGCCAAGAAGTTAATGGCTGACACAGAAGAACTCTCGCAATAGGGAGTTCTTTTTCTATATAGTAATAAAAAATCCGGATAACTAAAATGCTGTAGAAGTTATGTTGAAGGATTTTTTATGTTTATTAAAAAAATGAAAGATTTTGATTGTTTTTGACAGATTTGTGACATAAAATATAAATTAGCCTTTTTCAGTTGTTTGAATATGAAGAAAATGATATTCTAGCAATTGTATAAATCAAAACATTATCATCAGAGTTAATAAGCATTACATGTTTGTTTCTTTTTGGGAAAAAATAGTTGGAAAGAAATGATTTTACTATTACTCTTTAGTTAGTTATTGATTTAGTTGACTAAATGATGAGAAATGTTTATTTTTAATGAAGCAAGTTTTATCTTATATAAATACTAAAGGAGTTTGATTAGCATGTCAGAAAAACAATTTAAAATAGTCGCAGAAACAGGAATTCACGCTAGACCAGCAACTTTATTAGTTCAAACAGCAAGCAGATTTGATTCTGAGATTCATTTAGAATATAAAGGTAAAAAAGTTAACTTAAAATCAATTATGGGCGTTATGTCTTTAGGTGTTGGCCAAGGAGCTGATATTACCATTTCTGCAGAAGGAAACGATGCAAACGATGCATTAAATAGCCTTGAAGAGACATTGAAAAAAGAAGGATTGGCAGAATAATGACTTTTTTACAGGGAATAGCCGCATCAAACGGGATCGCTATTGCAAAAGCATACCGTCTTGTTGAACCAGATTTATCTTTTGAATCAAGAACAATTGATGATGCTGCTGCTGAGGTTGACCGTTTCCGCAAGGCTATAGAGAAATCTAAAACAGAACTCGAAGCAATTCGTGACCGTGCAAAAGTAGACCTTGGAGCTGATAAAGCAGCGATTTTTGAAGCACATCTACTTGTATTAAGTGACCCTGAATTAAATTCACCAATTGAAGATAAAATTCAGTCTGATAAAGTAAATGCTGAATCTGCATTAAAGGAAACAGCAGATATGTTCATTATGATGTTTGAACAGATGGATAATGAATATATGAAAGAACGTGCAGCAGATATTCGTGACGTAACGAAGCGTGTATTAGCTCATCTATTAGGTGTGCAGCTTGTTAATCCAAGTATGATTGCTGAAGAAGTGATTATTGTTGCTGAAGACTTAACTCCTTCCGACACAGCTCAATTAAACAGACAATTTGTCTTAGGATTCACAACAAACATTGGTGGACGTACCTCTCATTCAGCTATAATGGCTCGTTCAATGGAAATTCCAGCGGTAGTTGGAACAAAGGCAGCGACAGAGGAAATCAATAATGGAGATCTTGTTATTGTTGATGGACTTAAGGGTGAGGTACATATTAACCCAACACCTGAGCTTGTTGATCAGTACCGTAAAATTCATAATGAGTATGAAGTTCAAAAAGCCGAATGGGCCAAGCTTGTTAATGAACCAACTGTAACAAATGATGATCACCATGTTGAGTTAGTAGCCAATATCGGAACTCCAAAGGATTTAAAAGGAGTTATTGAAAATGGCGGTGAGGGTGTAGGTCTATATCGGACTGAATTCCTCTATATGGGAAGAGACCAACTACCAACAGAAGAAGAACAGTTTGAATCCTACAAGGCTGTTTTAGAGGGTTTAAATGGTAAACCTGTGGTTGTTCGTACCCTAGATATTGGTGGAGATAAGGAACTTCCTTACTTGGATCTTCCAAAGGAAATGAATCCATTTTTAGGCTTCCGTGCAATTCGCTTATGTTTAGAAGAGCAAGGCATCTTCCGAACTCAGCTTAGAGCACTGTTACGTGCGAGCAACTATGGAAACTTAAAAATCATGTTCCCAATGATTGCAACACTAGATGAGTTCCGTGCTGCCAAAACAATTCTTGAAGAAGAAAAGCAAAAACTTCTTGCAGAAGGCCAGAAAGTTGCTGAAGGTATTGAACTTGGTATTATGGTTGAAATTCCTTCAACGGCCGTCTTAGCGGATCAATTTGCAAAAGAAGTAGACTTCTTTAGTATTGGTACAAATGATTTAATTCAATATACAATGGCTGCAGACCGAATGAATCAGCGTGTCTCTTACTTATACCAGCCATATAGCCCATCCATTTTACGATTAGTAAAAATGGTTATTGATGCAGCACATGCACAAGGAAAATGGACAGGTATGTGCGGGGAAATGGCAGGAGATGAAACAGCTATTCCAGTTCTCATTGGACTTGGACTTGATGAATTTTCAATGAGTGCTACATCAATTTTAAAAGCTCGTTCTCAAATCAGGAATTTGAAAAAATCTGATATGGAGAAGCTTGCTCAAGAAGTTTTAAATATGCAAACAACTGATCAGGTTATCGAAGCAGTTAATGCTGCAACAAAGTAAATATATGAAACAGAAAGACCGGCTGAAGATTAGCCGGTCTTTTTGTTATGCATACATATATTTTTTTGACTTTTCATATATTTGTCATTTTTATTATCGATCTTTGAGTATAATAAGTAATGCTAAATACCCTTTTTTATGGAAGTTCTTTTGGGTGGTTGATAGACAAAATCAGGAAATATATTAGGTGATAATTATACATACTATAGTAGTAATGGCGGAGGTGAAAGGACATATGGAACAAAAACCTGTACATTATGATGGGAGTTCACTACTAGGTCAGGCAACAAATGAGTCATTGGTTAATGAAACATTCCAGATGACTGATGAAATGAGAAGTAATATTGGTCGGAACCCTTACTCCCTTGATACAAATGAATAAATAATGGAAGAAAAAGGATTTGTCTTCGGGCAGATCCTTTTTGATTATTTTCCTGCCTTTAAACTGATAATAATAATGTCTTTATTCAAATGAAAGGTGGAGCATGAATGGTACGCGTTTTGTATATCACGGCACATCCTCACGATGAAACACAATCCTATAGTATGGCAGTAGGTAAGGCTTTTATTGATAGCTATAAACAAGTTAATTCTGGTGACGAGGTTATACATTTAGATTTGTATAAAGAAAATATACCTCATATTGATGCTGATGTATTTAGCGGATGGGGGAAACTCCGTTCCGGTCAAAGCTTTGATGAACTAACAGGAGAAGAAAAGCAGAAAGTCAGCCGCCTTAACGAGTTAAGTGAGCAGTTTGTGAGTGCCGATAAATATGTATTTGTCACGCCTCTATGGAATTTCTCATTTCCACCCATTATGAAGGCATATCTTGATTCAGTAGCAGTTGCAGGAAAGACCTTTAAATATACGGAAAAAGGTCCAATAGGTTTGTTAACTGATAAAAAAGCCTTGCACATACAAGCACGAGGTGGATTTTACTCAGAGGGGCCTGCAGCAGAGATGGAAATGGGGCACCGGTATATTAGTGTGATGATGAGTTTCTTTGGAGTTCCTTCTCTTGAAGGATTGTTTGTAGAAGGTCATAATGCTATGCCTGACAAGGCGCAAGAAATTAAAGAAAATGCAATTGCAAGAGCAAAAGATTTGGCACATACCTTTTAAAGACCACTCTAGTTTTTGGAAAAGAGGCAGAATAAATCTGTCTCTTTTTTTATGAAATTTTACCAAGTATTCCCTCAATATATCCTGTATACTAGTAGTAGATTTATGAAGGAGGAATCGAACACGATGGAGTTGAATTTAACTGGTAAAACAGCTTTGGTTGTTGCTTCGAGCCAGGGTCTAGGGTTTGCAATAGCTGAACGTTTAGTAAAAGAGGGAGCAAATGTTATGATTTCTGGACGTGAAGAGGAAAAGCTAAGACAGAAAGCAAGTCAGCTTGAATCTCTCGGAATGGGAAAAGTAGCCTACCAAAAAACTGACATAATGAATGTAGTGGATATTAATCAGTTGGTAAAAGTAACTGCAGATACATTTCAAAGTATCGATTTGCTAGTGAACAATGCTGGAGGTCCCCCTGCAGGTTCGTTTGAGGAATTAACAGATGATGAATGGCAGAGTTCCTTTGAATTGAATTTATTATCATATGTTCGAATGATTCGTGCAGCATTGCCCTATTTAAAACAGCAAGGCGGGAAAATTCTTAACATCGCATCTACTTCAATTAAAGAACCGATTCCAGGATTAATACTCTCAAACACTTTCCGGACTGGCATTGTTGGGCTTTCAAAGACACTAGCGTCTGAGTTAGCTCCATATCATATTTTAATTAATACGATTGCACCTGGTCGGATTGCCACGGACCGCGTTAATCATTTAGATCAAGTAAACGCAGATAAATTAGGGGTTGACAGAGAAACCATTGCATTGAAGGCCAAGGAAGGAATTCCTTTAAAGAGATACGGTACTCCTGAGGAATTTGCAAATGTTGCGGCATTCCTATTATCTGATGCTAATTCTTATATGACAGGCAGTTCATTTTTAGTAGATGGAGGGATGATCAAAGCAATTTAAAAAAAGTTTTTTCCTATATTAACCTTTCTTTACGTTTATTACCGATGTATTTTGGCTATGGTAAAAATATTAAGGGAGTGTTATTACATGCTGAAAAATATTCGTTTCATGACTGTTTTGCTCTTGGTTCTATGTGGGTCCATGCTAATGAGTGGCTGTGGTTTACTGTTTTCCAATGAATTAATTGTCAATCGTTATGCAGATGCTTTGTTGACAAAAAATAATGAATTACAGTTCCGTTTTCGAATTAACAATGAAATATTATCAGGGCAGCAATTATATAAAGTGAAAGTAACTATTCATGATGATAAACTAGCAGCCGCAATTGGTAAAAGAGAAATAGTATACGGCGAAGATCAAGTGTTAAACGGTGAATATTTAGAAGTAAAAGGAAAAAGCGAAAAATATATTTTTATGGACCCGCTTCCACTAAAAGAAGATTTACATATTCATGAACTTAAAAACATGATTGAAAAGAATAATGCGGTTTCGATTGAAGTCTTTAATAATCAAGAAGTATTCGGACGTGTCTATCTCACAAACTTTTCATCAGAGTTGTAATTTATGATTATGTTGGAATGAAAAAGGGCAAAATAAAGATGTGCATAATATTGGAGATGGAGCACAAAGACTGGAGCGATTGGGACGCTCCGGTTTTTTTTTGCGATATTTTTAATAGATAATGCTAAAATAAATAAGAAAATAAACATGAGAGGGATGATGATGTTGCTTTCACCAGAAAATACGGTGGTTGGTTTTATTGGGACTGGGGTTATGGGAAAAAGTATGGCAGGTCATTTAATAAATGCTGGATACTCCTTAGTTGTTTATTCAAGGACAAAGGAAAAAGCACAAGAACTATTAGATCTAGGTGCAGATTGGGCTGCAACTCCCAAAGTGGTGGCTGAAAAGGCATCGGTGACATTTACAATGGTAGGTTATCCTACAGATGTGGAAGAAATATACTTCGATGAAGATGGTTTAATTTTTAATGGAACTTCAGGTAGTTACTTTATCGATATGACAACCTCCTCTCCTTCACTTGCGGTTAGAATTTATGAGGAGGCAAAGAAAAAAGGAATCCAGGCTATAGATGCACCAGTATCTGGTGGAGATGTGGGAGCGAAAGAAGCTAAACTCTCGATCATGGCTGGTGGTGAAAAGGAAGCATTTGAAGAGGTGCGGCCTATTTTAGAACTTCTTGGAACTAACGTAGTCTATCAAGGTAAACCTGGTGCAGGTCAGCATACAAAAATGTGCAATCAAATTGCGATTGCTTCAAATATGATGGGTGTCTGTGAAGCGATTAATTATGCTGAAAAAGCTGGTCTGGACCCTGAAAATGTCCTTAAAAGTATAACCACCGGAGCTGCTGGCAGCTGGTCGTTGAGCAATCTTGCTCCTAGAATGTTAGCAGGAAATTTTGAACCTGGTTTTTACATAAAGCATTTTATTAAAGATATGAAAATCGCGATAGATGAAGCAGAACGAATGGAGATGGAAGTGCCAGGTCTTTCCTTGGCAAAGTCTTTATATGATCAATTGGCAGAAAGAGGAGAAGAAAATAGCGGTACCCAAGCGCTTTATAAATATTGGAAGTGATAAATTGGATTGAATAAATTCCTCCTATCTATTTGAAACTATGAGAGATATCTTGATATAGGAGGAATTGTAACATGGCTAAAAGGACGAAAAAGAACGACGCTAAACAAAAGAATAAAAAGGGATTTGATTCTGCAGTTGCCAACGAAGAATTCGCCACTGAAATAGGTTCAGCAGCGGCAAATCAAGTTCATAAAGAAAAAGCAAAAAAAGAAAAAGCACCTAAAAATAATGGGAAATACAAAGGGCAGTAATACTTACATCTTAAGACCCTCACATTCATTGTGAGGGTCTTAAATTTTCCCTATTTCAAGTTTTTCAAGAATGGTTCTAGCCGGTTTAGGCCGAGTTCTAATAATTCCATCGAACAAGCAAACGATAAACGGAAATAGCCCTCTCCATATTCTGAGAAAGCACTACCTGGAACAACAGCCACTTTTGTATCTTGAACAAGCTTAAGGCAGAAATCAAAGCTGTTTAATGCGATGGTTTCAGGGATTTTTATAAAGAAATAAAATGCACCGTCTGGCTTAACTACATTAAGTCCCATAGCCGATAAACGCTTGTAAACATACTCTCTTCTTTTTAAATATTCTTCTTTCATAACAATCGCATCATCAATACCTGTTGTTAATGCCGCATAGGCTGCCTTCTGTGCTATGGAAGTGGCACAAGAAATATTATATTGATGAACCTTTAAAATATGTTTTGCGATGCTATCAGGGGCAAATAAAAAGCCGATTCTCCAGCCTGTCATTGAATGGGATTTTGATAAACCATTAATGAGGATGGTTTGTTCCTTTAGAAAAGCAGCAATTGACTTATGTGGCTGATCATAGGTAAGCTCGCTATATATTTCGTCAGCCAGGATAAAGATATTTTTATTCTTAAGATAATCGGCTATTTCTCTTAACTCTGATTCTGTAAGACTCACTCCCGTTGGGTTAGAAGGGTAGGGGAGTACGATACAGCGGGTCTTCTCAGTAATTAAGGGTTTAATCATTTCTAGAGTAAAGCGAAACTGATTTTGTCGAATATCGACATGGACTGCGGTTGCTCCCATCATATTAATAATTGGTTCATAGCCAGGGTAAATCGGCCCCGGTAAAAGAACTTCCGAACCCTCTGTTAAAATAGTCCGAAATGCAATATCGATTGCTTCGCTTGCCCCTGCAGTAACAATAACCTCTGATTCAGGTTTATAATCCAAGCCATATTTAGTTTTAACAAAATTACAAGCAGCTTCCCTTAATTCTATCGTTCCTGCATTATGGGTGTATGAAGTGAAGTTTTGCTTAATCGCATCAATACCGGCCATTTTCACATGCTCTGGAGTAGGAAAATCAGGCTGCCCAATCGTAAAGGAAATTAAGTCATCGACATCGGCCACCATATTGAAAAACTTTCTAATTCCGGAGATTTCGATATTTTTTACGCGTTGATTGATTAAATGCTCCAACATTGTCCATCCTTCCGAGGATATCTTCATTTCTTTTTATGTATAAAATGATTATAGACTATTTTGGGGTGAAGATTCTACCAAACAGCGATGAAAAAAACGATCTGAGCTCTCAGATCGTTTTTAGAGGGTGGTGGTGTATTTAAAATGACAGTATCTTTAGTAGCCATAGTCCCAGTCAACTTCGTCTTCGTGCCAAAATACAGGTGATACAGCACCGAAATTAACTAATTTATTTTCGAGTTTGCAATGACATTGTTCACAACCACACTGTTCTTTAATTTCTTCATAAATAGAATGATCAACATCTTCAATAAATGTAACATTTTGCTCCTGAAAAAGAATCGCAGTTCCTTTCATTGGTAAAGCACCTCTTTGAATTATTTATCTATAACTGTATTGTAAATCTGCTGTGAATACACGTCTATATTTTAGTGATATTGTTCACAAAATCATCACGAAGCTTTTGCGAAAAAGGACAGACGTTCCAAATGAAAAAGCCAGGAGACCTGGCTTCAAGAGTATCTTTCGCCTAATTTTTTGAAGATGGGTTTTTGATAGGTTTTGCTTTTTTTATTTTTCGGTGGAATTTGCTCAAGATCTGAAATACCTGTATAAAGTTGAAGTAATGCTTTTGCTGAATTAAGGGAAAGTGTTGCTTTTGGATTTCTTACTCGTTCGTCTAATTTCCCAAAATGAGGTAGATTTAGAAAGTCAGTTTTCGTTGGAGGCATATGAAATGTGTACCTTCCACATTCAACTAGCACATCGGACTGCTGTTGACTATTTCGCGGATTTTCAGAAAAATGGAGACCCACTTTTTTCGCTTTACCTTCGTTAATTAATTTCTTAAGTGTTTCCTGTTTTAATTTGTACAATAATTTGGGATTAGGTGCTGTTTTGGCATGGCGATTCACAATAAAGATAGCTTGTGCGAGGTTGTCGATGGTTAGATTTAGATTGATTAGGGGGCCTTTCTGATCACGATTCAAAATATGTTCTCCTTTCAGTTATATAAAACACCTATATTATACCTTTTTTATTAAGAAAAAGGAATATAACGTTAATTTCATTGTAAAATATAAATAATCGAATGTACAAACATTATTGTAAAGAACTTTTTCTAATTTAAAAAAACTCCCCTTCAAAAATAATGGAAAGGAGTTTTTTCTTGATTACTTTTCGTGTCTAAGCGTAAAAATAGTTAACTCAGGTTTTGACAAAAAGCGAAAAGGGAGGCGAGTGGTTCCAATTCCTCTGTTCACATAGAGTGATAGTGGGGAATCATCACCAACTGAATAAAGACCCTCTGGGTATAATTGGCCAAATGGGGGAGTCACAAGTGCTCCCAAAAATGGGATTTTAATCTGTCCCCCATGGCTATGGCCGCTAAGTTGCCAATGGACCGGATATTGTGCCGCGGTTTGTGCAAGATCAGGGGCATGCGATAATAATAGTTTAAAAGTATTTTGAGGCACATTTCTTAATGCCAATGGCAGATTAGGATTCCCTAACATCGCATCATCAATTCCGAGCAAACAGATCATGCTTCCATCACTCATTTTAACTGGAGCTGATTCATTTAAAAGGACGTTGAAATCAGAGTTCTCCATGATATTTCTGTAAATATCAGAACCATATCCGCCATGATCGTGATTTCCAAAAATGCAGTATTTTCCAAATGGAGCATGTAAACCCTTTAAAATCGGCATCAATTTATTAATCTCTGTATATTGATTGGGCTCATCCATTAAATCTCCAGTAAACAAAATTATATCAGGTTGAAGACTATTAATTTTTTTTGCTAATTTAGTAAATTGGTGAAGACTATACTGAAAACCTAAATGAGTATCACTAAATTGTACTAGTTTTATCCCATCAAAGCTTTTTGGGATTAATGGATGTTTTATTTGAAGTTCTTGTATATCGAGTAAGGAAGGCTCTATTCGGTTAGCATATAGAAATCCACCCGAACTTAAGCCAAGAAGGGTAAGGACTGAGCCAAATGATCGTCTTAAAAACGTTCTCCTCGTCTGTTTTTTAGCCATTTTTTCTACCAGCCTATCTGTTATTTACCAAAAAAGCAGCATCTTTCTGTATTTTCATTAAAAACGATAAATAATGCAAGTGGAAAGGTACTTTGTATGTGTTTATTCATAAAAAGATAAAATATTCTTAAAAGCAGCCAAATTTGGCTGCTTTTCCTAATGGTAACTAACTGCTCGGCTTTTTAATGCTTTCCACGATGATATAAATTGTTGTTTACCAACCCGTACTTTTTTTCTACCTGAAAGGGGGTCATTCAAGTAGACATAATTGGTGTCATACCCTACTAAAACGACGGCATGTAAATCAAGGGGAGTTTTAATATATTGCTTCCCGTGGTACCATCCCTCCCAACGGTCAGGCAGGCGGTAATCCCCGGTTGTCCAAACTACAACAGGATATCCAGCAGATACATGCTCTAATACTTGGTCGAAGGGCTTGTTTGTTAAATTAACCGCTCTTCCAGGAAGTTTTTGGTTGATTAAATCAATCATTGGTTTGTCAAACACAGCATAACCTGCTCTGCGGCCAGTCATATCCCCAACAAAGCCATCAGCAGGGTTTCCCCAACGTAAAATATCACCCTTTGGTGATTTGATTAACGGGTCTGAATCTTTCCGAACAGATCTGTAAAGGTCGAACTTGCTTGTTTTTACCCCGGCATAATTTAACACCATTGCAAGACTTGTGACTTCACAACCGTATCGTAACTCAGGATTTTGCTTTATTAGCACTACATTCAACATTACGGATTCTTTTTTCTTTTGGGTGGTAGTAACCGACTTGCTTTTATTTACTTTATTCTTAACATTTATCACTTGCTCTGTTACATCGTGAATATTGTAAGGAGTACTATTTAACTTAGGTGCTGAAGAGTTGGGTGTGCTCTCTTCTACTGTTACCGCGGAGAGAGGCTGTTTAATTTCAATGTTATCATTGGTATCAGCATCAAAATGGCTACATCCAAACATAGGAAGGATCATGGTTAATAAACAAAGTCTTTTCAAAACATATCCTCCTTATCATACAACTTGGGTATAGGATATGATTGTTTCTAGGCGGTTATAATGGTATCCTTTTGGAAAAGAACGATAAACTTTACATAAGCGTATGGTATAATAAGAAAAAATTTTTGGAGGTACTTGGATGGATGCTTTGGAAATACTATCGGATCTTGAAAATGTATTTCCCTATTTTCAACCGATTTTTAGTGCCGATCAACAAAGTGTAATTGCCTATGAGGTCTTAGGGAGATATAAATCTGAAGAGAATATCATTAGTTTAGGGAACTTTTTTCAAGATGATCAAATTCCTGATGAATATAAATACGAAGTAGATTTGTTATTAGTTAAAATGGCGCTAGAAAAAGCACTGACCCTAGATGAGGATGTAAGTATATTTTTAAATAGACATGCTGATTTATTAATGTACGGGCATGGTGAGCCTTTCTTACAAGAACTGCTCTCTTTTGAAAAAAAAGGGTTTAATCTCACTCGAATTGTCCTTGAAATATCTGATCGGAATTATTCTGGGGATTTAAATCAATTTGATCACTTACTGCAATATTATCGAACATATGGAATAAAAATAGCCATTGCAAGAATTGATAGTGAAAGTCATTATTTTGAACGGATTGGGCAGCTGGAACCAGATATTTTGAAAATTAACTTACAGGCTTTAAAATCAACATCAACAGGAATAAATTTTAATGATGTATTGTATTCGTTATCCCTGCTGGCAAGGAAAATAGGTGCAACCCTCTTGTTTGAGAATATTGAGATGAGTTATCAGCTGCAATTTGCATGGAAAAATGGCGGCCGCTATTATCAGGGATATTATTTACATCCGCCTGCACCTGACTTTATTCAACATGATTTGTTGAAAGAGCGATTAAAAGATAAGTTTCATGACTTTATTTCCTATGAAAAAAAGAAATTAGAGGCTGTTTATACGACTGCAGAAACCTTTCAAGCTAAGGTTCAAGAGATTGTGATGAAAAACAGGAATGGAACATTTCAAACCCTTTTTCAGGCTTTAATAAAAGAATTAGACCAGATAGCTTTTAGGATGTATGTCTGTGATGAGGATGGCTTCCAGAAATCTGTCAATATTTTCAAAGGGATAGATGGATGGATTGAACAAGCAGAATACATTCATAAGAACTGGAGCTGGCGGCCATATTTTTTAGAAAATATTATTAAAATGAGAAATGAGCGGAAAGGGATCTTATCTGACTTATACTCTGATATAGAAACTGGAGAAACCATTCGTACTTTTTCTTTTCCTATGAATGGGGATGATTATTTATTTATTGATATTGCCTATCAATACTTATTCCAAAACGATCAATTACTTTAAAGGATTGTTATATGTTTAATACCCAAACTTCAGTCACATAGAAAAAATTACCCTATTTTATTATTTTTACTTGGACAAATGGTCAGTGTTATTTTATTCTTTTAATATTGGCATATTTAATTACGTCTGGAAAATTGTGAAAGTCATCCACTCGGATAGAAAAATGCTAAATGAGAAATATAATTGTAGATGTTTGTTTGGTTGGAAAGGAGTCGAAGCATATGTCACAGCTTCAAGGTATATTAACGAGGTTAAAAAATCTTCAGGAAACAGCAAATAGTGGTGAACCAGCACAACGCTATTTCGAAGTAAACGGAGATCGGAAGTGTCAAGTAACATTTCATCCGAAAACGGAGACATTTGAATTAGAGGTCTATAATGAAAAGGAAAAACCAAAACGTTATCAATTTGATAATATTGATATGATTACAATTGAAATTTTTGATTTGATTCAATAAGGGACCTTAAGGGTTCCTTTCTTTTTCATGTCGTGCACAATGGTGCAGGAGGAGGAAACGTTTCCAACGTTACGGTACCAAATTTAACACAGACTCCTGGATACTATGGTAGAATGTAACTGTAGAAAAACAAATTGAGGAGTTACGGCGATGATCAGTCTTCCTAACGATGAATTTTTAAAATTAACGATAAAAGAATTAATGATCCCCTCTGAACGGGTCGCACATGTGCAAATTGGGAATAACCTCGAACATGCCTTATTAGTTTTAACAAAAAGCGGTTATACGGCAATTCCTGTGTTAGATCCCCATTACAAACTTCATGGGTTAATTAGCACACCAATTATTATGGATTCAATTCTAGGATTAGAACGAATTGAGTTTGAACAACTTGAAAGAAAGCGTGTAGAAGAGATTATGAAAAGCTCGGTACCGCGCGTGAAAATTTCGGCATCAATTAAAACATGCCTTGAGTTACTTGTTACTCAACCTTTTTTATGTGTAGAGACTGATGATGGTTATTTTGAAGGAATATTACCAAGAAGCACTTTATTAAATCAATTAAATAAAATAATTAACAAAATTCAAAACACTGAAAAATGATGCTTTTAGGCTCCCAAAATGGGAGCTTGATTTTTTTAACGTTTGAGGTGGTAATATGAGTATCCCTACTGGAAAGATTACCAAAGAAGATTCACGAAAAAAGCAAACAAAAAAACCACTAGTATTAGCATCAGTGATGTTAGCAATGTTTATGGGAGCGATTGAAGCCACGATTGTTTCCACTGCTATGCCGGCCATAGTTGCAGACCTAGGCGGATTCACCCTTTATAGCTGGGTATTTTCTGCGTACTTATTAATGAATTCTGTAACCGTGCTCATCTATGGGAAATTATCTGACTTATTCGGTCGGAAACCAATACTTACAATCGGTATTATATTCTTTTTAATCGGTTCGATACTATGTGGGTTCGCTACTTCCATGAAAATGTTGATAGTATTTCGTTTGATTCAAGGGTTTGGCGCTGGGGCTGTAACGCCAATCGCGACAACCATCGTTGGTGATATCTACACTACTGAGGAAAGAGCGAAAATTCAGGGATATCTATCTAGTGTTTGGGGTATTTCGGCAATTACAGGACCAGCAGTTGGGGGATTACTTGTTCAATATGTTAGCTGGCATTATGTTTTCTGGATTAACATTCCACTTGGGATTCTTTCATTAGTGGGTCTCTGGATGTTTTTACATGAAGATATCAGTAAGAAAAAACATGAGATAGATTATCTTGGTGCGCTATTGATGACGTTCATGATCTCTTCGCTGATGTTTATTCTTGTGGAGGGTGGAAGCCGCTTTGCTTGGGATTCATGGCAGACACTTAGTTTATTTGCATTTTGTGCCTTAACATTCCTTTTGTTCGTGCTTCAAGAGAGCCGTGCTAAGGAGCCAGTTATGCCATTTTCGCTATGGAAAGAACGTTCAATTCTTATCGCTAACACAACATCGCTTACAACAGGTATTATGTTAATTGGAATCTCCAGCTTTTTACCAACATTTGTCCAAGGTGTGATGGAACAAACCCCTATTGTCGCAGGATTTACATTGACAACGATGTCAATAGGCTGGCCTATCGCATCCACTCTAGCAGGACGATGGTTAATTACCATTGGCTATCGAAAAACTTCGATTATTGGCGGGGTGTCCTTAATCATCGGCAGTATAACTTTTGTGACAATGTTAGCATCATCTGGGCCGTTATGGGCAGCGTTGGGTTCATTTTTGGTAGGATTAGGGATGGGCTTAACATCAACAGCATTTATTGTCTCGATTCAAAGTACTGTTCGTTGGGAACAAAGAGGAATCGCCACCGCATCTAATATGTTTATGCGGAATCTTGGAAATACAATTGGTGCCGCATTACTAGGAGGTATCCTAAATAATCGGCTAAGTCAGTATTTCAGCCAAAATAGACATTCATATTCAGTGGATGATGTCAATATCCTCTTAAAATCTACTGAACGAGACCAACTCTCAGAATCAGCCCGAAGTATCTTACAGAATGGATTGACCCATTCCCTTCACTTTGTTTATTATGTTGTCCTTGCATTTGCTGTTATTAGTTTACTATTAATATTATTTATACCGAAAAAGATTGATAGCTCTGTGTAACTTCACAGGGCTTTTTTTAAGGAGTGGTCCGTTTGTCCTCATTATCTGAATTTCAGCTACTATCTGTATTGGCTCAGGAAATGAATATGCGAAAGGCGTCGGAACGACTATTTGTTTCACAACCCGCCCTTTCACAACGCTTGCAAACAATTGAAAAAGATTGGGGCACTAAACTATTTATTCGCTCACAAAAAGGTTTATCACTAACTCCTGCTGGTGAACATGTCATTGAATTTGTCAATGATGTACTTACCAAGCAAGAAAAGGTTCGTGAAACTATTTATTCTCTCCAATCGGGGGTGTCAGGCACTTTAAAAATTGCTGTTGCTTCGATTGTAGGGCAAAACTGGCTTCCGCAGGTGTTAAAGAAATTTATTGATAGATACCCTCAAGTTAAGATTTCATTAGTGACCGGATGGAGCAGCGAAATTTTAAAATTCTTATATGAGGACCAAGTTCATATTGGAATTATTCGGGGAACTCCTGATTGGAAAGGGGTTAAGGTTCACCTTTTTAATGACCCGTTATATTTAGTTGACAGGGAAATTACTAGTCCTGAACAAGTGTTACATACAGACCGTCCCTTCATTCAATTTAAAAGTGATTCAAATTATTATCAAGAAATTCAGGATTGGTGGATGAGAAATTTTAAGACTTCACCAAAAAGAACAGTAGTCGTCGATCAAATTGAAACCTGTAAACAAATGGCCTTTAATGGTATCGGTTATGCTATACTACCGGCGATAACATTAACGAAAACTGACAGGGAAATTTTCAAAATACCGCTTGTAGATGAGAATAATCACCCCTTAAAACGTGATACATGGCTTTTGGGCTATGAATCAGCCTTTCAACTAAAGCAAGTTAAAGCTTTTGTCGAATTAATTAAGGAATATATCGCAGAATCTTCAGAAGAATAAGGTGGTTTTTCCTTGTTTTCAGTTCTTTTGTTTGATAAAGTAATTTTTAGTAACGACAACAATAGGGGGCCTACTAATGAAAATGATGGATGCAAATGAAATTATTTCTTTTATTCAAAATAGCAAAAAATCTACACCAGTAAAGGTTTATGTAAAAGGTCAATTAGAGGGTATTGATTTTGGTAATGATACAAAAACTTTTATTAATGGGAATACTGGTGTTCTTTTTGGTGAGTGGTCTGATATTAATGAAATATTAGAAGCGAATAAAGCAAATATTGAAGATTATGTAGTTGAAAATGACCGCCGTAATTCTGCAATCCCTTTATTAGATATGAAGCATATTAATGCACGAATCGAGCCAGGTGTTGTTATCCGTGATCAAGTAGAGATTGGGGATAATGCAGTTATTATGATGGGGTCTGTTATCAATATTGGTGCAGTGATTGGCGAAAAATCCATGATTGATATGGGTGTTGTCCTTGGCGGCAGAGCAACGGTTGGAAAGAATTGTCATATTGGAGCTGGAACAGTATTAGCGGGAGTAATTGAACCACCATCTGCTAAGCCAGTTGTAATTGAAGATGACGTTCTTATTGGTGCAAATGCCGTGGTCCTTGAGGGGGTAACAGTTGGACAAGGTTCAGTAGTTGCTGCAGGTGCAGTAGTTACTCAAGATGTAGCGCCGTACACAGTTGTAGCTGGTATGCCTGCTAGGAAAATAAAAGACATCGATGAAAAAACAAAATCGAAAACTGAAATTATGCAAGAACTTCGACAACTATAAAAGCGGAATTGCCTAGAGGTACTAGGGTTAGATAATAAAAGTGGAAGCGTGGATCTTTTCCACGCTTCTTTTATAGGGGGGAAAGGTAATTAAATGAATCATTTTATCAAAATCCGCCGTGACCTTCATCAAATTCCAGAACTAGGATTCCAAGAGTTTAAAACACAGGCATACTTGTTAAATTACCTTGAATCTTTGCCACAAGACCGTATGACCATAAAGAAATGGAAGACTGGTTTGTTTGTTAAGATCCACGGTATCGATCCTCATAAAACAATTGGTTATAGAACAGATATTGATGGATTACCTATAAGTGAAGATACAGACTTACCCTTTTCATCTACACATAATGACAAGATGCATGCTTGTGGCCATGATTTTCACATGAGCATTGCTCTTGGGGTACTTACTTATTTCACAGAGAATCCAATTAAAGATGACCTTTTATTTGTTTTCCAACCGGCCGAGGAAGGACCTGGCGGAGCAGAACCAATGTTAAAATCAGAAGAAATGCAAAAATGGAAGCCAGACCTGATTTTTGCCTTACATATTGCACCAGAGTATCCCGTTGGATCAATAGCATTGAAGGAAGGGTTATTATTTGCAAATACCTCTGAATTGTTTATTGATCTAAAGGGCAAGGGGGGGCATGCAGCAAGACCGCACGAAACGAATGATATGGTTGTTGCCGCATGTTCATTGGTCAATCAGCTCCAAACCATTGTTTCGAGAAATGTTGACCCATTAGATAGTGCTGTTATAACCATAGGGAAAATTACTGGAGGCACAGTTCAAAATATTATTGCTGAAAATGCAAGACTGGAAGGAACGATTAGATCGCTTTCAGCTGAATCAATGAAAAAGGTTAAACATCGCATTGAAGCAATTGTTAAAGGAATCGAAGCAGGCTTTGAATGTGAAGTCTCAATCGATTATGGTTCGATGTATCATCAAGTATATAACACGGAGTCGATCACAAGAGACTTTATGCAATATATTGAAGAAGAAACCAATGTGGATGTCATTGAGTGTAAGGAAGCGATGACAGGTGAAGACTTTGGTTATATGTTAAAAGAAATCCCCGGGCTTATGTTTTGGCTTGGTGTAGAATCACCATATGGATTGCACCATGCAAAGTTAAATCCACAGGAAGAAGCAATAGGTGTAGCAATTAAAGTTATTAGATCTTATTTTTCTCATCTGGGGAATAGATAAGCAGGCTGATTATTTTATTCTGATTCGCAATCATGATAAAATAAAAGAGAATTAAAAGGGAAATTGTTACATATCGTCGTTTTATTCTGAAGTAAATAGGGTAAACTTATGGAGGGGAAATAGGGTTATAATTAATAATAATTATTTAATTAAATTGATTATAATTTAATATTGACTCGAAATAAGTTCTACCCTATAATTAGTATTGTGATAAAGGATAGCAAATGAGAATTGCTATAACCACTTAATATTTGGAGGGATTTGAATGCCTGAACGTATGGTAGGTAAACAAGCACCACGTTTTGAAATGGATGCAGTATTGCCAAACAAAGAATTTGGTAAAGTAAGTCTAGAAGAAAACATGAAAAACGATAAGTGGACTGTATTATTCTTCTATCCAATGGACTTTACATTTGTTTGTCCAACTGAAATCACAGCTTTATCAGACCGCTATGAAGAGTTTGATGATTTAGATGCAGTTGTTATTGGTGCATCTACTGATACTATTCATACTCACCTTGCTTGGATCAAAACAGACCGTAAAGAAAATGGTCTTGGTGATTTAAACTACGCATTAGCAGCTGATACTAACCATGTTGTAGCTCGTGACTATGGTGTTCTAATTGAAGAGGAAGGGATCGCATTACGCGGATTATTCATTATCAGCCCTGAAGGTGAATTAATGTATTCTGTTGTGAACCACAACAATATCGGCCGTGATGTTGATGAAACTCTTCGTGTACTTCAAGCATTACAAACTGGTGGTCTTTGCCCAGCTAACTGGAAGCCTGGACAAGCTACATTGAATGTATAATTTGTAGAAAATAGATTGACCTAACCTATTATAGTGTTAGGTCTTTTTAATAGGGGGATACCACATGAAATTACGTGAACCAATGCCAGAATTAACCGGGGCTGTTGAATGGTTAAATGGTGAAGTAACAAAGTCTGACCTTATCGGTGAAAAACCAACATTAATCCATTTTTGGTCGGTCAGCTGCCATCTTTGTAAAGAAGCAATGCCTCAAGTCAACCAATTTCGTGATGATTTTAAGGACAAATTAAATGTGGTTGCTGTTCATATGCCGCGTTCTGAAAACGATTTGAATATCGAGGAAATTAAACAAGTAGCCGCAGAACATGGTATCAATCAACCGATTTTTGTAGACAGTGAACATAAGTTAACAGAAGCGTTCGAAAATCAATATGTCCCTGCGTATTATGTCTTTGACCGTGAAGGGAAGCTCCGTCATTTCCAAGCAGGTGGAAGCGGCATGAAAATGCTCGAGAAACGTGTAAACCGTGTCTTGGATGAATTGGAAAAAACAGAATAATAACCATTGAAAAGCTGCCCGTTGTAATTCAACGGGCAGCTTTTTTATATGACTGTAACCTTGCAGCCTTTTACTCGTCGGTATTTATAAGTAAATATTTATACATGCCATAACAATAAGAATTAAAGGGGTGTTTGAAGATGAAAAATAGAATACGAAGGTTACCTATCCTATTTATTATCTTATTAATTTGTATTGCTGGTTGCAGTGCGGGCAGTGAGGAAAAAAGTGAAAAAATGTCTCAAAGTAATGATGTGGCTTTAAATAAAGCTCAATCAGGAAGTAGCGAGCAAGCAGACTTTTATTCAGGTGAATCGGGAAAGGCGGAAAAACCAACTGAACCCAATAATATAAAAATTCAAAACCAAATGGTCATTTATCAAGCGGATCTCGAACTACGTGTAAAAAAATTCGATAAAACGGTCCAAACTCTTGAAGAGAAAGTAATCAAATATGGTGGCTATATTACTGAGTCCAATGTGTACAAAGAGGGGAAGGAGCAAGTAAGTGGCAGCATTAGAATAAGAATACCACAAAAAAACTTTCAAGCTTTTTTACATGATGCAGAGAGCCAAGCTGCTGAGGTTCTGCATAGAAGCATTACGGGGCAGGATGTAACGGAGGAATATGTTGATCTTGAATCAAGATTAAAATCAAAAAGGGTAGTGGAAGAGCGGTTAACAGCATTCATGAAAAGTGCTGTAAAGACAGAAGATTTATTGAAAATCTCTGCTGATTTAGCAGTTGTCCAAGAGGAAATCGAGGCCATTGAAGGAAAGATGAAATTCTTAGAAAATCAAACATCCCTATCGACGGTTAACATCACTTTATATGAAAAAAGCGTAGTTATTCCAACGATCGATAAAGACAAGTTAAATACTTGGGAAAAAACAAAAAAACAATTTATGAAAAGTATCAATATGTTGTTGGCTGGCTTATCAAGTTTAGTTGTATTGATTATTGGCAATATCCCTATCATAGCTATTTTATTATTATTAGGATTTCTTTTCGTTTTCTTTTATAGAAAGAAGAAAAACAGACCTGAGTAAATAGAAGTACCATACTATATATCTTTAATGAATAATGCTAAAATGGATCATAGTAAGAATGTTTGATGCAGAGGGGTAATACTATGAAAATGAGCTTTGCAGTCATTGGGCTGGGCCGATTCGGTGGAAGTATTTGCCGTACACTGACCGATGAGGGGATGGAAGTACTGGCAATTGATAAAAATGAGGAACGTGTCAATGAATATGCTATGATTGCTTCCCATGCAGTTGTAGGTGATACAACAGACGAAGCCGTTTTAAAAAGCTTAGGGATCCGGAACTTTGATCATGTAATCGTTGCTATTGGCGATGATATTCAATCAAGCATACTAACAACCCTTATTCTAAAAGAACTAGGTGTCGTACGTATTACAGTAAAGGCTCAAAACGATTACCATGAAAAAGTCCTTCGTAAAATTGGAGCAGACAGTGTTGTTCACCCAGAAAGAGATATGGGAAGACGTATAGCAAACAATATGGCCTCTAGTAACGTTGTTGACTATCTTGAACTTTCAGATGAACACAGTATTGTTGAAATTGTCGCGAATGGAAGACTTAGTGGTCATACGATTATGGATTTGGACATTCGGAAGAGATATGGTTTGAATATTGTTGCTATTAAAAGAGGAGAAGAGATTATTGTTTCTCCACAAGCGAAAGAAACCTTTCACGCTAATGATGTGTTAATTGTAATCGGAACAGACCAGGATATCGATCGATTTGAAAAAAAGGTATTGGAATAAGAAAAGCGGAAGCGCCTTGCTCAGGGGCGACAGGCATAAGACGAGCAGGCGTGAAGGTTGTTCTTTAACCTTCATGTCTGATTGGCTAATGACCCCGAGCCCCTAGGCGCTGGAGCTAGACAATAAAGAAAAGCGGAAGCGCCCCTACAGGTGCTTCCGCTTCTCTTATTATTTACACTTCCATAATGATTGGTAAGATCATTGGTCTGCGTTTTGTTTTTTCGTACAGGAAAGGAGCTAATGTATCGGTAATTTCGTTTTTAATTTCCGACCATTGGCTTGTCTTTCTTTCCATTACCCTATTCAAGTGTTTGGTGATGAGGTTCTGTGCGTCATTGATTAAATCGCCTGATTCTCGCATATAAACAAATCCACGTGAAATTAAATCTGGTCCTGATGCAATTTTAAATTCTTTCATATTAATACTTACCACCACAACCACTAACCCCTCTTCTGAGAGGATCCTACGGTCACGTAAGACGATATTTCCGATGTCGCCTACTCCGCTGCCATCAATATAAACGGAACCAGATGGGATCTTTCCTGCAACTTGTGCTGTATCCTCGGAAAGAGCTAATACTTCACCATTATCCATGATAAAACAGTTTTCTTCTTGTACGCCACAATCAACGGCAATCTTAGCATGCATTCTTTGCATACGATATTCACCATGAATAGGCATAAAGAACTTCGGTCTGATTAAGCGAAGCATAAGCTTTTGTTCTTCCTGTCCACCGTGACCAGAGGTATGAATATTGCTGAGTTTTCCGTGAATGACTTCAGCACCTGCTCTGTAGAGCATATTAATAGTTCTGCTCACGCTGATTGTGTTCCCAGGAATTGGTGAAGATGAAAATACAACGGTATCTCCGGGAATGATTTGAATTTGTCTGTGTGTACCATTTGCAATTCTTGATAGGGCAGCCATCGCCTCGCCCTGACTTCCAGTACAAAGGATGGTAACTTTATCAGCAGGCAGTCGATTAATTTGATTTGCTTCAATAAAGGTCTCTTTAGGTGCATTAATATACCCTAACTCAAGTCCAATATTTATGGCAGCTTCCATGCTTCGTCCAAAAACTGCTACTTTCCTTCCATATACCACGGCAGCCTCTACTACTTGCTGCAATCGGTGAATATTCGATGCAAAGGTAGCAAATATAATTCGGCCATCCACTTTACGGAAAATATCGTTAATACTTTCGCCTACGCGGCGTTCTGACATCGTAAATTCAGGTATTTCACTATTCGTACTGTCTGAGAGTAAACAAAGTACGCCTTCCTTACCGATTTCGGCCATTTTAGTTAAATTAGCTGGTTCACCGACAGGAGTAAAATCAAATTTAAAATCACCAGTATGAACAATTTGACCTGGTGGTGTTTTAACAACAATTCCATAAGAATCAGGAATACTATGAGTGGTGCGGAAAAAAGTAACCGATGTTTTGCGGAACTTAATGACATCGTCTTCTTTTATATCAATCAGCTTTGCATTTCTTAATAAGCCGTGTTCTTCAAGTTTATTTTTAATTAATCCAAGAGCCAGTTTGCCTCCATAAATTGGAACATTGACTTCACGTAATAAATAGGGAATACCACCAATGTGGTCCTCGTGTCCATGAGTAATAAATAAACCTTTTATTTTTTCTTGATTTTTAACCAGATAGGTATAATCCGGAATAACATAATCAATGCCTAATAGCTCGTCCTCTGGAAATTTTATGCCGGCATCAATTAAAATTATTTCATCCTGGAACTGAACTGCATATGTGTTTTTGCCAATTTCGCCTAATCCACCCAGGGCAAAAACTGCAGTTTGATCATTCTTAACAAATTTCATAAATTATCATTTCTCCAATACGTTATAGTCTTCATTTTGTTGTTCATAACTAAGGTGTGCTCCCTTAACTTCTTGAACGGATTCAACATTATAGCCACGGTCAGCAATTTTTGAACGGACGTCTCTTACTGATTCACCTTCAATAAAAAGGGTTTTTGTATTCTCTCTGACAGGTACTTCTGTGATGCTTTCCTGATAATATACTTTAAATATCATTACAATATCGCTCCTAACTTGGGACATAGCTTTTTCTATTATATAAAACATTTTCATCTTTTTCATTTATTTTCTTTGGAAAACATTAGTCTTGTATGAAAAGTATGTAAAAAGAATCGTTGTTTTTACAATTTACAATAATGAAGGAGCCCTTCGCAAGTTTGAAGGGCCCTAAATAAATTTAGGCAATGTATTTATGCAATAGATTTTTTTCGTAGTAAATCATTCCACTGTTTTAAGAGCTTCTTTCTAAGCTTCTTTAACATAGTGGATCATCTCCTTATCTCCTATTTTATACGAACCTTGTCCAATGTAAAGTAAGCTATGGCAGATTATTGAAGTTTTTTTAAAATAAGAGTATTTTTACTTTATTATATGAAGAAAATGCTGATTCAATCATGGTTAAACATGGAATTAGATTGACAATATAAAATCCAGCTAAAAAAGAACCGACCCTTGGGCCAGTTCTTTTATGTTTTTACAACTTCAAATATGGCGATTTACCGCTCGATTGCAATGGCACCTTCTATCGGTCTTAATGGATCTTCATGATTAATATAATCATAAAACATAATCCCATTTAAATGATCAATTTCGTGTTGAAAACAAATAGCAGGAAGTCCTTTTAAACGAAGTTTCACTTCTTCACCGTTTAGAGTTGTTCCCTTTACCGTGATTCTTGCATATCTCGGGACGTAGCCAGGAATTGCTCTATCAACGGACAGGCAGCCTTCGCCGGAGTTCAAATAGGATTTTTCAACAGAATGGCTAATAATTTTTGGGTTAAATAGCGCATAACTATAAAGAGTCCCTGTCTCATCCATTAAATGGACAGCAATCATTCGTTTTAAGACATTGATTTGTGGGGCGGCTAAACCGATTCCAGGGCGCAGGCCGTATTGTATAGACATTTCAGGATTTTGGCTATTAATGACATATTCTAATAAGCTGCTTAGTATTTGTTTATCCTCTTCAGAAGGCGGCATGGATACTTCTGCTGCCACTTTTCTAAGGGAAGGATGGCCATCTCGTATGATATCACCCATCGTTATCATGAAACACTCACTCCTGTACTCTAACTGAATTATTGATAATAATTAGTCTATCAGACAATTAATAAAAAGTTAACAATTGATTAAAGCCCACCTGATGAATCCTTTTCACAAACTTGTTATTGTCAAACAAACCAAGTGCCGATATAGTAGAATATGGAATAAGCAGGAGGTTTAAAACATGTCATTTATAAAAAATTCTAGTTTTATTTTTTTTATATTGGTTTTGGCAGTGATTTTTGCAGGATGTACAAAAGAAAAAACACCTGAAGAAAAAATGTATACCGTGTTAGAAAAAGTCGTAACGGCAGAAAAGGTATTCGAGGAACAACAGAATCCGCTTTTTGAACTTGAAAAAAAGGAAAAAGCGATTTATGACCATATTATTGAACTCGGCATGAAAGAATATGATCAAATCGTTAAGCTTTCAGATGAAGCCCTTTTATTAGTAGATCAAAGAAAAGAACTTATGGATAAGGAAACAAACAGTATCAAGCTCTCAGAAAAGGAATTTTCAAAAGCTAAAAAAATAAAGGATAAATTTGAAGATCCAAGCCTTACGAAATTAGCAAATGAAATGTATGAGACGATGATGAAAAGATATGAAGCGCATGAAGAGTTATTCACTGAATATAATGAAGCCCTTAAAAATGATAAAGCATTATACGAAATGTTTAAAAATAAAAACCTCCCACTTGATGATCTTGAAGCCCAAGTAAATAAACTCAATGAAACATATAAAAGGATTTCTAATGCAAATGAAAAATTTAATATGCTGACAGAACAATACAATGACAAAAAGTTGTCATTTTATAAGCAGGCAGGACTTAATTCAAGTAACTAAATAGTATTTAATATAAAAAAATCGGCAAACCATGCCGATTTTTTTATATTATAACAACTGCAAAAAAAGAAAATATATATATAACAGATTTTGAAATCTAATGATACAGAAGGAATAATAAACAATTAATTAGCAACATGTTAGTGTTGAAAAATATTAATACATACTATTTGACGTGTAAAAACTAATGAGGTAAACTTGTAAATGAGTTCATTAATTGTATCAATGATGTTACATAAAATAGTGATACAGAATAAAATGATGGTGAGGTAAAAGAAAATTGTTTTATCTTATCTTTTCTGTGAAAACTATTTATTAGTATGTTTAAGACTAAGCTAACCAATTTTCTATGTAATATCACGGGTTTACCCAATACAAAGTTAAAATGAATAGGCCTGAATATCTGCTTTTATTCTTTAGGTTTTGGGTAATCTAACTTAGTGGATAATATTTTCAAAAATTTAGCTCCTGAATTGAAAGGAAGAGGTGACCTAAATGGTTTCTAAAACTCAAAACGCTAAGCTTGATGCGAAGAAAACACTAGAAGTTGTTGAGGAACAATTTCAAACACTTCAAATTCTAAATGAATCTGGTGAAATCGTTAACGAAGCTGCGATGCCAGACTTAAGCGATGAACAACTTCAAGAATTAATGCGTCGCATGGTCTATACACGAATTCTTGATCAGCGTTCTATTTCTTTAAATCGTCAAGGAAGATTAGGTTTCTATGCTCCAACTGCTGGGCAAGAAGCTTCACAATTAGCTTCACAGTTTGCATTAGAAAAAGAAGATTTTATTTTACCAGGATATCGTGATGTTCCGCAAATTGTTTGGCATGGCTTACCATTATCCCAAGCATTTTTATGGTCAAGAGGACATTTTCAAGGTATGCAAATTCCGGACGGAGTAAATGTTCTTCATCCTCAAATTATCATCGGTGCCCAGTATGTACAAACTGCCGGTGTTGCTCTTGCTTTTAAAAAGCGTGGAACAAAGGCAGTAGCTATTACTTATACCGGTGATGGAGGAACATCACAAGGGGATTTCTATGAAGGAATGAACTTTGCCGGCGCATATAAAGCTCCAGCCATCTTCATTGCTCAAAATAACCGATTCGCTATATCAACTCCTGTTGAAAAGCAATCTGCTGCCAAAACTCTCGCTCAAAAAGCTGTTGCAGCTGGAATTCCAGGAATTCAAGTTGATGGTATGGATCCACTTGCTGTTTATGCGGCTGTACGTGAAGCACGCGAACGTGCAATTAATGGTGAAGGTCCAACATTCATTGAAACTTTAACATACAGATATGGTCCACATACTATGGCGGGTGATGATCCAACTCGTTATCGTACAGCAGACCTTGACAATGAATGGGAAAAGAAAGATCCATTAGTTCGTTTCCGTAAATTCCTTGAAAACAAAGGTCTATGGTCAGAAGAAAAAGAAAATGAAGTAATTGAACAAGCGAAAGAAGACATTAAAGAAGCAATTAAATTAGCGGATGCTGCACCTAAACAAAAGGTAACAGATTTAATGTCTATTATGTATGAAGAAATGCCTCAAAACTTAAAAGAACAATATGAAATATACAAAGAAAAGGAGTCGAAGTAAGCCATGGCTCAAATGACAATGATTCAAGCAATTACAGATGCTTTACGTTCGGAATTACGCAACGATCCAAATGTGTTAGTATTCGGTGAGGACGTTGGTGTAAACGGTGGTGTATTCCGTGCAACCGAAGGGTTGCAACAGGAATTTGGCGAAGATCGTGTATTTGACACTCCACTCGCTGAATCTGGTATCGGCGGCTTAGCAGTAGGTCTAAGTTTGCAAGGATTCCGCCCGGTTCCAGAAATTCAATTTTTTGGATTCGTATTTGAGGTCATGGATTCTATTGCTGGTCAATTAGCCCGTCAACGTTATCGTTCAGGTGGAAAGTTTAGTGCGCCTGTAACATTTCGCTCGCCATTTGGCGGAGGGGTACATACTCCTGATATGCACGCTGACAGTTTAGAAGGACTTATGGCTCAGACACCTGGAGTTAAGGTTGTTATTCCTTCCACTCCTTATGATGCTAAGGGGCTGCTCATTTCATCTATCCGTGACAATGATACAGTTGTTTTCCTTGAGCATATGAAGTTATACCGATCTTTCCGTCAAGAAGTTCCTGAAGAGTCATATACAATTCCACTAGGAAAAGCTGAAGTTAAACGTGAAGGTACAGACGTTACAATTGTTACCTATGGTGCAATGGTACATGAGTCATTGAAAGCTGCAGAAGAGTTAGAAAAAGAAGGTTTTTCTGCGGAAGTAATTGATTTACGGACTGTAAGCCCGATTGATATTGAGACAATTATTGCATCCGTTGAAAAAACTGGCCGTGCGATTGTTGTTCAAGAAGCGCAAAAACAAGCTGGTATTGCAGCAAATGTTGTTGCTGAAATAAATGATCGTGCAATTTTAAGTTTGGAAGCACCAGTCTTACGTGTGGCTGCTCCAGATACTGTTTTTCCATTCCCGCAAGCAGAAGCTGTTTGGCTTCCGAATTATAAAGATGTCATTGCAACAGCTAAAAAGGTTTTAACCTTTTAATTAACCTATTTAATCGTACACTAATATTTCTAGTTATGTTGCTCAAAAAAACATGTAATTTAGGAGGATGAATCCTAGTGTCATTTCAATTTAAAATGCCTGACATCGGTGAAGGTATACATGAAGGCGAAATTGTTAAATGGTTCGTAAAACCAGGTGACAAAGTTCAAGAAGATGATGTACTTTGCGAGATTCAAAATGATAAAGCTGTAGTAGAAATCCCTTCCCCTGTTGAAGGAACAGTAGTTGATGTATTAGTTGGCGAAGGTACTGTCGCAACAGTTGGACAAGTTTTGGTAACCTTTGATGCTCCTGGTTACGAAAACCTTCAATTTAAAGGCGATGAACATGCTGATGAACCAAAACAAGAAGAGAAGCCAGCGGCAGCAGCCCCTGCGCCAGAGGTTAAACAAGATGCAGCACCACAACCAGCAGCAGTAGCAGTGGCACCGCATGTTGAAGTAGATCCAAATCGTCGAATTGTAGCAATGCCGTCTGTTCGTAAATACGCTCGTGAAAAAGGAATAAATATCCAGTTAGTTCCTGGTACAGGAAATCTTGGCCGAATTTTAAAGACTGATATCGATGCTTTTGTCAGCGGTGGAGCAGCACCTTCGCCACAGGCAGCTACTAATGCAGCTGCGGTAACTGAAACAGCTGAAGTGGAAGCACCAAAAGCAGCCGCTGCTATTTCACAAGGTGAATACCCAGAAACACGCGAGAAGATGAGTGGTATTCGGAAGGCAATTGCTAAGGCCATGGTTAACTCTAAGCACACTGCACCACACGTAACACTTATGGATGAAGTGGATGTAACTAAACTTGTTTCACACCGTAAGAAGTTTAAAGAGGTAGCTGCAGCCAAAGGCATTAAGCTTACATTCTTACCATACATCGTTAAAGCATTAACAAGTGCATTACGTGAATTCCCTGCATTAAACACATCACTAGATGATGCAACAAGTGAAATTATTCATAAGCATTATTATAATATTGGAATTGCAGCTGACACAGAAAAAGGCTTACTTGTACCAGTTGTAAAAGATGCAGACCGTAAGTCAGTTTTCACAATTTCTAACGAAATCAATGAATTAGCTGGAAAAGCACGGGACGGAAAACTTGCTCCTAATGAAATGAAAGGTGCTTCATGTACGATTTCCAACATTGGTTCAGCGGGCGGTCAATGGTTTACTCCAGTAATTAATCACCCTGAAGTTGCCATCTTGGGTGTTGGCCGTATTGCAGAAAAACCAATCGTTAAAAATGGTGAAATTGTTGCGGCACCAGTATTAGCTTTATCTTTAAGCTTTGACCACCGTATGATCGATGGAGCAACAGCACAAAATGCATTAAATCATATTAAACGTTTGTTGAACGATCCAGAACTATTGTTAATGGAGGCGTAATATAATGGTCGTTGGAGATTTCCCAATTGAAACAGATACTATAGTCATCGGAGCTGGTCCAGGAGGATATGTTGCAGCTATTCGTGCAGCACAGCTTGGACAAAAGGTGACAATTGTTGAAAAAGAATATGTAGGCGGCGTTTGTTTAAATGTCGGTTGTATTCCATCGAAAGCGTTAATTTCGGCAGGACACCGTTACGAAACAGCCATGCATTCGGATACTTTTGGAATTACCGCAGAAAATGTAAAAGTGGATTTTACAAAAGTTCAAGAATTTAAGGCAGGCATCGTTAAAAAGTTAACAGGTGGTGTCGAAGGTTTATTAAAAGGTAATAAAGTAAACATTGCTCGTGGTGAGGCCTATTTTGTTGATGCCAATACATTACGTGTAATCAATGAAGATTCAGCACAGACTTATACCTTTAAAAATGCAATTATTGCAACTGGTTCTCGTCCTATCGAGCTCCCAGCCTTTAAATATTCAAAACGTGTTCTGAATTCTACAGGTGCACTTAACTTAAATGAAATTCCTGAAAAAATCGTTGTTATCGGCGGTGGAGTAATCGGAATTGAACTAGGTGGTGCTTATGCAAACTTTGGCAGCCAGGTTACCATTTTAGAAGGTGCGGAAGAAATACTCGGTCTTGGCGTTTTTGACAAGCAAATGGCTGCTCTTGTAAAGAAAAGCATGAAGAAAAAAGGTGCAGAATTCTTTACAAAAGCATTTGCTAAGGGCGTTGAAGAAACTGAAAACGGCGTTGTTGTAACGTTCGAAACAAAAGGCGAAGAAAAGAAAATCGAAGCAGATTATGTGTTTGTAATGGTTGGAAGACGCCCTAACACTGATGAAATGGGATTAGAACAAGTGGGTGTTAAGTTATCTGACCGTGGTTTGATTGAGATTGACAAACAATGTCGCACGAACCTTAGCAATATCTATGCTATTGGTGATGTTGTTGCTGGTCCTCAATTGGCACATAAAGCATCATATGAAGCGAAAATTGCTGCTGAGGCAATTGCTGGTCACACGTCTGAAATTGATTATTTAGGTATTCCTGCTGTTGTATTCTCTGAACCTGAATTAGCATCTGTTGGTTATACAGAAGCGCAAGCAAAAGAAGAAGGACTTGCTGTGAATGCAGCTAAGTTCCCATTTGCTGCTAATGGTCGTGCGTTATCATTAGACAGTGGTGATGGATTCTTGAAACTAATTACTCGGAAAGAAGATGGACTTGTAATTGGGGCACAGATTGCTGGAACAAGCGCATCAGATATGATTGCAGAATTAGGCCTAGCGATTGAAGCAGGAATGACTGCAGAAGATCTTGCTATGACCATCCATGCACATCCAACACTTGGAGAAATCACAATGGAAGCGGCAGAAGTTGCATTAGGAAGCCCAATCCATATTATGAAATAATTTAGAAACAAAAAAGTCCTTTTCGCTAAATAGCGGAAAGGACTTTTTCTATTTAGGATGATTTGATTTATGTACTGAGGCGTAAAAATATCCCTGGTATCATAAAAACAAAATATATCTCTCGTTTTTAGAACATATACTTAAAAGAAACAGCATTCTAATATCAATTTTGAATGTATTAAGAGTGGTGATAAATATGAGGGTCTATATTGTCGTGATATTACAATTTATCATTTGGAGTGGTTATACATTTATTGAATGGTTGTCAAAGCATGACCAACTTATATATAAAGTCATCATGTTTTTTGTGTTTTTTTATCTAGCCTTTTTAATTGGAAATCATGTAACCAAATCAGCGCGTAAAACTCTATTTATCACTACCTTAAGCCTCGTTATATACACTTCGATTCACTATACCATGGAAATGTTTATGCACTAAAAAAGCCCCTCAAGGAGCTTTTTTATTTTCGTGGATAATAATACATGATACGTTCATTGAATAGATGGAGTTCCCCTTGCAGTTTTTTCGCAAGGTACTTACAAAATTCATTGGCTTTTCCTTTATCACCGTAAGTAGATTGATCAGGTAAAGTGACTTGTATGTATGTTTGTTCAAATTCCTGACCGTCTTCATTACGAATCGTTTCCTGATCAATTCCAACTAAAATAGCATAGTAGCGTTCATCATTTGAGCGTAAATAGAACCATTTTCCTTTGGCCTCTGTTGTTTCTTTCATTTCATATGGGAAGGCTGACTCTCCGTATTCCCATCCTATTTGGTTTCCTGTTTTTGTTGTATTTTTTTTATACTCGTGAAATAAATCTTTTACTTCCTCAATAGTTACATTTTGTTTAGCAGATGAAGGCACTAGCTTAATGTATGCGTTAACAGCCATCATCATTCCCCCCCACTAGTCAGTTAATATTAACCATCTCTATTCTAGCACTGAATAAAATCTTATGACAACTGCCGCATGAAATAATTGTACAAGTTTCTTGTTTCTTGTTAAAATTTGAATTATAATAATATTCTAAATATTAAATTCTAAAAGAAGGAGGAACTTATGGGAATTTTTGAGAAGCTCTATGATGAGCATGAATATTCAAAAGTGAGATTTATTGGATTTACCACGGAAAGTACTCGTTATGATTTTGGAATTATTTATACCAACATGTTTTTTGGGAAGCATTTAGTTGTTTGCATGCAAACAGGCCGATCCACTCTCCTTGACCCCAAAGATATTGAAGATATTGATTACCTTCAAACTATATTCCGTATACCAGACCAACAGCAGGCCGAAGATTTAGCTGACTTCTTCAGAGAAACACTCCCATCCATCCCATTTATCACCCAATATGAGTAATAATTCAAAAAGGAAGGCCTGTTTAGGCCTTTTTTTTATGAACATTTTTAAAATGTGATATACAATTTAGACTTGAAATTTATAATGTGATATATTATTATGTGTTTAAGGATATATAAATACTTCGCTTTAATGACATTCATTAATGAAAAGGGGATTGAGCAAATGGGTACTTTAGTATGCCAAACATGTAATTCTACTATTGATCATTTTGAAGATGAAAAAGTAACGGTGCTTTATTCTAAGTGCAATTGTTGCGAGGCTCATCATACAGAGGAAGATAAATAATAGCTAATAAAAATAAAACAGGATTCCTAAATGGAATCCTGTATTTTTGTTCTATTTTATTGCTTTATACTCTTTAATCACAAGAAGTGATTTGAGCTCATCATCCTCCGGTCCTTGTACAGGAAGGCCTGCTTCGAGGTTTTTCCGGATGTAATGGAGGTTTTCCTTTGTAATAATTTCACCTGGGATAAAAATTGGGATACCTGGTGGATAAACCATCACAAATTCTGCAATAATTCTTCCTTCTGATTCTTCAAAAGGAATAACTTCTGTTTCCGCATAAAATGCATCTCTAGGTGTTAATGCAAGCACTGGGATTTCAGGTAGTAGAACTTCTACAGGCTCAATTCTATCGGTACTGTGCTGGCATATGTCCGCTAATTCCTTGAGAGCATTTACTAGTAAGTCAGCTTCAGTTTCTGTGTCTCCAAGTGTGATAATACAAAGAATATTATATAAATCGGAAAGTTCCACTTCAATATTATGTTTTTCTCTTAGCCATTTTTCTACATCATAACCAGTTAATCCTAATTCTTTTACTGAAATAATTAATTTAGTTGGATCGTAATCAAAGGTAGCTTTTGATCCTAAGATTTCTTCACCAATACAATGTAGATTTTCGATTTCATTAACTCTTTTTCGAATCGATTGTGCTACTTTAATTGTATTATCAATTAAGTCCCTTCCCTTAGTAGCTAATTGCTTACGTGCAACATCGAGTGAAGCAAGCAATAAATACGAGGTAGAGGTGGTAGTAAGCATACTTAATATGGATTGGACATGTTTGGCAGAAACGAGGCCTTCTTTTACATTGAGAATCGAACTTTGAGTCATCGAACCACCTAGTTTATGAACGCTGGTAGCTGCCATATCTGCACCTGCCTGCATTGCAGAGAGTGGAAGTTCTTCATGAAAATGAATATGCACCCCATGGGCTTCATCAACTAAGACAGGGATATCATAAGAGTGTGCAATTTCAACAATCTTTTTCAAATCCCCGGAAATACCAAAATAAGTTGGGTTGATAACTAATACTGCTTTCGCATCTGGATGCTGTTTAAGAGCTCTTGCCACGGCATCGGGAGTGATTCCATGAGATATACCTAGTTCCTTATCAATTTCGGGCTGGATAAACACCGGAATAGCGCCTGAGAAAACAATCGCAGACATGATAGATTTATGAACATTTCTAGGTACGATAATTTTATCATCTGGACCACAAACAGCCATAATCATCGCAATTATCGCTCCGCTTGTGCCTTGTACAGAAAAGAATGTTCTATCTGCACCAAAGGCTTCGGCTGCTAAATCTTGCGCTTGTTTGATAATCCCTTTTGGCTGATGTAAATCGTCTAGCGGACCAATATTTATTAAGTCGATAGACAGGGCGTTATCCCCGATAAAGTTACGAAATTCAGGGTCAATCCCAGCGCCTTTTTTATGACCAGGAATATGAAACTGAATTGGATTCTTCTTTGCATGTTCTAATAAACCGCTAAATAACGGTGTTTGATTTTGAGACAATTTATAAACACACCTCTTTGTAAAAAATACTCTAATTATGTCGAATTTCAATAATAAACAAAGGAATTATAGCATTATTCCCATTCATTGCAAAGAAATTTATGTTATTCCTTATCCAGTTTACGATAGTTTCCCTTTAACACAGGAAAATTACCCTAAAGTAACGAAATAACAAGTAGAAAGTTTTTAGGAGGGCTTCAATTGGAATGGAAAACACGAGTGACTCAATTATTAAACATACGTTATCCGATAATTCAAGGGGGTTTAGCCTATTTAGCCTATTCTGAATTAGCTTCAGCTGTTTCAAACGCAGGTGGTCTTGGGCAGATCACTGCCATGTCATTAGCTGAACCTGAACAACTTCGAGCGGAAATACGTAAAGTAAGACAACTAACAAACAATCCTTTTGGGGTGAACTTTGCGATTGGACAGCATGGCAGACCATTTGCCGATTTTCTACAAGTGGCTATTGATGAAAAGGTTCCGGTTGTTTCAATGACAGGAGGAAATCCTGCACCCATATTTGAGCAATTAAATGGTACACAGATAAAAACACTTGTCCTTGTTGCGGCCAGAAGACAGGCAGTTAAGGCAGAGGAACTTGGTGCAGATGCTGTTATGGTTGTGGGGCAGGAAGGTGGGGGCCACCTTGGCCGAGATGATGTAGGTACAATGGTACTAGTGCCTCAAGTGGTAGATGCTGTTTCTATACCTGTTATTGCTTCAGGGGGAATAGGTGATGGACGTGGACTAATGGCTGCCCTTAGTTTAGGTGCAGAGGGTATTGAAATGGGTACAAGATTCATTGCAACAAAAGAATGTGTTCATGCCAATGAACTATATAAGAATACCTTAGTGGAAGGCAATGAAACTGGCACAGTGGTGATTAAAAGGACTATCGGTGCTCCGGCTAGAGCATTAGCTAATAGTTGGACAGAAAAAATTCTAGAAATTGAAAAAAACAATGGGGGATATGATGATTTAAAAGATTACATTAGTGGAACTGCAAACCAACGCTATATTTATGATGGTGTACCTGATAATGGTTTTGCATGGGCAGGGCAAGTGATGGGTTTAATAAAAGATGTCCCTACAGTTGAAGAATTATTTCATCGAATGATACATGATGCTGAACAAATTCGTGCAAAATGGGGAAAATAAGTATATGATTCTGTTTAGTTGAATTAGTAAGAAGGTGAAATTATGGAATACCAATATCCTATTGACCATCATTGGAGTACAGAAGAAATTGTGGATGTAATTGCATTTTTTGAAACAATTGAAAAGGCATATGAACAGGGAATTGACCGCGATGTGGTATTGAAGGCATATCGCCGCTTTAAAGAAATCGTTCCCAGCAAAGCCGAAGAAAAGACAATTTGTAATGAATTTGAAGAAATGAGTGGCTATTCTTCTTATCGAACTATAAAAAAAGTAAAAGATGCAGCCTCCGGGGATAGAATTAAAATGAAATAGAAAAAATCAGATCCTGCACCTATTGTGCAAGATCTGATTTTTTTCTTACTTTCTATTTTGTGAAATTCGATATAAAGTGGCAACTTTCTCAAAAACACCCTCAATTTGCTGAATTAATTGATCAGAACCTAATTGAATGACTTTTTCTCTTTCAATTGTATAACCACATAATAATTCTGCTTTTTTTACGTTATGCAGGCGGTCAAAAAGCGAACGAAGTTCTTCCTTTGATAAATGTCTGTGGGCAATGGTTTCTGGCTTTGTATGATCCACTGACCAAACATAGTCCTTTGGTGTATCTTTGTAAATTTTTGCTATTTTTTTTGAAAATCTTTCAGCAATTAATTCTTTTTGAGGTGCTTCATAAATAACAGCAAACCATATAAACAAATGGGTATTCCACATGCCGATTTGAAAATGGGGAAGCATCTTATAACCTCGAGGATTATTTGAGAATGCAACCCAAGTATGCTTTGTTCACAAAATACAATAGCGAAAAAACTTGATTTCATAAGGTAAAATAAATACATGATTTTATAAATAAGACTTTGTGAAAACTTGTACTTAAACTAAAGAGGTAGGATAGGGAAAGAAGTAGTTGAACTAGTTCATCAATAATATTACGAATTAGAGGATTCAAAATAAGGCTTTTAAATTTGATGGATAAGTTAGGTTGTTCCATAGATACTTTTTCTATTTTGGGGGATATTATCCTTAATGGATTATATTGAGGAGGTTTCTATGGGAAATGGAAAATAATGATGTTCATATTAAATTAACTACTGCTGAAATTGCAACTCTGTGGAGAACATATATTCAAAACACAGCTGTAAGATGTTTTTATAAATATTTTCTTCAATATCTTCAAGATGAGGAGATAAAGTCAATTATTAAAGAAGCTGTGGTTTTGGTTGAAACAATTATTAGGAAAATCGAAACAATTTTCGAAAAAGAAAACTTCCCAATACCAAAGGGATTTTCGGATAAAGATATTGACTTAACAGCCCCTGCCCTTTATACAGACCTATTTGCATTAAGTTTTCTATATCGTGGAGGGCAAGTAATTATTCCTCAATATTCAAATACTCTTTCTAGAGTGACACGAATCGATATTTATAATTTTTTTGAGGAGTGTCTAAACAGTGAAACGAAATTACATAAGGAAGCATTAAACCTTATGCTTTCAAAAGGATTAAATGATCGACCTCCAAAGATGGAGTATCCAAAAAATGTTGAGTTTATTAAAGATCACCCGTCATTAATCAATACTTGGTTAGGTGATAAAAGACCTCTAAATACTTTAGAAATAACAGAACTTTTTATCGAAATCGAAAGAAATGCAATTGGTCTAATCCTTTTGATGGGATTAATACAGGTAACAAAAGATAAGGAAATAAAGAACTATTTATTAAAGGGAAAAAAACTTGCTGAAAAGCAAGTCGATACATTTGATAAGTTATTAAAAGAAAATGATCATTTTACTGGATTTCCAATAACTATGGAGGTGACAAATTCAACAATTTCCCCATTTTCTGAAAGATTAATACTGTTTATTATAGCTACTTCAAACCAAATTGCTATTTCTGCACTTGGAGATGCATTGTCTGTATCAATGAGAAAAGATTTAGCAACCCAGTATATCCTTATTTTAACAGAGGTAATGAAGTACGGTGACGAAGGGCTTAAACTTTTGATTGAACGAGGCTGGATAGAGCAACCACCACAACCAATTGATAGAAACCAATTTTATAAATCATAGCACTTCTATGAGGGGAGGATAATCATAAGGGGATTGTGATCATGTGAATAATGCAATTGAAAAATTATTATGGAGCATCGCCCTTCCTGGGTTTGGTCAGTTTCTAAACGGAAAAGTAATTAAAGGCATTGTTTTTGTGATATTAGAGTTTCTGGTAAATGTTCAAGCGAATTTCAACGTTATTATTATTGCAAGTTTTCAAGGCGATATTCAAAATGCGATTGTACATGCTGATTATCAGTGGTTAATGTTTTATCCATGTTTATATTTTTATGCAATGTGGGATGTATTTATTCCTCAAGTTTTCTATTATTTGGGGTTTTACTGGGACCTGTTTGGCTCCCTATGTTGTGTGTAATTCCCGGATTAGTTGTAGGAATTATAATAAAGAAAAGTCTAACAAAACTGGATATTTCCTAAATAACTAAAATTTTTTATATAAATTTGTTCAGCTAACGGTGGCAATAATTGAACAGTGAAATATTAGATAATAATATCGCTTGGATAGATTTTTTATAGCTAACCAAGCGTTTTATTGTGTTAAAATGACCGCCGCCGTTTTATTTATATAACACATTTAATTCCACTTTTTCGCCTTCCCGCTTTTAATCAATTCGTTCAATCAATTTCTTGAAACCTTCATTCTTTTCACGGGTCGAAAGATTCCCTTCGAATAGTTCCTTCAAGTTAATTTCAGTCCAACGCTTCATTCGTTCCTTTTTCTTTGCTTCGTCAATAAATTCATTTGATTGGGATAATCGTTCAACCTCTTTTTCCGCAGCTTTAATTTTTTGTTCTTCGGCTTTTTTCCTTTTTTCGAATTCCTTTCGGTCAATCATTCCGTCGATAAATAATTCCTTTATTCGTTCAATCCGTTTGTTTGCTTTTTCAATCGCTTCAATTTGAAGTGCAATCAACGCCTTGCCGCCCCGATTTCGGCGTTTTGGGGCGTCTTGGGTCTTACTGAACAACCTTGCTGCAAAGTCTTCCATATCGTCCCGTAACGCCCTTAGAACGACGTCTTCTTGACAACCTTGATTCTTGTCGCAGCGGTGAATCCCGTCGGGAAGAATATGACGGCACTTTTTCAAATAAACACGATTCTTTGGGTCACGATACCACGATATTCCATGACCACAAAAAGCACACTTCGATATTCCCGAAAGAATATATTCGCCCTTTCGGGCACGGTGCGGAACAAGACGGGTTTCTTCAAGCCGTTGAACAATATACCAATGTTGTTCTTCGGTCTTCAACGGTTCATGATGTCCTTTGACCTTGATTATCTTTGACGGGTCGTTTTCACGGTAATGATTACCATTCACACGCCGAAATTTGCCGTGAAAGACATAACCAAGATGAAATTCGTGTTTCAAAAGTCTTGCCGTTTGTGATTGCCGCCAAACCGCATTAGGTTTCCCCGAAATTGTCGGGATTCCTTCGACGTTGAAGCGTTGGGCGATTTCTTCCGTTGAAAGACCTTCTTCAAGGAATAGCGTTAACAAGTAGTTGTATATTTTACGCCCGTTTTCGTCAACCTTGACCGTCCTTGTATTTCGATCGTAGTAATAAGGAAAGGGCGGCTTTCCGTTTGTGAAGTTTCCTTCCTTCGTCCCGTTGATTTTGCCTTGCTTCAATCGTTTCTTGATTTGACGATATTCTTGACGGACAATCAACGATTCGAATTCGGAAAGCATTTCGGAAGACTCTTCGTTCAAATCATAGGTTCTATTTGGCGTCACAATAAGCGTATCGGATTCCTTAAAGATTTCGTTAATGATTCCGGCGTCTTTTTGGCTTCCACGTGTCAAACGGTCAAAAGCAACTACAAGCACGGCGTCAAATGCACCAGCTTCAACTTTATCCAATAGTTCCATGAAAACGGGACGCCTGGAAATAGAATCGGCCGAACCGATTTCTTCGTAAAATTCAACGTTTTTAAAACCGTTCTTCGTAATGAATTCTTTCAATTGAAGACGGTGTTTTGAAAGTGTGTCTTCCGTGTCCAAGTCTTCCCGTGATTTCCGCAAGTACGCAGCAATTCGACTATACTTGTTTAATCGTTCGGTCACGCAAATCATTCCTTTCGGTTGTTTTGATACGATTATAATGAGTTGAACGTTTTTCGGTACTATTGAATCATATGCACTCGGGGACGTTGACGAAAAAGACGTTGAAAGGGCAAAGGAACTTCTTGAAGCGAAGAAAAATGAAATCAAGGAAATTGACGAACTTATCCAACGGGTGAAAGCCGTTAGGAAATCCGTCGCCCTTGAATCCGTTCCCTTTGTCAAAGAAGCACGGGCTAAAAAGGTTGAAGCGATTCAAAAGCGTTATGACGAACAAGCGACAAAGGTTATCGAAGCAAGGAACGTATTCCTTCGTGAACTTGCCGAACTTGGACGGGTTGCAAAGGAAGTCGGCAGCGTGAATGCCGAGTTTAATAATGTAATGCGTGAACTTGGCGAACCAACTGCAAGATTTGGTGCTGCAATTAACGAAAGGACAATTATATCTGGCGGCTGGACACGGGAAGAAGATTGTTTAGGCGTCGAAGGAAATCTCCAAAAGCAAGTCTATAAATCAGGTGTTATTCCGAAGTTGTTCGGGGGTGCGAATTAATGGTTCAAGGCACTATGTCGGCATTTGAATACTTCGTTAAACAATTAGATTATCAAGTCCAAACGTTAGAAATGATTCTTTCAATGAAGGAAGAAGGGAAATCGGTCGAAGAAATATCCGAGTTTGTCGGCGTATCTCCTACCGAAGTGAACAAAGCACGTCCGAAACATCTTGAAGTTGCGAAGGAAGATTTGAACCGGTATCAAAGACGATTAAAACGGGGGTTGTAAGGTATGAAGCTAAACGAATTTGATAATTTACGTTATGAAGAAGCCAAACGGCGACCGCTTCACGATATTATGGACGGCTACAACAAGCGAAATCCTATGAAACAAGAAAAACCCTCTGATTCGGTCGAAGCACTTCGGGAACGATATTTAAAGGATAGAAATTCTTTATCGTCGATTGAACTTCTTACGTTAGGAATGTCGGAATTGCAAAGTAAACGGGACGCCGTACTAGAGGAACGTCAAAAGGCTATCGATGACTATATGCAGCCGTATCACGAAAACAAAGATAAACAAGAAGAATATATTTCTACCAATAGCGAAGAATTCCAGCAATTAGCGAAGCAAATGGCTGAACTACAAGCTGAATTCAACGATTAAACGGCGGTGACAATTAAAAATGATTGTTGCCGTCTTTGTTTGTTACGCCTATTTTTTCGTGTTTGCATGTAGAAATTGGCGTTCTGTTTAACGGGGGTGAATGGAATGCCTGGAAGTGAAGATTTGAAGCGTTGGGAAGAAATTGACAAACTTATTTCAAAATTAAGTATCACGATTTACGGGATTGATACAACAAAATTAAATTGGCGGGAAGAACAAGCGTTTATAGAAACGTGGGAAAAGCGTCGGCAGCTTGAAGAAGAACTTCGTCGCCGAAATCCAAAGCCCGAACGGAAACTTTCAAAGGCGGAAGAACTGGAACAACGTCGGGCAAATTTACTTTGGGCTAAGTTCGAAAAGGTACGGAATAAAACGCCGTTGAAGGAAACAACAAACGGTGAACTGCGGGATCAACTTCAAATATTACGTTCTATTGTTGCAACGTTAGGAGGTGAATAACGTGGATATTTTCGAAGGATTGACCGAACTCGAAGCAAAGATTGTCGTTGAACTTGCCGATAAGGGCGGTAGAACTTACGAAGAAATTGCCGAAGCCGTTGGAATATCCGAAAGGCAATTGTTTCGATACCGTCAAAAGACGCATATAAAACGTGCGATACGTGAACTTGCAGTTCAAGAATTGGAAAGCGACATTCCCGATATTATGGGGGCACTTCGACGAAATATCAAAAAAGGTGATTTCCGTTCGATAGAATTGGCGGTCAAAATGCTTGGTCTTCTTGTTGAACGCCGTGAAATTAATCAAACAACAACAATCAATAACCAGCGTCTTCTAGAAATGAGTGACGAAGATATCAACGAAGAATTACAAGCAATTGAAAGGGAATTAAAAGTGATTCAAGGCGGTGCAGAATAATGCGTCGTCTTTTTGATATTACGGAACAAATAACAAACGGGATTGATTATGGAGTTCACGCAACAAGGGGCGAATTTTGGGAAGATAATCTTCGTACTGAATTGGAATCCCGAAAACAAAAGGCAGCGGATATGCTTCGGAATGATACACCGAACAATATCTTCAAGATTGCAGGTCTTTGCAAATTGCCGGTTCTTGTTGTCCGTGATTTGGAACGGGAATATTTGAACGATATTAATTACAAGGGGGAAGCCGAATGAGGCGAAGGAATAAATAATGACGTTGTTGTCCGCAGTATGGAAGGCGAAGATATTGAAGGTTTAATAGAACGATTCAATTTTCGAATCAAAAAACACAAAAAGACGACCAAACTTCCGCAAGAATATCAATTCACAACAAAGACAAGAAAAGGCGTCTAATCGCCAATATAGGGGTGAAACTATGTTACCTATTCATTACAGTAAAAGAACCAGAAGTAAAGTATATTTACACCCGAATAGCATGACGCCTATTCGTCCAAGCAGTCATTTCGATTATACCGAATACAAAGCGGAACTGGATCGAAGAAGGGCGTTCGGAGAAATAAAGAGGGACGATTTGAAGACAATGGATAAAACAGAAAAAAACGCATAAAAAAGCCGCTTGACGTCGTTTTGACGCCTTGCGGCTCTTTTTTTTCGTCTATTTTCGTCAGTCCTTCAATACTTGTTCGATAGTCTTTCAACAACTTTCCCTTCGCCTTCTTCGTCTTCATTAATGACGATAACGGAAAACAAATCGGAAGGCGTGATTTTGAACCAAACGCACAATTTCGCTATTAAACGGGCAGGAATGTGGCGTGTTTCCATATCCTTGTTATTTATCAAATCGTTCAACGTCGAACGCCTTTCGCCTATAGTCGCCGCCAATTTATTCGCCGAGATTCCCCGAAAATCCTTTTCCATTACCTCTTTTAAATGACTTCGCAAAACGTACTTCGTCCCCAAATATCCACCCCCGTTCATTCAAGTTCAATATTAAATCATTGAACGAAAGACGTCCATATTTCAAAAGTTGATTTTATTTCTTGAGACGGTTGTTCTTCTAATAATTTCGATTGTTGCGCAATTAAAAAAAGCGGCAAGGCGAAGAAGTTCGTTTTTGCTTCAGGTGCTTGTTTGATTCTTTGGGTCGTTGCGGTTCAATTCATTTCGTCGGGCAAAAAAGGACGCCAACAAGCGTAGGCAAAACAACAAGCACGAAGAAAAGGTGGAAGCAGCAAAGCAAACGAAGGCAAAGGTAGATGCAAAAGAGAAGAAGGGAGCTGCGGCAAAGAAAAAGCCGGAAGCGGCTGCTGTGTTCTAATATATTTCGAAACCGCGATGCCTTCGGTAGTAGTCTTTTTTATTACAAAAACTATTAAACTTCCATTGATTTACAATAAAATTTAAACTAATATGAAAATAAAATTATTTCGTCGGGGGCACATTATGGCATGGTCTCCTTTTCAAAAAGAATTAGCTTCAAAAACTAGAAAATTAAATCAACTACTACCTGAAGTGATGGAAATAACAGGGTATAAGGAAAGCAGCAATATTTATGAACTTTTACAATATATTCAAAGGTATGAAGTTGTTAGGGACTATGCTTTTACTTTTTTAGAAAGAACTTACATGAGAAATTATACTGCTTTATCAAAAAAGCGTCCCAAAGTTGAGGAAGCAACAATGTGGATAGGTCAAGAAAATGCGACATACGGAATTCTAGTTACTCCAAGGTTCAGTAATGGTAATTGGGAAAATGATGTAAGTGAAATTAGACATTTCAAAAAAAAGTATTGGACTATCGGTCATGTATTAGAGACAGGGCTTGTGGTACCTTTTGAAAATGAAAAAATTGAATTTCCGGATATAGAGCAATATTTAAAATTTTTTAAGAATGTTTTGGTTCGGGGTTCGGGGTCACAATATGAACTTGAAATTGCGAGTAAGTATTGTGACTTAGTTCGAAATTCAGACGAACCAGAAGAAATTCCACTATTAATTCCCGAGTTTAGATATGGTGGTCTAGCAAGAAAGCACGAATATAGACTTGATTTTACTATAATAGACCCGAATACTTTAAATAAATACGGGTTTGAATTGTCACCTTGGTCAACACACGGTTATTTATCAGGAACTAAAGGTAAGTTACAAAAAGAAATAAACGCAATAGCTTTAGGGAACTTTGAAAAGGAAATGAAAAAACTTAAAGATTATTTTAGAGAATTTGAGATATATGCTCTTATTTATACGGATTCTGACTTAGCTAATATTGAGACAGTATTTTCGGATATGAAAAAATATCTAAATCCATTTGAAACACAAGAACAGCTAAAATTACATGTACTTGATGATTTTCTTAGCTATTCATAATATAACTAAATCTACGTTAAACTATAATAAAGTATTAATATCATAAAAAGCGTCCCAAGTAAGGTTGACGTACGTATAAAAGAAATTTATCTTGACGGAAAAACGTGGAGCGAAACGGGGATTCAAAATTTCAATACGTGGATAAATAAAAAGGCATATGAAAAAGCGTCCGAACCCGTTTCTGCATAGCGGGTGAAGACGCCTTTTTTCTATTTATACGCTAATTTATATAATGGGATAAGTGCTTCAAACGTATTTCTTACAACGTCCAAGAATTCCCTGCCGTCGGTTAAAATCGGGTCATTGGCTGCAATTTGTCGGCCAATAAGGAATTCCGCCTTCTTGACGTCCCGAAAACGTTCTAGTGCAGCTTTAAAGTTGATTTCCTTTATTGACATTGCGTCTTTCTTCATATGGTCTTGGGAAACAACAAAATCATTTGGAATGGTCGTTTTGATCGTTTTCAAGTTCTTCAAGAACGCCTTTGCGATTTCCTCTTTATTCGGTAATTCATATATGAACGCCAACCAAATGAAAACATGGTCGTCAAACAATCCAACTTGAAAATGCGGGTGTTGTTTATATCCACGTTTATTCCCCGCTATTGCCAACCAAGTATCTTTCGGGGCATTTACAGTCCGGCGGGCATGTTTCGCTATATGTAAAAACATTTCTTGTCCAAGACTAACGGAAAGTTCGTCCGTTAATACTTGACCGATTTCACGGAACTTTGGTCGAATCCGTTCTTCGATTGCTTCCATTCTTGCGTCAAGACCTTCTATATTAAAGGTATCGAAATCAGTTTTCGAAAATCCTTGAAATTGCATTTTTTCGTACTCCTTCATTATGTTTAATCATTTTATAGTGGGGGTAAAAGTAAGCAACGACGGGCTTTCAGTCAATCATACTTTGCGAACAAACCATGTATCTTTAGGCGGATTAATGGTCCTTCTGGCATGTTTTGCCACGTGAACAAACATTTCATCATCCGTATGTGAAGAAATGAATGGGGCGAAATAATCTCCTAATTCTTCCAATTTAGGTCGGACCGTTTCCTTCAAAGCCTCCATCCTTGCCTCTAAACCATCTATTAAAAAAACATCAAAATCTTCGTTTGTAAATCCTGTAAAACCCATATATAAACCTCCAAATAAACATTTGTTTCTAATTGTAGCATAACAATCAGAGAGACATATAGTTTGATGCTTTCTAGGTTAGAGCACATATTTGTTGCAACATATCTCCCTGACTCATATTATACAGTAAAAAAATAATCTGAAAAATGAATCAAATCCAGGAAGGGGAGGAGAAACGTGAAACAATTGATGAATACCTCACTAAAAAAAGCAAGCGAAAAGGAAAGGACTGCAGTATTAAGATTGGAAATGGATTATGAATTAGCTACATTATTCGAAGCGATTGAAGAAAAGAATGAGAAAAAAATGAAAGAATGCAAACAAAAATTAGAAAAAATCCGCCAAGAATTATTACGATTAAAAGCACTTTGATAAATTTATGATGTTTTTTATCCAAGGAGAAATAAAGCAGGATGGAGAGAAATAGAATATACTCTGAACTTATCAAAACGAACTCCAGCAAAAATGAAGGGGGTTCGTTTATTATTGTCCTTTTTGATGTGGTACGTGTACCTCTTAAAAGTTGATGTGTTCTAACAATTTGATTAAGCTAAAGGTACATTATTTAATTTATCATGCATCATACTACATACATTGAAATCTAGACAGGAATTTATTTAGATGTGTTTGGAGGAGTGTTATGAACTGGGATCAAATTTATTCTCATGCAAAGGAATGGGTTAATGACGCTGGAGCTAGAATTAGATTATCTTTTGATGAAACATTGAATATTCAAACGAAGTCAAATGCTAATGATTTGGTTACAAATATGGATAAAGAAATTGAGCAATTTTTTATTAGTAAAATCAGAGCGGTATATCCCGATCATAAAATATTGGGAGAAGAAGGGTTTGGAGACACACTTGAAAGTCTTGATGGTGTGGTTTGGATGATTGATCCAATCGATGGAACGATGAATTTTATACACCAACAAAGAAATTTTGCTATTTCTCTTGGGATATATGAGAATGGGATTGGTAAAATTGGACTCATTTACGATGTGGTCCATGATGAACTGTATCATGCCAAAAAGGGAAATGGAGCCTATTTAAATGAAAAGACTCTGGTACCTCTCAAGGATACACTGGTTAAGGAATCCATCATTGCACTAAATGCAACATGGGTAATGGAAAATCACCGTATTGATCATAATTTAATGATACCTCTAGTGAAAGATTCACGGGGAACAAGGTCATATGGTTCAGCAGCCCTTGAAATGGTGTTTGTTGCGACAGGAAGGGTTGACGCATACCTCTCGATGCGCTTATCGCCTTGGGATGTTGCTGCAGGAGCAGTAATTATTGAAGAACTAGGCGGGGTGGTTACAAATCTAAGGGGAGAAAAACTTAATTTTCTTGCACAGGATTCATTATTTACTGCAAATCATGGATTGCACCAATCAATCTTGAAGGACTACTTAAAAGAGGGTAGATGGTAAAAAGAAGAAGCCGATGCAGGCTTCTTCTTTTTATAATTCTCCATTTTCACGCATTTTTCTTTTGGTTTTAAAGCCCATCCCCATAATTACGATAATTGCAATGATACAGCCAAGTGCACCGATTATGCTTTTTTCGCTAATTGCAATGCCAATCCCCATTATACTCGCGGCTGCAAGGATGGCATAAACGAGTAATGACCACTTCACGTTTTTCATTTTTTGATACCCCTTTTTTAGTTCAAAAATTGAGTGCTTTAGTATAATTTTAATTCTACAATAAAATGGTTAGGGGTTTCCACTTTAATTGTGGTATAATGTTTTAGTTGTGAATGGGAAACTACAAATAGACTTATTTTTAGAATATAGGAGTGGAATTTTTTGAATATAAGAAATGATATACGTAATATTGCGATCATTGCCCATGTTGACCACGGGAAAACAACATTGGTAGACCAATTGTTGAAACAATCTGGAACATTTCGTTCTAACGAGCATGTTGAAGAACGTGCTATGGATTCGAATGACTTAGAAAGAGAGCGTGGAATCACCATCCTCGCGAAGAACACGGCGATTCAATACAAAGATACTCGTATCAATATTTTGGATACTCCAGGACACGCTGACTTTGGCGGAGAAGTGGAACGGATTATGAAAATGGTTGATGGGGTATTGCTAGTAGTTGATGCCTATGAAGGCTGTATGCCACAAACTCGTTTTGTTCTTAAAAAGGCATTAGAGCAGAATTTAACTCCAATTGTTGTTGTTAATAAAATTGACCGTGACTTTGCAAGACCTGCAGAAGTAATCGATGAAGTTATCGATTTATTTATTGAACTTGAAGCAAATGAGGATCAACTTGAATTCCCAGTTATTTACGCTTCAGCGATTAATGGTACAGCAAGTACTAACCCTGAGAAGCAAGATGAAAATATGCAATCCTTGTATGATGCAATTGTTGAATATATACCTGCTCCAGTTGATAATCGTGAAGAACCATTACAATTTCAAGTTGCACTTCTTGATTACAACGATTATGTTGGCAGAATCGGGATCGGCCGTGTTTTCCGCGGTACGATGAAGGTGGGTCAACAAGTTGCCTTAATGAAATTAGATGGTTCAGTGAAACAATTCCGTGTGACCAAGATTTTCGGTTTCTTTGGATTAAAGCGTCAAGAGATCCAAGAAGCAGTAGCGGGAGATTTAATTGCAGTATCAGGTATGGAAGATATCAACGTTGGTGAAACAGTTTGCCCGGTTGAACATCAAGAAGCACTGCCAATCCTAAGAATAGATGAACCAACATTACAAATGACATTTGTTGTTAACAACAGTCCATTTGCAGGTAGAGAAGGTAAGTATTTAACTGCAAGGAAAATTGAAGAAAGATTACGTGCTCAATTGCAAACAGATGTAAGTTTACGAGTGGATAACACAGATTCACCTGATGCATGGATCGTTTCTGGCCGTGGTGAACTTCATTTATCAATCTTAATTGAAAACATGCGTCGTGAAGGCTATGAACTTCAAGTTTCTAAACCGGAAGTTATTGTTAAAGAAATTGATGGTGTACGTTGTGAACCAGTGGAAAGAGTCCAAATCGATGTACCTGAAGAGCATACTGGTTCTGTAATGGAATCAATTGGTGCCCGCAAAGGCGAAATGCTGGATATGATCAATAATGGTACCGGCCAAGTTCGTTTAATCTTTAATGTGCCAGCACGTGGATTAATTGGTTACACTACTGAATTCTTAACTATGACTCGTGGTTATGGAATTATTAATCATACCTTTGATAGCTACCAGCCGATGTTACCAGGCCAAGTTGGTGGACGACACCAAGGTGTGCTTGTCTCAATGGAATCTGGAAAAGCTTCGACATATGGTATCATGCAAGTGGAAGACCGTGGAACTATTTTTGTTGAACCAGGTACTGAAATTTACGAGGGGATGATCGTGGGTGAAAATACTCGTGAAAATGACATCACCGTTAATATTACTAAAATGAAACAAGCAACAAATGTGCGTTCAGCTAACAAAGATCAAACATCAGTGATTAAAAAGCCGCGCATTATGACCTTAGAAGAGTCTTTAGAATATTTAAATGATGACGAATATTGTGAGGTTACACCGGAATCAATTCGTCTTCGTAAGAAAATTCTTGATAAAAATGAACGTGAAAGAGCTGCTAAAAAGAAAAAATATGCTGAACAGAGTTAAGTAAAAGGAGTGCAAGAAGATGGAAGGATTCTCTCCTAGCCTTAGATTTTTCATTGAACTAACAGATGTAAAAACCGCTGTGTGGTTACAGTATGTATATATTGTTATTTTAGCGGCCATTGTCTATAAGTTAGGCTTTGCAAAAAAATTGCCTCTTTTGAAAAACATTGTTATTTATATTTGTCTCTTGATTGGATGCTTTGTGATGCTGATTTTTTCTTATGCGTTGCCAATCGCTGAGGGACTCGCAGGTGCGGCCGTGTTATTGATTATCTATAAAATACGCTTACATCAGACGAAAAAGCATCAGGCAGAAGCGAAATAACGGGGGTTTTGGTAAATGAAATCCGTACAGGATACACTATATAATTGGCTTACAATTAAGGTTGTATGCGACGCACGGCCTGATGATACAGCAGCTCGAGATACATTACACCTTTTTGAGGAAATGCTGGCGGATCTTAACCTCTCGAACATTGAGGTAACAACAGATGTAGTCATGTATTATGTTTCCTATCAACAAGGAGAAGAAACGAAAAATACTCGCTTTCCGCGGGAATTAATTGAAGTCATGCTGCAGCAGATTAATCATGAACCAGAAAAATATGAGAACTACCCTATCGAAGAATAATAAAAAACCATCAAGTCATTCCAGTTGGAATTGACCTGATGGTTTTTTTTTACTCACCTCATAGGGTCTGGAATTTTTCGTTTTACCAATCGTCTTCCTCAGTTTTATTACGAAATAATCGAAAATTTCCTGTTTCAAATCTGGCATTCGTTTTTTCCGTTATTCTTGAATTGCACTCTTTACACATATATGTATGGATGGGACGATTGCGAAGTCGTTTAGCAACAAACGATTCATCCTCGATTGCTTCAATTTTATCGCAAATTACACATTTAACTCTCATAAGACACCTCTTTAACTATTTCTAATAACCGATGTTTCCTCTAGTATATCATGGCAGAATGTTTGTAAGTAATCAATGGGTTAAATTTGATGAAAGAATGGGATAGTAGTAATATGAGAATATCTGTTTCTTTAAACAGAGCAAAGGACTAATTTAAGGGGATGTAGAAAAATGGCAAATCAAGTAGAACCAGTGCTAATTAAGCCTTTATATGATGAACTGCAAAAAGAGCGGTTCGTGACATTGGCAACAGTTGATTATGAAACAGGGGGTCCTAATGTCAGCTCGATTTCCTGGGTGCTTGCAAAGGATGAAAGTACCATCTATTTTGCAGTTGATAATCGCTCTAGGATCATCGAAAATATTCATAAAAACAATCAAGTGGTTATTAATTTGATTGCGAACGAATCTACATATGCTATTCACGGGAACGCTCAGGTAAAAGAGGAAAGACTGCAGGATGTTCCACTAAAACTTGCTCTAATCCAGGTGGACATTACTGCTGTAAGGGATGTAATGTTTTATGGTTCAAAAATAGTCACAGAGGTTCAATATGATAAAACCTATGATAAAAATGCTGCCCAAAAGTTAGACAATCAAGTAATGGGTGCAATAAGAAAAGCTTAGGAATTACCCTAAGCTTTTTGCTTTTCTATTTGTAGTGGTTAGATTGGTCTTCTTGTTCTTTTTCCAGCTTCTTTTGATCGTTAGAATTTAGCTTCTTATCTGGCTTTTCAGGGGCATTTTTAGGGCTTGGGGTAAGTATATCTCCAGGGATCTCGGGCATTAATCGACCCGCTACATCGGCAAGTTCTTCCATAATCCCTTGGATTGGCCTTCCCTTATTAATATCCTCTTGAATCTCTCGCAAACGCTGTGTTGTATCCGCATCGGCTACGACTACTGATTTGGCACCATACGGATCCTTTTTTAAACTTTCAGCCACGGAATACTTAATAGACCCTACTTGTGAACGATCAATTTTTGCGTTTACATCAATTCCGACAATTGCATATCTTCCTAAAACGACAGCAGTTGCATCTTTAACATTTGGAATACTTGTTGCAAGTTTTACCAATCGTTTCGAGATTTCTTGCCCTGTTTTTCGATCAACATTTTCAATATAACTGTTTTTTACTTTAACGGATGAATCATTTACATTGTTTGAGAGCTCCTTCTTTGTACTGCAGCCCGCTAGGATGAGCAATAATGCAGTTATGATTAAGGTTTTCTTCATTTTTATTCCACCTCCGCAAGCTTTATAAATAATTGAGATAAAGTCAAAATCATTTATCTGAATTGAATGTCTCACTAACATTTATTGTGCGGAAATCCTTCTATCTTTATTCCAATAAACATATATTTTACCAAAGTCCAATCTAGCAGAAGGGTTGTTTGCAAGATGCAATCCAAACAACAAGTAAAGCAGGAGGCGTTGCTTTGAGTAAGATATACGTGTTAGATACGAATGTCTTGTTGCAAGACCCGTATTCACTCTTCTCCTTTGAAGATAATGAGGTTGTAATTCCTGCAGTGGTTCTTGAAGAAGTGGACTCAAAGAAAAGGTACATGGATGAAGTAGGGAGAAATGCAAGACAAGTATCAAGGTTAATTGATGGTTTTAGAGCTTCAGGAAAACTCCATGAAAAAATTCCTCTTGAAAACGGAGGGACCATCCGAATTGAGTTGAATCATCGTACCTTTCATGAACTTCAGGATATATTTGTAGAAAAAACAAATGATAATCGAATTTTGGCTGTGGCGAAAAATTTATTTTTAGAAGAACAAACCAAAGAAAATGGAAAGCCGGTTATTCTAGTAAGTAAGGATGCTCTTGTCAGGGTCAAAGCAGATGCAATTGGTTTAGATGCCGAAGATTTTTTGAATGATCGAGTGGTTGAAATTGATCATATCTACACAGGCTTTTTTGAAGTGTTGATTCCCATCGAATTATTGGGTCGTTTTTATGAAAAAGGTGAACTGAATCTCTCGGAGATAGCAAATCACCCATTTTATCCCAATCAATTTTTAGTAATGAAAGATGCATTGGGCAGTTCTGCCTCTGCCATAGGAATGGTAGATAAAACCAGTAAGAAAGTAAAAAAATTAGCTTTAAATCAAGAGCATGTTTGGGGCATCCATTCTAGGAATGTTCAGCAGACAATGGCAATTGAATTGTTATTACGAAAAGATATTCACTTAGTTACATTAACTGGGAAAGCAGGAACAGGGAAGACGCTGTTAGCACTTGCTTCTGGTTTAATGCAAACGGAAGATTTCCGGGAATATAAAAAACTTTTAGTGGCAAGGCCGATAGTACCGGTAGGGAAGGACTTAGGTTTTTTACCGGGAGAGAAACAGGAGAAGCTTCGACCATGGATGCAGCCCATTTTTGATAATCTAGAATTTCTATTCAACACCAAAAAGCCTGGTGAACTTGATGCGATTTTAGCAGGACTCGGATCAATTGAGGTGGAGGCATTAACGTATATTCGTGGCAGAAGTTTACCGAAGCAATTCATCATAATAGATGAAGCGCAAAATTTAACGAAGCATGAGGTGAAAACGATTCTTACGCGTGTTGGAGAAGGTAGTAAAATTGTGTTAATGGGAGACCCTGAACAGATTGATCATCCTTATCTAGATGCATATAACAACGGCTTAACGTATGTTGTAGAAAAGTTTAAGGATCAGTCTATTTCAGGACATGTTAAATTAATGAAAGGGGAAAGGTCGGGATTAGCTCTTTTAGCTGCAGACTTACTCTAAATTATATAAAAAAATAAAACGGGCGCCAAAGGCACCCGTCTTATTTTATGGTAAAGCTCTTTACGTTTTTAATCGGACTTGTAAGATTTGAGCCATCGCCAAAATAGACATGGATTGGACCGTCTCCTGTAAGTGGCTTTCCATTATTGGAAAATCCTAAGATAAAATCATTGGCCTTTTCTAGAGGGTATTCATATTCACTGTCAATACAATGTATAACAAATGTATTTGCATCACTAGAAGGTTCTGAATTTTGTAGAAAGGGTTTTAATGGTATACCGAAGGTTCCAGTCAATACCTTTTCTTTTTCAAATTTCTTTTCAGTTTTCAATGTGGGCGGGTAAATCGCACCCTCGATAATTTCACGGTCCCAATGTTTGGATACTGCTTTCGTATACTCTTCCAATGATTCAGTATTCTCTAGTTTTGTTGTAAAGTAGGTGGTTAAATCAACTCGTCGGTCGTCAAAAATCCACACACCTGGATCAAGTGTAATTGTATACTTCACGTTTCCTGAAATGATAATGATATTTTCCATAGTTTATTCCCCCTAAACCTTTGCATAATTAGTATAACTTCTTTTTGGCAAAATGTCATAGTAGTAAAATCAGGTCCGCGATAAGATAAATCATATTTGAAGAACAAAAGTCTCAACTTGCTACTTTATTTAATCGGCTTCATTGTTCTTGCAATTTTCCGTTGTAAACGGTAAAATTTATAGATAAGTTGAATTATCGCTCTGAAATGGGGGGATTTATGTTGGCCTCTGAAATGATCGTGAGTCACCAAGAAAAAGCATTTGCCTTATTACAGGCTGACGCAGAAAAAATATTAAGGCTAATCAAAGTGCAAATGGACAATCTCACAATGCCCCAATGCCCTCTTTATGAAGAGGTGCTGGATACGCAAATGTTTGGCCTATCAAGAGAGATAGATTTTGCTGTTCGATTAGGTTTAATAGATAGTAAAGATGGTAAAGCAATCCTCGATACATTAGAGAAAGAGTTATCAATGCTTCATGATGCTTCATTAAGGAAATAGTTGCATAGGAACTCAAACAATTACTGTTCATTGTTTGGGTTTTTTTGTTAATTATGAGCAGGTGATTTCATTTATTATTGGGCCTACTCCAATATTAATTTGTTGTAACAAATTAACCTTTCCTCAAGAAATAATGTATATTTTCTATTATAATAGAATGATATAAATCAATATTGAAAATGAGGACCAATAAATGCTAAAAAAAATATTGAAATCATATGATTATACGTTAATTATTGCTACTATCCTTTTGTGTACTTTTGGACTTGTTATGATATACAGTGCCAGTATGGCTTCCGCAGTTCAAAGGTATGGTTATCCACCTGATTACTTTTATCAAAAACAAAAAGTATGGTTGATGATTTTTACTGTAATCTTCCTTTTCACTGCAATTCTTCCATATAAGATCATGATGTTCAAAAAAGTTCTGGTATTAATTGTGCTAGCTTCTCTTTTATCTTTGTTAGGTTTATTTGTATTTGGGGTAGAAAAAAATAATGCGCAAAGCTGGTACTCAATTGGGAGTTTCTTATTCCAGCCATCGGAGTTTGTGAAGTTGGCAGCTATCATTTATTTGGCAGCCGTCTATGCGAAAAAGCAAGCCTATATCAATCAATTTAACAAAGGTGTTCTCCCACCTTTAGTTTATCTTTTTATTATATGTTCACTTATTATCATTCAACCTGACTTTGGTACTGCTGCGATTATTATGGCCATCGCAAGTACGATGATTTTGTGTTCTGGGCTGAGTTTTAAAAGTATCGGCAAATTACTTATTATTGTAATGATCGTTCTTTTGCCGCTTGTTTTGGTCTCCTGGGGAAAGTTTTTTTCTGACGAACAACAAAGTCGTTTTGCCGTATTAAACAATCCGTTTGCTGATAAGTACGTAAATAATGAAGGATTTCACTTAGCTAACTCCTACATTGCAATTGGTTCGGGCGGGATTAATGGATTAGGCCTAGGGAAGAGTATTCAAAAGCTTGGCTATCTTCCAGAATCACATACAGATTTCATCATGGCGGTAATTGCCGAAGAATTAGGGATTTGGGGTGTGGGATTCGTTATTATACTTCTCTTTTATATTGTATTGAGAGGAATATATGTCGGATTACAATGTAAAGACCCTTTTGGGAGTCTCCTTGCTTTTGGTATCTCCAGCATGATTGGTATCCAGACGTTTATCAATCTAGCTGGTGTATCTGGGTTAATTCCTCTTACTGGTGTACCACTGCCATTTATAAGCTATGGGGGATCCTCTCTCTTAATGCTTGCAGCGGCAACAGGAATACTTGTTAATGTTGCAATGTTCAATAAATATGAAAAGAAATATAAAAATAACCAAGAACAAATGGATAATCGAGTTAAACAAAGCGATGGTAAGGTTTTTTATATTTAGTCAAAACGCGAAGAACATTTAACCTCTTCGCGTTTTTAAAAATACATAGAATAGAAGGTGCTTTTTTGTGACTAGACAAATTAATAAAGTATTGGTCGCCAACCGAGGAGAAATTGCCATAAGGGTTTTTCGTGCTTGTACAGAACTGAATATTCGAACTGTTGCAATTTATTCTAAAGAAGATTCTGGAGCCTACCATCGTTACAAAGCTGATGAGGCTTATCTCGTAGGGGAAGGGAAAAAACCGATTGATGCCTATTTAGACATAGACGGCATTATTGCAATCGCCAAAAAAAGCGGTGCGAATGCCATTCATCCAGGTTATGGTTTTTTGTCTGAAAATATTCATTTTGCTAAGCGTTGTGAAGAAGAAGGAATTATTTTTATTGGACCTCAAATAACACAACTAGATATGTTCGGGGATAAGGTTAAAGCAAGGCATCAAGCTGAGCTTGCTGGAATACCAGTCATTCCAGGAAGCCCAGGTCCGGTAAGAGATGTAACTGAGGTAGAAGATTTTGTGGAGGAACACAAGCTGCCAATTATCATTAAGGCCTCTCTTGGCGGGGGCGGCCGCGGGATGAGAATTGTGAAACACCTAGATGAAATCCGTGAAGCATTTGAAAGGGCTAAGTCAGAAGCAAAGGCTGCTTTTGGTAATGACGAAGTATATCTGGAAAAATTAATTGAAAATCCAAAGCATATAGAAGTTCAGATTATTGGTGATAAGCATGGGAATATAGTTCACCTTTTTGACCGCGATTGTTCCGTCCAAAGGCGCCATCAAAAGGTTGTAGAGGTTGCTCCAAGCGTATCTATATCTGATGAATTACGAAAAAGAATATGCGAAGCTGCTGTCCAATTGATGAAAAATATAAATTACTTGAATGCAGGTACAGTAGAATTTCTTGTTTCAGGAAATGATTTTTATTTTATTGAAGTAAATCCAAGGGTTCAAGTAGAGCACACAGTCACAGAAATGGTAACGGGTATCGATATCGTTCAAACGCAAATATTGATTGCCGAGGGACATGAAATACATGGTCCGATAGTTGGTATACCTTTACAAGAAGAAATACAAATTAACGGATTTGCAATTCAGTCAAGGGTAACAACGGAAGACCCGCTAAATAATTTTATGCCCGATACAGGAAAAATTATGGCATATCGTTCAGGTGGAGGTTTTGGAGTACGTTTGGATGCAGGAAATGGCTTCCAAGGTGCTGTCATTACACCGTATTATGACTCGTTATTAGTAAAACTATCAACTTGGGCGCTGACCTTTGAACAAGCAGCCTCAAAAATGGTTCGTAATTTGCAGGAATTCAGGATTAGAGGAATTAAAACGAATATACCGTTTTTAGAAAATGTCGTGAAGCATGAAAAGTTTAGGAACGGCGAATATGATACCTCATTTATCGATACGACTCCGGAATTGTTTATTTTTCCGTTTCGTAAAGACCGTGGGACAAAAATGTTATCCTACATTGGTACAGTCACTGTAAATGGTTTTCCGGGAATTGAGAAGAAGAAAAGACCAGTTTTTTCGAAGCCAAGAATTCCTCATTTACCTTATGATTTGCCTTATCAAGAGGGCACTAAGCAAATCCTTGATAAGTACGGTGCAGAGGGCCTTGTTGAGTGGGTAAAGAATCAAAAAGAAGTCTTATTAACGGATACGACCTTTCGTGATGCACATCAGTCACTTTTAGCTACCCGTATGCGTACAAATGATATTCTTCATATCGCTAAGCCTTCTGCAAAACTTTTACCCGATTTATTTTCTTTTGAAATGTGGGGAGGCGCAACTTTTGATGTGGCATACCGCTTCTTAAAAGAAGATCCATGGGACCGATTAATTTCACTTCGTAAGAAAATTCCTAATGTTTTATTCCAAATGTTGATACGTGGAGCGAACGCGGTAGGATACAAAAACTATCCTGATAATCTGATCCGTGAATTTGTGGATCAATCTGCTTCGGGTGGAATTGATGTTTTTCGAATTTTCGATAGTTTAAATTGGGTAAAGGGAATGGAAGTTGCGATTGATGCGGTTCGTCAAACTGGTAAAATTGCTGAAGCATCCATATGTTATACAGGGGACATTTTGGATCAGGCAAGGACGAAATACAATCTTCAATATTATAAACACTTGGCTAAAGAGTTGGAACTTCAAGGGGCTCATATACTAGGAATTAAGGATATGGCTGGATTATTAAAGCCTGAGGCAGCGTACATTCTTATTTCAGAGCTAAAAGAAACAATTGATATTCCTATCCATCTTCATACACATGATACCAGCGGAAATGGTCTTTTTACGTATGCTCGAGCAATAGAGGGAGGAGTCGATATTGTTGACACGGCATTAGGAACAATGGCGGGTCTAACATCGCAGCCTAGTGCTAATTCATTATTTTATGCTCTTGAAGGGACATCAAGGCAACCGAAAGTAAACATCAAAGCATTAGAAAAATTGTCATATTATTGGGAAGATGTCCGCAAATATTATCAAGATTTTGAAAGTGGTATGGTTTCGCCTCATACTGAAATATATCAACATGAGATGCCAGGAGGTCAATATAGTAACCTCCAACAACAAGCCAGAGCGGTTAGCTTAGGTGACCGTTGGGATGAAATAAAGGAAATGTATTCACGTGTAAATCATATGTTTGGGGATATTGTTAAAGTGACGCCTTCATCAAAAGTTGTTGGTGATATGGCATTATTTATGGTTCAAAATGATTTAACTGAGGAAGATGTACTAATAAAGGGAGATACGCTGGATTTCCCAGACTCAGTTGTTGAACTATTTGAAGGATCGCTTGGTCAGCCATATGGTGGTTTTCCAGAAGACTTACAACAAGTAATCTTAAAAGGAAAAAAACCATTGGAAGTTCGCCCAGGTGAATTGCTTAATTCAGTGGATTTAAAGAAAATTAAAGAAAAATTGTTTAAAGAACTTGGCAGACAAGTAACGGATTTTGAGGTTATTTCTTATGCTTTATATCCTAAGGTATTTATGGATTACATGAAAATAGATGAGCAGTACGGCGATATCTCAGTACTTGATACCCCAACATTCCTTTATGGAATGCGACTGGGTGAGGAAATTGAAGTGGAAATTGAAACAGGGAAAACACTGATTGTTAAACTTGTCTCTATCGGTCATCCTCAAGCAGATGGTACGAGGGTAGTTTACTTTGAATTAAATGGTCAGCCGCGTGAAGTCTCCATAAAGGATGAAAGTATTAAATCTACGGTAGTTTCTAGGTTAAAGGCTGATCCGAAAAATGAAAATCAACTAGCCGCGACAATGCCGGGAACCGTGGTAAAGGTGATCGTCGAAAAAGGTGAAAAAGTAGAGCGCGGTGATCATTTAATGATTACCGAAGCGATGAAAATGGAAACAACCGTTCAAGCACCGTTTTCAGGAATCGTTAAGGATATTTATGTATCAAGCGGTGATGCAATACTAACGGGAGACCTTTTAATTGACTTATCGAAAAACTAAAAAAAGTTGCTAGGGATCTTATTCCCTAGCAACTTTTTTAATGATAATTTTTCTTAGACCTAGAATATAACAAAAGAAAATAACTTAAAACCCCAAACAAGCAAGTAATAAAGAACGCATGTAAAAGCGCAATATAGAGATTTAAACGAGTGAAAATAATCAAGGCCCCAGCAATCACTTGCAAGGAAACAAGGATGAAGGAAATAATCCAACCCCAATAAAGAACTCTTTGCTCTTTATATTTGCGGATTGTCAAAATAAGGATATAGGTAATCCAAATAAAGATCAGACCAGCGGCTGCCCGGTGCCCCATTTGCACCCATTCGTACAAGTTAGAGGGGAAAACTGGGGAGTCATTTAAACATAAAGGCCAGTCTCGACAAACAAGGCTAGACTTAGTATGACGAACAAGTGCACCAGTGTAGATTACAAGATAACTATAAATGGAAACACCGACAATATGGAACCCCATTCTCTTATCAATATAAAGTTTTTCTGCATTAAATTTCTTATCAATTTCAAAAATTAAAAGTGTTAACAATAACACCGATGAAAAGGAGATAAGAGAAATACCGAAATGTAAGGCTAGGACAAAACTTGATTGTCCCCATTTTACTGCAGCTGCCCCGATTAATGCTTGTAATAGTAAAAAGAAAAAGGAAAGGAATGAAAGAAATTTCGTTTCTCTTATATGCCCTATCGCCTTCCATGACCAAACAGATAGAATGAGAACCATAATTCCACCTAATCCGGAAACAAGCCTGTGGGCAAGTTCAATAGCTAATTCTGGTGTTATAGCCAACGGAAGGAATTTACCATGACAAAGTGGCCAAGACCTCCCGCAGCCCATTCCAGAACCGGTCTTTGTCACTAAAGCACCGCCGATTAGAATAAAAATCATTCCGATGGTAGTGGCAACCGCTAACCACTTCAAAGATCGTCGCAAATAAGTCACCTCTTAAAAAGTTCAATAATTTGTCATTGGATAAACCTGACAGTATAATAAATGGAAAAGAACAAGATTTTTAAAATCCCTATTAATAATACCGAATAATGTCGAAAAAGAACAGAAATTAAGTATAGATTATTAAATAACTTTTAGTAATAAAAAGGTCCTGAATAACAAATGATTAACACTATTATTATAGTGGAAACAGTTGAAACTTTACTTTTAGTCTGTTAGTAATAGATAAGGGTATATATTATAGAATGATTCATATATAAAAATAAGAGGTCCTAACCATAAAATTCATACATTAGTCATGAAATAATGAATTCTGTTACAATTTTGTATAAAATTATTCAAAAAAAGTTCACAAAAATATCGGAAAGTGTGATTTAATATACAGAGAAAGTGTTTTAAAAATCACTATTCTTTTTTGATAATTATTATTCAAGTCGAAAAAAATTTATTGATTTTTTCTGATGAGCATTCCTTTTTATTACAAATGAGGGCATAAATAATGAAGTATCAATATTACGTACTTAAATGATGAATGTTTTGTTATTTAGGTTTAGGAGGAGAAACAAATGTCTGACTCTAAGGCTTACGGAGATGCTGCTATTGATAATGGCGCTGCGGGCCTGAATACCAATTTACAAACCACAGCTTGGAAAGACCTTATGGCCCTAATTAAAATAGGGATTGTAAATTCCAACCTTATTACTACTTTTACTGGTTTATGGTTAGCACTACATTTTACTGGGCAAAGCTTTCTAAATAATTTAGATATTGTCTTTTTTACCGTAGTTGGTTCTTCATTAATTATCGCTGGGTCCTGTGCAATCAATAATTATGTTGATCGCGATATTGACCATTTAATGGAAAGAACGAAAGCGCGACCAACTGTAACTGGGAAAATAGGGCCGGTAAAAGTTCTTTCATTAGGTATTTTACTCATTGGACTGGGAACACTGTCTTTATTCTTTACTACGATGACTGCAACAGTAATTGGACTGCTTGGAGTTTTTAGCTATGTTTTCCTCTATACCCTGTGGTCGAAGAGGCAATTGGTTTCCAATACAATTATCGGGAGCATTTCAGGAGCCGTACCTCCGCTTATTGGGTGGGCAGCGGTCGATGCAAATCTTGATATTATGGCATGGTCATTGTTTGTTTTAATGTTTGCTTGGCAGCCACCACATTTTTATGCATTGGCGATGAGAAGAGTTAAAGAATATAAAGCAGCTGGTATTCCAATGCTACCGGTAGTGAAGGGGTTTAAAACCACCAAAATTCACATCGTTCTCTGGGTTGCTGCACTTCAACCGATTCCGTTTTTTCTAACCAAGTTAGGAATCCCATTTCTAGTACTTGCTATCTTATTAAATATCGGGTGGCTGGCATTAGGGATTTATGGATATAGAATCAAAGATGACATAAAGTGGGCAAAACTAATGTTTGTTTACTCTTTGCAATACTTAACTATTATTTTTGTAGCAATGGTTATCGTTACATTGATTTAGTTTTGCAATTGATTGTTTCTAAATGAAATTGGAGGAAACAGTCATCCTACATACTTCTTTGATCCACCAAATGTTTTATAATTTATTAGTGAAAGAGGGGTTTGATTAAGCTATGAAAAGGCTTGCAAAGTGGCGTTTGATTTCGTTATTTTCGATTTTAGCGCTTGTACTCTCCGGATGTGGCGAACCGTACCTTTCCACGTTAAAGCCTGCCGGTGAAGTTGCGAAAACGCAATATGATTTAATGAAGTTAAGTACTTTAATCATGGTTGGGGTTATTATTGTTGTCGCGATCATTTTCATTTTGATCTTGGTTCGTTTTAAACGAAAGGATGACAGAATCCCAAAACAAGTAGAAGGAAGTCACAAATTAGAAATTATTTGGACTGTTGTACCGATTCTTTTACTATTGATTCTTGCCGTTCCGACAGTAGCTGCAACCTTTAAGCTTGCAGATGTATCACCAATGGACAAGAAAAATACAAAAGCGCTTGTTATTAATGTGCGCTCACATTTATACTGGTGGGATTTTGAATATCCTGGACAGAAGATTGTAACAAGTCAGGATTTAGTCGTACCTACGAATGAAAAAGTGTACTTCAATTTAAAGTCTACTGATGTTAAACATTCATTCTGGATACCAGCTGTTGGTGGAAAACTTGATACTAACACTGATAATATCAATAAATTCTGGTTAGAGTTTGATGATAAACAAGCCAACGAAGCCGGAAATCTTTTCTATGGGAAATGTGCAGAACTTTGTGGACCATCCCATGCATTAATGGACTTTAAAGTAAAAGCAATCAGCAGAGATAAATTTGATGATTGGGTTGCTTCGATGCAGAATGTGAAAGAGCCAGCTAAAGCACAAGGCACTGTTGCTGCACAGGGACAAGAAATTTTCAATCAAAGCTGTATCGGTTGTCATGCCGTAACACCATCAAATAAAATGCCTGAGACAGCACGTCTTGCACCAAATTTATCAGATTTTGGTAATCGCACTCGTGTAGCAGGTGTTTTGGATCATAATAAAGAAGAGTTAAAAAATTGGATCCGTAACCCGGAAACATACAAACCTGGAAACATGATGACAGGTAAATACCCTGAAATGTCTGAAGAACAGCTTAATGCCTTATCAGAGTATTTAATGGGATTAAAGGTTCAGAAATAAAAGGGGAATTGGTTGAAAGGGAGGTAAAATTGTGAGTACCTATGCTCAAAAAAAGGGATTTGGGGCAACTTTATGGGACTTTTTAACAACTGTTGACCATAAAAAGATCGCTATCCTATATCTCATTGCAGGTGGATTTTTCTTCTTAGTGGGCGGACTTGAGGCAATATTTATCCGCATCCAACTTGCAGTGCCTAATAATGACTTTGTTAGTGCCGGATTATTTAATGAAATTATCACAATGCATGGAACAACAATGATTTTCCTTGCTGCAATGCCGCTTGTATTTGCATTTATGAATGCGGTAATGCCATTACAAATTGGAGCACGCGACGTTGCGTTTCCATTTGTAAATGCTCTAGGATTTTGGTTATTCTTCTTTGGTGGAATATTTCTAAACCTTTCATGGTTCTTAGGTGGAGCTCCTGATGCAGGTTGGACATCTTATGCGTCACTTGCACTTCACTCAAAAGGCCATGGTGTAGACTTTTATATCTTAGGTTTACAGATATCTGGTATAGGAACCTTGATTGGTGGTATTAACTTCCTAGTTACCATCATTAACATGCGTGCTCCGGGTATGACATATATGAGAATGCCTTTGTTTACTTGGACTACATTTGTTACTTCTGCACTGATTTTGTTCGCATTTCCTCCATTAACAGTTGGTTTAGTTCTAATGATGTTCGACCGATTGTTTGGTGCGAATTTCTTTGATGTTACATTAGGTGGAAATACCGTAATTTGGGAACATCTATTCTGGATCTTCGGTCACCCAGAAGTATATATATTAATACTTCCGGCATTCGGGATTTTTTCAGAGATTTTCCCAATTTTCTCAAGAAAACGTTTATTTGGTTACTCTTCCATGGTTTTTGCAACGGTATTAATTGGTTTCCTAGGCTTCATGGTATGGGCTCACCATATGTTTACAACTGGTTTAGGACCTGTAGCTAATGCCATTTTTGCAGTAGCTACTATGGCAATTGGTGTACCGACAGGAATTAAAATATTTAACTGGCTTTTAACAATGTGGGGAGGAAGTGTTAAATTTACCACTCCTATGCATTGGGCAATGGCATTTATTCCATCATTTCTTGCGGGTGGAGTAACAGGGGTAATGCTTGCCTCCGCAGCAGCAGATTATCAATACCATGATACTTATTTCGTTGTTGCGCACTTCCATTACGTTATTGTTGGTGGTGTAGTATTTGCAGTATTTGCAGGCACACATCTTTATTGGCCAAAAATGTTTGGAACAATGTTGAATGAAACGTTAGGTAAAATTACTTTCTGGTTGTTCTTTATCGGGTTCCATTTAACCTTCTTTATCCAACATTTCTTAGGTTTATGGGGAATGCCGCGACGCGTATTCACATACCTTCCTGGTCAAGGATTTGACAGTGCCAACATGGTTAGTTCAATAGGAGCTGCCTTTATGGGCTTAGGTGTTATTGTCATGTTATATAACATCATCGTTACATCTGTGAAAAATGTTAAAGTCGGTAATGATCCATGGGGAGATGGAAGAACCCTAGAATGGGCAATCCCTTCACCACCACCGTTCTATAACTTTAAACAACTTCCACTTGTTCGTGGGTTAGATGCATACTGGTTAGAAAAAATGGATGGTAAAAAAGGAATGACTCCAGCTGAGCCGCTTGGTGACATTCATATGCCTAATTCATCTTTCTTACCGTTTATGATGGCTTTAGGATTATTCATTGCAGCTTTTGGAGCAATGTATCATGTAAATGATAAGGCTTGGGCTTTACCAGTAATGATTATTGGATTGTTAGTAACGTTTGGTTCCATGTTCTTACGTTCAGTAAAAGATGATCATGGATTCCATATTCACAAAGAGGACTTAATGGATGACGATGATAAGGGGGTAAAGGCATAATGCACGCTGATGAAAAATTTACTTATGAAACATGGCCTGCTGCGCCGGAAAAATCAACCCTTGAATCAAAAAATAAATTTTTAGGTTTTTGGTTTTTCCTAGGGGGAGAGACAGTTCTTTTTGCCTCCCTCTTTGCCACATACCTTGCATTAAAGGATAAAGTTCCAAGTTCAAGTCATCCTTTAGCAAAGGATTTATTTGAATTACCGTTAACATTTGTTGCGACAATGCTGCTCTTAACCAGCTCATTAACAAGTGTGTACGCAATGTATCATATGAAGAATTTTGCCTTCAAAAAAATGATGGTTTGGCTTGGTCTTACAGCTCTATTAGGTGCAGGGTTCTTAGGACTAGAGGTTTACGAATTTACCCATTATGTCCATGAAGGGCATACATTTACAAGCAGTGCTTTCGGATCTGCCTTCTATACACTAGTTGGTTTCCACGGGGGCCACGTTGCTTTTGGTTTACTTTGGTGTTTAACATTGATGTTTAGAAATTCTAAACGTGGCTTAGACCTTTACAACGCTCCAAAATTCTATGTGTTTAGTTTATACTGGCATTTTATTGACGTTGTTTGGGTATTTATCTTTACAGTAGTATATTTAATGGGAATGGTGGGATAAACTGATGGCTAATCAACAATTAAATTCAGGTAACCCAAGAGTAGACATTGAATATCGTCGCAGGAAAAATGCAGAAGAAATGAAATATCAGTTAGTTTCTTTTGCCTTAATGATTTTTTTAACATTAATTGCTTTTGCAGCTGTATATATTAAAGGGTTTACTTCATGGTTTACTGTACCGTTTATTATTTTATTAGCAGTGGTTCAAGTTATTTTCCAACTATATTATTTCATGCATATGAGCCATAAAGGGCATGAAGCTCCATCACTCTTTTTATACTCAGGTGTGTTGGTTGGAGCAATAACTATACTTGCCTTTTCAACAATTATTTGGTGGTAATAGGTTCAAAAAAAGAAAATCGGCTACTAGCCGATTTTCTTTTTTAAGAGCAAGAAATGGAAGCTTCCATTTCTTTGCTTATCGTTTTGACCAAGGGTATAATAGAGTCAATAATTCTTTTAATTCAAAAAGAGGTGATTTGGGTGCTTACTTTAGATATTTTTGGTTTTAAAGCACTTTGGAGCCCGTACTTTTTATTAATCTTAATTGTAGTTACTGCAGGATACTTTGTACTTACAACAAAATATAGAACCTGGTTTCCAAATAGTGAGCCCTTAACGAAAACACAAGGTAGTTTGTTTCTTTTATCAATAATCCTTCTGTATATCATTAAGGGTTCGCCAGTCGATTTATTAGCCCATCTTATGTTTTGGGTTCATATGATTCAAATGGCTGCTTTAGTATTGGTGGTACCACCTATATTAATTATTAGTATCCCAAATTGGGTGTGGAGGAAAATTTTTAGCATTAGCGCAGTCAATTCTATCTTTACAGTTTTAACAAAGCCGCTAATTGCCTTGATTGTTTTTAATGGCTTATTTTCCTTTTATCACGTACCAATAATTTTTGACCATGTCATGCAAAATGGTTGGCTGCATGCTATTTATTCTATCCTATTATTTGTTGTTGCAACTTTCATGTGGTGGCCGTTACTTAATCAATTGCCAGAACATGAGACATTAAGTGGACTAAAAAAGGTGGGTTATATTTTTGCAGATGGAATTCTGTTAACACCTGCTTGTGCCTTAATTATCTTTGCAGATACTCCAATGTATGCGACCTATTCTGACCCACAGGTTTGGGGACAAGTAATGAGTTTATGTGTCGGTTCTGCGAACTTTGATAGCTTGAATTTAAGTGGTCCCGAGCTTTTTAGTTCGATGTCACTGCTTCATGACCAGCAGCTTGGTGGAGTATTAATGAAAATTATTCAAGAAATCATTTACGGAGTAATTCTTGGACATGTTTTCTTTGAATGGTATCGAAAAGATCAAGACGATACTGAACAAGAAATGAAGCAGCAGCTAAATCCTCTCCTTATAAAATAATCTCCCATACTCTTGGGAGATTTTTTTACTGTTTAGAGGAAATTTCATGTTTATCCGTTGAATTGTTAAGGTAGTTGAACTACTATTATTGTAGAATATAAGAAAAGAGAGGATATGGAATGAACTCCTTACCGATTTTACCCACGATCAGTACTTCATTTATCGTATTAAGTGCTATTACCGTTGCCATTGGATGGTGGCAAATTGCGCACAGGAAGATTGAATCTCATAAAAAAACAATGGTTTTGGCTGCTATTTTTGCTGTGATATTTTTTATCATTTATGCTTCCCGGACAATCTTTATTGGAAACACGTCGTTCGGTGGGCCAGAAAATATTAAAATTTATTACACCATATTTTTAATCTTTCATATTACACTTGCGACAATAGGAGCTGTGTTCGGTGTTGTGTCTATTCTTACCGGATACAAAAATAAACTTTCTATCCATCGCAAACTTGGCCCAATAACAAGTGTTATATGGTTTTTTACAGCAATCACTGGAGTTGCTGTATATCTATTGCTTTATGTATTTTATCATGGCGGAGAGACCACTTCGATGATTAAAGCAATCCTAGGACTGTAAAATAGGGTCCTTGCAACTTCAAAATAAAAAAGACGCATGACTCCATGCGTCTTTTTTATTATATTTTATTTTATAGAGCAAATTTACTTACTTCGGCTTTCACAGCATCAAGGATTTTTTTACATTGGTTCACAAGTGAGGCAGGGAAGTTTTCACCTTCACCATACTCCACACCATGCGGATAGTAATGTTTACCTAATAGCGGGGTCATTAATTGAATTGTTGCTTTATTAGCCCCAATATCACCTTCTATCGCATGTCCGCGAACGCGCAGATAAAATACCCCTTCTTTTAATTCAAACTTGCGGTCATATGTAACACGTTCATAGTCCCATTGCCCCTCGCGCACTAAACCGTGGTCTAACATGACTTCATCTAGTCGGTTTAAGTCAGCCTTTAACTTTTCAATCTCAGTATTCTCGAATTTCATAAATAATCCCTCCTAAAAACGATACCATTACCCCAATGTTTCTTTTATCAGTAAAGCAATTATTATTCAATTTTAATAATAGTTGAAAATCAAGCAACTTGCAATGAATAGATTCAGGCGAATAAAACATTATTGGATGGAAAACCTAGAATAATGATAAGCTGTAATAATTATACCATGGGGGTAAGAAAATGGAAAATATCAGGGATATTATGACGGAAGACGTTGAAAGTTGTACTTTATTGGATAATGTATATGAAGTGGCTTTAAAAATGAAAGAGTTAAATGTAGGTGCTATCCCGATTCTTGACCAGGACAAGCTTGTGGGCATGATAACAGACCGTGATATTGTCGTAAGAGGTGTGGCTGAAAAACATCCTGGGTCTACCAAGGTAGAAGATATCATGAGTAATCAACTGATTACAGTCACACCTGATGCTTCAAGCAAGGAAGCGGCAAAAATAATGGCAGAACATCAAATCCGCCGTTTACCTGTGGTCGAAGGAGATAAATTAGTTGGAATTGTTTCATTAGGTGACTTCGCCATCAGAGAATTAACTGATGATCAGGCAAAGGTCGCCTTAACAGAAATATCTGAACAAAACTTTAATAATGTACAACACTAAGAATTATTATATAAAAAAAATAGTCGATTAAAAGAAAACAGGTACTCAGTGTACCTGTTTTCTTTTAATCAGTTCATTTATCTGATATTTATGATAATCACTATTATTATTCAAGCTATAGATGATATAATAATTTTATCTATACATATAATGATAGAAAAAGTTCCAGAGAGGGTGAATGCCTCTGCGTATACTGTCAAAAATTTTAATCCTTTCAGCTGTTTTTTTAACCATTGGTTTTTATGTTAGTATAAACGAAAATAATGATGATACTATTTTAATTAAAGAAAATAATACATCAGAAGTAAAAGAACAAAATATAAGCCAAAACCCAGTGAATAAACCTAGTAAAAAAATTATCTCAGAGAAACCAAAAGAAGGTTTGGCTTTATTAATTGGAAAAAATGAAGAGGATTTAGAAAAGGAACTTGGTAGACCATTACGGATTGATGAATCTATGTATGGCTATCAGTGGTATATTTATAATCAAAATTCTAAAGGCTATTTACAAGTGGGTGTAGAAAATAAGCGTATTGTTACGATTTTTGCGATTGGTCAGAATTTAGATGTAGCACCATTTGAAATTGGACAACCAGTTGAGGAAATTTTTAATACACACTATATTGATACGAATGTTAATCTCGAATTTAAGGGAAATTCTTATCGCTTTGAACTAAACGATACTGATTTAAATCTTCGGCCGATGGTACAATTGGGTGATATTTTTGTTCAACTATATATAGATAAGTTCACAGGAAACCTCTCAAGTGTTCGTTTCTTAGATGCGTCTACACTAATCAAGCAGCGTCCCTATGAACTGGTTTATAATGGAGTCTTAATTCAGGCTCCTGAGCCTAGCGAGGAAAGGCAGCGCAAGATTGAAGAAGACACCGAACAACAGATATTTGACATTACCAATGTCTTAAGAGAAAGAAACAAATTAAAGGTTTTAAAGTGGGATGAAAATACGGCTAAAGCAGCGTTTCAACATAGTAAGGACATGTCAGAAAACAATGACTTCTCACATACATCTAAGAAATTTGGAGACCTCGAAAAAAGATTAAAAACTGCTGAAGTGGTTTATAAGTCTGCAGGTGAGAATATCGCGGCAAACTATACCGATGGCCCTGCTGTGGTGGAAGGTTGGCTCAATAGTAAAGGTCATCGGGAGGCACTATTAAATAAGGATTATTCACATCTTGGAGTAGGAGTTTATGAAAAATACTATACACAAAATTTCATTCAAAAAATAGAACAATAAAAAGGTGACGTTAAGGTCACCTTTTTTCAATAACATATTCGTTAAATACAAATTTATTATCCTTCCACATTCCATATACTTTAATGGTATCCCCTACTTTAAAGGAAACTTTCTGAAGGCCTTTAGTAATGGGCGTAATCTTTTGAACTGTAATTAATTTTGTTTCTGTTTGCAATCTTAATGATTGAACATGAATATAACGGTGATAATAAAACCGTTGTTTCTCCTCTATGATGCTTTTAATTTCCCCAATTAAAATTGCTTCGTGCTGGACGTGACCAGTACTAGCCCACTTTGAATCATTTACCTTCATCTCTTTTTTTGTAAGCCAATAAAAGTAAAGGAAAATAATTGGAATGACGATGGCGGTGACCATTATGTATCAAACTCCCCTGGTCCTAATTTGTTAATAATAAAGAATGTACCTGTCGCATAGGCCATTTTTTTTCCATCGCTCCGGTAGGCTTCTCCTGATATTACCATTGTTTTGCTGCCCTTATGGACTATCTCCGCTTTACAATGAATCGTTTCTCCAATACCTGGTGCTATGTAATGGATATTTAATTGATTAGTAACAGCCCCAAATCCTTTTGGCAAATAGTAATTAGCCAAACTACCCATCGTAGTATCAAGAACAGTAGCAGTAATTCCGCCATGGACGATGTCTAGATTATTATTTATTATTGGATGAATGGGAATGGTAATTTCGCAAGTATTCTCTACAAATTTCCTGTCCATTTGAAGAATCCCGTCAATATAGGTAATGCGGTTTTGATTAATTTTTTGTTTTAGCCCTTCTAAGAGGAAGGTAAGTGAACTGAGATCTGCTTCTGAACCATTTTCGATACATGTTTCTAATAATTGTCGTAATTCATCTTTCATTCTAGATACCTCTTTCAATCCTTATTCTTCTGCCATCTTATCATTTACAGAAAAAATATTAAATATATTTATCCTGCGTGGTCCTTTCACATTTTGAATGATCTTTCATAATGTATTATTGGCAGTAATATGGGTTGAGGTGAGAAAAATGACACAAAAACAATTACACCCTACCGTTATACAATTTAAAGAATTTGTTAAAAGCAATCCTAAACTTGTCCAGGAAGTACGGAGGGGGAAGGCAACCTGGCAGGAGTTATATGAAGAGTGGTATTTGTTAGGGGAAGAGGATACTCGGTGGGAAACGATTGGAACTAGTGATGAATCAGCTGCTGAAGAAGCAAGCACAGAATCAAAAGGTGATTGGATTTCGACAATTATGGGGATGGTTAAGAAAATGGATCCGAATCAGATGCAAAACCATATTAATAACTTAAGTCAGGCCCTCGGAGCAGTCCAAAGCGTCCTTTCGCAATTTCAAGGAAACAATGCAGCGGGGGGGGCAGCAAAACCACCTGAAGGACCAAAACATCCCTTTTTGTTTAGAAAAGACTGATAGGAAGGGGCTTTAATTTATGAGAAGAGATGTCCTTGAATATATTGAAAGTCAGAAGGATTTAAAGCAGTTTATCCGCGAACAACCAATCTGGTACCGAAAGTTATCAAGAAATCCATATGATTTACAAGCACTTGAAATTGAGTCCTTACACTATTATAAAAAGACCATTCCAGATCAAGTGAATAAATTTTCAAATAGTGTACAAATGGCGTCCATGATGTATCATATGTTTCAGGCAATGAAAAATCAAAATTAACTAAGTCCACATGTTTATTTTGTGGCTTTTTTTGTGTGTTAACAAGAGGATTAAGACTAAAAAATGAAATGGAGGCGAACAATACAATCAAAGAAGGAGTGAATCAAAATGAAAAAACAGCTTCCGCAGGTAGTCCTTATTATTTTTTTGATTGGAATGCTTTCCGGATTTAATCATATTAAGCCAAGGACCGAAATACCTTCATTATTTGTCCACCACCAAATAAAAGGAGAAACAGTATTAATTAATTGTGTTGTTTCAGGAATTAGTTTTCGCGAAACCGATCATTCAAAGAAGAATTTAGGAAAGCTTGTGATATGGATTGATGGTAAGAAAAAATCAGAAGTTAATGCGGCAGCATTTATCATTAAAGGGCTTTCGCCGGGCAGCCACAGGGTTAAACTTGAAGTTGTGGATTTAAATAATCAACCGTATGGAATGGAAAAAGAATTTATGGTAAATATCACTAGATAAACTGTATTTTTCGCATTACTAACACTTTCATGTTAAAATATCATTGGAGGTGGGCGTAATCGTGCTTGCTACATTAGAAAGAGTTGAATTATTGGAACAGGCTGAACAACTAGCAAAAATGGTTCTGGAATCCGAAATTGCAGAACAATATCAAATTTGTTTATATAAATTGCAAAGTAATAGGGAGTCACAGCGTAAAATAAAGCGTTTTGTTAGTCTAAAGGAATTATATGATGAGGTTCAACGCTTTGGAAAATACCATCCTGATTATAAAAAGGTAATGACCCAAATCCGCGAAAGTAAAAGAGAAATGGATTTGGATCCACTAGTAGCGGAGTTTAAATTGGCAGAAAATGACCTGCAAGACCTTCTAGATGCAATCAGCATCATCGTAGGTGGTGCTGTTTCAGAACATATAAAAGTCCCAACCGGCAACCAGTTTTTCGAAACAAATTCCAACCATAGAAGCGGCTGTGGCGGTGGAGGAAGTTGTGGGTGTGGATGAGAAAATCAGCTAATGTTAGCTGATTTTTTTTCTTTAGAGTACAGTAAATATTTTTTTACTACCATATAATATGGATAAGAATTAAAGTTTGAATTGAAATGAAGCGTTTTTATATGCTAGACTTAGTTAAAATGATGGTTCTGTTGAAGGGGAAATAGTATGTTTATTCAAAGACAAGGATTGGTGGTTTGGCTTTACTCATTAAAACAAGCTAAAATGCTTAGACGCTTCGGAAATGTACATTATGTTTCAAAAAAGCTAAAATATGTTGTACTGTATTGTAATCAACAAGAAGTAGATGAGATTATGGAAAAGTTGAATTCTTTTTCGTTTGTAAAAAAAGTAGAACCTTCATATAAACCATTCTTAAGAATGGAGTATGAAAATTCAGCACCCGATAAAGCAAAAGAATATGACTATAAAATGGGTATTTAAAAAGGTGAGGGAATATATTTAGTCCCTCACCTTTTCCTATTGTAGTGGTAATAAATAATGATTAAGCCTCAGAATCCCAATTAGGTATTGGAAATAAAGTTCCTTTTCATAAAAGATGGAAGATGGCTTAACCGATAGTTCGTGAATTTGTTTATTATACGCGGCAGCAGTTTGGGCAAAAAGTTCATACCTTTTATTAGGACAATAATTTGGATTCGGAATGCCCTCACGACAAACATAAAGTGGTTGGAACTTTCCTGGGTCAGTAGGTTTTAAAATAACGACCAAGGAGGTTAGTTCTCTGCCATCTATTTTTGTGTGAAGTGCAAGCAGATGTTGAAGACGGTGCTGATTGGCATTAATAAGTTCTAGTAATTCATATAAATCTGAATATCCCTCACCTAATTCAATAAAACGCTGGATCAATTAAAACGCTCCTTTAGAATGAATCAATACTTCAATACTTTATCACTTAAAAAGGATTTTTTGAATAAAAAACAAAAAAAAACCTGCAGAACTTTCTGCAGGGTCCTTCCACATCCTCATAAAGGATAGAAGGCAAAGGGAGAGGAGAAACCGGAGGAAGAACTTATGGGGAAACGTAAGTCTTCTCCGCGGTTGGCAACAACATCCTCGAATTGATGTTGTTAATTACATTATTTCCACAACCCAAAAGCTTATACGTGTTTTATGATAAAATTTCGAGATATAACAATCTTTGGTGTGCTTCGACAAAATAATTAAGATATCATCCACAGAAATTGTCTAGTTTTAATAAACTATGGTAGGATGAATTAAGAAATTATTTCTGAAAAAATGTGGTGATAGGTAAGTGAGAGTGGTTTCAGGCAGTTGTAAAGGAAGACCGCTGAAAGCAGTTCCCGGAAATACGACGAGGCCGACAACGGATAAGGTCAAAGAAGCTATATTTAATATGATTGGTCCTTATTTTGATGGAGGGATTGGGTTAGACCTGTTTGCTGGCAGTGGTGGATTAGGTTTGGAGGCACTTAGCAGAGGATTGGATAAAATTATATTTATTGATCGAGAGCCAAAAGCTATTCAAGTGATTCAGGAAAACATAAAAGCCTGTAAATTTGAGGACCAGACAGAGGTTTACCGTAATGATGCTGACAGAGCACTTAAGGCTCTCATTAAAAGAGAGATTTGCTTTGATTACATATTTTTAGATCCGCCATACAAAAAACAGCAACTGGTCAATTTAATGGAAAAGATGGATAATCAGAATGTAGTGAACAAGGATGGAATCGTTGTGTGTGAGCATGGCTTTGATGTTGAATTACCCAAAGCAGTAGGACGATTTAGCCAAATAAAACATGAAAAGTATGGGATGATTGCGGTAACGATTTATATTCGAACAGATATTGAGTAAGGGGGAATCAATTTGACGAAAATAGCCGTTTGTCCAGGAAGCTTTGATCCAATTACATTTGGTCATTTAGATATTATTAGAAGAGGCGCCAAAGTATTTGATACCGTTTATGTTAGCGTTTTAAATAATTCATCTAAAAATCCATTATTTACTGTTGAAGAGCGAATGAATCTCATCAAGGCTGTAACAAAAGATCTTCCGAATGTTAAAGTAGATGTTCATTCAGGCTTACTGGTTGATTATGCAAAGGCAGTTAATGCTAATGCCATCATCCGTGGATTGCGGGCAGTTTCGGACTTTGAGTACGAAATGCAAATTACTTCGATGAATAGAGTGCTAAATGATGAGATTGAAACCTTTTTTATCATGACGAATAATCAATATTCCTTCTTAAGCTCAAGTATTGTTAAAGAAGTGGCGAAATATAATGGGGATATTTCGTCCCTAGTCCCGCCAATTGTTGAAAAAGAATTACAAAAGAAGTTTAAAGGGTAAATGAAAAAAGAGCCAGGCTATGCTTGCCAGCTCTTTTATTATTGTTTTTTTAAGCGGGAAAACAAAATAAGCACATAAACTATGAGTGAGATGATGGTGATAATCGGCCCAATGACAATCATTTTATGAAATAGAGGGTCTGCCCATGAGCCATTCTCGAAAAAACTGACTGGCAAGGCATTTGAAGGCTGTTCATTCCCATTAAAACGCAAATAAACGGGCTTCCATAAGATCAATGCAAACAAACTTGCGAAAATACCTTGAAGGATTCTCGCCATAAAAAATGGTTTAAATCGAATATCTGTTTGTGCCAGGATACTAGCAACTTGGGCTTGGACACTAAAACCACTAAAGGCTAAAATAAAGCTGGTAATCATCGCTTTTTGTAAAAGTGTTGCATCTGGATTTTGACTCGTTAATTGACTGCCTAAAGTGATCTCAAATAAACCTGAAATAAACGGAATACTTAACATTTCAGGGAAGGACAGCGCAGATAGCAGCACCTCAATAGATTTTGCTAATGTGGCCGTAATATGTAAATGATAAAGTATTTTGTTTATCACAGAGAAAAGAATGATAAACCCGCCAACCATTAATAAGGTTTGAATAGAAGAATTAACGGCATCCCCAAGTAGTTTTCCAATTGGTCGATTATCTTTTAGTCTCGTTTGATGCAAAGCTGATAAAGCTGAACGGATTTTGAACTTTTTTCTTTTCGGAGGGATTTCATCAGGTGATTCTTTTCCATAAAAGCGCATGATTAACCCAACACAAATATTTCCTAAATAATGAGATAGTGCAAGGATAACCCCTAAATGTGGATTATAGAAAAATCCTACCGAAACAGCCCCGAAAATAAATAATGGATTTGATGAATTTGTGAAAGAAACAAGTCTTTCCGCTTCAATTCGTGTTAACTGGCCTTCTTCTCTTAATCTTGCAGTGAACTTTGCTCCAGCAGGAAATCCAGAAGCCATCCCCATAGCCCAAACAAATCCGCCCACACCAGGAACCTTGAAAAGAGGTCTCATTAGTGGTTCCAATAATACACCAATAAATTTTACAACCCCGAAGCCAATTAACATTTCAGAAACAATAAAAAATGGTAATAAGGATGGAAAAACTATTTCCCACCACATATTTAAGCCACGGATAGATGCATCCAAGGACTCTTGTGGATAAAATATTAGCGAGCCAGCTAGAATGGTGACGGATATGGATAAAAAAATTGTTTTTAATTTGGACCGAAACAATGAAGAGACCTCCTCCCGAGGAAATCGTTGAACTGTGCAATCGATTAAATGAATGGTAAAATAAAGAAATATTCCATCCTGACTTGTCCTCATATAACTCAAATATACTCATAGAACGTTTATTTAGACCATAAGATTGAACGAGATTTCACTTTTACATGGAAGGAATTCGTAAAGTCCGTCAATTAAGAAATCAATTATTTTGATTAGGTATTGATAGGAGGTCTATAATTATGGAGCACCCAAAAATAGGCTTGGCGCTTGGTTCAGGAGGTGCACGCGGGTTTGCTCATTTAGGTGTCATTAAAGCATTAATAGACGCTGAAATTCCGATTCATCTGATTGCTGGCAGCAGTATGGGAGCACTAGTTGCAAGTTTTTACGGTGCAGGTATTGATATGGATCGGTTATATAAATTATCCACTGCCTTTAAGAGGAAGTACTTTTTGGACTTTACAGTTCCAAAAATGGGCTTTATTTCAGGTAAAAAGGTAAAAGAATTTATTAAGGTATTTACCCACGGTAAAAATATTGAGGAGCTCTCGATTCCAATTGGAATCGTCGCTACTGATTTATTGACGGGTGAAAAGGTGGTATTTAAAAAGGGTCCTGTTGCAGATGCAGTCCGGGCAAGCATTTCGATACCCGGAATTTTTGTACCCGAAAAATATAATGGCAGAATCCTTGTAGATGGCGGCGTATCTGATCGCGTTCCTGTTTCTGTCGCTAAAGAGATGGGGGCAGATATCGTTATCGCTGTAGATGTTTCAAGGGTAAAGAGGAACGCAGAAATTACCTCTATCTATGATGTCATCATGCAGAGTATTGATATTATGCAAGCAGAGATAATTAACAATCGGGAAATTGCTGCAAGTGTAATGCTTCGTCCCCCTGTCGAAACTTATAGTTCACGAGCCTTTATAAATATTGAAGAGATTATTAATATAGGCGAGGCTGAAGCGAAAAAACATCTAACGCAAATAAAAACCGTGATTGAACAGTGGAAGGGGTAAAAATTGCGATGCGCAAAAAAATATATATAGGGTCTGCACTAGTTATTACGATTATCTTTGTTTGGGGAATGTTTTATTCATTGCCATACTATGTCTCCAAACCGGGAATGGCGAAGGAACTGGGACCAATCATCAGTGTTGAAGGCGGCGATAAGGATGAAGGAAATTTTATGCTTACGACGGTTAGAATGGGTAGAGCTAATGTTTTCTCTTATATAGAAGCAAAAGTTAGAAAATATGAGGAGCTTTATCCACTTGATATGATATTAAATAAAAAAGAAACCGAAGAAGAATACAATGTACGACAGCTCCATCTTATGGCGGGTTCGAAATTAAATGCCATTGAGGTAGCTTACCGGAAAGCGGGTCTGCCTGTTAAATATAAATATAAGGGAATTTATGTGGTTCAAGTGATTCCTGATATGCCTGCATATGGCAAACTTTCCGCGGGTGATCGGATTTTTAAAGTGGATGGGAAGCAATTTCCTTCCTCGGAAAAATTCATTGGTTACGTGAGTAATAAACATGCTGGTGACAAGGTAGAATTAACCTATTTACGAAATAAAAGTACAAAGACTGTTACATTAAAACTCCAAGCTTTTAAAGAAGATCCTCGAAAGGTTGGAATTGGGATTTCGCTCGTTGATGATAAAGAAATAATGGTTGATCCAAAAGTTAAGGTAAAGACGGATGAAATTGGTGGACCTTCCGCAGGATTCATGTTTTCTTTAGAAATCTATAACCAGTTGACCGACGGTGACCTGACAAAAGGGTATCAGATTGCAGGTACAGGGACCATTGAAGTGGATGGGACGGTTGGTCCTATAGGGGGAATTGAACAAAAAATAGTTGCAGCGGACAAAGCAGGCGCAGAAATCTTTTTAGCCCCGAATGAAAAAGGAATAAAGAGTTCCAATTACCGGGATGCTGTAAAGACGGCCCGTGAGATAAAAACCAACATGAAAATTGTTCCTATTGATACATTTGACGAAGCTGTTAGCTACTTAGAAAAGCTAAAGGAAAAATAATAAAAAGATGGTGCGCCTGCATCATCTTTTTATTATGGTTAAGTTAAGAAATATTGTTGACTTTGGCATCCTGTTGATTGGAGCGGAAATCAACAGGCCCTGTTTAACAGAGCTTTTTACTTTATATAAATCGGAGGCTGCTGATATTCTTGATGGATCATTTTATTTTTTAAATGGATAGGGAGCCCAAGTGAAAAAACCCTTGCTGCTTTAATATCTAGGTTAATCTCTTTTCCTTTAAAAGAAGAAAGTTTCGATATTAGGGGGAGACTAAGATGAGCCTTGTTTTTATTTAGGTATTCTTTGCCCTTGGTGGTCATACCAAGAAGTCTTAAATAAGAGGCTTTTTCTGAGATCATTGCCATGTCCTCTTTTTTTGAATTAGTTAATATATGAACACATAATCTTTGCAGTCTTGTCCAAGTATAACGTTTCGTTTTAATTTTTTGCATATACTCAAGATATGTATCAGCCTCTCGTGCCGCAGAGAGAAGTCTATTTTCAAGCCCCTCTTCCATTTCATAAATATTCCTCAGCTCTTCAGGGCTCGAATGAATTAAACGAAATTGAAGATAACTCCAATAGTTTTCCCATTGGTGAAATACTTGATAAAATTGTAAATATTCATTTAGCAATTGTTTGGTAGCCTTTGGTACATATTGGTCTATAGCAGATTTTCCATCGCTATCAGCAAAGATAGCTTTTCGGATACTGGTTGCACTTGCAATCGTTGCAGAGGTAAAATCCTGATCATGGTAGTTAGCGTTTTTTCGAGGTATCGTCATTGGGATGACATTCGACTTTTGTTGTTTTATAGCTTTGATGTATTCGAGTCCAAGTATATTATTTGGCTTAGCTAAATCCAAATATTTATCCGAATCTGGCAATTGCCCAAATGCAAGGGATAAAGCTTTCGGATAACTGACACCTGTGCTTAGGAACTGTTTAATGTTTTCATTAAATAGATGTTGCTTCGCTTCTAAGTGATCAATTGTACGAAAGAAATCGGATATGTCTCCGCTCTCGCTTCCAAAACAGAGGCAATGAGTGCCCACTGCATCCAAAATTGACACAGCACCATTTGCGAAGGTTTCTGCTTTTTGAGTGGCGAAGCAATAAGGTAGTTCAAAAACAATATCTACTCCATTTAACAATGCCATTTTGGTTCGCTGCCATTTGGACACAAGTGCAGGTTCCCCGCGCTGTAAAAAGTTCCCGCTCATTACTGCAATAACAATATCAGCTTCTGCTGCTTCCTTAGATGCCTGTAAATGATAGGCATGCCCATTATGAAAAGGGTTGTACTCTACGATTAATCCAACAGCTCTCATTTGTTTTCTCCTTAAAACTTTAAAATCTGTGTGATTTTTGCTTTTCTTAACATTATAGCAATATTTTAAGGAAACCAATCAAATTATATGGTAAGATATTAAGGATGTTTGCAAAAGGCTAATCTGGTTAAACTAGTATTGGAAACAGATAGGTGCATTTTGCTTTTTAATCATCTGACGGGGTGTAAAGAAAAAACATTGACAAAAAATTTATCGAAGGCTATAATTACCTTTGTTGCCTTGGGGTGATTCAATTGAAATGGACATTAAGTCAATTACAAAAATATCGAAACAAGGAATTTATTATTGATGAGATAGTTCGTGTGGATGAGATCAAACAAGATGATCCAACCATCCGGGAAGTTTCTCCGATGCATATTACAGGTCGGGGCGATATCGATTCAACAAAAGTAACGTTCCATTTAAAAATCGAAGGTTACTTAATACTTCCATGTTCTCGTACTTTAGTGGATGTTAAACTTCCAATTAATGTCGAAACAACTGAAACGTTTCTCTTGCAAGGTTCAGTTTATGAAACTGAAGAGGAAGCATATCAAGTGAAAGGTGAAGTGATTGATGTGATGCCGATCCTTCGAGAGATTCTTTTACTTGAGGTACCAATGCAAGTTTTTTGCGAAGATGTTAATCGTGAAGATGCTGCTCCACAATCTGGCAAGGATTGGGAAGTTGTTCATGGAGAAGATCAATCTAAAAAAATTGATCCGAGACTAGCAGGTCTCGCAAAGTTTTTCGATGAAAACAATTCTTCTTCGTAAATTTAATCGACAAATCTAAGAAGCAAAGTGAAGACCCAGCATTCCTGGCCTTCATTACTTTCTTAATACTCTTTAAGGAGGTGGGAAGAATGGCTGTACCTTTTAGAAGGACTTCTAAAACTGCAAAAAGAAAACGTCGTACTCATTTTAAATTAAACGTACCTGGTATGGTAAGCTGCCCAAACTGTGGTGAAATGAAACTTTCACACCGTGTATGTAAAGCTTGCGGAACATACAAAGGAAAAGATGTAGTGAACGACTAATTTTAAGGTAAGATAGAAAGCACAAGGGGTTATTTCCCTTGTGCTTTTATCGTTTCTTTGGATTTATACATACTCATTTTTGCGAAATAATAAAGAAGGGCTGTGTTATAGGTTGTCGTACAAAATTGAAAAACGTGATATGGGTTATTTGGTATTTACCATTACTAGAAGTGAAAAAAGAAATGCTATTAATTTTGAAGTCATGGAAGGATTGGCTGAAGCAATAAAAAGATCTTTTCACCCTGATATTAAGGCACTAGTTATTACCGGAGAAGATGATCTTGCTTTTTGTTCAGGGGGAGACTTGTCTGTTTTCCATTCCCTTCGTACAAAGGAAGAAGCTTATGGGATGCTCTCAAAGATGGCGAATATCCTTTATTCGCTGCTTACATTGCCTATTCCGACTATTGCTCTCATTAATGGAACAGCAGTTGGCGGTGGTTGTGAACTTGCGGCTGCTTGCGATTATCGTATTGCGCGAGAAGGTATATTGGCAGGGTTTATCCAAGGAAAGCAAGCGATAACAACGGGATGGGGCGGAGGTTCAATTTTAGCAGAAAAGCTGCCTGCTTCTATTGCAATGAAGCTTTTAATGGAAGCAGAGCTCCAAACTGCCTCATATTTAAAGAAAATTGGGTTTATTAACTCACTGTACACGGATGACTCTCTCCAGGCTTGTGATAGATACCTTGGACAGATGATATCTAACGATATAAGTGTACTAAAATCCTATAAAAGAATTTGGATTAGAAAGTGGGAAGAAACAAAACTGCGTGAAAGAATAGATGAAGAGATTAGAGAGTGTGCAATCCTTTGGGAAAGCGAAATTCATCATGAATATGTAAATGCGTTTATACGAAAAAACAATGAATAAAGATGAAAAACACAGGGCTTGATTAAGTCTATCTTTTCTAGTAGATGCATATGTATTATAAAAACACTAGGAGGGATGATTTCATGTCACCGACTCGACAAGATGCATGGTCCCAAGATGAAGACTTGTTGCTTGCTGAGGTTGTGTTACGACACATCCGGGAAGGCGGGACGCAACTGCAAGCATTCGAAGAAGTAGGGAAGCAGCTCACACGTACTTCAGCAGCCTGTGGCTTTCGTTGGAATTCGTTTGTTAGAAAACAATATAAATCGGGCATTGAGTTGGCTAAAAAGCAGCGTAAAGAGTTAAAAAAACAGCCAGTTTCAAATGAAATAGAATCATTTGAAGAACAAGTTAAAGTAGAAGCTGTTCCCTCTCCAACAGGAAATGAACAAGGAAGCACAATTACATTTTCGACGGTGATCCATTTTTTAGAGGGACTCCAACAAAAAGCACTAGCCTCATCCAACAATGAAGCGGAACGGAAGAAATCTAATGAAAAAATCAAAGAGTTGGAAAAAAAGGCATACTACTTGGCAGCAGAAAACGAAAGATTATCTAAAAATTTAAAGGCTATTGAAGAGGATTATCGTTCGTTAATTGAAATTATGGAAAGAGCTCGGAAAATGGTAGTTCTTCAAGATGAGGACCGGCAACAAAAAGTAAAATTCCAGATGGACAAAAATGGTAACCTCGAAAGAGTAGAAAAGTAGAAAAAGCGGACCAAATGTCCGCTTTTTTATTTGTATTAATTATGCTGTTGTGCCTCTACGCCTGAAGGGTACCAAACCAATGGATTTTCTCCGCGGTCACGCTCCATATCGTAATCGACATTCGCAAAGCCCATCTTTTCCCAAAAATCTCTTGATTGTACTCTTGGATTCGTCTTAATCGGGAGACCAAAGCTGCTTTTCGCAAATTCGACAAGCGCCTTGCCATAACCCTTACCTTGATAATCCGGTAATACCTCAAGTTTCCATAACTCTAAGTAATTTTGCGGCGGATAAAAATAGCGGTCAAACTTTGCATCAATTTGGTATAGACTCATTCGAGCTACTAATTTGTCTCCAAAATAAATTCCGTAAAAAGGTGAGTCACTATTATTATCAACCATATTTGCTTCAAGATCTTCAAGCATTGATAATTCTTGAATCCCATATTCTTTGAATTTTTTAAACTCTTCTAGTGTTTTAAAATTTACTTTGAGTCTTTCCACTTTTACTGCCATAGTCAACCTCCTAAATATGATTACTCATAATCTTGTATATATTCATTTGCTCTTGAATAACATGAACTGAAGTAATTTTGGCATTTTTCAAATGAATCACTCTAATTATATAACAAAAACTCAAAAAATTCTTCAAATAAGTTCAGAAAGCGTTTTCAGAAATTTGCAGGAAATTCAGAGAATCGTGTAGAAACATATAAATGGTGGAATAAACAGGGTACGAAAGGGGAAAAAGCGTGCAAAAAATTTTAATTGCTAATCGAGGAGAAATTGCCCTTCGGATTATTCGAACCTGTCAGGAGATGGGGATTGAAACAATTGCTATTTATTCCGAGGCTGATAAGGAAATGCCCTTTGTAAAAGCAGCAAATATGGCTTTCTGTGTGGGGGAGCCTCCTGTAAACAAATCCTATCTACAAGTAGATAAAATTTTAGAAATAGCAAAACGAGAGAAAGTAGATGCAATTCACCCTGGTTACGGCTTTTTATCTGAAAATGCTACATTTGCTAAACGAGCAATAGAGGAAGGTATTATTTTTATCGGCCCGAACCCGGCAACTATTGAATTAATGGGTGACAAAATTATTTCTCGTCAGACGATGGAAAAGGCGGGTGTCCCGGTGGTTCCCGGCAGTGGCTGCGGTATAAAAGCTATTGAGGAAGCAATTGTTCTTGCAGATACAATCGGCTTCCCAGTTATGCTGAAGGCAAGCGGCGGCGGCGGCGGGATAGGAATGGTATTTTGTGAAGATGAGCAAGCGCTCGTTAAGTCTTTTGCCCAGACAAAAGCAAGAGCAATGGCCTATTTTGGCTCTGACGAAGTCTTTATCGAGAAGTATATCAAAGATGCAAGACATGTCGAAGTCCAGGTGTTTGGAGACAGCCATGGAAATATTGTTCATTTGTTTGAAAGAAACTGTTCTGTTCAAAGAAGACATCAAAAAGTAATTGAGGAATCTCCGTCACCTTGTTTATCGGACCATTCTCGAAATATGATGTTTGAAACAGCCTTAAAAGCGGCGAGTGCTGTTAATTATACAAATGCAGGAACTATTGAATTTATTGTTGATGAAAAGGAAAATTTTTATTTTCTAGAAATGAACACTCGCCTTCAGGTTGAACATCCGGCAACTGAAATGATAACTGGTCTCGATTTAGTGAAATGGCAAATCCTCATCTCTCGAGGTGAACGGTTACCATTGCTCCAAGATGAAATCACATTGTCAGGTCACGCTATTGAATTTAGGCTTTATGCTGAAGACCCTGTTCGTTTTTTTCCGTCGCCAGGTAAAATCAGCAGGCTTGAATGGGGTCATTCGGCGGGAGTAAGAATTGATTCAGGTTATGATGAAGGAAGTGTGGTTACACCGTTCTATGATCCAATGATTGCGAAAGTTATTATTCACAATGAAACACGTGTAAAAGCATTAGAAGAAGCGGTTCGCTTCTTTAAAGACTTAAAAATTGAAGGGATTAAAACTAATGCACCACTTTTCCTTAATGTACTAACAGATAATGATTTTCAAAAGGGAAAGTACACCACAAGCTTTTTAACCAAAAAATTAGTGAACTAGGGGGAGAATGAAAATGAAAGAAATAACAGCAAGTATGGCAGGTACTGTTTTAAATATATTCGCAGCAAAAGGGAATCAAGTACAACTTGGTCAGGAAGTCGTGATGCTTGAATCTATGAAAATGGAAATTCCAATTGAAAGCACTTCAGAAGGTTTAGTATTAGATGTAAAAGTAAGCATTGGTGATTTCGTTAATGAAGGCGACGTATTGATCGTCCTAGAATAAAGTTTGAGGGGTGAAAATCATGTCTGTAACCAATACATTGAATGAGCAGTTAAATGAGAACCGTAAAATAATTGAAGCTGGTGGACATCCAAAATATCATGAGAAGGCAAAAGAGAAAAAGAAGTTGTTTGTTCGTGAACGTCTTGCCTTATTGTTCGATGAAGGTAAATACGAAGAAGATGGTAAATTTGCCAATTTTCAAGCTGGTGATCTTCCTGCAGATGGTGTTGTCACGGCGATTGGGAAAATTAATGGCCAAACGGTTTGTGTTATGGCGAATGATTCAACCGTTAAAGCTGGTTCATGGGGAGCCAGGACAGTTGAAAAGATTATTCGTATTCAAGAAGTTGCCGAAAAACTAAAGGTTCCATTATTCTACCTTGTTGATTCAGCCGGGGCTAGAATAACAGATCAGTTAGAGATGTTTCCAAATCGTCGCGGGGCAGGAAGAATCTTCTACAATCAAGTGAAACTTTCCGGGATGATTCCCCAGGTTTGTATTTTGTTTGGCCCTTCCGCGGCTGGTGGAGCATACATTCCTGCCTTTTGTGATATCGTCATCATGGTTGACCAAAATGCTTCTATGTATTTGGGGTCACCAAGGATGGCTGAAAAAGTAATCGGTGAAAAGGTTACACTTGAGGAAATGGGCGGTGCGGGGATGCATTGTTCAGTCTCAGGCTGTGGGGATATTCTCGCTTATAGCGAAGAGGAAGCAATCGAGTCAGCCAAAAAATATATCAGCTACTTCCCTGCAAGCTTTAAAGAAAAACCAAAGATGACACCTGGTGTAGAAGCAAAACAAGGCCGCGAGCTGGAAGCGATTATCCCAGAAAACCAAAACGCTCCGTTTGATATGTATGAATGTATTGATAAACTTGTGGATAATTCAAGTTTTTATGAAATTAAGAAATTGTTTGCCCCTGAATTGATAACGGGGTTAGCAAGAATCGATGGAAGACCGATTGGAATTATTGCTAATCAGCCGAAAGTGAAAGGCGGTGTTTTATTTGTAGATTCTGCAGATAAAGCAGCAAAATTCATTCAACTCTGTGATGCTTTTCATATTCCGCTTTTATTTTTGGCAGATGTACCTGGGTTCATGATTGGAACAAAGGTGGAGCGTGCGGGCATTATTCGTCATGGGGCCAAGTTAATTGCAGCGATGAGTTCGGCCACTGTCCCGAAAATTTCTGTCATTGTTCGAAAAGCCTATGGTGCTGGTCTATATGCTATGGCTGGCCCAGCTTTTGAGCCGGATTGCTGTATCGCTTTACCGACCGCACAAATTGCAGTTATGGGTCCAGAAGCAGCAGTCAATGCTGTTTATTCGAACAAAATTAATCAAATAGAAGACCAGAAAGAAAAAATAGCTTTTGTCCAAGAAAAGCATAAAGAATATAAAGAACATATCGACATTTATAAGTTAGCATCGGAATTAATTGTTGATGAAATTGTCGCACCAACAGAATTACGAAATGTTTTGATTCAACGCTTTGCTTATTATGAAACCAAGGATTTTAATTTTAGCATACGTAAGCATCCGGTATACCCCGTTTAACTTTATTGGCCCTATTCGGTGTTTGTCGAATAGGGCTTAATTTTTTTCTAATTCTTAGTAACAAACTATCGTCAGCTTCTGATAGAATATGGGTAAAGACGACTAAAAAAGAGGGATTACCATGAGGGTTGGAATTATTGGTGCTGGGTCAATTGGCCTCCTATTCGCAGCGTATTTTAGCAGGATATTAGATGTTACGGTATACACTAGAACACCAGAACAAGCAACAGAGATAAATAAATATGGAATTGTGCTGAAGAAAAACGGGGAACAAACAATTTCCAACACGAAGGCATTGCCAATAAACGAATGGAAGGGAATTGAGGATCTTACCATCATTTCCGTTAAGCAATATCAACTTCGGCCAATTATTGAAAAAATTAATCAGTTGCCCATTCTTCCTAACAATCTCTTATTTTTACAGAATGGTATGGGCCATTTAAAACAGCTTGAAACCATCCCGAACACTAATATTTTTGTTGGTGCAGTTGAGCACGGAGCGCTGAAGGAAAATTCATATACCGTTTCCCATAATGGTGAAGCTGTGACTAAAGTGGCTGTATTTAAAGGGAACCCAACATTTTTGTTTGATTGTATTTCTTTTGCACCATTGGAATTTCCACTTGTTTTTAAGGATGATTATTTTACAATGCTGCAGAGTAAACTAGTTGTCAATGCCGTTATTAATCCATTAACCGCCATCCTCGAGGTGGAAAATGGCAAATTAATAAAAAATGAATACTATTTTCAGGTCCTAAAGAATTTATATTCCGAGGTATCTTCAATTTTATATTTAGATAATACTGAAGAACAGTTGCAGCAAATTATTACTATTTGTAATAATACTTCTGCTAATCGTTCCTCCATGCTTAAAGATATAGAAGCACACAGAATGACAGAAGTGGATGCAATATTGGGATATATTTTAGAAGTGGCAGAACATAAAGGGATGAAGTCACCTCAAGTGGCTAACCTATATTACTTAATTAAAGGAAAAGAGATGATAAAGGAGGAATACGCTTGATTACTTTTCTATCCTATTTCATTTCTGTTTTCTTTGCGATACCATTTTTAGGATTCCTGTTTGTTTTTATAGTCACGAAACTCGTGACAAAAAGCACGCGAAAGGCAGTGCATATATCACTAGATTCTACAACATTTCTATTTATAATATCTGTTCATTTTTTAATTGTAACTATATGGGAAAAATCATATTTTTGGGTAATAATATTAATTATGATTTTAATAGCGATGATTTTTGTGTTGGTTCATTGGAAAGTAAAAGAAGAAATTCTCATAAAAAAAGTGATAAAGGGTTTTTGGCGTTTTAATTTTCTCCTGTTTCTTCTTGCTTACCTCACCTTAACATTATATGGATTAATTCATCGAGCATTGATTTTTACTTTTACCAACTGAATTATAAGCCAAAGTTTTTTCAAATTAAGTTGGTAGTGGTATACTCTTAACAGAATGAATTTGGGTGATCAGAAAGGAAGTACAAGAATGGAGATTTTAAATCTCTCTTTACCAGCAGCCAATCGGTTTGCTTCGAATTATTTGGAACAATCTCCAGAAATCCAGCCTTTTTTTCATTACCGGTTTAATGATGGAACCGATGATGCCAAACGGGTTGCTGAACTTAGTAACCGATCATTTCCTCGCTTAGAGGTTGCTGAACATATTGAGAGCTTTATGAAGCGGTTTCCATCGTCTGAAGCTGTTATAAAGTCAATCGATAAACTTAAAACAAGTAATAGCCTCGTCGTTATTGGGGGACAGCAGGCAGGTATTTTAACAGGCCCGCTATATTCAATACATAAGGTAATTTCTATTATTAAATTGGCTGAGCAAAAAGAGGCACAGCTCGGCGTACCAGTGGTTCCTGTATTTTGGATTGCGGGAGAAGACCATGATTACCAAGAGGTTAATCATGTGTTTGTACCTGTGAATCAAAAGGTTGATAAATGGACATATCCAGAAAGAGTCCTGCAAAAGAAAATGGTTTCTGATATTCAGTTAAACAAAGAAGTCTGCATTTCTTGGGTACAAAACTTAATAGAGAATTTTGGTGAGACAGAACATACCAATACACTTTTAGCTTTTGCTGTAAAACAAGTGTCCATCTCAACCAACTTCGTCGATTTTTTTGCAAATATTATTATGGAATTGTTCAAGGATTATGGGTTATTAATCGTTGACTCAGGTAACAATGACTTTCGGAAGGTGCAGAAAGAATTTTTTAAAAAGCAAATCCTTAACCATGAAATGATTACACACAAGCTACTTGAACAACAAAGGCGTATTGATGAAAAGGGTTTTCCGGTAACGATTGATGCAAGTGAAAGGAATGCGAACCTTTTCTACTATGATCAGAAAATGAATGATCGGATTTTACTTGAATATGACTGTGATAATGATTGTTTTGTGGGGAAAAATGGGGCTCTTACCTTTTCAAGAGAACAATTAGTGGAGCTTGCTGAGGAGAATCCAGCCTCTTTAAGCAATAATGTGGTGACGCGGCCGTTAATGCAGGAATGGCTTTTCCCATCTATTGCTTTTATTGCGGGGCCGGGAGAAATTTCTTACTGGGCAGAACTAAAACTAGTGTTTGAATATTTTCAAATCAAGATGCCCCCTATTGTTCCTCGTTTAAACATTACGATCCTTGATCGATCTGTTGAAACAGACGTTTCTGATCTACGTTTAAACTTAAATGAAATATTAAGCAATGGAACAGAAAAAGAGAGAACTCAATTTCTTGAAAAAATAAAAGATAAAGAAGTGGTTTCGCTATTTTCCCTTGCAAAAGAACAATTAGTAAATCAGTACAGATTAATAGAAGGTAAGACAGCTGAGTTGGATCGCGGCCTATTACCATTGTTAAAGAAAAATGAAAGTTACTTACTTAAAGAACTCGGGTTTATGGAAGCTAAATTATATGAGGCCGGAAAGTTGAAACACGACAATATCCTTAAAAAATATGATCGTGTGGATCTGTCATTAAGACCGGATGGTTTTCCCCAAGAGAGGGTTTGGAATATATTTTATTACCTAAATCAATATGGGTTGAATCTAATTCATGACTTAATGTCAGGTAAATTTGAATTTGATGGTCGGCATAAGGTAATAAAAATGTAGAAAACTTCACAGCAGTGAAGTTTTTTTTTGTGAAATTTCTGGATAAAAAAGGATTTCATGGTTTTAAGAAGAATAGTTTAAAAATAGGTGGTGGAAAGTGGGGGAATGTGGTACATTTTTAATAGAAAGTGGGGGTCATGGGTATGTTCATGGGTGAATACCATCACAGCATTGATAATAAAGGCCGACTGATCGTGCCCTCCAAATTCCGCGATGAACTTGGTGAAATGTTTATCATTACACGTGGATTGGATCAATGTTTGTTTGGTTACCCGTTATCAGAGTGGGGGCTGATTGAAGAGAAATTAAAAGGCTTACCTCTGACAAAAAAAGATGCCCGGGCTTTTACTAGATTCTTCTTTTCAGGTGCAACCGAGAGTGAACTTGATAAACAAGGAAGAATTAATATCCCTGCACCACTTTTGCAATATGCAAAGTTGGAAAAAGAATGTGTAATTTTAGGTGTTTCCAATCGAATTGAAATTTGGAGCAAACAGATTTGGGAAGACTATTTTACCGAGTCAGAAGAATCTTTTGCAGAAATTGCAGAAAATATGATTGGCTTTGATATATAATGGATAAATTATGTTAATATATTTTCTGTTATATATTGTTCGATTGGAAAAGGTGGTTACTACATGTTTGAACATACAACTGTGTTGTTAAAGGAAGCTGTTAATGGCTTAAATATTAAGCCTGATGGAATTTATGTTGATTGTACTTTGGGTGGAGCGGGGCATAGTTCGCTTATTCTTTCAAAACTTGGAGCCCGCGGTAAACTATTTGCATTTGACCAAGATGAAACTGCAATTGAACACGCAAAAGAGAAGTTGGCTGAATATGGGGATCGTTTAGAAATCATTAAAAGCAATTTCTTGTATTTGAAAGAAGAACTTGAAAATAGAGGAATTGTTAAAGTGGATGGAGTACTTTACGACCTTGGAGTTTCTTCTCCGCAATTGGATACTCCTGAAAGAGGCTTTAGCTATCATCATGATGCACCACTAGATATGAGAATGGATAATGAAGCCGATATTTCTGCCTACGATGTGGTTAATCATTGGGCCTATGAAGACTTGGTGCGCATCTTTTTTCGTTATGGTGAGGAGAAGTTCTCTAAACAAATAGCTCGTAAAATAGAAGCAGCAAGGATGGTAAAACCAATTGAAACGACGGCAGAATTAGTTGAACTGATTAAGGACGCGATTCCGGCCCCTGCAAGAAGAAAAGGTGGACATCCAGCTAAGCGAGTTTTTCAAGCAGTCAGAATTGCTGTGAATGATGAATTAGCGGTGTTCGAACAGTCAATAAATCAAGCGATTGACATGTTAAACCCTGAGGGAAGAATAAGCGTTATAACCTTCCACTCTCTTGAGGACAGAATTTGCAAAGCAGCCTTTAAGAAAGCAAGTGAAACTCCTAATTTACCTCCTGGTTTACCAATCATTCCTGATGAGTATAAACCGATATTAAAGTTAATTTCGCGGAAGCCGATCCTTCCATCTGATGAAGAATTAGAGCAAAATAATCGCGCTAGATCTGCTAAGCTAAGAGTTGCCGAAAAGCTGTAAGGAAAAATTCAGAAATTCAAAACTAGATTTAAAAATAAATAATAAGCTGGAGGGGAAGAGTTTGAGTAATCTTGCCAGGAAGAATGTAGAACAGCAACACACGGAGGAGAAAGTCCAACAAAAGAGACAAGTCATTATTAAAAAATCCTGGCTCACTCCAGGGGAAAAAATTATTGGAATAGTCTTTGCTGGATTTGTATGTTTTGGTGCCGTTCATATTATTTCAAATCAAGCAAAAATTTATGATGTTAACAAAGATATACAAATTATGGAAGCTAAGGTATCGGAACAACAGAAAGTAAATAGTGATTTGCAGGTTCAAGTAAGCGAATTAAGTGCATACGATCGAATTTATAAAAAGGCCAAGGAAATGGGCCTAATTAAAAACGAAAATAACGTCAAGGTAGTGCATTAGAAATGAACAAGAAACAGCCATATATGAATGCAGGAGCAACCCTTTTATTTGGATTTTTCGGTTTGCTCTTTTTTGTTTTACTTTTCAGGTATTTTTCAATTCAAATCACTGGTGAAGTTGATGGACAGCCTCTTGCTGCAAAGGCTCAAGAAAAATATAGCAGAGAAGGGAATTTGACCGCCTTAAGGGGCGATATCTTAGACCGGAATGGTAAAGTGATTGCTGAAGATACAAATGCCTACACGTTAATTGCTATTTTAGATAAAAAGATGACAACAAATTCAAAAAAGCCGCAGCACGTAAAAAACCCGGAGAAAACGGCACAAGAATTGGCAAAGTATCTAGAAATGGATGAATTAGAGATTTACAGTATCTTAACAAAAGGAATAAAAAGTCATAAATTTCAGGTTGAATTCGGCAAGGCAGGCAGAGATATTACCCACGAAACAAAGAATAAGATTGAAAAACTTAAACTTCCAGGGATTACATTTATCCGTGATTCCAAGCGCTTCTATCCTAATGGTGTATTTGCTTCCCACTTAGTTGGTTATGCTGATCGGATTGAACAAAAGGACAAAAGTATTAAATCAGTGGGTAAAATGGGGATTGAGAAAAGTCTAAATGATGAATTAACGGGTACAAATGGGAAGATTAATTTTGAAAGTGATTTGTGGGGTTATATACTTCCGGATGGAAAAGAAAAAATTACTCCTGCAAAAAATGGGAATGATGTTTATTTGACCATCGACCAAAAGATTCAAACCTTTTTAGAAGATGCCATGAACAAAGCAGCTAAGGAATATAAACCGGAGAAAATCATTGCGATTGTGGCTGATCCGAAAACCGGTGAAATATTAGCAATGGGACAACGGCCTTCTTTTGATCCAAAAACAAAAGAAGGAATTGAAGACGGCTGGCATAATGAAGCGATTGAAACTTCATTCGAACCTGGTTCGACCATGAAAATTTTTACGCTTGCCGCAGCCGTCCAGGAAAAGGTGTTTAATCCCAACGAAATCTATCAATCTGGTTCATATCAAGTAACGAAAAGGGATAAAGCAATTCATGATCATAATTACTCGGGATGGGGGCCGATCACCTATCTTGAAGGGGTACAGCGTTCATCAAATGTTGCTTTCGCCAAAATAGCTAAAGAGAAGCTTGGCTTTGAAAAGTTTCGAGAATATTTAACAAAGTTTGGCTTTGATCAGCCCACAGGAATTGACCTTCCCAACGAAACATCTGGGAAAATCCAATTTACCTATCCGATTGAAAAAATTACGACGGCTTACGGGCAGGGCACTGCAATAACTCCCATACAGCAAATTCAAGCAGCAACAGCCATTGCAAATGGCGGGAAAATGATTAAACCGCATGTGGTAAAAAAAATTGTCAATCATGATACAGGTGAGGTTATTAAATCAGGGTCCTCTAAAGTTGTTTCAACACCAATCACAAAAGAAACGGCCAAGGAGGTTCGGGATATCCTTGAAACAGTTGTTACCTCACCCAAGGGTACTGGCGGCCGGTATAAAATTGATGGATACAGTGTCGCTGGGAAGACGGGAACAGCTAATATTCCTGGACCGAATGGCGGGTATTTACAAGGTGCTAATAACTATATGTTCTCATTTTTAGGGATGGCACCAAAGGATGATCCGGAATTAATTGTTTATGTTGCTGTTCAGCAACCTGAATTAGAGGGGCTTGAAACTGGTCAAGGTGCAATACCTGTTTCTGCTATATTTAACCCAGTCATGAAAAACAGCCTGCATTACTTGAACATTAAGCCTTCTCAACTTGAAGAGGCACAATTGAATAAACTAGAAGATTTTAAGGGGAAATCGGTTACTGAAGCTGTAGCTGAATTAAAAGGAAAAGGAATTGAACCTATCGTAATTGGAAAAGGAGCAGAGGTTGTCAGGCATTTACCAGAGTCTGGGACAACTGTTTTACAGGGTGAGAAGGTAATCATACAAACAAATGGTGAAATATTTGCCCCTGATATGACAGGTTGGTCACTTAGAGATGTAATGAAAGTAGCGAATATTGCCGGATTGAAGTTAAATTCAAAGGGAAAAGGGTTTGTAACCCAGCAAAATATTAAACCGAAAACACATGTTCAAAAAGGAGATTTTTTAATCGTTGACTTAAAGACTCCTGAAGAGCAGTGGAAACAGGAAAATAATGAAAAAACAAATACTCAAGGTCAAACTGAGGAAAATACAGAGGATCTAGTCCAGGATTAATAGAAAATCCCGCTGTCTTAGCGGGATTTTTCCTATCTAATGACCAAAACCTGCGTTCTAAGAAAAAAAGTACAAGCATATAAATGAACGATAGAAAAAGGAGGGTCGTTCAAACTATGCGTGTTTCAAATGTTACTGTCCGTAAACGATTAATGATTGCACTATTTATTGGTATTCTCACCTTCTTAATAATTGATATTCGGCTTGGATATGTCCAATTTGTCCTTGGTGATTGGTTAACAGCAGGTGCTAAAGACTCTTGGAGCCGTAATATTCCCTTTGAACCTGAACGAGGAGAAATTGTTGACAGGAACGGGGTGCCTCTTGCCACAAATATTAGTACTCCAACCGTCTGGGTTGTTCCAAGACAAATTAAAGACCCGGCAACAACCGCGGAAAAGCTTGCCTCCGTTTTAAATATGTCAAAAGAAAAGGCCTATCGGGATATTACACTGAGAGAAAGAATTGTTCGGATTAAGGAAGGCAGAAAAATTTCACATGAGAAGGCCAAGGAAATCAGATCCCTAGGACTCGAAGGTGTCTATATTGGTGAAGATTCTAAGCGGCATTATCCAATGGGGAGCTATTTATCACATGTTCTTGGGTTCGCAGGAGTTGACAACCAGGGGTTGATGGGACTAGAACAATATTATGATAAAGAACTAAGTGGTGAACGGGGCTCTGTTAAATTTTATGCAAATGCTAAAGGGGAAAGAATGAACGATATGGCAGATGATTATGAGAAGCCGACAAACGGTCTCGCATTGAAGCTGACAATCGATTCAAAAATCCAAACGATAGTAGAAAGAGAGTTAGATATCGCGGACGCAAAATATAACCCGGATGGGATTGTTGCCATTGCAATGAATCCGAATAATGGAGAAATATTAGCCATGTCGAGCAGACCAACTTTTGATCCGGCTAATTTTCAAAATGTTCCTCAAGAGGTATATAATCGAAATCTTCCTGTATGGTCAACGTACGAACCAGGGTCAACATTTAAGATTATTACCCTTGCGGCAGCTTTGAATGAAGGAAAAGTGAATTTAGAAAAAGAGCATTTCCATGATTCGGGTTCGGTTCAGGTTGCGGGGGCGAGGTTAAAGTGCTGGAAACGAGGGGGCCATGGAGATCAGTCCTTTTTAGAGGTTGTTCAAAATTCCTGCAACCCTGGATTTGTCGAATTAGGACAAAGACTCGGGAAAGAAAAATTGTTTAAATATGTGAAGGATTTTGGTTTTGGTCAAAAGACCGGTATTGATTTACAAGGAGAAGGAACAGGGATATTATTCAATTTAGACCGTGTTGGCCCAGTTGAACAAGCAACTACAGCCTTTGGACAAGGAGTATCAGTAACACCTATCCAGCAAGTTACGGCTGTATCTGCGGCTATTAATGGCGGGATTTTATATAAGCCATATATTGCAAAAGAGCTCATCGATCCAATTACAAACGAAGTCGTAATGAGAAATTCCCCAGTGGAAAAACGCAGGGTAATTAAGGAAGAAACTTCAAAAGAAATTCGCCATGCCCTTGAGAGTGTAGTTGCCCAGGGGTCAGGGGGAAGGGCGTTTGTTGATGGTTACCGAGTTGGCGGAAAAACCGGAACAGCCCAGAAAGCACAAAACGGGAGATATTTAGAAAATAACTTTATCGTTTCCTTTATTGGATTTGCCCCTGCAGATGATCCGCAAATTGTTGTCTATGTGGCAGTTGATAATCCAAAAGGAGTTACAGCCTTCGGTGGTACAGTCAGTGCTCCAATTGTTGGTAATATTATGAAGGATAGTTTGAGTCAGATGGGGATTAAACCTCGAAAGGGTCAAATTGAAAAAGAATTGAAATGGCCGGATACACCGTTAATAAAATTACCGGATTTCACAGGTTTAACAAAAATGGAACTAATGGATCAACTGATAAATCTAAAGATTGATGCAAGTGGTGAGGGTGATGTGGTCGTTAGACAATCCCCTGAAGCAGGTACCAAAGTTAAGGAAGGGTCAAAAATTAGGCTTTATTTTGGTAAGGAGGATTAATGCAATTAAAAAATTCATTAAATTAGAGGCGGTCGGAATGATTTCCGCCGCCTAATTTTTTCATTAAGCTTTGATTACTAAATAGCAAAATAAAATGTTTTAATGTAAAATAAGATGGAACTTTCTTAAGAAGAATTTTCAAAATGATAATTAGTCAATGTATGTACGGTTATGAGAGGATTTGAGAGAAATGAAGCTACAAAAGCTGCTTAAGAATTTGCATCTTCTAGTTCCTTATTTAGGTGAGGATCCAGAAATAACTTCGATTGAAAACGATAATCGGAAGGTGCAAAGCGGGAGCTTATTTATTTGTATTAAGGGATACACAGTAGACGGCCATGATTTTGCAGAATCTGCAGTAAAAAGCGGGGCAGCTGCTGTATTGGCTGAGCGTCCGTTATTACTAGATGTACCTGTCATTCTTGTTAAAGATACAACGAGAGCAATGGCAGTGCTAGCTGATGCTTTTTATGAACAGCCAACGAAAAACTTGCACTTAATAGGAATTACCGGAACAAATGGGAAAACAACTACCAGCCATTTAATTGAGAAAATATTCTCCGATGCCAATCAAAAAACAGGTCTAATTGGCACGATGTATACTAAAATAGCTGAAAAGACGATTGAAACAAAAAACACAACCCCGGAAAGTTTAACACTTCAAAAAACCTTTAGACAAATGGTTGAAGCAGGTGTTGATATAGCAGTAATGGAGGTTTCCTCACATGCATTAGATCTTGGCCGAGTACATGGCTGCGATTATGATGTGGCTGTGTTTACAAACCTAACGCAGGACCACTTGGATTATCATAAAACAATGGATGAATATAAGCGTGCTAAGAGTTTATTATTTGCCCAGCTGGGTAATACATTTGATCAGAAAAAACCTAAGTTTGCCGTATTAAATGCAGACGACCCTGCTTCTGATATGTACCGCAGGTCGACTGCTGCACATGTTATTACATATGGAATCGATAATATAGCTGATCTTCAAGCAAAGAATATTCAAATGACTTCTTCAGGTACCCAGTTCGAGCTTGTGGTTCATTCGGAAAAATATCCGATTAAAATGCAATTAATTGGTAAATTCAGTGTGTATAATGTTTTAGCAAGTATTGCGGCGTCCGTTGTGTCCGGCATTGATATTAAAGCAGTTATCCAGTCGATCGAAGGTGTAAAAGGAGTATCAGGCAGATTTGAGCTTGTAAATGCAGGACAGGATTTTACTGTTATTGTTGATTACGCCCACACACCAGACAGTCTTGAAAATGTATTAAAAACGGTTCAGCATTTTGCTAAGAAAAAGGTTTTCGTTATAGTTGGCTGTGGTGGTGACCGTGATCGTACGAAGAGACCATTGATGGCTCAAATAGCCTGCCAATGGTCCACAAATCCCATCCTAACTTCGGATAACCCAAGAAGTGAAGACCCATTAGCCATTTTGAAGGACATGGAAGCAGGAGTGCAAGGTTCAGCATACCGAATGATCCCTGACCGCAAAGAAGCGATTCAAACTGCTATTCGAGAGGCATCAGCAGGTGATGTAATCTTAATCGCAGGCAAAGGTCATGAAACCTATCAAATTATTGGCAATGAAGTTCACGATTTTGACGATCGGTTAGTTGCTCGGGAAGCGATTGAGGGGAGATAGCTATGTATTTAGCTTTAAAAGACTTGGTAAGTCTATTTAAGAATAGTCGTGGCGTCAAGGATAACCTGCTATTTGTTACAGTTTGCGACCAAGCTCACACAGCACAGCCTAAAGGATTATTTGTATCATTAACTAAAAACGCTGGGGAACTTTCTGATGCAATCTCGAACGGGGCAATAGCAGCGATTTGGGATCAAGGACTTGAACTTCCAAGCTATATACCAAACCAGTTTCCACTATTCTTTACACCAGACCCGGCAGAGGCGATTGTAACTATCTTAAATTGTTATCATGAAAAATTAAATGGAGAAACAGATAAAATTATGGAAATAACTAACTTTAAAATTTCAAATAAAAAACTTCTTAATAAAAATAAAGAAACATATGATATAGCTGTGATGTTAAACGAAATTACAAGCAAAAACGACGCTGAAGGGAGGGAATAAAATGCTCGAGCAAGTTATTTTCTTCACAATAATTATGGGATTTCTTATCTCGGTATTGCTTTCTCCAGTTTTTATTCCCTTCTTAAGAAGGTTGAAATTTGGACAAAGCATTCGTGAGGAGGGACCAAAATCCCATCAAATAAAATCAGGCACACCGACTATGGGGGGTGTGATGATTTTATTTTCGATTGTTATTACAACACTTGTCATGACGGGTAAGTTTTCTGAACCGACTGTTAAAACATATTTGCTGCTTCTTGTTACACTTGGTTTTGGATTGCTTGGGTTTTTAGACGATTTTATCAAAGTTGCTCTTAAAAGGAATCTAGGATTAACTTCCAAACAAAAGCTGGCAGGTCAAATTATTATTTCAGTAATTTTTTATTTTATTTATAAACAACAAGGTTTTTCTACCGAAATAAGCATTCCATTTACAGATTCCACAATTGATTTAGGATGGTTCTTCATTTTCTTTATCATATTCTGGCTGGTTGGCTTCTCCAATGCTGTAAATTTAACAGATGGACTGGATGGCTTGGTGTCAGGCACCGCTGCTATTGCATTTGGTGCATTTGCAGTTCTTGCATGGAATCAATCACAGATAGAAATTGCGATATTTTCTGTGGCGGTGGTAGGTGCTGTACTAGGATTCTTGGTATTTAATGCCCACCCGGCAAAAGTTTTTATGGGAGATACAGGTTCTCTAGCACTCGGTGGTGCAATTGCAACGATTGCTATTCTTACGAAGCTTGAAATTTTACTTATTATCATTGGTGGAGTATTTGTTATTGAAACGTTATCAGTTATTTTACAGGTTATTTCCTTCAAAACGACGGGTAAACGGATTTTTCGTATGAGCCCTTTACATCATCATTATGAATTAGTTGGCTGGTCGGAATGGCGGGTGGTCGTCACTTTTTGGAGTGTTGGATTAATTCTTGCGATACTAGGAATCTATATTGAGGTGTGGTTATAATTGAAACAGATTAAATCTTTCAGTCATAAAAAAATTCTTGTCCTAGGTTTGGCGAAAAGCGGGGTAACAGCTGCCGCCCTATTACATAAACTTGGTGCATTTGTCACAGTTAATGATAAAAAGCCATTTTCGGAAAATCCAGAAGCTCAGGGATTATTAGAACAGGGGATTAAAGTGATTTGTGGGGATCATCCTATTGAGTTGCTTGATGAAGGATTCGAGTTGATTGTCAAGAATCCCGGTATTCCATATAACAACCCTATGATTGCAGGCGCTATAGAAAAAGGGATTCCTGTAATTACTGAGGTTGAACTTGCTTATGAAATCTCTGAAGCTCCATTTATTGGGATCACAGGGACCAATGGGAAAACAACAACAACAACATTGGTTTATGAGATGCTAAATGAGGGGCAGAAGCACCCGTTAATCGCAGGGAATATTGGTACAGTGGCATCAGGGGTAGCCGAAGAAGCTACGTCAGAAAATACGATAGTCATTGAATTATCCTCTTTTCAGTTAATGGGAATTGACACATTTAAACCTAAGATTGCCATTCTAACGAACCTTTATGATGCCCATTTAGATTATCATGGGACAAAAAAGGAATATATTGATGCAAAGGCAAACATTACAAAAAATCAAACGGAAGTTGACTACCTTATTGTCAATGCCGACCAAGAAGAAACATTGGAAGTTGCGCGTCACTCTAATGCCAGAATTATTCCTTTTTCGACGAAGAAGAAGCTGACTGAAGGTGCTTATCTATCTGATGGCTGGATTATGTTTAATCATGATAAAGTGATGGAAATTGAGAATATAGCTTTACCAGGCAATCACAACCTTGAAAATATCTTATCCGCTATGGCTGCAGCAAAGCTTTCAGGTGTAGAAAATAAAGCCATCCAGCAGGTTCTTCGAACATTTACTGGTGTCAGGCACCGTCTGCAATTCGTAACTGAAGTGAACGGACGAAAGTTTTACAATGACTCGAAAGCAACGAATATTTTGGCAACGGTAAATGCCTTGGCTGCTTTTGAATCCCCGGTAGTTCTCCTTGCGGGTGGTTTGGATCGCGGAAATGAATTTGATGAACTACTTCCTTATTTGAAAAATGTAAAAGCAATGATAACCTTTGGGCAAACTGCACCTAAAATGGAACGAATAGGGAAGGAAGCGGGAATAAAACGAATCAAGCGTGTCGATAATGTTGACATGGCTGTGCCTGAGGCTTATCGATACTCTGAATCAGGTGACGTGATATTATTATCTCCTGCATGTGCAAGCTGGGATCAATATAAAACTTTTGAGGTCAGGGGAGACATTTTTATCGATGCGGTGCATAAGCTTAAGTAAGGGCTTGTCTTAGTCGAAAAGTTCACTTTTCAAGTGCACTTGACACTAGGCAAAATTAGAGGTTCTGCTAAGCCCTAAAACTAGCAGTTGAGGTGTATGGTGGTGCCGACAAAGAGAACTACTCCTGATTTTATTTTAATGATTGTAACATTCACACTTTTGGCAATAGGGCTAATCATGGTTTACAGTGCAAGTGCTATTTGGGCTGAATATAAATTTAATGATTCCTTTTTCTTCGCGAAAAGGCAAACTCTTTTTGCCGGGGTTGGAGTGGCTGCCATGTTTTTCATCATGAACATCAATTATTGGACGTGGCGGACCTGGTCCAAAACCTTTCTACTGGTTTGTTTTTTGTTACTTATCCTTGTGTTGATTCCTGGAATTGGAAATGAAAGGAATGGTTCTCGTAGTTGGATAGGTGTTGGAGCCTTCTCAATACAGCCTTCTGAATTTATGAAACTGGCAATGATTGCTTTTTTGGCTAAGTATCTTTCCGAACGGCAAAAGTTGATTACTTCGTTTAAGAAAGGTCTTATTCCTTCATTAGGTCTTGCCTTTCTTGCCTTTTCAATGATCATGCTTCAACCTGATTTAGGCACAGGTACGGTGATGATGGGAACCTGTGTTGTGATGATTTTTATTGCAGGTGCTCGTGTAAGTCATTTTGCCTTTCTGGGACTGTTGGGAGTCGCGGGATTTATTGGTCTTATTGCCTCCGCTCCGTACCGTATTAAACGGATCACATCTTTTTTGGATCCCTGGTCGGATCCGCTTGTAACGGGATTTCAAATTATTCAATCACTCTATGCAATTGGTCCTGGTGGATTGTTTGGGCTTGGACTTGGCGAGAGCAGACAGAAGTTCTTCTACCTGCCTGAACCCCAGACAGACTTCATCTTTGCGATTCTTTCTGAAGAACTAGGCTTTATTGGTGGATCATTTATATTACTCTTGTTTGCACTGTTGTTATGGAGAGGAATACGAATCGCTTTAGGTGCACCAGATTTATACGGCAGCTTTCTAGCTGTAGGAATCATCGCCATGGTAGCGATTCAAGTCATGATTAATATTGGTGTTGTTACAGGTCTAATGCCTGTTACAGGCATTACCTTACCATTTTTAAGCTACGGGGGTTCTAGTTTAACCTTGATGTTAATGGCGATAGGTGTTCTTCTTAATATCAGCAGGTATTCGAGATTATGAACCTTCACCCTGTTTAGCGGCAGGGTTTTTTTATTTTAGGCTGTGTTAATTTACAATTAGGTAACATTCTTTTTTCATTTGCGTTATTTTGTGAGTTTTTATAGTAAGATAGGGTAGGCATTAGGTGTTAAATAGTTAATGAGGTGGAAAAAATGAAAATAGTAGTTAGTGGCGGAGGGACTGGCGGGCATATTTATCCTGCTCTCGCACTCATTCGTGAAATCCAAAAACAGAACAAAGAGGCACAATTTTTATACATAGGAACAACCAATGGCTTGGAAAGCAAAATAGTTCCGCGGGAGAATATTGATTTTAAAGCGATTCATATAACTGGTTTTAAAAGAAAACTATCCTTTGAAAATGTAAAAACGGTTCTCCGCTTCCTAAAAGGAGTGAAAGACAGTAAAAAAATGTTAAAGGAATTCAAACCAGACATTGTCATCGGAACAGGCGGGTATGTATGCGGACCAGTAGTGTATGCTGCATCAAAGTTGGGCATCCCAACAATCATTCACGAACAAAATAGTGTTCCAGGGTTAACTAATAAATTTTTAAGCAGATATGTAAACAAGATTGCCATTTGTTTTGAAGAGGCAAAAGAGTACTTTCCAGTACAGAAAACAGTTTTTACGGGCAATCCTCGTGCATCTGAAGTAATGGGCAAAGACGGGATTCAAGGTCGTCTCGGTGCTGGACTAAGTGCAACTATGCCAGTGGTTTTAATCTTCGGTGGTAGTCGTGGTGCGAGGCCGATAAATGAGGCAGTCGTGAAGGCATTCGCTGATTTGGCTGAGAAACCATATCAAGTCCTTTATATTACGGGCGACGTCCATTATGAGGATGTCAGAAAAGAAGTTGAATTAATTGGAAACCCTAAAAATGTAGTCATTAAACCGTTTATTCATAATATGCCAGAAGTACTTGCAGGAGTAGATTTAGTGGTATCGAGAGCAGGAGCAACCACACTTGCAGAAATAACTTCACTTGGTATCCCAAGCATCTTAGTCCCAAGTCCATATGTAACAAATAATCATCAAGAGAAAAACGCTCGGTCATTAAGTGACCATGGTGCAGCAGAACTATTATTAGAAAAAGACTTAAATAATAATAGTCTTGTGAATCATATTGATCGTATTCTTTTAAATAAAGATAAATTAAAAGAGATGAAGGTTAAGGCTAAAAAAATGGGTGTTCCGGATTCAGCATCAAGACTCTATTCCTTGATGCAAGAACTGGTAAACACAAATCAAAAGTAGCCCATAAAGATTTTTAGCATAAACTGATGTAAATGCATCTAGGAAAGTAAGGGTGGTAATTATGGACGGAATCTTAAATGAGTTATTGGCTTTAAATATCGGAAAGGTTAAGGAAAATGAACCATTAGCCAATCATACAACGATGAAAATAGGCGGTCCTGCAGACCTTTTTATAGAACCGTCTTCAGTTGAAAATTTAAAAACTGTCATGAATGTGATTGAAAATCATGGATTGCCATGGCGTGCGATTGGCCGCGGCTCAAATCTGTTAGTGTCGGATAAGGGGATTGAAGGGGCAGTTATCAAGCTTAGTTCTGGAATGGATCACCTTGAGATTAACGATACAAGTATTACCGTTGGTGGTGGTCACTCCCTCGTCAGCTTTTCAACACTTATTAGTAAAAAAGGTCTTGCAGGTCTGGAATTTGCGAGTGGAATTCCTGGCTCAGTTGGCGGGGCAGTTTATATGAATGCAGGTGCGCATGGTTCGGATATTAGTAAAATCTTAACCAAAGCACATATTTTATTTGATGATGGAAAAATGGAATGGCTCTCAAATGAGGAAATGGGGTTCTCCTACAGGACTTCTGTACTACAAAAAACTCGTCCAGGAATTGTTGTGGAAGCTGTTTTTGATCTTGTGAAAGGCGATCGATCAGCCATTGTCGCACAAATGCAAAAAAACAAAGATTATCGGAAAGAGACACAGCCGTGGAATTTTCCGTGTGCTGGCAGTATTTTTAGAAATCCGCTGCCGAATTATGCTGGGAAATTAATTGAAACCGCTGGGTTAAAGGGATTTAGTATTGGCGGTGCAAAGATTTCGGAAATGCATGGGAATTTTATTGTAAATGCTGGAGGTGCCACTGCAGAGGATGTGCTGGCATTAATTCAACATGTCAAGGATACCATTTTTAGCTTATATAAAGTAACAATGGAAACAGAGGTTGAAATAATCGGTAGGAAATAAGAAAACTGGAAGGATTTATACTAAATTTCCAAAGAAATTATCCTTACTTTTCTTGTAAGAAATGTCGTCCGAATGACAAATATTGTGTTATAATTACTGATAATATTATAGGTGCAACCTCGAAAAAGTTAGTGACGGCATGGTTTTTCGTGCCGTTGTTTCTCTTTTCGAGGTAACACTATCGAATGTTGGACAGGCTTAGTCTACTTATTTTAGAGCAGCTGCTTTTTATGTGGAGGAATTTAAATGGAAAAAGGTAAAATTGTAGCTCTCGAGGACCGTATTCCTAAGCTTAAGGAGCAAAGAAGACGAAAAGCAAACAGACGCCTTGTACTCCTATTAATTCTGTTTTTTACAATGATAGTAGTTATCGCCTATTCACAATCACCTTTAAGCCATGTAAAGACGATAACAATAAAAGGAAATGGTGTGTATTCTGATAAGGAATTAATCAGTCAGAGCGGCCTTTCGAATAATACGAATATTTGGAAAATCAAAAAGGATGAAACGGCATCGAGAATAAAGCGTCTATCTGAGATAAAGACAGTTACCATCAAGACTCATTGGCCAAATACAGTGGTCATCCAAGTAAAAGAACACAAAAGAATTGCTTATCTGAAAAAAGAAAATAAATTCTTACCAATTATGGAGAATGGGAAAATAGTGAACAAAAAAGCAGCGAAGAAAATTCCTGTAAATTCTCCCATTTTATTCGAGTTTAAAGAAGGTGCAGCCCTCAATCAAATGGTAAAAGAGTTAGAAAAACTTCCTAATGAAATTTCAAACTCTATCTCTGAAATCCATTATACTCCGAAAAAAACTGATAAATATCATATTTCCTTATTTATGAATGATGGATTTGAGGTTAGTGCTACATTAAGAAGTTTCTCGGAAAAAATGGTACATTATCCCTCAATTATCTCTCAGATTGATCCCAACAAAAAGGGGATTATTGACCTGGAAGTAGGAACGTATTTTAAGGCCTTTGACACCGAAGTGGAGGAAAAAGAAGTTGAGCAAGATAAGGGTGAAGGGTAAGCATGTTGTTTTGTCCCTAGTCTGCCTTGTATTAGGATTTTTGATGGCCTTTTCCTATCATTTAACACAATTGGAAATGAACAAAGGGAAACCAAATGTTTCTGATGGACAGTGGGAACAGACCCTTGCACTTCGAAACCAATTAATTAATGAAGAAAAAACTAATCGTGAACTGCAAAAGGAATTAAGTCAAAAACAAGATTTGGTTTTTAAAAATGAGAAAGATCTTTCTAAAGAGGCAGAGGTTTATGAAAATCTTGCTGAAGATGCCGAGAAATTTCGAATGTTCTTAGGGAAAGTGAAGGTTAAAGGTAAAGGGGTCAAGATTACACTGACGGATGGTGCTTACGACCCAAAGGAGGATAATATCAATAATTATCTTGTTCATGAACATCACGTATTTAAAGTTGTAAATGAGCTTTATATATCCGGGGCAGCAGCAGTTGCCATAAATGGTCAGAGGCTGACAAGCCATTCTTATATTATTTGTAATGGACCAGTTATTACGGTTGATGGAATTGAGCATCCAGCTCCTTTCATAATTTCAGCAATCGGAGATCCTGAAGTCCTCTCTTCATCCATAAACCTTATAGGAGGGGTGAAAGATCAGTTAGTAAACGATAATATTATTTTTACACTGGAAAAAGATAATGAAATTGTTCTTGATCCCATCCTAGGCAGTTAGTCATGAGGAAATGTCCACGTTAAGATAATTTAAAAGGTTAGGTGAAAAAAGTGGACAACAAAAAAATAAATTTAAGTTTTACTTTGATCGCAGTCTTAGTAGGATTCATGATTGCTATCCAGTTTCAAACAGTAAAAAAACCTGTTGAACGGGATACTCGTGATATATGGCAGCTTCGTGATGCAATATTAAAAGAAAAAGAACTTCAATCCAACTTATTAAGTGAAATTCGTTCAAATGAAGAAAAACTGGCAGCCTATGAATCTAAACGGAAACAAAGCAAAGAACAAGCCTTAAGTGATACTTTAAAGGAACTAAAGCTTGAAGCCGGGTTATCTGAAATTACTGTTCCTGGTATTAAATTAAAGATTGAACCAGTAATCGAAGAAATTAAGATAGGTACACCTGTAAATAGAGTTATTCCTCCTGAACTCCTAACAAGATTGTTAAACGAATTGAATATGTACGAAGCTAAATATGTAGCAATCGATGGGAAGAGAATTATTAATACCACTGTAATTCGCGACATCAATATGGAAACAAAAATTGATGGGCATACGATTGAAAGGTTGCCAATCGAAGTTGTTGTAGGTGTAGATGATAACTCTACAGCTGAAAAATTATATAATCGGATGAAAGTATCAAAAGCAACGGAAGAATTCTTTATTGAAAATCTAAGACTTTCGATTTCAAAACCAATTCCGAACTTAACGGTACCAGCCTACGATGATTCCATACGCATCCGCTACATGGAACCGGCAAAAGAAGGAGGCGATTCTTAATGTGGCTTCCATTCATAGGATTAGTAATTGGGATCATTCTGGGACTATTAACAGAAATCCGTATTCCTGAGGAATATTCCAATTATTTGTCGATTGCTGTCTTAGCAGCATTCGACACTCTTTTCGGTGGGATCAGGGCATACCTGCAAAATATATATGATGAAAAAGTGTTTGTATCAGGGTTCTTCTTTAATATTATACTTGCTGCAAGTTTAGCTTTTCTCGGTGTTAATCTTGGTGTAGACTTATATTTAGCGGCAGTTTTCGCGTTTGGTGTCAGACTGTTTCAGAATATTGCCGTAATAAGGCGAATATTATTGGCAAAATGGTCAACGAACAAAGAAAAAGTAGAAAAAAATTGAATTTTTTTAAAGGGAATCATTTAGTTGTGACGAATAATTTTATATGATATGTATAGTGAACTTTTATTGAACAAAAAAAATATAGTTGTTGTTCAACTTAAGGAAATCTAAAGGAGGTGCCAAAGAATGAACAGCAATGAAATATATGTTAGTCTTGACATCGGTACATCCAGTGTGAAAGTAATCATTGGTGAAATGGTCAATGACTCGGGTAAAGACTCATTAAATATAATTGGTGTTGGAAATGTGAAATCCGAAGGATTGCGCAAAGGATCAATTGTTGATATGGACGACACCGTTCATTCGATTAGAAGGGCGATAGAGCAGGCAGAAAGAATGATTGGGATGGAAATAAAGGATGTGGTGGTTGGCATTTCAGGTAACAATGTCATGCTTCAACATTGTCATGGTATTGTAGCTGTTTCCAGCCAAAATAGAGAGATTACGAATGAAGACGTCATTCGTGTCATTGAAGCATCACACGTTGGTTCGATTCCGCCTGAAAGAGAAAATATCGGAGTTATCCGAAAACAATTTATTCTCGACGGTAAAGATGAAATTAACGACCCCCGTGGGATGATAGGGGTTCGCTTGGAAATGGATGGTATTCTTATTACTGGTTCCAAATCAATTATCATTAATACTCTTCGATGTGTTGAACGGGCCGGTCTAGAAATAGTAGATATTGTTCTTCAGCCGTTAGCAGCAGGTGATTATGCACTGTCAAAAGATGAGAAAAACCTCGGTGTCGCTCTTATCGATCTTGGTGGTGGTTCCACTACAATTGCTGTTTTCGAAGAAGGTTTTATTTCCCAAACAAGTGTTATTCCGATTGGCGGAGACTATATTACAAAAGATATTTCTGTGGGCCTGCGGACCTCGACAGAAGATGCGGAAAAAATAAAAATCAAACACGGACATGCATTCTATGACGAAGCGTCAGAAGATGAAGTGTTTAGTGTACCAATCATTGGCAGTGATCAACATCAACAGTTTAATCAGCTGGAAATATCTGATGTTATTGAAGCGAGAATGGAAGAGATTTTTGAACTAGTATTACATGAAATGAAACGCTTAGGATATAGTGACCTGCCGGGCGGTTATGTATTAACTGGCGGTATTGCAAATATGCAAGGTGTACTTGAACTTGCTCAGGTTATATTACAGAATAGAGTACGCATTGCGGTGCCAGACTATATTGGTGTAAGGGAACCACAATATACCACAGCGGTTGGTTTAATTAAGTATGCTTACAAGAATGCTAGATTACCAGGTGGACACGCTGGTTCTTCAACCATTTCTGAACCTGCCGAAAAGAGAGCACCTAAACAACATCAACAACCTAAACAACCAAAAGCAGAAAAACATCCGGAAGAAAAGATGTCATCAAAAGTAAAAAAATTCCTTGGTTACTTTTTCGAATAGGCTAATCGAAAAGAAATCGAAGAATTAGGAGGATTGTCATGTTAGAATTTGATACAAATTTAGATTCTCTTGCAACTATAAAAGTAATTGGTGTCGGGGGTGGGGGTAATAACGCGGTAAATCGAATGATTGAACATGGCGTTCAAGGAGTAGAATTTATCGCTGTTAATACTGATGCTCAAGCACTGAATCTTTCTAAAGCAGAAGTTAAGATGCAAATAGGTGCTAAACTGACCCGTGGACTAGGAGCAGGTGCTAATCCAGAGGTTGGAAAGAAAGCTGCTGAAGAAAGTAAAGAACAATTGGAAGCAGCATTAAGTGGTGCGGACATGGTATTTGTTACTGCGGGAATGGGCGGTGGAACAGGCACTGGTGCAGCACCTGTTATTGCTCAAATTGCTCGAGACTTAGGTGCATTGACCGTTGGTGTAGTTACTCGTCCGTTTACATTTGAAGGAAAAAAACGCTCTGGACAAGCATCAGGTGGAATTGGTGCGATGAAAGATGCGGTTGACACACTAATTGTGATTCCAAATGATCGTCTCCTAGAAATTGTAGATAAAAGCACTCCAATGCTGGAAGCATTTCGTGAAGCTGATAATGTACTTCGCCAGGGTGTACAAGGTATATCAGATTTAATTGCTGTACCTGGTCTTATTAACTTGGACTTTGCTGATGTAAAGACAATCATGTCTAATAAGGGATCTGCTTTAATGGGTATTGGTGTTTCTGCTGGTGAAAACCGTGCCGCAGAGGCTGCTAAGAAAGCAATTAGTTCTCCTTTATTAGAAACATCTATTGATGGAGCACAAGGGGTACTAATGAACATTACAGGCGGTACAAACTTAAGTCTTTATGAAGTTCAAGAAGCTGCTGATATCGTAGCAACTGCTTCTGATCAGGAAGTAAATATGATTTTTGGTTCTGTTATCAATGAATCATTAAAGGATGAAATTATCGTTACTGTCATCGCTACTGGATTTAAAGAAGAAACCTTGCAGCCAAAAGCTACTCGTCCTACTTTTGGTCAGGCTAAACCACAGATGGGTAATGTTAAAAGAGAACAGCCAAAACGTGAAGAGGTTCAGCAAGAGCCTGTCCGCCATACACAAGTTTCCCAAGATGAAACATTAGATATTCCAACCTTCTTACGGAACCGCAATCGTAGAAGATAAAAAGTGAATAATTATACAAAAGACACGGCCTTGTTTTGGGTCGTGTCTTTTGTATGTTTAAAATAAAAATGTATGACAAAATCCATCTGACAAAATACGTTGTGAATAGTGCAAATTTTTGTTTGTTTGATTACACAAAGTGACACACTTCATCCATGCAAGTACGTTATACTTTTTCGTAAACAGAAAGGAAAAGCTGATAAATCTATAGAGAGGAAGCTGGTAACTATTTATTTAGATGTGATCTGGGCTCTAAATTTATTATTTGATAGTCTGCTTCTATATTTAACAGCTATTTTTCTAAAAAGAGAGATTAAAATAGGGAGACTAGCTGCCGGAGGATTTATTGGTTCCTTGATAATTTTATTATCATTTACGCCATTAAATGTCTATACAAGCCATCCCATATCAAAATTCATATTTTCAATCCTAATGGTGTTAATAACCTTTGGATATAAGCGGATGTCTTTTTTCTTTAAGGCGTTAATGACACTTTATGTGTCCACCTTTTTAATCGGCGGAGCATTAATGGGGGCCCATTATTTTATACAGTATGATTCTGAGCTAACAACCAAGGTCCTTGTGTCCAGTACAAAAGGGTTTGGAGATCCGATAAGCTGGCTATTCGTTCTAATTGGATTTCCCGTTGCTTGGCACTTCTCAAGGAAAAATGTTGAAAGCATGGAGATGACAAAAATACAATTTGATCAAATTGTTAAAGTCAGAATCAATATAAATAACGAAACACTTACCTTTAAAGGATTAGTGGATAGCGGGAATCAACTTTATGATCCATTATCAAAGCTTCCTGTGATGTTTGTTTCCATTAAAAACCAACTAGAAACAATTTCAGAATCAATAAGAAAGCTTGCAGGAGACCCAGAATTACTTATCAATAGCAGTGGAGACCTTCCAGATGAATGGCAAAATAGGATCAGAATTATACCTACTCGTGTGATTGGACAAGAGCATCAACTAATTATTGCGGTAAAGCCAGAAAACATTTTTATTGAACATAAAGATACTCAATATTTATGTGAAAAAGGTCTTGTTTCCTTTACAACAAAGCAACTCTCAAGTGAAGATGCCTTTCAATGTATTGTTCATCCAAAGATGCTCACAGGTCCTAAGCAGCAAATGAAAACCATTAAGGTGAGTTAGTATTACTATACTCAGAAAAACATATTTTAGAAGGAGGAACACATATGAAAAAATGGAGGCTTCGCCTATCCTATTACTGGTATAAACTATTAATGAAATTGGGTTTAAAAACAGATGAAGTTTATTATATTGGTGGTAGTGAGGCCTTGCCGCCTCCTTTAAGCAAAGATGAAGAAGAGATGCTGCTGAAAAAATTACCTGGTGGTGATAAAGCAGCTAGGTCAATATTAATTGAACGAAATCTTCGTCTTGTTGTATACATTGCTAGAAAATTCGAGAATACCGGGATTAATATCGAAGATTTAATTAGTATCGGAACCATTGGATTAATTAAAGCCGTCAATACCTTTAATCCTGAGAAAAAAATAAAACTTGCTACATATGCCTCACGTTGTATCGAAAATGAGATTCTCATGTACTTAAGGCGCAATAATAAAATCAGGTCAGAAGTATCCTTTGATGAACCCTTAAACATTGATTGGGATGGGAATGAACTATTATTATCTGATGTTTTAGGGACGGATGATGATATTATTACAAAGGACTTAGAGGCCAATGTGGACCGAAAGCTCCTGACAAAAGCACTTCATCAACTAACTGACCGTGAAAAACAAATTATGGAACTCCGGTTTGGTCTTACAAATGGAGAAGAAAAAACCCAAAAAGACGTAGCTGACATGCTGGGAATATCCCAATCTTATATTTCCCGCTTAGAAAAAAGAATTATAAAAAGGCTGCGAAAAGAATTTAATAAAATGGTGTAAAGAAGAAAAAATTTTTTCCATTAAAAACCTATGATTTTCGTGACTTAATTGCATTTTTCGACAAATATGCACTTGTCCATCATCGTGGATAAGTGCATATTTTTCCTTCTCAAGGAGATACTGTTTTTTGTACAGCAACTCCTGTGAGGAGGGAAAAGGATTGACTCGAAATAAAGTTGAAATTTGCGGTGTGGACACAGCAAAACTTCCTGTCCTAAAAAACGAAGAAATGAGAATACTCTTCAAGCAAATGCAAGAGGGCGATATTTATGCCAGAGAAAAGCTCGTCAACGGTAATTTACGACTCGTATTAAGTGTCATTCAACGTTTTAACAATAGAGGCGAGTTTGTTGACGACTTGTTTCAAGTTGGCTGTATTGGGCTGATGAAATCTATCGATAACTTTGATTTGGGCCAAAACGTAAAGTTTTCAACCTATGCGGTTCCAATGATTATTGGTGAAATTCGAAGGTACTTGCGTGACAATAATCCAATTCGCGTTTCTAGATCTTTGAGGGATATTGCTTATAAAGCCCTACAGGTAAGAGAGCGATTGATGAGCGAAACTTCAAGGGAACCAACCGCAGAAGAAATTGCGAAGGTCTTAGAAGTTCCACATGAAGAAATCGTTTTCGCCCTTGATGCCATTCAGGACCCAGTGTCTCTTTTCGAGCCAATTTATAATGATGGCGGCGACCCAATTTATGTAATGGATCAATTAAGCGATGAAAAAAATAAAGATATCCATTGGATTGAAGAAATTGCATTAAAAGAAGGAATGCGCAGGCTAAATGATCGCGAAAAGTTAATTTTACGAAAACGATTCTTTCAAGGGAAAACACAAATGGAAGTCGCAGATGAAATTGGGATTTCTCAAGCACAAGTTTCTCGTTTAGAAAAAGCTGCGATAAGACAAATGAATAAAAATATCCAAAGTTAGGCTGTCCTTAGGGCAGCTTTATTTTTATTCCTTTTACTAAATGTCATTGAGTAAACATATATTTTATAGAAATAAAACCGGGAGTGAGTGAGATGGTAAAAATTTCTGAGTTCCAAATTAAAGATGTGGTGAATGTAGCAGATGGAAAGAGGCTTGGGAATATTGGTGATATTGAGATAAATTTAACAACAGGAAAGATTGAAGCAGTGGTGATTAGCGGCAGCGGAAGAGTACTTGGCTTTTTTGGTAAAGATGACGACGTAGTTATTCCTTGGAAGAATATTTTAAAAATAGGTCAAGATGTCATTTTGGTTAGATATAAAGGCAGTGCAGAAAATATAACGGAAGAAGCAGAAGTTTAACTCTTGTTTTTGCGGTGACCAAATTTTCTTTTCATGGTAAACTATAGAAAAAACATAAGAGGTATGAATATGGAACCCTTTGTTTTAAAAAATCAATCCTTTTTAACTATTGAAAATTGGGTAAGCAAATATCCAGGTTTAGTTGCAGGAATAACCACTAATAATGGCGGGGTAAGCAAAGGGGATTACAAATCCCTTAACCTTGGGTTTCACGTTGGTGATATTCAAAGCGATGTTTGTTCCAACCGAGAAAAAGTTTCAGACCTGCTCACATTTCCACTAAAGTCCTGGGTCGGAGCTGAACAAACACATGGAATTCATCTGAAAAAAATTTCTAAACTTGACCGTGGCAAAGGATCCAATTCCTATGAAAATGCTATTAAAGATACAGATGGTTTTTATACGAATGAGGAGGGCGTCTTGTTAACACTCTGCTATGCCGACTGTGTCCCTCTTTTTTTTATTGCTCCTGAATCAAAAATGATTGGTGTAGCCCATGCTGGCTGGAAAGGGACTGTAGGTCAAATTGCAAGGGAAATGATCATTGCGTGGAAAAGAGAAGGAATTAACCCAGAACAGATTCTAGTTACAATTGGCCCATCCATTTGTGAAAAATGTTATATTGTTGATAAGTATGTGATAAACTTGGTCGAAAATACACTAGAAGATGTCGAAATTTTACCCTATAATTTAATTAAAGAAGGCCAATATTCCTTAGATTTACGTGAGGTAAATAGACAAATATTAATAAAGTCTGGTGTGCCGAATACGAATATCCAGTTGACAAACTTTTGTTCTAGTTGTAATAAAGAGTTTTTTTCCCATCGTCGTGACCAAGGGAAAACAGGAAGAATGTTAACTTTTATAGGCTGGAAGGAGACTACGGAACGTTTATGATGGTAGAAGCAAAATACGAAATAATAAAACAACAAATCATTGAGGCCTGCCTTCGAGTCAAGCGAAACCCTGAAGAAGTCAGGGTGATAGCGGTTACTAAATATGTTAGTACTGAGAGAGCAAATGAAGCACTTCAAGCAGGAATAATAAATCTAGGTGAGAATCGGGATGAGGGACTCCTCAGGAAGTGGGAAGAACTTAGGGACAAGCCTGTTTGGCATTATATCGGTTCACTTCAAACACGAAAAGTAAAGAATATTGTTAATATTGTTGAGTATATCCATTCTTTGGACAGGATTTCTCTTGCAGAAGAAATTAATAAACGGGCAGAGCGTAAGGTAAAATGCTTGGTCCAAGTTAATGTCTCTGGAGAAGAATCCAAGCATGGCTTACCTGCTGAAGAAGTACTGACTTTTATTGAATCACTTCGTAAGTTTGAACACATCAGTGTTGAAGGTTTAATGACAATGGCTCCACTTACTGATAATGAATCGCAAATACGTGAATGTTTTCATAAATTAAGTGAACTTCGTAAACAAGTCCAAGCCTTAAATTTGGATTATGCTCCTTGCACCGAACTTTCGATGGGCATGTCAAATGATTTTGAAATTGCTATTGAAGAAGGGGCTACAATGGTAAGAATAGGCACTGCGCTTGTTGGTGAAGATGGTTAGGAGAGAAAATCATGACGATTAAATCGAAATTAAAAACATTTTTCTTTTTGGATGATGAATATGATGATAACAAAGTTGATTATCCAGAAGTAGTTGAACCACTTCCTGTAAAACAAAAGCAACAACCAGTGGTAAAGAACCAAAACGTCGTCAGCTTGCAAACCGTGCAAAAGGCTGCCAATTCCACAAAGTCATCCAAAGTAATTTTAGTTGAGCCACGCTCTTATTCTGAGTCAACTGAAATTGCTGATCATTTAAAAAGCCGCCGCGCAGTGGTCGTGAACCTGCAGCGAATTGATAGTGATCAGGGTAGACAAATTGTCGATTTTCTCAGTGGCGCTGTTTATGCAATTGGTGGAGACATTCAAAAGATTGGTTTTAGTATATTCTTATGTACACCCGATAATGTTGAGGTTTCAGGAAATATATCAGAACTTATTCCTGACTTTGAAAATCAAAATACGAGGTGGTAATGCTTAATGGCACTGGTTTTTAGTTTATTACAGAAGCTAATACAACTTTATTCGTATGCCTTAATTATATATATTTTAATGTCTTGGTTCCCAAACGCTAGAGAGTCATCTATTGGACAATTTTTTGCGAGGATTTGTGAACCTTATTTAGAGCCATTTAGACGAATCATTCCACCGATTGGTATGATGGACATCTCTCCAATCGTTGCCTTTCTTGTTCTTAATTTTGCGCAAAGTGGATTATCAAGTGTCTATCGTTTTCTTGTTTCTTAAGAATATTGAATCTAGGTTGTGTATTGAATTATGAATATTTATCAGCACTTTCGTCCAGAAGAGCGAGAATTTATTGATCAGGTGTTAAATTGGAAGAATTATGTAGACACACAATATACTCCTAAATTAACTGATTTCCTTGATCCAAGAGAACAGCATATTCTTAAAATGTTAATTGGTGAAAATGGTGATGTAAAATATAAACTTTTTGGCGGCGGCACGGATGTAGAACGAAAAAGAGCCTTAATTTTTCCAGATTATCTAACTTCGATTAATCATGATGAATTTCAAATAAGCCTTTTCAACATCCATTATCCAACCAAGTTTGTTACAATCGAACACCGACAGGTATTGGGTACGCTTATGTCCTTAGGCCTAAAGCGGGGGAAATTTGGGGATATCATCATTATAGATGGGAAATGCCAATTTTTTGCTGCAAAGGATATTAGCGACTATATATTAAGTAACGTTGAAACAATTGGCAGGGCAGGCGTAAAACTAACTGAAACAGATATAGAAAATGCACTTTCCACCAATGAAAAATTGGTGGAAAGTGATTTAACGATATCTTCTTTGAGGCTTGATACTGTGATTTCAGGAATTTATCATGTGTCACGGCAGAAATCACAACTCTTTATTCAACAGGGACTCGTGAAGGTGAATTGGACATTAATTGAAAATCCATCATTTGAATGCGGTGTGGGTGATATGATTTCTGTTAGAGGTAGTGGCCGAGCAAAAATTCTTGCCATTGAAGGGAAAACAAAAAAAGAAAAATGGCGACTAAATGTCGGAAAACAAAAATAAGTACAAAAATAAAGAAGGAAATTCGATGAATGATGTCGAATTCTTGCATATACATATAGAATTAGAGATTGTATGGAGGTGGCATTGATGCCGTTAACACCGTTGGATATTCACAATAAGGAGTTTAATAAGGGTTTTAGAGGATATGATGAGGATGAGGTAAACGAGTTTCTCGACCAGGTTATCAAGGATTATGAATTAGTACTTAGAGAAAAAAAAGAATTAGAAGAACGCTTGAATGATATGAATGAGCGACTTGGTCACTTTGTTACAATTGAAGAAACTTTAAATAAATCAATCATCATTGCGCAAGAAGCGGGTGAGGATGTTAAAAGGAATGCTCAAAAGGAAGCAAAGTTGATTATTAAGGAAGCGGAAAAAAATGCGGATCGGATTGTCAATGAATCCCTTTCAAAAGCAAGAAAGATTGCTCTTGAAATCGAGGATTTAAAAAAGCAGTCAAAAGTATTCCGTACACGTTTTAAAATGTTGATTGAGGCCCAGCTTGATATGTTAAATACCGATGATTGGGATCACTTATTAGAATATGAGGTAGATGCAACAGAACTAAAAGTTCATGAAGAAGAAGATTCATTAGCTTGACGAAAAGTGTTTTTATAGCATATAATTTCTTAACAGTTATAAAGAATGGTCAATGACGATGATAGGGACAGTATAATTTTTCTAGGACTTTTTTAGCGAGTCAGGGGTGGTGGAAGCCTGGTAAAGTTGAAAAATTGAAGATCACCCTTGAGTTCCAAAGCTGAACTTCCTAATTTAAGGCTAGTAGGCTTAGGCGTGTTATTCACGTTACGAATGCTAAAGAGGATAGTCGATTTGATTCGAACTATCTATCAGGGTGGTACCGCGGGAATAAAACCTTCTCGTCCCTATTTTGGGATGAGAGGGTTTTTTTATTTGTCTATTGGCTATTCTGTTATATGAAGAGGATTACAGGAGGAAGAAAAAATGGAGTATAAAAATACGTTATTAATGCCGCAAACTGAATTTCCGATGCGTGGCAATCTTCCGCAAAGAGAGCCTGAGATTCAGGCAAAATGGGAAGAGTTGAATATTTACAAAAAAGTTCAAGAACGGACCAAAGGACGTCCGATGTTTGTATTACATGATGGTCCTCCATATGCCAATGGTGACATCCATATGGGGCATGCCCTTAATAAAATTTTAAAAGATATGATTGTCCGCTATAAATCCATGAGCGGTTTCCATGCACCATACGTACCAGGCTGGGACACACATGGTCTACCAATCGAGCAAGCGTTAACGAATAAAGGTGTGAAACGTAAAGAAATGACGGTTGCAGAATTCCGTCAACTTTGTACTAAGTATGCACTCGAGCAAATTGACAATCAGCGTGAACAATTTAAACGTCTGGGTGTCCGCGGTGACTGGGAAAACCCTTATATTACCTTAAAACCTGCCTATGAAGCACAGCAAATTAAAGTCTTCGGTGAAATGGCTAAGAAAGGTTATATTTATAAAGGACTTAAGCCTGTCTATTGGTCACCATCAAGTGAATCTGCACTTGCTGAAGCAGAGATTGAATACCAAGACAAAAAATCCGCTTCGATTTATGTAGGCTTTAAGGTGAAGGATGGAAAAGGTGTACTAGATGCAGACACCCAAATTATTATCTGGACAACAACTCCTTGGACAATTCCGGCGAACTTAGGTATTTCTGTACATCCGGACCTAACATATGTTGTGGTTGAAGCAAATGAAAACAAATATCTAGTTGCTGAGGCTCTTCTCGAATCTGTTTCGAAGGAAATTGGCTGGGAAGAATTAACCGTTGTTAAAAAGGTAAAAGGAAATGATTTAGAGAATATTTTAACTGTCCATCCGCTTTATGGCCGGGATTCATTGGTGATGTTAGGAGAACATGTAACAACAGATGCAGGTACTGGCTGTGTCCACACAGCACCAGGTCACGGGGAAGATGACTTTTACGTGGGCCAAAAATATGGTTTAGATGTCCTATGCCCTGTTGATGATAAAGGTGTGATGACGAGTGAAGCGCCAGGTTTTGAAGGGTTATTTTACGATAAAGCTAATAAACCAATCACACAAGCATTAGAAGATGCAGGTGCATTGCTCAAACTTTCGTTTATTACCCATTCATATCCACACGATTGGAGAACGAAGAAACCGGTAATCTACCGAGCGACAGCACAATGGTTTGCATCTATTAAAGATTTCCGTAATGAATTACTAGATGCAGTCAAGGAAACAAAATGGATTCCTGCTTGGGGTGAAACGCGATTATTTAATATGGTTCGTGACCGCGGTGACTGGTGTATTTCTCGTCAACGTGTCTGGGGAGTACCAATTCCTGTTTTCTATGCAGAAACTGGCGAAGAAATCATTACAGATGAAACGATTAATCATGTTTCAGATTTATTCCGTGAATTTGGTTCGAATGTATGGTTTGAGCGTGAGGCAAAAGAATTACTACCTGCCGGCTTTACCCATCCAGGAAGTCCAAATGGTATATTTACTAAGGAAACAGATATCATGGATGTGTGGTTTGATTCAGGATCTTCCCATCAAGCTGTTTTGCTTGAAAGAGATGATTTAGTTCGTCCAGCTGATCTTTATCTTGAAGGATCGGACCAGTATCGAGGCTGGTTTAACTCGTCATTATCTACTGCTGTAGCCGTGACAGGTGAAGCACCATATAAAGGAGTATTAAGCCACGGTTTTGCGCTTGATGGAGAAGGCAGGAAGATGAGTAAGTCCATTGGGAATGTCGTTATCCCTGCGAAAGTCATGAATCAGTTAGGTGCAGATATTTTACGCCTTTGGGTTGCTTCAGTTGATTATCAAGCGGATGTTCGTGTTTCAGACGCAATCTTGAAGCAGGTCGCAGAGGTTTATCGGAAAATTCGTAACACCTTCCGTTTCTTATTAGGAAATTTAGCTGATTTTACTCCAGCAAATAAAGTGCGATATGAAGATCTCCGTGAAGTCGACCAATTTATGCTCGTTAAATTAAATAAGTTGATTAAAAATGTTCGCAATGCCTATGAAAACTATGAATTCGCAGGCATCTATCATGCGATTAATAATTTCTGTACTCTTGATTTAAGTTCATTTTATTTGGATTTTGCGAAAGATGTTCTTTATATTGAAGCGACAGATAATCATGAGCGACGTGCAATCCAGACGGTGTTATACGAATCGCTGCTTGCTTTAACAAAATTAGTTTCACCAATTCTTTCACACACTGCGGATGAAGTTTGGAATTTTATCCCTGATGCAACCGAAGAAAGTGTCCAGTTAACAGATCTACCTGAGTATCAGGAACTACCAAATGCTCAGCCTTTAGAGGAAAAGTGGACTGAATTTATGATTCTTCGTGATGATGTGTTAAAGGCACTTGAGGAAGCTCGTAATCAGAAAGTGATTGGGAAGTCGTTAACTGCCAAAGTTACACTTTATGTTAATGAAAAATCAAAAGCGTTATTAGACTCAATTGAAGAAAATATGAAACAGCTCTTTATTATCTCAGGCTTTGAAGTGGCAGGAACCTATGAGGAAGCCCCTGATAATGCAATTAAATTAGAAACTGCGGCTATTGTTATAACTAAAGCCGATGGTGAAACATGTGAGCGTTGCTGGATTGTAACACCAGAAGTAGGTCAAGATCCAGAACACCCAACACTTTGCCCACGTTGTGCTGAAGTCGTAAAAGCTAACTATACTCATAATTAATCTGAAAGCCCTGTGCTAATGCATAGGGCTTTTAAATTTTTCCTTCTCCGTTAATTGTTGTAGTTGTTGTCAAATGTTTTTCCGAGTCGGTTATTGCTTGGCGGAAATAATAAGACAAATAAAACACGGAGGTAACAACTATGAATGCCACGCAGGAACAGCTGTTTTTGGAACTCCGTCATACGAAAGAAGAAATTGAATATTCGTTAAAAAACAAACCAAAGCAGGATTGGTTTACTGCCGTCTTAGAAGAGGAATTATCAGATATTAATACAGCAATTCGAAAACTTGAAAATGGAAACTTTGGGCAATGCGAAATCTCTGGGGAATTTTTGCCTAATGAATTATTACAGATGATTCCTACTATAAAGTCAGTAAAGGATTCAGAGTACTTACTGCATTATTACAAAAAACCGATTTACTAATCATTTTCATCAAGTTACATTTTCGTTTCGCGATAAAGTGTGCTAAAATGCTTAAGAAGTATGATAAGCGAAAGCTTCTAGACTGATTAGTTTAGTCTAGGTTGATGTGGGGGTATTTCTTAGTGTTTTATTACTTAATCGCACTTTTTGTTATTTTATTAGATCAAATTACGAAATGGCTTATTGTAAGCAAAATGTATCTAGGAGAAAGTATTCCTATCATTGATAATATTTTCTATATTACTTCTCATCGAAATCGTGGTGCGGCGTGGGGAATATTACAAGGACAAATGTGGCTATTTTACGTTATTACGATAATTGTTATCGTCGGCATTATGTATTATCTGTACAAAGCTGCAAGAGGGAAATGGATGCTTGGTGTATCTTTGGCATTAATGCTTGGAGGAGCGATTGGAAACTTTATTGACCGTGTCATTCGCAAGGAAGTTGTTGATTTCATTCATACGTATGTTTTTGGCTATAATTTCCCTGTCTTTAACATCGCGGATTCAGCGTTAGTTATTGGGGTCATCTTGTTAATGATTCAAATGTTGCTAGAAGAGAGAGAAACAAAGGAGAAATCATATGGAGAAAATGGAACACATCATTCTTGAGGAGCAAAAAGGGGATCGAATTGATAAGGTGATCTCTGGTCTTGATGAGGAATGGTCAAGAACTCAAGTACAGCAATGGATTAAAGAAGGCAATATTACGGTGAACGGACAACAAATTAAAACAAATTATAAATGTAGCTTGAACGATCAAATTGAAATTACGATACCGGACCCTGAAGAGTTAGATGTGGTCCCAGAAGATCTTAATTTAGACATTTACTATGAAGACAGTGACGTTTTGGTGGTAAATAAGCCCAGGGGTATGGTCGTTCACCCCGCACCGGGTCACATGTCAGGAACATTGGTCAATGGATTAATGTTTCACTGTAAGGATTTATCAGGGATTAACGGTGTGTTAAGACCTGGTATTGTTCATCGAATCGATAAGGATACGTCCGGCTTATTAATGGTAGCTAAAAATGATTTGGCTCACGAGAGTCTTGTCAATCAGTTAGTGGCCAAATCCGTTACCCGTAAATATAAAGCGATTGTACATGGAGTCATTCCCCATGATTTTGGAACTGTTGATGCTCCACTTGGCAGGGATACTAAAGACCGGCAAAGCATGACCGTCGTTGATCATGGCAAACATGCGGTCACACACTTTCATGTGCTTGAACGATATAAAGATTTTACATTCGTAGAATGTCAATTAGAAACCGGCAGAACACACCAAATTCGTGTTCATATGAAATATATTGGCTACCCGCTTGCTGGAGATCCAAAATATGGACCGAAAAAGACACTCGATATAAACGGACAAGCATTACATGCAGGTGTGCTTGGTTTTAACCACCCTAGAACAAACGAATATCTAGAATTTGAAGCACCACTGCCAGAAGATATCGAGTCATTACTCAATCAGCTTCGAAATAATCGTTGACATAGTCGGTGATTTGAAGTAAGATGATTTTAGCTTAATAAGCCTTTAAATCAGTCCCGTGAGGCTGAGAAGGAAACGGTTAAGATAATGGGGGGTAACTATACCCAATATCTGTAAATTAACTTGTTAACCTCTCGCCAAAATTGGGTGAGAGGTTTTTTATTTTTACAAAAGAAGAAGGTGTAGTATGAACCAAAAAGCAGTTGTCCTTGATGAACAATCTATTGGCAGGGCCCTGACAAGAATCGCCCATCAAATTATTGAAAAAAACAAAGGTATAGATGATTGTATTTTGGTTGGTATTCGAACGAGGGGCATATATTTGGCCAATCGACTTGCAGCCAAAATTGAAGAAATTGAGGGGAAAGCAATAGCTGTTGGGGAGTTAGATATTACCCTTTATCGAGACGATTTAACAAAGAAAACTGATAATCAAGAACCACTGGTTAAAGGATCTGATATTCCGGTGGGGATAAATAATAAAAAAGTGATACTGGTTGATGATGTTCTCTACACGGGGAGAACAGTCAGAGCTGGACTGGATGCCTTAATGGATATAGGACGACCTGCGGTCATTCAACTGGCGGTTTTAGTGGACCGCGGACACCGGGAACTTCCCATCCGAGCAGACTATGTGGGAAAAAACATTCCTACTTCAAGTGAGGAAAAAATTGTTGTTCAATTAGCAGATGTGGATCAGGTCGATCAAGTCAGTATTTTTGAAAAATAAATAGTTACCCTTTTAAAAGTAGTCCTGTGAGGCTGACAAAGGGGAATATGCCGAAATACACTTATTTAGGCATGTCCATACCCTCTTTGTACCCTCACGGACAAAGAGGTTTTTTTTATGAAAAAAATAAGATACTAAAGAAAAGCAATATAGCAAAATGGGGGAATTCACAATGAACAATAAACCTATCCTAGACGTAAAAGAGATTCCTAAACCCTTCCAATGGATTACATTAAGTTTACAGCACTTATTCGCCATGTTTGGAGCCACAATATTGGTACCATACCTAGTTGGATTAAGCCCGGCGATTGCACTTATATCAAGTGGACTTGGCACATTAGCCTTTCTATTACTAACTAAATTCCAAGTTCCAGCTTACTTGGGCTCATCCTTTGCCTTTATTGCACCTGTAATTGCCGCTAAAGCAGCTGGGGGACCAGGCGGTGCCATGGTCGGTACATTCATCGCAGGACTTGTATACGGACTGGTTTCACTAATCATCAGCAAGGCAGGTCATCGCTGGATTATGAATCTTCTCCAGCCAATTGTTGTTGGACCAGTTATTATTGTCATCGGATTAGCTCTATCTGGAACTGCTGTGAATATGGCGATGAATAATCCTGTGAGTGGAAAATACAGCATGCTTCATTTTTCGGTAGCCCTTGTCACGCTAATAGCAACAATTATCTTTTCGATATATGCAAAAAAAATGTTAAGTATGATCCCAATCTTAGCAGGGATTATTGTCGGATATATCTACGCACTAGTGGTTGGAGTGGTCGATTTTAAACCAGTTTTAGAGGCTAAATGGTTTGAAATGCCTGAATTTATCATTCCGTTTGTAAGTTATAAAGTAAAATTCACTTGGGATTTAGTCTTGTTAATGGTCCCAGTTGCAATTGTAACATTATCAGAGCACATCGGACATCAGTTGGTGCTAAGTAAGGTAGTCGGCCGGGATTATATTAAAGAACCGGGCTTACACCGCTCAATCCTAGGGGATGGAACAGCAACGATGATTTCCGCTCTGATTGGCGGGCCGCCCAAAACCACTTATGGTGAAAACATCGGTGTCCTTGCAATTACTCGAATTTATAGTGTGTATGTCATTGCTGGTGCAGCAATCTTCGCCATCATCTTTGGCTTTATTGGAAAAATAACTGCTTTAATCAGCACCATTCCAACACCGGTAATGGGCGGCGTTTCAATCCTTCTTTTCGGAATCATTGCTTCCTCTGGTTTACGAATGCTGGTGGATAGCAAAATTGATTTTGGTAACAAGCGTAACTTAGTCATTTCATCTGTCATCTTAGTAGTTGGCATTGGTGGAGCAGTGATAAAAGTATCAGAATCATTACAAATCCAGGGGATGGCCCTAGCAGCTATTTGCGGTGTATTGTTAAACCTCATTCTTCCTGGAAGAGAGCCAGCGGATGAAAATATGCTAGAGGAATCCACTGATAAACGGAAAACTGCATAAATAAGTTTCAACTCTTTAAAGAAATCCAGAGAGGTTTATAAGGGTGTAAGCTTAGTACCATGTATGACAACGCATGGATTAAGTTTGTATTTCTTGCACCCGTGACTTCTGGTCAGGGTGTTTTTTATCCAAAATGAGAGAGGCGGATGATGGATGTTAAATCATTTACTAACCACGAACGAATTAAAGGTGGATGAGATTTATCAAATCTTAACAGATGCTCATAACTTTAAAAACGGAATGCAATGGCGTCCGGACAGGCAAATGTTTACTGCCAATCTATTTTTTGAACCGAGCACAAGAACAAAGAGCAGCTTTGAAGTGGCCCAAAGAAGATTAGGATTAGAGGTAATTCCGTTTGAAGTGCTTACTTCAAGTGTCCAAAAAGGGGAAACACTTTACGATACAGTAAAAACATTAGAATCCATTGGTGTCAATTCCATTGTCATTCGACACGGTCAGGACCGCTATTTTGATGAATTGGTCGGAAAAGTTAACACGCCAATCATTAATGGCGGGGATGGGTGCGGGCATCATCCGACGCAATCACTTCTTGATCTACTGACGATCCAGCAGGAGTTTGACCAATTCGCAGGCTTGAAAATTTCTATTATCGGTGACATTCGTCATAGTCGGGTGGCACGTTCCAATGCCGATGTTTTAACAAGGCTGGGTGCAGAAGTGACTTTTTCTGGTCCAGAAGAATGGTTCGATACTAGGAGCACGGATATATCGAGGTATAGGCCGATTGATTTGGCCATCGAAGAAGCGGATGTCGTCATGCTTCTCCGTGTACAACATGAACGGCATCAACAAAAGAGCAGTTTTACGGCAAATGAATACCACAAGCAATATGGTCTTACGATTGAAAGAGAAAAGATGATGAAGCAGGGGAGCATCATCATGCATCCTGCTCCTGTAAATAGAAATGTAGAAATAGCAGATAGTCTTGTCGAGTGCAAGCGATCAAGAATCTTTAAGCAAATGGAAAACGGTGTTTATGTAAGAATGGCAGCAATCAAGAGATCAATCGAAAATCTTGAAGGAGGAAAACAACATGAAAATACTTATTCAGAACGCATGTTACATAGCATCTAAGGGAGAAAAGAAACAGGCTGATCTATTAATAGAAGATGGAAAGATTACAAAAATTGAAACACAAATCACTGCGGTTGTGGATCGGACCGTCGACGCGGAAGGAAAATTAGTGGCACCAGGCTTTATCGACCTACATGTCCACCTCCGTGAACCAGGCGGAGAAAAAAAGGAAACCATCGCAACCGGAACAGCCGCCGCAGCAAGAGGCGGATTTACCACTATTGCCAACATGCCTAACACAAGACCGGTGCCTGACACCATTAACAACATGGAGGACTTACAAAAGCGCATTAAGGATACAGCTAAGGTTAGGGTATTGCCGTATGCGTCCATCACAATCCGCCAGTTGGGTCAGGAGTTAACGGATTTTGAGGGCTTGAAAGCTAAAGGCGCATTTGCCTTTACGGATGACGGAGTAGGCGTACAGTCAGCTGCGATGATGCTTGAAGCAATGCGTAAAGCGGCGGCACTTGATATGGCAATTGTCGCACACTGTGAAGAAAACACATTAATTAACAAGGGGTCTGTCCATGATGGAACATTTGCGAAGAAGCATGGATTAAATGGAATTCCATCTATATGTGAATCCGTTCAAATTGCTAGGGATGTACTCTTAGCCGAAGCAGCAGACTGTCATTACCATGTCTGCCATATCAGCACAAAAGAATCAGTCCGGGTAGTTAGAGATGCTAAACGTGCAGGAATAAAAGTAACAGCCGAGGTAACACCACATCACTTATTATTATCTGAAGATGATATCCCAGGATTAGATGCAAACTATAAAATGAATCCGCCGCTTCGTGCTGCAGAAGACCGCAAAGCCTTAATCGAAGGGCTCTTAGATGGAACCATTGATTTCATTGCAACAGATCATGCGCCACATACAGCAGAAGAAAAAGCAGAAGGAATGACGCTTGCGCCATTCGGAATTGTTGGTCTCGAAACAGCCTTCCCGCTTTTATATACTCACTTCGTACTAAAGGAAATTATGACGCTTGAAGAGTTAATCAACTACCTCACCGTTAAGCCAGCGGAAGCATTTGGACTTCCATACGGAAAAATCGAAGTGGGAGCACCAGCAGATTTAGTACTGTTGAACCTAGAAGAAGAACGTGAAATTAATACAGAAGAATTCCTATCAAAAGGAAAAAATACACCATTTGGCGGTTGGAAATGTAAAGGTTGGCCAGAAATGACAATCGCTGAAGGAGAAATCGCTTGGGAAAAAGGGAGTGTCTTAGTATGAAAAAACAACTTATATTAGAAGATGGTACCATTTTTATTGGTAAAGGCTTTGGAAGTGATACGGAAACAATTGGTGAAGTTGTTTTTAATACAGGGATGACAGGCTATCAAGAGATTATATCTGACCCTTCTTATTGCGGACAGATTGTGACATTAACCTATCCACTAATCGGAAATTACGGAATAAACCGCGACGATTTCGAATCCATCAATCCAGCTGTTAAAGGATTGATTGTAAAAGAAGCAGCAGACTTCCCGTCCAACTGGAGAAATGAATATACATTGGATGAATACTTTGACATGAAAAAGATTCCTGGGATTGCAGGGATTGATACACGTAAATTAACACGGATTATCCGCCAATATGGAACATTGAAAGGGGCTATCTGCAGCATTGAAAAGGATGCGAATGAGGTTTTAGCTCAATTCCGTAAAGCACCGCTTCAAACAAACCAAGTTAAACAAGTTTCTACTAAAAATCCTTACCCAAGTCCAGGACGCGGCAAGAGAGTGGTCCTAGTCGATTTTGGAATGAAACACGGAATCTTACGGGAACTTAACCAACGGGATTGTGATGTGGTCGTTGTCCCATATCATACAACAGCAGATGAAATCCTTCAGTTGCGCCCAGACGGAATCATGCTTTCAAATGGACCTGGGGATCCAAAAGATGTTCCAGAAGCGATTGATATGTTAAAAGGAGTATTAGGCAGGGTACCATTGTTCGGAATTTGCTTAGGTCATCAATTGTTTGCCCTAGCATGTGGAGCTAATACGGAAAAAATGAAGTTCGGTCATCGCGGTTCCAACCATCCGGTTAAAGATCTTGCTACAGGAAAAGTTGCCATTACTTCACAAAACCATGGCTATACAGTTGAGGAAGAATCAATTAAAAATACAAGATTAGAAATTACTCACATTGCAGTAAATGACGGAACAGTCGAAGGACTGAAACACCTGGATTACCCAGCATTTACAGTTCAGTATCATCCGGAAGCATCTCCAGGACCAGAAGACGCAAACGGCTTATTCAATCAATTTCTTGACTTGATGGAAAAGAACAAACAGGAGGTTACAGCAAATGCCTAAACGTACAGATATCAACTCCATTTTAGTAATCGGTTCAGGACCAATTGTCATTGGGCAGGCTGCAGAATTTGACTATGCCGGTGCCCAAGCATGTATCGCTCTGAAAGAAGAAGGCTACCGTGTTATTCTAGTTAACTCCAATCCGGCCACCATCATGACGGATACAGAGATGGCAGATGCTGTTTATATTGAACCCTTGACTGTAGAATTCGTCAGCAGAATCATTCGCAAAGAACGTCCGGATGCACTGCTTGCAACACTTGGCGGACAAACAGGTCTTAACCTGGCTGTTGAGTTGACAAAATCCGGAGTCTTAGCTGAATGTGAAGTAGAGATTCTTGGTACGAAACTTTCAGCGATTAACCAAGCAGAGGACCGAGATCTTTTCCGAAGCCTTATGAATGAATTAAACGAACCAGTTCCAGATAGCGAAATTATCCATGAAGTAGCTGAGGCAAAAGCATTCGTTGAAAAAATTGGTTTCCCGGTGATTGTTCGACCAGCATTTACATTAGGAGGAACAGGCGGAGGTATCTGCCATAACGACGAGGAACTCGAGGAAGTTGTTACAAGTGGACTAAAGCACAGCCCGGTGAATCAATGTCTGCTAGAAAAAAGTATTGCTGGTTTCAAGGAAATTGAATACGAAGTAATGCGTGATAAAAATGACAATGCCATTGTGGTTTGTAATATGGAAAACATCGATCCTGTTGGTGTTCATACTGGTGATTCCATCGTGGTTGCACCAAGTCAGACATTAAGCGATCGGGAATACCAGCTGCTTCGCAATGTTTCATTAAAAATTATTCGTGCCTTAGGTATTGAAGGCGGCTGTAACGTTCAGTTGGCATTAGATCCATACAGCTTCAACTACTATATTATTGAAGTAAATCCACGAGTTAGCCGTTCTTCGGCATTAGCGTCAAAAGCAACCGGTTATCCGATTGCTAAGCTTGCAGCTAAAATCGCCGTAGGCTTAACACTTGATGAAATGTTAAATCCGGTAACAGGAAAAACCTATGCAAGCTTTGAACCGGCACTAGATTATATCGTAACCAAAATACCTAGATGGCCGTTTGACAAATTTGAATCAGGTAACCGTTCCCTAGGGACACAAATGAAAGCAACGGGAGAAATTATGGCAATTGGCCGTACATTTGAAGAATCTCTTTTGAAAGCAATCCGCTCTCTTGAGGCAGGGGTTTATCATTTCGAATTAAACGACGCCGCAGAAATCAATGATGATCTACTTGAGAAACGGATTCGCAAAGCCGGAGACGAACGACTCTTTTATATCGCAGAAGGGTTAAAACGTGGATTAACCATTGAGACGATCCATGAATGGAGCAAAATCGACTTATTCTTCTTGAAGAAAATGGAAGGAATTATCGAACTTGAAAAAGTAATTGCTGCCAAACCGTTTGACACAGAAATCTTCATTGAAGCAAAACAAAAAGGCTTTACGGATAAGACGATCGCCCAGCTTTGGAATACAACTGAAAAAGAAATTTATCTTACTAGAAAAAATCTCGGAATTATCCCAGTTTATAAAATGGTTGACACTTGTGCAGCTGAATTTGAATCAGCAACACCTTACTACTATGGCACATATGAAGATGAAAACGAGTCGATTGTAACAGAGAAAAATAGTGTCATTGTTCTAGGATCCGGTCCAATCCGTATCGGCCAGGGCATTGAATTTGATTATGCGACTGTACACTCTGTAAAGGCTATTAAAGAAGCAGGCTATGAAGCGATTATCATTAATAATAATCCAGAAACAGTATCAACGGATTTCAGTATTTCTGATAAGCTATACTTCGAACCACTGACCATTGAAGATGTGATGAGTATTATTGACTTAGAGAAACCAATGGGGGTAGTGGTCCAGTTTGGCGGACAAACCGCAATCAACTTAGCGGCTAAACTTGAAGAAAATGGCGTGAAAATTCTAGGAACAAGCTTAGAAGACATAGACCGTGCTGAAAACCGTGATAAATTTGAACAAGCACTTGTGCAATTAGACATTCCACAGCCATTAGGAAAAACAGCTATGTCAGTAGAACAGGCACTTGTGATCGCCAGAGATATCGGTTATCCAGTTCTTGTCCGCCCTTCCTATGTACTTGGTGGAAGAGCAATGGAAATTGTTTATCATGAAGAAGAACTTCTTTACTATATGCAGAACGCTGTAAAAGTGAATCCAGAGCATCCAGTCTTGATTGACCGATATTTAACAGGGAAAGAAATTGAAGTTGATGCCATCTGTGACGGCACTAATGTCCTAATCCCGGGTATCATGGAACATATCGAACGAGCTGGAGTCCACTCAGGTGACTCGATTGCAGTTTACCCATCGCAAACTCTCAGTGAAAAAGTGAAACAAACACTTGTGGAGTATACCGAGAAATTAGCGAAGGGGTTAAATATTATTGGATTACTAAATATTCAATATGTGCTCGCGGGTGAACAAGTATACGTACTTGAAGTAAATCCAAGATCGAGTCGTACCGTTCCATTCTTAAGTAAAATTACCAATATCCCAATGGCAAAAATCGCAACAAAAGCGATTCTTGGAGTATCGATTCTCGACCAAGGCTACATCCCAGGTCTTGTTACTGAAAAAGAAGGAGTATATGTCAAGGTTCCTGTATTCTCTTTTGCCAAACTGAAGAGTGTCGATATCACGCTTGGGCCAGAAATGAAGTCAACTGGAGAAGTCATGGGTAAGGATGTAACCCTCGAAAAGGCTCTATACAAAGGCTTAATTGCTTCAGGTATGAAAATTCAGCAGTTCGGTACCGTATTGTTTACGGTAGCAGATAAGGATAAGCAGGAAGCCTTAAAACTTGCGAAACGTTTCTCTGCAAACGGCTATGGTTTAATGGCAACAAGCGGAACAGCGGCTGCCTTGGAAGAAGCAGGCCTAAGAGTGAAGGTTGTCGGCAAAATTGGTACAGAGGGTAAAACATTACTAGATGTTATTCATCATGGTGAGGCACAGTTCATTATTAATACTTTAACGAAGGGCAAACAGCCTGAACGTGACGGGTTTAGAATTCGCCGAGAAGCTGTTGAAAATGGAGTTCCATGCTTAACTTCACTTGACACGGCTGATGCAATCTTAAAAGTAATTGAATCGATGAATTTTTCAGCAGAACCAATGGCCGCTATGAAAAAGGAGGCCGTGTTTGCATGATCCAAAAAGAGTTATGCAAAGTACTCAGCCAAAAAGAAATAGCTGCAGATATCTATGAGCTGACGATTGAAGGAGAGTTAGTTACTCAAATAACGGAGCCTGGTCAATTTGTCCATATTAAAGTATCCAATGGCCTTGATCCACTGTTACGCAGACCAATTAGTATTTCCTCGTACGATTATGAACAGAAAAATTTAACAATGATTTATCGTAAAGATGGAAGAGGAACTTCCATGCTAGCAGAATTACGACCAGGGATGCATGTCGACATCCTTGGTCCACTAGGCAATGGTTTTCCTGTTGAAGAAGTCAGTATGGGAGATACTGCCTTACTTGTCGGCGGTGGAATTGGTGTTCCTCCCCTATATGAACTGTCAAATCAGTTAGTCGCAAAAGGTGTAAAAGTCATCCATGTGCTCGGCTTCCAGACTGTATCAGCTGTTTTTTATGAAGAAGAATTTTCGAAAAATGGGGAAACCTATGTAGCGACTGTGGATGGTTCTTATGGTAGAAAGGGCTTTGTGACGGATGTAATGAAAGAATTGCAGTTTGATTGTATCTATACATGCGGACCAACTCCGATGTTAAGAGCAATTGAGCAGAATTATCAAGATAAGAAGGTTTTCTTATCGCTAGAAGAACGGATGGGCTGCGGCATCGGTGCCTGCTTTGCGTGTGTATGTAAAAAGAAGGATGACCCGACAGGAGTTTCTTATAAAAAAGTCTGCAGTGATGGTCCTGTATTCCGAGCTGGGGAGGTATTGATATGAGTCGCTTAAACATTGAATTACCAGGCTTAAACTTAAAAAACCCAATCATGCCTGCATCTGGATGCTTTGGATTTGGCAGAGAATACAGTCAGTTCTATGATCTAAGTGTACTTGGCGCCATTATGATTAAAGCGACAACAGTAGAACCTAGGTACGGAAATGCAACACCACGTGTTGCCGAAACTTCTGCAGGCATGTTAAATGCCATAGGCTTGCAAAATCCAGGACTAGAAAAGGTACTTGGTGAAGAGCTTCCTTTTTTATCTCAGTACGATGTCCCAATTATTGCAAATGTGGCTGGATCACTTGATGAGGATTACGTGGAGGTAGCCCGTCAAATTTCAAAGGCTCCAAATGTTCATGCGCTAGAACTGAATATTTCCTGCCCTAACGTAAAAACAGGCGGGATTGCTTTTGGAACCATTCCTGAAACAGCGAAACAATTAACCCGAAAGGTTAAAGAGGTATCAGAGGTACCAGTATATGTAAAGCTGTCGCCAAATGTAACAAATATCGTTGAGATGGCGAAGGCTGTTGAAGCAGGTGGTGCCGATGGATTGACGATGATTAATACTCTTATCGGAATGAGACTTGATTTAAAAACAGGCAAACCGATTCTTGCCAATCGAACCGGTGGATTGTCAGGACCAGCAATTAAGCCAGTGGCGATCCGGATGATTCACGAAGTCAGCCAGGTGGTAGGGATTCCAATCATCGGTATGGGTGGTGTTGAGACGGCTAGTGATGTCATCGAGTATTTTTATGCAGGAGCAAGTGCGGTCGCAGTCGGCACAGCCAATTTTGTGGATCCATTTGTTTGTCCGACGATCATTGAGGAACTGCCTGAACTGCTTGGAAAATTAGGATTTGAGCACATCAGTGAATGTACAGGAAGGAGCTGGAAGGAACATGGACAACTCGCTAATCATCGCGCTTGATTTTCCCGGCGTAAACGAAGTTAATCAATTTCTAAAGCCGTTTGCTGGTAAAGAGCTTTTTGTAAAAGTAGGGATGGAGTTGTTTTACCAGGAAGGCCCCTCGATTATTCATCAATTAAAAGAGCAAGGTCACCGTATTTTCCTTGATTTAAAGCTTCATGACATTCCAAATACAGTGAAAAGTGCAATGAAGGGTCTGGCACGTTTAGAGTGTGATTTGGTAAATGTTCATGCTGCAGGTGGAATTGACATGATGCGAGCAGCACTGGAGGGTCTAGAAGCAGGTACCACTGCAGGACGGAAGCGGCCTAACTGTATAGCGGTAACACAATTAACAAGTACGTCTGATGAACAAATGCAAAAAGAACAACTTATTCCGGTCTCCTTAAAGGAATCGGTGCTTCATTATGCCTCTATAACGAAACAAGCAGGCTTAGATGGAGTTGTTTGCTCGGCATGGGAAGCTGCTTTGATTAAGGAAAAGGCCGGGCAATCGTTTTTGACGGTTTGTCCGGGTATTCGGATGGCCTCAGATCAGGTAGGAGATCAAAAGCGCATCACAACTCCTGAATCAGCGCGGACAATGGGGGTTAGTGCGATTGTGGTTGGCCGCTCTATTACCCGTTCACAAGACCCGCTAACAAGTTATCAACAATGGATGGAAGCATGGAAGGGAGTAACACAATGAAAAAATTAATAGCAGAAAAATTACTAGACATCAATGCGGTGGCCTTGAAGCCCGAGGTGCCATTTACGTGGGCATCAGGACTTCGTTCCCCAATCTATTGTGATAATCGCCTAACTCTTTCATACCCAGAGGTAAGAAAATCAATTGCTGCTGGGCTGCAGCAGTTGATTGAGGAAAATTTTCCGGGAACTGAAGTTATTGCTGGTACAGCAACCGCAGGTATCCCTCATGCCGCATGGGTCAGTGACTTAATGGACCTTCCTATGTGCTATGTTCGTTCGAAAGCAAAAGGACACGGTAAAGGCAATCAGATTGAAGGAAAAGCAGAGGCAGGTCAAAAGGTTGTCGTTGTAGAAGATTTAATCTCAACTGGCGGCAGTGTAATCACAGCAGTTCAAGCATTAAAGGAAGCAGGTTGTGACGTACTTGGTGTGGTTTCCATTTTTACCTATGGGCTTGAAAAGGGAAGAGAACTGCTTCAGGAAAACGAGATTACGAGTAAGTCACTGACTGATTATGAAACATTAATAGAAGTAGCGATTTCTAAGGGTATCGTTACGGGAGATGATCAGAAAAGTCTCCTATTATGGAGCAAAAACCCTGCTGAATGGAGCAACAAGTTTTTGGAAACAGAGATTCGCTGATAAAATCGAATTTCCACTCTTAAATGAAATTAACGCTGATAAATAGAAAAAGAAGGCATCCACGACCTTGTGGATGCCTTCTTTTCTTTCTATTTCTTCAATTTAAGTACCAATTCCTCATCTGGCGTGACATATATTGTCTGCTGATTATCATATATCACAAATCCTGGCTTTGCCCCACTAGGTTTTTTTACAAATCGAACCTTTGTAAAATCAACAGGAACAGAGCTGGAATTTCGTGCCTTACTAAAATAGGAGGCTAAAATGGCAGCTTCCCGAATCGTTTCATTTGATGGTTCTTTGCTTCGAATTACCACGTGTGAGCCAGGGATATCTTTTGTATGAAGCCAAATCTCATCCCTTGCTGCCAATTTATTGGTTAAATAATCATTTTGTTTATTATTTTTGCCAACGATAATATCGGTACCATCGCTCGATTTAAAATGATCTAATACTGGCTTGGCATTCTGTGCCTTCTTCAGTTTCTTCTTTTGCCGTTCCCTAATATATCCACCCTCCACAAGTTCTTCACGAATCTCTTGAATATCTTTAGGGGAGGCAGCTTGTACTTGCTGTAATAAATTATCAAAGTAGGAAACTTCAACTTGGGCTTTCTCGATTTGCTCAATAACAATTTCAACTGCATTTTTTGCCTTCTGGTATTTTGAAAAATACTTCTGGGCATTTTCAGATGGTGTCTTCCGCGGGTCTAGTGGAATGATAATCGTCCCACCTGATTCATCATAATAATCGAGCACTTCAATTTCACGCATCCCTTTATTGGCTGCATATAAATTGGCTGTTAAAAGTTCCCCATAGCGTTGAAATTGCTCCGCACGCTCAGCTTCTTTTAATGTAACGTTCAGTTTGTCAATTTTCTTTTCGTTCTTTTCTTTTTCATTATGAATAAATCGTTCAATATCATTCCCTTGCTGCTTTACCCGATCTCTTTCGGCTTTGCCAAAATAAAAGCGGTCAAGCATTTCACTTAGCGTGGGATATGTTTTTATTTCTCCTTTCAGATGCTCAAGTGGAAATAAGTAAAATGCGTCCTTCCCGCCTGCCGAGATAATGGAGGGGAAAATATCACCAGATGCAACTTTTTTAACCATACTTATAAACGTTCCCGGGACAGTAGCACGATTAGCAAGGCCACTCTGGAATATTACTTCCTTAGCGAATAGTGGTGAAATCCCAGCAAATTGTTCAACTAATTGGCGATCAATTTTCCCTGCATTGTAATCAATCTTTCGTAATAGATCGTCCTGATCACAATGAAATGGATCTTGCTTATGCTGTTCTGGAGGGAAAACATAAGGCTGTCCGGGCATAATCGCCCTGTGGCTGTTCACTGCAAAGGAGACATGTTTGATGCTGTCAAGAATGATATTCCGGGATTTATCAACGAGTACAATATTGCTGTGTCTACCCATAATTTCAATAATTAATTGCTTGTAGCTAATATCCCCAATCTCATTCCGTCCCTTAATTTCTAGTACAATCATCCGATCGGTTTCTTTTTGATATAAATCCTCTAATATATAACCCTCAATATGTTTCCTGAGCAGCATACAAAACATTGGCGGCTCACTTGGATTATCATATGACTCTTCAGTGAATTGAACTCGTGCATAACTTGGGTGCGCCGATAATAGCAGTTTTTGATTTACACCATTGGCACGAATGGTGAGAATCACTTCATTTTTATAGGGCTGATGAACTTTATTAATCCTTCCGCCCTTTAACGAACGGACAAGTTCATCGACCATTGCTTTTGTAAATAAACCATCAAATGACATGGAAAACATCCTTTACTACATTCATATGTATTAATTATAGCTTACCAAAAAAAGACTGTCTTATTTTAACTTATTATCTATTTTAACTTTCACTATATCATAGCATTTTTTGGGACGACCCTGAATAAGCTTTCTTTAGGAATGAAAAGCGGAAACGCCTGGTCAGCCCCGACAAGCGCTGGAGGGCATGCCGGTGAAGTCGTTCTTTGACTTCATCGGCAGGACCGAAGCGACCTCGAGGGGCTAGGCGTTGGAGCTAGACTAAACAAGGTATTAAAGGGGGAAGTGAGATGGTCGGATGAAATTCCATGAAATGAAGATAGATCAAGTAGAAAAGGCCCTAGAAACCGACTTTTCTTCTGGATTATCGCAGGAAGAAGTAAAAAAACGGGTGAAGCTGCACGGTCTAAATGAATTGGACGAAGGAGAAAAGCAATCGGCTTTACTCTTATTTTTTAGTCAATTTAAGGATTTTATGGTCTTAGTGCTGCTTGCTGCTACACTGATATCTGGGTTGCTTGGCGAATACATTGATGCCATTGCGATTATCGCCATCGTCATTATTAATGGCTTTCTAGGCTTCTTTCAAGAAAGAAGAGCGGAGAAATCACTCCAGGCTTTAAAGGAATTATCTGCTCCCCAAGTTTCAGTGCTTCGGGATGGACAGTGGATCAAGATCCCATCGAAAGAAATTGTTATTGGCGATGTTTTGAAGTTTACTAGCGGGGACCGAATTGGTGCAGATGTTAGGGTAATTGAGTCAAATAGTTTAGAGATTGAAGAATCGGCCCTAACCGGTGAGTCTGTTCCTGTTTCTAAACATACCGAATCATTAGCTAATCCAAACCCAGGAATAGGTGACATGGAGAATATTGCATTTATGGGTACAATGATCACGAGGGGAAGCGGTGTTGGGGTTGTCATTGCAACAGGAATGAAAACAGCTATGGGGCAAATTGCAGATTTACTTCAAAATGCACAGACTCAGGAAACACCATTACAGCGGCGCTTAGAACAATTGGGAAAAATTTTAATAACTGTCGCATTGTTGTTAACTGTTCTGGTGGTAGTGGTTGGTGTTTTAAGGGGACACGACATCTATGAGATGTTTTTAGCAGGTGTTTCACTTGCTGTTGCTGCCATTCCGGAAGGACTCCCAGCGATTGTCACAGTAGCATTATCACTTGGTGTCCAAAAAATGATTAAGAAAAATGCGATTGTTAGGAAGCTTCCGGCGGTTGAAACACTTGGTTGTGCATCGGTCATATGTTCAGATAAAACGGGAACAATGACGCAAAACAAAATGACCGTTACTCACCTCTGGAGCGGAGGGCAAACCTGGACTGTAGATGGGGTCGGTTATCAACCCAAAGGAAATTTTTATAGAAATGAACGAAATATTAATCCTAAAGATGAAAAAGCACTTCAGCAGATGCTGATTTTTGGGATGTTATGTAACCATTCAGATTTAGTTGTCAGGGAAGATGATTATTTTCTCGATGGAGATCCAACTGAAGGAGCACTTTTAGTAAGTGCCATGAAAGCAGGGTTTGATCGTCCTAAATTATTAGATGAATTTACAATTATTAAAGAATTCCCATTTGATTCTGCTCGTAAAATGATGAGTGTGCATGTAAAAGACAAGCAGGGGCGGAATTTCATTGTCACCAAAGGGGCACCAGATGTCCTATTAGGAATTAGTGAATCAGTCCTTTGGGACGATAGAACGCAATTTTTAAATAAAGAAACACAGTCCAAAGTACAAGAGGCAATAAACGGCCTTGCGTCACAGGCTCTTCGAACGATTGCGATTGCCTTTAAACCAATCCAGGCTAACACCGTCATATTAAGCGAACATGAGGCAGAGAAGAATCTAACCCTAATTGGTATCCAAGGAATGATAGACCCGCCAAGACCAGAAGTGAAAAAGGCGGTCAAGGAATGTAAGGAAGCAGGCATAAAAACAGTTATGATAACCGGTGACCATGTGATCACAGCGAAAGCAATTGCCTCCCAACTTGGAATCATAACCAATAAGAGTAAGGTCATTGATGGAAATGCCCTATCGCAAATGTCTGTCGAAGAATTGGAAGAAGTCGTTAATGATGTTTCCGTTTTCGCCAGGGTATCGCCAGAGCATAAACTGAAAATTGTCAAAGCATTACAAAATCGCGGCCATATTGTTGCGATGACGGGTGATGGAGTAAATGATGCTCCAGCCATTAAAGCAGCTGATATTGGAGTGGCAATGGGAATAACCGGTACAGATGTTGCTAAAGAAGCATCTGCACTAGTTCTGTTGGATGATAACTTCGCCACAATTAAGGCAGCGATAGTTGAAGGTAGAAATATTTACGAAAACATTCGGAAGTTTGTCCGTTACTTATTGGCTTCCAATGTAGGCGAAATTTTGGTGATGTTGTTTGCGATGGTTTTAGCCCTTCCACTTCCATTGATCCCTATCCAAATCCTATGGGTTAATTTGGTAACAGATGGTTTGCCAGCGATGGCACTTGGACTCGACCGACCAGAAGAAAATGTGATGAAACGTAAGCCGCGCAGCCCAGATGAAGGTGTTTTTTCGCGTGGGTTAGGCTGGAAAGTTGTATCGCGTGGTTTCTTAATAGGGATTGTAACTTTGTTGTCTTTCATGGTTGTCTATCATAACGACCCAACACAGTTGCAATATGCACAAACTGTTGCCTTTGCTACACTCGTAATGGCACAGCTCATTCATGTATTTGATTGCCGCAGTGAAAAATCGGTCCTTTCAAGAAATCCTTTTGGAAATCCATATCTTGTTTGGGCGGTGGTATCGTCACTAGTATTGATGCTGGTTGTTATATATTACCAGCCGTTACAGCCAGTCTTCCATACACTTCCGATCGCAGCAAAGGATTGGTTACTGATTGTTGGGTTATCATCGATTCCAACTTTTTTACTAGCTGGGTCATTTTTGTTAAGAAAAACAAAATAAAGTGTGTTATAATCCAAAAGGTAATAGATTCCACTCTATTACCTTTTGTCTTTTTTGAAAAATTTAGGGAGCAGATCAATTTTTCAGGAGATTGGATGTGCACAAAATGGTAACTAGTATGACGGGTTTCGGAAGAGCTAAGGCAGAGTCAGATCTTTTCTCTGTAAATGTAGAAATAAAAACAGTGAACCACCGTTTTTGTGAAATGAATATCCGAATGCCCAGGCAGCTATTAAAAATAGAAGATCGTTTGAAAAAGAAACTAAGTCAGTATATCCGCCGTGGCAGAGTTGAAGTTTATGTCACCTTAGAGGGTGAAGGAAGTGTAACCCGAAAAGTCCATGTTGACTGGAAACTCCTGGATGAATATTCTCAAATCATCGAGCAGGTACGTGAAAAGTATCATGTTGAAGGAATAGTCACACTTCAGGATTTACTTAGTCGAAGTGAATTCTTACATATTGAAGAAAGTGAAATCGGCAATGATGAGCTGGAAAGGCTAGTTCTAGAAGCAACAGAGGAAGCAGCCAATTTGTTAAGACAAATGCGATTGGCAGAAGGAGAAGAATTAAAAAAGGATTTGCTCGCTATCTTGTCACAGTTAGAAATAAATGTGCTGGAACTTCAAAAATTCGCTCCCCTCGTTGTTCAATCATATAAAGAACGCTTAACAAAAAGGATGGAAGAATTCGTTAATGGGCAATTAGATGAAACTAGGATATTAACGGAAGTTGCCGTTTTTGCTGATAAAGCAGATATCAATGAAGAAGTTACCCGTTTAAAAAGCCATATTCAACAGTTCTTGCATACCCTGCAAAGTATAGAACCAATTGGAAGAAAGTTGGACTTTATTGTTCAAGAAATGAACAGAGAAGCAAATACGATTGGATCAAAAGCAAATGACTCCAACATTGCTAAACAGGTCGTTGATATTAAAAGTTTGCTCGAGAAGTTGAAGGAACAGGTTCAAAATATCGAGTGAACCTTGTTTAGAAATGGTTTGAGACGGTCAAAATATATTATTAATGATTGGATGAAGACCATGTCGATTAAATTAATTAATATTGGATTTGGCAATATCGTTTCTGCCAATCGAATTATTTCAATTGTCAGCCCTGAATCTGCTCCAATAAAAAGAATTATTCAAGATGCCCGCGACCGTGGTGCATTAATTGACGCCACATACGGCAGACGAACAAGAGCAGTAATTGTTATGGATAGTGACCATGTTATTCTATCAGCTGTTCAACCAGAAACGGTCGCACACCGTTTAGCTGATCGTGATGAAATAATTGATGAAGGGTAGGATTTTTGAAAATGCAGGAAAAGGGATTGTTAATTGTGCTTTCTGGGCCATCTGGGGTTGGAAAGGGAACGGTACGGAAAGAGATTTTTTCACATCCGGATACAGCTTTTGAGTATTCAATTTCGATGACAACCCGCTCACCGCGAGAAGGGGAGATTGATGGAATTGATTACTTTTTTAAGTCAAGAGAAGAGTTTGAACATTTAATCAAGCAGGAAAAGCTGTTAGAGTATGCCGAATTTGTCGGCAATTATTATGGTACCCCTGTGGACTATGTTCGTGAAACATTAGATGCCGGAAAAGACGTCTTTTTAGAAATTGAAGTAAAAGGTGCCCGTCAGGTTCGTGAAAAGTTTCCTGAAGGTTTATTTATATTCCTAATGCCGCCAAGTTTATCCGAATTAAAGAACCGGATTGTGACAAGGGGAACAGAAACTGATGACATTATCCAAAACCGGATGTTGTCTGCCCGTGAAGAAATTGAAATGATGGAATTATATGATTATGTCGTTGAAAATGACCAAGTGGAGCGTGCTTGTGAACGTGTGAAAGCTATTGTCACTGCCGAACATTGCCGCAGAGAACGTGTAGAACATCGCTATAAAAAATTGCTGGAGGTTGAATAAGATGTTATATCCTTCTATTGATTCGTTGCTTGAAAAAATTGATTCTAAATACTCACTAGTGTCCGTGGCTGCCAAGCGGGCGCGGGTAATGTCCCAAGTTAAGGATGAAAGATTACCAAAATATGTTTCTCATAAGCATGTGGGTAAAGCACTTGAGGAAATTTATAGCGGTGAATTAACGTATCGGATTTCTAAAAAGGCAGATACACTTGCTGAATAATAAATAATTATACGATTAGAAATCATTAGAGAAGGCGTGACAAAAGGGATAAACCTTACGTGTCAGCCTTTTTTATTTGGCTGTATTAAAGGTTAATGTTGATTTTGATTTTGGCACTCTGTTGNNGGCTCCCCGGCACGCCCGCGGAAAGCGAAGTGCCTGGAACGGAAATCAACAGACATGTTTAACTCAGCTTTTATTTTGGTGATTCAATATTTAGTGGATTTTGTCGAATGATGGTAGGTAAAAGATGAAAAATTGCATTCATTCTTGCATAATAAAAGAAAGACAAATGGATTAAGAAGCGAGGGAAGCGATGATGATGAAAGATAAAAAAATATTATTATGTGTGACAGGTGGAATAGCTGTCTATAAAGCAGCAGCACTAACAAGTAAGCTTGTTCAGACTGGAGCACAAGTAAAAGTAATTATAAGTGAATCAGCTCAAAAGTTTGTTACCCCATTAACCTTTCAAGCATTATCTCGCAATGAAGTGCATGTTGATACTTTTGATGAAATCAATCCGCGTGTCATTGCACATATTGATTTAGCAGATTGGGCTGATTTAATTCTAGTTGCTCCTGCTACGGCAAATACCATTGGGAAAATTGCGAACGGAATCGCAGATAATATGATAACAACAACATTGCTTGCAGCCACCTCGCCTGTTTGGATTGCTCCTGCCATGAATGTACATATGTATGATCATCCTGCTGTGAAAAAAAACTTATCACTCTTAGAGGAATACGGTTATCAATTCATTGAACCTAGTGAAGGATATCTAGCCTGTGGCTATGTTGGAAAGGGACGATTGGAAGAACCGGAAAAAATTGTGGATATCATCAGAGAATATTTTATCAAGCGAGAGCACCAGCCCTTAAAAGGAAAAACTGTTGTAGTAACTGCAGGACCGACTCGTGAAAAAATTGATCCTGTTCGGTTTATTTCAAATCATTCGACCGGGAAAATGGGGTATGCTCTAGCTGAAGAGGCAAAGAGACAAGGGGCTCATGTGGTATTAGTTTCAGGTCCGGTCAATCTTACAGCTTCTTTAGGAATCGAAGTGGTGAAAGTGGAAAGTGCGGAGGAAATGTACAAGGCTGTTTTGGAATCTTACTCAAAAGCGGATGTTGTCATAAAAACCGCAGCCGTTGCTGATTATCGTCCGAAAATCACCTATGATCATAAGGTGAAAAAGCAAGCAGGTGACTCGAGTATTGAATTGGAAAGAACAAAAGATATCCTGATGGAGCTTGGAAAGAGAAAGAGGAACCAAGTGCTGGTGGGCTTTGCTGCTGAAACGGATAATGTGGAAGAATATGCTAGAAAAAAGTTAACTGCTAAAAACGCTGATATAATTGTCGCCAACAATGTGAAAGCGGAAGGGGCAGGGTTTGGGACGGACACGAATATTGTTACCCTGTATAAACGTTCAGGAAACGCAATCGAATTACCACTTATGTCAAAAAGTAATGTAGCAAAAATGATTATTGAAGAAATTACTTCCCTTTTAAAGGATATGGATGAAAATGGAGATAGCTAGTGTGATTGTGGATGTACCGACAAAGCAAACCGACCGGGCCTTCGATTATTTGATTCCAGAGCAGTTAAGCGAAGTCATCCAGCCTGGAATGAGAGTAATCGTTCCATTCGGTCCTAGAAAGATCCAAGGATTTGTCACCTCGTTAAAATCACATTCAGAATTTAAAAAGTTAAGAGAGATTATCGAACCAATGGAGCTCGAGCCTGTTTTAAACAAAGAATTATTAGAACTTGGCGATTGGCTGACCGAACATACACTTTGTTTTAAAATATTTGCCTATCAGGTGATGCTGCCTGCTGCATTAAAAGCAAAGTATGAAAAAAGAGTGCAACTGGCTGTGGGGGTACAACTGGCTGATTTAACAGAACCCCTTCAAGCTCTTTTTGAAAATAAAATAATGGTTGATTGGGAAGACGCATTAAAAAATGGAATGGTTCCCTTATTACAAAAAGAGGCAGCGAAAGGAAAACTGGAAGTTACATACATTGTTAAGGAAAAGGTCAAAAAGAAACAACTTAAGTTTCTTCGTCCAGTAGTTTCTGTTGCTGAATTAAAAGAGGTCCTTAAGAGCTTCCCCAAGAAAGCGGAAAAACAAAAACAAGTATTAAGTTATTTTGTCGATCATTTTGATCCTATCGAATTAAGACAATTGGTCGCTGAAATAAAAACGACATCCTCAACCATTAAAGCGCTTGTGGAAAAAAAGCTCCTTATTGAGTATGACATGGAGGTTTATCGTGATCCATTTGAAGATAGGACGTTTAAAAGAACAAAGCCATTACCATTAACCCATTCCCAACAAACTGCAATTGCGCCAATTCTAAACTCAATTGAATCAAATCGACATGAGGTATTTTTGTTGTACGGGGTAACGGGAAGTGGGAAGACAGAAATCTACCTCCAATCCATCCAAGAGGTGATTGAAAGAGGACAGGAGGCGATTGTACTTGTACCAGAAATTTCGCTTACCCCTCAAATGGTTAATCGCTTTAAAGGAAGATTCGGGGATTTAGTGGCTGTTTTGCACAGTGGTTTATCTGCAGGAGAAAAATATGACGAGTGGCGTAAGATTCAACGGAAGGAAGTAAAAGTAGCAGTTGGTGCTAGATCAGCAATTTTTGCACCATTTGAAAATTTAGGCATCGTTATCATTGATGAGGAACACGAAACAAGCTATAAGCAGGAGGAAATGCCTCGATACCATGCCAGGGATGTAGCCATCGAAAGGGCGAAAAACTATAACTGCCCAGTAGTACTTGGAAGCGCAACTCCATCGCTCGAATCATTCGCTAGAGCTCAAAAGAAGGTATATCATCTTTTATCACTTCCTACTCGGATGAATAATCAATCCCTGCCTTCAGTGGAGATCATTGACATGCGCGAGGAGCTTCGGAATGGAAATCGTTCGATGTTTTCAAGCAAGCTATTTGAGATGTTAAAAGACCGAATTGAAAAAAAACAACAATCTGTTTTATTTTTAAATAAACGTGGACATTCCTCTTTTGTGATGTGCCGCGATTGCGGGTATGTGATGAATTGTCCTAATTGTGATATATCGCTAACCTACCACCGTGTTCACGAACAAATGAAATGTCATTATTGTGGCTATGAAAGCCATGTGCCAAGGCAATGCCCGGAGTGCGCCAGTGAGTATATCCGCTATTTTGGGACTGGTACACAAAAGGTGGAAGATGAGTTAGGAAAAATTCTTCCAGAAGCTAGGGTTATTCGTATGGATGTGGATACAACAGGTAGAAAGGGGTCCCACGAACGATTATTGACCGATTTTCAAAATGGTAAAGCAGATATACTCCTCGGGACACAAATGATTGCAAAAGGCTTGGATTTCCCCAATATCACCTTAGTTGGTGTGCTTTCGGCTGATACTATGCTTCATTTACCAGATTTTCGTGCCTCTGAAAAAACCTTTCAATTATTAACCCAAGTAAGCGGGAGGGCAGGACGTCACCAGTTGCCAGGAGAGGTCATTATTCAAACCTACACTCCTGAACACTATAGTGTTGAGCTTGCCGGGACACAGGATTATGATCTCTTTTATCAACAAGAAATGATGATGCGAAAAACACATCATTATCCACCATTTTATTATCTATCATTGATCACTGTCAGTCATGAGCAGTTAATGACAGTCGTTACAGCTACAGAAAAAATTGTTAATTATGTTCGCTCTCAGGTTTCAAATGATGCCGTCGTTTTAGGGCCGGCGGCCTCGCCAATTCCTAGGATTAATAATAGATATCGCTATCAATGTCTGATAAAATACAAGCGGGAACCGAACTTGACAAAAATGTTAAAAACCATTTTGGATCAATATCAAACAGATACAAAGAGTGGCTTACTGGTAACAATTGATGTGAATCCATTTATTTTAATGTAACCATCTTATTACCTGAGGCTGTAAAGGTTAATATTTCGCTTTTTTGGTGAAAATGTAAGCAATAAAAAATTTAATTACGCCTTTTTTTAAATGGCATTAATGGGGGAAACGATTTGCCAATCCTTAAAGTAGTTAATTATCCTGCTGAAATACTAGAGCAGGCTTGCAAGCCAGTAGTGAAGTTTGATAGAAAGCTGGCAAAAGTACTTGATAATATGTATGACACGATGATTGAATATGATGGGGTAGGGCTTGCTGCCCCGCAAATTGGATTAGACCAACGCATCGCAATTGTTGATATCGATGATGAATTAGGGACAATTGAAATGATAAACCCAGTTATCTTAGAAACATCTGGTGAACAAACTGGACCAGAAGGTTGTCTAAGTTTCCCTGGCTTGTTTGGTGAAGTGACAAGACCCAATTTTGTTAAGATTGAGGCATTTGATCGTAAAGGAAGAAAATATACATTAGAAGCAGAGGGCTTTCTCGCGAGAGCAATTCAACATGAAATCGATCACCTTGATGGGATTTTATTTACAACAAAGGTGACAAGATATCTAGAAGAAGATGAGTTAAAAGGAGTAGAAGCTGAATGACCAAAATTGTTTTTATGGGTACTCCGGATTTTTCCGTGCCGGTTTTACAACAAATTATTAATGACGGATATGATGTCATTGGTGTAGTGACACAACCAGACCGACCAGTTGGCAGGAAAAAGATATTGACCCCCCCTCCAGTAAAGGTTGAGGCTTTAAAACATGATATTCCGGTCTTTCAGCCAGAAAAAATAAGTCAAGAACAAGAACTCGAAAAGATCCTATCATTGAAACCTGATTTAATTGTTACGGCCGCATTTGGTCAAATCTTACCCAATAAATTATTAGAAGCCCCTAAATACGGTTGTATCAATGTTCATGCATCCTTGCTTCCTGAACTTCGCGGCGGTGCTCCTATCCATTACGCTATTCTTCAAGGGAAACAGAAAACAGGTGTGACAATCATGTATATGGTTGAAAAATTAGATGCTGGAGATATTTTAACAAGCATTGAGGTTCCTATCACTGAAGAAGACAATGTTGGAACACTTTTCGCCAAACTAAGTGAAGCCGGGGCTAAATTGTTATCGGAAACCTTGCCGCTTCTTTTGGAGGGCCGACTTACGCCAAAGCCGCAAAACCATGCCGATGCAACCTTTGCATCCAACATTAAACGAGAACAAGAAAAAATTAACTGGACAAGAACCGGTGAAGAAATCTATAACCATATTCGTGGATTAAACCCTTGGCCGGTTGCGTTTACCACCTTGAATGGTCAGGTGGTAAAGATATGGCGAGCTAATAAGCAAGCGGGGCAAAGGGGAGTAGAACCTGGTACTGTCCTTAAGGTAGAATCAGATAGCTTCACGGTTAGTACGGGAAATGAAACAGCCATTAAAATCATTGAACTTCAGCCTTCCGGGAAATCAAAAATGCTGTGTGAACAATTCTTAAGAGGTTCTAAAATTTCAGTAGGCACGAGACTAGGAGAATAGCAATGACATCAACCATAAACAATGTACGAACCATCGCAATGGACATGCTAGTTGCTATTGAGAAAAATCAGGCATACAGCAATTTACTTCTTAATTCTACCATTGAAAAAAACGAACTTCCTGCCAAAGATGTCGGCCTCTTAACAGAATTAGTCTATGGGACATTACAGAGAAGAATGGCGCTTGACTATTTTTTAGAGCCGTTTGTCAAAGAAAATAAAAAGTTAGCAAATTGGGTTCACCATTTATTAAGGCTCACTCTATATCAAATGGTTTACCTTGATCGAATACCTGATAGAGCTGCAATATACGAAGCAGTTGAAATTGCCAAAAATCGTGGTCATAAAGGAATCGGCAGTTTAGTAAATGGAGTTTTAAGAAGCATCCAAAGAGAAGGGCTTCCGTCACTTTCAGAAATCGCCGATCCCAATAAGCGGCTGGCACTTGAAACTAGTCATCCGGAATGGCTTGTTACCAGATGGGTGGCTCAATTCGGTTTTGATAAAACGAAAGAAATGTGTGAGGTCAACCTAACTGCACCATTGCAAACAGCTAGAGTGAACCTTACGAAAATTTCAAGAGACGAATGTATCTCCATTTTAGAAGAAGATGGTTTTCAAATCGAAAAAAGCCCGGTCATTCCTGAGGCCATTCGTTCGTTAAAGGGAAATCTGGCTTCAACCATTTCCTTCAAATATGGAATGTTTACCATCCAAGATGAAAGTTCGATGCTTGCAGCATATGCTTTAGGTGCATCGCCAAACGAATATGTCCTCGATGCATGCGCGGCACCAGGTGGTAAAAGTACCCATATTGCTGAAAAAATGGACAATACAGGTGAAGTGATTTCAGTAGACCTTCATCAGCACAAGGTAAGATTAATCAATGACAATGCCAAACGGTTAGGGTTAGAAAATATTAAAACAAGTGTCTCTGATTCAAGAAATTTACAGGAGAAGTTTAAGCTTGAATCATTTGATCGAATTCTTCTCGATGCTCCGTGCTCCGGACTCGGTGTAATGAGAAGAAAGCCAGATATGAAATATACCAAAACAGAGATGGATATAAAGCGGCTAAGTACCATTCAACAAGACTTATTAACGTCCGTAACCCCGTTATTGAAAAAGGGCGGTATTCTTGTCTATAGTACATGTACAGTCGATAAAGAAGAAAATGAATATACAGTCAAAACATTTCTTGAGAACAACCCTGAATTCGAAGGGGATGTAACATTTAAAAGCCGGATGCCTGAAGCAATCCAGCCATTAATTACAGGTTTCGATTTACAGATATTCCCACAAGATATTGGGTCAGATGGATTTTATATAGCAGTATTAAGAAAGAGGGTGTAACAGTTGGAACAATTAAATACAACTGAGACAAACACAACAGCGGAAGTAAAGAAAAAATCAATTTATTCATTACAATTACAAGAATTAAAGGATTGGCTTTCTGAAAATGGTGAAAAGCCATTTCGTGCCGAACAGATCTTTGAATGGCTTTATAAAAAAAGAATTACATCTTTTGAGGATATGAGTAATGTCTCGAAGGGCCTTAGAGAAAAGTTAGAAAGTAATTTTGTACTAACTACATTAAATACGGCAATTCAACAAACCTCATCTGATGGAACCATTAAGTTTCTTTTTGAGCTTCATGATGGATATTCGATTGAGACTGTATTAATGCGTCATGATTATGGGAACTCCGTTTGTGTCACGACCCAGGTAGGCTGTCGAATTGGTTGTACCTTTTGTGCTTCTACACTAGGCGGACTTAAAAGACACTTGGAGGCTGGCGAAATCGTTGCTCAAGTAGTTAAAGTCCAGCAAACACTAGATGAAACCGATGAACGGGTAAGCTCTGTTGTTATCATGGGGATTGGTGAACCATTCGATAATTATGATAATATGATGTCATTTTTAAAAATAATTAATCATGAAAAGGCGCTTAACATAGGAGCACGACATATCACCGTTTCAACAAGTGGAATTGTTCCAAAGATTTATAAGTTTGCCGATGAAGACACGCAAATTAACTTTGCGATTTCCTTGCATGCCCCAAATACAGAATTACGATCGAGGTTAATGCCGATTAACAAGGCGTATAAACTTGATGACTTAATGACGGCAGTAAGGTATTATATCGATAAGACAGGTCGCCGAATCAGCTTTGAATATGGTCTTTTTGGAGGAGTTAATGATTCAGTTGAGCATGCCGAAGAATTAGCTGAACTATTAAAAGGATTGAAGTGCCATGTGAATCTAATTCCTGTCAACTATGTTCCTGAAAGGGATTATGTACGGACACCAAGAGACAAAATTTTTGCTTTCGAAAAAACATTGAAAAACCGCGGAATTAATGTAACGATTCGCCGAGAGCAAGGTTCAGATATAGCTGCAGCATGTGGGCAACTTCGTGCAAAGGAGCGGAAAGAGGAGACGAGGTGACAAAAGTGAAAGCTGTTTTTAAAACGGACCAAGGAAGAGTTCGTCAGAATAATGAAGATAGTGGTGGTACTTTTGTAAATCGGGACGGACACCGCCTTGCCATCGTAGCTGATGGTATGGGCGGTCACCTTGCCGGTGATGTAGCAAGTAATATGACTGTTTCACATCTCCAGGAAATGTGGGAGAAGTCTGAAGGCATTCAAACGGCAGATCAAGCGGAAGCTTGGTTAAAAACGCATGTTCTTCAAGTGAATCAATTACTATATGACCATTCCAGAAGCCATGTGGAATGTGAGGGGATGGGCACAACAATTGAAGCGGTCATAGCTTCAGAGAATTTTACAACCATAGCACATGTTGGGGATAGTCGCTGTTATATTTTAAATGATTCGGGCTTCAAGCAGCTTACAGAGGATCATACACTTGTCAACGAATTAGTCAGAACGGGACAAATTACCAAGGAGGATGCGGAGCATCATCCAAGGAAAAATTGGATTTTAAGAGCATTAGGAACGGAACAAGATGTTAAAATCGATTTTAAAACAATCATGTTTGAAGAAGGTGACTATCTTTTACTATGCTCTGATGGGTTATCCAATAAAGTAAATGAAAAAGAAATGATTCAAATTCTTCAAAGTGAAGATTCACTTGAACAAAAGGCTTCTACATTAATTACCATGGCAAATGAGAATGGTGGAGAAGACAATATTACCCTAATTATTTTAGAATATGCTAATGATAATGAATTGGGTGATTATCAGTGATTATTGGGAAAAGAATAAGCGGCCGCTATAAAGTGCTTGAAATGATTGGCGGAGGCGGTATGGCAAATGTTTATTTAGCACATGATATGATTTTAGACAGAGAAGTTGCTGTTAAAATGCTCCGCCTTGATTTTGTTAATGATGAGGAATTTATTCGCCGTTTCCATAGAGAGGCACAGTCTGCTACTAGTCTTACCCACCCCAATATTGTCAGTATATACGATGTAGGCGAAGAGGATTCTCTTTACTATATTGTAATGGAATATGTGAATGGGCAAACATTAAAGCAATACATAAACCAACATTCATCACTTCGTGTCGAAAAAGCTTTAGATATTATGATGCAATTAACTTCTGCCATATCTCATGCTCATCAAAATCATATTATACATCGTGATATTAAACCACATAACATACTTATTGATCGGGAAGGCAATGTAAAAATCACTGATTTTGGTATTGCTATGGCATTGAGTGCAACAAGCATTACCCAAACTAATTCGGTTTTGGGTTCAGTACACTATTTATCACCAGAACAAGCAAGAGGCGGTATGGCAAATAGGAAGTCAGATATTTATTCGCTTGGGATTGTAATGTTTGAAGTTTTAACAGGGAGGCTTCCTTTCTCGGGGGAATCTGCCGTTTCGATTGCATTAAAGCATCTTCAATCAGAAACACCTTCTGTAAGAAGGTGGAATTCAAATATTCCACAAAGTGTAGAGAATATAGTCTTGAAGGCAACTGCAAAGGATCCATTTCATCGTTATAATAGTGTTGATGAAATGGAAGAGGATATAAGAACAGCGCTTGATCCAGAAAGAATGAATGAACCTAAGTTTAACATTCCAATCGATGATGAAGCAACAAAGGCAATTCCCATTATTACCGATGACCGTCCGCATAAAAATCTGGATGAAACATTAGTCCATAGTACAGATAAAGTTGTCCAAACCAAAAAGGAGACACCTGAGAAAGAAAAAGAGACTAAGAAAAAGCGGAAAAAATGGCCCGCTGTCCTCATTACAACTTTTCTTATCCTTGCTGTTTTAGGGCTTTTAACTATAACCTTTTTACCTGGATTATTGGCTGCAAAAGATGTCAAAATCCCGGATATAAGCGGGATGGAATTAGATGAAGCCATTTCCAAACTTAATCTAAATGGTTTAGAGGTGGAGAAACAAATCGAAATTCCGGATGATGCGATTGATCAAGGTAAAGTCTTAAAGACAGACCCTGAAATTGGCACAACGGTTAAGGAAAACACAAAAGTTACATTATATATTAGTACCGGCAAAGAAAAAATTGAACTATCCGATTATGTTGGAAGAGTTTATGACGATGTTTTTCCTTTATTGGAAAATCGGAATTTTAAAGATATTAAGAAGACTGAGATATATGATGAAAGTGAACCAGGAACGATTCTTAGTCAAACACCCCCTGGTGGTGATGAAGTTGTCCCTGAAGATACTGAATTAAAGTTTGAAGTTAGTAAGGGACCAGAAACAATTATCCTAAAGGACCTAACACAATACACTTTAAAAAGTGCAGAGGACTATGCCTCCTTAGTAGGGCTTAAGATCGAGACCGAAGAAAAATATGATGACAAAGTTCCTGCCGACATGGTGATTTCACAAAATCCAAAACCTAAAACAGAAATGAATAAAGGTGATACGGTAACCGTTATTATTTCAAAAGGTAAAGAAGAAAAGCCCCCAAAAACGGTAGTGAAGGAAATATCCATTGAGTATGAACCGACCGTTCCAGTTTCCGGTGAACCTATTCCTAAGCAGGAAGTTCTTATTTACATCGAAGATATGAATCACAGTATGACGGAACCGGCAGAAACCTTTTTTATTACCGAAACAACCAAAAAACAAATTGAATTAACGATACCTTATGGCGGAAAAGGCGGCTACAAGATTATTCGAGACAGAAAAGTCATAGCGGAGGATGTAATTAACTATTCTGAAACAGAATAATCAATATTACGAAGCTCTATTTATGATTGATTACGAAAATTTTAATATCAAAAATGAGTGGTCTAATTGAAAGGCAAGGAGTGTGGCTATGCCGGAAGGAAAAATTGTTAAAGCACTAAGCGGATTCTATTATGTACTGGGTAACAATAAGTTAATTCAATGTCGTGGAAGAGGGGTATTTCGAAAAAATAAAATTACCCCTCTTGTGGGGGACGAGGTTGTTTTTCAAGCTGAAAATGATTTGGAAGGATATATTATGGAAGTTAAAACTCGAAAAAATGAGTTAATTCGTCCGCCAATCGCAAATGTTGACCAGGCCATTCTAGTGTTTTCAGCTGTTGAACCAGAATTCAGTACTGTCCTATTAGATCGATTCCTAGTCCTAGTTGAATTTAATCGGATCGAACCGCTTATTTGTATTACCAAAATGGATCTTACCAACGAAGATGAGCAAAAGATGATTAAGGATTATGCAGAGCAATATACTGCAGCGGGATATAAAGTAATCCTGACTTCTTCCGAAACAGAAGCAGGAATTGAACTGTTAAATCCGCATGTCGATAATAAAATTTCTGTTTTTGCCGGTCAATCTGGTGTTGGGAAATCATCGTTACTGAATGTCCTTAGACCTGACCTTGAGTTAAAGACAAATGATATTTCATCGCATCTAGGCAGAGGAAAGCATACGACCAGGCATGTGGAATTAATTAAGATTGGCAATGGACTAATAGCAGATACGCCAGGCTTTAGTTCATTGGAATTTACCAATATTGAAGCTGAGGATTTAACTTTTTGTTTCCCTGAAATTCAAACAGCTAGTGAAAATTGCAAATTCCGAGGCTGTTTGCATGTAAGTGAACCTAAATGTGGTGTGAAACAGGCGGTTGACTCAAATGAAATCCCAGCATATCGTTATGAACATTATTTGGACTTCTTACAGGAGATAAAAGATAGAAAGCCGAGGTACTAAACATGGTTAAAATAGCACCATCTATACTTTCAGCTGATTTTTCGAAATTAGGTGAAGAAATTTTAGCAGTGGAAAAAGGAGGAGCTGACTACATTCATATTGATGTCATGGATGGCCACTTTGTTCCTAATATTACGATTGGACCCCTGATTGTTGAAGCGATTCGTCCAATCACCAAACTGCCACTTGATGTACACCTTATGATTGAAAACCCTGATGAATATATTGAGGCATTTGTTAAAGCCGGTGCTGATTATATTACTGTCCATGTAGAGGCCTGTCGTCACTTACATCGCACGATTCAAAATATTAAATCCTTTGGAATTAAAGCGGGTGTAGTTTTAAACCCTGCTACCCCTGTGGAATCCATTCAACATATAATTGGTGAAATTGATATGGTCTTATTAATGTCAGTCAATCCAGGGTTCGGAGGGCAAAAATTCATACCTGAGGTTCTTCCAAAAATAAGAAAAGTAAAAGAAATGGCAGAACAAAAAAGTTTAGACATAGAGATTGAGATTGACGGCGGTGTTAACTCAGAAACGGCAAAGCTTTGCTTGGACGCAGGTGCAAATGTTCTTGTGGCAGGCTCAGCTATTTATAATCAAGAAGATTATGCGAAGGCAATTTCGCTGATAAGAGGTTAATGGGAAAGCCAGCTTACGTGCTGGCTTTTTGCATATTGTAAAAAAGGAGAACTTTTATGATTATCAATATTGTGGCCGGAGGCCCTGAAGACCATTTGCCAGATTTAACGGAGTACTTAGTAAATGATGTAATTTGGGTAGGAGTCGATCGAGGGGTTTATCATTTATTACAAAGAAATATTTCTCCCTCTATTGCTTTTGGTGATTTTGATTCTGTGACATCAGATGAGTTAATATTTATTGAAGAACGTGTTACAGAATTGAAAAAATATAGACCGGAAAAGGATGAAACGGATATGGAGCTTGCCCTTAATTGGGCACTTAAACAGCATCCAAGCGCCATTCGTATATTTGGGGCAACTGGTGGCAGATTGGATCATTTATTTGCGAATGTTCACCTATTGCTCACACCGATCCAAGAAAAAAATGAAGTGGATATTTGCATAATTGACCGTAATAATATCGTTTTTATTAAGGAAGCAGGAAGTTATAAGATTGAAAAAATGGATTCAAAAAAATATATTTCTTTTGTTCCTGTAACACTAAATATCCAAAATCTCACCTTAGAAGGCTTTAAATTCCCTTTGAAAAATCGTCATATTTCAATTGGTTCAACACTATGTATTAGTAATGAACTTATTAGTGATTATGGTACTTTTTCATTTTCGGAAGGCATATTAATAGTGATAAGAAGTCATGATTAATATGTTTTAGTAACTAACTCAGAATGGTGCCTACAATGTTTTTGGTACTGATTTCGTTCGTTTGAATAAAATGGTAGGGCGTTCGAAAAAAGTTGAGTTGAAATAAGCTGGGGAGATTTGTGAGGAGGGACAGTATGAAATTTTATACGATTAAACTGCCGAAATTTTTAGGCGGACTTGTCCGTGCGATGATTGGAGCGTTTAAAAAGAACGAATAGCATAAGTATATATGATGATATCGTTTTACAATGGCACCCGTTTAATTTGGGTGCTTTTTATTTTGTTAATTGGGGAATCCTATAGATACAAATAGTTTCCTGGAGAGAAAGCTTTTTTATACAAAAAGAAAAGACACCCTTATCGAGGACACTGCAAAACACTT
>NZ_NUZU01000075.1 GCF_002567005.1 Bacillus sp. AFS073361
TCTTCAGGGTCCATACCTGTTGCATGGGCACCAGTTCTACCTTCACTCACTTCTACTAAATATTCATCTACTCCATGCTTTCTGAACGCTTCCCGAATCACCCGGTCAGCCTCAATTCCTGTCATACCAGCATAAATTTTTGGTAAACACTCTTCATATCCAAGGGAACATGCTTCCATCAAGCGCTTTGCTTCATCTGATACATTGCCGTAACAAATGGTACGGGCATTGTCGGAAGCATAATC
>NZ_NUZU01000076.1 GCF_002567005.1 Bacillus sp. AFS073361
TCTTCAGGGTCCATACCTGTCGCATGGGCACCAGTTCTACCTTCACTCACTTCTACTAAATATTCATCTACCTCGTACTTTCTGAACGCTTCACGAATCACCCGGTCAGCCTCAATCCCTGTCATACCGGCATGAATTTTTTGTAAGCACTCTTCATATCCAAGAGAACATGCTTCCATCAAGCGCTTTGCTTCATCTGATACATTGCCGTAACAAATGGTACGAGCATTGTCGGAAGCATAATC
>NZ_NUZU01000077.1 GCF_002567005.1 Bacillus sp. AFS073361
GGCATCACGGAATTGGAAGCAACATCTTTGGTTTACGCCGCTATGTTTGCAAATGGTGGACACGCGATTGCATATGACATCATGATCCAGGCGGGAGAGCATACAGATGTACTATTTAAGCGTCCAACTACGAGACCAATCCGCCGCGGAGAACTAGTCATGATGGACTATGGTATTCGTGTAAATGATTATGCTTCCGACAATGC
>NZ_NUZU01000078.1 GCF_002567005.1 Bacillus sp. AFS073361
GCTTTTAAATCTTGATTCTTCACATGTTTTACTAGTTCAGCGATTAGGTCTGGTACGAAACAGCCGAAACCTACAAGCGCGCCATCGATCCCTTGAACTAGAGTTGGTAATAAGTATTCGTCATGACAAGTCAATAGTGCAACATCCGGGGCATTCTTTTTCAATACTCTAATATCTACTTCATATTGTGCCATGTCTCTTTGACCAACTTTAACTGCTACGACATTTGGAATTTCAGTCATTTCTAACAATTGGCTTGTTGTGTAAGATGATTTTGTCCAAGTTGGGTATTGATGGACTACAATGCCGATGTTAATTTCTGCTGCAACATCTTTGAAGAACTCAACTGTTGATTCAGGTTGCATGCCAAATCGTAACCATGAGTGTGGAGGCATTAGTAGAATTCCTTCTCCCCCTGCTTTTTCTACAGCTTGAGCATGTTGGATCGCTTCGATTGTTCCTTCAGCAGATACTCCAGAAATAACAGGAATCCGACCTTGTAATTCATCAGCAGCGATTCTCACAGCTTCTGCACGATCTTCAGGAAGTAGAGTCATAATTTCACCAGTGTGACCGTTTACAACAATACCATTAACACCTTCATGGCTTGCCACCCAACGAACTAATTTACGAAAGCCTTCTTCATCAATTGAGTAATCATCTTTAAAAGGGATAAGAACTGCTGGAAATACTCCGCTCCATTTTGCTTTGTTTTTCATTTTATCATTCCTCCAGATTTTTTATTTTATATAGTAATCGTTTACGTAATTAATCATATCTTGTAAGCGTTTGCTGAGTCAATAACATTTTTTATTTCTTTGAATAATCATATAATTCAAGAGAAAATAATAGTTTTCAATAAGTTTTTTGTTGAAAAATAGGAAAAATATATAATATACTAAAAAAATCCATTAGTAATCGTTTGCGTTAAAGATGAGGTTCCGCGATAACTCATATTTCTTCATCAACCCCCCTACCTTCGTCTACTACGAGTGGTTACGGAATACCCGTAACCACTCTCAATTTTTAATTACTACGCTTTAACCTCATCTTTAATTAAGCCCACTTTTAGTAAACCTTGACGAATTTCCTCTACTTCTTCTTCAGATAAAGGTAAAACTGGTCGTCTAGCTAAAGAACTGCTAATCAATCCACGTTGATACATAGC
>NZ_NUZU01000079.1 GCF_002567005.1 Bacillus sp. AFS073361
GTGCTGAAAGCATCTAAGCACGAAACTTGCCCCGAGATGAGTTCTCCCTGACTCCTTGAGAGTCCTGAAGGAACGTTGAAGACTACGACGTTGATAGGCTGGGTGTGTAAGTGCAGCGATGTATTGAGCTAACCAGTACTAATGAACCGTGAGGCTTAACCTTACAACGCCGAAGATGTTTTGGCGAAGCAGAGACAGTCGATTTTCAGCTGATACAGATTAATTAATGCGCAGAGATGCGTGTTGATACAGAATTTGCCTGGCGGCTTTAGCGCGGTGGTCCCACCTGACCCCATGCCGAACTCAGAAGTGAAACGCCGTAGCGCCGATGGTAGTGTGGGGTCTCCCCATGTGAGAGTAGGGAACTGCCAGGCATCAATTAAGTGAAGAGGCCATCCGCAAGGATGGCCTTTTTGCGTTTTTGTCCTTTCTTGTTTATTCCTCTGTTTCCCTCCGTGAAACTTTCTCACCTTCCTCTTACAGACTCGACATTCGCACGATTCCTGGGTATTGTCAGCTATCTGGATGTCTAAACGTTTATAC
>NZ_NUZU01000080.1 GCF_002567005.1 Bacillus sp. AFS073361
GAGGGCACTGAAAAACCTTCGGTTTTTCGAAAAATTTCTAAAACACGAAAAAAAAGACGACTTTAAAAATTCTTAAATGAATTTTAAGTCGTCTTTTTTATTCATTGAGGCTATTTTCTTACCCTATTTTTGATCTATTAGTTTCAATATTCTTTTTAAATTCACGGTGAATATTGCCAGGGCACCTTGCAATTGCATACCAACTAGACCCGAGGAATTTGCAACATTGTACCCGTGTCTGTGTTTTAATTCGCTATTTTTAGCTTCTATTTTGTATCGTTCTTTCGACTTTTCCTTAAAATAGTCGCTTTCTTGGAATTGTTCCTGTTCTGTATGTATATTCGATTTAATAGTCACAGAATAAGTTTTACTTTTAGCTCCTTCTTTATAACAGCCATCCTTAAATGGACAAATTTTGCACTTTTCTACATCAAAATAATAAGTGTCAACTTGATTGGCTGCTACACCTTTTTTACCTTGACGTGCTTTCCTTATAGCCATATGACCAGCTTTACAAACATACATTCCAGCGTCTTTATTGAACTCAAATTCGTCTTCTTTTTTACGAAAACCTTGAGTAACTGAAGGGTTTAACTTGGCTACTAATTTTATTTCATTTTCTTTCGTATATTCGATATTGCCTTTTTCTGAATAGGCTGTATCACCAATAACAGTTTCAACTTTCACTCCTGCTTTAATGCTTTTTTCGATCAGTGTTTCTAATTGCTTTCCGTCATTTTTTTCCCCTGTCGTAACTGTTGCGGCAGTAATAATTCTTTCTTCGCTCATTGCAATATGAGTTTTATATCCAAAAAACGATGAATCTGCAGTTTTATGACCTACTTTTGCATCCTTATCTTCAGAGCTTTGTAAATGTTCGATATCGTCAGTAATTGTTTCTTTTAGAAGGTTTAACTGTTCCTTTACTTTTGGATACTCAATAAGAGTTTCTTCCTTTTCAATCACTTTAATAAGTTTCTGGCAATAAGCGATTTCATCTGCCAAAACATCTGTTGTATTTTTGACAGGAAA
>NZ_NUZU01000081.1 GCF_002567005.1 Bacillus sp. AFS073361
GCCATGCTCTGCCTGATACACCCATGCACGACATTTGCGACTGCTGCGCAGCCGAGCGGGAGCAAGCTCCCTCGCCACAAAAGATTCAGTTGCTAGCTGGGATCACGCTAACACCTCACACATCCCGATCACCGAGCAATCGACCTGGAACGGCCCGAAGACCACCCGTTCTGTCCTGATAGGTGGATTGCCGGCCAGCATCCCCTGGGCCTTGGCGTTTTCGATGTTGCGAGCGATGTTGTGATTGGCTTCGATGGCCCGTGCCA
>NZ_NUZU01000082.1 GCF_002567005.1 Bacillus sp. AFS073361
ATCCCGTCATCCTCCACCATGATTATATTTGTTCTTTGGCGGTGTAGCTCAGCTGGCTAGAGCGTACGGTTCATACCCGTAAGGTCGGGGGTTCGATCCCCTCCGCCGCTACCAATCAATTATTTATTAATATCTGGAGGAATACCCAAGTTTGNNAATCCCTCTTCCTCCTCCATTATTACTTTTTATAATTTCTATCGTCGCGGGGTGGAGCACGTTCGAATAAACTGCTTCGAATAATCTTCAGCGCAACGATTGAGCCGCTGCTTGAATATGCTTTCTGAAATCGGGGCGGTCGTAATACTAAGAGCATGTGAAAACTTCAATTTTTTATTATCGTCGCGGGGTGGAGCA
>NZ_NUZU01000083.1 GCF_002567005.1 Bacillus sp. AFS073361
CCATAAAGCATTTGGAACTCAAATTTGTCATTCGGAATATCGTGCTTCTTTACAAATTCCTTCACATGCTGGATGATTCGATGATCATGTGTTGCAATCGAAGTGAATTTCCCATGTAACAAATGCCATTCGACAATCTTAATAAAGTTGGCATCAATATCTTTCTTATCTTGATAGGCGATTTCTGCTGATTCTTTATAAGCACCTTTTACAAGACGAATACGGAAATT
>NZ_NUZU01000084.1 GCF_002567005.1 Bacillus sp. AFS073361
AAATCAACAGGCCAGTTTAAAAGACCTAAAAAATAAAAGGGGTGTTTTTAGATGTTATTGAAAAAACAAACAGTTTGGTTATTAACGATGTTAAGTTTAGTTGTTGTATTATCTGTTTATTACATCACATCACCAGAGCAAAAGGGTAATGATCTTGCAGCTATCCAGCAAGATGCCAAGGAACAAAATAAAGGAAAAACAACAACAAAAACAACAACAAAAACAGAAGCAAAAGATGATAAAACAATTGTATCAACCGTTGCTGGCGATCAAGAGTTTGAAGAACTTCGAATGAAGTTAGATGACCTAAGAAGTCAACAGCAAGAGGATTTGACGACTGAGCTTGCATCAACTGATCTTCCAGCTGTCGAACGCAGCAAAGTAAAAGACCAAATGGATAAATTAAATCAAACTGCACAAAAAGAAGAAATACTTGAAACCTTAATTAAAACAATGGGTTATGAAGATGCATTGGTCAGAGCTGATGGTGAGGAAGTACGAGTTACCGTTAAATCTAAGAATAAGCCTTCCGCAACTGAAGCAAATAAAATCATCTTACAAGTGAAAAAAGAAATTGGTGAAACCAATTATGTAGCAGTAGAATTCCAGCCAACAAAATAAGTTACGAACAAAAAGGAAAGTCACTGACTTTC
>NZ_NUZU01000006.1 GCF_002567005.1 Bacillus sp. AFS073361
CCCGTCATCCTCCACCATATTTATCTTTTATAGATTACGCCGGAGTAGCTCAATTGGTAGAGCACGACCGAATATGCTTCCTGAATGAACTTCAGCATACTGACCGAGCTGCTGCTTGGATAAGCTTTCTGAGGTCAGGATGACGGTAACAGTATCAGCGTGTTCAAACTTAATATTTTTCCAAACTATATGCCGGGGTAGCTCAATTGGTAGAGCAACTGACTTGTAATCAGTAGGTTGGGGGTTCAAGTCCTCTCGCCGGCACCATTTATTTTTTTTGCTTTTTTTGAGCCATTAGCTCAGTTGGTAGAGCATCTGACTTTTAATCAGAGGGTCGAAGGTTCGAGTCCTTCATGGCTCACTAGAGTTTTTTGCGAAAGCAAAAAAACTATCAATATTGCGGGTGTGGCGGAATTGGCAGACGCACCAGACTTAGGATCTGGCGCCGCAAGGCGTGGGGGTTCGACTCCCTTCACCCGCATCAAAGTTTTTTGCAAGAGCAATATAACTTACAACCTTTGCGGAAGTAGTTCAGTGGTAGAACACCACCTTGCCAAGGTGGGGGTCGCGGGTTCGAATCCCGTCTTCCGCTCCAACTTACGCCGGTGCGGCGGAACTGGCAGACGCACAGGACTTAAAATCCTGCGGTAGGTGACTACCTTACCGGTTCGATTCCGGTCCTCGACACCATTTAAATTAAATCATATGCGCCCTTAGCTCAGCTGGATAGAGTGTTTGACTACGAATCAAAAGGTCGGGAGTTCGAATCTCTCAGGGCGCACTTTAACGGGAAGTAGCTCAGCTTGGTAGAGCACTTGGTTTGGGACCAAGGGGTCGCAGGTTCGAATCCTGTCTTCCCGACCATGCTTCTAATAACAAATGGGGTCTTAGCTCAGCTGGGAGAGCGCCTGCTTTGCACGCAGGAGGTCAGGGGTTCGATCCCCCTAGACTCCACTTATTCGGAGGAATACCCAAGTTTGGCTGAAGGGATCGGTCTTGAAAACCGACAGGCGGGTCATACCGCGCGGGGGTTCGAATCCCTCTTCCTCCTCCATAACTCGTAATCTATTCTTATTGTCGCGGGGTGGAGCACGTTCGAATATGCTTCTTCGAATGATCTACAGCGCAACGATTGAGCCGCTGCTTGAATATGCTTTCTGAAATCAGGGCGGTCAGTATCAAATCGTGGAGCATGCTCCAAATTGAAAACTCTGGTCCGGTAGTTCAGTTGGTTAGAATGCCTGCCTGTCACGCAGGAGGTCGCGGGTTCGAGTCCCGTCCGGACCGTACTTTTATCCCCAGTAGGTAACTACTGTTGATATAGATTTTGTGTGGCTCAGTAGCTCAGTTGGTAGAGCAAAGGACTGAAAATCCTTGTGTCGGCGGTTCGATTCCGTCCTGAGCCACCTTTTTATATGGAGGGGTATAGTTTAAAGGTAGAACGAAGGTCTCCAAAACCTTTGGTGTGGGTTCAATTCCTACTACCCCTGCCAAATGATTCTATAATGGCGGTTGTGGCGAAGTGGTTAACGCATCGGATTGTGGTTCCGACATTCGTGGGTTCGATTCCCATCAGCCGCCCCATATATTTTATAAATATTGGGCTATAGCCAAGCGGTAAGGCATCGCACTTTGACTGCGACATGCGTTGGTTCAAATCCAGCTAGCCCAGCCATACATAAAGGCAGCATAGCCAAGTGGTAAGGCCGAGGTCTGCAAAACCTCTATCCCCGGTTCAAATCCGGGTGTTGCCTCCAATTTAATAAATGCGGGTGTAGTTTAGTGGTAAAACCTCAGCCTTCCAAGCTGATGTTGTGAGTTCGATTCTCATCACCCGTTCCACATAAATATGGGCCTATAGCTCAGCTGGTTAGAGCGCACGCCTGATAAGCGTGAGGTCGATGGTTCGAGTCCATTTAGGCCCATCATATTATTCCGCAGTAGCTCAGTGGTAGAGCTATCGGCTGTTAACCGATCGGTCGTAGGTTCGAGTCCTACCTGCGGAGCCATAAATGCGCCTTTAGCTCAGCTGGATAGAGCATACGCCTTCTAAGCGTAGGGTCAGAGGTTCGAATCCTCTAAGGCGCGTAAAAAAACAAAGTGAAAAACGCTTATCTAAGCGTTTTTTTTTGTGCACTTTTTTAACAACCCCCGCAATCACTTATGAAGAAATCTGGGTTATGTTGCTGGAATTGACTCGAACATTACCTTTAGTAGGTGTTTTTTACCTGCTTTTCCAGCATATCCTAAAGATGAATAAATTCCCTATCAAAAGGAAAAATAAGGATAACTTTTCTAGGGAGGACTTATTTTGACAGAGAACAAAAATGTGAATGCTTCAAATGAACAGGACGTAAATCGGGAAACGTTGACGACGCGCCAGGGCCATCCCGTGATAGATAACCAAAATATCCGTACTATTGGGAATCGTGGCCCAGCGACACTTGAGAATTACCATTTTATTGAGAAGATTTCCCATTTTGATCGGGAAGAGGTTCCAGAACGTGTGGTCCATGCACGAGGATCGGGAGCATTTGGTTATTTTGAAACCTACGGAAAAGTGGGCGATGAGCCGGTAGAAAAGTATACACGCGCGAAAGTGTTCTCTGGAGCAGGGAAAAAAACTCCGTTAATGGTGCGTTTCTCCACAGTAGCAGGTGGGAAAGATTCGCCGGAAACTGCACGTGATCCACGTGGTTTTGCGGTGAAAATGTATACGGAAGATGGGAACTGGGACCTAGTTGGGAATAATTTGAAAATTTTCTTTATCCGTGATGCGATGAAATTCCCTGATATGATTCACGCATTTAAAGCGGATCCAGCATCGAACGTCCCGAATCCACAGCGGATGTTTGACTTCGTTTCTCGTACACCTGAAGCAACGCATATGATTACATTCCTATTTTCTCCATGGGGGATTCCAGCAACATACCGCCATATGCAGGGCTCTGGTGTAAACACGTATAAATGGGTAAATGAAAAAGGCGAGGCGGTGTTGGTGAAGTATCACTGGGAGCCGAAGCAAGGAATTCGTAACCTAACACAAGAAGAGGCAAACTCGATTCAAGCGAAGAACGTTGGTCATGCGACACAAGATTTATATGAAGCGATTGAACGAGGAGAGTATCCAGAATGGGAGCTTTATGTTCAGATCATGACTGATGATTACCATCCCGAACTGGATTTTGACCCACTCGATGATACAAAGCTTTGGCCAGAGGATCAGTTCCCATGGTTACCGGTAGGCCGCATGGTCCTTGATCGGAATCCTGTTGATTTTCACGCGGAAATTGAGCAAGCTGCCTTTGGTACAGGGGTTCTGGTGGATGGAATGGATTTCTCTGACGATAAAATGCTTCAAGGGCGTACGTTCTCTTACTCGGATACGCAGCGCTATCGGGTAGGTGCGAACTATCTGAGTCTGCCGGTGAACGCACCGAAAGCACCTGTTCGCACAAATCAGCATCGCGGCCAAATGGATATTCGTAACCCGAAAGAATCGGGAGAAAACCCACATATTAACTATGAGCCATCGATGCTCGGCGGATATACGGAAACAAATAGTGATAACCGTGCACCTCACCAGCCAGTATATAACGCAGCAGCCATGAGTGCGCCGATTGATCGTCCAAACAACTACGGACAAGCGGGCCATACGTATCGAAGCTTGGACGATTGGGAGCGCGATGAATTAATCAAAAACCTGTCTGAAGCACTGGCAATATGCGACAAACGAATTCAAGATGCCATGATCCATCATTTCACCCAAGCCGATGAAGACTATGGCCGCCGTGTGAAGAAAGGGATGGAACAGGTAATGAAAGAAATCCAAGAAATGAGAACGGAAAATCAAGTTCCAGGCCGTGAATCGGGTAAATCGAAATTTGGTCAGGGAACCATTGCTGCCAACGAAGCAACAAAAGAGGCTGTACAGAAAGGGCACGAAGCGGGCCCATATTAATAATGATATTTCTGGTACTAATGATAAAAACCGCCGTCAAATCGACGGCGGTTTCTTCTATTTAATATAATGGATTATTGATTTCCAAATATAAGGGAAGCAATTCCGGCTAATTTGGAAAATACCTCTATTTCCTTAAAAATAAGGGGAGTATTTCCGCTTATATGATTCAAATCGTTGGGTTTTGTGTATATTTAAAGCTGTTAAGCGGAATATCTCCTGCTATTTTAGCTTTTTAGCCATCATTTTTATAATTAACCGGAAATTCTCCGCCTATGACTTCTTCTATCTACGCCAAATTCAACATAGCCTCTGGCTTACTTACCAGCAAATTGAGCTTTTTTCTGTTCAACCGCCTTCAAATCAAAGCGGTCGGCATTCATCACCTTAACCCATGCAGCGATAAAGTCACGGACAAACTTCTCTTTGTTATCATCTTGAGCATACACTTCTGCAATGGAACGGAGGACGGAGTTGGAACCAAACACGAGGTCCACTCGAGTCGCTGTCCGTTTCACTTCACCTGTTTTGCGATCACGTCCTTCATAAACGTTTGCTCCGACAGGCTTCCACGCCACACCCATATCAAGCAAGTTCACAAAAAAGTCATTCGTGAGTTGGCCAACTGAATTGGTGAATACGCCATGTGCCGTGCCGCCATAGTTGGTACCCAGTACACGCAGACCACCAATAAGAACAGTCATTTCCGGTGCAGTCAGGTTTAACAGTTGTGCTTTATCAATGAGCAGTTCTTCCGGACTTACACTGAACTGCTGCTTTTGATAGTTTCGGAAACCATCAGCAACAGGCTCGAGCACGTCAAAGCTTTCTGCATCTGTTTGTTCTTGGGCCGCATCACCGCGTCCAGGAGCAAACGGAACATTTACATTGAAGCCTGCCGCTTTGGCTGCCTTCTCGATGGCAGCACTACCGCCAAGGACAATCAAATCGGCCAAGCTGACTTCTTTTTCGAATTCCTTTTGAATGCCTTCCAGTACCTGAAGCACTTGTGCTAGTTGTTCCGGTTGATTCACTTCCCAATCCTTTTGTGGAGCAAGGCGGATGCGGGCACCATTGGCACCACCGCGATGGTCAGAGCCGCGATAGGTACTGGCAGAAGTCCAAGCCGTAGTTACTAGCTTGCTAACAGTTAATCCCGAGTCTAAGATTTTTGCTTTCAGCTCGGCAATATCCGCAGCTGTTAACTCATAATTACCAGCTGGTACAGGGTCCTGCCAGATGAAATCTTCTTCTGGAACTTCCGGACCGAGATATCTGGCTTTAGGACCCATGTCACGGTGTAACAATTTGAACCAAGCGCGGGCAAATGCATCGGCAAATTCATTCGGGTTCTCGAAAAAACGACGACCAATCTTCTCATAGATTGGATCATGACGTAACGCCATATCAGCCGTGGTCATCATTGTTGGCACTTTAATCGATGCATCTTCGGCATCTGGGGCAAGATGTTCTTCAGCAGGGTCGACAATCAGCCACTGCCATGCCCCTGCAGGACTCTTTGTCAGCCACCATTCATAGCCATATAATAGCTCAAAATAACCATTATCCCACTGTGTTGGGTTCGCGGTCCATGCACCTTCAATACCGCTCGTGATTGTGTCACGGCCTTTGCCGGAACCGTAGGAGTTGATCCAGCCTAAGCCTTGTGCTTCAATAGGAGCCGCTTCTGGCTCTCGACCAACATGAGAGGCATCACCTGCACCATGGGCCTTACCGAATGTGTGACCGCCTGCAATCAGGGCAACGGTTTCTTCATCGTTCATTCCCATACGGGCAAAGGTTTCACGAATGTCCTTGGCACTAGCCACCGGATCTGGTTTACCGTTTGGACCTTCCGGGTTTACATAGATAAGCCCCATTTGAACGGCCGCAAGTGGATTCTCCAGGTTACGATCACCTGTATAACGATTATCCCCAAGCCATTCCGTTTCCGTACCCCAATAAATATCTTCTTCCGGATGCCAAATATCGGCACGTCCTGCTCCAAAGCCAACTGTCGGTCCACCCATGTCTTCAATCGCGACATTACCGGCTAGGACAAGCAAGTCGGCCCATGAAATCTTGTTCCCATACTTTTGCTTGATTGGCCAAAGGAGTCGTCGGGCCTTATCCAGGCTTGCATTGTCAGGCCAGCTGTTAAGCGGTGCAAAACGCTGGTTGCCAGTTCCGCCGCCGCCTCGTCCATCCCCAGAACGGTAAGTACCGGCCGCGTGCCATGACATACGGATAAAGAAAGGACCATAATGGCCATAGTCAGCAGGCCACCAATCTTGACTGGTTGTCATGAGATCACGAAGATCTTGCTTCAGCGCAGGATAGTCTAACTTTTTAAATTCCTCTGTATAATCAAAGTCTTCACCCATTGGGTTTGATTTTCTGTCATGCTGACGGAGTATATTCAGGTTTAACGCGTTAGGCCACCATTCCCGATTAGTCGTACCACTTGATTTGACACTAGTCGCACCGCCGTGAAACGGGCAGCCCTCGATGTTGCCATTTTGTTTAGCATCCATATTTCTTATCTCTCCTTTTATGTAAATTTATTTATATATAATTATGTTTCTAGTAAAAAACTTAGACACATTAATTATAATAATTATTAAATAGTATTTATAATAATTATTATCTAGTTGTTATAATAAATTAGTGAAAATAAAAAGTCCAGAAAAATGTGGCTTAAAAAAAATTACAGTAACAAGAAGGTGGATCATGCTGTTGAAATGGAATACAGAATTTTGAAGTTTCATAGATGGATAGTGAGTAAAAAATAAGAAGAATCATTGGAAGATAGAATAGAAATGGATGAAAAAGATGTTTTCAGAATTTACTTATATTCTCATTATAATGAAGTATATTGTAAGTGGGCAAGTTATATGAGTACTTAAAGAGAAATCATCTTGGCGATACGTTCACAAAATTTAAATATTTATCAAGTGCCAGCATCCTATGTCCTTTGAAAAAAGTCATATAATGGAATTAATAGGTATTCGATATTCATAGAAATGGAGTTGGCAAGTTATGAAGGATATTGTCCAGAACAGGGAGTACATGAGGAATTGGCTATGGGTTCGCCCGGGAATTTTTACGGACAGGCAGCAAAGTTACGGATCAATGGGCAATCTCAGAAAATTGATCTAAGCGACTTGTGTGGAGGAAAGAAAGTAGAGGGACAGTCTCCTATTGTTATTTTATATAACCATAGAACTGTCTCTTTTTGTTTTTCTTTTATCGAGAAACAAACTAGAAATCTCTATTTTTTAATGTGTTAAATCTTATGCCTTATAATGAAACCTGCAGGAATGGAAGTATTTTATTATGGTTCAGATTAAAGCTATTAACATGTTATTAAAAGGGTGGGCTATTTTTGGTATACCTTTTTGTGTAAAATAAAGGAAGTATATAACAAGTTATTCTTTCTATTTTTTATCCTACAAAAACCTGATGACTTAAAAGAGAAAAAGTTTATGAACATAAAATACCAGGAGGGTACCATTTTGAAGATTACGCTAGGCTATTGGCTAGATTCGACCACGTATCCGGATGCACTTGGAGATCAAGAGGCATCAGTAGGTACCATAGTAACAGGCTTTAACGGCTTAATCGGCATTCTAGAAACACAGTTAGGTCTAACCGTACCGAATGTATCGGAAAACCTACGGATTGCAGAGTGGCAGGAACTTATTCGTAAACAGGATTCTGGTAAAAAGCTATTCTCAAAATCTTTTGAGACTGATTCTTGGAACACAGCGAAGGAATTGTTACGTCGCCGGGATGAGTTAGTGTTAGCTGGATGGAACCCTTTAGTACATGTTGGCGGGAGTGCATGGATCGATACACTGGCAAAGCTGGAGCTTGCTAATCCTAACCGTTTATGTGGTTTTCCTGATCGAGTCCGAGGTTTAATATCAAGGTTACAAGAGCAAGTGCAAGTACAAATCGAGAAAATCAATATTGTTGATGAAGATAAAACACTATGGGATCCCTGGTGCATTCAATTAATTGATTTATTAAGGGAAATAGGGGTAGAAACTCAGAATGTATCAACCATGTTTGAAAAAGAAATACAAAAGGATTCATATACTGACTTATCCCTTCTACAAAAGGTAATGGCAGGGGAAAAATTATCCGAAGTGGCGAAAGGGGATGGGAGCTTGCTCCTTATTCGTTCCGAACAGGAATGGGATGCTGCAGACTTTTTGATCAGCTGGCTGCAGCAAAACACCTCGGAAGATACGGTATTAATTAAGGGGGACGGGTCATTATTCCTTGATGAGCTTCTCAATAGGCGGGGAGTACCGGCAGCAGGAGTGGACGCTCTTTCAAAATGGCGTGCAGTTCTTCAAGTTTTACCGCTTACCATCGATACTTATTGGGAACCGTTAAGGGTGGATAGGATGCTCGAATTATTAACAATTCCAACCTCTCCTGTACCAGGAAAGATCAGGTATAAATTAGCCAAAGTATTAGCCGCAAATCCAGGAATTGGCGGGCCACTCTGGGTACAGGCAATTCTAGACGGAATAAATGCCTACGAGGAATTATGGACCGCAGAAGGTTTGGACGAACAGGAAGTGAAGAAACGGAGAAAAAACCTTGAAGCAAGGCTTGATTTGTGGGTGAATCATGACTATTATGACCCAACCGAAGGCATTCCCTTTGAACAACTAATGAATATTTGCCAAAAGGTTAGTCAATGGGCGGCATTGAACTATCATACAACAAACGACCTTATGTTTGTACAAGCCACACAATATGCCCAAGAGGTAATGGAAGGACTAAAATCCCTTGGGACAAAAAGGGTGACACGTTTGCAAGTAGGGCGCATCCTAGAATCTGTTTTAGGTGAAGGAGCCAAATTGTCCGGTTACACACAGGAAGCCGCCCAATGGCAAGTCGTCAATCATCCAGGGCAAATCTGGGGTAAGGCAGAAAACATCATTTGGTGGGGTTTTCATAAAAACATGTCAGGACCTAGTGTCAGAACTTGGACATCGAAAGAACGGGGATGGTTAAGGGAACATGGAGTCATCCTCCTTGAAGAGGACGTGGGGCGTCGAAGAGAAGCAGCTGCTTGGCAGCGGGCGGCACGTATGTCTGACAAAAGGCTGATTCTTTTTGCTCCTGCAAAAGTGAAAGGCAAAGAAATTTCTATTCACCCATTATGGGACGAAATACGCTATGCCATTGCAAAAGATCACAATACCGAGAAAAAAATTACCATTGAAGCGGCTGATATACGGAAACAATCAAGTTTCTCAATTCAGGGAATGGAATTTGAAAGAACTCCACTACAAGCAACCAAGATCGCAGACCCAATAAGAACTTGGAGGGTTCCTGAAAATATCGTCGTGCCTAGGGAAGTTGAATCTGCAACCAGTTTCGAAGGATTAATCGGTTGTCCTTTAAAATGGACCTTTACATATGTTGCGAATGTGAAACCTGGTAAGATACTTTCTTTACCACATGAATCCATTATGCTTGGAAATCTAGGACATGTGATATTGGAAAACCTTATTACTGAAAAAACCGATTGGAACGAGGAAGAAGTACGTATACGAACGGGGGACTTGTTTGATCAGTTGACACCGAGGCTGGCTGCGACACTACTAGAGCCGCAAAATGGAATTCTTCGCAGTGAAACTCGATTTAAACTGCAGAAATCCTTGCAGAAATTTTTTAAAGTGTTGAATCAAGCTGGGATTACCATCCAAGATACCGAAATAGAATTACAGAAAACATGGAGTGACGGAGTTGAGTTCGGCGGCAGATTGGACCTTATCGGAGAAACCGCATCAGGGAACAAGATTTTGTTTGATGCGAAATGGTCGAAAAAACCAAGTAATTACAAAGTTCGCTTGGAAAACTTATCGGTACAATTAACTCTTTATCATTGGCTCTTAGCCGGGGATGACAATCAAGAACTTCCTGTTGCCTACTTTATGCTGCGCAGCGGTGATTTCTTCAGTTTGCCGCATGGGGATTTCCCTTCTGACTACCACGTAGCGGGTCCATCACTTTTGGAGTCTCATCAAGTGTTACGTCAATCTGTGCAAGATATTTGGTCACAGCTCTTAACAGGGACGATTATCGCCCCAGGTGTTCCTTCCAAAGGGAATACGGACAAGAGAACGGAAGATGTCCAGGAGTTGAGTGATTCATTTGTATCAACGATAGACCCGCCATGTGCCTATTGCGAATATCAGAATCTTTGTGGTTTTAGGAGGGTGAGGAAATGAGCGGAAAGTTAAAGCTGTTAAGTGCTGGGGCTGGTGCGGGCAAGACCTCCCGTTTATCGGACGAAATTTTAAAATCCATTCAAAATGGAGTGCCGGCAGAAAATATTATGGCCACCACATTTACAACGAAAGCAGCGGAAGAACTCATTGAGCGTGTTCGTCTCAAGTTGCTAGAATCGGGCGATAGCACATCTGCTGCAAGAATTCTGGATGGGTATGTTGGTACTATGAATAGTGTATTTGGAAGGCTGTTACGGGAATTTGCCCTTGAAATGGGGTTATCACCTGTACAAAAAGTGTTGGCAGAATCAGAAGCTAGTTCACTTTTTCACACCATTGCAGCAGAAGTCATTGATAAATACTACCGGGACTATCGCCAGGTTTTCATTCGTCTCGGGTTAGAGGATTGGCGTGGTCATGTACTTAAGATCTTATCACTAGCTCGTGAGAATGGATTGGAACCAGAGGATGTTCAAAACTGTGCCGTCTATTCATGGGAAATCATGTCAGCATGGCTGCCCGGGACATTGTCCAATCCTGATCAGCTGGAGGAAGATTTAAAGGCAGCCTTACGGGTGGCAAAATCAGAACTGCCTGGTGGAGATTCAACGAAGGCTACTGCACAGGTTGTTGAGGATATTGATTCGGCGCTCAAGGAATGGGAACACAATGGCTTCATTTCTTGGCAGCTATGGGCAAAATTAAGCAAGTTAAAACCTGGAGCGAAAAGCCGAGATGCAGTCTCACCGATTCATGCAGCTGCTTCCGTGCATGATCGTCATCCAAGGCTTCATCAAGACATGAAAGACGCAATGGATGCCCTTTTTTCTTGTGCGGCAGAGGCAATGGAAACCTATGCGGTGGAAAAGAGCAAACGCGGATTAATCGATTTTACTGACCAAGAGGCATTAGCCCTTACTTTATTGAAAAACGAACAACATGCCGAAGTGTTAAAAGACCGGATCTCCGATGTATTCGTCGATGAGGTTCAGGACTCGAGCCCATTACAAATCGCTTTAAACATGCAGCTTCGTGGGATTGCCCAAAGAGCAACATGGGTCGGAGATGTAAAACAGGCAATCTATGGCTTTCGAGGAACAGACCCCGAGTTGATGCAGACGGCAATGACAAGCATTCCTGATTTAGCCATTGAAGTATTGGATGCCTCCTATCGCTCTCGTCAATCATTAGTTGAATTCGTCAATGCGATTTTTGTACCAGTTTTTGAAGCTAGAGGTATGACAGCGGAGCGAATTGCATTAGATCCAAAGCGGGCTGACAAACAAGAGCAGGCCATGGCAGTTGAAACGTGGTCTTACTTGAATTCGAAAAATCAGCTAACCGATGCTGCACATATCGCAAAAGGAGTAAAAACGGTCTTAGCTCAAAAAGATAAATATATCATAGTGGATAAAATATCCCGTGAACCACGACCTTTAAAAGCAGGAGATATCGCGATTCTTTGCAGAGCGAATGATGAGTGCGTGAGGGTGGCAGAAGCACTCTCCAAGCTGGGTATTGCCGCAACCGTAGGTGAAAGTGGATTACTAGCTACTCCAGAAGTGGTGTTCGCCGCGGCCGCCCTACGTTATTTAGTCGACCCTAACGATACATTGGCGCTTGCAGAATTAATCCACTTTTCTTCAGACACTTGGGGTGAAGGGCGCTGGTTATCCGGCTGGCTTGATCAGGAGAATCGAGAAGAGATCATGTCTGCGGAGCCATTCATCCAAGCCTTGGACCATGCAAGAGGAAAAATGGTTCAAATGAGTCCTTCTGAAGTATTGGATTTAGCATTAGTATCAGCAAAAGTGGATGAAGTCGTATTAAGATGGGGACAAGGTGATCAACGTCTAGCGAACTTAGATGCCCTTCGGAAAATTGCGGTAAAGTATGAGGAGACGGCCGCAACCAATGGAAGCGCGGCCACAACAAGTGGATTTCTTTTATTCTTAAATACTGTCGAAAAGGACAAAGAATTGAACCTTGTGGCAGAATCGACTGATGATCAGGCAGTTCGGGTATTAACCTATCATAAGGCAAAAGGATTAGAGTGGCCTTTTGTCATCCTGAATTCATTAGAAAGATCGGCTGTGGGTAAGAAAAAACCGCCTGTATTTGACCGGGTGACAGCCGTTAGTACAACGGGCTTTAATGTAGAAAATCCACTTCATGGACGCAGGCTTTATTATTGGCCTTGGCCATACGGAGCACAATCAAGTAATGTCAGTTTAGATACTTATGTACAAGCTGCAGCTGAACTTCAACAGAGGGTCCAGCAACTAACCGATGAAAATCAAAGGTTGATGTATGTAGGAATGACAAGGGCCAGAGATTACCTTGTGCTAACAGCTCGTGATTTTTCAAAGGTAGGTTGGATGGATGAATTGACCGATGGGGCTGGTAACCAGGTCATCCAGAACCTTGGGATTGCAGAAGCTGATCAAGAGGATGCTTCCCTAGATAATCAAGTGGGGAAAATTGTAGTTAAAGGTAAGCCATTTGCTTGTAAGGTACGTGTGTTATCAATTGATGAGGATACAGAACGAACCGCTGAATCTGAATCAACTGGACATTCTGAAATTGTCTATGTCGGTAAAAAGGTAGAAACTTCGCCATTTGTTCCTGCACGCTTTAGCCCAAGCGGACAAAAGAGTGAGGAAGCAATAAACTTCCAACAGCAGCCTGAACTGGAATCTAGTGGTTCAAAACTTCATCGCATTGGCAATCGTCTTCCGCTTTCAGGAAACCCGGATATGACCGTGCTTGGAGAAATGGTCCATGCCTTTTTAGCTGCTGATAACCATGGCAATTCCAACGACAATAGATTCCGAATGGCACAAGCCATGAGAAACAGGTATGATATTCACGCACTAACAGAAGATGCCATGCTTGAGGCATCGGACCGGTTGGAGCTATTTATTACAGAACAATACCCTAATCTTCTTTCTAGACACAACGAATGGCCAATTCACTTGCGGAAAGGACAGCAGAGGGCTTCCGGCTGGATTGATTTGTTGATCCTTACACCACAGGGATGGGTCATTATCGACCACAAATCATTTCCTGGAAAAGAAGCGGACTGGCTTTCACGTGCTGCAAGTTACCTACCTCAGCTTCAAACGTATGCAGAGGCATTATATAAAGCAACTGGAAGTCCCGTTGTAGAAGCATGGATCCATATGCCGGTAGTAGGGGCGATGGTTCACTTTCAGGAAGAAGAATTGAAATCAAAAGCATAAAAATTTTAGAAAAGCAGCCTTTCCCCATCCAAATTTTGATGGGGAAAGATTGGTTTTCAAGTAAAATATCGGAGGAAAGAAAGTGAGTGAAAATAATACAGGAGTACGGTTATTAGCGTTAAAAGACATCTTTCGGAAAGAAACGGATGAAAATCATGAATTATCGATAAAAGAGCTTGTTGATAAGTTAAAAATCGAACTGCCGGGAAGCACAGCTGATCAAAAAGCGGTGAAAAGATACATTCAAACCCTTCAGGCTTCAGGGTTTGATATCATTGAAAACGAAGATAAATATGGGAAAAAATTTTACAGTCATCAAGAAAGGCTATTTGAAAACTATCAATTAAGGCTGCTGATTGACCCCATCCTATCTGCACGATTTATAACGGAAGAAGAAAAAAAGACCATTATAAACAATGTAAAGGAACTAACGAGTAAACACATTGCTAAGACTTTGCCAGACCCAATTGTCTATCAGCAATCGATTAACCAAGACTACCAATTAATTAAGTTACATATTGATAAAATTCATGATGCAATCTACCAAAGTAAAATGATTGCGTTTCAATATGGGGATATGGATATTCATAAAAACTTCCAGTTACGGCATGGAGGAGAAATGTATCAAATAAAGCCCCATGCCCTGATTTGGGAATCCGATTTTTATTACCTAATTGGTGACGATATTAAATATAGTGAAGGGAACAATCCACGAAATTATCGGTTAGACCGGATGAGGAACGTAACCATTTCTAATGAAAGATTTGCGCGTAAAAGAAAAGATTTAAGTACATATGTTCAAAATTCGTTCCATATGTTTGGCGGACAAGATGATTGGATAACCTTACAATTTAAACTTGAACAAAATGTTCTCAATGGTGTCATTGATAAATTTGGTATTGAGGCAGATATTCGGAAAGTGAACAATGAGGCATTCACCTTAAAGGCAAAAGCAAAACTGAGTCCAGGACTCAAGGCTTGGATCCTCGCGTGGGGAAGCAAGGTAAAGGTCATTTCCCCACAAACCCTTGTGGATGAGATAATAGAAGAGATTGAAAAAGTAAAAGAGCAATATAAAGAATAGGGTGTACCATTTTCAGCATACCCCTTTTCATTATAATGAATAGTAATAAGAGGATTTGTTTCAAGTTCATTGAAATATGGAGGAATACATAATGAAATCACTGAAAAGAATGCTTTATGAACTAACGATGGACAAAGAATTTGTCGCTTTAAAATTCCTGATTGATCGGCCGAATGTCTTTCATGTTGTTGGGGCTACCCATTTAGAAACTTGGCATTCAAGATTCTTATCTTGGCTTCTAGATCCCACAGAAAGACATATGCTAGGCTATTATCCGTTCCAGAGATTCTTAATGGCTATTGCCGAATCCGCTGAAGAAAATATTGACGACATTACCGATTTAGCCATGCTCAATGTAAATCAATTCAGAAATCCTGAAGTTATAGCCGAAAAGGATATCAACAAACTTGGTATCGATGAGCAGGAAACCATCGAGGAAATAGAAAAAAACGACGACAAAGGGAGGCTGGATGTCTTTTTTAAGGTAAATATCGTCGATGAAAAAGACCCAGGCAAGGAAAAAAAGTTAATCCTTGCTGTTGAGCAAAAGGTTTATGCCAGGGTGGATGTAAATCAATGCAATAAATACTTAAGAAAATTCGAAGAGAAGTTTAAAGACGAAACGTTTATGCTAGTAGGCTTAGTACCAAAAAGCCAAATAAAAGAATCAAATGAAGCCACGTTTGGCAGTTCCAAATGGTTCGGAATCGACTATCAGCAGCTAGTGGACATTGTTCTAATGCCTTGCCTGGAAAATCCAGATTTAAGCATTTACGCCAAACCGATTATTCAGCAGTATGTAGATGCATTACGGATGCCTTATAAAGGTAAACGGGAAAAATTGGCTACCATTGAAGAAGAACGAACCTTGGTCCGTTCCATATATGATCGCTTTGAAGATGTGTTTAAAGCGATTGCGAAAATATCAAATGAAGAGGACAGTGATGAAAGGAATTATGTCAGCACTGTTGTCAACGATACTTATGGTGAAGTATTTAGAACGATCAAATGGATCCTTAATGAGGAAAACGATGTCGAAGAGATATGGAATTTTTCAACTGGATTCCAAAGAAACATTTTTAAGAGATGGGACGAACTCCAGATGCTAATTAAACATGAGGGGAAAGAAACTGTTATCTATGGAAAATCTGTTCCGGAACTTTGGAAAGAAACTTTACAGTGGATTGAAGAGCATAATCTCCCTCTACGTCAGCTTATAGAAGAAGGCTTTATTCTTGGAGGCGGAGACAGAGGAAATCGTTATGCTATAGCGTTTCAACCTATCCATAAAAACAGAAAAAAGTTTGCCTCCATTCATACCTATGAATCTATCATAACGGGTGAGACATTTTACATTGAAACCAAAATTAACCCTGAAAGTGGTATGAAAACCATTGCTAAACTATTTAAAAAATTAGGTGTAGAGGTAGAGACTCCATTATTAGAGAATAGTGTCACCGTACCTTTTTAAGAAGACATAAGATGTTCAAATGAGGAAAGGGTAGCCTTAAAGCTGTGTTGGCCACCCTTTTGTGCTAGAAATAAAATGTTCAACATCACAGTAACAACTTCAAGTACAACAGTTATTCGGATTGTTCTACATTTAATCCTGAAGCCACCACCGACAGGCAGCTTTTATGAAGGTTTAAAAAAAAATCCCCTGGATTTATCCATGGGGCGAAGTCAACGTATCCGGGTTAAAGTTTAATCAATTAAGCAGATTTCCCGAATCAGAGATTGGAAAAAAATGTTCCATTGTAGAAACACCCAATCAGGTCCATGCGAATAGTATTATATTGTTCTCCTAAAACAGGATAAATAGCTTCGTCTGAAAATAAGCTCAAAAGTGACTGAAATGGCAAAAAACGCCTCCAAAAATCAAATTTGGAGGCGTTTTTTGACGTTTACGCTCTAAAATTGCCCTCAAATATGAAAAATGGTCATTCGCTAGATTCCACCGATCTCGATATATTGTAGAAGAACTGAGACGAGGAATTTCACTAAAAGGCCCTCGCAAAGGACAAGTTGATGAAAAGGTGTCATAAATTATCCACATATTAATGAAAAACATATGACCTTTTTCTTCATCTATTTCTATATAAAGTTTGAAGGAATTTTAGTAGAAGAAAGGCAGTGGTGGAAGATGGCAAAGTATCGAATGGTGCGCACGGATTTTTGGAAGAATCCAATGGTTTCTGAGGAGATGAGTCCGGAGGACAAATATTTCTATTTGTATCTACTGACCAATCCAGAAACAACCCAAATTGGAATCTATAAAATTACCAAAAAACAGATGGCTTTTGATTTGGGTTATTCGATTGAGAGTGTTCATGCGTTAATGGAACGGTTCACGGATCTTCACAAATTGATTCGTTACAATCCAGAAACAAGAGAACTTGCCATTAAAGACTGGGCAAGAAATAACCTGCATAAAGGCGGGAAACCGATCATGGATTGTATTTATTCCGAACTAAAGGAAGTGGTGGATACCTCGCTGATTCGATATGTTTCGGAATCCATTCTTAAGGAAGAAATGCGTAGTCTTTTTGATTCGTTTTGTGGACAAGATGAACTGTTATTTAACGGGGAATATAGAGGCCAAGATGAAAGTTATCCATACATAGAAGAGGATGACGAGATGTTAGATGATTCGTTCTCGTCTCGTTATACGGTACGTGGACAAAAAGAAAATGAAAATAAAAATAAAAATAAAAAACAACAAGAATCTTTTCAACCAAATATAGTGGAAAATCCAGACAGCGAGCTTCCGTCACGAACGAATCAAAAAGAGGTGGTTGTTAAAGAAATTGTGGAGTTTTGGGACAACAATGGATTTGGTTTCACGAACATAAATGCGAAACAGCAGCTGTTAATTTGGTTTGATGATTCTAGCTTCTTGCAGCCGAAAGAGATCATATTAAAAGCCATGAATATTGCCTGTGCCAGTAACAAGCGAAAGTTGAACTATGTGGTTGGAATTCTAAAAAACTGGGAAAATGAAAATCTATTGACCGTAGAAGAAATCGATTCCTATCAAGAGAAGCAAAGGCCTGTACAAAGGCAATCAACTGCACCGTTTTCTTCAGGAAGAGATATTCCACGTGGAATTAATCTCGATTTTACGGCAGGTGAAGAGGAATGAGTATCGCGGAAAAAGCGTTCTTAGGAAGCTTGATGAAGGCGGAGTATTTACTCAAGGATACCGTGGTCCAACCTGAACATCTGGAAAGTACACGGCATAAAGAAATCATGCGAAGAATGGTCGAGTTTAACCGTGTGGGGAAGAATGTTGATTTGATTACCTTTACCACCTTACCTGAACTCGAATCATTCGGGGGCATGTCTTACCTTTCGGAACTGTTAGCATATGCGGATGTGGAGAAATTTGATGCAATGGAGACACTGATTCTTGACTCGTGGAAGGAAAGGGAAAAGAGAAACATCTTAACCGTTGCTGCCATGAATGATTGGGAGATTGCCAGAGTCATTGCCGAATTGGATAAAATTAACCAAATGAAAATGGATGATCACACCTCCCTGCAAAATGCGTTGGCAGATATTTATGAGGCTCCCTGGGAAGATCAAAAACTCACGGAACAGGCAACAACGGGTATCGAACACCTCGATAAAGTAACGGGTGGCTTTCGGAATGGGGAAGTGACGATTCTCGCCGCCAGACCATCGATGGGAAAAACCGACATGATGCTCCATTTTGCAAAAATGTCGGGTTGGGCAGGATTTCTGCCCCTCGTCTTTTCCTTAGAGATGCCTGAAAAGCTGATAACTTCGCGATTAATGGCATCGACAGGGGGCTTTAACCGGGCTAAAATGCGGGATCCAAAAAGAATGCTCAGTTCAAATCAAAAGAATAGATGGTCAGATGTGATTAGTAACCTCAGTGAAACCCATATCCAAATTTTTGATGGGGGTGGCCAAACGATTGCAGAAATGAGAGCAAAAACGAGAAAGCTGATGAATCAATTTCCATACAAGAAACCAATCCTGTTTATCGATTATCTAACCCTCATCCGTTCAGGGCAATTTTTCGGCGGGAATTCTCATTTACAAATCACCGAAATATCGAAATCCCTGAAAACGATGGCAAAGGATTATGATTGCCCCGTCATTTGTCTGGCGCAGCTCAATCGCTCAGTGGAATCACGAGCTGATAAACGGCCGATGATGTCTGATATTCGAGAATCGGGCAGTGTGGAGCAGGATGCCGATGTCATTTTGTTCTTGTATCGTGAAGCGTATTATGACAAGAACTCGCAGGATCATTCCCTTGAAATCATCATATCGAAAAATCGAAATGGTCCTGTTGGAAGCCTCGCTGTAAATTACAACCAGGAAACAGGAAGGATTGTGGAACGAAAGGAATCGAATCTGCCGTTGTAACTTCTATTTAGCCGAAATTACTTATATTGAGGTGTGATCACATGATTGTGAAAGAACTATATATGGATTGTTTCCGTTATGAAGAATCATCATTGGCACATTACATCTACCATTTACTAGCAGAGAAGAAAATTTCATTAGAGGACAACTTTTCCATCAAAGATTTAGATCGAGCGGACCATCAGAAAGTAAAGGAATTGATTCAAAACAATGTATTAGGCTTTCATAAAGTGAGCATCTTCTCACTGAAAATGAACCAGAAGGATTTTGTTTTTATCTTTGCAGCCAACGATCGGGAGGCCATCCAATTTTATACCAACACATTTCATCAAAACCCATTGAATTGTCACGAGTATTCGCTAGATTACCAGCTCGATAGAGGAAATGGTGTGATTGCGTTTCGTGACATGAGGAAGGAATTCAAGAGTTTTCCAGCTATCGCGGGATTTTGTGAGAGGGAAAGGTAAGGTATTTATTTAAGCGTGTTTTAGTTGCTGGTATCTATCGAACCGAAACAATGCCAAACACCTACTATTAACTTCAGTGGGTGTTTTTTACCTGCTTTTCCAGGATTGGGAGCGCGATGAATTAATCAAAAACCTGTCTGAAGCACTGGCAATCTGTGACAAACGAATTCAAGATGCCATGATCCATCATTTCACCCAAGCCGATGAAGACTATGGCCGCCGTGTGAAGGAAAGGGATCGAACAGGTAATGAAAGATATCCAAGAAATGAAGGCGGAAAATCAAGTTCCAGGCCGTGAAGCGGGTAAATCGAAATTTGGGCAGGGAACCATTGCGGCCAACGAAGCGACAAAAGAGGCTGTGAAGAAAGGGCACGAAGCGGGCCCTTATTAATAATGATATACCTGGCATCAATGTCAAAAACCGCCGTCAAATTGACGGCGGTTTCTTTGTATAACTAGGCTCTGAAAATAACGAAATGTTGACTTCCAAATATAAAGGAAGAAATTCCGGCTATTTTGGAAAATACCCCTACTTCTTCAATTATAAGAGGAGATTTTCCGCTTATATGATTCAAATCGGTGGATATTGTGTTATTTCAAGCGGTTAAGCGGAATATCTCCTTCTATTGCAACTTTTTAACAAACCTCAATATCATTAGCCGGAAATCCTCCGCTTATGAATTCTTATACCCTCACAAAAATCAACATAACCTATGGCTTATTTACCCGCAAATTGTGCTTTTTTCTGTTCAACGGCTTTCAAATCAAAGCGGTCAGCATTCATCACCTTAACCCAGGCAGCGATAAAGTCACGGACAAACTTCTCTTTGTTATCATCTTGAGAATATACTTCTGCAATGGCACTGAGTAATTGGATGGTGTGGCACTTTAATGTTGTCTTTCAAGTTGAAATAGTAGCAATTGTCTAATAATTAGAAGGATAAATAAACAAATCTAATTTATAATATATTTTATAATCTTAAAATACCAAGGAGTCTGGAGGAACAAAATATGTTTCCATTACATGAAATAGGTGTCAACTTTCCTTTTGGCTTGCTATTAGTAGATTTTAAAGGTGAAATCCAATATGCTAACCCCGTATGTGAGGATATTCTAAAGATAAAAAAGCCCTATATGAAATTTATTCAAGAGGTATTGCCAGGGAGCAGCATAATAAAAGTCATTAAAGACGGAAATTTTGAGATTATCGAGTATACAACTAATATCAATCTGTGTCTAATGAATATTTCCTTAGTTCCAGAAAAACTGGGAGGGATTGTTTTTTTAGATGATCATACCTATCATGATTTTATCGACCATTCTTCTAGAGTAATAGATTTAAAGCAGGAATTAGAAGCAATTATGAATTTGAGCGGTGAATTAGTTACGATTACGGATGCCAATGGAAAAGTATTACGTGTGAATAATACTTGTGAGCAAATCCTAGGTGTTAAGGAATTTGAATTAGTAGGTAAAGTGGCATCGGCATTAGAAAAGAATGGCGTCATTGATACGTCCTCAACCCTACATGTCATTCGGAATAAAGGTAGAGTAAAGATGCACCAAGTAACGAAATTCGGGCGACGATTGATGGTTGAAGGACATCCAATATTCCATGCTGATGGGACGTTAAGCAAGGTAATTAATATTTCAAAGGATGTAACAGAGATTGCTAACCTGCAAAAAAAATTAGAAGAAACAAAAGCTGTACTCGATTACTATCAACAGCAACTAAATATATTTCAAAAGCAAGAGCAAAGTTTTGTGTTTAAATCAAAGGCAATGGAAGAGGTTTATGAGCTTGCCTGCAGAGTAGCGGATGTAGATGCTACCATTTTCCTACACGGAGAAACAGGTGTAGGCAAAGAAGTTTTAGCTAGAACGATTCATCAATTGAGTAATAGAAAAGATGCTCCTTTTATTAAGATAAATTGTGGTGCCATTCCTGAAAGTATTATGGAATCAGAACTGTTTGGTTATGCAAAAGGTACATTTACTGGCGGAAATAAAGAGGGGAAAAAGGGGTTAGCTTTAGCCGCTGATAAAGGTACTTTATTTTTAGATGAGGTCGGAGAATTACCGCTTAATTTACAGGCGAAATTACTTCAATTATTACAAGAAAAGCAGTTTACGCCACTTGGAGAAACGAAACCAGTACAAGTGGATGTCCGCTTTATTACGGCAACCAATCGCAATTTGGAGGATATGGTCAAACAGGGAACATTCCGAGAAGATTTATATTATCGTTTGTTTGTAATTCCTATTGTCATCCCCCCATTGGCTGAGCGAAAAGAGGATATTCCCTTTATGATTAGCCATTTTTTAGATACATTTAATCAAAAATACAAACTCTATAAAACAATCGATAAAGAAGTAGTACAGTTTTTTATAGATTATGAATGGAAGGGGAATGTGAGAGAATTACAAAATACAATTGAAAGGCTTGTCCTCACATCTTCATTACAACATATTGAGCTAAAGTCCTTACCAGATAAATTTGTAAAATCAAGGACTAAAACTGATGAGTATATTCATGGGAATTTAAAGCATGAAATGGAGTTGTTTGAAAAAAAGATGATCCTACAAGCATTAGAATCGTCTCCCACTATGAAGGAAGCAAGTAAAAAACTTGGGGTAGATCCAGCAACAATTACTCGAAAAGTGCAAAAGTACAATATCAAAATTGCAAGATCGCAATATCAATTGTGATTTTGCAATTTTCCCTTTTATCCATCTATTAGAAATTTTAAGAACTATTAATAGCGGTGTTTGGTATGTTTGTTTACTTTTTTTGATTAATTTAAAAATTGAGAATTTTTAGATGCAAAGGTGTCTAACTTTGAAGATTAAATTGCAGTTCTGCAATTTTGATAAAAGCTCTAAATCAGGAAAGCTATTATATTAACATTTTCACTTTGGCACGGTTCTTGCAATATTAAGTATAAGCAAATAAAAAGGAGGAAATGCATTATGAAATTATTTGGCGTTGATGTAGGGGGAACTTTCACAGATGTCATCTACAGTGATACGGAAAAAAGGATAACAGCTATTCATAAAGTGCCAACCACATTAGAAGATCCATCAACAGGTGTTGTTAATGGAATTCTTGAACTGTGTGAACGTCAGAATATTAATAAAACAGAAATTGATCACGTATTCCATGGAACGACCATTGCTACAAATGCAATCCTTGAATATGACGGGGCTAAAACAGGTATGATCACCACAGAAGGATATAGGGACATCATACATATCGGACGCCATCAACGTCCGCAAAATTATTCGATTATGCAGGAAATCCCTTGGCAGGATCGACCTCTCGTGCAACGAAGGAATCGGGTTGCCGTCGCGGAAAGAATGGGTCCTGTAAAGGACCAGGTTATTACTTCATTAGATGAAGATCAAGTACGTGCAGCTGTAGCCGCATTAAAGGAAAAGGGAGTAGATTCCATTATTGTCAACTTCCTATTTTCATATATTAATCCTGCACATGAACAACGAGTCAAGGAAATTATTGAAGAAGATTACCCAGAAGCATTTATTACTGTATCGTCTGATGTTTCACCACAATTCCGTGAATTTGAACGCTTTACCACTGCTTCTATTAACGGTTTTGTTGGACCTAAAGTTAAAAGTTACATTCAGAACCTTGAACAGCGGTTGAAGGATTCTGGAATTCCTGCTGAACTTCACATCATGTGCTCAAACGGTGGAGTCGCCACACCTAAAACTGTTTCAGAAAAGCCTGTAAATACACTTCTATCAGGTCCTGCCGCAGGAATATTAGGTGGAGCATGGGCCGGTGAATTAACAAATCGCGAGAAATTAATCACCTTTGATGTTGGAGGAACAAGTGCAGATATCGGTATCATCACAGGTAACGGGTATAGTGAATCCTCAGCTCGTGACACTTGGATTGCCGGATATCCAGTCATGGTACCGATGATTGATATTCATACAATTGGAGCAGGCGGGGGAAGTATTGCCCACATCGATGAAGGCGGAGCATTCAAAGTAGGACCTAGGAGCGCAGGTTCTCGTCCAGGGCCAGCTTGCTATGGTCATGGAGGTTTAAAACCGACTGTTAGTGACGCGAATGTTGTTTTAGGAAGAATCGATGAGCACAACTTCCTTGGTGGAGAGATGAAAATCTATTCGAATGCGGCTTATAAAGTAATTGACGAATTGGCAGAAAAACTCGATTTAAGCAGAGAAAGAACCGCTGAAGGTGTTCTTCAAATCATGAATAACAATATGGCAAATGCGATTCGTGAAAAAACCATTCAAAAAGGCGAGGACCCTAGAGAGTTTTCATTGGTAGCATTTGGTGGTGCAGGTCCGTTACACGCTGTAGACGTGGCCCAAATCTTAAATATCCCAGAAGTAATCATCCCGCTATATCCAGGAATTAATTCTGCCACTGGTCTATTAACAACCGATTTAAAGTATGACGTCATCAAAACTGAATTCATGATTAGTACGAATTTGGATTTCAATACTTTGAATGAAGATTTTAGTACTTTGGAAAATCAATTGATTCAACAATTGAAAGAGGATGGAGTGTCTGAAAAGGAAATTCAAATTCTTCGCAGTGCTGATTGCCGATACGCCGGACAGGGATATGAACTGCGGGTTGATTTGCCTAATGGATTGCTTGACCAAGAAACAATTGTTGAAGCATTGGATAATTTCCACGAAAGTCATAAAGGGGAGTATGGACACAACTTCCTTGAAAGTCCGATTGAGTTTGTTAACATACGTGTGACTGGTTTGGGCTACATGCCAAAAATTGAAAAGCAAGCCATTCATCATGACTTTGAATTAGAAGATGCATTATTAAAAACGGGTGTAACTACTTTTAATGTGAATGGAAGTCTTGAAAAAGTAGAGACAAAATTTTATCAAAGAGAAAAGTTGCCTGTTGGTCAAGAATTTTATGGTCCATGTATTGTTCTGCAAAAAGATACAACCACTGTTATTCCTCCTAACTGTACGGCTTTTATTGAGGAATTCGGAAATATGATTATCAAGGTAGGTGTATAGTTATGTCACAAATCAGTACTGAAACCAAAAAAATCGATCCGATCACAGTCCAAGTCGTCCTTGGAGCTTTAGAAAATGTTGCAGTTGAAATGGGGCACAAGCTTGCGCGGATGTCTTATTCTAGTATTATCCGAGAATCAGAAGATTTTGGCTGTGCTCTTGTTGATATTAAAGGGCAGCAGTTATGCGAGTCATCACATAGCACTCCGCTTCAATCGGGTCCTATTCCAGGTTATGTAAATGGAATCCGTCAGATTATGGAGGAGCGCAATGATACGTTTAATCCTGGCGATGTCATTATGCATAATTCACCGTATCATGGTGCCTCCCACGGTCCGGATGTTGGATTTTGTATTCCCGTATTCTACCAAGAAGAGCTGATTGGCTTTTCAGTTACTACCGCTCACCATCTTGATATTGGGGCATCCACACCAGGAAGCTGCGGAATTGTGGACGCAGTAGATGCCTATGCTGAAGGTCTTCAATTTAAGGCGATTAAGGTGTATGAAAAAGGCGTCAAAAACCGATATATTTGGGATATTTTATACGATAACATTCGGGCATCGAAATTGGTCGTTGGTGATATGGAAGCCCAAATTGCAGCTGCTAAGATTGGGGCACAAAGATATATTGAAATCATTGAAAAATATGGGTTAGATACGGTTCAAGCAGCAAGTGAAGAATTGATGAATTACTCGGAAAAGATGATGAGAGATGCGATTAAAAAGCTGCCGAATGGAGAATACACAGCGGAAGGCTTTTTGGATGGATATTTAGATAGTGAAGACCCGGCTAAAAAGGATTTAAGAATTAAGGTGACCGTAAAGGTTGATGGCAGTGATTTAACGGTTGACTTGACAGGGACTGCCCCTCAGGTGACAGATAAACCAATTAATATGCCTTTAATAGGAACAGTCGATATTGCGATTTATCTAACCTTACGATCCATTTTACTGGATTCAACTGTATACGGAAATTTCCCGCAAAATTCTGGCTTAATTAGACCGATTAAAATTGTCGCTCCTAAAGGAACATTATGTAATCCAATTTTTCCGGCACCGACCATCGCACGGTTTAACTCTGGAAATATTGTCGCCGATACATTAATGAAAGCATTGGCACAAGTAGTTCCACATCAGGTCAGTGCTGGTGTAGGAAACCTTCAAGTTGTGGCATTCAGCGGAAAAAATGAGGATGAAAATTACTGGGTGTACATGGATATCATGGAAGGCAGCTATGGAGGACGCTATGGGAAAGATGGCATGGATGCGGTTGATACCTTATACGCGAACACACGAAATAACCCAATTGAAGATATTGAATCTCACTATCCTTTACGAGTAAATCGTTACGAGCTAAGAGATAACGAAAGTGCTCCAGGCAAGTGGCGTGGTGGAATTGGTTCGATCCGTGAGGTCACGTTCTTGGCTGATGGCAGTTTCTCAGTGGAAGCGGATGGCTATAAATTTGCACCTTGGGGCTTTAATGAAGGAAAATCGGGTTCAGTCGGCAGTTTATCCATCCAAGACAAAGAGGCCAAAGAAGTAACAAAACTTCCTTCTAAACTACCAAATAGACAGGCAAAAGAAGGCAGTACGATTCAACTTGTAGGTCCATGTGGCGGTGGATATGGAAATCCACACGAAAGAGAGCCAGAGAAGGTTCTTTCCGATTACCTGGATGGGTTTATCACAAAAAAACAGGCTATAAGGGAATATGGAGTTTTCATCTGTGAGGATGAATCAATAGATTATCAGAAAACAAGTGAATTGAGGAACCGTTAGTTTAACTTAGTGGAGGATGGCGATGAAAACAGTTACGATCAGTAAAGAACGAATAAAGCTCCATATTGAGCAGTTAGGCGAGATTGGAAAGACTGTTGATAATGGCGTCCAACGTCTGGCATTGTCTAACGAAGATAGAGAAGCGACTATTCTCGTTTCTGAATGGATGAGAGAATCCGGGCTCACGGTAAGACATGATCATTTTGGTAACTTAATTGGGCGGAAAGAGGGGCAGAATCCCTTCCTCCCGCCTGTTATGATAGGTTCCCATATTGACTCTGTGCGAAATGGCGGAAAATTTGATGGGGTAATTGGAGTCCTTGCTGGGATTGAAATTGTTCATACGTTATCGGAACAGAGTATCGTTCATGATCATCCAATTGAAGTCGTAGCATTCTGTGAAGAAGAAGGTTCACGGTTTAATGATGGATTATTTGGAAGCAGAGGGATGGTCGGTAAAATAAAGTATCAAGATTTGCAAAAAGTGGATGATAACCAAGTAACAAGATATGATGCACTTAAGAATTTTGGCTTCGGTATTAATCCTGATTTAATCGAGCAATCAGTACGCAATAAAGGTGAAATTAAGCAATATTACGAGTTGCATATTGAACAGGGCCCCTTTTTAGAAACCAAAGAATACCCAATAGGGATTGTCAGTGGAATTGCCGGCCCTTCTTGGTGCAAAGTAAGGATCATTGGCGAAGCAGGACATGCGGGAACTGTTCCAATGAGTCTCCGTCGAGATCCCATGGTGGGAACTGCAGAAATCATTCAAGAAGTAGAAAGACTTTGTATGAATGACCCTGAGGCACCTACTGTTGGTACAGTAGGGATCATCTCCGCTTTTCCTGGTGGCACCAACATTATTCCAGAATCTATCGAATTTACCCTTGATATTCGGGATATCGATCTGGATAGAAGGAACCATGTGATTGGAAAAATAGAAGAGAAGATTATTCAGGTATGCAGGACCAGAGGATTGGGATATGAATTTGAAAAGAACATGGTAGCTGCACCAGTAATGTGTTCAGAGAGTCTTATTCAATCCTTAACAGAAACAAGCATGGAACTTGGAATCGAAGCCCCCGTAATGGTTAGCGGAGCAGGACACGATGCGATGTTTCTGGCAGAAATTACCGAAATAGGCATGGTCTTTGTCCGGTGCCGGAATGGAATAAGCCATAACCCAAAAGAGTGGGCAGAAATAGAGGATATCGCTGCCGGTACGAATCTGCTCTTTGAAACAGTTTTAAAGCATATATGATGCAACAGTATGGCAGTCATCTTTGACTGCCATACAAAGGGTTTATCCAATGGAATTTTTCGAAATATTTTGTATTTTAAAACAATCTCCTTATGTACACTGCAAAAAGACAATTTATACAAATGGTCCACGGATGGTGCCTGACACCAAAATTTAATTGAAGGAGAAGTGATCCATTTGGATTCAAAACCTATTATTAGTAACCCGGAGTCTTCCTTATATAATGAGGATCTTGCTCCGATTCCCAAGGAAAAGAGAACTTGGGGTTGGTTATCTTACTCGGCGATCTGGATGGGAATGATTCACAATATTGTTTCCTAGGAACTTGCTGGCGGCTTGATTGCCATTGGAATGAGCACTTGGCAAGCATTAGCTGCAGTTATCATTTCCAACGTATTCTTAATTGTTGCACTTTGGTTTAACAGTGCTGCTGGAGCCAAATATGGTCTGCCATTCCCTGTTTTGATAAGGGCATCGTTTGGTTATAAAGGGGCCCATTTCCCTGTAATGATTCGTGCTGTTATCGCCATTTTTTGGTTTTCGGTGCAGACGTACTTGGGCAGTAAAGCAGTTGGTGCCATCATTAGTGTCGTTTACCCTGTCTGGGATTCCCTTGGAGCCTACTCATTTTTGGGAATGGGACTAAATGATTGGATAGGCTTTGCAGCGTTCTGGCTGATGCATGCCTGGGTGGTTTCACATGGAATGGAGCGGGTCAGAAATTTTGAATTGTGGGCTGGACCACTAGTAATAGTTTTAGCTTTAGGATTGGTTTTTTGGTCAATCAAAGTAGCAAATGGTATCGGGCCTATTTTCTCCGTGGAGGCAAAAATTTCTGGCGGGGCATTTTGGAACAGCTTTTTAATCGGTGTGACGGGGATGATAGGAGGATTTGCTACTTTAGTATTAAATATCCCTGACCTCACACGTTTTGCCAAAAGCCAAAAGGACCAAGCTATCGGCCAGGCTGTTGGATTACCGATAATGATGACGTTTTTTGGTTTGATGAGCATCATGATTACTGTGGGAACAATTAGGGCCTTCGGTAAACCGATTACCAATCCGGTAGAAGTCCTGCTCCAATTTAAGGATCAACCTGTAGTGGTCTTATTGGGGGCATTCGCCCTATTAGTTGCTACTCTCTCAGTCAATGTTGTTGCAAACGTTGTTTCTCCGGCATACGATTTGATCAATTTAGTTCCTAGTAAACTCAATTTTGTTAAAGCAGGTATTATTTCCATAATAGTAGGTGTATTTTTTGCACCATGGCTCTGGATCAATAATGCAAATTTAATCTTTACTATTGCAGGAGCCATTGGAGGGACCCTAGGACCAGTAGCAGGCATTATGATAGTAGATTACTATTTAATCCAAAATCGTCGATATGATTTAAATAGTTTCTTCGTTAAGGATGGGGATTACACCTATAGAAATGGATGGAATCCGCGGGCTTTTGTCGCAATGATACTAGGTGCAATTGTTGCCTTAATAGGCCTTGTGGTTCCTGCACTACAATCTCTCTATACTTATAACTGGTTTTTAGGAATAATAGTGGGCGGACTTACCTATTATTTCTTGATGCGATCTAAGCAAAACCAGGCCGTATCAACATCGGTAGGAAAGAAAGTTTCAAATGAATAATACAAACATAATAAATGATTCAACCTGCAATTTTACCTTTCCCAACATCTAGATTCAATAGCATAAAGCATTCTGAAATTAGTTAATGGTTTAGATTATGAATTAGATTGGGAGGATAAAAAAATGAAAATTAAAGTAATCAATCCGAATACGACGTTGGAGATGACGAAAGGAATTGAACATGCAGCCTTAGCCGCTGCGCGTCCTGATACACAAATACTTGCAGTAAGCCCGAAAATGGGCCCATCTTCAATTGAATCCTTTTATGATGAGTACTTAGCCATTCCTGGGGTGATTGAAGAGATTAAAAAGGGAGAAGAAGAAGGGGTGGATGCTTATGTTATTGCCTGCTATGGCGACCCTGGATTACAGGCTGCCAGAGAAGTGACTGACAAACCTGTGGTAGGGATTGCGGAAGCATCGCTTTATTTAGCATCTATGCTTGCTGCGAGATTTTCGGTTGTAACTGTGTTGCCTAGAATTAAAACGATGTTAGAAGAACTCGTTGATTCCTATGGAATGAGTAAACGTGTCTTAAACATCAGATGTACCCCACTCGCAGTGCTTGATTTTGAAAGAGATCCTGAAGGCGGCATTGAAACATTAAGACAGGAAGGAAAAAGGGCTGTGGAGGAAGATAAGGCAGAAGCTATCTTGCTTGGATGTGCAGGTATGGCTGAATTTGCAAATAGCCTTGAAAAAGAGTTAGGTGTACCGGTTCTCGATGGAGTAACAGCGGCAGTGAAATTTGCTGAATCCATTGTCGATCTAGGTAAGAAAACAAGCAAGCTTAACACCTACAAATACCCTGAGAAAAAAGAATACATCGGCAACTTAGCCAGCTTTGGTGTTAGTGCCGTAAAGGAAAAATAACTTTTAGCTTCAGCGATCGTTAAACAGCAAATGTACCTAGGCAAATTCCCACCTGATTTTAGGAGGGCACTGAAAAAGTCCAATATTTAATAAAGGCAGTTGAAAGTTCAATGAACTTTCAACTGCCTTTTTACTTTATAATATTGTTATCAAATGTACGTAGGTGGTATCCAAATGATTTCAAATCAAGAATCTTTTAACTTAAGCCCATTCATGTCTTTATACGATATTGTTGTACCAAAAGATAATATGCTTCGTAAAATTAATGAGCTTGTAGATTTTTCATTCATACAGGAAGAATTGAAATCAAAATATTGTATTGACAATGGTCGCAATGCTGTTTCACCAGTTCGTATGTTCAAATATTTACTTCTTAAATCAATCTATGATTTGTCTGATGTAGATGTTGTAGAACGTTCCAAATACGATCTGTCATTTAAATATTTTCTCGACATGGCTCCAGAGGATTCAGTAATTGACCCAAGCTCTTTAACCAAATTCCGAAAACTCCGTCTTAAAGATGTGGGTTTATTAGATATGCTTATTGGCAAAACCGTTGAGATTGCTCTAGAAAAAGAGATCATTAAAAGCAAAACAATTATCATGGATGCAACACATACAAAAGCACGTTATAATCAAAAATCACCGAAAGAGTTTTTACAAGAAAAATCAAAAATTGTCCGAAAATCAGTCTATCAAGTAGATGAATCAATGAAAGAAAAATTCCCGTCAAAAACTACTTCTAACGACGTAAACGATGAATTAGATTATTGTCGTCAAGTCATTACAGTTGTTGAAACTGAACCACAAATCGCCGAGATTCCTGCTGTTAAAGAAAAATTAAATGTACTAAAAGAAGTTGTAGAAGATTATGCATCACAATTGAGTTTTTCAACTGATCCAGATGCACGTATCGGACACAAAACAGCGGATTCTTCTTTCTTTGGATTTAAAACACATATAGCTATGAGTGATGAACGAATCATTACAGCTGCTATTGTTACTACTGGTGAGAAAAGTGATGGTAAATATTTAAAAGACTTAGTAGAGAAAAGTAAAGAAGCAGGCATGACAATTGATAGAATTATTGGTGATACAGCTTATTCAGAAAAAGAAAATATCCAGTATGCAAAAAAAGAAGAATTTCAACTAGTCTCTAAACTGAATCCTCTAATCACACAAGGTGGACGTGCGAAAGAGGATGAATTTGAGTTTAATAAAGATGCTGGTATGTACGTTTGTAAAGCAGGTCACATGGCAGTACGTAAAGGACGAACAGGTAAGAAAGGTCAGGGTAAAAATCAAAAAGATACCTATTATTTTGATATTAAAAAATGTAAAGTATGTCCTTTACGTGAGGGCTGTTATAATGAAGGGGCAAAAAGTAAAACATATTCTGTTTCAATAAAATCCACTGAGCATAAGGATCAGGAGGCATTTCAAAACAGTGAAGAGTTTAAAGAACTTGCACGCTCTCGTTATAAAATTGAAGCAAAAAATAGTGAGTTAAAGCATAGACACGGGTATGAAACGGCATCATCTGCGGGTCTATTTGGAATGGAGATTCAAGGAGCCACAACGATATTTGCAGTTAATCTCAAGCGGATCTTAAAACTTCTTATTGAAAAAGAATAAAAAAGAAAAGGAAAAAGGCAATTTGCATTGAGATTGAAGAATAAAAAACGTAAGTTTTTCAGTGCCCTCGATTTTTTAGGTGGGGATTTTTTATTTTTAAATAATAAATATTTTTTCAGTTAATGGATAAAATTGTTGGTTGATAATAATGTAAAAACTCGAAATATTTAAGCCAGTGACTTTTACGAGTAATGGAATACAAGTAATTCATACACAGCTAGCCCAGCCATGCACATAATTTACCTTAACAGGGTTTCAACCCAGCTCATCAAGGTTTTAAATTTGGAAACAGTTTCGTTTGTATAAGGGGACGATAGGAAACTCAGTCTTCTGGCGTCTCTAAAGACTTAGCTGCTATTTGGCTTAAAGGAGAAATTTTTTGAAAAATTTCCGGTTCGTGAGATTATGTCACCTCTTTTCATCCAAAAATATTGGACATTGCCAGATTACTTGAAGGTAAATCCAACGTATGAAGACAGAAGGTTTTTACAAATAGTCGATGATTTGTTAAGAGAGGATTATTGTTTATAGTCTTGGGAACTACATGTTTGGCGGAAATCGAAACCCACGGGATAAGGATACTTACGTATTTCAACAGAATTTTCATTTAACGAATGGAAAGCTAAACGATAAAAAAGAAATAAATGTTGTCCCATTCTCCATTTCTTCTGTATCTAATCGCAATAATTATCAAGCTACTAAATTATCAGGTTCTCAGGCGGAACGTGTAAAAAGAAGATCATTAGTTCATCGAATAAAATCAATGGGTCAGAATGGCTGGCAGAGAACTTCGTAAAAAGACTGTCGAGGTATACGTTAGGAACGTTGACATAACAGGATTTATAGAGGGCTGAATGGGGTACTGGTGTCCTCCACAGTCTTCAAAACTGCTTGAGACCTGGGTGCCAGTTTTGTTAGTTTCGTATTTATGCAATCCCTGAAAGGTAGAGTTCACTTTTCTTAAATTTATTTATAAGTCGCAGCAAAGTATATAATCTAAAAACAAATGCACTCAAATTATTTTCTACAGTTGGAATGCCAGAACATATCCTTATTGGAGTGTTCTGGCATTTTTTGTATTATTGGACCATAATTAAATGTAAAAAGGGTGAGAAACTAGTATCCAATAGATTGACCTAGCACCGCTAGATTGATGAAACTTGATGTCAGTTAGGATCGAATCTTATTAATTGTTAAAAGATATCTGTAAGCCCGTATTCAAACA